>NZ_JAJUWU010000032.1 GCF_021390325.1 Jiella avicenniae | reverse complement strand
TTCAACGCCGTCACCGAAAGATCGGGATCCAAGAAGGTCGCGATCATCGCCGTCGCCAGAAAGCTTCTCACCGTCCTCAATGCCATGCAGAGGGACAAAAAGGCCTTTGCATGAACACAGTTGCCATTCCTCTGCTGGGAAAATTGGCGTTTCGGTGCAGTATAAAACACCATTTCGTCTGAACGCGAAACAAATCGGCGTCGATTTGAAATGGATCCCGGGTCAAGCCCGGGATGACGAAGCTTCGATGCTTCACTCGTTCTGCAAACGAACGACGCCCAATGCTGCAGCCGGACAGCGATCTTTCACGAACGTTCAATGATTACACCGCCGTGGTCGCTCAGGCACCCGAGCGATCCACCCCGCCGCTCGTCCTCTCAATCGACCACCCCGAGCACCGCGATGCAGTCGCCGGCCTTGACCAGACCGGGAAAGTGTCTCGCGGCGAGGATGCCGTCCATCTTGGCGGTATAGGTGTAGGGCTCCTGTCCGGTGCGGTCGACCGGCCAGGCGCGGCCGAGCGGCTGGCCCTGCCTCACCGGATCGCCGAGATCGACCAGTGGCTCCATCAGCCCGTCGATCTCCGAAAAGGTGAAGCAGCGGTCGTCCGGCATGTCGAGCCAGCGGGTCTCGCGGATCGCCGGCTCGCCCTTCAGGATGCCGGCATGGCGCAGAAGGTCGGTGACGCCGCGCTTGGCGATGCCCGCGGTGCGGGCGCTCGCCGTGCCGCCGCCGCCGAGTTCGGTCGTGACGAACACCTTGCCCATCGCCTCGGCCGTGGTGTCGAACATGCCGACGGCGTCGATCTCCAGCATCTTCACCGAATAGGGGGCGCCGAAGGCCCGCACGGCGGCGAAGCAGGCCGCTTCCTGCGCTTTGTCGTCGAGCACGTGGGCGGCCGCAAACGGCAGGAAGTCGAGGGTCTTGCCACCCGAGTGGAAGTCCAGCACGACGTCGGCCATCGGCAGGAGGTTGCGGGTGACGAAATCGGCGATCTTCTCCGTCGGCTGGCCGAAGGGCCGCCCGGGAAAGGAGCGGTTGAGATTGCCCTTGTCGATTGGTGAGGTGCGGGTGCCCGCCCGGAAGGCCGGGTAGTTCAGCGCCGGCACGATGATGATCCGGCCGGAGACCTGCGAGAGATCGAGATTGCGGGCGAGATCGAACAGGGCGATCGGGCCTTCGTATTCGTCGCCGTGATTGCCACCGGTCAGAAGCGCCGTCGGCCCCTCGCCGCTCTTCGCCACGGTGATCGGCGTGAGGATCGAGCCCCACGCCGAGTCGTCGCGGCTGTAGGGCATCCGCAGGAAGCCGTGGTGGATGCCGTCGGCCTCGAATTCGACCTTGGCGACGACGGGCGACGGCGGCAGCTCGGCCACGGGCTCGGGTCCGAACATGGCGATCAGTCCTTCACGAAAAGCTGGCGCGGCACGTCGGCAAGGAGTTCGTAGCCGGTTTCGGTGATGGCGAAGCTCTCGGTGATCTCGAGGCCCATGTCGTCGAGCCACAGGCCGGTCATGAAATGGAAGGTCATGCCGGGCTTCAGCACCGTCTTGTCGCCGGGACGCAGGCTCATGGTGCGCTCGCCCCAGTCCGGCGGGTAGCTGAGGCCGATCGGATAGCCGGTGCGGTTGTCCTTGACGATCCCGTATTTCTTCAGGACCGCGAAGAAGGCGTTGGCGATGTCCTCGCAGGCATTGCCGGGCTTCGCTGCTGCGAGGCCGGCTTCCATGCCCTCCAGCGTCGCCTTCTCGGCGTCGAGAAAGGCCTGGCTCGGCTTGCCGAGGAAGACCGTGCGCGACAGCGGGCAGTGATAGCGGTTGTAGCAGCCGGCGATCTCGAAGAAGGTCCCCTCGCCGATCTTCATCGGCTTGTCGTCCCAGGTGAGATGCGGCGCCGAGGCATCGGCGCCGGACGGCAGCAGCGGCACGATCGCCGGATAGTCGCCGCCAAATCGGCCCCCGGGGCCGTCGACGCCTCTCGTGCCGGCATCGTAGATCTCGGCGACGAGATCGCATTTGCGCATGCCGGGCTCGATCTTGTCGACGATGCGCTGGTGCATCGCGCCGACGATGCGCCCGGCGATGCGCATGTATTCGAGTTCCTGCGGGCTCTTCTCGGCACGCTGCCAGTTGACCAGCGCGGTCGCATCGACGAAGCGGGCGTCGGGCAAGTCCCGGCGCATGGTCTCGAAGGCGGCGGCGGAGAACCAGTAATTGTCCATCTCGACGCCGATGGTGAGTCCGCCGAGGCCGCGATCCTTGATCAGGGCGGACAGCGCCTGCATCGGGTGGCGCTCGGTCGACTGGACGTAGTGGTCGGCATAGCCGACGATGTCGTCGTGGCCGAGATAGGCCGTCCGCTTGGCGCCGTTGGCGTCCTGGCCGCGGCCGAACCAGATCGGATCGCCCTCCGGCGGCACCAGCACGCCCTGATGGACGTAGAAGGACCAGCCGTCATAGCCGGTGAGCCAGGCCATGTTGGAGGGATCGGAGACCCACAGGACGTCGACGCCCTTGGCCGCCATGGCGCGCCGGGTCTTGGCGAGGCGGGTCGCATATTCCTCGCGGGTGAATTTGAGCTGGGGCACCGACATCGGGCCGTCTTTCCTGTCAGGTTGCAAAGGGAGTGCCGCGATCGCCGGCGCGGGCATGGGCAAGGGTGGCGATCGCCGTGTCCTGGACGCCGGTTCCGGTGAGGTCGGCGATGGTGATCGCGTCAGGCGAGGTGCGGCCTGCCGCGAGCCCGGCGACGATCGCGCCGAGCTCCGGAAAGGCCGTGTCGGGCGAGACGAGGCCGGCGGCGATCGCATGGTGCAGTTCGCCGAGCCTGCGTGTCTGCTTCAGGCTGTCGGCGACGTAGAGGTCGGCGCGGGCGACTGCCGCCGGATCGATCTCGTTCTTGTGCTCGGCATCCGAGCCCATGGCGGTGACGTGCTGACCAGGCCGGAGCCAGTCGGCCAAGAGGATCGGCGTCTCCGACGGTGTGGTGGTGACGACGACGTCGGCGCCCTCGATCGCCTCGCGGGCTTCGACGCGGGCGGTCACCGGAAAGCCGAGGGTCGCCGACAGATCGGCAGCGGCTCGCTCGGCCCTGGCGAAGTCCCGTGCCCAGATGCGCGCCTGCCGGATCGGCCTTACCAGCGCCAGCGCTTCAAGCTGCAGCCGCGCCTGGACGCCGGCGCCGAGGCTCGCGGCGGTGGCGGCGTCCCGGCGCGCCAGATGACGGGCCGCGACCGCGCCGGCGGCTGCGGTGCGCACGTCGGTCAGATAGCCGTTGTCGAGGAACAGCGCCTCGACGAGACCGGTCGTCGCCGAGAGCAGCATCATCAGGCCGTTGACGCTGGGAAGCCCGAGCTTCGGATTGTCGAAAAAGCCGGGGCTGACCTTGATCGCGAAACCCGAGAGCCCCGGCACATAGGCGGTCTTCACGTCGACCTCGCCGCGATGCTCGGGAATGTCGAGGCGCATGATTGGCGGCATCGCGACCGCCTTCGTCGCAAGCGCGGCAAAGGCCGCTTCCATGGCGTCGATGGTCTCGACGTCGAGGGTGACGAACTGGCGAAGCTCGGCCTCGGTCAGGATGCGGATCTGCGGCATCAGGCGGCGTCCTCCAGGCTGTCGGCGCCGGCGACGATGCGGGCGTGCAGGTCCATGGCGACGTTGCGGCCGGAGAGAACCGCGACGGTCGGGCCGCAGCTCTCGACCTTGCCGGCGAGGAGCGCGGCGATGCCGACGGCGGCCGCGCCCTCGACGATCTCGCGCTCTTGAAAGTATGCGTGGCGGATGCCCGCGGCGATCTCCGCTTCGTCGAGCAGCACCACCTCGTCGACGAGATCGCGCACCATCTCGAAGGTCAGGCGGTTGTCGAGGCCGATGCCGCCGCCGAGGGAGTCGGCGAGTGTCGGCAGTTCCTCGATCTCGACCGGATGGCCGGCGGCAAGGCTCGCCTGCATCGCCGCGCCGCGGGCCATGGAGATTCCGACGATCCTTGTCTTGGGCAAACTCGCCTTGACGGCCGCCGCGATGCCGGCGATCAGCCCGCCCCCCGACAACGGCACGAGGACGGTGTCGACCTCTGGCAGGTCCTCGACGATTTCGAGGCCGATCGTCCCCTGGCCGGCGATGATGGCCGGATGGTCGAAGGGCGGCAGCGGCACCATCCCCTCCCGCGACAGCCGGTCCACCTCGATCTGCGCGTCGTCCTGGCTCCTGCCGACGACGCGCAGCTCGGCGCCGAGCGCGGTGATGGCGTCGCGCTTGTTCTGCGGCACGAGCTTCGACAGGCAGACGACGCAGGGCACGCCGGCGATCCTGGCGGCATGGGCGAGCGCCCTGCCGTGATTGCCGGTGGACGCTGCGACGACACCTCTTTCGCGCTCTTCGTCGCTGAGCGAGAGCACCGCGTTCGTCGCTCCGCGCAGCTTGAAGGCGCCGGTTTCCTGCCAGTGCTCGAGCTTCAGTTGGACCGGCACGCCGCAAAGCTCGGACAGCGCCGCGGAGCGCTCCATCGGGGTGCGGCGGACGTGGCCGGCGATGCGCCGGGCGGCCTCTTCGATGGCTGGAAGGTCGACGGTGGTCATCGGATCAGGCTGCCGTGTGGAGTGGCAAGGAAAACAACCGTCCCGCCTCGGGGTGCGAGACGGAAGCGCCGCACCGGGCGAGGCATTCCCAGGCCGTCGCCTGGTTGGAGGTAACGACCGGGCGGCCGATCCGGGCCTCGATCTCGGCGACGACCAAAGCCGCCCGCAGCGCCGTGCAGGAGATGAACAGCGCGTCGGCGTCCGCCGGCATCGCCGCCACCGCCGCGTCGACGAGAGCGGCGCGCGTGATCCGCGCCATCACCCGGTCGTCGTCGAAACCGAGGCAGGTGACGCCGGCAAGGTCGAAGCCCTTGGCTTCCATGTAATCGGCCAGCGGCCGGGTGGTCTCGGCGAGATAAGGCGTCAGCATGGCGATCCGCCTTGCGCCGAGCGCGGTCAACGCGTTGGCCGCGGCGAGCGCCGGCGTCACCACGGCGACGCCCGGCTTGCCCGCCCGGATCGCCTCGGTCACGGCTGCGTCGCCGATCACGGCGGATGCCGACGAGCAGGAAAAACAGACCGCATCGAGATCCGAGCCCGGCAGGATCGAGGCCGCCGCCTCCGCAAGGCGCGGGCGCATGGCGAGTAGGTTTTCCGGCGTCGTCGGATTGGCGTATTCGACGCGGCTCGCATAGACGCCGATCCCGTCCGATGCGACGAGGCGGGCGTAGTCCAACTCCGTCGTGTGATCGGTGGAGAGCAGGATCAATCCGACTCGCCGCGCGATCGGCCGCTCGTCCAAGCTGACGGCCCGGGGCGAAAGTTCCCGCATCGCCGTCATGACGCCGCCCTGCCGCGCCTGCCGTAGCCGCCGAAGCGGCGCTCGAGATATTTCACCCCGATCACAGAGATCAGGCTGATCACCAGGAAGAACACCCCGACGAGGGTGATCGGCTCCACATAGCGGTAATTGTAGTTGGCGATCGAACGGGCCTGGTTCATCAGTTCGAGGACGGTGATCGCCGACAGCAGCGGCGTTTCCTTGAACATGGCGATCAGATAGTTCGCCAGCGCCGGGATCACCGGCATGATCGCCTGGGGCAGGATGATGTGGCGCCAGGTCTGGCGATAGGTCAGGTTGCAGGCCTTGGCGGCCTCCCACTGGCCGCGCGGCACGTTGTCGATGCCGGCGCGGTAGACCTCGGAGGTATAGGTCGCGTAATGCAGGCCGAGGCCGATGACGCCCGCGACCAGCGGGGCCAGCGTGATGCCGGCCTCGGGCAGGATGTAGAACAGGAAATACAGCTGCACGAGCAGCGGCGTGCCGCGCACGAATTCGACGAAGCCGCCGGTCGGCCGGGAGATCAGGCCGTTCGGCGAGCGGCGCATGACCGCCAGAACGAGCCCGAGCACGACGGCGAGGACATAGCCGAGCAGCGTCGCGACGATGGTGATCTTGGCGCCCTCGGCGAGGGTCGGCAGGATCTGCCAGACGAATTGCCAGTCCCATTCCATGAAAGCTGCCCTCCCTTAGGCCCGAACGCCGTCGAGGCCGCGCGTCAGGCGCTTTTCGAGGGACCGCACGGCGAAGCTGATCACCGAGGCGATGGCGAAGTAGAGGACGAGGATGGTGATGAAGGGCACCGCCGTGTTGCCGGTCTGGGCGCGCACCACCTGGGCCTGGAAGGTCATGTCGGAGAGCGAGATCAGGGAGACGATCGCCGTGCCCTTCAACAATTCGATGGCGTTGTTGCCGAAGGTCGGCAGCATGATGACGATCGCCTGGGGCAGGATGACGTGGCGCATGGTCTGATAGCGGGTGAGATTGACCGCGACGGCCGCCTCCTTCTGACCCTCGTCGACGGCCTGGACGGCACTGCGCACCACTTCGGCGCCATAGGCCCCGACGTTCAGCCCGAGGGCGAGGACGCCCGCCTGCATCGGCGTCAGGCTGAGGCCCATCAGCGGCAGGACGTAATAGATCCAGAACAGCTGGACGAAGATCGAGGTGCCGCGGAAGAACTCGATGTAACCGACGGAGATCCAGCGCACCGGGGCAAAGGGCGAGATCCGGCCGAGCCCGGCAACGAGTGCGACGCCGAGCGCGAAGGCGCAGCCATAGACGGTGAGCTGGATGGTGATCCAGGCACCGTGAAGAATGAGCTGCATGTAGCCGAGCCACATCTCCATGAACGTCCGGGTCCTCGCGGGGTTGGTGTTGGTTGGTTGAGCGTGGCCTGTGCGGGCGCCCCTCGTCCTTCGAGGCTCGCTGCGCTCGCACCTCAGGATGGGGGCTAGTTCGGCGCGGACGCCACCGTGTCGAACGGCGATGATCAGGAAGGCAGCGTCCCATCCCAGCCACGGCGTCGCGCCCCTCTCAGCGGCGTCATCCTCGGGCTTGTCCCGAGGATCTCCTGCGGTGTCCGCCCCAGAAGCCTCGGAGAAGAGGCTCAAATCGGCGCGGTGCCCTTCCCATCGATGGCAGTAGATCCTCGGGACAGGCCCGAGGATGACGCCGCATCCATGGTTTGCGCCAGACGCCCCTCGCCCTTCGAGGCTCGCTGCGCTCTCACCTCAGGATGAGGGGCTACTGCAACCCGCGAGCGCAGCGGAATCCCGCGCTCGCAGTGCAAAGGTGGCTCCTTCGAAGAGCCCCCGCCTCTTACTCCGCTGCGGCGCAGAGCTTCTCGCGCGAGGTCTTCATCGCCGCCGCGGCCGAAAAGCCGTAGGGCTCCACGAGTTTGGCGAATTCGCCGGATTCCTTCAGCTCGGCGAGACCCTCGTCGAAGGCGTCGCGCAGCGCCGTCTGGTCCTTGGCGAAGGCCGCGCCGTCGCAGGCGATCGGCGAATCTTCCACCGGCGCCACCACCTCGACCCCGCCGCCGGCCTTCTTGGCGAGCGAATTGATCGACAGGACGGGGAGCGAATAGACGTCGATGCGCCCCTGCTGCAGCATCGTCAGGCCGCTCTGGGTGTCGGGCACGACGATGACCCGGCCGCGCGGCACGCCGGCTTCGAGCGCCAGACGCTCTTCGGTGCCGCCGCCCGGCGCGCCGATGGTGGCGTCCTCGCTCTCGGCGATCGACTTGAAGGTCGTGAGGTTCTTCGGGTTGCCCTCCTTCACCAGGAAGGCTTCGGCGTCGCACAGCACCGGCTCGGAATAGGCGACGGCATTGCAGCGCTGGGGCTTCATGAAGAGGCCCGCGGTGACCGCGTCGAACCGGCCGGCCTGAAGCCCGGGGATCATCGCGCCGTATTCGGAGACCACCGGCTCCAGATTGTCGATACCGAGCTTCTTGAACACCGCCCGGGCGACGTCGGGCGCGGCACCCGAGACGGAGCCGTCGGACTTCAGCTCGGTGTAGGGCGGCTCATTGCCGATGGCGACGCGCACCGAGCCCTTCTCCTTCAGCTGCTCGAGGGCGTCCTGCGCCTTGGCGGGCGCGGCGCTGGCGGCAGCGAGGCCGGCGATGGCGACACCGAGGACGGCGCGGCGGGAAAGGGCGATCAGGCGGTTCATGGCAACTCCATAGGATTTGACGAACGGTCGGGGCGAGATTCCGAATGGCAGGCGCCCGAGGGCGCACCGGCGAGCTTCGACAGGCAGCTAGTGGGACAGCACCTTTCGCAGGAAGGTCTGGGTGCGCTCATGCGTCGGGTTGGTGAAGATTTCCGAGGGCGGCCCGTCCTCGATGATGTGGCCCGAATCGAAGAACAGGACCCGGTCGGCGAAGTCCCGGGCAAAATTCATCTCGTGAGTGACGAGCAGCATCGTCGTGTCGGTCTCGGCGGCGATGAGGCGCATCACGTTCAGCACTTCCTCGACCAGCTCGGGATCGAGCGCCGAGGTCACCTCGTCGAACAGCATGATCCGCGGCTGCAGGGCGCAGGCCCGGGCGATCGCCACACGCTGCTTCTGGCCGCCCGAGAGCTGGGCGGGCATGGCGTCGGCCTTTTCCGCCAGCCCGAACTTTTCCAGCAGCGACATCGCCCGCGCCTCGGCATCGGCCCTGGAGACGTTCTGGGTGAGGATCGGCGCCAGCGTGATGTTCTGGAGCACCGACTTGTGGGGAAACAGGTTGAAGTGCTGGAAGACCATGCCGATCTTGCGGCGCATCTCGTGGAGATGCTTCTCGCTCGCCGGCACGAGGCCGTTGCCGTTCTTCATGTGGAAGAGATAGTCGCCGTCGACGGTGATGCGGCCGTCCGACGGCTGCTCCAGCGTCATCAGCATGCGCAGGATGGTGGTCTTGCCCGATCCCGAAGGCCCGATCAGCGCAAGCTTCTCGCCCGGCTCCACCTCGAAGGACAATTCGTCCAGCACGGTCAGCGAGCCGAAGCGCTTGGTGACGGATTCGAGCTTGATGATGGGTTCGACCACGCACACCCTCTGCCTGTCTTCGGGTTTCGAAGACCTAGGATGTGACCCGGCAGCAAATCATGTCAATCAGGAAAATTAAATCAGTACAATAATCCGGGTTCTGCCAGTCGATCACGCAGCGCGCCGCCTTTTTCGAAGCACGGTGCCTAGATCGCCAGCAGCAGCGGCTCCGGTGCCGCATGGACGAGGCTGGCGACGATCCTGAGACCGGATCTCAGCTCGCTCTCGCTCGACGCGCCGACGGCGATGCGCACCGCCGGGTGCTCCTCACGGCCGATCTGGAAGCTGCGTCCCGGCGCCAGCGCCACGCCGCGCAGCCGAGCCTGGGCGACGAAGACCTCCTCCTCGGTGCGGCTTCCGAGCGGCAGCCAGACGTGCAGCCCCTGGGGATGGGCGGCATGGGGAATGCCTTCGAGCATGTTTCCGACGATCGCCTGACGCTTCTTCAGCGTCGCCCTCTGCCAGCGCACGAGTTCCATGGCCGTACCGTCGCGCACCCAGCGCGAAGCGATCTCGGCGAGCAGCGGCGTGGCGATCCAGTGGCTGACGAGATGGCGATTGGCGACGGCCGGCATCAGCCGGTCGGGCGCCACGAGATAGCCGGTGCGCAGGCCCGGCAGGACGGATTTGGTGAAGCTGGTGACGTAGAGCGTTCGCTCCGGCGCCAGCGCGGCGATCGGCGGCGGGCGATCCTCGATCAGCGGACCGAGCGGATCGTTCTCGATGATCGTGAGGCCGTTCGTGCGGGCGACGGCGATCAGCGCTTCCCGCCGCTCCAGACCCATCATCGTCGCGGAAGGGTTGATCGGCGAGGGTTGCAGGAAGACCGCTCGCACGTCCTCCTGCCGGCAGAGCACCGCCAGCGCCTCCGGCAGCATTCCCTCGGCGTCGATCGTGACGCCCGCCATCTTCAGCCCGAGATAGCTCGCCAGCGGCACCAGCGTGTGGTGACCGACGGCCTCCGTCGCGATCACGGTGCCGGTCGAGGCAGCGCTCATCATCGCCACGGTCATGCCGGCCGTCGCGCCGTTGGTCAGGACGACGTTGCCGGGCGAAACGCTCAGGCCGCAGTGGCGCAGCCATTCGGCGGCGACGATGCGATGGCCGGGAAAGATCACGTTCGGGCGGAACGACAGGGCGGCGCTCGCCGGCAGGTCCGTCGCCATCTCGGCGAGCACCGCCTTCATCCGGTCGAGATGCATCGTCTCGCAGACCGGCTTGAGGATCGAAAGATCGACGATCTCGCCCGGCCGCTCCTGCAGATAGGGAACGTCTCCTGCCGGCTCCTGCCGCCGAACGAAGCTGCCGCGGCCGGTCTCGCCGGAGACCAGCCCGCGGCGAATCAACTCCTCATAGGCGCGGCTCACCGTCTGGACCGAGATCCCGAGATCATGGGCGAGGATGCGGTGGGGCGGCAGCTTGACGCCGTTCGCCAGATGACCGTCGGCAATGGCACGGGCGATCTGATCGGCGAGCGACTGATACACCGGCCGGTGGAGCGCCGCGGGATCGAGGAAAGGCATTGTCATGAAAGCACTCTTTCGCAAATCATGTCATTGGGCAATATGGTGACGCGACGCCCATCGAGGAATGCCACGACAATGCCGCCCACCAAGCTCGATCCGATCGACCTGAAGATCCTCGGCGCGATCCAGCGCGAAGGGCGGATCACCAAGCTGAAGCTGGCCGAGAAGGTCGGGCTCTCCCCGACTCCCTGCTGGAACCGGCTGAAGCGGCTGGAGGAGGCCGGCATCGTCGCCGGCTATCATGCCCGCATCGAATGGCGCCTGGTCGCGCCGCGGGCGACCGTGCTGGTCGAGATCACCCTCGGACAACATCGCCAGGCCGACTTCGACCGGTTCGAGAAGGTGGTTCGGGAGACGCCGGAGGTCGCCGCCTGCTGGTCGGTCGGCGGCGGCGTCGACTACGTTCTCAAGGTCGCGACCAGCGACATCGACGCCTATCAGCGGCTGATCGACGGCTGGCTGGAGCGCGAGATCGGCATCGCCCGCTACTTCACCTACGTCGTCACGAGGACGGTGAAGGAGGCGGAGGGGTGAACGCGTGGGTCTCGCTGCCACGAGAGATCTTGCCCCCAGCCAGGCCCGAATGCCACGAGATTGACACGTTCGGCGGAGGACGGCATCGGCACTGCCGCCGTGCTTGGCCGGCGGAGAAGAATTGATCGAAGCCATTGAAATTGCGTCATCCTCGGGCTTGTCCCGAGGATCCACCGCCCCGTCCAAATCAAAATCCTCGCAGAATGGCCTTTCACCCGCGAGCAGCCCAATCATCAACCCGCGGTAGATCCTCGGGACAAGCCCGAGGATGACGAAGCGTTGGCGTAAGCGGCTGTAAAATCTGACGTCTTGGCGGTTAGGTCGGTTGTACACTGCAATCGTGGCAAGCGATCCGGCGGGACGTGCGAACGTCGTGGGCGGCGGCGGCGAGCCGGAAAAAGAGCGCCCCGGAGAGAGAGTCTCTCCCACAGCCGTCGACTTCAGCCCGTTCGGACTGCCGCAAGCCCCTCTTCAGCCCATCCCTCTGCCGCTGAACCCGTAGGTTCACTCCGTGCCGGCGACGTCCGCCGGCCTTCCGGTCGCTCGGCCGGAAAAGCCAGGAGGTGATCCATGAGCGCCGTCTTCGCCCGCAACGAGCTTCATCCCGGCCTCGACCGCCTCTCAGACCCCCGGCTGTTGCGCGACAACGCCTATGTCGGCGGACGCTGGACCCGTGCTGGCAGTGGCGCGACCTTCGCGGTCGCGGATCCGGCCACGGGCTCCCCCCTCGCCCATGTCGCCAGCCTCGATGCGTCGGCGACGACGGCGGCGATCGACGCGGCTCAGGCGGCCTTCCCGGCGTGGAAGGCGCTGCTGCCGCAGCAGCGCGGCGCGATCCTGAAACGCTGGAAAGAGCTGATCCTCGCGGCGAAGGACGACCTCGCCCTCCTGATGGTGCTCGAACAGGGCAAGCCCTATGCCGAGGCGCTCGGCGAGATCGACTACGCCGCTTCCTTCGTCGAATACTATGCCGAGGAGGCCAAGCGCGTTTCGATCGAGAGCGTCGCGAGCCACCTGCCCGGCGCCGCGATGAGCGTCTCGCGGGTGCCGGTCGGCGTCGCCGGCCTCGTCACGCCCTGGAATTTCCCCGCCGCCATGCTGACGCGCAAGGCCGCCGCGGCGCTCGCCGCCGGCTGCACGGTGGTCGCCCATCCGTCCGCCGAAACGCCGCTGTCGGCGCTGGCCCTCGCCGAACTCGCCGAGCGGGCGGGGTTTCGGGCCGGCGTCTTCAACGTCGTCACCGGCGATGCGGCGACCATCGTCGGCAGGATGTGCGCCGACGAGCGCGTCCGGGCGATGAGCTTCACCGGCTCGACCGAGATCGGCCGGCTGATCGCCGCGCAATCGGCCCCGACGGTCAAGCGCCTCGTCATGGAACTCGGCGGCCACGCCCCGCTGATCGTCTTCGCCGACACCGATCTCGACCGGGCGGTCGCCATCGCCATCGACGCGAAATTCGCCACCTCCGGCCAGGACTGCCTCGCCGCCAACCGCATCTATGTCGAGCGTTCCGTCTACGAGGAATTCGCCCGGCGCTTCGCCGAAAAAGCCGCCGGGCTGAGGGTCGGCAACGGTCTCGACGAAGGGACGGACATCGGCCCGCTGATGCACGAGCGCGCCGTCGCCAAGGTCGAGGCGCAGGTGAAGGATGCGAGAGCCCGCGGCGCAAGGCTGCTGACGGGCGGCGCCCGGGATGCGGCCGGGCCGCTGTTCTACCGGCCGACCGTGCTCGCCGACGTTCCGGAGAGCGCGGCGATCATGCGGGAGGAGACCTTCGGCCCGGTCGCGGCGCTCACGCCGTTCGACACCGAGGACGAGGTCGTCGCCCGCGCCAACGATAGCGAATACGGCCTCGTCGCCTATGTGGTGACGAAGGACGGCGCCCGGGCCGCCCGCCTCGCCGCCGCGCTCGACTACGGCATGGTCGCCGTCAACCGGGTGAAGATCACCGGCGCGCCGGTCCCGTTCGGCGGGATCAAGCAGTCGGGCCTCGGCCGCGAAGGCTCGCGCCACGGGCTCGAGGCGTTCACCGACGTCAAATATGTCTGCGCCGATCTCGCCTGATCCGGCCGACCAGCGGACGCCGACCACGACCAACAGACCTCAGACCAGCAGAAAGGAGCCGTCACCATGCTCGACGCCTCGAACGAACGCGAAGCCTTCGACCGCGACCACTTCTTCCACCCATCGACCCACATGGGCACCCATGCCCGCGGCGAGAGCCCGACCCGGGTGATCACCGGGGCGGACGGCGTGCGCATCACCGACGCCACCGGCCGCACCCATGTCGACGCCTTTGCCGGCCTCTATTGCGTCAATGCCGGCTACGGCCGCACCGAGATCGCCGACGCGATCGCCAGGCAGGCCCATGAGCTGGCCTATTACCACGCCTATGTCGGCCACGGCACGGACGCCTCGATCCAGCTGTCGAAGATGATCATCGACCGGGCCCCGGAGCATATGAGCCGGGTCTATTTCGGCCTGTCGGGCTCGGATGCCAACGAGACCAACATCAAGCTGATCTGGTTCTACAACAACGTCCTCGGCCGGCCGGAAAAGAAGAAGATCATCTCGCGCTGGCGGGGCTATCACGGCTCGGGCGTGATGACCGGCTCGCTCACCGGGCTGCATCTCTTCCACAACGCCTTCGACCTGCCGCGCGCGCCGATCCTCCACACCGTGTCGCCCTACTATTTCCGGCGCGAGGACCGCTCGATGAGCGAGGAAGAGTTCTCGCAGCATTGCGCCGACGAACTCGAAAAGCTGATCCTCGCCGAGGGGCCGGAGACCGTCGCCGCCTTCATCGGCGAGCCGGTGCTCGGCACCGGCGGCATCGTCCCGCCGCCGGCAGGCTACTGGCAGAAGATCCAGGCGGTGCTCGACAAATACGACGTGATGCTCGTCGCCGACGAGGTGGTGACCGGCTTCGGCCGCCTCGGCTCGATGTTCGGCTCGGACCACTACGGCATGAAGCCGGACCTCATCACCATCGCCAAGGGCCTCACCTCGGCCTATGCGCCGCTCTCCGGCTCGATCGTCTCGAAGCGGATGTGGGAGGGGCTCGTCAAGGGCGTCGACGATCTCGGCGCTTTCGGCCACGGCTGGACCTATTCGGCCCATCCGATCTGCGCGGCGGCGGGCGTCGCCAATCTCGAGCTGATCGACGATCTCGCCCTCATCGACAACGTCCGCGAGGTCGGCCCGTATTTCCTCAACGGCCTCAAGGACGCGCTGGCGGATCACGGCCATGTCGGCGAAGTGCGCGGGGAAGGCCTGCTCGCCGCGGTGGAGTTCGTGGCGGACAAGGACGATCGCCGCTTCTTCGATCCCTCCGAAAAGGTCGGACCGAAGATCGCCGCCGCCCTGTTCGAGCGCGGCGTCATCGGCCGGGCGATGCCGGAGGGCGACATTCTCGGCTTCGCGCCGCCCTTCTGCCTGACGAAGGAAGACGCCGACCTCGTCGTCGCCAAGACGAAGGAGGCCGTCGGGCACGTCCTCGGCTGAACGATCGCCGGCGCGTCCGGCAGGCTTTTCCATTGGGCAATTGCGGCCAGGCTCGATTGCGTCTCTGCCTTCGAGACGCGGTGGGTCTGGCCGAAAGCCGTTTCGGCCGCGAAGACCCGCAAACGCAGGAGAAACGTCGGTCGGATCGTCGTGTCGCCTCCAGATCTTGACGGCGGACGGCTGCCGCGCGCTAGCTTGTCTCGCCGCCATCGCCCGGCGGAGAATCGTCGACGTCATCGCGTGACGGCGCCTTTCGGCCGGCCGCGCCCGAGGGAACCCGTCCATGCTGAACGACCCGCGCTCTCACGGCCTTTGGGAGCGGACCGCGCCGCCGGCCCCGGCGACCGGGCCGCTCGGCTCGGACATGGACGCCGACGTCGCCGTGGTCGGCGCCGGATTTACCGGCCTGTCGGCGGCGCTCCATCTGGCCGAAGCCGGCCTCCGCGTGGCGGTGCTGGAAGCGGCCGAGATCGGCTTCGGCGGGTCGGGCCGCAATGTCGGGCTGGTCAATGCCGGGATGTGGGTGATGCCGGACGACCTGCCCGGCGTCCTCGGCGAGGTCCATGGCGAGAGATTGCTCGACCTTCTCGGCGACGCGCCGCGGCAGGTCTTCGAGCTGATCGAGCGCCACCGCATCGCCTGCGAGAGCGAGCGCTCGGGAACGCTTCATTGCGGGGTCGGCAGGAAGGGCGCCGAGGAGCTCGCCGAACGGGCTCGCCAGTGGCGTGAGCGCGGCGCTCCCGTCGAACTCCTCGATGCGGTCGAAGCGCGCCGGCTGACCGGTTCGCCGGCCTATTCCTGCGCCCTCCTCGACCGGCGCGCCGGCACCGTCCAGCCGCTCGCCTATGTCCGCGGCCTCGGCCATGCCGCCATGGCCGCAGGCGCCGAGGTCTTCACGCAGAGCCCGGTGACCGGGATCACCTCCGCGGGCGCAGGCTGGCGCCTCGCGACGCCGGGCGGTTCGGTGACGGCGGAGTGGGTGGTCGTCGCCACCAACGCCTATACCCGCACGCCCTGGCCGCAGATCCGCGAGGAGATCGTCCATCTGCCCTATTTCAACATCGCCACCCGGCCGCTGTCTTCGAATCTCGCCCGTTCGATCCTGCCGGAGCGCCAGGGCTGCTGGGACACCAAGGAGGTCCTCTCCTCCTTCCGCCTCGATCGGGCCGGCCGGCTGATCATCGGCAGCGTCGGCGCGCTGGACGGGACCGGGAGGTCGATCCATCGCCGCTGGGCGCGGCGCAGCCTGAAGCGGCTGTTCCCGCAGCTCGGCGAGATCGAGTTCGAGGCGGAATGGTACGGCCAGATCGGCATGACCGCCGACAGCCTGCCGAAGTTCCATCGCCTCGACGAGAAGGTGGTCTCCTTCAGCGGCTACAACGGACGCGGAATCGCGCCGGGCACCGTCTTCGGCCGCACCCTCGCCCGGCATGTTCTCGGCGAACTCACGGAAGACGATCTGCCGCTGCCGGTGACAGTGCCGGAGCCCCAGCGCCTGCGCCGACTGCGCGAGGGCTATTACCGGCTCGGCAGCCAGATCGCCCATCTCTCCTCGCGGATCTGACCGAATGAACCGTCGCCCCGTCGTCCACGTCCTCGGACACATCCACGCGAGCGCGATTGCTCTGCTCGAGAGCGAGGCCGATCTCCTGACCGAGGCCGATCCGTTTCCGTCCGCCTGCGACGGGATCGTGGTCCGCACCCGGAAGATCACGGGCGCCGAGATCGCCGCCTGTCCCAATCTCAAGGTGATCGGCAAGCACGGCACGGGCGTCGATGCCATCGACGTCGCGGCCGCCGCCGCAGCCGGTATAGTGGTGGAGTCGACGCCCGGCGCGAATGCCGAATCCGTCGCGGATCTGGCGATCGGTTTCGCCCTGGCGCTGATCCGCAACGTCGTGCCGATCACGCTGGCGCTCCGCGAGGGCCGCGCCGTCGAGCCGCATCTGCGGACCGGATGGGACCTCGGCGAATTGCGCGCCGGGATCGTCGGCTACGGGGCGGTCGGCCGGGCCGTGGCGCGCCGCCTCGTCGGCGGGTTCGGGACGCCGACGACCGCCTATTCGCCCGGCCGAACCGGCTCGCTCCCGGAACGGGGCGTCGACTTCGCACCGAGCCTCGCCGCACTTCTCGGCCAAAGCCGGATCGTCTTCCTGCACATGCCGCTGACCGTAACGACCCGCGGCATCATCGATGCGGCGGCACTCGCCGCGATGCCGAAGGGCAGCTATCTCGTCAATTGCGCCCGCGGCGGCATCGTCGACGAGGCGGCGCTCGCGGATGCGCTGTCGTCGGGTCACCTCGCCGGCGCGGCCTCGGACGTCTTCGCCGTCGAGCCACCCTTGCCGGACAATCCGCTGTTGCGGGAGCCGAATTTCCTCGCCATGCCGCATCTCGGCGCATCGACCAATGGCGGGCTCGAACGGGTCGGAACCGAGATCGCGCGAAAGGTGCTGGACGTCATCGCGGCAAGGCGATGACCGTCAGGGTCTTCGCCGCCCTGCCGCACGGCGCCGGGGCAGAGCGGGGAAAGACCGTCGATGCCGCAGGGATGCGATGGCGGCAGGCCGACCGGTCGTTTCCGAGCCGTCGGGCCCGCACGGCTTCTCAGACGGCGGTGAAGCCGCCGTCGATCGGCAGGGTGATGCCCGAGATCATCGATGCGGCATCGGACAGGAGGAAGACGATGGGCCCTGCGATCTCGTCCTCGCTCGCCCAGCGGCCGAGCGGCATGGTTTCCAGAAACGGCTTTTCGATCTCCGGCCTGCCCCAGTACCAGGCCGACATCGGCGTCATCACCACGGTCGGATTCACGCTGTTGACCCGGATGCCGTATTTTCCGAGCTCCAGCGCCGAGACGCGGGTGATGTTGTCGAGGGCGGCCTTGGAGGAACCGTAGGAGATGTGGCCTTTCAGCCCGACCAGAGAGGCCTGGCTGGAGACGTTGACGAAGACGCCGCCGCGCCCCGCATCGATCATCGCGCGGCTGGCATATTTCGTCACCAAAAGGGCGCCGCGGGCGTTGATCGACATGACCTTGTCGAAGACGTCGATGTCGGTGTCCATCGGCGTCGCGATCTCGCCGCCCCAGCCGCCGCAATTGACGACGCCGTAGACGTCGAGCCCCTCCAGCGCGCCGCGGATCTCGTCCTCGGACTGGAGGTCGAAGGGCAAGGTGCGGCAGCCGGTCGCCTGGGCGAGTTCGGCCAGCGCCTCCGCGTTGCGGCCGTTGGCGATCACCTCGGCGCCGGCTTCCGTGAGATGGCGGACGGTGGCGCCGCCGATGCCGCCGCTGGCGCCGGTGACGAGGATCGGGCCCTTGTCGAACTTGTACATCGTGGGTTCCTTTGAGGATTGGGTCGGGTCGCCGGACCGCGCCGGGCGATCATTTCACGGAGCCTGCGGCCATTCCGGCGAGGAAATAGCGCTGGGCGATCAGATAGATGACCAGCAGCGGCAGCGAGCCGAGCACGCTCATCGCCATCATCTGGTTCCACTCGAAGGCGTGCTGGCCCATCAGGAGCTGGATCCCGATCGGCACGGTGCGCATGTCGGTCGATTTGGTGAGGGTCAAGGCGAAGAGAAACTCGTTCCAGCACAGGAGAAACGTGTAGACCGAGGTGGCGACGATCCCCGGCACGGAGATCGGCACGATCACCCGCCACAGCGCCGTCCAGCTGGAGCCGCCGTCGACGGCCACGGCCTCGTCGAGGTCGCGCGGCAGCGTATTGAGATAGCCCGTCAGCAGCAGGACCGCATAAGGCAGGGTGAAGACGAGATAGGTCAGCACCAGCGCCGCATAGGTGTCGAACAGGCCGTAGGAGACGACGAGGCCGAAGAACGGGATCAAAAGCGTGATCGGCGGCAGCGTCTGGGTGCTGATGATCAGCGTGCTCAGCGCCGCCTTGCCGCGGAAGTTGAAGCGGCTGAAGCCATAGGCGGCCAGTAGCGCGATGATCACCGTCAGGATCGTGACGACCGCGGCGACGAGGTAACTGTTGAAGAAGAAGCGCAGCTTCACCGGATCCGTCAGGATCGCCGCATAGGCCTCGAAGGTGAAGACGTGCGGCAGGATCGTCGGCGGCAGGGCGAAGATCTCGCCATTCGTCTTGAAGGAGCTCGCGAGCATCCAGTAGATCGGGAAGGCGGCGAAGAACAGGCCGGCAAGAAGGCCGACGTGCAGCGCCAGGGTGATCAGCTTTTCGCGACGCGTGTTTCGTCTCGCCATGGGTCTACCTTGCCTTCTGGTGGCGGATGTAGAACAGGGTGAGGCCGATCGAGATCAAAAGGATCGTCACCGCGCTCGCGGCAGCCTGGGCCAGATTGTACTGGGAGAAGGCCAGCTTGTAGGTGTAGGTGCTGAGCACTTCCGTCGCGTAGATCGGGCCGCCGCCGGTGGTCAGCCAGATCAGCGGGAAGACCTGCATCGTCCAGATGAAGTCGAGCAGCGAGATGCTGACGATGATCGGCATGAGCTGAGGGATGGTGATGAAGACCAGCTTCTGCGGCCCGGTGGCGCCGTCGATGTCGGCGGCCTCGTAGAGGTCCTTCGGAATGCCCTGCAGGCCGGCGAGAAGGCTGACCATGAACAGCGGATAGCCGGCCCAGATGTTGGCGAAGGTCACCGCATGGAGCGCCGTCTCGACCGACGAGAACCACGCCACCTTCGATCCGATGATGCCGAGATCGACGAGGATGCTGTTCACCACGCCGTTCGGGTCGAGCATGAGCCGCCAGATCACCGCGATGATCACCTGGGTGAACAGCCAGGGCAGGATGTAGAGCACTCGCAGGACGCTGCGCAGCATCGGGCTGATCCGGTCGCTGTTCAGCATCAGGGCGAAGGCGAGCCCGATCGCCATGTGCATGACGACGCTCGCGACGGTGAAATACAAAGTGTGCCAGAGCGAGGCCCAGAATACCTCGTCGCCGAAGATCGCCCGGTAATGCCTGAAGCCGGCAAAGCTCGTATCGGGCCGAAGGACGGCGCTCTCCTGGAAGGAATAGGCGATCACCATCGCCATCGGCAGGAGCATCAGCAAACCGACGACGATCAGCGATGGCGACAGATAGAGATAGGGCGCGATCTGCCGTCCGAGCTTGTAGTTGGCCTTCGGGCCCCGCGCTGTCATTGGGGTGCTCATCGGTCAAGTGGCCTGAAAGAACGCTTGAAACGGGCGGGGGCGCAAGCGGACTCGCGCCCCCTGAGAGGTCTCGTCTCGGGTCGAGGCCTCAGAACTTCTCCATCCACTTCGCCTGGGCGGCCGCGGCGGTCTCCTCAGGCGTCTGCTGGCCTTCCAGCATCTTCTGGGTCTCGACGTCGAACTCGCGCATCAGGTCGACGGCCTCCGGCAGGCCGGTGAACTCGTTGGCGAGATAGCCCTCCTGGAAGATCTCGAACGCCTTGGCGAAGACCGGGTCGGAATTCACGAAGTCCGGCTTGGCGTTGACGTTGCCGGGAAAGGCGTTGGCGAGCGAGACGAGACGCGCATTGACGTCCTCGCTCATCATGTACTGCACCAGCTTCCAGGCCTCCTCCTTGTGCTCGGAGGATTCCGCGATGCCGATGCCCCAGGAGGCGTAGGTCAGGCCGCGCTTGCCGTCATAGCCTTCGGTGACGGGCATCGGCACGACGTCGAAGTTGAGGTCGGGATTGCGCTCGCGGATGAGGTTCACGTGGGCGAGCGTGTCGACCATCATGCCGATCCGCCCGTTGACGAACTCCTCGACCTTTTCCTGCTCGGTCTTCGAGGCGATGCCGGGCGAGATGACGCCTGCGTCGTCGAGCTGCTTGATGAAAGTCAGCATGTCGACGACCGGCGGCTGCTCCAGCGCCGGCTTGCCGTCGGCGAGCATGCTTTTGCCCGAGGCCCAGACCCAAGACATCATGTCGTTCAGCACGCTCGACGGCGACTGCAGCGACAAAGGCAGCGCCCAGCCGTACTTGTTCTCGTCGGCGTTAGTCATCTTCTTCGCCGCTTCGAGGAACTCGGCGCGGGTCGAGGGAAGCTCGCTGACGCCGGCCTCCTTGGCGAAATCGAGATTGACGAAGAGCGGGTAGACGAAGGAGGCGACGGGGAACATCACCGCCTTGCCGTCGATCTCGATGATGTCGGCCACCTGGCTCTCGTCGAAGCCGGAGCCGTCCATCAGCGGGTTCATGTCGGCGATCGCATTCTGCGCCGACAGGCTGTTGACCCAGGCGCCGTCGAGACCGACGACGTCGCTCATCGTCCCGCTCGCCGCGCCGATGGCGATCTGGTCGCGCGTCGTCGCATAGGGGCCGCTGATCAGCGTCACCTTGATGTCGGGATTTTTCTTCTCGAAGTCGTCCATGATGGCGCGCAGCGAGCCCTTTGGCAGCTCCGGCTCCCACCACTGCGAGAATTCGAGCGTCGTCTGCGCCAGCGCGCCGGTCGCACCGAGCAGCCAGATGGCGGCCGCCCCTTTCAGAACGGTCATGGCTTTTCTGGTTTTCATCGTCTTTCCTCCCTTGCTGTTCGCGGCATGGCGCCGCCCGGTGATCGCGAAGCCTTCGGCCTCGTCCCTTTCGGCTCTTGCCGGCCTTTGTCCTCTTGCCCGTTGCCCGCGTCCTGTCGGACGAGGCTGGCCGGATCGTCTCGGTTTGACCGCGGCGTCCCGCCCGCCGCGATCCCTCGCCCTCCTCGCGGGGCCTCAGCGAATGGCCAGATGCGTTCCCGGGTCGAAAAAGTGCAGCTTCGCGCAGTCCACCGCCAAGTCGATCCGGCTGTCGGCCGAAACGGCGCTTGCGGGCTCGAACCGCGCGACGGCGTTCGACAGGCCGCCCAGTTCCTCGACGGCGTCGGGATCGCCGGAGTCCACCGGCGTCGCGTCGAGGCGCAGATGCACGACGTGCTCAGAGCCGAGCTCTTCCACCGAAACGACTTCCGCCGGAACGGTCTGATGGCTGCGGCCGGAGGCCAGCGTGCTGTCGTAGAGGTCTTCCGGCCGAGCCCCGAAGACGATCTTGCCGCCGTCGTATTTTCGTAAGGCCGGCCGCTCCGCCAGAACCGTCTCGGGCAACTGCAACGAAAAGCCCGGCGTCTGCAGCGTGCCCCGGCTCAAATCGGCTTCGAAGAGGTTCATCGAGGGCGACCCGATGAAGCCGGCGACGAAGGCGTTGACCGGCGCGTCGTAAAGCCGCTTCGGCGTATCGACCTGCTGCAGGATGCCGCCCTTCATGACGGCGACGCGATCGCCCATCGTCATGGCTTCGACCTGATCGTGGGTGACGTAGATGGTCGTCACGCCGAGCTGGCGCTGCAGGCTGGCGATCTCGGCGCGCATCTGCACCCTGAGCTTGGCATCGAGATTCGACAGCGGCTCGTCCATCAGGAAGGCGGCAGGCTCGCGCACCATGGCGCGTCCCATGGCGACGCGCTGGCGCTGGCCGCCGGAAAGGTTCGCCGGCTTGCTGTCCAGAAGCTCGGTGAGCTGCAGGGTCCTGGCGATCTCGTCGACCCGTTTCTTCCGCTCGGCCTTCTTCTTGCCGGCGAGCCGCATCGAGAAGCCGATGTTCTCGAACACCGTCATGTGCGGGTAGAGGGCGTAGGACTGGAACACCATCGCGATGTCGCGATCCTTCGGGGCCATGTCCACCACGTCCCGGCCGCCGATGGACAGATGGCCGCTGGTGATGTCCTCCAGCCCGGCGATCATGCGGAGCGCGGTGGATTTGCCGCAGCCCGACGGTCCGACCAGGATCAGGAATTCGCCGTCCGCAATCTCGAGATTGAGGTCCCGGATCGCGCGAAAGCTGTTTCCATACGTCTTGCAGATGTTCTCGAGAACGACCTCAGCCATCCGTCTCCTCCCGATGCCGCCAGCCTCTGCGGGATGTGCGTCATGTCTTCAGCCGACCTGAGCCCTCCGCAGCGCCGGTCGACAATTCTTCCATCACAATACGGCAAACGTTACAAATCGCAAATAAAAAACTTACGAGATGTAAAATTAGCGCCAGCGCGTGCCCGATGCCAGTTCCCGAAACTCCGGTGCATCCACCCGACTGAGCAGTCGCTCGACGTCTCCGGCCGAAGGCAGAGCCTCACGCCCGCCCCGTCCACCAACGGAGAGCGCCGCCGCCGCCGCCGCGACGCGGACGCAGTCGCCGATGCCGCGACCCTGGACCAGCGCATGGGCATAGGCGCCGTGAAAACAGTCCCCCGCCCCGGTCGTATCGACGACGGCGACGGGGTGCGCCGGCAGATGCCGCGGGGGGCGATCCGCTTCCAGAAGATAAGCGCCCTCGGCACCATCGGTCAGGATCACTGCCGAGCGTTCGTCCGTCCACAGAGCTTCCAGGACGTCGCGGGGGCGTTCGCGTCCCGAGGCGCGCCGGGCAAAGCCGAGCGGCAGCACCAGGTGGTCGGACATCTCCAGCAGCGTCTCGGTCGCCGCGCCGGCCGTCCACTCGATATCCGCGACGACCGGGACATCGAGGGCGCGCGCCCTTCGCACGACATCGGACGAGCCGATCGCATAGCCGTCGATCAAGAGGGCGCCGGCAGCCGTCAGAATGGCGTCCCCGAGATCCGGCGTCGTGCCGAGCCGCACGTCGTCGTCATAGGCGATGAAACGATCGCCGTCCGAGCCGACCGTGATGGTGGCGCGGATCGGCAGGCAATCCGCCGCGCGCGGCGCATCGTCGATGCGCACGCCACTCGCCTGCAGCTCGCGGACCACCTCGTCGTCTGGCGAAGCGTTCAGCCAGCCGACGAAGCTCGCCGCGCCACCCAGCCGGGCGACGGCGACCAGCGCCGTCGCGACGTTGCCGCCGAAGGCCCGGGTGCGGCGAAGCACCCGGCCTTTGCCGGCCTGCAGCGGCGCGTCGACATAGTGGATGTCGTCGACGGACAGCGCGCCGAAGCCGATGACCGGGCGCGCCTCGCCCGACATCAGTCGCTGGCCCGCTTCAGCGCCTCTTCGGCCGCGAGGCCATCATGGATGACACCGCGGAACGCGCGCGCCGACATGGTCGGGTCTCCGTGCCCCCAGAGGTTGCGCCCGACGACGGCGCCGCGGGCGCCGGCCTGGATCGCCTCGGCGGTCTGCTCCAGCGCGCCGAGCAGCGTCTCGGTCTTCGGACCGCCGGCGATCACCACCGGCACCGGGCTGGTGCGGACGGTCTCCTTGTAGCTCTCGAAGTCGCCGGTATAGCCGATCTTGATGACGTCGACGCCGGTCTCGATGCCGATGCGCGCGGCATAGGCGATCTCTTCCGGGGTGAAGACGATCTTGCAGCCGTCGGAATAGTCGCGGGGATAGATATGCGCGACGACGGGCATGCCGAAGCGCGCCGCGGCGTTGACGGAATCGGTGAGCCAGCGGATGTAGCGGCCCTCGGTGGCGCCGCGGACGGGAATGGCAACGGCCAGCGCGTCGGCGCCCATCCGCACCGCGTCCTCGGGCGTGGCGATCAGCTCGCTGATGCGGTCGTCCGGCGTGAAGCAGCCGGCCTGGATCACCAGCGACGCCTTTCCGGCATAGCGCGGCCAGAGCGTGCGGGCCGCACCCGGCTGTATGCTGACGTAATCCGGCTTGCCCTGCATGACGCGCTCCAGCGCGCCGGGCAGATCGGCGAGGCCGCCATAGCGCACGTCGCCATAGCCGACGAAATGGTCGACGGCGCCGCCGAAGAGGTTGCCGGACGGGTGGGAGAACAGGCGCGCCAGGCGCACAGCCGTACCGAGGGTCATCTCAGTCTCCTTGGCTTTCGGATGATGAACGAACCGGGCCCTCGAGGCCTCAGGCGCGCTTGAGAGCGTGCATGGTTTCGAAGTTGCGGCGCACGGCAGCCTCCGGGTCCCTGCCCGCCTCGTCGGATTCTTCCTCGACGACGATCCAGCCGTTGAAGCGCGGCGCGGCGCTCGCGGCGGCAAGGACGGCTGGGACGTCGCAGACGCCCGCGCCGAGCATCGCCCAGGTGCCGTCCGCCGTGACGTCCTTCAGATGGACGTAGCGGATGCGATGAGCGAAATCGGACAGGGTCTCGCCGATGTCCTGGCCGCCGCGCAGGATGTGCCCGGTGTCCGGCACCCAGTCGATGCGCTCGTCGAGAAGAGCGAAGATCCGGTCGTAGTCCGCCTTGTCGAACAGGAGCGTGTTCTCGTGGGACGACGGGTGGAGGGCAAGCTGGACGCCGGCGGCGCGGGCGATCTCGCCGGAGCGGTTGTAGATGTCGGCGGCACGGCCGATCTTGTCGGCGCGCGGGCCGTCGGACATCGCCGTCGCCGACCCCATCGACAGCACCGCGCCGGGAAAGCGCGCCGCGAAGTCGGACCATCGGCGACAGGCTTCGTAATCGGCCTCGGCCCGATCCGGCTCGCTGAAACCGCCGTCGGAGCCGTAGGCGAAGGCGGCGAGCGCCAGCCCTGCCTCGTCGAGGCGATTGGCGAAGGCGTCCGGCCGATCAGCGTAGTGGCCGATCATCGTATCGGTGATCTCGATCCCCTCGTAGCCGGCCGCGGCGATGGCCTCGACGAGGTCGTCCGGGCCGCCGGTCCAGCCGTCGCCGAGCATTTCCCAGGTAAACGTCTGGCACGCGAATCGTCGGGCGCGTTCCGCCATGGCTTTCCTCCCTTTTCCTCGCGATCCGCTCCCTTGCGGGGCGCTCCCACGCGCGCCGCTCCCGGGCGCTGCGGATCGTCGGGCGATGGCCGGAGCTAACTTGTTTTTTTACAAACCGTCAAATAAAAATATACGAAAGCAAAAATTACCGACGAGGAACCAGCATGCCGAAAGTGGTCGAGGATCAGCTCAGGATCGGCGTCGTGGGCTGCGGCAACATCTCCCAGGCCTATCTCCACAACGCAGCGATGTTTCCGGGCCTGCAGCCGATCGCCTGCGCCGATCTCAACCCGGAGGCTGCGAAAGCCCGCGCCGAGGCGTTCGGCATCGCGGCGATGAGCCCCGAGGAGGTCATCGCCTCGCCCGACGTCGATCTCGTCCTCAACCTCACCGTCCCGGCGGCGCATTACGACGTCTCCATGCAGGCACTGGAAGCCGGCAAGCACGTCTTCACCGAAAAGCCGCTGGGCACCACCGTCAAGGAAGGCCGCAAGCTGATCGAGACGGCGAAGGCGCGTGGCCTCCTGATCGGTTCGGCTCCCGACACCTTTCTCGGCGCAGCCGGGCGCCACGCGCGCCGGCTGATCGAGAGCGGCGCGATCGGGCGGCCGGTCCTCGGCACCGCCTTCATGATGGGCCGCGGCATGGAGCACTGGCATCCGGATCCCGCCTTCTACTACCAGCCCGGCGGCGGCCCGGTTCTGGACATGGGCCCCTATTATCTCAGCATGCTGGTCAATCTGCTCGGGCCGGTCCACCGGGTGCAGGCCCTTTCGACGAGCGCACAGCAGGAGCGACACCTGACCGCGGAAGGGCCGCTGAAGGGCACGACGATACCCGTCGGCACGCCGACCAGCGTCTCCTCCCTCCTCGAATTCGCCAGCGGCGCGCAGATCACCTTCGTCGCCTCCTGGGACGTCTATCGCCACAGCAACCGCCAGATCGAGCTGCACGGCACCGAAGGCTCGCTCGGCCTGCCGGATCCGGACAATTTCTCCGGCGTCGTCAGCCTGTCCGATCACGGTGCGCCGTGGCACGATCTCGACACCGCCTCCCTGCCCTTCGGCGCTCTCAACTGGCCGCTCGATGCCCCCGACCGCGGCAACTACCGGATGCTCGGCCTCGCCGATCTGGCGCGGGCCCGGATCGAGGGCCGCGCGCCGCGCGCCTCGGGCGATCTGGCGCTGCACGTCCTCGAAGTGATGGAGGCGATCCTCACCGCCGGCGAGACCGGCGAGAGCATTGCCATCGCGCCGACCGACTGCCAGCCGAAAGCCCTCGGCGAGACCGAGGCGGAGGCACTAATCGGATGAGCGGGCTCGACGCCTCCGCGGCGGCCGCTCTCCGCGCCATGGCGGAGGCGGGAGCGCCCTCCCTCGCCGAACTGACGCCCGAGGCGGCCCGCGCCCGGTACGATGCGGGGTATGCCGCCGGCCAGCGGCCGCAGGAGGCGGTCGCGGCCGTGACGGACGACGTCTGGGAGGGGGTACGCGTCAGGATCTGGCGCGGCGACGGCGCGCCGGCCGAAAAGGCGCGCGCCCTCCTCTATCTCCATGGCGGCGGCTGGGTGATCGGCGGCATTCATTCCCACGAGGAGATCTGCCGGAAGATTGCCAACCGGACGCGCTCCCTCGTGGTCGCCCCGGATTACCGGCTGGCGCCCGAAGCGCCCTTTCCCGCCGCGATCGAGGACTGCGTGACCACGCTGCGCCATCTCCACCAGCGGGCCGATGCGCTCGGCATCGACCGCGGGCAAATCGCGGTCGGCGGCGACAGCGCCGGCGGCAATCTCGCCGCCGTCCTCGCCCTTCTGGCCAAGCAGGGTTCGGCCGCAGCCGTTTCGGCCCAACTGCTGATCTATCCGAACACCGACCAGGCCCAGGACGGCGAGAGCGTCCGCCGCTTCGCCGAGGGCTACGGCCTGAGCGCGCGGGAGATGGCCTGGTTCCGCGGGCACTATCTGCCGACGCCGGAAGCCCGTCGCGACTGGCTCGCCGCGCCGCTCCTCGCGCCGTCGCTCCGAGGGCTCGCCCTCGCCATCGTCGTCCTCGCCGGCCACGACGTTCTCTACAGCGAAGGCGCCGCCTATGCGGTCCGTCTCGAGAAGGAGAGCCGGGCGACGGTCCGATGCTGGCCCGGCCAGATCCACGGCTTCCTGTCGATGTCGGCGCTCATTCCGGAAGCGACCGAAGCGCTCGACTGGCTCTGCGAGCGGTGGGCCGAGGACGGCTGATGATCCTGCCGATCGCGGTTCGGGGTCCGCGGCTCACGCCACGGCGCAAGACCCGACGCGGTGAAACGAAACACAACGAAAGTGTTTTAGAAACGAGGGTTTAAAGGATCGGAGTGGGTGAAATCCCGACTGTGGGCTATCCAACGACATCCCGATAAATCCGCCTATCGAACCTAAGAGCCCGAGCGAAAAGAAATTGAGCGATATCATCAGGTTGTGATTCTCCTTCGTTGTCGAGACGATGGGAGAAGTCAATGCCGTGGGATGATACCGCAGGGCTCCGAATTCATATGACAGCGGATGACGGGTTGCTTTTGATCTGATTCGATGAAGGGGTTTGATTCGCGGAGCGCTCTCATGTCCCTGTCCATTGCCGAACCAGCGTTGCCAAAGTCCAGGC
>NZ_JAJUWU010000031.1 GCF_021390325.1 Jiella avicenniae | reverse complement strand
CTTCAATCGCATCAAACAGATGCGGGGCCTTGCCACCCGTTATGACCGACGGGCCGACAACTTCATGGCCGCGCTCAAGCTCGCTGCCATCCGCATCTGGATCAATGCACAATGAGTCCGCGCCCTAGTGTGGCTTGTCCCGCTTGGTCTCGACGATCAGCCGCTCGATCGGGTCCGGCAGCTGGTTGGCGTAGCGCACCGGCCGCCGTGAGCGGTCGGTCAGCGCTTCCAACCCCTCGTTCTTGTAGCGATTGAAGATCTTGTAGCCGGTCTTTCGGGAAATCCCGAACGCGCGGCACACATCGCTCATGCCCTCGCCGTCCAGAAGACGGGCTACGAAGCGCAGACGTTCGTCCATGACGGACCTTTCCATCCACGGCATCAACACCTCTCGCAAAGCGAAAAGTGTTACCCATGTCTCCGGTACGAAGTGTCACCTATGTCTCGGGTCGGGCATTTCCAGCACCGAAAAAATCCGTTAACACCTTGAACGGCAAACTCATTTCAGCCGTTCTAAACCCTTTCGCGCGGTCGTAGCGAAGCCGGTCTGA
Source organism: Jiella avicenniae (assembly GCF_021390325.1). Lineage (GTDB taxonomy): Bacteria > Pseudomonadota > Alphaproteobacteria > Rhizobiales > Rhizobiaceae > Jiella > Jiella avicenniae. The sequence continues at coordinate 27,682 of NZ_JAJUWU010000031.1, read as the reverse complement.
GAAGGCCGGTTTCAGCACCGTCCGGCGATCCTCCAATCGTCCGCTCGTCCGGAGATTTCAAGGGTTCGCGAGGAAGCCGAGGGCAGGTCTAAGTGCGCCGTCGAAGGTGCTTAAAGGCTTTCCGGCTTCCGCCCGCTGCTCATTGAGACTTTTCAGTTGTTCGCGGCTGATTGTCGGCGGTTCGCTCTTCACGACGTCTGCGGCTCGGGCGTTGAGGCAGGCCCCGAGATAGCGGGCTTCCTTCGTCTCTCGGGTTTTCAAGCTGAATTTAACATGCGTCACGCCGATTCGCTCAGCGAGTCCGTTCGGCAGGCGCTTGCGCCAGTAATAGACGGCGCCGCGTCGGGCGATGGCCGTATGAAGTCCCGTTCGACACGGCCCGAACTCGGGTCGTGCCGCAGTTCTGTGTCCCACCCGTGTGTGCCACTTTCGGTATGCGACCCCGTGGAAGGGCAGAAACTCAAGCGATTTCCGTACGTTGGCTCAATTGGCTGGGGCGGCAGGATTCCGACTGACCAGCGCAAAACAAGCCAATGCAGGGACTTCGGTGCTCGAAGAACCGCAGCGATCGATCGTAAGTGTACCGTCTGAGCGACGGTGTTCAAGGACCCATCGCGCCGGATCCACAGTTTCGATGAAAGGCGGTGGATGAAGCGCCTGGAGGTTCGTCGCCTTGCGCTCTGAGGACCTATGGGGCGTGGAGACCCGCGAAGCCCTGTCGATTTCGTCTCGATCGACAAAATCGCGGTCGGCTAAAATTTGAGATAATTGCTCAACGGGACAGAAGCCCGGAGATGGTTTTCTAGCCCCATCAAATCGATGGAGGCGGGCCATGAAACTCACCAAGAAATTCGGCGCTCTGATTGCAGCCATGTCGATCGCCGCGGCGGTCGTTCAGCCGGCGGAAGCTGGCGGTCTCGCAGGCTTTAATCGGCAGAGCCTGACCACTGCGAAGCGTATGCAGGAAGGGCGGAACGTGATGGCGCCCTTCGCCTTCATCCGCTTCTGCACCGCCAGCCCGGCCGACTGCCGGGTCAGCCGCGAACAGACGGTCGCCTGGAGCGGAAGCGTGAATGCGTTGATCGCCCGCACCAACTGGCAGGTGAACAGCCGTATACGTCCTACCAACGAGCGCTCCGACACGTGGCGGGCGGACGTGTCCTCTGGCGACTGCGAAGATTTTGCACTGACCAAGCGCCGGCATCTGATCAAGGCGGGCTTGCCGAGCTCGGCGCTTCGCATCGCCGTCGCCAAGACGCCGAGCGGGGAGGGGCACGCGGTCTTGGTCGTCAAGACCACCCGTGGCGATTTCGTTCTCGACAATCGCACGAACAGCGTGAAGCTCTGGCAGCGGACGGATCTTCGCTGGGAGAAGATCGCCTCGGCGGAAAACCCCTATATCTGGCGCAAGATCGTCTGATCCTCGTTCGAGACGACGGCGTTTTGCAGAAGCGATCGGATCGCCAAAGTGCGATCCGAGAGATTGCCCAAGGTTGAAGCTGGCGAGACCCCAGTGGGGTAGCCGAGACTAAAGTGCTCGTACTGGGTCCGAAGTCTCCCGATGTCAGTGATTTGAGGCATCCCCGAGAGCATATCGGCCAGCAGGAAAGACAGCGATCGCGATCGGCTTGAGGCGATCGCCGCGGCATGCTGATTTGTCCGGCACTGCTGGAGAGCATGGCGAGCAACGCCAGTTACAGCATGTCCGGCGCCATCATCCTCTGGCGCTCCTGGAAAAGTCCGAGGGGCATTGTCATGCTTTCTCGAACTCCTCGACGACAGATCCTTAAAGTTCAAAATTGCCGACCAAATGGTGACGAAGCCAACCTCACGGGCCAGGCGGAACTGTCTCAACAGCATTCCTGGGTTGTGGAGTTGCCGAATATGAAGTCGGCAAGTACGGCAAGCCGTATTCAGTTTATATTTTACGAGCCGATGTTGTAATTCGTCGTTGAACGATGCATCTAGACGAGCATTTTTTGATAGAGTTTTCCTAAATTAATAAAACCAACATTATCTTTTCCACGTGTATGTCAAATTGGGCTCTCGGACCAACGCCGTGTTGATTCTGAAAGCCCCGCTGATTGACCTCAAATTTCGATTCGTCAACGCCGACGGGTAATCTGTAATTCGGAACAGATTTTATGAATCCTCAGCAAATCAGAGTGATAATCGAGAACTCAGATCTTCGAGGAAACCCGCGTCGTATCCTCCAAATCCCGTTAGATACGACGGTAAATGATGACATTGCAATTCACTCATTCATACATAATATTTCTGTTTCGGGCCTCCTGATCGAGACGGAAGCCGATCTTTCTATTGGCGAACTCATAGATGTTGACGTTCCCGAAACCGGGTCCAGGCTGGCAGAGGTGGTTTGGAGCAGCGGTCGGCTTTTCGGCTGCAGATTTAAAGAAGCCATTTCGCAAGCTTCAGTGAATGCCGTCGTTCTTCGAGCTCCCTTTACTCGTCCATCCTCCGTTTCGATAAAGGATGGACCGGGGAACAAGTACGAGGAAAATGCGGATCACAGCCGAGGGACGGAGACTTTATCATCTGATGCTGGGCGACGGCTGACTGATAGAAATCAATTTGCAATCTCAGGCAGGTCTATACGGATCATTGTTCTCGGAGTCTGCTCGATTTTCTGGGTTATATTATTCATATACGGCTTTGGTGGGTTTTGAATTTCGTCACCGCAGGTGACGAGCAGACAGGATCGACTTCTGCAGCAAGGGGCTCGATAAGCCGGGTCACGTCACTCCGCGCCCGCCTTATACTCGCAGACGTCGGGGTGCTTTGAAAATCTGCGTCGGATGTATCGTTGCGGCTATATCGCCAGCTCAGCTCTGAACGCTGATGAATCTAACATCTTCGCCGAGCAGTCGCACCGCCGTCAGCGGGCCCCCCATATAGGCGCCGGTATCGATCCCGATGCGGAACGGCGTCTGGACCGGCTGGCTGGCCGGTGTGTGGCCGTGGACTACGATCTTCCCGAGCCCATGGTCCCCGGCGTTGAGAAACCGATCGCGAACCCACATGAGGTCGTGGTCGGTCTGGTCCGCGAGCGGTGTTCCAGGACGGACGCCGGCATGGGTGAAGAGGAAGCGCGGCGTCGAAAAGGCTACCGGAAGCGCGGACAGGAACTGGCGGTGTGCTGGTGGAAATGCCGTGACGAACTCTTCGAGCACGGCCTCATGACCGAGCCGCATTTCGTGGGTGAGGTAGTTGAAGTCGAACCCATACGAAAACAGGGTGTTGTCGCCGCCGAATTGCAGCCAGTCGCCGATCCCGATCCGCCCCTCGAGGAGATCGAAGAGCATCGCCTCGTGGTTCCCTGCAAGGCACAGGCGGCGGAAGCCGGCTGGCGGCTCAGACAGCAGGTGGTCGATGACCGCGGCGCTGTCGGGTCCTCTGTCGATGAAGTCGCCGATATAGACGAGCAGTTTCGTCCCGATCGTCGGCTGGGCGTCCTCGAAGATTTTCGTCTCAAGGCGCCGTAGCGCCTCGATGCAGCCGTGGATGTCTCCGATGGCATAGACACAGGGCGGATCCACCGAAAGTTCAATGCGCCGCCTCGAAGGCGCCAAAGGTCTCTCGTCCTGGACACCGCTGTTGAAGAGGCGGCGGACGAACTGCCATGCTTTTGCGAACACGCGATGTCTTTCGTCTATCCGTCCATCGGTGCCGTCATGGCGCGATTGCCCGTCGCGACACGTGGCGTTGCTACTGGCTGTGGCCGCACCCGACAAGGGGACGAATTGCCGTACCGCCCTCGGGAGGCAGCTTTATGCTGTCTCTCGGTCCCGTGCGTTCTGCGGCGATGCCGCGCCGCGCAGTCGCAACGGCTTATCCGAGGATGACCGGGGCATGGCGGACCTTCCGAGGCAAATCGTCGTCGTCGCTCCCAGAGTGGCAGCGAAGTAGGCGGCCATGCCGGGGATCTGCAACGAGAAGTCCACCAAGCTGTGAAGGGTGACCAGGATCACCATTCCCGCCGCGGCGATGGGCACGTAGCGCAGGCTCCGCCGCGTCTTCAACCCCGTCCGGATATTGCGGGCAATGTGCCAGTAAGCGGCGATGAGGAACGGCACGAAGACGATGCCGAGACCGAAAAGCCCCTCGAGATAGAAGTTATGAGCTCGGACGAATATTCCGTAGGGAATCCCGCACTCGATCGGTCGATAGCGCGGAAAGGCATTCTCGAAGGTGCCGAAGCCGACGCCAAACAACCAATTGTCGAGGAAAGCCCGCCAGGTCGCGCCGTAGACGCAGAGACGCGCAATATCCGCCCCCTGCTGCTCGAGCCGCGTGAACGCCTGACTGCCGAAGACGATGGCGATGAGGCCAATCGCCACGACCACAGCGCCGGTGATACCTATTCGCCGGCGAGCAGACATGGCCGGCTGCCGTGGATCTCGACGTCTCGACATCCAATCTCGAACGAGAGCTGGTGCGATAACCAGATAGGCGAGCAGCGTCGCAAGTAGGGCGCCGCGAGATTTCGTCAAAAACAACGCCAGCAGAGTGAGCAGGAAGAAAAAGACCGGCACTGCGACGCGCAGCTTGTCTTCGTGCTGCAACGATGGGTCGGAAAAAAGTCTGACCAGTGGCGAGTGCCCCCCGATGTTTCGAACCTCACAGACGGTGAGGATCAGAAGGACGAAGCTGGCGACACCCAGCAGCGTCCCTGCCGTATTGCGATTGACGAAAACGCTCGTCAAACTATCGCGGTAGTGGATCTTCTCGAAGAAAAGCAGGCTGTCGCGAAGCCAGACGATCTGAATGACCCCAAACAGCGCGAAGCCGCCGCCGAGAATTCCCAGGAAGCGTATCAGCCGGAAAGCGCCATCGTCTCGCTGGAAGAGATCGACAGCGGCAACGTAGATGAGGATCGGCAACAACGCCGTGAACATCCCTTCGTATGTCGCCGACGGCTGCACAGAGATGGATTCCCCGGCATAACCGAGGAGAGCGTTCGCCTTCGCCCAGATCTCGTTCGCGAACGGATTTCCGGGAAAGCTCGCAGCCTGGAACGCCAGATAGGCGGCAAAGCTGGCAGCGAGGATCAGGGCAGCGGTCTGCGGCGAGCGCCCGGATGGCGCAGTTCCGCCGACCCGTCCCAGAATGGCCGCCAGTCCTATCAGGATACAAGCTGGGTAAAATGCGAAGGCGTGAACACCGCCCTTCGGCAAAACGATGATCAGCAGCCCGCTGTGGAAGAGTGCGCGCCCCAGTAGGATAGCCCACCCTGGCCCGGTTCGGGCCGAATTCTGAGGCACGATCGTCACCGGCAGGTTGGCACGACGCGGGTGACACCTCCGGAGATGACGGGACGCGAATCGCAAGTCGGAACGGCCTCTCGCAATCGCCGAGCAGTGTCGGCGCCGTACTCACGGAGTTGCAGGAGCCGGTTCAGGCGCCGCTCCTCGCGGTCGACTGGCGCGGAGCGCCGATAGTCGTCATCCCGCTGCGAACGGACGTCGTTGCACGGAAAGCCATCGCCGAGGCAGCGCGTTTGGGAGTAGCTCGGCACCGGTGGGGTGAAGAGCAGAACGCATGATAAGGTGATCAAAAGGCGCATGAAGGTGCTGTCCCTCTTAGCTGAAGCGAAGGTCGCTGCACCTCGTGAGATGCGGAACACGACTATGGTGCGAAATCGTGCTGACGCGACGACGCGAAGACTGCGCTCTGGCCTGCCGGTGATCAGCCACTTTCTATACCAAGCCGCCGTGATTTTAGGCAACTGTGGCAAACGAAATACGATTGTTTACCAACGAGTTAATTTTTCGCTGACCCGGCGTAAAGCCGCGTGACAAATCGCGCGCTCGTCGTTAATGAGATGTTAATCACATCCGAGCCGAGCACTGCTCGTCCCATGATGGAACAAGTTTGCGCATGCGTGGATCGTTTGAGTTCTACGAGGTGGGATTTTGCCTCGTTTTGGTTCATCGGGGAAGAAAGTTCTCGTTTTCCCGAATCTGAGGTTGTGGACGCCAATCCCGTGCCGTATAGGCAGGTTTCAGGGTAACGTCCCATTCATCATACCGGCGAGTTCCGTGAGGGTGTGTTGATGAGCATGCAAGATATGACTGTCGAATTGAGCGGTTTGTCCTACGGCGGCTTCGACCGGGTGGACGCTCCCATGGTCCGCGAGCACAATCGGTCGATTTCGCGGGCTGATGGAAGACAGATCGGGCAGCAATCTGCTCTCTACGTCCGTTGGGGCTTCAAGCGGATCTTAGACGTCGTCCTTGCTTCGGCCATCCTGCTTTTTCTTCTGCCCGCGATCCCGCTCATCCTGATGGCTCTCATCATTCAGGATGGGTCGCCGATTATGTTTCGGCAGAATAGATTAGGTAAGGGCGGTACGACTTTCCCTTGCTTGAAGTTTCGGTCGATGTGTCGGGACTCCGAAGCAAAGCTGCGTTCGCTGCTCGAAAGCTGTGACGAAAGTCGCATGGAGTGGAGTGTGACACAGAAGCTTCGCCGAGATCCTCGGATTCATCCGGTTGGCGCCCTTCTGCGCAAGTCGAGCATCGATGAGCTGCCTCAGCTGATCAACGTTCTGAAGGGCGAGATGAGTCTCGTGGGGCCACGTCCGATGCTGCCCGAGCAGGCGCCGATGTATGGCGAGAAACTCTGCGGCTATGGATCGGTTAGGCCCGGTCTCACCGGCCTCTGGCAGGTGAGCGGGCGGAGTGCGCTGACCTTTGAGCAGCGTGTCGATCTCGACTATACCTATGCGACGCGGGTGACATTCCTCGGAGATCTGAAAATTCTCTTGAGGACCGTCAAGGTCGTATTCCAGTTTGATGGAAGCTGCTAAAGTCCCCGGATTGAAGCTGTCCTTTCAACAGTTCAGGCGCGGTTTTTCGCGGGACGGCATTTGAACTGGTTAAGCTGAGGGTCCGAGGTGAAGCTGCAAGCCGTTTTGATGATGCTCGTAGGCGTTTGGCAAAGTGGCTGCACTCCCGTCGATGCTTCTCGGTATGGCCAAGTTCTCGATGCAGGCTATACGGTTTCGGCTGTTCCGCTCAATCAGATTTCCCGCGAATACGTCCGTCAAGAGATTCCATATCAATCAAGCTATCCGCCCGGGACGATCATCGTCGATCCTTCAAACTATTTTCTGTACCTCGTGCAGCCTCGAGGCCGCGCGATCCGCTACGGCGTAAGCGTTGGCAAAGGCGCTTTCGGGTGGTCAGGCAGAGCGGTCGTCGGCAGGGAGGCTGCTTGGCCGAAGTGGACTCCTCCTGCAGAGATGGTCGAGCGCTCCCCTGACCTCCGGCGCTACCGTGGCGGACTGAAGGCGGGAGCTGTCAATCCGCTGGGAGCCCGCGCGCTGTACCTCTTCAAGAATGGCAGAGACACGCTTTATCGGATCCACGGCACTCCAGAATGGTGGTCGATCGGACGAAGCGAGTCGTCCGGCTGTATTCGGATGCTGAACCACGACGTCATCGACTTGGCTGCTAGGGTGAGTGTGGGTGCGCCCGTCGTCGTGCTCCCGCGCAAGTCGATTCTCTGACTCTCTCGCGTCACCGCTTACTAGCCGCCTGTCAAAGCGGCTCGTCAGAATATGCAGAGAAAGATCGCCGCCCAAGCGCAGAGGCAGAACCCTACTAGGGCGTAGCGAAAAACCGTCCCGACGGAGACATACGGGCGCAATCTCACGAGCGGAGCGTGTCCGTGCTGTCGATCGAAATGAAGTGTCCGCCCTTGCATTATAGGAGCGCCTAGGGGTTAGTGTTGCGTAGACGTATTCAGAGGGTCTTAGCTCTCGGCGCCCCCCAATCCTCCGGCAGTTTGGCGCATTCAGCTTGCTGAAACGTAAAGCGTTTCCGTCGTATTCATGTGCTGCAAACGACGCTGCCTGGCCGGCCACTCGTCAGTAGAGAAATATGTAGCGCTCGCGGGGTGCGCTTCAAACGCAACAGCGCAGAATGTTCTTCCGCTGAGAAAGATTCTCCTCCTTGCGGCATGCTAACAGCACAGCTAGCGGTGGATCGTCTCCGCCGTGGCGAGGATCTGGAGTGGGCACATGGAGAAGGCTAGCGACGCGCGGTCTTTGTGGGATGAGCCTCGCCATGATGAGCCTCTGGCGGGGACGAAGTCAAAGCTATCCAGTCAGCTGCAGAAGCTCTGGCCTGCCGACGGGGCTTGCGCTCTGAACGCTGGTTTGGCCTTGCGAACCGGTCTTCTGGCGTCTGTCGTCGTGACCGGGTCCTTTCTTGCCGCTTCTGCGAGCGGCGGGTTTTCGCCCGGCAAACGCGTCGTGGGAGAGGAAAATCTGGCCCATGCGGCCATTCCGACAGAGCAAGTCATCAAGCGCGAATCCAAAGCCCGCGAGACCGTCCATCTTCCGTCAGAACGGCTGATATTCGGAGGGCTTGGGTCATCGTCGAGCTTTCATCTCGCACTTGACTCCGAGCCGCCAGAGTTGTGCGAGAAGATTGCGATCGGACCGCTCGCGACGGGCTGGCTCCCGAGCGCCGTGTTCCCGGGCGAATGGGAGTGCGCGGCCACCGTGGACGTCGTAACGACTCCTGCTAAAGAAGGGGACGGCTCCTCTGCGGCAGGCGGGTATCGCCTCTTCGCCATGGCGCGAGGTCAGTCGGAAGGCGCTGTCTCCTATGTCAGGTTCAAGCTTTCCGCCACTGACGAGAAAAATGCCGAACAAGGGGCATCGGATCTTGACGATCGTGTTCGTTCGTTGTTCGGGTCGCTGCGGTGGGATCTGCCTGAGGGGCTCTCTGATACTCTTCAAAAGCTTCGCCCGGTGTCTGATTCCGTTCGAGGCATGAAGATAGATTTCTTTCAAGAAAAAATTGCAGATAATCGCTACAACCTCGTTATCGAATTGCCGAAAAGTCAGCTTTCCAGCCCTCACTTGCAAGATGATTTCATTGCGCGGCGAAAAATTTGACGGCGAATCGCCTGTAAAGGTTCTTTTCTAGTCTGACTGAGCAGACTTCCCTTCGCCGTCGTCGGAAAGTGCACCCTCGGCGGCGTCAAGCGGATTCAAGCGCGGGGTTGAATCCCTGCACGCCCTGTGCTGCTGCCGACACACCGGCGTTGCCTTAACGCAACTCCTGCCCGGCCATCAGGGTGAATTGCGAGAAACCATTCGCATTTTCGCAACCTCTTGGCTACCAATCTTCCCAAGGGGTAATGTTCGCGTGGGGACGCAAAAATGACTTTTCATAGGCGGCAGGCGCTCATGTGCGGAGTATCCGCGCTGCTCGCGCTCTCGGGATGCCAAACTCTGCCGCGCTCGGGGCCCGATGACGCGGTGATCCGAGACAATGCGACGCTCTATTTCGCGGCGGACGAGAAGAAACCCCTGACGAATTATGTTCTCGTGGATCTGACGGAACCCGTTCTGTCGTATTTCCCGAAAGCGCAGCGACAGAGCTTCCGGAGCGGCTTTGGTGCCACCCGCAAGGGGCCGCCGGATCTTCCTCTCGGAGTCGGCGACGTCGTCGAGGTCACGCTCTTCGAGTCCGCGGCAGGGGGCCTCTTCATACCGGCCGAGGCTGGAACCCGTCCGGGCAACTTCATCACCCTGCCACGGCAGGTGATCGATACGAATGGATATATCTCTGTTCCCTATGCGGGGCTCATTCCGGCCGTCGGTCGCACCACTGAACAAGTGCAGGATATCATCGTGCAACGGCTGGCCGATCGTGCGATCGAGCCGCAAGCCGTGATCAATCTGATCGAAAGCCGTTCCAGCGAGATTTCCGTCCTTGGCGATGTGAACTCGCCTGCGAAGCTGGCGATCAATCCCGGCGGCGAGAAGGTGCTCGATGCATTGTCTCGTGCCGGTGGCATCAGCGCGCCGAGTGCCGAGACCAGCATCACGCTCCAGCGCAACGGTACGACCGCGACGGTACTGTTCGACGATCTGATTGCCAATCCCCGCGAGAACATCTTCGTCTATCCGGGCGACGTGATTTACGCGAACCGGGATCGGAGGACGTATCTGGCATTCGGCGCGTCAGGCCTGAACGGTCGTATCGACTTCGAGGATTCCGATTTGACGCTTGCCGAAGCCGTCGGCAAGGCGGGCGGTCTTCTCGACGGGCGAGCCGATCCGGGTCAGGTGTTCCTCTATCGGCTCGTCGATCCCGAAACGCTTTCCGCGATGGGCTTCCCTGTCACCGCGAAGACCGAAGGTGGCTTCCCGGTGATTTTCCGCACGAACATGCGCGATCCGTCGGCCTACTTCCTGGCGCAGCGCTTCCCGATGCAGGACAAAGACATTCTCTACGTGTCGAACGCCGACTCGGTCGAGCTCGTCAAATTCCTGAGCGTGATCAACTCTGCCACCTCCGGTACGGTCGCGCCCATCGTCGACGTCGCAGCCGCCAAGACGGCGGTGAAAGTGATCGGGGATTAGGGTCTGCTTCGTTACGGGTTTGAAGCGCTGTCGCGATCCATTGCGCTTCGAACCTCTGAACTGAGGCTTCTTAACCGCCTTCGCGAAAAATCGTGCTGATGCCATGTGTTAACGAACGGTTACCGCTTTTACCGCTCGGCGACCTATGGTAAGTGGAATTACTCGGAAGCAACGGTGGTTTGGTATGTCGAAAACGTCGCAGTGGTCGATCGTCGTCGGAGCAGCTCTCGCATGCTCTTCGTGCATCGCAATCGGAATGGCGCAAGCTCAGGATGGGGGTGCCGCACCGACCCAAGTCGAGGATACCGGGGCGGCGCCCGTCGTCGATCCGAGCGTGGGCGCTGCGCCTGCTGCCGATGATACCGCCTCGGATGTGTCTGCTGCGGATACGAGCGTTTCCGACGAGCCAGCGCCCGCTGCCTATCTGACGGGTAGCGATCGTGTCGGATCCGATGCCGTCGATCAGTGGTTGGGCAATCCGGCAGCGCTTTTGTCGACCTATCCGTCCGCTGGCGCCCCGATGATCACCTATGTTTCCAAGCTTGCGGGCTCGGACAATCGAACGGTGCCGGCCCTCGTCACTCTCGCGAAGAGCGACGGCGCCAGCACCGGCGATATCGCGGCGATCGGGGCGGGGCTTGCGGCAGCCGCGAAGGCTTCTGGTGCGTCCGCCAATGGATACGACGCCTATATCGCGCGCCTCGTGGCTGCATCTCAGTCGCCCGGCCTGATTGCGGCCTACGAGGCGGCGCTTGCGCAGGAGACTGTTGCTGCGCTCGGCAATGGCGCTGTCGGTGGAGGGGCTGCCGGCGGCGTCGGTGGAGTAGGCGGCGGAGTGGGCGCCACGGGAGGTGGCTCGCTTACGGGCGGTGGTTCGGCCGGTGGGTCCGGCACGACTGGAGCTACGACTGTGACTGGCTCGAGTTCGGGATCGTTCACGACGGGTGGCGGCGGAAGTGCTAGCTACAACGGCGGTACGACGGCGGCTGATGTTGCTGAGATTAGCAACACGCGTTGACGTTGTTAGCGGTCGGTGTTTTCGGCTAGTAAGGCGTCAACGAAAGTCCGCGCCGTGCGTCCGATGCTTGATCGCTAGTTCCGAATAGCTCTCGTCCTGCCCGAAGCGTCGGTATGGGAGGGTTGAAGCTTCGGACCGATTTTCTGCTTGGTCCCAGCGTTGCTTGGTTAGTCAGGGTGAGATGCTGCATTTTCCCGATACGCGATTGGGTGCTCAGGATCGCCATTTCGATGATGAAGAGACAAGCGTCGAGTTTCTCGATTTTGATCGGCTTCTCGCTGCCGCCCGCCGTCAAGTCTGGATTGTGCTTGCGGGGGCGGCGATCGGGCTTGTCCTCGGCCTCGCCTACGTGGTGTCGGCCGTACCACTTTACACTGCGACCACTGACCTTCTGATCGACAAGGGACAATCCAAGCTCGTCGATGAGCTTTCGGCTGCGAGCGGCGTCTTTCAGGACGAAGCCGAAATGCTCAGCCAGGTCGAGTTGCTGAAGTCGCGCCAGATCGCCGAGGCGGTGGTGACGCAGCTCAATCTTACCCAGAATGAACGGTTCATGGCCGGCAATCCGTCGTTGATCGGATCAGCCATTGGGGCAGTGAAGGCGACGGTTTCCGATGTTGTTGGGAGTTTGATCCCCAATCTCGATGCGTCCGACGTTGCTGGGCAAGACGATGCGGTCGAGGACGCCATCACCATCTTGCAAAACAACTTGTCCGTCGAACGGGTCGGGCGCACCTACGTCTTGCGCCTCGGTTATACCTCATCCGATCCATCGATGGCCGTTCGTATCGCCAGAACATACGGTGACGCTTATCTTGATGATCAATTGCAAGCCAAATACGACGCAACGAAACGCGCGAGCGGTTGGCTGCAGGATCGCATTGCCGAACTCAAGCAACAATCCTTTGCTGCCGATTTGGCTGTGCAAAAATTTCGCAACGACAACGGACTGATCTCATCGGGAAACCAGCTAGTTTCCGAGCAGCAGCTCAACGAGATTACGACACAGCTGATCACTGCCCAAGCGGAAACAGCCAGTACGAAGGCCAGGTTGGATCAGATCCGAGGCATCATCAACGCAGGACGGACCGACGCCGTCGTGGGTGATGCTCTTGTCAGCACCACGATCAACACGCTTCGCGAAAAGTATCTAGATGCGGCAAGGCGTGAGGCGGAGATAAGCAAGAAGCTCGGGCCAAACCACGTTCAGGCCGTTCGTCTTCGAAACGAGATGAACGACTATCAGAATCTGATATTCGGCGAGTTGCGACGGATCGCCGAGAGCTACGAGAATGCCTACAAGGTGGCGTTGAGCCGTCAAAATTCGCTTCAGGCCAGCCTCGACGGTGTCGTCGGTGTCAATGCGGAGAAGAACACGGTCCAAGTCAAGCTCCGCGAGCTTGAGCGAGAGTCCGAAACCTTCAAGTCACTCTACGACAATTTCCTACAGCGCTACCAGCAGACCGTTCAGCAGCAATCCTTCCCAATCACAGACGCTCGCATCATCACGCCGCCATCCTATCCGGAGCATCCAAGCTATCCACGGAAGCCTCTTATTCTAGCACTTTTCCTCGTTCTCGGCCTCGCTTCGAGTTCGGGTATCGCGGCATTTCGTGAATATAGAGATCGTTTCTTCCGAACCGGAGACCAGGTGCGCTCGGAATTGCAGGCCGAGTTCCTCGGCTTTATGCCGGCGGTGTCGCCCGTGGATGGGAAATCGCAAGACGCTACACTTATGCCTGGCGAGGGGCTTTGGCCGGCGACTTCTATGGCAGCCTATGTCCGGCACCATCCTCTGTCGGCGTTTGCCGAGACATTGCGAAATGTGAAGGTTGCGGCCGATATGGCCTTGCCGGACTTGGACGCCAAGGTCATCGGTGTCGTCTCGTGTATTCCGGGGGAGGGGAAGTCCACGACATCGGCGAACCTCGGCATCCTTTTAGCGATGCAGGGCGCCAAGACCCTTCTGATCGACGGAGACCTTCGCAATCCCGGCCTGTCACGTGGTCTCGCCGGTAAGCCTGATACAGGTCTGATCGAGGCGGTGCTTGGAAACGCGTCTCAGGAGGCCGTATTGCGGCATGACCAGTCGCGCCAACTGACGGTTCTACCGACAGTCCTGCGGCAACGCGTTTCCCATACAAGCGAGCTTTTGGCTTCGCCCAGTATGGCGGCGATCCTTGCCGGCTACCGCAAGCAGTTCGACTACATCGTCGTCGATCTCCCTCCGGTGGGGCCGGTTGTCGACGCAAAGGCCTTCGCGAACCGTGTCGACGCCTTTGTGTTTGTCGTGGAGTGGGGCCGAACTTCACGCCAGCTGGTCCGGAGCATGATGGCGAACAATCCGGTTTTTCACGAGAAATGCTTGGGGGTTATTCTTAATAAATCGGACGAGAGCAAGATGCGGCTTTACCGATCTTACGGGTCGGCGGAGTATTACGCATCGCGCTACGGCTCCTATTATCATCACTGATCGAGATGGTGATGAAGGGCATTGCTCGAAGCCTTTCGGTCGCAGGGCTTCTGATATTTCTGTACGGCTGTTTTCATCAGCTGGCGCTTTCGCTCGTCGATTTCCCAATCGTGAGAACCGCTTCTGCGATCGAAGGCGCATCCTCTTTTCCCGAAGTTTCTGCATCGACCATAGACAGCATTCGGTCCGAAATCAGAGAGGGCCGAGCTTGTGGGGGAGCGTTCCATCGGGGGCGTGTCACGCTGAGTATGTTCGTCGCCGAATGGGAGTCTCAACGAGCGACGATCGCCGAGGAGCGACTTTCGGCGCTTGAAGCCGCTGCTCAGTCTCTGCGGGATGCGCTCAGATGTAGCCCGGAAGATGGAAATCTCTGGAGTGTCCTAGCTTTCGTCGAGCGATCCATCGCACTTGAGCCGAATCGCTTTACGGCTATGATGCGGCTGTCGACCGAGGCCTCGCCCGTGGACGCGAGGGTGTTAACTCAACGGTGGCTCCTTCTGGCTCCTTTGTTGCGGTTGCCAGGAGTATCGGTGGGCGCGGAGTTTGATGCGGATTTGAACCGCGCTCTCCTCCTTACGAAGCCAAGGACCGCCCTCGATATAACCGCAGTGCTCCGAGCAAATGGCTCTACCGAATTAGCCGAACAATCCTTCCTTGCGTTGCCAGATGCGCGTATCGAAGAGTTAACGCAAATAGCGACGGGAGCAAGGTCGACATTTGGGAGAGGCGAGCGATATCGCACATTCGACTTTCGACCGTTCAATTCCAACGCCGATTAGGGCGAGATGAAAGCTGCTCGACACGGGAACAAGGGGGCTGGCCGAAGAACTGAGCAGCAACTGGGCGATAGCGTCCTCTCGCCAATCTGGCTGCGTCGGCCCTCCGATTTTGTTGAAATAGTTAGTTCGGCCTCCACGGGCGTACTTTATCGGCGGGATCGGTGCGGGCCAACTGCGCCGCTGCTAACATTGTTGGCAATTGGCGGTTTAGTAATGATGTTAACCCTTCGTAAACATTTTGCTTTCCGTCTTGCAGCTTTCGCGTTCATATGGCATTGCAACAATTCGGGAGGGGCGCCCGCCGAGAGGTGGTTGGGGGGAGTGTTTCGATCGAGAGCCGTTCCGGATCTGATGCTATCGAAGAGCAGAAAGTCGTTGATCCCACCGCGCTGCAAATAATTTGCGAGTTTGTAAATGTACGATGAACGTAATCCTGAGAGGCCGAAGGTCGCGCTAATTACCGGCGCTACGGGCCAAGACGGCGCATATCTCTCTGAGCTTTTGTTGGCGAAGGGTTACATAGTCCACGGGCTTAAGCGGCGTTCATCGTCCTTCAATACCGGTCGGATCGAACATCTGTACGAAGACCCGCACGTCGAGAACCCGCGATTCATCCTCCACTACGGCGATCTGACCGACGCCACCAACCTCATTCGGGTCGTGCAGGAGGTGCAGCCGGACGAGATCTACAATCTTGCCGCTCAAAGCCATGTGCAGGTCTCCTTCGAGACTCCTGAATACACAGCCAATGCAGACGGTATCGGGACGCTGCGCCTGCTTGAGGCTATCCGGATTCTCGGCCTGACAGGGAAGACCCGGTTTTATCAGGCGTCGACATCTGAACTCTACGGCAAAGTGCAAGCTGTTCCGCAAAGTGAGACAACCCCCTTTTACCCGCGTAGTCCCTATGCGGCAGCCAAGCTTTATGCCTACTGGATCACGGTGAACTACCGCGAGGCGTACGGCATGCATGCCTCGAATGGCATCCTGTTCAATCACGAGAGCCCTTTGCGGGGCGAAACCTTCGTTACTCGCAAGATCACTCGCGCAGTTACAGCGATTCATCTCGGCCTGCAGGATCGGCTGTATCTCGGCAATCTCGATGCCCAGCGCGACTGGGGCCATGCAAGGGAATACGTCCGAGGTATGTGGCTGATGATGCAGCAGGACGAGCCGGACGACTACGTGCTGGCGACTGGCCACACATACAGCGTCCGGAGCTTTGTCGAGAAGGCCTTCCGCAAGGTCGGTATCGACATTGAGTGGCGCGGTGAAGGGGTCGACGAAAAGGGATATGACGCATCGAGCGGCCGAGCTGTGGTTGAGGTCGATCCGCGGTATTTTCGGCCAACGGAGGTCGATCTCTTGCTCGGCGATCCGACGAAGGCGCACGAGAAACTCGGCTGGCGGCACGAGACGGGTCTCGACGAACTCGTGACCGAGATGGTCCGTGAGGATCTCAAGATCATGGCGCGATCGGTGCCGCAGCGGGCGACCGGGAAGGGTCTCGTCCATGTCTGACGCGATATACGATCTTGCCGGCAAGCGTGTTTGGATCGCTGGTCATCGTGGTATGGTCGGGTCGGCGCTCGTCCGGCGGCTCGGGCGAGAAGGCTGCGAGATCCTGACTGTCGGGCGTGATGATGTCGATCTGACGCGTCAGGCCGACGTGGAGGCCTGGATGGCTGAGACGAAGCCGCAGGCGGTGTTCCTGGCAGCAGCCAAGGTCGGCGGAATACTCGCTAACGACGCCTATCCGGCCGACTTTCTCTACGACAACTTGATGATCGAGGCCAACATCATCCATGCGGCTCATCAGGCCCGCGTGGAGAAACTCCTGTTCCTCGGCTCTTCCTGCATCTATCCGAAATTCGCTGAGCAGCCACTCCGGGAGGAGGCGCTGCTGACCGGGCCGCTCGAGCCGACCAACGAGTGGTATGCGATCGCCAAGATCGCTGGTATCAAACTCTGCCAGGCCTATCGCCGGCAGCATGGCGACGACTTCATCTCTGCTATGCCGACCAATCTTTATGGGCCTGGCGACAATTTCGACCTCCAGTCAAGTCACGTCCTGCCGGCGCTGATCCGCAAGGCGCACGAGGCGCAGGTCGATCATCAGCCGGAGATCACAATATGGGGGACCGGCAGCCCGCGGCGTGAGTTTCTGCATGTCGACGACTGCGCCGACGCATGCGTTCACCTGATGAAGGCCTATTCTAATGAGAGCCATGTGAACGTTGGTTCCGGGGAGGACGTGACCATTCTCGATTTGACCGAGAGGGTCTGCCGGATCGTCGGCTACAAAGGCGAAATCGTCCATGATCTGTCTAAGCCGGACGGCACACCGCGTAAATTGATGAGTTCCGAGCGCCTGCGAGGCCTTGGATGGACGCCGCGCATTGCGCTTGATGACGGAATCCGCAACGCCTATGACGCGTTTCTGGCGGACGCCGTCCGGCGACGTGGAGACGCGGCGTGAGCGACACAGCCGTGGACTACTCGACAGTTATGGACACGGAGCCGACTGATGCGACCAGAGCCGGCAAGCGGGTCCTTGTCTATGGGATGAACTACGCTCCGGAGATCGCCGGCGTCGGTAAGTACACGGGCGAGATCGCCGAGCACCTCGCGGCCGAGGGCATGGACGTGACGGTCGTCACCACGCCTCCGCATTACCCCGGCTGGACGGTCCAGGGAGGTTACAGCAATTGCTACTCGCGCGAAAGCCAGAAGGGCGTGCGGGTTCTGCGCACGCCGCTCATCCTGCGGCGGAACATGCGGGGCATCTGGCGACTGATCGCGCCGCTCTCCTTCGCGCTCTCCTCTGCGCCGGTCGTTGTCTGGCAGATCCTGCGCCGGCGCCCGGCGACGGTGTTCTGCGTCGAGCCCACGCTGTTCGCCGCCCCGGTGGCGCAGTTGGCGGCCAGGCTCGTCGGCGCGCGGACCGTGTTGCATGTCCAAGACCTTGAGGTGGATGCCGCCTTCGCCGTTGGCCATCTCGGCGAGAGGGCCTGGCTGAAGCGGCTCGCCCATGCCTTCGAGAAGCGGACGCTCTCCGGCTTCGACAAGATCGTGACGATCTCGAACCGCATGGCTGGGAAGCTGCGGGAGAAGGGTGTCTCTCCCGAGGACCTCTCGGTGGTGCGCAACTGGGTCGACCTGTCCCACATCTATCCGATGGAGGAAGAAAGCCCCTATCGCGCCGAGCTCGGCTTCGCGCGCGAAGACTTCGTCGTCCTCTACTCCGGCAATATCGGCGCCAAGCAGGGACTCTCCGTGCTGCTCGACGCGGCCGAGCGGCTGAAGGACGAGCCGCGCATTCATTTCGTCGTGGCGGGCGAGGGGCCGCTGAAGCCGGACCTCCAGCGCCGCTATGGGCACCTCAAGACCCTCCGCTTCCTGCCGTTTCAGCCCTATGCCCGGCTCAACGCATTCCTCAACATGGCCGACCTCCACGCTCTGCCGCAGGACAAGGGCGCCGCCGACCTCGTGCTGCCGTCGAAGCTCGGGGGCATGCTGGCCTCAGGCAAGCCGGTGCTGGTGACGGTGGAAGCGGGCACGGAACTGGCGGAGTTTCTAGGCGAGGCGGCGATTATCACGCCGCCGGGGGATGCGGATAAATTGGCTGAAGGGATTGGAAGATGCGCCACGAGCCTTTGGACCAAGGCCAAGTCCCAGCGTGACCTCGCGGCTTTCTTGTCCAAGCGCGATGGGCTGAGCCTTCTCTGCGCCGGAGTAGCGAGGTGAGCGACTTGCCCCGGGTTGGCAGCCGCATCAGTTCTGTTGCTCAGGCATATATGGGCCTGCCGGGAAGGAAGTACGTTGAGCTGGCAATGAACGTTGCCGGCTCAATGGGGACTCGCGTCGTGAACATCGCAGTGACTGCGATCACGGTGCCGTTGATGCTGTCTACGCTGGGAACAACCGACTACGCGATCATGGCCGCCGTCATGTCTTTTTCGCAGTTTGTTAGCTTTTCAGATCTGGGCTTGGGCACTTCTGTAGTGAACCCGGTCGCGGCAGCTCATACGCCGGAGGCGACCGCCGCCGCAAAACACGCGATTAGCCAAGCATGGGCACTGCAACTGTTCATTGGCAGCGTCATCGTGGCGGCCGGTGTGCTTGTCTCGATTCTCTGGCTCTGGTTGGAAGCCGGCAGCGCTGGAAGTCTTCCGGCGGCTGCGGGGGTAGCCCTCGTCGCCGTCGGGTTTGGTCTTATTTTCGGGCTTGGCCAGAGGGTGCTATTTGCACGTGGGAGGAACCTCGAAGCAAGCCTCTGGCTGGTCTCTGGACGGATATTGGCTGCGGTGGGATGCTATATCGGGTTCCTGTTTGGCTTCGGAGTCGAGGGATTTACAGCTGTCCAACTCGGTGCCCCCACATTGGTGGCTTTCATCTTATTCTTTTACCTCTTCGTTGTGCGGGCCCCGGACTTAGCACCCAATCTTAGGGAATTTTCGCGGTCAGCTGCTATCCGGCAGCTCAAGACAGGCCTAATGTTTTCACTGCTGAGCTTCTCTGTATTCTGTGAGATCGGTATTGACGCACTCTTTCTGAAGGCAGTCTCCACTCCAGACGTGGTTACCAGTTACGACGTCGTCTCAAAGCCGTTTTTCTACATATGTTCGTTGAGCGGAATAATGCTGTTTCCGATATGGCCATTTGTTGCCAAGGAAATGGCTTTGACTGGCAAGCCGCCACTTAAATTCCTGAAATGGAGCTTCGGGCTGGTTGTCGGGTCTGCTTTAATTTTATCGACTCTCATCTGGGTATATATAGAAGAAATTGTGTATTTCTGGGTGGGGCGCGCTGTCACCGTTGATAGAGCTCTCGCGCTCGTTCTGGCCGCAAATGCGGTCATGGTTTCCGTCGGGATTCTCCAGTCGATGGTCCTGAATGCTGCAAATCGAATTAAGGAGCAGGTACGAATACAGGTTGTTTTTCTGTCAGCTCTGATCCCAATGAAGTTATTTCTCTCCTATAGTTATGGCGCCCTGGGATTGGCATCGGCTCTCTGTTTTTGCTATGGAGTTCGATTGGTTTTTGTACATCTAGTCTGTATCAGGCCGTATTGGGTGGACGTGAAGATTGGCTGAGACGGGCCGTACTCAGCGAATTAGACGCTCAGGCTCCGGTTTAGCGGCCGGGACATTGCCTCTGGCCTTGGTTTCGTTTTGTATGGTTCCCGAGATAAACTTGATCGGACGACTGACTTTTGCGGAGGTGCTGCTCCTAGTCTATCTCCCGTTTGGGTATGCAAAGTTTAGGTCTCTCAGGCTCAAAGTGCCACGTGAGGTGAAGGTCGTTCTAGTGCTCGGGGCACTATGGCTAGCCGCCTGTCTCGTCACTGACGCGATCCGTCAGACGCCTTTTAGCGACTTTTCACGAGGGGCATCAAAGATTGTCTTCTTGCTGAGTAATTTTCTCGGCCTCGTATTTCTGACGCGCTGTCGGTTCGATCGCGCTCTCAAACTCATGTCGTTCCTCTTCGTCGCAGCGGCGCTTAAGCTTGCGCTTGGCTATTCGGGAGACGAGCTTGCCGATGAGGTCGCTGGAGCGGGTTGGAAGTTTGGATATGGGCAGTTCGCCACTGCGCTGGTTCTGCTAGTTGCGAGCCAACTCAACCGTAAAGCTGCAACTCGCTCACTCGGCATAGTGCTTCCGTTCGTTATCGCCGGCTTCAGCCTGCTCCTCAATGCGCGAAACCTAACTGGCCTGACCGCGCTGTCCGGGCTCGTGGGGCTCATCACTGCAGGTCGCCGGAGATCGATGTCGCGGAAGAGCATCGCTCTGGTCGGGCTCGCGGGAATCGCTGCGGGGGGCGCAGTGTTTCAGGTCTATGCCTTCAGCGCCAGCGCCGGATGGCTTGGTCCGGAGGCGAAGGACAAATACGAACACCAGTACAGCGGCGACCTCAATTTCCTGGAGGCTGGGCGAACCGAGTATCTATCCTCAATTCCTGCGGTCAAGGATTCGCCGATCATCGGCCATGGGTCGTGGGCCCGGGATATGGACTACGTCGTCCTGAGGATCGCTAGACTTGAGGCTGCTGGGATTAAGGTAACCGGCGATCCTTTTCGTGGGGATCTCATTCCGACTCATTCCCATCTGATGGGGGCCTGGGTCGAGCACGGCATCCTCGGCGCCGTCTTCTGGATCTATATACTGTGGATATGCGGATCGGCGGCGGTCATGCTGTTGAGACGCCCGAGCCATTTGAGCGGATTTCTTACTTTTGTCGTTCTATCGCTCGTCTGGGACATCTTCTTCTCGCCGTTCGGACTGGATCGCCGGATTATCGACCCCGCCGAAATCCTCTTAATCATCCTGATACTTCCATCCTTCGCCGGCTCAAGGGAGAGCCATCGCAAAAGGGTAAACCATGAAATTCTCCATCGTCACGATCTCGTTCAATCAGCGAGAGTTTCTGGAGCGCGCCATCCGTTCGGTCATCAGCCAGTCCGGGGTGGACATTGAGTATATCGTCGTCGATCCTGGCTCGACAGATGGCAGCCGCGAGCTGATCGAGTCCTATCGAAACCAGATCTCGAAGATCGTTTTCGAGCCAGACGCGGGTCCGGCCGATGGTCTTAACAAGGGGTTCGCTCATGCAACAGGTGATTGGTTTGGCTATATCAACTCAGACGACTTTTTCTTAAACGGAGCGCTTGCTCAAGCTTCCGAAGCGATCGCCCGCAACCCAACCGCAGACTGCATTTATGGTGATGGCTACATCACCGATGCAGACGGACGACCGCGGCGGCGGGTGATCTCAAAGCCGTTCGATGCGTGGTCGTTCGTCTGGGGCAGGTCATTGGTGCTGCAGCAATCGACCTTCATCCGGGCAGACGGCTTCCGCGAAGTTGGCGGATTCAACATCGACAATCGCACCAGTTGGGACGCGGAACTTCTGCTTGACATGTCGCTTTCTGGCAAGACCCTCAAGCATGTTCCCGGACTGTGGTCTGCATTCGCTATCCATGAAGGCAGCATCACCGGTAGTCAGCGTCATAGCGCTCTCAGCAAACTCAATCACGAGCGAATGTTCCGTAAGGTCACAGGTCGCGACCGGACGACCGCCGATTTGCGTCGAATGAAGTTCTACCGCCATTTCGACCAGCTTCTTCAGCCCAGGCTGTCGGCATCGAAGATTGCCGATAGGCTAGTCCCAGGCAGACTGCCAGCTTCGCTGGTAGGTTTTGATTTGCAACCGAAGAATCCACACCGTCAGGAACGATTTTGATGTCCGCACCGATAATCGCCAGAGCGCCGGGTGATGCCTCGTACTTCTTCGGCTTCCACGATGTGACGCCTTGGAGTCCAGACGATCGACGCGTTCTCCTGCACCGGGTGGATCCCGACATCCGGCGGCTACCTCGTCCTCACGATCTAGCGGAAATCGTCATCTGGAACCCCATGACCGGCGGAATCGATACGGTGGGCGAGACTACCTGCTGGAATTTCCAGCAGGGCGCGCGTGCTATGTGGGTTCCGGGCAGGGAGGCCACCGTTGCCTACAACAGGCGCGTCGATGACGCGCCTGGGTGCGAACTTGTCGACCTTATCGGAGGTAAACGACGTTTGCTGCCGAGCGCAGTGGGAGCAATCGCGCCTGACGGACAGTACGCCATGGCGCCGAACTTTGCCCGTCTTGGCGCGCTTTGGCCGGCTTATGGATACAGCGGCTTTGCAAGTGCAGCCGACAGCA
The DNA here is from genome assembly GCF_021390325.1 of Jiella avicenniae. Lineage (GTDB taxonomy): Bacteria > Pseudomonadota > Alphaproteobacteria > Rhizobiales > Rhizobiaceae > Jiella > Jiella avicenniae. Next base: position 5,299 of record NZ_JAJUWU010000031.1, on the reverse strand, counting down.
TTGCCCAGCCGGACGATGACGGCCTTTGGTCAATTGACTTGGAAAGCGGCGCGCGATCACTTGTGTTTTCAATCAGGCAGTTGGCCGCCGCGAGTGGAGGCTCACTCAGTTCTGACGTGCCCGCGTTCGTCACGCACGTGTCATTCAATCGAGAGGGTTCCCGCATAGTCTTTATGCTTCGGTTCTTCTCAAAGGATCACGCTCTTTACTCGCTAATTTTTTCGGCGCGACCGAACGGGGACGAGCTCAAGATGCTGGCGGAGGAAAAGATTAGCCACTTCGACTGGCTCGATGAAGATAACATCGTCATCTGGATGCGTAAAGGATCGAAAGGCCTTGCCTCGGCACGGCGATCCGGTCTTTTGGCATTACCGCTATTGCGGCCACTCATTGCGATAGCCCGCAAGTCACGCTCGCGCCTCAAGGGTGTTGTGCTCAGTGAGAGCTACTTTGTGATGTCAACGGTAACCGGTGCGCGTGAGCCATTTTGCAACGAAAGCTTGCTGCACGACGGCCATCCGATGCTCTCCCCAGATCGAACATGGCTTATAACTGATGAGTACCCTGATCCCCGGAGTGGCAAGACCCCGTTAATTTTGATCGATTTGAAAACCCGGCGGCGGATCGACATAGCGGCGCTGATGCATGACGTAGGTTCGAACGATTCTGACCTGAAATGCGATTTGCATCCGCGTTGGAACCGCTCGGGCCTATTAGTAGGTGTCGACGCTACCGACAAAGGCAGGAGGTGCTTCGCAATCGCTGATCTTTCCGATGTCTTGGCCGGTGCGCGCTGATGCGTCCGCTCGTTCTGCTTTGGGACGATGAATTCAATTATTTTTTGAATTCAGGTTGTGGAGAAATCTATGCTTATTCTGCCAGAAAAAAATGCCATATTCTATCATGTCTATAAGGTCGCGGGTTCCTCCATCAGGAACGCACTTTTACCCTATGCAAAGCGGTCGCAGGTCGCTGGGCAATATATCAACCACATGCTGCTCGTTGCCCGCCTGCCTCACAGCTCGGATCCGCTTTTGAATTATCATCCGAAACTGGTGGATGTGAAAAAGAAGCTGGGCAGCAGCTTTTATAGTTATTATCGGTTCGCCTTTGTCCGCAATCCCATGGATTGGCAGAAGTCACTCTATTATTTTATGCTGAAGAAGCAGCATCTGCCCGGGAACAAGAGAATTGCCAGCATGAGCTTTGACGAGTACCTAACCTGGCGAATGGATAACGAGCTTCGCTTCCAGACCGACTTTCTGTATGACGGAGACGAAAAACTGATCGACGATATTTTTCATTTCGAAACGATTAACGAGGATTTTGCAACATTGGCCGGGAAAATTGGCATTGAAGCCAGCCTTCCGCACCTCAACAAGGCGGGCAGCGGCAAGACCGTGGATCTTTCCGAACCTGTGTTGGATCGTTTCATGACACTGCATGCCGCGGAATACGATAGGCTGGGCTATCCTCGAACCAGAAGAGTTTAGTCTTGTTTGTATCATGCGAGTAACCCATGAATTCACTGGCAATCCTATGGGACAATTTCGGCCCGATGCACGACGACCGGGTGCGGGCGGTTGCGCGCAGGATGCAGAATGGCGCCCGTGTCGTGGGCGTCGAAATATTCGGCAGTAGCGAAACCTACGAATGGGAATCGGGCCCCGTGGAAGGGTTCGATAAGCGGACGCTGTTTCCCGGTGGAAGCTTCTCCGGTGTCTCAGTTCCTAGAACAGCGGCAGAGATAATTCGGGAATGTCGGAAGCTCGGCGCTGAGCACGTCTTCTTTTGTCACTATGAGCGACCGGCGGTTCTCCTCGCTGCAAGTATACTGCGGCTGTCAGGGTGCAGAGTCTACACAATGTCCTGCTCGAAGTTCGATGACTACGAACGGTCGGTCGGTCGCGAATGGCTGAAGCGCATTTTCTTCCTGCCGTACCATGGAGCGATCTCGTCCGGCCTGCGGGCCAGGGACTATATGCGGCTAATGGGCATCCCGAAGGAGAGGATCGCCACCGAATACAATACGCTCTCGATCGACCGCATCCGGCGCCTGTCCGGCAAGCTGCCGGCTCCGGACGGACTGCCGTTCGCCGATCGGCATTTCACGATCGTTGCTCGCTTCGTTCCGAAGAAGAATTTAGCCATGGCGCTGGAGGGCTACGCACTCTACCGCCGCGAGGCGGAGAATCCGCGCCCCTTGCATCTTTGCGGGTCCGGACCGCTGGAGGAGGCCTTGCGCGAGCAAGTTCAATCGCTGGGTCTGACTGATCATGTCGTCTTCCGCGGTTTTCTGCAGACCGACGGGATTGCCCAAGTGTTGGGCGATACCCTTACTCTGTTGCTCCCCAGTGTCGAGGAACAGTTCGGCAATGTGGTCATCGAGGCGCAGGCCATGGGACTGCCGGTGATTTTGTCGGACAATTGTGGCGCACGCGACAATTTGGTGAGGAGCGGGGTGAACGGCTTCGTGATCGAACCCGACAGTCCGCAAGGGCTCGCGTTTTTCATGAGGCTGCTCGATCGGGACGAGTCGCTATGGCGCCGCATGAGTCTTGCAGCATCGGCTTCCGCTGAGAGAGGCGATGCTGCGCGTTTTGCAGAAGCCGTGCAACAGCTCATAGAGGTTAGGTAATTGCGTTTTGAGGCGCGTCGAGTTGCGTATCTATCAAGCTTTATTTCTTGAGCCTACATGGAACCGATGCAGATTGAGCGCTCGGTTCTTCAAGATGGCTCGGTAGGTGAAAATGAAGATTCTCCGGATCATTTCGTGCGTCGACCCGGAATGGGGCGGACCCGTGGAAGCGCTAAGGGTGAGCGCGGGCGCCCTTCGCGAAATGGGGCATGAAACGGAAATTGTATCACTTGATGATCCGGGCGCGGGCTATGTGGGAGGATTTCCCTTTCACGTTCACCCCTTGGGGCACTGGACCAGGAGGTATGGATACACCCCCAGGATGTCGCAGTGGGTCAGTACGAATGCCAGCCGGTTCGACGTCGCCATCATTGAAGGTCTTTGGAACCATGCCTCGATCGGCGGCTGGCAGGGCCTGCGGGCGTCCGGGCTTCCCTACGTGGTGTTCACCCACGGCATGATGGACCCTTGGTTCCGGCGGGCCTATCCGCTGAAGCATCATCTGAAGCAGATGTTCTGGACGATCTGGCAGGGAAAGGTCCTACGCGACGCTGCGACGGTGCTATTTACGTGCGAAGAAGAGCGACTCTTGGCGAAGGGAATGTTCCGGGGGCATGACTATAGCGAAGCGGTGGTCGCGTTCGGCACTTCGGAGCCACCGGCTCGATCGCAGGCGCAATACAATGCCTTCCGCGCGCTGCTACCGGCGCTCGACACGCGCCCTTATCTCCTCTTTCTTTCCCGCATACACGAAAAGAAGGGCTGCGATCTGCTGGTCTCCGCCTTTGCGACTGTCGCATCGTCTCAGCCGGGAATCGACCTTGTCATCGCGGGCCCCGATCAAGTGGGGTTGAAGTCGCGTCTTGAGGAGCAGGCGCGGCAGGCGGGTATCGGCGAGCGCATTCATTTCCCCGGCATGGTTTCGGGCGATGCCAAATGGGGGGCGTTCCGAGGCGCCGAAGCCTTCATCCTGCCGTCGCATCAGGAGAATTTCGGCATCGTGGTGGCCGAGGCGATGGCGTGCGGCACGCCAGTCCTAATCACCGAAAAGGTGAACATCTGGCGCGAGGTCGCCGCGTCGGGCGGAGGCTTGGTTGAGAGCGACACCCTTGATGGCGTCACTAAGCTCCTGCAGCGATGGCTCTCACTGCCGGAGGCTGAGTGCAGTGAGATGCGCCTGCGCGCCCGCAAGGGCTACGAGATGTCATTCCACATCGACGCTGCTGCCCGCGACCTTGCTGCGGTTCTGGAGCGTGTGGCGACGAGAAGTGCGTCATGAGCCTGCTGGACGCGAAGCTTGCGAACCCGCGTCAGGGCGGGCCGAGCTTTTCGCTGCGGCACCGGCTTCTGAGGCTTGCCTGGGGGGGCGTCTGGGGCCTCCTCGGACGTTGGAGTCCGGTTCCGTTTCACGGCTGGCGGCGATTCCTGCTACGCGCCTTCGGCGCAAGGCTACATGCCACAGCCCGTATCTATCCATCCGCCGCTGTCTGGTATCCGCCGAACCTCCAGATGGGCGCCCATGCGGTCATGGGCCCCGGCGTCATCTGTTATTGTATGGGCCGGATCACGATCGACGACTATGCGGTGATCTCACAGCGCGCTCATCTCTGCGGCGGAACCCATGATCCCGACGATCCGCACTTCCAGCTCCTGCCGAAGCCGATCACGGTCGGCGCGATGGCCTGGGTTGCGGCCGAGGCCTTCGTTGGACCGGGCGTCCGTGTCGGGGAGGGGGCGCTGATCGGCGCGCGGGGCGTCGCTGTCAAGGATGTACCCGACTGGGAGATTTGGGCAGGGAATCCAGCCCGCAAGATTCGCGACCGCCGCCGCTTCAGCCTGTAGCCGCCATCATCGTCGAGAGCGGCCGCGCCGTCCATTTTTCCGGCGGCTTTCCGACCACAACCTTTATGACCTCACCTACTTCACCGACAAGCACAGCATATATGGCTGGGAGTCGAGCTGGTTACCACGAATTACCATGCCGAAGGCGAGAATGGTGTCATTTCCTGCAAACTGGCGTGGGCGTCGTTGATCTGCACCCAAGAAACTGGCCCGTTCTGAATTGGAGTTTTCCGCGATAGCAAAGTACGCCTACGTCGGCGACCGCCTTGCGGGGGAGTAGGTTTTCGGCATGAGAACAGTGCGTATGGACAGGAATACGCACAGAGCCTTTGAGCGGCTTGAGATTGTCGAGACGGGTCGGCGTCGTCGCTGGAGCGACGAAGAGAAGCTGAAGATCGTCATTGAGAGCATGGCGGGCCCGCGGCTGGTCTCGGCGACAGCCCGGCGTTACGGGATATCGCGCTCGCAACTGGCGATGTGGCGTCGGACCTTCCGAAACCAGCCAGCCGGATCGGATCCCGGGCCGACATTCGTTCCTGCAGTGCTCGCACCGGTATCGGAGGTGCCGAGGCAAGAGAGTGTTGCGACGTCCTCTCGCATGGAGATCATCCTGACGTGCGGGCGGCGGATTGTCATCGACACCGATGTCGATCCCGAAGCTCTGGCGCGGGTCATCGCCGTTGTGGATCGGCAGAAGTGGCTTGGTTTGTCTGAACAGCCTCGGCGGCTTGATAAGTGGATCGTCTGCCGGGTTTACGCTGCTGCGAGAAGCGGCTGGTTGAAGTAGGTCTGGTCGGGCGTTTTTCCTCCCAGCCGTGA
>NZ_JAJUWU010000030.1 GCF_021390325.1 Jiella avicenniae | reverse complement strand
TAGCAGCGGCTCGATCACCGCCCATTCCTGATCCGTGAGTTCATGACGACGCATGGCATTCTCCTTTCAAGGAGAATGAATCAGATCGTGCCGCTCAGATGAACCCGTTTATGGAGACGCTCTCTAGACGATCGGCGGCGCTCAGCCGGGCATGTGCTGGATCACCTCGAAGCCCTCGAATTCGGGATGGCCGAGATAGAGCTTCGGACCCCCGCGGCCGGCGCTGGCGTGGGAGGCGCGGAACGCGTCCGAGCGGGTCCAGGCCTGGAAGGCCTCCTGGCTCTCCCATACCGTGTGGGAGGCATAAAGGACGTGGTCGCTCCCGGCGGGGCCCTTCAGCATGTGGAATTCGATGAAGCCCGGCATCTGATCGAGGCGGGACTCGCGCGTCCTCCAGAGTTCCTCGAAGGCATCCGCGCTCTCCGGGACGACCCTGAAGCGGTTCATGGCAATGTACATCGTCGTATCCTCGTTGCGTCGATCGGTTTCTCTCGTCGACGGGTGTCGCGCCGCCGGTTCGGCGGCTCGAAAGGGTGGCGTTCGGCCGATGGTCCGCGCCGAAGCGGCGGCGTGGGGACCGCCGCCTGCCGCTCGGCGTTTGCCTCGACTGTGCGCGTCTGGCCGACGCTCAGAACTGATAGGTCAGCGTCGCCCGGAAGCTGCGACCCGGCTCGGAATAGAATTCCTTCGCCTGGGTGGCGCTGTCCGGGATGTCGAGGGCGTCGTAGTATTTCTCGTCGAAGACGTTGTAGAGGCCGGCCTGCAGCTTCACGCCCTCGATCTGGGTCGGCTTCCACCAGGCGGTCAGGTCGAGGAGGGCGTAGCCCGGCGTCTTCGAGATGTCGTTCTCGACGTCGTTGCGCGCCGCCGCCAGCGTCAGATAGGCGTCGCCGCCCCAGATGCCGTTGTCGTAGCCGAGATTGAGGATGCCCTTGGCGGCGGGGATGGAATTGAGATGGACGTCGGTGTCGACGTCGCGCCCGACATAGCTCGCGACGCTGAGGGCACTGTGCCAGACCGCGTCCAGCTGCCAGCGCGCCGAGGCCTCGATGCCGTAGATCTCGACATTGGCACGGTTGTAGTAGCGGGTGATGCCGAAGGGATAGTCGCCGGGCGAAAGTCCCAGCACCGACGGATCGATGGTCTCGGTGTCGATGAAGTTCTTGTAGCGATTGTAGAAGGTCGAGACACCCCAGTCGAAGTCGTCGTGCTTCGCCCGCAGTCCGACCTCGAAGCCGTTGCTGGTCTCGGCTTCCAGATCCGGATTGCCGATGGACAGATAGGTGCCGGGGCCGCCATAGCTGAGATAGAGTTCTTCCGCCGTCGGCGCCCGGAAGCCCTGGGCCCACTGCGCGTAGACGGTGGCGTTCGGCGTCACGTCGAATTCCGCCCTAAGCTTCGGCGAGACGGCGCTGTCGCTGGAGGAATCGGGCAGGCCGTTATAGGTCGCGTTGTCCTCGTAGGCGGCGGTCTCCTGCGGGTTCTGCTCGTAATAGTCGAAGCGGATGCCGGGGGTCAGGCGGAACCTGTCCGTGACCGCGATCTCGTCCTCGACGAACAGGCCGAGAGACGTGCCGTGAACCTCCGGCATGTCGGCCTGGTTGGTGTGCAGGAAGTTGCAGCTGTTGAACGGGGAATAGGGTGGTGGAGGACAATTGTCCTCGCCCTCGGCCATCTGCTCGGTACGATTGCCGAAGGCCTGGCCACCGACCGAGACCTTGTGGGTGAGGCCGCCGACCTCGAAGTGCTTCATCACGCTGCCATTGATGCCGAAGGTCGTGTCCTCGATGTCGTTGAGGCGCGAGTAGGCGCCGAGCGGCGAGGATCGCCGTTCGCCCCAAAGGTCGTTGGCCAGTTCCTGGCGCTGCCAGTAGACCACCGCATTGGCGGCATCGAGCCAGGCGCCCGCGCCGACGCCGAGTTCGTATTCGGCCGAGATGCGCTCGCGTTTCTCGACCTCGCGCCGCGTCACCGAGCCCGCCTCGTAGGTCGACGTCGACGACGTCCGGGAATCGATGTCGTCGTCGCGGTCGTAGAGTTCGCCGGTCACGCCGAACACCTGGTCGACGCCGAAATGCTGGCGAAGCTTCACCAGGACGTTCTTGCGGTCGTAATCGAGCGGATCGGGCTCGGTCCGCGCGGCGCCGTAGCCGCCGACGTCGCCCTCGTTGTCTTCCTCGTGTCCGGCGCGGTAGCCGCCTTGCAGGAGCATGTAGGTGTCGCCCATCCGCGCAGCCAAAGCCTGGTCGACGCCCCAGCTTTCGTCGGCGCTGTCGAAGGAGGCACGCGACAGCCCGCCGAAGGTCTTGTCGCCGGGCAGGAGGTCTTCCGGGTTCAGGGTGCGCACGGCGACGATGCCGCCGAGCGCACCGGCGCCGAAGACGCTGGAGTCGCTGCCCTTGACGATGTCGAGCGCCGACAGCGTGTCGAAATCGAAGCTGCCGCTGCCGCCCTGCACGCCCCGCGCGCCGTCGTTCAGCCAGGGAATCGGAATGCCGTCGATGGTGGTCAGGACGCGGGCCTCGTCGAGGCCGCGGACGCTGAAGCTGCCGCTCGACGTGCTGTAGCTGACGCCGGGATCGAGCCGGGAAATGTCGTCGGCATCGAAGATCTGCGCGGCGTCGAGCTCGCTGCGGGTGATCCGGGTCGTCAGCACCGTCGCTGCGCGCGTCGCGGTCTGGTTTCCGGGATCTTCGTCGCGTTCGCCGGAGATGATCACCGGATCGAGCAGGACGGAGGTGTCGCCGGCGGCATCGGCCTGCTGGGCCGTCGCCGGGTTGGCGAGAACGAACGAAATGACGAAGCTGGACGCCGCACTGGCGAGCAGGCGCGAATGACGAGCCATGTGGATCCCCTCTTGTGTGAGATGACAGGGACCTGGCTGGCGTCCGCGCTGGCGCGGTGCGGCGTGCTAACGTCCTCGATCGGCGAAAGAACCCCCTCGGTTCTCGCCATCACCATTGACGTCGATATTTAATATGATAACCAGAGTCAACTTCTATTGCCTTGAAATCGCTGCATAATTGGAGCCGTTCTAAAGTGGGTGACGAAGCCGGCCGGCACGATCTGGAAGCACCGGAGCGAACGGCGCCGAAAGCTGCCGAGGAGGGGCGGCCCATCCTCTCCGCGAGTTCCCTGCTCGGTGACAGGCGGGAAGTCGAAATCCACCACGGCGACGCCGTCTACCGCTTGCGGCTCACCAGGGCCGGCAAGCTGATTCTCACGAAATGAAGCTCACAGCCATGTCGATCCGAAAGCCGCTCCGCACGGTGCTCCTCGCGCTCCTGCCCCTCCTCTTCGCCGTTGCGGCGGGCTCGCCCGGCCCGGTCCGTGCACAGACGAACGAAGCGAGTCGCATCGTCTCAATCGGCGGCGCCGTCACCGAAACCCTCTATGCCCTCGGCATGGACGACCGGATCGTCGCCGTCGACACGACGTCGGTCTTCCCGCCGCAAGCGGCAGAAAAGCCCAATGTCGGATACATGCGGGCGCTGTCGGCGGAAGGCGTTCTCTCGCAATCTCCCGATCTCGTCCTGATGGAGGAGGGCGCCGGCCCGCCGCAGGCCCTCGATCTCTTGAAGAGTTCCGGCATCGCGGTCGAGACCATTCCCGCAGGCCACGGCATTGCCGCCATCGGGCAAAAATTCGAGGCGATCGCCGCAGCGGTGGGCAAGCCGGAAGCGGGCAAGGCTCTCGCGGAAGATGTCGAGGCCGACCTCGCGCGGCTCGAAGCCCGACTGGCGACGATCGCGCCGAAGAAGCGCGTCCTCTTCATCCTCTCGCTGGTCGACGGGCGGCCGATGGCAGCGGGCTCCGATACGGCCGCCGACGCGATGATCGCGCTGGCGGGCGGCGTCAACGTCTTTGCGAGCGCGAACGGCTACAAGACCGTTTCGGCGGAAGCGGCGACGGAGCTCGCGCCCGACGTCGTCGTGATGATGACCGGAGCGGGGCCGAACCACGATGCGGCCGACCCCTTCGCCATCCCGGCGCTGAAGGCGACCCCGGCCGGCCAGGCCGGCGCGCTGATCCGCATGGACGCCGCCTATCTTCTCGGCTTCGGTCCGCGCACGGCGGATGCGGCGCGCGATTTCGCCGCGCGGCTTTATCCAGAGGCGATCGAGCCGGCGAAATGAGTGCGCTCTCGGGAACCCCGGCGATGAACCGGGCGCCGGGCGAGCGTTCGCTCGTGCAGGCCGCCGCCCTGGCGCTCCTCGCTTTCGGCGTCCTCGCGACCGCGGTGCTGGCGATCGGCACCGGGCCCTCGGCGCTCTCCCCTTCGAGGGTGATCGGGATTCTGGCGGCAGGGCCGAAGTCTGCAGCGTTTCCGCTCGGGGAGGTGGTGATCGTCTGGCAGATCCGCCTGCCGCGGGCGATCATGGCGGCGCTGATCGGGGCGATGCTGGCGCTGGGCGGTGCGGTCATGCAGGGGCTGTTCCGCAATCCGCTCGCCGATCCGGCGATCCTCGGCGTGTCGAACGGCGCCGCCCTCGGCGCGGTGTCGATGATCGTCCTCGGCGGCGGCGCGCTGGCCCCGGTCACCGCGATCCTCGGCAGCTACGCCCTGCCGCTCGCCGCCTTTGCCGGGGCGCTGACGGCGACCCTGATCCTCTACGCCATCGCGACGCGCGAAGGTTTGACCTCGGTCGCGACGATGCTGCTCGCCGGCATCGCGCTCGCCGCCTTCGCCGCCGCCCTGATGGGCTACCTGGCCTTCCTCAGCGACGACACCCAACTGCGCGACATCACCTTCTGGAATCTCGGCGGGCTCGGCGGCGTGACCTGGGAAAAGGTCGTGATCTCCGGCCCGATCATGCTCGTCGTCCTCGCCTCGGCGCCGATGCTGGCGCGCGGTCTCGACGCGCTGGTGCTGGGTGAGGCCGAGGCGTTCCACATGGGGCTGCGGGTCGAACGGCTGAAGCGATTGGCGATCCTCCTGGTCGCGGCGGCCACCGGCCTTGCCGTCGCCGTGTCGGGCACGATCGGTTTCGTCGGCATCGTGGTGCCGCATCTCTTGCGGCTCGCCGTCGGCGCCGACCACCGGTTCCTGCTGCCGGCCTCCTGCCTCGGCGGGGCGCTGCTCCTGCTCGTCGCCGATATCGGTGCGCGTCTGCTCGTCGCCCCGGCCGAGCTGCCGATCGGCATCATCACCGCTGCGATCGGCGCGCCGTTCTTCCTGTGGCTGTTGATGCGCCGCCGCGACTTCGAGGGATTTTGACCGGTATGGGACTGGCCATCGAGGGCGTCGGCGTGACCGCCGGCGGACGCACGATCCTGCAAAACGTCACGGCCCGGATCGCGCCGGGGACGCTGGTCGCCGTGATCGGCCCGAACGGCGCCGGCAAGTCGACGCTCGTCAAGGCGATGAGCGGCGAAAGACGCCCGGCCGTCGGGCGGGTGCGCCTTCATGGCGACGACGTCTCGGCCCTTGCCCCGGCCGAGCTCGCCATGCAGCGCGCGGTGCTGCCCCAAGCGACGTCGATCGCCTTTCCCTTCACGGTGTTCGAGATCGTCGGCCTCGGCCTGCGCCAGCGGGCCGGCGTCGATGCGGCGATGCGCCGGCTGGAGGTGCGTCGGGCACTTGCCGCGGTCGACCTCGAGGGCTTCGGCGAACGGCTCTATCAGCGCCTGTCCGGCGGGGAGCAGCAACGGGTTCAACTCGCCCGGGTGCTCTGCCAGATCGGCAAGCCGGTGGCCGACGATCGTGCCAAGCTGCTCATTCTCGACGAGCCGACGTCGAGCCTCGACGTCCGGCATCAGATTGCCGTCCTTTCGATCGCCCGGCGCTTCGCCGACGAGGGCGGCCTCGCGGTCGCGGTGCTCCACGATCTCAATCTGGCGGTCGGCTTTTCGGACCGCCTCATGGTCCTGGAAGGCGGCCGGCTGGTGGCCGACGGCAAACCCGAAGAGCTTCTCGAAGGACCGATGCTGGCCGAGACCTTCGGCACCCGAATGGTCGTCATCAAGCCGCCCGGCTGGGCGCGCCCGGCGGTGCTTCCGGATCTGCCCCGGCTCGATCCGCAGCCGCGGTGACGAGGCCTCCGGCCGCCCGCCCGGACCGGCGCGGGCTGGCCGCGCGAGGGCTCGCTTGCCCGATCGATTCCGATTGCCGTGAGATGGATGCCACCGAGGCCGTCGCGCCGAGGGTGCCGTCGACAAGCATCGACCGTCTCGTGCGGCAGCCCGGCGGAGCCAACCTAAATTATTGATCTGAAAGAGGAAACTGGAGCGGGCGAAGGGATTCGAACCCTCGACCCCAACCTTGGCAAGGTTGTGCTCTACCCCTGAGCTACACCCGCCCGCTCCCTGCGGCGTGGGTGACCAGCGCCGCGGACGGGCGGTATATGACGGAAAGAATCGGACAATGCAACAGTGAAAATGGCCGGATCCGAAATTCGTCGGAAGAGCGCGCCGCCGGCCCCGCCATGGACTTCACCGGTGGCGCTCCGTCGGTTATTGCGGGTCCCGTCAATTGGCAGGTGACAGCGAGGAGCAAGGCCTTGGCGGCGACGCGCGACGAACTGATGTCCTATCTCGGCGGTCTCGGCATCGAAGTCTCGACGCTCGATCACCCGCCGCTCTTCACGGTCTCCGAATCGCAGGCTCTGCGCGGCGAGATCGCCGGCGGGCATACCAAGAACCTGTTCGTGAAGGACAAGAAGGGGCGGCATTTCCTCGTCGTCGCGGAGGAGAGCCGGACGGTCGACCTGAAGTCGCTGCACAAGCTGATCGGCGCGCAGGGGCGACTGTCCTTTGCCGGCCCCGAGGCGATGATGGAGATGCTCGGCGTGACGCCGGGTTCGGTCACGGCCTTCGGCGTCCTCAACGATCGCGACGGCCGCGTCACGCTGGTGCTTGATGAGGGCCTCCTCGCGCACGATATGGTGAACTGCCATCCGTTGACCAACACGGCGACGACGACGATCGCCACCGACGGGTTGATGACATTCTTTCGATCGACCGCGCACGAGCCTCTCGTCGTCCGGCTCGACGGTGAAACGCTTGAGGGGCGGGACTGATGAGCGACAATCCTTACGGCAATCCCTATGGCGGCGGTTTCGGGCAGCAGACGGTCGGTCACGGGCCCGCTCAGGCGCCGGCGCAGCGGCAGCCCGCCGCGCCGCGGCCGGGCGGGCTGGAAGGCCTCGGCGCATCCGGCGCGGTGGCCGATGCCGATCTGATCAAGGAGACGACGACGGCGAAGTTCTCCGCCGACGTCATTCAGGAATCGCGCCGCCAGCCGGTGCTGGTGGATTTCTGGGCGCCCTGGTGCGGCCCCTGCAAGCAGCTGACGCCGATCCTGGAAAAGGCCGTCAGGGCTGCCGGCGGCAAGGTGAAGCTGGTCAAGATGAACATCGACCAGCATCCCTCCATCGCCGGCCAGCTCGGCGTCCAGTCGATCCCGGCCGTCTTCGCCTTCGTCGGCGGTCAGCCGGTCGACGGCTTCATGGGTGCGCTTCCCGAGAGCGAGGTCGCCGCCTTCATCCAGCGCCTGACGGCCGGCCAGCCCGGCGGCGAAGATCCGATCGGCGAGGCGCTCGAACAGGCGAACGCGCTGCTGGCCGCGGGCGACGTCGGGGATGCCGCCCAGCTCTTCGCCGCCATCCTGCAGCACGAGCCCGGCCATGCCGGCGCCACCGCGGGCCTTGCCGAATGCTACCTCCAGACCGGCGATGCCGCCCGGGCCGAGGCCGTGATCGACCAGGTTCCGGCGGACAAGGCCGAGGACCCGGCCGTGGCCGCGGTGAAGACCAAGCTGAAGCTGCAGCAGGAGATCGCCAAGCTCGGCGATCCCGTGCAGCTCCAGGCGCGTCTCGAAGGCGACGCGGACGATCATCAGGCCCGCTTCGACCTCGCCCTCATCGCCAATGCCAAGGGCGACCGGCAGACCGCGGCGGGGCATCTGCTCGAGATCATGCGCCGCGATCGCAGCTTCGGCGAGGATGCCGCGCGGCTGAAGCTGCTCGATTTCTTCGCTGCATGGGGTCCCACCGATCCGGCGACGAAGGAGGCCCGCCGCCGGCTCTCCTCGCTGCTGTTTTCCTGAAGCCCGAAGGCCGCCGCCGCCGGTGCCGGCAATCCCCGCGCATGGATGGTTTGCCGAAAGGCGATGGCGGGATCGCGCACCGGCGGCGACGTGATCGCCGGATAGGGGCGCAACCCGCAGCAAGGCCTTGAGATTGCCCGCCCGCCTTCCACATGCCGGGGAGGTCGAAGGAGGCACTCTTTGGTTCAGGCGGGCAATTTCAGCTATACGGACGAAGCCGATCTGCCGGGCACGATCCCGGTGTTTCCGCTGACGGGAGCGCTGCTCCTGCCGGGCGGGCAGTTGCCGCTGAACGTCTTCGAGCCGCGCTACATCGCGATGATCGACGACGCGCTCGCCGGCGCGCGGATCGTCGGCATGGTCCAGCCGAGCCTCGACGGCGCCCTCAGGCAAGATGGCGAGCCGAAACTCTGCGAGGTCGGCTGCATGGGCCGGATCGTCTCGCATGCCGAATCCGGCGACGGTCGCTACATCATCAATCTGCAGGGCATCGCGCGATTCCGGATCGTCGAGGAGGCTTCGGTCAGGACGCCCTATCGGTGTTGCCGGATCGCCGCGTTCCTCGCCGATCTCGATGCGGGACAAGGCGAGGAAGAGGTGGACAGGGAGGGTCTCTTGCGGGCCCTGCGCAGCTTCTTCGAAGCCAACGAGATGGAGGCGGACTGGGATTCGATCGGCCGGGCTTCGAACGAGACGCTCGTCAACGCCTTGTCGATGATGTCGCCCTATGGCGCTGCCGAAAAGCAGGCGTTGCTCGAAGCCAGCGATCTGAAGATCCGGGCCGAGACGCTGATCGCCATCACCGAGATCGCGCTCGCCCGCGACGGCGAGGACGGTTCGACCACGCTGCAATGACGATTCTGCGATGACGGGCGGCGGGCCCGCGTCGGAAGGCCGGCGCGTGACTTTGCGACCGCCCGTGCTAGAAGCTGCGGCCTGACGCCAAGCGGACGGGATGCCATGAGCGAACGCAACAAGGACGGCCAGCCGGACCCGAAACTCCTCGAGCTTCTGGTCTGTCCCCTCACCAAGAAGCCACTCGTTTACGACCGCGCCGCCAACGAGCTGATCTCAAACGCGGCCAAGCTCGCCTTTCCGATCCGTGACGGCATTCCGATCATGCTGCCCTCCGAAGCGCGCGAGATCGAGTGAACGCTCCCGCGTGGACGGAAGACTTCGTTTCGGCGCCGGAAGGCCTCGGGCCGTCGCGGGGATCGGTCAGATCCCGCCGCGGTCCGCCACGAAATCCGTTTCCATGTCCACCACCCTGTTCCTGCCGCGACGCTTGGCGGCGTAAAGCGCCTCGTCGGCGCGGGCGAGGGCCGAGGAAAGTCTCTGCTCGTCGGCGCGTATGTCGGTCAGTCCGAAGCTCGCGGTGATCCAGAGGCGCTCGCCGTCCCAGTCGACCGGAGACTTGGCGATGGCGTCGCGCACGGCTTCGACCGAACGCATGGCTTCGGGGAACGACGGGCAATCCAGCATCATGAAGAATTCCTCGCCGCCGGCCCGGGCGACGAGATTCCCCCGGCCGAGACACCTCAGCAGAATGTCCGACACGTGCCGCAAGACCGCGTCGCCGCAGGCGTGCCCGTGACGGTCGTTGACGCACTTGAACCGATCGAGGTCGCCGATCGCGATGTAGCTCAGCCGGCCATTGCTCCGGTTGACCGCGATCTGCGCTTCGGCATGGGCGAGGAAATGCCGGCGATTGGGCAGGCCGGTCAAGAAGTCTCGATCGGCGGCCTCGCGCAGGCGCACCTCCGTCTCCTTGCGATCGGTGACGTCGATCATCGCCCCGATGATCCCCGCGATCGCCCCGTGCTCCTGCCGGACGACCGACTTGTAGAAGGTGACGTAGCGCTGGGCGCCATCAGCCCGGACGATGGCCGTCTCGTAAACCTGCGGGCCGCCTTCTGCGAGCAACTGCCGGTCGGCCTCGAGGAACGTCTTGGCCGCGGAAACCGTCGTGATGTCGAATGCGCTGGCTCCCAGTATGTCCTTGTGATCCTTGCCGAAGAAGGTGGCGAAGGCCTTGTTGAAGGCCCGGTAGATCCCGTCGCGATCCTTGAAGAAAATCGGCGACGGCAGAACGTCCAACGCCGCCAGCAGGGTCTTCCGCACGAGCTTCAGCCGGTGGTTCTCGGCGACCATCACCCGCCGGCGGGCGGTGGCGGCTTTTGCTCTTGCGATGCAGAGCGACACCTCGGCCGCATCGCGCGGGTCGAGGAGATCGTCGATCCCGGCGTCGAACAGTCGTTCGAGCGTCCGCGGCGCGAACTCGCGGTGCCCTTCGTTCACCGCGACGAGGTACGTCCGGGAGCCGAATTGCCGGCGAAGACGCGACGGTCGCTCTTCATCGGTCGAAGACAGCGGAAGAAAGACTACGTCGGCGCCAAGCAGGTCGGTTGGCGTCATGACCCCTGCGGCAGCAAGTTCTTTCGGGATCGCAACTCCGGTGTCTGCAATCCATACAAGAGTTGGACTTGGGATGCTGCTGATGAGCGAAACGTCAGCGAGGTTTATCACGGCTAAGCTTTCCTTTATCGGAAAGGGTTTAGCGCAGCCGTTCTAATTATCGGTGAAGTATTTGTCCGCGGCCCTCTCGCCAGACGAGGTGCGATGATGTGCCGCTGCCCGTCACTCGGCCGCCATGGCCGCGTCGTGCTCCGCGGTCAGGCCCAGCCAGTCCTCCTCGCAGGATTCCAGCGTCCTCGCCGCCTCGGCGCGCTGCTTGTTGAGATCCGCCGCTCTGGCCGGGTCCTTGGTGTAGAGAGCCGGATCGGCAAGCTTTTCGTCGAAATCGGCAATGGTCTTCTGGAGCCGCGAGATCTGGATCTCGAGCTGGCTGATCTTCTTCTTGAGCGGCTTCAGCGCCTCGCGCCGTTCGGCCGCCTGGCGGCGCTGGTCGACCTTGGAGACCGGCTGCTCGACGATCTCGACCGGCTCGGAACCTGCTCCGCCCGCCGCGCCGCCGCCCGAGCGCGAGCCTGAGAGGATCAGCTTCTTGTAGTCTTCGAGATCGCCGTCGTAGCGCGACACGGTGCCGTCGCCGACGATCCACAGCCGGTCCATCGTCGCCTCGACCATGTGCCGGTCGTGGCTGATCAGGATGACGGCGCCCGGATAGTCGTTGAGGGCGTGGACGAGGCTCTGGCGGGCCTCGATGTCGAGATGGTTGGTCGGCTCGTCGAGGATCAGAAGGTTCGGCGCGTCGAGCGTCGCGAGACCCATCAGGAGCCGCGCCTTCTCGCCGCCAGACAGCTTCTCGGCGGCGGTGTCCATCTTCACCGTCGGCAGCCCCATCTGGGCGACCTTCGCCCGGACCTTTGCCTCCGGGGCCTCGGGCATCATCCGGCGCACGTGCTGGACGGCGCTTTCGGCGGGTCTCAGATCGTCGATCTGGTGCTGGGCGAAAAAGGCGATCTTCAGCCCCGGCGCGCGCGTGATCGTCCCCGCCTGTTCCTTCAGACGCTCGGCGAGGAGTTTGGCGAAAGTCGACTTGCCGTTGCCGTTCTGGCCGAGCAGGGCGATGCGGTCTTCGGTGTCGATCCTGAGGTCGAGCTTCGTCAGGATCGGCCGGCCGGGCTGATAGCCGACCGAGACGTTCTCCATGCGGATGATCGGGGAGGCGGCCTGCTTCTCCGGCGCCGGGAAGACGAAGGGGGTGACGCTTTCCTCGACGATCGACTGGAGCGGGCCCATCTTCTCCAGCGCCTTCAGCCGCGACTGGGCCTGCCGCGCCTTGGAAGCCTTCGCCCGGAAGCGCTCGACGAAGGCCTCCATGTGCTTGCGCTGGGCGTCCTGCTTGGCGATCGACTTCTGCAGGAGTTCGAGCTTTTCGGCTCTCTGCCGGGCGAACTGGTCGTAGTCGCCGCGATAGAAGTTCAGCTTCTGCTGGTCGAGATGGACGATCGAGGTGACGGCGTTGTTGAGGACGTCGCGGTCGTGGGAGATGACGAGGACGGTGTAGGGATAACGCTGGACGAAGTTCTCCAGCCAGAGGGTGCCTTCGAGATCGAGATAGTTGGTCGGCTCGTCGAGGAGCAGCAGGTCCGGCCGCGAGAACAGGACGGCAGCGAGCGCGACGCGCATCCGCCAGCCGCCGGAAAAGGACGAGGCCGGCCGTGCCTGGGCCGCCATGTCGAAGCCGAGGCCGGAGAGGATCGAGGAGGCCCTGGCTTCGGCCGAATGGGACTCGATGTCGGCCAGCCGCGTGTGGATGTCGGCGATGCGCGTCGGATCGGTGGCGGTCTCGGCTTCCTCGAGAAGCGCCAGCCGCTCGGTATCGGCCTTCAGCACGATCTCGATCAGCGATTCCTCCGTCCCGGGTGCCTCCTGCGCCACCTGGCCGAGCCGGGTGTTCTTCGGAAAGGAAACCGATCCCGTCTCCGGCGCGAGGTCGCCGGTGATGACGCGGAACAGGGTCGACTTGCCGGCGCCGTTGCGGCCGACGAGCCCGGCCTTGGTGCCCGTCGGCAGCGTCAGGCTGGCATGGTCGATGAGCAGGCGCCCGGCAACGCGCGCGGTAAGATCGGTAATCTGAAGCATGCTGGCCTTTTGCCACGGGGCGCGGTCGGGCGAAAGGGGGCAGACGTCCGATCGGATGGGAGCGATGCACCTGCCGCGCGGCTGGTGCCGGGGGAAGGTCAACCGGCCCTTAAGCTTCGCCCAAGCTGACTGACATTAACTCGCACGATCAATTCGTTCGTACTGCCCGACCGCCGCAACGCCCGCCGACAGCCCGAACGATGAAAGATTCCCGCCGGCACCGCGTCTTGCGGATTGCGGCTGTCGACAACACCGCCCGCGTGTCCGTTCGGGAGCGCAGAAAGGCCTTTCCATGATCTCCGTCGTTTCGGTCGGCTCGCTCAAGACCGCCGGTTCGTCCACCGTCGTCCTCGCACTGGCGAGCGTGGCGGCGGCGGCCGACATTCCCGTCCTCGTGATCGATGCGGCGCGCGACGGCGATCTCGCCGCCTGGGCGGAACAGGCGGGCCGCCCGGCGAAGATCACGGTCGAGCGCAGCCGCGACGAGGCGACGATCGAAAAGCTCGTGCGCGCCGCCCGCAAGCGCGGCGACCTCGTGGTCATCGACGCCGGCGACGAGGCGGCGACGATCCGCCTGGGGGCGAAGCTCTCCGACCGCGCCGTCATCCCGGTGCGGTTCTCCCCCGTCTCGGCCTCCTACGCGATCGAGACCGACCGTCTTCTCGGCAAGGATGCCGGCCGCGGCCGGCGCTCGCGCGACTGGTGCTTCGTGGCCAGTGCCGTCGCGACGATCCCGAGCCGGATCGCCCGCAGCGTCGAGGCGATCATCGAAGCGAGCGAGACCGCCCGCCTGCCGATCGGTCTCGTCCAGCGCGCCGCCTACGAGGCGCCGTTCCTGTTCGGCGGGACGATCTTCACCCTCGACGAGGAACAGGCCCCGAGCCTCGACCGCGCCCGCGCCGAAGCCGCGAGCCTCGCCTACGAAATCGGCATTCTCGGCAAGCGCGAGGGCAGAGCAGGCCCCGCCAAGCCGGTCGAACGGGTGCTCGAAGCCGCCTGAACGTTTTCTCCGCAGCGATGCGGACGAATGCAAGGCGCGGATTCCCGCCGGAATCCGCGCCTTGCCCTTCATCGAAAAATGGTTTCGAGCGTCCGGTCGCTTGCGGGCGGCGCGCCGACGACCCCATTTCCGCCCTGCTTGGCGTCGAGCGAACTTTTACGCTAACGTCAACGTCAGGGAGGAACGAAAATGAACAAACCATGGCTTGCGCATTATCCCGAGGGGGTGCCGTCCGACCTCGGCAAGGTCGAATACCGCTCCCTTGCCGAGCTTTTGGAGAACGCCTTCGAGACCCATGCGGAGCGAACCGCGCTGCACTTCATGGGCGCATCCTACAGCTATCGCCGCTTCGGAGCCCTTGCCCGGGACTTCGGTGCCTATCTGCAGGGGCTGGGGCTGAAGAAGGGCGACCGCGTCGCCCTGATGATGCCGAACGTCCCGCAATATCCCGTGGCGATCGCCGGGGCTGCCATGGCCGGGCTCACCATCGTCAACGTCAATCCGCTCTACACGCCCGGTGAGCTGGCGCACCAGCTGAAGGATTCGGAAGCGAAGGCGATCGTCGTCCTCGAAAACATGGCGGCGACCCTCGCCAAATGCCGCGCCAAGACCGCGGTCGAGCACGTCGTCGTCACCGGCCTCGGCGATCTTCTTCCGACGGTGAAGGGTGCGATCGTCAATTTCGTCGTGCGCCGGGTAAAGAAGATGGTTCCGGCCTACGACCTTCCCGGCGCCGTGCGGTTCAAGCGCGCCCTCGCCATCGGCCGGAAAGGGATGGTGAGGAGGCCGGACATCGCCGAGGACGACGTCGCCGTCCTGCAATATACCGGCGGCACGACGGGCGTCGCCAAGGGCGCGATGCTGACCCACGCGAACATCGTCGCCAACGTCCTGCAGTCGCAGATGTGGAACGCGCCGGCGCTGAAGCAGCTCGCGCCGGGCGAACAGTCGATCGTCGTCTGCGCGCTGCCGATCTACCACATCTTCGGCTTCACCGTGAATTTGATGCTGTCGGTGAGGAACGGCGGCGCGGCGATCCTCATTCCCAATCCCCGCGACATCCCGGCGACGCTGAAGGCGATCAAGCCGTTCCGCTTCCATACCTTCCCGGCCGTGAACACGCTCTACAACGCCATCGCGCTCCATCCGGACGCCAAGTCCGTCGATTGGTCCTCGATGAAGCTCTGCCTCGGCGGGGGCATGGCCGTCCAGGCGGCCACGGCCGAGCGCTGGAAGAAGCTGACGGGCGTTTCGATCTGCGAGGGCTACGGCCTGTCCGAAACCTCGCCCTCCGCCTGCTGCAATCCCACCGACCGCTCCGAATATACCGGCACGATCGGCGTGCCGCTGCCCTCGACGGAGCTTGCGATCCTCGACGACGAGGGCAATCCGCTTGCCCCGGGCGAGGTGGGCGAGATCGCCATCCGCGGGCCGCAGGTGATGGCCGGCTACTGGAACCGGCCGGAAGACACGAGGGCGGTGATGACCGCCGACGGCTTCTTCCGCTCCGGCGACATCGGCACCATGAGCGAGGACGGCGTCTTCAGGATCGTCGACCGCAAGAAGGACATGATCAACGTCTCGGGTTTCAACGTCTATCCGAACGAGATCGAGGAGGTGGTGACGCAGATGCCCGGCGTCGTCGAGGCCGCCGCCATCGCCGTTCCCGACGAGGCGTCGGGGGAGGCGGTCAAGCTCTTCGTCGTCAGGAACGACGAGGCGATCGGCGAGGACGAGATCCGATCCTACTGCAAGGCCAATCTGACCGGCTACAAGCGGCCGCGCGTCATCGAGTTTCGCGACGAACTGCCGAAATCGCCGGTCGGCAAGGTGCTGCGGCGGGAGCTCAGGAACTGAGGCGGGCGCGGCGGCCGGCCTCCGGCCGCTCAGCCGGCGACCTTGTCCTTTCCGGCCTTTCCGGCGATGAACTGCTCGTCCAGCGCGTAGCCGGCGCCCCGCACGGTGCGGATCGGATCGCGCTGGCGGCCGCGGTTGATCGCCTTTCTGAGACGCCCGACATGGACGTCGACGGTCCGCTCGTCGACATAGATGTCACGGCCCCAGACACCGTCGAGCAACTGTTCGCGCGAAAAGACGCGGCCGGGCGACTGCATGAAGAATTCCAGCAGCCGGAATTCCTTCGGACCGAGCTTGATCTCCCGGCCGGCGCGGCGGACGCGGTGGGTCTCCCGGTCGAGGTCGATGTCGCCGGCGCCGAGATGGGTGGCGATCTTCTCCGGCTTGGCGCGCCGCAGCATCGCGCGGACCCGGGCGACCAGTTCGGGCGTCGAGAACGGCTTGACGACGTAATCGTCGGCGCCGACGGACAGCCCGCGCACGCGCTCCGATTCCTCGCCTCTCGCCGTCAGCATGATGATCGGCAGGCGCTCGGAATCCTCGCGCTGGCGAAGCCGCCGGCAGAGTTCGACGCCGGACAGGCCCGGCAACATCCAGTCGAGGATCAGAAGGTCGGGCAGCTCTTCCTTCAGCCGCAGATCGGCGTCGTCGCCGCGGGCGATGACGTCCACCGTGTAGCCTTCGGCCTCGAGATTGTAGCGCAGGAGGACGCCCAGAGCCTCTTCGTCCTCGACGACCGCGATGCGTGTGGTCATCCGGCCGAGGCTCCGCTTTGGCCCGGAGCCGGGGGCGTCGTCACGTCGGTGTGTGCGAGCGAGGGCGTCTGATCTCCCTTCGGCCGCTCGGCTTCCATCTGCTCGCCGGTCTTGATGTAGTAGACCGTCTCGGCGATGTTCGTCGCGTGGTCGCCGATGCGCTCGATGTTCTTGGCGCTGAACAGGAGATGGGTGCAGGCGGTGATGTTGCGCGGATCCTCCATCATGTAGGTGAGGAGTTCGCGGAAGATCGAGGTGTAGACGGCGTCGATGTTCTCGTCGCTGTCGCGCACCGCCAGCGCCTGCTTCTCGTTGCGGGTCGCGTAGGCGTCGAGAACTTCCTTCAGCTGCTCGAGCGCCAGTTCCGACAGATGTTCGAGGCCGCGCACCAGCTGCAACGGCTGGGAATGCTCATGCACGGCGATGACCCGCTTGGCGGTGTTCTTGGCGAGGTCGCCGATCCGCTCGAGGTCGTTGGAGATGCGGATCGCTCCGACGATCTCGCGCAGGTCGATCGCCATGGGCTGGCGCTTGGCGATGGTACGGATCGCCCGCTCGTCGATTTCCCGCTGCACCGCGTCGAGCAAAACGTCGTCGGCGACCACCGACTGCGCCAGGCTCCAGTCGGAGCGCATCAGTGCGCTGACCGACTGTTCCACCATGCGCTCGGCCTGGCCGCCCATCTCTGAAATGCGGCGGATGATGAACTTCAGCTCGTCCTCGTAGGAGGTGACGATGTGCTCGGCCATTTGCGCGGCCTCCCTCGTGGTTGCCCGTCAGCCGAAGCGGCCGGTGATGTAGTCCTGGGTGCGCTTGTCGTCCGGATTGGAGAACATCTTCTCGGTCGGACCGACCTCGGCGAGATCGCCGAGATGGAACATCGCCGTCAGCTGCGAGACGCGCGCCGCCTGCTGCATCGAATGGGTGACGATGACGATGGTGTAGTTCTCGCGCAGTTCGTCGATCAGCTCCTCGACCGTCGCCGTGGCGATCGGATCGAGCGCCGAGCAGGGCTCGTCCATCAGGATGACTTCCGGCGAGACGGCGATGGCCCGGGCGATGCAAAGGCGCTGCTGCTGGCCGCCGGAAAGGCCGGTGCCCGGTTCGTCGAGGCGATCGTGCACCTCGCGCCAGAGGCCGGCCTTGCGCAGGCTGGTATGGACGATCTCGTCCATCTCCTGCCTGCTGTGGGCGAGGCCGTGGATCTTCGGCCCGTAGGAGACGTTCTCGTAGATCGATTTCGGAAACGGATTGGGTTTCTGGAACACCATGCCGACCCGGGCGCGCAACTCGACCACGTCGATGTCCGGATCGTAGATGTCCTCGCCGTCGAGCAGGATCTCGCCGCCGACCCTGGCGATGTCGATCGTGTCGTTCATCCGGTTGAGGCAGCGCAGATAGGTCGACTTGCCGCAACCGGACGGGCCGATCAGCGCGGTGACCTGGCGCTCGGGAATGTCGAGCGTGATCCCGTTCAGGGCCTGCTTCTGACCATAATGGACGGTCACGTCCTTGCTTGACATCTTGATCGGTCTGGACGCTTCCACGGCGGGGCCCTTGTACAAAGTCGCTTGAATGTTTTCCATCATCGAAGGCTCCTACCAGCGGCGCTCGAAGCGGCGGCGAAGCAGGATCGCCGTCACGTTCATGATTGCGAGAAAACCCAACAGGATGATGATCGCACCGGAGGTGCGCTCGACGAAGGCGCGTTCGGCCTCGTTGGCCCACATGTAGATCTGGACCGGCAGGGCCGTCGAGGGGTCGAGCGGCGTCGAGGGATAGTCTGCGACGAAGGCGACCATGCCGATGAGGAGCAGCGGCGCCGTCTCGCCGAGGGCCTGCGCGAGGCCGATGATCGTTCCCGTCAGGATGCCGGGCGCTGCCAGAGGCAGCACGTGATGGAAGATCGTCTGCGTCTTCGACGCGCCGAGGCCGAGGGCTGCCGAACGGATCGAGGGTGGCACGGCCCGCAGTGCCGCGCGCGTCGCGATGATGATGGTCGGCAGCGTCATCAGGGTCAGCACCAGGCCGCCGACGAGCGCGGCGGAGCGCGGCAGGCCGAACCAGTTGATGAAGACGGCGAGGCCGAGGAGGCCGAAGACGATGGACGGCACGGCGGCGAGATTGTTGATGTTCACCTCGATGAGGTCGGTGAACCTGTTCTTCGGCGCGAACTCCTCGAGATAGATCGACGCCGCGACGCCGATCGGCAAAGCGAGCGCCAGCACGATCAGCATCATGTAGAGCGAGCCGATGATGGCGACGCCGACACCGGCGGTCTCGGCCCGCGACGAGGCGCCGGAGGTGAACAGGCCCCAGTTGAAGCGCTGCTCGATCGCGCCCTGCTGCCTGAGCTTTTCGATATACTGAAGCTGCAGGTCGCTGATCGGACGACGGTTCTCCGGCACGTCGAGGTCGTACTGGCCCTTCAGCGCGCTGTCGAGTTCGGAGCTCGCATAGAGCCAGACGTCCTCGGTGGTGCCGATCACCGAGAGATCGTTCATCACGATGTCGCGCAGGGTGACGCGGGTGCCGGAGGAGATCAGGCCGTTGGCCGCGCTCACCGCCTTCTTGTCGGCCGGGTCGATGCCGAGCAGCTGGACGAGGCCGTCGCGGGCGAGCTGCGGGTAGTTCGCCATCAACAGCTTGGTCTGGCTTTCGTTGGCCTGTTCGGGGGTGCCGAGAACCTTTTCGGAGAAGGAGATCGGGACCTCGATCTCGGTCTGCCAGAAGGCCGTGTAGCCCTGGGAAACGATGCTCCACATCAAGGCGACGAGGAAGGCGAGGCCGATGGCGATGGCGATGATGCCGTAGGCCTTGAAGCGGCGCTCGGCGGCGTAGCGCTTCTTGATGCCGATGTCGCGCCTCGGTTTGCGGGCGGCAGCCGCGTCGGCGATGCCGTTGGCGGTGGCGTCGCTCATTCGTACTGCTCCTTGTATTTGCGCACGATGTAGAGGGCGTAGATGTTGAGGCACAAGGTGATGACGAAGAGCGTCATGCCGAGCGCGAAGGCGACGAGGGTCTGCGGCGAGTTGAATTCGAGATCGCCGGTGAGCTGGGCGACGATCTTCACGGTGATGGTCGTCATCGGCTCGAAGGGGTTCAGCGTCAGATTGGCCGCGACGCCGGCGGCGAGGACCACGATCATCGTCTCGCCGATGGCGCGCGATGCGGTCAAAAGCAGCGCCGAGACGATGCCGGGCAGGGCGGCGGGCAGGATCACCCGCTTGATCGTTTCCGATCGGGTGGCGCCGAGGCCGAGCGAGCCGTCACGCAGCGACTGGGGAACCGAGGTGATGATGTCGTCGGACAGCGAGGAGACGAAGGGGATCAGCATGATGGCCATGACGAGGCCGGCGGTGAGGACGCTCTGGGCCTCGATGAAGCTGGCGTAGTTGCCGGTGACGAGACCGCTGATCTCGGCCGACAGGTCGCGCAGGAACGGGCCGACCGTGACGAGGGCGAAGAAGCCGTAGACGATGGTCGGGATGCCGGCGAGCACCTCGAGCAGCGGCTTGACGATCGAGCGGGTGCGGTTGTCGGCATATTCTGCCATGTAGATCGCGGCGAACAGGCCGATCGGCACGGCGATGATCATCGCCACCGCGCCGATGTAGAGCGTGCCCGCGAGCAGCGGGATGAAGCCGAAGCTGCCGGCCGAGCCCGTCGAGCCGGCGGAGGAGAAGCGCGGCTCCCAGACCGTGCCGAAGAAGAACTCCGCCGGCGAGATGCGCGAGAAGAAGTCGATGGTTTCGAACAGCATCGAGAAGACGATGCCGACGGTGGTCATGATGGCGATGGACGAGGCGGCGATGAGGGCGCCGGTGACGATCCGCTCGACGTTGTTGCGGGCGCGCAGCCGCGGGGCGATCCGGCGATAGGCGAGGGCGACGCCGGCGAGGGCGACGAGGAGCACCGCGGCGGTCATCGCCCACTGGCTCCAGATCTGCATCGAATTCAGCTGGATCGCCAGCGGCACCATCCAGTCGGCGGCGGCCGAGGCGATCGGAATGCCGCGATTGCGCAGAAGGTCGGCGACGTCCTCGACCGGGGTCGCTTCGGTGACCCTCGCCCGCTCGTCCTCGGGCAGGACGCGCAGGCCGCTGCCCATCGATTCGACGATGCCGTAGGCCAGATCCTCGGTCAGATCCGACTGCGCCAGGACGCCCTCGGGGAAGTTGCCGCGCACGTCGGCCGAAATGACGATCGGCGCGGCGATCAGCCAGACGGCAAGGACGAGAAGCGAGGGGATCATCCCCCAGCAGGCCACGAAGGAGGCGTGATAGGTCGGGCGCGAATGCAGTTTGACGCCGTCCCGGCCGACGAGCCCGCGGGCGCGCCGATAGGCCAGCACCGCGCCGACGAGGCCGATGGCGATGACGATGAGAATGATCGTGAAGGTCGACACGGAAAGACTTTCGCCGAAGGACATCCGGGGGACAAGGGGATCGAGGCCAACGGTGCGTCAGGCGGACGCGGGGCCGATCACCCTCGTACGGCGAATCCGCTGGCCGCGTCGGCGGCCAGCGGAAGAGATCTCTCGGCTTGCGAGACGATCGAGACGAGCCTTCGCTCGATCAGGACTTGGAGCCCATGGCGACGCCGTTCTCGAAGTTCGAGATCTGCTCGTCACGCTCGTCGGCGGGCAGCGGGACCAGGCCGTATTCGACGGTCGGCGAGCCTTCGCCGGTCATCTGCTCCGACAGGAAGAACTGGACGTATTCCGACAGGCCCGGAACGACGCCGAGATGGGCGCGCTTGACGTAGAAGAACAGCGGACGCGACACCGGATACTCGCCGGAAGCGATGGTCTCGGCGGAGGGGACGACGTCGTTGATCGTCGCGACCTTCAGCTTGTCCTGGTTCTGCTCGTAGAAGGCCAGGCCGAAGACGCCGACGGCCTGCTTGTTGGCCTCGATGCGGGCGAGGGTCTCGGTGTAGTCGCCGGAGATCTCGGAGACCGAGCCGTCGTTGCGCACGGAGACGCAGGCTTCCTTGGCCGCATCCTTGTCCATGCCGGACTTGGTGAAGGCTTCCATCGCGCCGGAGTCCTCGCAGCCCTGCATCAGGACCTTCTCTTCGAAGACTTCGCGGGTGCCGTGGTTGGAGGCCGGGATGAAGGCGGTGATCTGCTGGTCGGGCAGCGACGCGTCGACGTCCTTCCAGGACTTGTTCGGGTTTTCGACGACCTTGCCGTCCTGCGGGACCTTGGCGGCCATCGCCTCGAAGATCATCGCCGGCTTCAGGGCGAAGTCCGGGCCCGAAGCGGAGGAGGCGAAGACGATGCCGTCATAGCCGAACTTGACCTGCGAGATTTCCGTGACGCCGGCGTCTGCGCAGGCCTTGATCTCGCTGTCGCGGATCGAGCGCGAGGCATTCGCGATGTCGATCGTGTCGGGGCCGACGCCCTGGCAGAACTGCTTGAGGCCGGCGGAGGAGCCGCCCGACTCGACGACCGGCGTCTGGTAGTCCGGGAAGGTCTCGCCGAAGTTCTCGGCGACGATCTGGGCGTAGGGCAGAACGGTCGAGGAACCGGCGACGTGGATCTGCTGGTTGCTCTGAGCCTGGGCGGAGCCGACGAAGGCGGCGGTGCCGAGCGCGAGGCCGGCGATGAAGGTCTTGTTCATAGAGAGGGTGCTCCCTGAGCGATTTCGCGTTCGAACCGTTTTTCGCCAGCCGATCCGTGCGGCTGTGGTTCGCGGCCCTTGCTAAAGGCTGCCGGCCAAACTCTTATGACAGAGACCTAACGGTTTTACGACAGTCTAAGTCATTCAAAAATATGACGTTTCCAGATTCTGTCGCGAGTTGGCGGGAATCTCCGTCGCAATCGGGAAGCGGGCGGTGAAGGTCGAGCCCTGGCCGACCACGGAGTCGACGATGAGGCGGCTCTTGTGCCGCAGCAGGATGTTGCGGACGATGGACAGGCCGAGGCCGGTGCCGCGCTTCGAGCGCGACGCGCCGGCGTCGACCCGGTAGAAGCGCTCGGTCAGCCGCGGGACGTGCTCGGCCGGAATGCCGGGGCCGAAGTCCCGGACCGAGGCGTCGATCACCGCCTCGCCGCGCTCGCTCGCCCGCTGCACCGACAGCTCCACGCGCCCGCCGTCGCCGCCGTATTTGCAGGCGTTCTCGACGAGATTGGCGAAGATCTGGATGAGCTCGTCCTCGTCGCCCAGGACGGGCATCGGCTCCTGGGGCTCGACGAAGTCCAGCGTCAGGCCCAGCTCGTCGGCGAGCGGCTGCATCTGCGAGCGCACCTTGCCGAGGGCCGCGACGAGGTCCACCCGCGACTGCGGCGCGACGTGGCGGCGCATCTCGATCCGGGAGAGGGAGAGGAGGTCGTCGATCAACCGCGACATCCGGTTCGCCTGCTCGCGCATGATCTTGAGGAACTGTTCGCGCGCCTCTCGATCGTCCCGGGCCGGTCCCTGCAGCGTCTCGATGAAGCCGGACAGCGAGGCGAGCGGCGTGCGCAATTCGTGCGAGGCGTTGGCGACGAAGTCGGTGCGCATGCGCTCGACCCGGCGCTCGGCGGTGCGATCGTGAAAGAGTACGGCGAAGAAGCGCGGCTGCAGGCCCTGATAGGCCGGGACGGGAAGGATTTCGACGAGCCAGTGGCGTTCGATCGGTCGGCGCTCGTCGAGAATTGCGCTCCTGGCGACGGAATCGGCGATCGCGGCCTCGATCGAGGCGAGAAGTTCGGGCGAGCGAAACCGCAGCGACAGGGGGTCGGCGAGGGCCATGTTGCCGAAGGCGACGGCCGAGACCGGATTGCGGTAGCGGATCAGCAAGTCGCGATCGACGATCAGCGCCGGCTCCTGCAGCGCCTCGAGCACGGCCTTCATGCCGCGATCCGGCCAGACGTCCGCGCCGGCCCGGACGTCCGGATCGGTCTTCTTCGAGCGTTCGCGCGCCGGCCAGTGGATGGTGAGGACGAGCACCACGAAGACGCCGGCCGCGGCGAAGGCGGCCGACGGGTGAAGCGCCGCGAGCGCGAGCAGGGCGAGAGCCGCGATGAGGGTGAGACGTTTGCTGCGCATGGCGTCGTCGTGGATCGCTCAGTTTGGAGGACGGATCGCCCCGGTGCGGCGTTTCGCCTTTCCCCGCATGGATCGGGCGGCCCGCCCTGGCCATCGATACCATCGGATTGTGAAAATCCGGATCGCCCGCCGCACACTTGCGGCCGGGCTCACGACGACGGGCGCAGCCTCAGACCGTAGAAGAGAAGGTCGTTGCCGCCGTTCCCGACCGAGGGGTCGACGGCGATCTGCCCGCCCGCCACGGCCTCCGGCGGGAACTGCAGGTTGAACAGGAAATTCTCTTCCGGAAGGGCGGTGGTGAAGCGCTGGCGGCCACAGACCGTCTCGCCGCCGAACAGGCAGCGCAGCGTGAATTCGCGCGGCTCGCCGTCGGGCGAGCCGACGATGATCTCCGCCTGGGCCTTCTGGCCGGCAAAGCGGCGAGCCGCATCGCCGGAAATCGGCATTTCGATCTCGCGGACGGCGGCAGCACCCTCCGCCCCGTCCTGCGCATTGCCGCCGGACGGCTGCACGAGCTTCACGACCGTCCGCCCGCCCTCGCTCGCCACCGGCTCGATCGCCTCGTCGCTCGTGGCGAACTCGTCGAGATCCTGGGAAGAATAGAGATCGATCCACTCCGTCGCCGGGGCCGTCTCCGCCGTCACGCTGGAATTCTCCCGGATGGCGTCGGCGACCGTCAGCGTCTCGTCGCCGCCGTTCGCCGCGGCGGTCTCGCCCGGTCCGCCGGAAGAGAAGAAGGGAAGGGCGATCCAGATCGCGACGCCGAGGAGAAACAGGAGCAGGAGCACGATCAGCGGGCCGATCAGCCTGCCGCCGCCTCGCCGTCCGGCCTCGGGAGCGTCGGTCTCGTCGTCCTCAGGCTCTGCGGCGGCGATCCGCTCGTCGCGGTCGAGCGCCATCGCTTCGGCCGGCTCCGCGCGCTGGACGGAGCCGCTGCGCGCCCGGCTCCGCCTGTCGGCCGTGCGGCTCTCGCTGACGCCGCGATCCCCGGCCGCGGTCGCCTCCGGCAGGTCGTCGCTTTCCGGCTCGTCCTCGGAAGGATCATCGTTCGCGCCGAGATATTCGCTTTCGATCGTCTCGATGGCCCCGATCAGGTCGCGGCGATGACGATCCCGGGTCTCGTCGGACATTCCGTTCGCGGCTTCGAGCCGCAACAGCGCCCGTTCGGCGGCTTCGTAGATCTCGAGGCGAAAGTCCGGATCGGCGCGATTTCCTTGATCGAGGGCGCGCCGCAGACTGGTTTCGATCGCGCTTGTCAAAAATCGTCAATCCCTTGCTTTCGAGCCGCCACTTCGAGGCTCGCCGCGACCACGCCGCAACGTCTTGATATGTATCAGCCCTCAGGGCGGTTGCAAATTCTCGTGAAAGGCTTCTCACTGCACTGCGTCAAAAACGCCGGGTTTACCCCCGCGGCGTCGGGCCGATTTTTCGTCGGGCGATGCAACTTTCCCAAGGAAGACGATGCCTGACCATCCCACACCCGACGTTCCGAACCGTATCGCGGCGCACGGCGTGATCGGCGACATGAATACCATCGCCCTCGTCGCCGAAGACGGAACGATCGACTTTCTCTCCCATCCGAGCATCGATTCCCCGACCCTGTTCGCCGCCCTTCTCGATCCCGCCAAGGGCGGGCGCTTCGCCTTCCACGTCGAGGACGGGACGATCACCTACCGCCAGATCTACCTTCCCGACACCAACATCCTGATCAGCCGCTTCCTCGGCGACGAGGGCATCGGCGAAGTCTGCGACTACATGCCGATCGACGGGTCCGGCCGCATCGTCCGGCGGGCCAGGGCGATCGTCGGAGCGAAGACCTTCCGGCTCGACGTCTCGGCTCGGCCGGACTATGCCCGCGCCGCGCCGACGCTGACGCCGGTCGAGGGCGGTGTCACGATCGCCTGGACGGGAACCGAGGGGAAAGCGTGGGCGGTGACCCTCTATGCCTCGTTTCCCCTCGACATCGCCGGCTCGGACATCGCCGCGACGGTCGACCTCGAGGAGGGCGAGGATTGCTGGGTCGTCCTTTGCCCCGGGCGCCCGGACCTGCCGCCGGTCTCGCCCGGCTATGTCCGCCGATCCTTTTCGCGCACCCGCGACTTCTGGCACAAATGGGTCAATCGCGGCACCTATCCCACCTTCTGGCGCGAACTCGTCGTGCGCTCGGCCCTGACGCTGAAGCTTCTCACCTCGTCGGAATACGGATCCATCGCGGCGGCGGCGACCTTCGGCCTGCCGGAAGTTCTCGGCGGCGAGCGCAACTGGGACTATCGCTACTGCTGGGTCCGCGATTCCGCCTTCACGCTCTATTCCCTGTCGCGGCTCGGCTATTACGACGAGGCCGAGTCCTTCATCCATTTTCTGATGGAGCGGGCGGTCGAAACCGGCGAATCGGGCCTGCAGATCATGTACCGGATGGACGGCGGCGAGGAGATGCGCGAGTCCGCCCTCGATCATCTCGCAGGCTACGACGGATCGCGGCCCGTGCGGATCGGCAACGCCGCCTATCAGCAGCGCCAGATGGACATCTACGGCGAGTTTCTCGACGCGCTCTACATCTCGACCAAGGCGCGCGGCAAGCCGGCCTATGCGGTGTGGGCGAAGATCTCCCGCATCGTCGACTGGCTGGCACGCAACTGGCACCTGCCGGATCGTGGGATCTGGGAGAGCCGGGGCGAGCCGCGGGAATATCTCTCGTCGCGCCTGATGTGCTGGGTGGCGCTGGACCGGGCGCTGAGGATCGCCGACATTCATTCCCTGCCGGCGGACATCCTCACCTGGCGCGCCGAGCGCGACGAGATCCAGCGGACCATCATCGAGGAATTCTGGAACCCGGACGTGGGGGCGTTCACCCAGTTCAAGGGCTCTTCGACCCTCGACGCGGTCGTTCTGCTCATGCCCCTGGTCAAATTCATCAATCCGCGCGATCCGATGTGGACCTCGACGCTGAAGGCCGTCCGCAGGCACCTCGTGCGCGACTGCCTCGTCAAGCGCTACATCAACACCGAGGAGAACGACGACGGGCTCGAGGGCGAAGAGGGCGCCTTCACCATCTGCTCGTTCTGGTATGTCGAGGCTCTGGCGCGCACCGGCTACGTGGCGCAGGCGCGACTGCTGTTCGAAAAGCTGCACACCTATGCCAACCACCTCGGCCTGTTTTCGGAGGAACTCTCCGAAACCGGCGACCATCTCGGCAATTTCCCTCAGGCGCTCACACATCTTTCGCTGATCTCGGCAGCGATCTGGCTCGATCGAACGTTGAACGGAAACAAGGCCGATCCCGGCTACTTCGAGTTCAAGATGATGGAGGATCCCGATGGCATCTACTGACCCGACGCGTCTCGACGGACAGGCGGCGCTGGTCACCGGCGCGTCGTCCGGCATCGGCCGTGCCTCGGCGATGGCGCTCGCCGGCGTCGGCGCCCGCGTCGCCGTCAATTACCGCGGCAGTCCCGAGCAGGCCGACGAGGTCGTCGGCGAGATCGAAAAGGCCGGCGGCCGGGCGATCGCGGTGCAGGCCGACGTTTCGAAGGAAGACGAGGTCCTCGCGATGTTCGCGGAGGCCGAAGACAAGCTCGGACCGCTCGACGTCGTCGTCTCCAACGCCGGCATCCAGAAGGACGCCAAGATCGGCGAGATGAGCCTCGACGACTGGAACGCGGTGATCGCGGTCAACCTCACCGGCGCCTTTCTCGTCGGCCGCGAGGCGATCCGGCGGTTCCGCGCCAAGGGGCGACGGCCCGATGTCAGCCGCGCGCTCGGCAAGCTGATCTTCGATTCGTCCGTCCACCAGCTCGTCCCGTGGGCGTTCCACGTGAATTACGCCGCGTCCAAGGGCGGCATCCATCTGCTGATGCGCTCGCTCGCCCAGGAAGTCGCAGAGGAAGGCATCCGGGTGAACTCCGTCGCGCCGGGGGCGATCGCGACCGCCATCAACGCCGAGGAACGCCAGGACAACGCCGACGACATCAAGACACTGATTCCCTACGGCCGCATCGGCGATCCTGAGGACATCGGCCGCATCGTCGCCTGGCTGGCCTCGGACGCCGCGGACTACATCGTCGGGCAGACGATCTTCGCCGACGGCGGGATGTCGCTCTATCCGGGCTTTCGGGGCAACGGCTGAGCCGGGACGCGCTCCGGGGGACGCCGCACCGGCAGGGGCGGCCCGTGCGACGTTCGGGCGGACCTGCTAGAGCATGATCCCGAAAAGTGGGAACCGGTTTTCGGAAAAGATCATGCGCAAACAGGAAGATGGAGCGGAAGGATGAGCGAAGCTCGTTTCATCCCGCTCTAAGGCGTTTCGGCAGGCTGTAGAAGGAGCATCGCCATGGCACTCGACGGGCGCGTCGCCATCGTGACGGGAGGGGCGAAAGGGATCGGCTACGCCGTTGCCCGCCGGTTCCTGCACGACGGTGCGAAGGTCGTGATCGCCGACACCGACGAGAAGGCCGGCAATCTCGCCGCAGAGGAACTCGGCGATTTGGGTGACGTCGTCGCCGTCGGCTGCAACGTCGCCGAGCGGCTCGACGTCCACAATCTCCTCGCCGCCGCGCTCGATCGCTTCGGCGACGTCGACATTCTCGTGAACAATGCCGGTATCGTCCACAAGGCCGATTTCCTGGATCTCGACGAAGCCGATTTCTCGCGGGTGCTCGACGTCAATCTGAAGGGCGCGTTCCTTTGCGGCCAAGCGGTGGCGCGACATCTCGTCGACAAGGTGAAGGGTGGCGGCCCCGCCGGCGCCATCGTCAACGTATCGTCGATCAACGCGGTCTTCGCGCTGGCCGATCAGGTCGCCTATTCGGTCTCGAAGGGCGGCATCAACCAACTGACCAAGGTCATGGCCCTGTCGCTCGCGCCGCACGGCATCCGGGTCAACGCGGTCGGACCGGGATCGATCATGACCGATCTTCTCAAGGGCGTCGTCGCGGACGAAGCGGCGACCCGCACGGTCCTTTCCCGAACGCCCCTCGGCCGGATCGGCGAGCCGCGGGAGATCGCCGCCATCGCGAGCTTCCTCGCCTCCGACGAGGCGAGCTACGTCACCGGACAGACGATCTATGCCGACGGAGGGCGCATGCCGCTCAACTATACCGTCAAGGTCGGTTCCCGCGACGAGGAATGAGGTCGCGGCGGCACCGGAGCCGGCAGCTTCCCCGCGGACGGCGGCTTGCGCGGGCGGCCCGCGCGACGCTCGAGCCCGTGGCGCGAGCGAAGCGGAGGTCGAGTCCTTACACCCGTCGCGCTGAAGGATGAAGGCCGCCGTCCGCTCGCTCAGTGCTTGCGGTACGACACGAAGCGGGCGGCCTCGACGAGGATCGCACTCCGCTCGCCGAACGGCTCGACCATTTCCTCGGCGCCCTTCACCAGGGCCGCCAGGCGATCTTCCAGCGCCCTCTTGCCGTAGATCTGGGCGAGGGTCTGCTTGCCCTGCTCCCGGTCCTTGCCGATCGTCTTGCCGACGACGCTGGCATCGCCCGTCTCGTCCAAGAGATCGTCGGCGAGCTGGAACGCGATGCCGACGTTTTCGCCGTAGCGGCGCATGCGGGTGCGATCCTCTTCGCTCGCCCCGGCGACGAGGGCGCCGGCTTCGCAGGCGTAGGAAATCAGCGCGCCGGTCTTCATCGCCTGCATGCGGGTGATCTCGATCTCCGAGCGCGGCTTGCCGTTCGCCTGCATGTCGAGGATCTGGCCACCGACCATGCCGGGTGCGCCGGCCTTTTTCGACAGGAGGGTGATCAGCTTGATCCGTGTCTCGGCAGGGATCGCCTCCACCGAGGCGACGAGGCCGAAGGCGAGGGTCAGAAGGGCGTCGCCGGCGAGAATCGCGGTGGCCTCGTCGAAGGCCTTGTGCACGGTCGGCTTGCCGCGGCGCAGGTCGTCGTCGTCCATGGCCGGCAGATCGTCATGGACCAGCGAATAGGAATGGATGCACTCGACGGCGAGGGCCACCTGCATGGCAGCCTTCGGATTGGCGCCGAACAGCTTGGCGACCTCGCAGAGGAGAAACGGCCGCAGACGCTTGCCGCCGTTCAAGACGCCGTGGCGCATGGCATTCAACAGATGATGCGGGGTGCCGGCGACCAATTGGTTGGACGAAAGAGTGTCGTCGAGAAAATCTCCGACGGCCGAGGCGCTGGTCTTGAGTAATGCTTCGAATTCCCCGGGCTTCATCGTGATGTCCTCTTTCGCTCTGGCTATCTTAATATCATTGCAGGAGATTTTTTCGCTGGCCATCTGAGAGCCATTGCGCCGGCTTTATAGCGCCGATAAGTAAAGGTTGCCCTTTCGGCGCGCTCGCCTCCGCCGATCTCGCCCCTGCCGACCTTGCCGATGATCCCGAGATGTTCAAAACGACGAAGCGCATAGCGGCCTGGGTGACGATCGTGCTCGTCGTCCTCGCGGCGATCCCGCTCGTCCTGACGCCGATCTATGCGATTCGCGGCGTTCATCCGGTCTCGACCCTGATGCTGTGGGACGAGGTCACCGTCCGCCCGGTCCTCAGGGACTGGGTGTCGATCGACGACGTCGCGCCGGTTCTCCTGCATTCGGTGATCATGTCGGAGGACGGCCAGTTCTGCCGCCATCGGGGGGTGGACTGGGGCGAGATGCTGGCGGTCGTCGATCAGGCCCTCGACGGCGAGGAGACGCGCGGCGCTTCGACGATCACCATGCAGACGGTGAAGAATCTGTTCTTGTGGAACGACCGCTCCTTCCTCCGCAAGGCGATGGAACTGCCGCTGGCGATCTATTTCGATTTCGTCCTCTCGAAGCGGCGGATCATCGAGATCTACGTCAACATCGCCGAATGGGACACCGGCGTCTACGGCATCGAGGCGGCGAGCCAGCATTATTTCGGCAAGTCGGCGTCGCAGCTGACGGCCCGCGAGGCGGCGCTGATCACCGTGTCGCTGCCGGCGCCGGATGCCCGCAACCCCGCCAATCCGAGCCGGACCATGCGCCGGCTGGCGCAACGGGTGGAACGTCTGGCCAAGGCCTCCGGGGCCTATGTCGGCTGCCTCGATCCGGACTGAGAGCGGACGAGCCCGGCATGGGCCGATCGGCGGTGATCCCGTTCCGCCGGCTCTTTTCTTTTCCCTGCATGTTTGCTATGGGCAGCCTCGAATTCCTGCCATGCCGGCATTCTCGATGCGGTCTTTTCTGCCGCATGGAAGCCGTGCGGCGGAAATACTGCTCGCGGGTGTCGAAACCTCTCGGCGCGCCGGGCCTCGAAGACGAACGAACAGACGAGACCGGTGCCGGGTTCGAGCCAGCGCCGGCAATGGAGCAGACCATGGCCGTACCCAAACGGAAAGTATCCCCGTCGAAGCGCGGCATGCGCCGCTCGGCCGACGCCATCAAGGCGCCGACCTATATCGAGGACAAGAACTCCGGCGAGCTTCGCCGTCCGCATCACATCGACCTGAAGACGGGCATGTATCGCGGCAAGCAGATCCTCACCGTCAAGGACTGAGGAGCGCAAGGCCCGGCGGCGATCGTGATCGCAGGGCCGGCTCGCCTCGACAAGACGGTCACAATCCGATGGAATGAAGAAGCCGGGTCCGCCCGGCTTTTCGTCGTGGCGAAGCGGCAGGCGTGTGCCGCCGTCGTCAGGCCCGCTTGGCGTGGATGTCCCACCAGCGGCTGCGGGGCGCCAGACGATTGCCGGCGCGGTCGCGCACGGTCGTCGCGTAGAGTTCCACGAACTCCTCCACGTCCAGCCATTCGCCGGGCACGTCCTCGCCGAAGGGGCCGGAGGAGCCCGCCGGAAAACGGTACGTGATCGCCGGGTCGATCAGTTCGGGAACGGTCGACTGGTCGAAGAGCTTGAATCGCCGGTAGCCCGCCCGCGACAGGGTCTCGACGTAGTCGAAGCCGAAGCGGCAATCCTCGACGCTGACATAGGCCGGTTTGACCGGGGCCTCGGCCAGCTGGTCGAGCACGATCCCGTCGACGCCTTCGACGTCGATCTTGAGATAGTGCGGTACGCCATGGCGCCGGAACAGCGTGTCGAGGGTGACGGCCGGAACCGTCACCGGCCGGGTGGCCGTGTCCTCGCGGCCGGCCCAGCCGGGTTCGATGCTGCTCCAGTGATCGTTCGCCTCGTTGACGAGGAACGTCACCTCGCCTTCGCTCGAAAAGATCGCGGCCTCGACGATGGTGAGGCGGCCCGATGCGATCTCGCCGACAAATCGCCGGCGGCAGGCCGCGACGAGTTCGCCATTGGCTTCGAGCGCGACGACGGCAAAGCCCTTGGCGAGATAATAGGCGCTGTCGTCGCCATTGTTCATCCCGAGATCCATGACGAGTGCGGGCGTCTTCATGAGGGCAAGCGCTCCTTCGGAATGGCGTAGAGGACGGCGCCGGTGCCGCAATAGCCGTGGGTTCGCATGAAGACCGCATAGTCTTCCAGCGTCCGCATCAGATGGAGCGGCGTTTCGATCAGGCCGGCGGCATCGTGATAGATCGTGGCGAGCAGGATCGGCCGGTGGCTCCGGATCGTCTCCCGCGCGCCTTTCAGCGCATCCAGTTCGCCACCTTCCAGATGCAGCTTGATGACGGTCGAATCGAGGCCGAGCGTGTCGATGGTGGTGGCGCGGCGCGCGAGATCGCCTGTCGGGGCGATCTGCGACGCATAACCGAGACCGTGATGAAAGCGTATCGGCCCGCACCGCGCGGCCAGCACTTCGTCGAGGATGGCGACGCGGCGACGCATGTCCGCCGGCCAGGTCTCGCCGGCGGCGTCGAGCACGCGCAGGCTGCCGGGATCGGGCTCGATCGCCCAGAGCCTCTCCAACGTGCCTCCGAACGCTTCGAAGAAACGCGGCACCAGCTCTCCGTGATGGGCACCGCCGTCGAGGACGCGTTCAGCCGGGCGAAGGGCGCCGAGCACCTCGGGAATGAAGAACCGATCGCCGATCGTGACCGGCGCTTGCGGAAAGTCCCACTCCTCGCGGGCGAGCCGCCAGGCGGCGAAGCGCAGATAGTGCGCGCGTGAACGGTCGTCGGTAAAGCCGGCGAGGACTTCTCCCGCTTCCGTCAGCGCCGCGTCTTCGAGCGGCGATGAAAACCAGCCGTTCGACAGCGGGTGGAGATGACGGAAGCCTTCGGCGACGTCGTAGAAGGGAACGACGTCAGCCCAGCCGTCGGCAAGAAGCTGGTCGCGCAGCGGGACGAAGGGCGAGGTGACGATCGAGACCGCCAGCAATGCCCGCGTCTTGGTTCCGGGAGAAACCTCGTCCGGAGGGCGCAGCGAAACGCCCGCCCAGTCCGGCAAGTCCCGGTGAGCCTCGGCGTTGCGGTCGACGACGCCGGCCACAAGCTGGCCGACGACGTCGCAATGGGCTCGGGCGAGCCGGCCGAGATTGCCGGCGCCATAGAGCCAGAGATCGCGTTCCCCGATGGCGACCGGACGGCCCGCCGGGGCGCGGCGATTTGCCTCGCCGAGGAGGGCGAGGGCCGTTGCCGGGTCGGGCAGGGCGTGGAAGGTCCGGGCGGCTGACAGGCCCGGGGAAGCGGCATCCATCTGGTCGTCCCGTGCTCGAATCGAGGTCGCTTATGCCGGGCATCTCTCGCGCAAAGCTTGCGAGACGCCGGAAAAGGTGGAACGGAACGGCGGCGGAAGATCTTCGAACGACCTGATGATACCGTCTATGTCAAAGCCGGCCACCCAGCGAAAGCGCGTTCTCCTGACGGGCGCCACCGGTTTCGTCGGCCGGCAGATCCACCGCGCCCTCGTCGAAAACGGTCACGACGTGCGGGTGCTGGTCCGCCCGGGCACCGCCGATCGTCTCGCCGCACCGGCGGAGGTCGTCGAGACCGCCGATCTCTTTGCCGAATCGTTGGCTGATCTCGCCGCCGCCTGCGGGGGCGTCGACACGCTTGTCCACGCGGCCTGGTACGTCGAGCCCGGCCGCTATCTCGACGCCGAGGAGAACCTTTCCTGCCTTGCCGGCAGCCTGACGCTCGCCCGCGCGGCGGCCCGCGCCGGCGTCCGCCACGTCGTCGGCGTCGGCACCTGCTTCGAATACGCGCTTCCCTCCGAGCGCCTCACCGTCGACTCCCCGCTGAAGCCGGAAACGCTCTATGCCGCGACGAAGGTCGCCCTGTTCACGGCGCTGGAGCGCTATCTCGCCGGAAAATCGATGCGCTTCTCCTGGGCGCGTCTGTTCTATCTTTACGGGGAGGGCGAGCATCCGAACCGGCTCGTCCCCTATGTCAGAGTCTGTCTCGCGGAGAAGAAGACGGCGAAGCTTTCCGCCGGCACGCAGCTCCGCGACTTCCTCGACGTCGCCGCTGCCGGACGGATGATCGCAAGCATCGTATCGAGTGAACAGGCTGGGGCAATCAATGTCTGTTCAGGTCGCGCCATCACGCTCCGGGCCTTCGTCGAACACATTGCCGACGAGACCGGGCAGCGGGATCTGCTGGAATTCGGCTCGGCGCCTCTGCGCGACGGCGATCCGGCGGCCGTCGTCGGCGTGAGCAATCTCGCGCCCCTGGTGCCCGAACGAGCGATACACGATGAAAGCCGAGATCAAGCCGCGCATCAATCTCGAAGACCGGACCCGACTTGAGACGGTCATTCCGCTTCAGACCCCGTTCATCGTCTTCGTCGATCCGGCCAGCGCCTGCAATTTCCAGTGCACCTTCTGCCCGACCGGCCATCGCGACATGATCCGCGATACCGGCCGCTATCAGGGCGCGATGAAATACGAGCTGTTCCAGAAGATCGTCGACGATCTCGGCGCGTTCGGCGAGCCGATCAAGGTCCTGCGGCTCTACAAGGACGGCGAACCGTTCCTCAACCGGCGCTTTGCCGACATGATCCGCTACGCCAAACAGAGCGGCCATGTCGACTATATCGACACCACCACCAACGGCACCTTCCTGACGCCGGAGCGGCTCGGTCCGGTGCTGGAGGCCGGCCTCGACAAGATCAACATCTCCGTCGACGGCATGAACCGCGAGCAGTACAAGCGCTTCACCAAGGCGAATTTCGACTTCGAGGGATTCGTCGAAAACGTCCGCTGGCTCTACGACAACAAGGGCGACTGCGAGGTCGTCGTGAAGATCCCCGGCGAGCTGATCTCCGAGGCCCAGCGCCAGGAATTCTTCGACACCTTCGGCGACCATTGCGACCGGATCTTCATCGAGAACTTCGCCCCCTGCTGGCCCGAGTTCGACATCGAGGCCCATACGGGAATTCGGATCTCCACCGGCATCTACCAGCAGGACATCGGCGACACCGACACCTGCCCCTACATCTTCTACGGCTATTCGGTGAATTCCGACGGCCTGGTCAGCTCCTGCTTCCTCGACTGGGAGCGCAAGCTCGTCATCGGCGATGCGCGGGTCCAGTCGATGAAGGCGATCTGGAATTCCGACAAGATGAATGCGCTGCGGCTCCAGCATCTTGAGGGACGGCGCTGCGAGAACGGCGTGTGCGGCGGCTGCGGCCAGCTCACCCATTGCCTGCCCGACAACATCGATCCCTATCGCGAGGAACTGCTCGCGCGGTTCCGCCAGAAGGTCACGCTCGATCCGTCGGTGCCGGTCCCGGGCGGCTTGAGGCGGCTGCCGGAAGCGGCCGAATGAAGATCCTCCACGTCGCGGCCCATCTCGGGGGCGGCGTCGGCAAGGCTCACGCGGCGCTGGCAGAAGCGCGCCGGGAGATGGGTTCGCAGGAGCGCCACCGCTTCCTTCTTCTCGAACGGCCACAGGACGGGCGCTTTGCCGAACGTATCGCGGCGGCGGGCTGCGAGGTGATCGTCTCTCCGACGCAGGCCGAGACCACTCGCTTCGTCGCCGAGGTGGACATTCTCCAAATCGAATGGTGGGGGCACCCGCGGCTCTTCGCGTTTTTGGCGCAAACCGGCTTGCCGGCGCACCGGCTGGCGCTCTGGTGCCACGTCTCGGGTCTCGCCCCGCCGGTCGTCCCGGCGGCCCTGGCGAAGCGTGCCGACCGGACGGTCTTCACCTCGCCCTGCTCCTTCGAGGCGGCCAACCTGCGGAACGCGATCGCCGATCGGCCCGAGAGCTTTGCGGTGGCCAATTCCGGATTCGGCTTTGCCGCGCGCTCCCGCCCGCGGCGACCGCAGGAGGGCGCGGTTTCGTTCGGTTTTCTCGGCACGCTGGATTTCGCCAAGCTCCATCCGGACATCTTCGACGTCGTCGACGGGGCGCGCAGCGATATCCGCCTCCGGCTGTTCGGCCATGTCGATCCTCAAGGCGCCGTCGCGGCAAGGGCCGCGGCGATGCGCCATCCGGATCGCATCGTCTTCGAGGGGCACGCCGAAGACCCGGCCGAAGCGCTCGCCGGCCTCGACGCGCTTCTCTACCTCCTCGCCGCCGACCATTACGGCACCGGCGAAAACGCCCTCGTCGAGGCGATGTCGCTCGGCCTCTGTCCGCTCGTCTTCGCCAATCCGGCGGAGCGGGCGATCGTCACCCATGGCGAGACCGGGATCGTCGCGACGAGCATCGAGGATGCAAGACGCTGGCTCGACTGGATGGTGGACAATCCTTCTGCCGTCGCAAGGATCGGGGCGGAGGCCGCCCGGCACGTCGGCGCGAGCCATTCGCCCGAGGCGAGCGTCGCCGCATTCGCGGCGATCTACGCGGGTGTCATGGATGCGCCGAGGCGGCCGCGCGATTTCGCCGAGGCGCTCGGCGCGACGCCGGCCGCGTGGTTCGCCGCGAGCCTCGGCGGCCCGCCGGCGGCGGCAAGGGCGCGGGGCGATCACGCTGCGGAGCGGCTTCTGGCGCCGACCTCTTCGAAGGGCAGTCTCGGCCATTTCCAGGCATGCTTTCCGGACGATGCGGGGCTGGCGGCGCTCGCCTGAAGCCGGCTGCGAGGCCTCGTGCCGGGAGCGCCGATGGTCGCCTCCTACCGGACGTCCTTCTGCAGGTTGAATCGCTCCAGCCACCATGTCACACAGCAACCATTCCGGCGTGGGCGGCCGCGCGCTCCGTCGCAGAGGAAAGAGGGCGTCTTGAAGGTCATCATCCACGCCGGCTGCGCCAAGAACGGCTCGACCGCCTTTCAGACGCTGATGGCTCGCGTCGGGCCCGCGCTCCTGCCGCACGGGCTGTATTATCCTGCCGCTTCGGAGGGCCATCGCCATCTCGCCGAACGGGCCTATCTCGACGACTACCGCTGGGTCGCCGAGACGATGGCCGAGGCACGCCAGAACGGCGCCTCGACGGTGGTCGTGTCGTCGGAGCATTTCCAGAACGTGCTTTGCCAGAAGGCCTATGGCCTCGGCGTGGCATTCGCCTTCAAGGAGGCCGGCGCCGGGAGCATCCGCTTCGTCTTCTCGGTCCGCGATCCGTTCGACTATTTCGAATCGATCTATGCCGAGGCGGCCAAGTGGTTCCCGATCAGTTTCGAGCAGGCAGCGACGGCGGCTCTGGCGCAGGGATATTACTGGTCGGCCTGGGAGGCCAAAGTGCCGGTGGCCTACGTCTTCGACTACGCGACCGCCTTCTCGGTGTTACGGCAATATCTCGCCTCCTCCGGCCTCGACATCGCCGTCGACTGCTGGGAACTCTCCGATTTCGCCGAGGGATTCGCCGGCCGGCGGCTTCTTGGCGCCGCGGGAGTGCCCGGCTCCATCATCGAGGAGATCGAGGCGGGCCTTGCCTCCGGGCGGATCGCCATCGCGAGGAACCAGCGTCGCAGCCCGGAGGACGTCGAACTCCGCCACGCCCAGCAGTTCCTGTTCGGCACCCCGGTGCTTCCCGCCCTTGCCGCGTCGCAGAGCGACAGCCTCGAAGCCGTGACGAACCTGGTCGGCGCCGTCGCCCGGACGAAGCTCGCGCAGATCGAAAAGCAGCGGGCGGCGCTCCGCCTGCGCTTCGACGAAAGGTTTTCCAACTGGCGGGACTGCCTCTCCGGCGCGTAACGCGGACGCTCGCGAGGGCAAGCCTCGCGAGGACCTGACGCTGTGCCCGGACGGTCCGCCGGGGGCCGCTCCCGGACCGCCCTGTGGCGAACGTCCCCTCGTCAGAGAGGAAAATTCACCTCGATGTCGCGACCGCTGACGACGAGGCCGGGTTCGCAGCCGGCCTCGACGAGGGCCTGGCGCATCGCGTCGTCGCGGACGAAGCTCAAGGTCGTCTCTGCCGTGTCGTCACCCGTGAGGGTCTCGCCGCGCACGACCGCGATGTGCGGCTTGAGGCCGAGGTCGCGGAGGTCCCTCTCGAACGGCTCGACGTCCTCGATGCCGAAGACCGCCACCCGCTCGATCTCGGCGATGCCGTTGGCGAGCTGCGCGAGGATCTGGGCCTTGAGGCGCGGCAGCAGCGTCTCGAGACCGCCGATGTTCTCGACGCTGGCGGGATTGAGGTAGCTGAGGCGGGTGATGAGCTCGTAGGCCCTCAGATAGTCCCGGCGCCCGAGCCAGAGCCGCAGCGACACGTGCATGCGCAGATGCAGGAAGTGGTCGACCATGCCGCGGAAGATCAGTCCGAGCTCCCGGTCCGGCGTCAGCCCGAGCCGCTTGAGCAGGCTGAAGATCATGAACTCGATGCCGCCGCGGAAGGCGTCCCAGTTGTGCAGATTGTCGTGGGTGCCTTCCTGGTGCCGGTTCGGCATCACCGGGGTCAGCGTCACCGAGCGGTAGTAGGGGACGTCGCGAAAGGCGATCGGCCCTTGCGAGATCATCGTCGCGAGATAGGCGAAGGCCCAGTAGCAGAACTGCGGCGCCGAGACGAGCTGGCGAACGGCCTCGGCCCGGTACATGGCGATCTCCGGCATGATGTGGTGGTCCACCAGCATCTTCAGGAGATCGATCTCCTGGCCGGGCGAAAATACCTGGACGGGCTTCGGCAGCCGGAAGAACTGTCCCCGGGACTCCTCGGCGAGCGCGTCGTAGATCTGCCACGGCGTGTAGAGGACGCGGATCTCGGGATTGTCGCGCATGAAGCGGACATTGTCCGCCAGCGCCTCCGGAATGAACAGATCGTCGTCGGCAAGATAGACGAGGAACTCGCCGCGGGCATGGCGGAAGGCGCTGAAGAGGTTCGACAGGCGCTTGTTTTCCTCCTGCCGGAAATAGCGGATCGGCAGGCCCTCGGCGATGAAGTCTTGGACGATCTCCGGCGTCTCGTCCGGCGAGCAATTGTCCGAAACGATGATTTCGTAGGGAAAATCGAAGGCCTTGGCGACTTCCCGGATGTGCGGGAACAGGTGCCTCAGGAAGATGGCCCGGTTGTAGGTCGGCACGCAGATGCTGAGGACGACGTCCGTCGCTGCGTCGGGATTCGCCGTCGGCCGGGCGGCGGACAGCTTGGCGGGGTCGATGCTGACGTTCATGGGGCGTAGTCCTCGGCGCTCGCGTCGCGCGGTGAAATGACTTGCGGGGGCGCGGGCCAGGCGATCGCGAAGGCGGGATCGTCCCAGCGCGCCGCCCGGGAGGCTTCGGGCGAGTAGTTCTC
Source organism: Jiella avicenniae (assembly GCF_021390325.1). Taxonomy (GTDB): domain Bacteria; phylum Pseudomonadota; class Alphaproteobacteria; order Rhizobiales; family Rhizobiaceae; genus Jiella; species Jiella avicenniae. Next base: position 5,799 of record NZ_JAJUWU010000030.1, on the reverse strand, counting down.
CGAGACGAGGTAGAAGGCCTCGCAGTCGTCGGTCAGCGTCAGGAAGCCGTGGGCGCAGCCGACAGGAATATAGAGGGCGTTGCGCCGGTCGGCGTCGAGTTCGACTGCGACATGGGCGAGGCGGGTGGGCGAATCCGGTCGCAGATCCACCGCGACGTCGAAAAGCCGACCGCGCGTCGCGCGCACCAGCTTGGCCTCGCCCTTCGGCGCTTCCTGCCAGTGGAGGCCGCGCAGCGTGCCCTTCTTCGGGTTGAACGAGGTGTTGGTCTGGACGAACCGATCGACGAGGCCGTGGGCGGCGAAGGTGTCGGCGCAGAAGGTGCGGGCGAAGATGCCGCGCTCGTCGACGAACGGGTCGGGCTCGACGACATAGGCCCCGGCGACGGCGGTCTCGATGAAGCGCATCAGGCGGCCTCGACCTGTTCGAGCGGGGTCTCGTCCTCGTAGGCGGCGATCTGCGCCTCGGTGATCGCCCGCATGTCGGCGCCGTCTCGATGGGCGCGATACCAGTCTGCGGTCCAGGCGATGGTCTGTTCGAGCGACAGCAGCGGCCGCCAGCCGAGCGTCTCGGCGGCGAGCTTCGAGGACAGGCGAAGATGCTGCGCCTCGGGCGGGTTGGTTCCCGCGGCCGGCAGCCAGGAAAGGGGGCGATCGAAGGCGCGGCCGAGCGACTCGGCGACCTTGGCGACGCTGGCGAACTGCGCCGGGTCGGGGCCGAAGTTCAGCGCCGCCGGTACGCTCGCCGGTCGCGTCGCCAAAGCCTCGGCAAGAGCGAGATAGCCGGCCAGCGGCTCCACGACGTGCTGCCACGGGCGGACGGCCATCGGCGAGCGCAGCCGCAGCGGCTCGCCCTTCGCCAATGCCCGAACGAAATCGGGGATCAGCCGGTCTTCCGCCCAGTCGCCGCCGCCGACGACGTTGCCGGCGCGGGCGGTGGCGATCGCCGGGCCGCCGGAGGAGAAGAAGCTCGCCCGGAAGCTGTCGACGACGAGTTCGGCCGCGGCCTTGGAGGCGCTGTAGGGGTCCTTGCCGCCCAGCCGGTCGGCTTCCTCGAAGGGCCTGCCGGCCTCGTCGTTGGCATAGACCTTGTCGGTCGTGACGACGACGACGGCGCGCAGCTCCCTCGCGTGCCGCAGCGCCTGGAGCAGGTTGACCGTCCCCATGACGTTGGTCGAAAAGGTTCCGACCGGATCGTCGTAGGAGCGGCGCACCAGTGCCTCGGCGGCGAGATGGAAGACGATCTCCGGCTGCGCCATGGCGACGAGCCGCTCCATCGCGCCGAGATTGCGGACGTCGCCGAGATGGTGGGTCTGGCCGTCGAAGGGCGCCAGCATCCCGTACAGCGAGGGTTCGGTGTCGGGGCGAAGGCCGACGGCGGTGACCCGCGCGCCCAGCCGCTCCAGCCAGAGGCTGAGCCAGGCGCCCTTGAAGCCGGTCTGGCCGGTGAGGAGGACCCGGCGCCCCTGCCAGAACCCGCTCACGACCAGAGCTTCCACGGCGCGCGGCCCGAACGCCAGAGGTCTTCGAGGTGATCGCGTTCGCGCAGCGTATCCATCGGCTGCCAGAAGCCGTCGTGGCGATAGGCCGCGAGCTGGCCCTCGGCGACCAGCTGCTCCAGCGGCCGGCCTTCGAAATGCGTCCCGTCGCCGTCGATCAGATCGAGGACGGACGTCTCCAGGACGAAGAAGCCGCCATTGATGCGCTGCCGGTTGGCCGTCGGCTTTTCCACGAAGGCGGAAACCCGATCGGCCTCGATCTCGACGGTGCCGAAGCGCCCGGGCGGGGCGATGGCGCACATCGTCGCCTTCAGCCCGTGGGACCTGTGAAAGGCGACCTCGGCGGCGACGTCGACGTCGGCGACGCCGTCGCCATAGGTCATCAGAAAGGGCTCGCCTTCGGGAAGGAACGGCCTGATCCGCTTCAGCCGGCCGCCGGTCAGGGTCTCGAGGCCGGTGTCGACGACGGTGACCTTCCAGTTCGGCCGCTTCGAGTGATGATATTCGATGGTGTTCTTGCCGAGATCGACGGTGATGTCGGAATGGTGGAGAACCAGATTGGCGAAGTATTCCTTGATCTGGTAGCTCTTGTAGCCGGCGCAGACGACGAACTCGTCGAAGCCGAAATGGGCGTAGATGCTCATGATGTGCCAGAGGATCGGCTTGTCGCCGATCTCGACGAGCGGCTTCGGCCGCATCGTCGTCTCTTCGCTGAGCCGCGAGCCGCGCCCGCCGGCAAGAATGACGACCTTCATGCCGCGACTCCGGATGCTGGGACGGGCCAGTAAGACTTGGTGATCGTTTCCGGCTGCGAAATCGGCATTGCGAAATCAGTCGTCTCTGCTTCTCGTCGGTGACGAAGTACCGCAAGAGCACTTGTGCGAGCCTGAACCGACGGCGCGAACTCGCCGCCGCGCGTCAGTCCCGCCCGACGTGAACCACCGCCGGAGCCTCGCCATCCAGCCAGCGCCGGTGGACGACGCGGTAGGCGGCTTCGAGATGGCGGGTATAAGCGCGGCTGTCGAAGAGGGGCGCGCTGGCGCGATTGGCAGCCAGCCCGTCCTTCAGGGCGGCGAGCCGCGCCGGATCGCGGGCAAGCGCCAGCGCCAGAGTCTCGTAGTCCTCGTCGGATCGGGTGACGAGTTCCGGCAGGCCGGCGGCGGTCAGGACGCTCGCCGCGACCCTTGCGGCGAACTGCTCGCCGATCCGCGTGACCAGCGGCAGTCCGGCCCAGAGCGCGTCGCTCGCGGTCGTGTGGGCGTTGCAGACGAAGGTGTCGAGGAAGAGGTCGGCATGGCGGTGGCGGGCAAGGTGCTGGAGATGGGGCAGGGGCGGGGCGAAGACGAGCCGGGCCGGATCGACCCCATGCGTCGTGGCGGCCTTTTTCAGGTTGGCTTCCGCCGCGTCGTTCGAGCGGAACAGCCACAGCACGCTGCCGTCGACGGCCGCAAGCAGGCGCATCCAGATGGCGAAGTCGCGCGGCTGGATCTTGTAGGTGGCGTTGAAGGCGGCGAAGACGAAGCCGCGCTCGGGCAGCCCGTGGTCGCTCCGTGTCGATCCGTCGGGCGGGATGATCCGGCCGTCGTCGGTCGGCTGATAGCTGTCCGGCAGATAGACGATCTTCTCGGAGTAATGGGCCTGATGACTTTCGGGAATCAGCACCGGATCGGCGATCAGGTAGTCGATGAAGGGCGCCGCCATCGTGCCGGGAAAGCCGAGATAGTTGATCTGCACGGGCGCGGCCCGGCTGGCGAAGATCTCCGGCCGGGCGTTCTTGGTGTAGCCCTTGAGATCGACGGCGATGTCGAGCCCGTCCTCGCGCGCCACCTGAGCGATCGCCGCATCGGAGAGGCGATGGACGTCCCGGTAGCGGGCGGATGTCTGGCCGAGCCGTGCGGCGATCGTGCTGTCTTCCTTGCCTCCGAAGGAATAGAGGCTGATCTCGAAGCCGTCGCGGTCGTGATGTTCGAAGACCGGCGCGATCAGATACATGGTCGCGTGGTTGTGGAAGTCGGCCGAGAAATAGCCGACCCGGAGCGGTCCCTCGCGCCGCGGCGCCCGCGGCAAAGCGGGGGCGGCCGGAAACCGCGTCGCCCAGGCTTGCGCGCGTTTCAGGTTGCGGGCCGGCGAATCGTCGAGCGCGAACAGCGCGAAGGGCTCGACCGGCGCTCCCTCGATGCCGAGGGTCTCCGAGCCCCTCAGATGCGCGGCCGTCGCGTCGAAATCGCAGAAATGGCAGAGCTGGTGAAGGACCAGAACTTTCGCCCGGGCGTGTGAAGGATCGATCGCAAGGGCCTTCGACGCCTCCCTGACGGCTTCGGCTCCCTTGCCGAGTTCCTGCAGCACCGCCGCCATGAGAAACCGCGGCTCGGCATCGAACGGCCGTGCGCGGGCGAGGTCGGCGTAGATCTCCAGAGCCTCCTCCCGGCGATTGGTCTGCCGCAGGAGATTGGCGAGATTGACCTTGATGTTGACGTTGTCCGGGGAAAGCTGCGCCGCGCTGGCATAGGATTGCAGCGCCTCGGCGATCCGGCCCTGCACCTTGAGCGCGACGCCGAGATTGGTGTGGGCGTCGACGTTGCGCGGATGGATCGCGATCGCCCGGCGGAAGCTCGCTTCGGCCGAAACCGCGTCGCGCAAGGCGAACTGCGCGGCGCCGAGGATGTTGAACAAGGTGAAGGAACGCGGAAAACGCGCCGCGAGCGCGGTGCCCGCGCTGAGCACGCCGGCATAGTCGCGGCGGTTGTAGGCGGCTTCGAGACCCCTCAGCTCGTCGATCGGCGGATTGCCGATCCGCTCGACGAGCGCTTCCAGCGCCTGGGCGATCCGCTGATTTTGCGGAAACTGGTCGAGGATCTGCGAATAGAGATCCGCCGCCGCGTCGAACTCGCCCTTCTTCTCGAACTTGCGGGCCTTTCCGACGGCCTTGTCCAACTGCAGACGCATCGCTTCCAGATCGCTGTTTCACGGGAAGCGGCACAATGACCGACGGAACTTGTCCTTGTCTGACGCCCGGAGCCGCCTTGCGTCGGAGCCGCTTCCCGACCGGAAAGCCGGGCGGGCGTCGCGGCGAAGAGGCCGGAGCGGACGGAAGGGGGCGTGACGCCGTTCCGCCTAATGTCCCCAGCGCATCGCGACGGGATCGAGGGGGCGAAGGTGATCGATCAGCTCCGCACGGGTCTCGGGCGACAGTGGCGGCACCGGGTGGCGGCAGAACTCCGAGGCGAAGACCCTGCCTTCGACCATCGCCGCCTTGGCGGCGCGGAAACCGCACTGGCGGTTCTCGTGATTGACCGCCGGCAGAAGCCGCCGATAGCCGGCGGCGGCGGCCGGCCGATCGCCCTTCAGATGATCGAGCACCACCTGCCGGATGTGTTCGGTGACCATCGCCGAGCACATCGTGCCGCGGGCGCCGGCGTCGAGATCGGCGAGCATGGTGATGCCCTCCTCGCCGTCGAAGGGCGCCTCGATCGCTTCGCCGCCTTCGGCGATCAGCCGGCGAAGCTTCGTCGCAGCGCCGGCACATTCGATCTTGAAGAGCTTCACCATCTCGATCTCGCGGGCCATCTTGACGAGCAGCGGCACCGGCAGGTCGACGCCCGACAGCGGCGCGTCCTGGATCATGATCGGGATGCCCACCTCGCCGACCCGCGCCATCTGCTCGAAGGTCTGTTCGGGCGATCCCTTCATGAGGGCACCGTGATAGGGCGGCATCATCATCACCGCGCTGGCCCCGAGATCCTTGGCGAGACGGGCGCGCTCGACGGCGATCGGCGTCGCGTAGTGCGAGATCGTCACGATCATCGGGCGCCGACCGGCGACATGTTCCAGGCACAGCCGCGTCAGCGTCTCGCGCTCGGCGTCGGACAGGAGGAACTGTTCGGAGAAGTTGGCGAGGATGCAGATTCCGTCCGCACCCTGGTCGGCGATGCAGTCGAGCACCCGCCGCATGCCGGGAAGATCGAGCGTCCCGTCGTCGTTGAAGGGCGTCGGTGCGACCGGCCAGGCGCCGGTGTAGGACATGGAATTCATGGTCGAACGCGCTCGTCTTGGCGGGGCTGGAAAGCGGCGCGGGCTTCAAGGCCCCGCCATCGCCTGGCGGAAAACATCCGCAGCGAGCGATGCCGGAGGTTCTAGTCCCGCCGATTGTGAAGCTCAAGTCGGACGCTTGCAGCGTGTCGTAAGCACATGAGTTGTCCGGGTTAGGTAGCAGACGAGTTGTCCGGTTTGGATATCGCGCAGGAGGTGGCGCGACGATGAACCGGACGACCTGGCTGCAGGACCACAGGATGAGGAAGTTTCG
>NZ_JAJUWU010000029.1 GCF_021390325.1 Jiella avicenniae | reverse complement strand
TTCAACGCCGTCACCGAAAGATCGGGATCCAAGAAGGTCGCGATCATCGCCGTCGCCAGAAAGCTTCTCACCGTCCTCAATGCCATGCAGAGGGACAAAAAGGCCTTTGCATGAACACAGTTGCCATTCCAAATCGTTGCAGTTCTTGCAGTCGACGCCGGTCGATCGGCTCATTCTGCCGCGGAAAGGCACTTTGATGCCGAGGCATGGATCCCGGCTCGAAGGCCGGGATGACGAAGCGTCCAGGCTTGCGACCATCCCTTTGCGCCGCTGCCAGCGGCCTTCTTCCGAGATCCCCGGTGACATTGCCAAGCCGACTGAAACCCGCCGGGTTGGATGGATCCGAAGCGGCCACCTCCGTGGCCTGATCCAGGGCGATGCCCCGCTCGTCACAAGTTTCGTCGCAAGACGAGGAGCCATCAGCGCAACCACCCCCGTCACTGGCTCAGTTCGCCGGCGATGCGGCGGGCGAAGGGCCAGGGGTTGTCGCGGCGGTTGGGGATGCTCTGGCGGTCGCCGCCGGTGAGCGAGGCGAGGGGGCGGACGTGATCCATGTGGCCGCCGAGGGCGGCGTAGTCGGAGAGCCTCAGGGTGAATTCCAGCGGCGCGACGAGGGCCGGGGTCGGCACGTAGCCGAAGGCGTTTTCGGGCAGGCGGGTGACGTCGACCATGAAGGTGATGCCGCCGCCCGGCCACAGATAGACCGGCGCGCCGCCGCAGGTGACGTTGGTGAGCGCGTCCTTGATCGAGCGCGTCAGGCGGACGGGATTTTCCGTGACGCCGGCGCGCAGCGAGCCGCCGGCGCCGCCGATGAAGAGCACGGTGCACAGCGCCGGCTCGCAATTTTCGGCGATCCGCTCGACCGGCTCGATCAGCGGCTCCGGCATCGCCATTTCGACCGGGCGCAGCGCTTCGTCGAGTTCGTAATAGGCGGCGTGCTCGCCGGTGGTGGAAACCATCAAAAGCCGCAGGCCGGGGAAGGCGTGTTTCGGATCGAAATCGCCGAGGATCGACAGGGGGTCGGAGATGTTGGTGCCGCCCCAGCCGGTGCCGGGCTCGGCGACCTGGAAGTAGCGGCCGGGGGTGGAGCGCCGGCCCTTGAGGCGGATGCCGGTCGGCGGGATGTCGAGCATCTTGCCGGCCTGGTGCTCGGAAAGGACGCCGGTGATGTGATCGTCGACCACCACCACCTCGTCGGCCTTGCCGAGCCACTGCTTGGCGAAGATGCCGATGGTGGCCGAGCCGCAGCCGACGCGCATGCGGGTCTCGGTCTGGCCGTTGACGATCGGCGGCTTGCCGGCCTCGACGACGAGCGTCGCGCCGCCGTCGACGGTCATCTCGACGGCCTGGCCGTTGGAGAGGTCGAGCAGCGCCTGGCAGGTGACGCGGCCTTCCTTCTTGGAGCCGCCCGTGAGGTGGTGGACACCGCCGAGCGACAGCATCTGCGAGCCGTATTCGCCCGTGGTGACGTGGCCGATCTGTTCGCCCGACACCCGGACGGGGCTCGCCTCCGGCCCGACGAAGCGGTCGGTGTCGATCTTCACCTTGACGCCGCAATAGCTGAAGATGCCCTCGGTGACGACGGTCACCATGTCGACGCCGTCGATCTCGGAGGAGACGATGAAGGGGGCGGGCTTGTAGTCAGGATAGGTCGTACCGGCGCCGATCGCCGTGACGAAGCGTTCCGGGGTCTGGACGATCGTGCCGTCCCAGTCCGCCGGCCGGGTGAAGGGGACGACGTCGGTGCCGCCGGAGATCGCCTGTTCGAGCAGGACGTGTGGATCGACGCGCACCAGCTCGCCGGCGCGATTGGCATAGCGATCGCAGGCGCCGGTCATGCCGGGCTTGATGTAACACATGACCGGGCAGGCGTCGCAGCGGATCTTGTCGTCCGCGACGGGGCCGGCAGCTTGTTGCGAGGACATGTCCACCATCGCTTCGACCACCATTCGTTCGTATACAAACAATCATGCCGGCAGCGTCGATGTCAATCGCCGTGTCGGCCCGTGGAACTCGCGGGGGAAGGCCGGTGCGGCGGCTCCGTCGTCCCGCAGCCGGCGGGCGGCCGGAACGATAGCCGGCTTCAAGCAAGCGTTTTGACTTCGTCCTGCCGGCGCTCAGATTGAGCCGATGTGCCCCCGACCATCGGGCGAGCCCCTGCAGCCGGAGCGACGACGCTGACGGATCTCTCTTGTCTTTCCAGGTGTTTGCGCCGCGCCGACGCGCTGACGAGGCGCCGCTCAAGGGCCGCGGTCTGCGGTCTACCGCAGTGAGTGGGTCGCAATCTCCACAGGAAGGGCTCGACTATCAGCCCTTCGAAACCGCCTTCGCCGGTGCCCGGCAGGCGGGGCTGTTCCGCGCGGTGGGCGGCCTCTACGACCGCGAGGGCCGGCTCGGCGATCGCTGGCAGACGATGCTCGCCCGTCTCGCCGAGGCCGGGGGCCGGAACCTCAATCTCGGCCGGCTGCTGGAGGGACACGCCAACGCGGTCCAACTCGTTCGCCTCTATGGCGACGAGGCCCAGAAGGCCCGGATCGACGACGCTCTCGAAGGGGACCGCATACTCGGCGTCTGGGGCGCCGACGGAGCACCGCCCGCATCGGTCGGGGACGGCGCGGAGGCTGCGATGCTCGCCGGCGGGAAACGCTATGCGTCGGGGCTCGGGACGGTCTCGCTGGCGCTGGTGCCGATCGCCGGGGCGGACGGCGTTCAGCAGCTCTTCCTCGTTCCGGCCGACGAGGCGTTTCGGCAGGACGTCTCGGGCTGGCAGATGAGCGGCATGCAGGAATCGGCCTCCGGCAGCTTCTCGCTCGAAGGAATCGCCGCCGACGCGGCGACGCGTCTCGGCCGGCCCGGCGACTACAGGATCGAGCCGTTCTTCGAAGGCGGCATCTGGCGCTGCGCCGCGGTGCATCTCGGCGCCGTCGAGGCGATCCTCGGGATGATGGCCCGCCATCTCGACGGCAGCGGCCGGCTCGACCATCCGCTGCAGGCCGAGCGGCTCGGCCAGGCGGTGATGCATGCGCGGACCGCCCGGCTCTGGGTGGAAGACGCCGCCCGCCGGATCGAGGCGCCGAAGCCGGACGAGACGATCCCGCAGGCGGTGGCGGCGTCGTCCTATACGCGGCTGCAGGTGGAGCGGGACGCGCTGGCGGTGATGGAACTCGCCCGGCGATCGGTGGGTCTTCCATCCTTCGCCAGCGGCCATCCGCTGGATCGGGCGACCGCCGACCTGTCGGTCTATCTGCGGCAGGCCAATCCGGACGCGCTGCTCCTGAACAAATGCCGCGCGATGGCGGAGGCCTATCTGTGATGGACGAGACCTCGTCGGGACTTCGACCCGAGCAACGGCCCGGAAGCTGGGGCGCCTTTCGCGCCCGCTGCGATGCGGCGCCGCGGGCGGATGCGGCGCGGCTCCTCGGCGAGGGCGGGCTGGTCGTCATCGCGCCGCATCCGGACGACGAGACTTTCGGCGCCTCCGCGCTGCTTCTCGAAGCGGCCCGAAGCGGCCGGGCCGTCGGCATCGTCGCGGTGACCGACGGCGACGCCTCGCATCCGAACTCGCGGAAGGTGCCCGGTGCGACACTTGCCGAGATCCGGCGCGCCGAACAGGAACGGGCGGTGGCGGCCCTCGGGGTCGGCACGGCGCGGTGGCTGCGGCTCGGTCTGCCGGACGGCGCTGCGAAGCGATCGGCCGGCTTCGCAGCGGCAGCGGAGAAGATCGCGGCCTTCTGCGACGAGGTCGGGGCCGGCACCCTTTCGGCGCCGCATCCGGACGATCCGCATATCGACCACCATGCCGCAGCCGAGCTTGCCGAAGCCGTGCTGCGACTGCGGCCCGGATTGCGGCTTTTGTTCTATCCGATCTGGTCGATGCGCCTCGACGACGACGCGCCCTATCGCAGCGACGGGCTTCTGCCGTTCCGGGTCGCCACCGACCCGGAGGCGAAGGCACGCGCCACCGCCTGCCACCGTTCGCAGCTCGGCGAGGTGGTCACCGACGATCCCACCGGCTTCACGCTGCCGGACTTTTTCCTCGAGGCGCAAAGCGAGCCGGAAGAGGTGCATGTCTGGGCGACGCGGCCGGGGGTGCCGCCCGGAGCCGAGCATTTCGCCGCACTCTATGCCGATGGGGGCGATCCCTGGGAAGCGCAGCGTTCCGCCTACGAGGTGGAAAAGCGGGCGGACAACCGCGACCAGCTCGAACGGCCGCACTATCGGCGCGGCCTCGACATCGGGTGCGGCGAGGGCCATCTCGCCGCCGAACTGGTGGCGGCCGGCAAGGTGGCGGCGATGACGGGGCTCGACCGCGATCCGTCCATCGTCACCCGTGCCGAGCGCCGGTACGGTGCAGACGCGCGGTTGCGCTTCTGCGCCGGCGCCTTGCCGGCCGACCTGCCGGAAGGGCCGTTCGACTGCGCGATCGTCTCGGAGGTTCTGTATTTCCTCGACGCGACGGACATCGCCGCGACCGCCGGCGGGCTGGCCGGTCGTCTCTCACCCGGGGCCGACATTCTGGTCGTCAGCTATCTCGGGCCCACCGATACGCCCCTGTCCGGCCGCGAGGCGCACGATCTGTTCGTCGCCTGTTTCGGCCGGCAAGTCCGGACGATCAGCCGGCGTGCTCGGGAACGCTATCTGGCCGAGCTGCTGCGGTTCTTGCCAGAAGCCGGCGCAGCGCCGGAAGGTGACGGCACATCTCGCTGAACCGCATCGGCGTCCGTCGCAGGCAGGGCAATTCGGCTTCGACCCGGAACCAGGCCATCTTGCGGGCCGGCAAAGCGGCAAGCTCATCCGCCCGCTCCCGCGGCAGGCCGCGCCCGACGAGGACGGCCGCCACACGCCGGCGGTTGGGCTCGCCCTCGACGAGGCGGCGCAATCGCAGCCGGCGGTGCAGGCGGGCGGGCGTTTCCAGCGCCTCGTCGACGAGGGGATCGGCTTCGAGGCGGTTGCGACGCAGTTCCGCCGAAAGGCCGCCTTCCGTCCGGCTGTCCAAACGGCAGGAGGTTGCGACGCGCGGGTCCTCGTCGTGCCTGATCCGCAGGCCGAAGGCTTCGAAGCGGCGCCGGAGCGCCCAGTCCTCGGCGAAGGGCACGGGCGGGAAAGGCCCGGCGATCCGATAGGCCGACCGCGTCACCGCGAAATTCGCCCCGCCGATGCCGCCATGGTGCGGCCAGGGATTGTCGGAATCGGGAAACCAGAGCGCTGCGATTTCCCGGCCGAGGCGCCGATATTCGCCGATTGCGGCGTCGCGCTGCGGGTGGAGAGGATCGACGGCCGCGACCTCCGCCTCGATGAAGTCGATCGGGCCGCAGACCATGTCGAAGCCGCGCCCGAAGGCATCCTCATAGGCGCGCCTCAGTCCCGGCAGGACGACGCTGTCGGCGTCGGTCGAGAAAATCCACGAGGCGTTCGGCGCAGCGAGATCGGCGAGGTCGAAGGCGAGCGTGCGCGCCTTCGGAGCAGAACTCGGCTCACCGCGCCATTCGACGCAGACCGCCGTGAGGGCACATGTGAGTTCGCCGGCGATCGACTGGACGACGGCGAGGGTGTCGTCGAAGGTGTCGTTGACCAAAAGCAGAATGTGGAGGACGGCGCCGAATTCCTCGTCGAGGGAGCGGATCGCCGCCGCGATCCGGGCGGCTTCGTCGCGGGCGGGAATGCAGGCGACCCATCGCGTCGAAAGGGCGACGCCGGGCCAGCGCTCGACGCACGTCAGCTCGGCACCGTGCCGGAAGACGAGATCGCTGAAACCGCAATTCATGGCCACCCACGCAACGGGGACGACAGCGCCCCGCGCCGATAAGGGCGCGACCACTGCTTTCGTTGCGTCAGGGAAAGGCCAATAAACGCTAGCCGACATACGGTTTCGTGCCGACCGATCCGACCGTTCGGGCGTCGGTCTCGCCGAGTGGACCGGCCCGGTTCCCAGACGCGCGCGGAGGATTGCCCGGCGGCGTCTTCCGGCGCAGGCCGAACGGCAGTCGGACCCGGCCTACTGGCCGAGCCCGAAGATTTTCAGAAAAAACTGCGGCGGGCCCACCAGCCGGTGCGGCGCGGCTTTCCTTCCTCGCCGCTTTCCTCCTCGCGCGAGGAGGTGACCACCGGCTCCTTGCTCGGCGCCGGTTCGGGCGTGTCGTCGTTGGCAGCGGGTTGCTCCACCGCTTCGATCTCGCTCGAGGCCGGCTCGGCAGCCGGCATCATGGCCGATGTCTCCGCACCGTCGATGGAGCCGAGCGCATCGGATGCCGCCGGATCCATGGCCGAGGCCGCGTCGTCCGTCGACTGCGAAACCTCGGTGGCGGGCATCGCGGTGCTCACCGGCTCGGGATCGCCGGCGCCCTGCGAACCGACGTCGCCCACGGCGGCATCGTCGGACGCCTCGGTTCCGGACGGCTCGATCGTCGTGCTGGTCACCTGAACGGTGGTCTCGCGCGAGAGGCTTTCGGTCTCGGCGACGACGGTTTCCGTCACCGCCAAGGAAGCGCCCGCGTCGGACACTTCGGTGCCGGCTTCGCCGATCGGCGAGACGCCGCCGTTCGACACGTCCGCCGCCCCAGCCTCGACCGAAGTCGCGGCGACCGCCTCGACGGGCCGGTCCTCGGGCACGGCTTCCAGGTTGTCGGTGCCGGCCTCGTCGCTTCCATCGCGATGGCGGCGTCCGCCCCGCCGGCCGCGCCGGCGACGGCGCGAGCCGCGATCGTCGTCGTCGGAGTCGCCACCCGTCTCGGATCCGGCCCGTGCGCCGCCTTCGTCGTCGCTGCGACCGTCGGCGAGGTCGTCCTCCTCGCCGTCCTGGGCGTCGTCGTCATCGGAGCCGGCCTCGGACGAGGCATCGCTCTGATTGTCCCGGCCTTCCTGCCGGTCGCCGCGCCGCCGCCGGCGCCGACGACGGCGACGCTTGCCGTCGCCTTCGTCCTTCTGCTCGTCGGGGGCCTTCGTCTCGATCGTCTCGGCGACGCTCTCTTCCTCTTCGGCCACCTCGATCTCGTCCTCGGCCGAAACCGATTCCGGATTGACCACCTCCTGGCGGATGATCGGCTGCGCGGCGGGCGCGCCGTGCTCGATCGCCACGGCCTGGTGGCCGGCGGCCTCGTCCGCCTCGATGGTGATCCTCAGACCGTAGTGCTGTTCGAGCTCCTCGATCCGCTTGCGCTTCTCGTTGAGGACGTAGAGCGCCGTCGCCGTCGGGACCTTGACCACGAGATCGTGGGTGGCGTGCTTCTGCAGATGCTCCTCGATCGAGCGCAGGACGTGCAGCGCCAGCGAGGAGGCCGAGCGGATGTGCCCGGCGCCGCCGCAGATCGGGCAGGGCTGCATGGTGGATTCGAGGACGCTGGCGCGGATGCGCTGGCGGCTCATCTCCAACAGGCCGAAATGCGAGATCTTGCCGACCTGGATCCGCGCACGGTCGTTCTTCAGGCAGTCCTTGATCTTCTTCTCGACGGCGCGGTTGTTGCGCTTTTCCTCCATGTCGATGAAGTCGATGACGATGAGCCCGGCGAGGTCGCGCAGCCTGAGCTGCCTCGCGACCTCCTCTGCCGCCTCCAGATTGGTCTGGTAGGCGGTGTCCTCGATCGAGTGCTCGCGCGTCGAGCGACCGGAATTGACGTCGATGGCGACCAGCGCCTCGGTCTGGTTGATGATGATGTAGCCGCCGGACTTCAGCGTCACATGCGGCTGCAGCATCTTGTCGAGCTGGGTCTCGATCCCCTGACGGGCGAAGATCGGCGTTGGATCGCGGTAGGGCTGGACCACCTTCGCCTGGCTCGGCATCAGCATCCGCATGAAGTCCTTGGCTTCGCGGTAGCCACCTTCGCCGGCGACGAGGATCTGGTCGATGTCCTTGTTGTAGAGGTCGCGGATCGAGCGCTTGATCAGGCTGCCTTCCTCGTAGACGAGGGCGGGGGCGATCGAGGAGAGGGTGACGGTGCGCACCGTCTCCCACAGGCGCATCAGATATTCGTAGTCGCGCTTGACCTCGGCCTTGGTGCGGTTGGCGCCGGCCGTGCGCAGGATGATGCCCATGCCGCGCGGCACGTCGAGCTCGCGCACGACGTCCTTCAGCCGCTTGCGGTCGGCGGCATTGGTGATCTTGCGGGAGATGCCGCCGCCGCGCGCGGTGTTCGGCATCAGCACCGAGTAGCGGCCGGCGAGCGACAGATAGGTGGTCAGCGCCGCGCCCTTGTTGCCGCGCTCTTCCTTGACGACCTGGACGAGCAGGATCTGCCGGCGCTTGATGACTTCCTGGATCTTGTACTGCTTGCGGGCGCGCACCTGGCGGACCGGGACTTCCTCCATGGCGTCCTCGGAGCCGAGATCGTCGATCTCCTCGGCCTCTTCGGAATCCTCGTCGCCATTGTCGGCATCGGCGTTGCGGCCGCGGCCCCGCGGCCTGCGGCTGCGCCGGCCCCTGCGGTTGCGGCCGCCATCGTCCTCGCTCTCGTCGGAATCGCCTTCTGCCCGGCCGGCGTCGTCGCCGTCGGACTCGGTGGTCTCGCCGTCCGTCGAATCGCCGTCGCCGCGCCGGGCCTCGACCGCTGCGTCGGGCCGATCGTCAGCGGAAACGGTCTCGTCGGTGTCGGGACGTTCGGCTGCGGCCTGCACGTCGCCGGCTTCGGCTCCCTCGACGGTCTCGGCGATCGCATCGCCGTCGGTCCGGCTTGCCGCCTTGCTGCGGGAGCGGCCGCCGTTGCGCGAGCGGGACTTCGGCTTGATTTCCTCGGCGTCGTCATCGTCGTCGCCGCCGCGTGCCAGTTCCTCGGCGATCAGGGCTTCGCGGTCGGCCTTGGGGATCTGGTAGTAGTCGGGATGGATCTCGGAGAAGGCCAGGAAACCGTGGCGGTTGCCGCCATATTCGACGAAGGCGGCCTGCAGCGACGGTTCGACCCGCGTGACCTTGGCGAGATAGATGTTTCCCTTGAGCTGCTTCTTGTGTTCCGATTCGAAATCGAACTCTTCGATGCGGCTACCGCGGACGACGACGACGCGCGTCTCTTCCTGGTGGGACGCGTCGATCAACATTTTGTTTGCCATCAGATGACTCCCCGGCGCTCGCGCAAGGGACACGCATCCGGCATCTCAACGCCTGGCGGTCTTGGAAAGGGCGCGAGCCCGAATGGGCCGTGCGTTGGCGCCGCGACGCATCGATCGCACGCTGATGACCGGCCGCCTCGAAGCGGGCGCAGGGCAATGGCATACAAAGCGAATCGGACAGGGGCGGCAACAACACGACCTTATAACAACAGGTGACCGCCGTCTGGCGGCCGATGGAACGCCTCAACCGCGCTGCCGCCGAGCGGACGTGCGCATCTTGAAGGACGAAGCGTGTCGATCGCAGTTCACGCTGCGGCATCGACGGAAATTCTCGACACGAGGGGATGGTGGGACGCGGCATCGCCCGCCGGGCATCGCAGGACGCCACCACGGACGTCGCCCGCGACTGCACCCGAAACCCTTGCCGGCGAGGAGCGATTCCCTGCCACCTAGAACCTCGATCCTGCTTTTATGACGGGTTATTGATCATGACAAGGGCACTGCCTGTTCGGAAGGCGTCGCAAGGCTCGTCCGGCGTCCGCCGGGCGAGCCCCGGACAAGCCTCGCGGCCTAGGTCTGGCGGGCGACGTCGTCGACTTGCCTGCGGAGGCCGTCGAACGCCGGAGGCCGTCCGGCATCGCGCGGGCACGGTGCCGTCGTCCATGGCGTCTCCGGCGACCGCCGGCGGCGAGACGGAGACTGAGCGCCGCCCCTCGGGGCCGCGTTCAAATCTTCGCGCCGCGTTCGTCGCCCCGTCTCCGATCGCGCGACGATGTGCTATGGCCCCGGCCTGCGGGAGGGCGCCGCTCCGGCCCGGCATCGCGCCGCAAGGGCGCGCAACGAATGAATCAAGGGGGATGTTGGCATGGCCACCGGCCGCCTCTCGGCTCTCGTCTTCGCACTTCTCCTGTCGCTGCCCCTGGTATCGAGCGCCGTTCCGGCCCGGGCGGCGGGCGAGCGGGTGATCACCCGGATCGAGCCGGCGGCCAGCGAGGAGGGCCTGGCGGTGCGCTTCACCCTGACCGGCAAGGCCAAGGTGCGCAGCTTCGCCCTGAAGAATCCGGACCGCATCGCCATCGATTTCGAGAATGCCGTCCCGGCCGTGCCGTTCGACGATTTGCCCGACAATCCGCTGGTCTCGACGGTTCGCCACGGCCTCGTCACCGCCGATCGCTACCGGGTGATCTTCCGCCTGAAGGCGCCGGCCGTCGGCATGCTGTCGGAGCGGGGCGAGGGCGGTGGCGACGTCGTCGAACTGACGATCCGGCCGGGCGGCGGGCAAGGTGCGCCGGGGCCGTCTGGATCGGCCGCCGCGGCGGCGAAGCCCGATCACGCCGCGAAGAAGGCCCCCCACGAGGCGGCCGCGGAACGGCGCCTGACGATCGTCATCGATCCCGGCCACGGCGGCGAGGACAAGGGAGCGGTGTCGCCCTCGGGGACGATGGAGAAGACCATCAATCTGGAAAACGCCCGGATGCTGCGGGACGTCCTCAACGGCTATCCCGGCGTCGATGCCGAGCTCACCCGCGACGACGATACCTTCATCCCGCTCGACGACCGGGCGGAGATCGCGCGGCGGAAGGACGCCGACCTGTTCCTTTCGATCCACGCCGATTCCATCCACTACCAGTCCCTGCGCGGCGCCACCGTCTACACTCTCTCCGAGGACGCATCGGACGATCTGGCCCGGCAGATCGCCGCCAACGAGAATGCCGCCGACCGCTACGCGCCGGAGGGTTTCCAGCAGGGTTCGCCGGAGGTCTTCGACATCCTCCTCGATCTGACCCGGCGGGAGACCGTGAGCTTTTCGGAGCATTTCGCCGCGGCGCTGGTGACCGACCTGTCGAGGCACGAGATCGACCTCATCAACCGCCCCAAGCGCTCGGCCGGGTTTCGGGTGCTGAAGTCGCCGGACGTCCCCTCGGTGCTGATCGAGATGGGATTTCTGTCCAATTCGGACGACGAGAAGCTTCTGAAGAACGGCGAATGGCGGGCCAAGATCTGCCGGGCCATCGCCGAATCGGTCATCCAGTTCTTTCGCGGCGGCAAGGCCGACGCCCTGAAGGCCGCCGAGGCGAAGAACTGAATTCTTCAGGCCTCACGAGGCGTTATGCGGGTTTTTTCGGTGGATGCCGCAACGAAGCTGCGTCCCCGCGTGCCGCGGGGCCTGCGCGGAGCTTGACAGCGGACCGGCCGTCTGTGGCAATTCCGCAAGTTTCGGACGCGAAAACCCGGATAATCGCCTTCATCCATGGCAGTGCCGCAATTTGCGGTCATGGCTGACACAGTTCCACGGCATCGATCGGGGGCGGGGACGGCCAGGGCCGTTCCGACGGGGGCAGGACGGCCGGACGCGGACGTTCGCAGACACCCGGACGGCAACCAGTTGGGAACCGTCCGGACGGAGTTTCGATGATCAGGCTGATCGGCTATTTCTTCGGCATTGGCGCCGTCCTTTTCATTCTCGTCGCCGGCGCGGTCGCCTGGTATGTCGAGCGGATGTCCGAGGGGCTGCCGGACTATCAGGTGCTGGCGAAGTACGAGCCGCCGGTCACGACGCGCTTTCATGCGTCGGACGGCCAGCTGATGGCGGAATACGCCACCCAGCGGCGGCTCTTCCTGCCGATCCAGGCGATTCCCGACATGGTCAAGAACGCCTTCCTGTCGGCCGAGGACAAGAACTTCTACACCCATCCCGGCATCGACATCGAGGGCGTCGGCCGCGCCGTCATGGTGCTGGCCAAGGGCGGCCGGATGCAGGGCGCCTCGACGATCACCCAGCAGGTGGCGAAGAACTTCCTCCTGACCAACGAGCGGACCCTCGACCGCAAGATCAAGGAAGCGATCCTGTCGCTCAGGATCGAGCAGGCCTATTCGAAGGAAAAGATCCTCGAACTCTATCTGAACGAGATCTATCTCGGCATGGGCTCCTACGGCATCGCCGCCGCGGCGCTCGCCTATTTCGACAAGTCGGTGACCGAGCTTTCCGTCGCCGAGGCGGCCTATCTCGCGGCGCTGCCGAAGGCCCCGGAAAACTACAACCCGTTCCGCGACTACGACCGGGCGATCGATCGCCGCAACTGGGTGATCACGCAGATGGCGGCCAACGGCGTCATCACCGACGATCAGGCGGAGACCGCCAAGGAGACGCCGATCGAGGTCAATCCGCGACCCTCCGGCACCTATCTCGCCTCGTCGGAATATTTCACCGAGGACGTGCGACGCGAGATCGTCCAGCGCTACGGTTCGAAGTCGCTCTACGAAGGCGGCCTGTCGGTGCGCACGACGCTCGATCCGACCCTGCAGAAGGAAGCGCGCTCGGCGCTGCAGAACGGCCTCATCGAATACGACCAGCAGCGCGGCTATCGCGGCCCGGTCAAGACCCTCGACATCGGCAGCGACTGGGGCGCCGAACTCGGCAAGCTGGACGCCCTGTCCGACGTTCCTGAATGGCGGCTCGCCGTGGTTCTGGAGGCGGGGGCCGACCAGGTCAGCGTCGGTCTGCAGCCATCCCGCACGGTCTCCGGCTCGCTCTCCAGCGAGCGCGACATCGGCACGGTCGCGCTGGCCGACATGAAATGGGCGCTGCGGCTCAACACCAAGGACAGGAAGGGTTCGGTGCGCGCGGCCGACGACGTCCTGTCGCGCGGCGACGTCGTCTACGTCCAGAAGAAGGGCGAAGGCGACGGCTACCGGCTGCGCCAGCCGCCGAAGGTGCAGGGCGCGATGGTCGTGATGGAGCCGGAGACCGGCCGGGTGCGCGCCATGGTCGGCGGCTTCTCCTACGCCCAGTCCGAGTTCAACCGCGCGAGCCAGGCCTATCGCCAGCCGGGTTCCTCGTTCAAACCCTTCGTCTACTCCGCCGCGCTCGACAACGGCTACACGCCGGCCTCGGTGATCATGGACGGGCCGATCTCGCTGCCCGACGGAAATGGCGGCTACTGGACGCCGTCGAACTACGGCGGCGGCTATGCCGGTCCCTCGACCCTGCGGCTCGGCATCGAGAAAAGCCGCAACCTGATGACCGTGCGCCTCGCCAAGGACATGGGCATGGATCTCGTCGCGCAATATGCCGAGCGCTTCGGCATCTACGACCATCTGAAGCCCTATCTGCCGATGGCGCTCGGCGCGGGCGAGACGACGGTGCTGCGGATGGTCACGGCCTATTCGGTGATCGCCAATGGCGGCCGCTCGATCGAGCCGTCGCTGATCGACCGTGTGCAGGACCGCTACGGCCGCACGATCTACAAGCACGACCAGCGCTTCTGCGCCGACTGCAACAGCCGCGAATACGACGGCCAGGGCGAGCCGCAGCTCGTCGACGAGCGCGACCAGGTGCTCGACCCGATGACCGCCTACCAGATCACCTCGATGATGGAGGGCGTCGTCCAGCGCGGCACGGCAACGCGCGTCAAGGCGCTCGGCGTGCCGATCGCCGGCAAGACCGGTACCACCAACGACGAGAAGGACGTCTGGTTCGTCGGCTTCACCCCCGACCTCGTCTGCGGCGTCTATCTCGGCTACGACAATCCGACGCCGATGGGCCACGGCGCCACCGGCGGCGGCATGGCCGCGCCGGTCTTCATCGACTTCATGAAGGAAGCGCTGAAGGGCAAGAAGCCGGTGGACTTCAAGGTCCCCGAGGGGATGGAACTGATCGCGGTCAACCGCAAGACCGGCATGCGGGCCTCGGGCTCCGGTTCCGACGTCATCATGGAGGCCTTCAAGCCCGGCACCGGCCCGGCCGACAGCTACCAGATCATCGGCGACGACGAGATTGCCGGCGACGGTTTCGGCACGCCGACGGGTCAGGTCTCGCAGCAGGCCGAACAGGCGATCTCGCAAGGGGCGGGCGGCCTGTTCTGATCGGCCGCTCTTCCGCCGCACCGCATGTTGACGCCCCGCCGGGTGCGCCGGTAAGACCCGGCTCATCCAGAGCGGGCGTCGCGCCGTCCCATTCGACGCGGCACCCACGAACATCGCAAGGAGAATGCGGCATGCGTGCCGAGATCGAGACCCTGGTCGACGAAATCAAGCAGGCCATAAGCCTGCTGAGGAGGCATCTTTGACTGGGATCGTTCCCTCAAACGCTTCGACCAGCTGAATCAGAAGGCGGAAGATCCGTCGATCTGGAACGACCCGATGGAAGGCCAGAAGCTGATGCGCGAGCGTCAGGAGCTGGAATCCTCCATCACGGCGATCCGCCGCCTGGAACAGACCCTCGCCGATTCGATCGACCTCATCGCCATGGGCGAAGAGGAGGGCGACCAGGAGATTGTCACGGAGGCCGAGAAGGCGCTTCGCGAGGTGAAGGCCGAGGTCGACAAGCGCCAGGTCGAGACGCTGCTCTCGGGCGAAGCCGATTCGAACGACACCTATCTGGAAGTCCATTCCGGCGCCGGCGGCACCGAGAGCCAGGACTGGGCCGAGATGCTCGAGCGCATGTACATGCGCTGGGCCGAACGGGCGCGTTTCAAGGTCGAGGTGCTCGAAGAGCATGCCGGCGAAGAGGCGGGCATCAAGTCGGCAACGCTGTTGATCAAGGGCCACAACGCCTATGGCTGGGCGAAGACCGAATCCGGCGTGCATCGCCTGGTGCGGATCTCGCCCTATGACAGCCAGGCGCGGCGGCATACCTCCTTCGCCTCGGTCTGGGTTTATCCGGTGGTCGACGACACGATCGACATCCAGGTGAACGAGTCCGACTGCCGGATCGACACCTATCGGGCGTCCGGCGCCGGCGGTCAGCACGTCAACACCACCGATTCGGCGGTGCGCATCACCCACGTTCCGACCGGCATCGTCGTCGCCTGCCAGCAGGAGCGCTCGCAGCACAAGAACCGAGCCACCGCCTGGAACATGCTGAAGGCGCGGCTCTACGAGGCCGAGCTCGAAAAACGCGAAGCCGCGGCGAATGCCGAGGCCGCGTCGAAGAGCGACATCGGCTGGGGCCACCAGATCCGCTCCTACGTGCTGCAGCCGTATCAGATGGTGAAGGACCTGCGCACCGGCGTCGAAAGCACCAGCCCGCAGGACGTGCTGGACGGCGACATCGACGCCTTCATGGAAGCGGCGCTCGCCCAGCGGGTTCACGGCGGCAAGGTCGACGTCGAGGACGTCGAGTAGGGCGCAGCCGGACCGACGGCCCGATACCTATGGAAAGCGACGGGCCGGCATCGCATCACGCGGTGCCGGCCCGTCGCCTTTGGGATGTGCGGTATCGCGACGGCGCTCAGCCGAATTCGCGGATGCGGTCGCCGAGGCGGAAGAACTTCGCCGGGTCGACGGCCTTGTCGTTGCGGCGCACCTCGTAATGGAGATGCGGGCCGGTGCTGCGGCCGGTCGAGCCGACGGAACCGATGGTTTCGCCACGGGCGATGGTCGCGCCGACCTTCACGGCGATCTTCGACATGTGGCCGTAGCGCGTGGTGATGCCGTCGCCATGGTCGATCTCGACCATGTTGCCGTAGCCGCCGTAGGAGCCGGCCTTGATCACCTTGCCGGGCGCCGTCGCGCGGACGGCGCTGCCCTGCGGCTCGGCGAAGTCGATGCCGGAATGAAAGGCGCTGCGGCCGAGGAACGGATCGGCCCGGACGCCGAAGGTGGAGGAGATCAGCCGCGCCGGCATCGGCCGTTCGAGCGGCAGGCTCTTCGTGACGGCGGCGACGCGCTGCAATGCGTCGAGCGCCTCGTCGAGTTCGGCGACCGACTGGTCGAAGGCGTCGACCGCGGGCACCGGCTCGTAGGGACCGCCCTGCGCGCGCTCCTCGTCGTCGTCGCCGGGCACCCGGATTCCCGCCGCCGCCAGCGCCGAGGATATGCGCACCGCCCGGCCGCGGGCGGTCGAGGCCAGGGCCTCGAGGTGACGGATCTGGCCGAGTTCGGCGACGCTGATCGCCTCGCCGATGCGTCGCAGGCTGTCGTCGGAAATGACCTCTGCCGGCTTGCGAACGAGGCGCGCCGACTTGGCGACGGTCGATGCCGCCGGGACCGGCTCGGCTTCGGCCCTGAGGCGGGCGAGCCAGTCGACCGGAGCGGGATTTTCCTGCGGCGCGAAGGCATTGGCGGCGGGGGCGTCCGGCATGGCCTCGACGGGGGCCTCGACGGGGCCCTCGGCGTCGCCGGTGCCGTCGCTCTCGGCGAGGGACAAGGAGTCCGAGGCTGCCTCGGATTCGAGGTGATCCGACGCATCCTCCTCGGGTTTGGGCGTCGGGATCGGCACGGCTGCCGCGAGCAGGCCGGTCGACTTCGCCCGGTCGAACAGCGGGCGAAGCCGCTCGTAGCGGGCGGTGAGTTCCTCCTGCTGCTCCAGGAGGACGTCGACCTTGCTCTCCACCATCTTCTGGGCGAGGAACTGCCGGCTGGTGGCGCGGTCGAGTTCGGCCCTGAGCGTGGCGATCCGCTCCTCGTATTCGTGGCGGACCTGCCATTGCCGTTCGGGCGCGCCGGCGTCCTCCGGGGCCGCGGCGACGTAGCCGAAGGGCGCGGCGAAGGCAGCCGTGACGATGGCGGCGGCGAGCGCCGAGCCGAGCAGCAGGCGCGTGCGGCAGACGGTGAAATGCCGGACGTGCTCGCCCCGCGCGATGATCACCGTGTGGGGCTCTTTGCGTCTACCGAAGGTGCTCGTCAGCTTGCTCGCCTGCATCGACCCGATCGCTTCTGGGCGGCCCGAAGGGGCTCTCTCGTCGAGGGCGATTAGAAATCCTTAAGGTTAACGTTTCGTTGGCAACCACCCGATGAAATCAGTCAGAGCTCAGCGCGAGCGGGGCGACAGCGAGCGATAGAAGGTCGGCGTCAGCCCCGCTTCGGCCCTCGCGCGGTCGTTGAACGGGGCCTTCACCTCGCCGCGGAAACTCTCCCGCACCAGGAGGCCGAAGCGCTCGGCGGCATTGACGTTCTGGCGGGCGCAGAGAAAGCGGAACCACTTGGCGCCGATGGCGACGTGCTTCTTCTCGTCGCGATAGATGATCTCCAGGATCTTCGCCGTGTCGAGGTCGCCGACGGCGGTGAGCTTGTCGATCATCGACGGCGTGACGTCGAGGCCGCGCGCTTCGAGAATCAGCGGCACGACGGCGAGCCGGGCGGACAGATCGTGCGCCGTCGCCTCGACGGCCTGCCAGAGGCCGTCATGGGCGGGCAGGGCGCCGTAGCGCGAGCCGAGCTGTTGCAGCCGCCGGGAGAGGAGGCCGAAATGCTTGGCCTCTTCCAGCGCCACCGTCATCCAGCCGTCGAAGAAGCTGCGCGGCATCGCCTCGCGGGCAAAGCGCGCGACGATGTCGAGGGCGAGATCGATGGCGTTGAGTTCGATGTGGGCGAGGGCGTGGATGAGGACGATCCGCCCTTCTTCGGTATGGGCCGAGCGGCGCGGGAGGAACCGCGGCGAGACGAGTTCGGGCTCCTCCGGGCGGCCGGGACGACCCGGATGAGCCGGGTCGGTCGCCGAATGAAGGCCGAGCCGCCGGGCAAACCACAGGCGGCAGGCGAGATTCGTCAGCCGAACCTTTTCGTCGAGATCGCCCGCCGCCAGGGCGTCGATCGCGGCCTCGCGCAGCGTCGCCGGCTGCCCAGGCGAGGGTGCGGTCTCTGCTGGCGCGGTCACTTCGCTCACGCCGTCTCGGAAAGTTGGCGGGCCGCCTCGAGCACCTCTTCGGCATGGCCGGGCACCTTCACCTTCGGCCAGAGCCGCGTCACTTCGCCGCTTGCGCCGATCAGCGCCGTCGTCCGTTCGACGCCCATGTATTTGCGCCCATACATCGACTTTTCGACCCAGACGCCGAAGGCCGACAGCAGCGCCTTCTCCTCGTCGGACAACAGCCGGACCGTCAGTTCGTGCTTGTCGCGGAACTTGCCGTGCTTCTTCACCGGATCCGGCGACACGCCGAAGACCGCCACGCCGGCCGCTTCGAAATCCTTGGCCAGCTTGCTGAAATCGACAGCCTCGCGCGTGCATCCCGAGGTATCGTCCTTGGGATAGAAATACAGCACGAACGGCTTTCCGAGGACGCCTGCGAGCGAGACCATCTCGCCACGGTCGTCCGGCAAGTTGAAGTCCGGGCATTTGTCGCCGACGAAAATGGTCATCGTGTCATCCTTTCGACGCGAGAAGATTGAAGGAGCACCTCGAGGGGCATGGCGGATCGGTTGCGACCGATAGCGTACGGGAGGGGTCCTGGCCATGCCGTCTTGCTGGAGTGGGGTAGGAAGCTGTTGAGATGCGGGCGGGGCGATGCGGGCGGGGACCCGGTCGACGGTGAGGGACGGGATGCGTCCGGACGGGCGCGCGACGGACGTGGAGTTTGCCGTCCTCTGCCGGGAGCCGGCATGAGGCGCGCCGCCGGAATTTCCTGCGGCGTCTTCGCCGCCGTCCTCGTCTTCGTCGTCGGCGCAGTCGCCCTCGTCGTCGCCACGTCCTTCGGCAACCGCCTGCTCCTCGACCAGAGCGAGCGCCTGGCGGCTATGATGTTGCCCGACGGCGTCGCGGTTTCGATCGGCGGCCGCAGCGTCGGCTTCGCGGCTACCGGCAAGATCGGCCTGCGCTATGCCGACGTCGTCCTGACAGATCGTGCCTCCGGGACGACGCTCGCCACCGTCGCCGATCTTTCCGTCGACTTCAGCCTGTTCGATCTCCTCACCGACGACCTCGCAGCGGAGGCGATCACCGCCACGGGCGTCGCCGTCGACCCGGCGATTCTTTCGGGCAGCGCGGATCTCGGCCCGGTGACGACGGAGGCGATCTTTGCCGCGCTCGACCGCGCCGGCGCCGAAGTCGCCGGCATTCCGATCGAAGCGATCACCGTCAGCGATCTCACGATCGCGGGCAGCAGCCCGTCCGAGCCGCGAATCGCGCGGCTGCGGATCGACAAGGGCAACGGCGGCGATCTGCGCCTCGATGGGGCCCTCGCACTCGACGGAACGAACATCGCGGTCACCGGGTCGGCGCGGCCTTCCGACACCGGCGACGGGCTGCAGCACCTCGACCTCACGACCGATTCGATCGACCTCCCCGTCACCATCGGTCCGTCGGCGCGTCCGTCGCTGGCGGTCTCGCTGGCGCTCGGTGGCGAGAAAGGCGCCCGCCACCTGAAACTGGCCGCGGCGACGGCGATCTCGCGCGGGGCCGGCGAGCGAATCGACGGCACGCTGGGAATCGACTTCAACGAAGGCCGCGAAGAGGCGGAGATCGCAGCGGATTTTTCCGATGGATCGGACCTCCGGGCAGCCTTCGCGGGCGTCGCCGATCTTGCCGCGGGGACCGACGGCAAGGTTCCGTTCCGCCTCGATTCGACGCGGCTGGTCTCGCGCATCCGGAGCGCCGTCGCCGAGCCCGGGCCATCCCCGGAGCGAACGGCACGTCTGACGTCCCGCGGCACCATCGACATCGAGAGCGGCAGGTTGAGCATCGACGCGGCCCGGCTCGACGCCGGCACCGGCTGGCTGGAGGCCACCGCCGAAATCGGCGGGTTCGATCCGCAGGACCGGCTGGAGACGAAGCTTCGAGGAAACAAGCTCGTTGCCGCCGATCTCACCGCCTTCTGGCCGTTCTTCATCGCCGAGGGGCCTCGTGGCTGGGCAATGGAGCATCTGAAGGACGGCGTGATCACCGAAGCCGAGGTCGGGCTCGACCTGACGATCGAACGGTTTCTCGCCGTCATCCAGCCCAACACGCCGATGCGGGACGACGAGTTCCAGCTGCGGCTCGCCTTCGAGGGCGGTGCGTTCACCACCCTCAAGGACATGCCGCCGCTCGCCGACGTGTCCGGCGGGGTGCGCCATCGCGGCGACCACGCGACGATCGGCCTGGAGACCGGCACCGTCGTCGGAATGCCTGAGCTTTCGGTCCTGCCCTCGTCGCTGGACATCCAGCATGCCGGGGGCGGCGTCGACGGCGCCTTGTCCCTCAACATCGAGGGTGCCGCGGCCGACCTCGTGCGGCTGGCCGGGCACGAACCGATCATCGCCAACGCCGCCAAGGACTGGCAACCCGAGGACTTCGCGGGCAAGGCCCGCGTCGGCGTCGGAACGGCCTTCCATCTCGGCGATGAGCCGGAGACGGGATCGGAGGTGAGCGGCCTGAAATGGACCGTCGTCGCCGAATTGAAGGGCGTCGACGTCATGAAGCCGATCGAGGGACGGCGGCTGTCCGATCTCACCGGCACGGCGATGATCGCCGAAGCGAGCGCCATGGGCGATTTCACCGGCCGCATCGACGGCATCGCCGCCGACGTCAGCTTCTCGCAGCCGATCGGCCCCGATCCGGTGGGCGAAAGCTCGCTGAAGATTTCCGCGCGCCTCGACGATGGCGAGATCGCCGCACTGTCGCCGGCGCTCGCGCGCGTCGTGAAGGGTCCCGTCACCGTCGGACTGACCCGGCAGGGCAGCGGCTTCGCGGCGCGGGTCGATCTGACCGACGCGTCGATGAAGCTGCCGGCCATCGGCTGGTCGAAAAGCGCCGGCGTCGCGGGGGTTCTGACCTTCTCGGCGAAGCAGGACGGTCCCGTCTACCAGATCGACGACGCGGTGCTCGACGGCGAGGGGTTCTCGGCGACGGGATCGGCCGAACTCGACGAAGCGGGTCTGAAGTCGATGGTCCTGAACTCCCTGGCGCTCAACCGCAGCGATTCGATTTCCGCCCGCGTGACCCGGATCGAGGGCGGCCTCGGCGTCAGCATCGCCGCGAACGGCATCGATGCGCGGCCGATGCTGGCGACGCTGGAAACCGGGCTCGGCGAGAGCGGCGAGGAAAAATCCGCCGATACGGACCGGCTGCGCATCGAGCTTTCCGCGGACAGGGTCGTCGGCTTCAACGGCGAGACCCTCGAGGATGCGGCGATCCGCTACGAGGCGAGCGGCGGCCGCGTCCGTGGGGCGTCTCTGGCGGCCAGCATCGACGGCGCCCCGGTCTCGATGGTCTTCGAGCCGGCGGCCAAGGACGCGCCGGCGCTTCGGCTGGAAGCGGGAGACACCGGCGCGCTGCTGCGCTTTTCCGGTTTCTACGGCAAGATGAAGGGTGGGCGCCTGCGGGCCAAGCTCGGCACCCGGGAGGGCGCCTATGCGGGGCAGGTGGTCCTGAGCGATTTCATCCTGGTCGACGAGGAGCGGTTGCGGCGCCTCGTCGGAACGGCGCAGCAACGCTCCGACAGTCTGGCCGCCCGGCTCGGCAAGGATCTGCCGGTCGCCAACGCCTATTTCGACACGGCCTATGCCACGATGCTGTGGCGGGGCGGCCGGTTGATTCTCGACGACGGGATCATTCGCGGGCCGGTGTTCGGATCGAGCTTCGCCGGCACGCTGATCGATCCGTCCGGCCGGGTCGCCATGGCCGGCTCGTTCATGCCGGCCTACGGCGTCAACCGGCTGTTCGGCGCGCTGCCCTTCGTCGGCGGCGTGTTGGGCAATGGCGGCGAGGGCGGTCTCATCGGCATCACCTACCGCCTCGACGGACTGCTGTCCGACCCGACCCTCACCGTCAATCCGATCTCGCTGATCGCGCCGGGCATCTTCCGGCGGATCTTCGAATACTGAGGGTATCCGGCGAGGCGGAGGATCGGCACCGCGTCGTCCCCGCGTCCGACGGAAGGCGCCGGCGACGAGACTCCGGGCCGCGGAGATCCAGGTGTCTCCTCAGCGCACCCGCATGCCGGCGGCTTCGTCGAAGTGCAGCTTCGTATCGGACTTCGGCAGCGGTGCGTCGTTCTCCCCGATCGTCACGCCATATTGCCAGTCGGCCGGGCAGACGGCGACGTAGCGGGCATAGCCGCCGAGACCGCCGCCGAATTTCGGATAGCCGATGGAGACGAGGCAACCGGTCGGCGGCACCTGGTCGAGATTCGCGACACCCTCGGCCTGGGCGTAGCCATTGTGCATCAGCCAGTATTCGCCTTCGAGATCGGGGGTCGAATCGGTGTCGAGCGGCTCGTGGCCGTGGAACAGGATGTGGCGTTGCTCGTGCAGGAACTTCAGCGCGTCGAGGCCGACCTGGGGAAACTTCGTCAGGGTCGCGAGCTTCGGGTCCGGCCACGCCTTCGACCAGTCGGAGCGCACGAAGACGACCGAGCCTTCCGGGATCCGGCCGTGCTCCTTCTCCCACGCCTCGAGGTCGGCGACCTTCAGCGCGTAGTTCGGATCGTCCTTCAGCTGCTCGACGATGGAGACGACGACCAGCGGGCGCAGCGTATAGGTCGCCGGAAGCTCGTCGATCGCCGGATATTCCGGCGCCCAATGGGCCGGCGGATCGAGCTGGGTGCCGAGCTGGTCGGTCGGAAGGCGATAGTCCGTCGCTTCGAAGCCGTGCTTTTCGTATGTGTAGGTGTTGCCCTTGGCGGCGTAGCCCTCGATGTCCTTGCCGGCCTTGGCAGGCGCGAAGGTCGGATCGGAGAAACCGGCCCAGACGGGGATCTTCGGCGTGATCGTATGGGTGAGGTCGACATATTTGGCGCCCTTCAACGCCTTGTCATAGACCGACCAGAGACCCTTGCCGCCTTGATCCTGCGCGAGTGCAGGCCCCGCCAGCCACAACGCCAGGCCCAGCGACGTTACCGCCGCGGCAGCGCGTTTCGTCCCCATCCGCATGTCCGACTCCCTCCAACGGTCAAAGAGGAGGCAAGCTTATTCATGCGTCAGTCGTCTGGCCAGAGGGCGGCCAAGTGCAGCAACCACGCGCCGCGGCGACACCGGTTTCAACCCGCTCGGCCGATCACTTCACCGAGACGGACGTCGCCTGCAGGGTGAGGGGGCCGATCGTCGTCGGGATGCGGACATAGACGGGAACGAAGACGTCCGGCCGGGCGATCGGTGCGAACCAGAGTTCGATCGTCTGGTTCTTCAGAAAGCGCAGACCCTTGGACTTCTTGTCGTAGCCGCTGACGGGATCGATGCGGACGTTGCAGACCACCGCATCGCCGTCGTAGCCGCTGAGGGAGACCGTCCGCCGCGCCTTGGGCGAGAGCTTCAGGTCGAGCCGCGACCAGCCGTCGTAAAGCGGCAGGGTGCGGCGGCAGACGCTGGCGGGATCGCTGGTGCGGACCATCATGCCGCTCAGCGGATCCACCACCGAGGCGAGCTGCGAGCGCTGCACCGGCACGTAGGACGGCTTCTCGTCCGCCGATCGCTTCGGGCTGACGTTCGAGCCGGTGACCCGGCCGGAGCGGAAGCTGACGTCGCTCGACCAGCGCTTGCCGTCCGAGGTGTAGTCGAGGCCGTAGCGCTCGGGGGCGAAGCCGCGGGAGGTGACGCGACCCGACACCTGGCTGGTGCCGCCGGTCTTGGAGACCAACTGGCCGAGGCCGGCCGAGGACATCCGGCCCTTCACCGAGAAGCTGTTGCCGTCGATCTTGGTGTCGAAGGTCGCCTTGCCGATGATGAGGCCGATCAGCGCCATGCCGTATTCGGTCGTGACGACCCGGTCGGCCGCGGCGGGGGCCGTCGCGGGGGTGAGGACGACGCCGCAAAGAACGGCCAGGCTGATCGCGATTCGTCTGAACTGCATGGGATTGGGTCGCATCTTCAATGGTCGCCTCGTCTGCCGAAACGTTCACGGCAGGAGGTCGTTGCCGGATCTTACCGGTCTCACTACGAAGTTGGCGAGACCGACGAAAGCCACAGTCCCGTGTTCTTCGCTTCGACGTCGCAATCGCGCGGAAACCTTGACGCCTCTTTCGATCGCGACTATGAAGCGCCAGATTTTCCCGATCATGCCCTGAAGCGATGATCGCGCCGGATTTGAACGGCGGCGCGCGGCTCAAGGGTTTTCGATAGACTGAAAGGTGAACCGATGTCACGCGCCTGCGAACTGACCGGCAAGGCCGTCCTGACCGGCAACAACGTCTCCCACGCGAACAACAAGACGCGTCGCCGGTTCCTGCCGAATCTGTGCAACGTCACGCTGATCTCCGATGCGCTCGGCCAGCGTTTCCGCCTGCGCGTCTCGGCCCATGCCCTGCGCACGGTGGAGCATCGCGGCGGCCTCGATGCCTTCCTCATCAAGGCCAGCGAGGACGATCTGTCCCAGCGCGCCCGGCTTCTGAAGCGCCAGATCGCCAAGAAGGTCGCCGAGACGAGCGAGACGGCCGCCACCGCGGCCTGAGCGTCGAACGAGCCGCCCGTCCGGGCGGGTCAAGGTCTCTTCAGCCGAATGCCGCTCGAACGGGATCGAACGAGCGGCATTTTCGCGCCTGAAGGAGAGAATTTCGCCGCGGCGGCGCGCCGAGATCGCGCCGTCATATGATCGCTGGTTCCATCACCCAGGATAAAAAAATGGCTTCTGCCAGAATCTATGCTCTTCCGATCGCCGCCATGGCCGCGATCGTCCTCGCCTCGAACGTCGCGGTTCAGTATCCGGTCTTCGCTGAAATCGGCGGGCTGCAGCTCGCCGACCTCCTGACCTTCGGGGCCTTCACCTATCCCTTCGCCTTCCTGGTCACCGACCTCACCAATCGCCGCTATGGCCCGCGGGTCGCCCGGCGGGTGGTCTATGCGGGCTTTGCGGCAGCGGTCGTCTGCTCGCTGGTGGTGCCGCCGGTCCTCTACGATCTCGGGCTGCTCGGCTTCTCGACGACGGCCGACCGGCTGTTTCGCATTGCCGTCGCCTCCGGCTGCGCCTTCCTGATGGCCCAGCTCCTCGACGTCGCGGTGTTCAACCGGCTGCGACAGGACAGCTGGTGGCGGGCGCCGGCCGCGTCTTCGCTGAGCGGCTCGGTGCTCGATACGGTGACGTTCTTTTCCCTCGCCTTCGCGCCGCTCTTCGTCTTCCTCGGCGCCAATGACGGCTTCGCGCTGGAGAGCGCCCCGCTGCTCGGGGTGTTTTCCCTCGAGGCGCCGCGCTGGGTCTCATGGGCGATCGGGGATTTCACGGTCAAGCTCGCCATCGCCGTCTTCGCGCTGATTCCCTACCGGGTGATCATGCAGCGCTTCATGCCCTACCGACCGCAGCCGGCCTGAGGCGCGTGTCCGGCCGCGGCGCCCGTCCACAAACGAGAAAGGCCGGCGAGACGATCGCCGGCCTTTCTCTTCATCCTGGGGATCCAACGGCTCAGCGCTCGATCTCGATGAGGATCTCGTTGCGCTTCAGGAAGCCGGGGGTCCAGGGCGGATTGTAGAAGGCGTATTCCGGATCGCCCTTCTGTTTCAGATTGTTGTCCGCCAGATAATTGTACAGCGTCATCAGATGTTTGGAGGCGAGCGTCGCGGTGAAGTTGCCGGAGAACCGGATGGCCGCGACCCGCCGTGCCGAGACGTCCTTCAGCGCGACGTCGCTGGAGCCGGGCTCGGGCAGGCTGGCGAGGGTGAACTTCTTCGGCATGACGAAGCGAACCGCCCAGCCCTTCGAGCGGCCTTCGCCTTCGGCGAGCTGCTGCAGGACGGGGGTGGTCATCTTGATCTTCTTGCCGGGCCGGTTCTTGGCGAAGATGTAGTCGGCCAGAGTCATGAAGCCCATGCGCCGGGCCTTTTCGTGATAGCCGCTCTTCACCGTCTCGGCGACGATCATCGCCTCGTAGTCGCGGATTTCGACCGGTCCGTCGGCGCGAACGACGTCGTAATCCGGCTCCTCGCTGTGCTCGTTGACCTTCTTGGTGATGTAGTAGGCCGCACCGACCGCCGCGATGGCGCCGCCGGCGATCAGAAGGGCCGTCAGCTCGCGATTGCGGCGGTCGGGCTCGGGCTGGTAGCGGGCGGGCAGGCGGCTGCGCAGCGAGGCGAGGGCGGGCGCCGACCAGCCGGAAAGATGGCGCCGGGCGCTGTCGAAATAATCCTCGGCCCCGTGGGCGAGGTCGCCGCCGGCATCCTGCAGAGCCCGGACCTGACGGCGCGCGCGCCGGCCGGCGTCGTCCGGCCAGTAGTCCGACAGGTGGGGAAGGTACCGCGTCAGGCCGGTCGGCTCCGGCGCGATGCCCGGCACGATCCGCCCGATCGCCCGCCGAGCACGCTCGCCGGCAGAGGGCGTCGGATCGAGCCGTTCGGCCACCTGGCTTTCCAGTTCCCCGATCCGCTCGCTGATCGCGCCGAGTGCGTTGGCGAGGTTGTCGTAGGTGCTGGGTCGGTCGCGAAACATTTGCGAAACTCCTGGCGTTGCCGATGCGTCGAAGGCGATCGTATGGGGCGGGGGAGCGGCCGGGCCTTCGCCCGCCGAATTCGACCGGATAACGTGAGCCCGCTGCATTGGTTGCGCCGCGACGGCAGGCGGCAGATCGATGTTTGCGGCGAGAGGGCGAGAACGGACCCGTCACCCGGTCGTGACCGACATATGGCCCGCGCACGAATTTTTCCATATGCGCGTTGCCCAACTGCAACCATGTTCGGGCCGTAGCGTTGTGGGCATATCGGGTTTTCGACCTGATACTCCAGCCAAACTTCAAGGCGGCCCGTGGCCGCCTTTTTTTTGTCCGTCGCCGCGACCCGTGCAAGCTTTCGGGGCCTTTGTCGGGATGGGCCGGCGGTCCGGGAAACGGGCGGGTGACGTCGGCTGAATCAAATCCGGTGCCGGCGTTCAGCCATCGTTCAGCCGGGAGGCCGTAAGTCTTGATTATCGTCTGATCCTCAGACGCAGTACCAAGAAGGTTTGGCAAATGCGTAATCTCGTCATCGCCGCCGCAGTCGCTCTCGCAACCACCCTCGCCGCCGGCGCTTCGGCCGAGGCGCGCGACGTCAAGGTCGTCATCGGCAACGGCCATGGCCATGGCCATGGCCATCACGACGTCGTCGTGAAGCACCGTGCTCCAGTGGTTCTTCACCGGGTCCGTCACCACGACCACTGCGTGACGAAGAAGGTCGTGAAATATCGTCACCACAAGCGCATCGTGACGATGAAGAAGGTCTGCCGCTGATCCTCGGCGCGCCCTGC
Organism: Jiella avicenniae; assembly: GCF_021390325.1. Classification (GTDB taxonomy): domain Bacteria; phylum Pseudomonadota; class Alphaproteobacteria; order Rhizobiales; family Rhizobiaceae; genus Jiella; species Jiella avicenniae. Next base: position 20,334 of record NZ_JAJUWU010000029.1, on the reverse strand, counting down.
CGTGATGCCGGAGAGCCGGCGGGTCCGCGAGATGCGGCCCGCCGGTTCTTCGCATTGGGGGCAAGGCAGCCGGCGTTTTCATGCGATTGCCGAGCGGACGAATTCGGCTAACATGGTGCCGGGCACCCGATGCCGTCCCGGGTTCAGGATTCCTGACGCGGGCGTGGGAGGAATTCACATGACATTTTCGCCGAAACTCGCCGGCCTGGCCGTGGCCGGAGCATTCGTTGCAACGCCGTCCCTCGCCATCGAGGTCTCCAAGTCGGTCGACATCGAGGCGGCGCCCGCGGCGGTGTGGCAGATGATCGGGACGTTCTGCGACATCGAGACCTGGCACCCGGCGGTGACGAAATGCGAGCTGTCGAAGGACGGCGACAAGAACGTCCGGACCCTGACGCTGCCGGACGGCGCGGCCCTCGTCGAAGAAGAGGTTTCCCGCGACGAGGGCGCGATGAGCTACACCTACGCGATTCTCGAAGGCCCGCTGCCGGTCGCGAACTACAAGTCGACGATCAGCGTCACCGGCTCGGGCGAGGGCTCGACGGTCAGCTGGTCCGGGACGTTCGACGCGGCTGGCGCCAGCGACGAAGAGGCGTCGAACGTCATCGGCGGGATCTACGATGCCGGCCTGTCGTCGCTGAAGGAAAAGGCCGGCGCGATGTAGCACCGGCCGGGCAGGGACATGCGGCGTGCGGGCGGCGTTCGCCCGCACGCCGGTCCGGACCGGATATCGCCTTTCGAGCGCTCCTCGAGACCTCGTGACGGGAGGTGCTCTTGAAGGTGAAACTGATCCTGCCGGCTTTGACGGAGGCGAAGAGCCCGCTCTTTCGTCCGATCAAATACTCGCTGTTCCCGCCGCTCGGGCTCGCCACGCTGGCGGCTTTCCTCGGGGACGACGACACGGTCGAACTCGTCGACGACCATGTCGAGGTTCTCCGGCTCGACGACACGCCCGATCTCGTCGTCATTCAGGTCTACGTCACCAACGCCTATCGCGCCTACGCGATCGCCGATCGCTACCGGGCGAAGGGGTGCCGCGTGGTCCTCGGCGGACTGCACGTGACGTCGCTGCCGGACGAGGCTGAACGGCATGCCGACACGATCTTTCTCGGGCCCGGCGAGGACACCTTCCCGCAATTCCTGGCCGATCTTCGGGCCGGATCGCCGAAGCCGCGATACGTCTCGCGCGGCAAGCGCTCCATCCGCGGCCTGCCGCCGGTCCGCCGCGACCTGATCAAGCGCAACCGCTATCTCGTGCCGAACTCGATCGTCGTGACGCGCGGCTGCCCGCAGCATTGCGACTTCTGCTACAAGGACGCGTTCTTCGGCGGCGGGCGCTCCTTCTACACCCAGCGCGTCGACGAAGCTTTGGCCGAGATCGAGCGACTTCCCGGCCGGCACCTCTATTTTCTCGACGACCATCTGCTCGGCAGCCCGACCTTCGCGCGCGAACTCTTCGCCGGGCTGACGGGAATGGGCCGGCTGTTCCAGGGGGCGGCGACCGTCGACAGCATCCTCAGGGGCGATCTCATCGAACGGGCGGCCGAGGCGGGGCTGCGCAGCCTTTTCGTCGGCTTCGAGACCTTCGACCCGGCCAATCTCGCCGCCAGCAACAAGACGCAGAACCTCGCCAAGGACTATGCGGCCGTCGCCAAGCGGCTCAGCGATCTCGGCATCATGATCAACGGCTCGTTCGTCTTCGGCATGGATGCCGACGACGCCGACGTCTTCGACAGGACGGTGGACTGGGCGGTCGAGCACGGCATCACCACGGCGACCTTCCATATCCAGACGCCCTATCCCGGCACCCGGCTGTTCGCGGCGATGGAGCGGGCCGGGCGGATCACCACCCGCGACTGGGACCTCTACGACACGCGGCACGTCGTCTACGAACCCGCGCGGCTGACGCCGGACGAACTCGAGGCGGGTTACGACAAGGCGTATCGGGACTTCTACGGCTGGCGGAACATCGTCCGGGCCGCCACCGGCCATGACGGCGCCAGACACCGGGCCAAGCACTTCTTCTATGCGGCCGGTTGGAAGAAGTTCGAGCCGCTCTGGGACCTGGTGATCAAGGCGCAGCGTCTCGGCGTGATGACGCCGTTGCTCGAGGCCGTGCTCTCGAAGGTGACGCGGGGCACCTCCGGCGACGAAGGACGTCTCGATCCGGAAAATGGCACGGGCACCGGCGCGAGCGCGTCTCCGCCGGCGCTCAGCGCTCCGGCCCGATCGGCCTGAGGCCGTCAGTCCATCGCCGTGCCGAGGCCGCGGTCGAGTCGCTTCGGCTCGATCCGGGCAAGGTCGTGACCGTGCACCGCCTGCCAGCATTCCATGGTGCCGCTGCGGGTGTCGACCCACGCGCCCGTCAGGCAGCCGGTGAAGACCGCGCCGGTGTCGAGGGAGAGGCGATTTTCGGTGACGGTCGGAAGGCTGGCCTTCTGCGGCGTGTGGCCGTGCAGGACGACGTGGCTGAGGCGGCCGACATGGTTCATGAACGGCGCGCGAATCCAGATGCAGTCGTGCGGACGCTGACGATCGAGCGGGTGGGCCGGATCGACGCCGGCATGGACGAAGGCGAAGGGACCGGCGAATTCGATGAAGGAGGCTTCGGTGAGCCGATGCACATGGGCGGGCCACCGTTCGACGATGGTGCGGCGGATCTCGTCGGGTTGCGTCTCGGTGATGCTGAAACCATAAGAGGCCAGCGTCTCCGCGCCGCCCTGATCCAGCCAGTGGAAAACCTCCTCCAGCGAAAGCTCGTTCTTCAAGAAGCGCAGCAGCCATTCGTCGTGATTGCCGAGGAGGAGCTTCGAGTCCGGCCAGTGCGAGAGCACCTCGTCGGCGATCTCCAGGGCGCCTCGGCTGTCCTCGCCGCGATCGACGAGATCGCCGAGCATGTAGACCGCCGGCCGCACGCCGCGCTGCGACGCCAGACGGTCGACGCCGTCGAGGAAACGCCGGAACAGTTCGCTCTCGCCGTGGACGTCGCCGATGGCGACGATTTCGCTCGGTTCGTTCGACAATGTCTCCGCCTTCGAAATCGTGTGGGAGGAGGCGTCGGGACCGGCTGTGCGATCGGCGATGGAGTGCCGTCCTCAATAGGCCCAGGTGCGGGCCTTCGAAATCAGAAAGTCGCGGAAGACCTTCAGCTTGGCGGCGCTGCGCATCTGCTCGGTATAGCAGAGATAGGTGTCGAAGGTCGGCATTTCCATCTCGGGCAGCACCTGGACCAGCTTCGATCGCTTGTCGATCATGTAGTCCGGCAGGAGCGCGATGCCGGTGCCGCTCTCGATGGCCGAGCGGATGGCCATCAGATTGTTGATCTGGAGGATCGGGCTGCGGCTCTTGCCCTCCGGCAGGCCGACGGTCTCCAGCGTGTTGAGATTGCGCAGATAGTTCGGGGCCGGCTCGCCGAAGGTGATGATCCGGTGCTGATCGAGATCGTCGAGGGTCTCCGGCGTGCCGAACCGGGCGAGATAGGCGGGCGCCGCATAGACGTGGAGATGCACGGTGAACAGCCGCCGCTGGATGAGGTCCGGCTGCTGGGGTTGGCGCAGGCGGATCGCCGCGTCCGCCTTGCGCATCGTCAGGTCGATCTCCTCGTTGTCGAAGACGAGCTGGAGTTCGAGATCGGGGTAGAGCTCGAGAAACTCCCGGGCGCGCTCGGTCAGCCAGCCGGAGCCGAGGCCGACGGTGGTGGTGACGCGCAGCTTGCCGGTCGGCTTTTCCTTCGTCTCGGTGAGCTGCATGCGCACCGTTTCGAGCCGCTTCAGGACGTCGTTGGCCGTCTGGAACAGGAGTTCGCCCTGCTCCGACAGGACGAGGCCGCGAGCATGCCGATGAAACAGCGGCACGCCGATCTCGTTTTCCAGCGCCGCCACCTGGCGGCTGATGGCCGACTGGCTGAGATTGAGCGCGTCTGCCGCATGGGTGAACGAGCCGGCTTCGGCCGCTGCGTGGAAGATCCGCAGCTTGTCCCAGTCGAGGGCCATCGGGGTTGGTCCTTCAAGCGATCCGGCAGACTGTGCCGGAAGGGGGATCGGTGCCTATTCGGCGGCTTCTCGCGCGTCGGACAGAGCCTGCTCGGCAAGCCATTTTTCGGCTTCCAGCGCGGCCATGCATCCCATTCCGGCCGCCGTCACCGCCTGACGGTAGACGTCGTCGGCGACGTCGCCGGCGGCGAAGACGCCTTCGAGCGAAGTGCGCGTCGTACCGGGCTCCACCCACAGATAGCCCGAGGGCTTCTGCTTCAACTGACCGACGAAGAGTTCGACCGCCGGGGCATGGCCGATCGCCACGAAGACGCCGTCGACGGACTTTTCCGTCACCTCGCCCGTCTTCATGTTCTTCAGCCTGACGCCGTTGACCGACTTCATCGGCTTTTCGACGCCGACGACTTCCTCGACCGCGGTGTCCCACAGGACCTCGACGTTCTCGCTGGCGAAGAGCCGCTCCTGCAGGATGCGCTCGGCGCGCAGTTCGTCGCGGCGGTGGACGAGGGTGACCTTGCCGGCGATGTGCGAGAGATAGAGCGCCTCCTCGACGGCGGTGTTGCCGCCGCCGACCACGACGACCTCCTTGCCGCGGTAGAAGAAGCCGTCGCAGGTGGCGCAGGCCGAGACGCCGAAGCCCTGGAACTTCTCCTCGCTGTCGAGGCCGAGCCACTTGGCCTGGGCCCCTGTCGCGATGACCAGGGCGTCGCACGTGTAGACCGTGCCCGAGTCGCCGGTGAGACGGAACGGGCGCTGCTTCAGATCGGCCTCGACGATGATGTCGTTCGCCATCTCGGCGCCGACGTTGAGGGCCTGAGCCTTCATCTGCTCCATCATCCACGGGCCCTGCACGGGCTCGGCGAAGCCGGGATAGTTCTCGACGTCGGTGGTGATGGTGAGCTGGCCGCCCTCCTGCAGGCCGGCGACGATCAAAGGCTTCATCATCGCGCGCGCCGCATAGATCGCGGCGGTGTAGCCGGCCGGGCCGGAACCCAGAATGATGACGTTGGCGTGACGATCGGACATGGCGGCCTCGCGAGCAATGCGCCTAGCAAATGGCATCGGGGTTATTGTGGTTCAATAGACGAGGCCTTCCCGTGCTGCAACATGGCGGCAACAGGGCCGGAGGAAGCCGCAGCCGGCGGGCGAGGGCGAATTGCCGTCGCTGCGGGGAAGCACTAGAAAACCGGTTCGACGGGCCCTTCGAGGGTGTCGCCAGCATTCGGAGAGCATGACATTTTCAGGACGATCGCCCACGTCACGTCGATCTTCGGTCTCGGCCTCGCCTTTGCCATGCTCCTGCCGGCGCTGACCGACCTCGCCGACCAGAACGACGACTTCCGGGTCTTCGTCGGAACCGGCTTTCTCGTCGGCGTCGTCTGCGCCCTGATCGCCGTCGCCACCCGCGGCGAGCGGCCGCAATTCACCCAGAAGCTCGGCTTCCTGCTGGTCACCACGGTATGGCTCGCCGCCTGCCTGATCGGCTCGCTGCCGATCTATTTCTCCTCCGTCAACGTCAGCTTCGCCGGCGCCATCTTCGAATCGATGTCGGGGCTGACGACCACCGGCTCGACGGTGATCTCCGGCCTCGACACGCTGCCGCGCGGCATCCTCCTGTGGCGCTCGCTGCTGCAGTGGCTGGGCGGCATCGGGATCATCGGCATGGTGCTGCTCGTCCTGCCGTCGCTGCAGGCCGGCGGCCTCGCGCTGTTCCACATGGAAAGCTCCGACAAGTCGGACAAGGTGCTGCCGCGGGTGAACCAGCTGACCGGCGGGCTGATCGCCGCCTATGTGGCGCTGACGCTGATGTGCGCCATCGCCTACACCTCGCTCGGCATGACGCTTTTCGATGCGACCAACCATGCGATGTCGACGATGGCGACGGGCGGCTATTCCACCCACGACGCCTCGATGGGCTATTTCGACGACAACCGCATCCTGATGGCGGCGACGGTCTTCATGGTGCTCGCGGCGCTGCCCTTCGTCGTCTATGTCCGCGCCTTCCTGCCGCGGCGCTTCCAGCTCTGGCGCGATCCGCAGATCCTGGTCTTCCTGGTCATCTGCGCGGTCCTCAGCTTCGCCATCGCGGTGACCCGGCGAATCATCAACGACACGCCGTTCGGCGAGGCGCTGGTTTCCTCCACCTTCAACCTCGTCTCGGTGATCACCACCACCGGCTATGCCTCCGAGGACTATACGCTCTGGTCGAACGCGGCGATCGGCATCTTCTTTCTCGCGTCCTTTCTCGGCGGCTGCGCCGGCTCGACGGCGGGCGGCATCAAGGCGAACCGCCTCGTCGTCCTCTATCTGGTGGTCAGGGCGAGCTTTCGCCGACTGGTCCGGCCGCACGCGATCATCCGGCTGAAATACGGCAACGACGACATCAGCGCCCAGACCATCCAGACCGTCACGATCTTCTTCTTCCTGTTCTTCGGGACGCTGTTGATGGGGACGGTGGTGCTGACGGTCTTCGGGCTCGACCTGATCACCGCCTTTTCCGGCACGCTGACGGCGCTGGCCAATGTCGGCCCCGGCTTCGGCCAGGTCATCGGGCCGGCGGGCAATTTCTCGACCCTGCCCGATCCCGCCCTGTGGGTCCTGTCGGCGGCCATGCTGCTCGGCCGGCTCGAACTGGTGACGGTGCTGATCCTGCTGTTCCCGTCCGTCTGGATCGATTGAGCGCGAGGGAGCCGGTGTCCCGTCCCGAGATCTTCTACATCAACCTCGACCGGGCGCCGCAGCGGCGGGCGCTGATGGAGGTGCAGGCGAGGGCGCTGGGTATCGCCCTGACCCGGTTTGCGGCGATCGACGCGACGACCGTCGACGATGCCGCCTTCGCCCGACTTTCGACCCGATGGGAGCGGCCGATCACCCGGCCGGAACTGGCGGCGTTCCTCTCCCACCGGGCGCTGTGGGAGATCGCGTCGGAACGCCCCGGGGGGCTGATCGTCCTCGAGGACGACACGGTGTTTTCCACACATTTCGTCGCGGCGGCCGAAAGCGTCGCGGCGAGCGGCTACGATCTCGTCAACTTCGAGACGGTCGGCCGGCGGAAGTTCTTCGCGAGGCACCGGACGAAGGGGATGAGTCGGCTGCGGCTGACCGAGCTCGTGCGGGAAAAATCGGGCGCCGGCGCCTACTACGTTTCCCAGGGGGGTGCCCGTCGGCTCTTGGCAACCGCCGAGGCCCGGACGGCGCCGGTCGACGCCTACATGTTCGCGGTCTGCCGGCTGAGGACAGCCCAGGTGGAGCCGGCGGCGACGATGCAAGTGCATCTCCTCGAAGAGCGCGGCTTCGACGTCGGCCTGTCGACCCAGACCTCGATCCATCAGCCGCGCAAGCGACTGCCGCTTTCGACGAAGAACCTCGGCTATTTCGCCCGGCGCCTGCGCACGCAGCTGCGGCTTGCGACGGTCAATCTGCGGCGGCTCGGCGACGTCGAGTTCCGGCCTGCGGCCTTCGACGGGGAGGCGTTCGCGCCGCTGCTGCCGATTTCGCGCGAAGCGCTCGCCGCCGAGACGCGGCGCTACGCGGCGGCGGACCAGAGCGCCTCGTAGACGGCGCGCAATTCGCCGGCCTCCCGCTCCAGGGGAAAGTTCCGCCTGACATGGTCGAGCCCCGCCGCACCCGCGGCGAGGCGCACGGCGTCGTCCGACAGATAGGGTTCAATCGCGGAGGCGAGGGCGCCCGCCTCGCCTGTCGGAACGATCCGTCCGGTCACGCCTTCGACGATCAGTTCGGCGAAGGCGCCGGCGTCACTGGCGACGACCGGCGTCGCACTCGCCATGGCTTCCAGCGGAGTGAGGCCGAATCCCTCGTTGCGGGGGGGAGCGACGTAGAGGTCGAAGCGGCGGAACCAGGCCGAGATGTCCTCGACCTCGCCGGCGAACAGGATGCGCTCGGCAAGGCCTGCGGCTTCGATCCGCCGTTCGAGGTCGGCGGCGAAGGTCTCGTTTTCGGACGTGGCGCGGCCGGTGACGACGGCGGACCAGTCCGGATGCCCTGGCAGGAGGGCGATCATCGCCTCGACGAAGAGGTCGGTGCCCTTCTGGTGACGGATGCGGCCGGAGCAGCCGACGATCTTGCGGCCGGCGAGGCGCTCGGCAAGCGGGCCCGAGGGCATCGGACCGTCCGGGCGAAACCACTCGCAGTCGATCCCGTGCATGACCACCCGCGACGGAACCTTCAGAAAGGCTCGGCTGCGCTCGCTGGTGGCCACGACCGCGTCCATGCGGGAGATCAGGAAACGGGTCCAGGCGGTGTGGTGGCGCTGGGCGGCGGAGGTGAAGAGAAGCCGGAGCGGCATGCGCAGCACGTCACGCAGAACGACGCCCGCCAGCATTTCGGGGTTGCGGCGGGCGTGCCAGATGCGGAACGGCCGTCCCTCCGGCCGGCGCCAGAGTTTCGGCAGGTCGCGCCACCCGAGTCTCGGCAGCGACTTCGGGAGGCCCGGACCGAGGGTGGCGATGCCGATGGACCGGGCCTGGAGGGGCACGAGCTGGACGATCGTCGAGGTGACGCCGGAGAGCCGGCGCTTGAAGTTCGGCGCGACGACGGTGATGGTGGAGAGGTCGGGCAATCGGGTCAGGTCAGGCGAGGTGGTCCGAGATCAGCGCACGGATGACTTCTTCCCGCGTGAGGCCGACGCGCTCCGCCTCTCGGTCGAGCGCCTGCGACAGGCGATGCGGCAATTCGACCGACAGGCGCGTGGCTGGTTGGTTCGGCCGCCGCGCAGTGGTCCAGTCGATCGCCTCGTCGACCGATCCGCCGTCGTCGAAGATCCTGTCGAACTCATGCGCTTTCATAATTCCCGACCTCGCTCCGTCTCGATCGCCTCACCGAGATCAATCTTATCTTCGAGCCTCTCGGGGTGAAGATGGCGGTCCAGTGTCTAGCGTGCAATCGGCCAATCGCCATGTAGCGCCGTTCGCCGCTCGTCGTTGCCTCGATCACCAAAAGATCAGGATCGTCGAAGAGGCGCTTGGCCTCCTCGAAATCGATGCCGTGCTTGATCTTGTTCGACGCGCTCTTCTCGGGATCATACTCAAAATCCACGGAAGACCGCGTCCATCAAAACAAGATCCGCACCCTACTGCCAGCTGACCTCGAGGATCTCGTAGGAGCGCGCGCCGCCGGGGGCGGCGACTTCGACGGTGTCGCCTTCGGTCTTGCCGATGAGGGCGCGGGCGATGGGCGAGGAGATCGAGATCCTGCCCTGCTTCACGTCGGCTTCCTGATCGCCGACGATCTGGTAGCGCTTCTCTTCCTCGGTGTCCTCGTCGACGAGCTTGACGGTCGCGCCGAACTTGACCCGGTCGCCGGACATCTTCGACAGGTCGATCACCTCGGCGCGGGCCGTCAGGTCTTCGAGTTCGGAAATGCGGCCCTCGTTGAGGCTCTGGGCTTCCTTGGCGGCATGATATTCGGCGTTCTCGGAGAGGTCGCCGTGAGCGCGCGCCTCGGAGATCGCCGCAATGATCCGCGGTCGCTCCTCCTGTTGGCGACGGCGCAGCTCTTCCCGCAGCGCCTCGAAACCGCGACTCGTCATCGGGACCTTTTCCATGGCCTCCACCTTTCCGGACTTCGCGCACGGCGCGGAGTCAATTTTTCAAGGACCCCGCGCATTCGGCGACGTCGTTCTGCACAAACTCAGCCGAGGAAGACGCCCTCGGCACAATACGAAACCAGCCCCGAACGGCTTCGCCGTTCTGGGCCAGCATTGAAGCGTCGGACCGATTGAGATTGCCCGAGACGCCCGTCCGTCAGGCGCCCGACAACGTCAGGCAGGAATAAAGTACGACTGAAGCGGACGAACTTCAAGATTGCCCTTTTTCAGCGCAGCGATCGCTTCGGCAGCCGCGACCATGCCCGCAAGGGTGGTGTAGTACGGGACCTTGTGGATCAGCGCGGCGCGGCGCAGCGAGCGCGAGTCCGACAGCGCCTTCGCTCCCTCCGTCGTATTGAGGACGAGCTGGACCTGCCGGTTGCGAATCGCGTCCTCGATATGCGGGCGGCCTTCCAGCACCTTGTTGATCTTGGTCGACGTGATGCCGTTCTCGACGAGGAAGCGCTGGGTGCCCCCCGTCGCCAGCACCTGGAAGCCGAGCTCGGCGAGGCGGCGGACCGCCGGCAGGCAGCGCTCCTTGTCGGAATCCTTCACCGAGACGAAGACCGTGCCTTCGCGCGGCAGGTCGACGCCGGCGCCGAGCTGGGCCTTGGCGAAGGCGAGGGCGTAGTCGTAGTCGAGGCCCATCACTTCGCCGGTCGAGCGCATTTCCGGGCCGAGAAGCGTGTCGACGCCGGGGAAGCGGGCGAAGGGGAAAACCGCTTCCTTGACGGCGATGTGGCGGACATTGTGGGTGTCCGGCTTGCCGCCGTAGCGGTCGAAGGCGGATTCGAGACTCTCGCCGGCCATGATGCGCGCGGCGATCTTGGCGATCGGGCGGCCGACGGTCTTGGCGACGAAGGGGACGGTGCGCGAGGCGCGCGGATTGACTTCGAGAACGTAGATCTCGCCGTCCTTGATGGCGAACTGGACGTTCATCAGGCCGCCGACATGGAGCGAGCGGGCGAGTGCCTCGCTCTGGCGGGCGAGTTCGTCGGTCGTCTCCTTCGACAGGGAGTGGACCGGCAGCGAGCAGGCCGAATCGCCGGAATGGATGCCGGCTTCCTCGATGTGCTCCATGATGCCGGCGACGAAGCTGCCCGTTCCGTCCGACAGACAGTCGACGTCGACCTCGATGGCGTCGGTCAGGTAACTGTCGAAGAGCAGCGGGTTCTTGCCGAGCAGGGTGTTGATCTGGCCGGTCTTGTCGTTCGGATAGCGCTGCTTGATGTCCTCCGGCACGAGCCCGGGCACGGTGTCGAGCAGATAGCTCTGCAGCATCGTCTCGGAATGGATGATCTGCATCGCCCGGCCGCCGAGGACGTAGGACGGGCGCACCACAAGCGGGAAACCGATCTCGGCGGCGACGAGCCTGGCCTGCTCGACGGAGAAGGCGATGCCGTTGTTCGGCTGCTTCAGGTCGAGGCGGGTCAGGAGCTTCTGGAAGCGGTCGCGGTCCTCGGCGAGGTCGATCATGTCGGGCGCGGTGCCGAGAATCGGGATGCCGTTCTTCTCCAGCGCCTCGGCGAGCTTCAGCGGGGTCTGGCCGCCATACTGGACGATGACGCCGACGAGTTCGCCGCGCTCCTGCTCGGCCTTCATGATCTCGATGACGTCCTCGGCGGTCAGCGGCTCGAAATACAGCCGGTCCGAGGTATCGTAGTCGGTCGAGACCGTTTCGGGATTGCAGTTGATCATGATCGCTTCCAGCCCCGCGTCCTTGAGGGCGAAGGCGGCATGGCAGCAGCAATAGTCGAACTCGATGCCCTGGCCGATGCGGTTCGGGCCGCCGCCGAGGATGACGACCTTCCTGCGGTCCGAAACCTCGGCTTCCGTGCGCAGGGCGCCGGCGAAGGGCCGCTCGTAGGTCGAGTACATGTAGGGCGTCGGCGAGGCGAATTCGGCGGCGCAGGTGTCGATGCGCTTGTAGACGGGCTTGACGCCCAGCCGGTTGCGCAACTCGGCGACCTCCTTCGGCCGCTTCTTCGCCAGACTGGCGAGCCGCGCGTCGGAAAAGCCCATCGCCTTGAGGAGCCGCAGATTGCTCGCGTCCTCCGGCAGGCCGAGGGCGGCGATCTTCTTCTCGGTGTCGACGATCGCCTTCAGCTGCGCCAGGAACCAGCGGTCGATCTTGCAGCCGGCATGGACGTCCTCGATCGACATGCCGAGGCGCATCGCCTGGGCGACCATGCGCAGGCGGTCGGGCGTCGGCGTGCCGATGGCGGCGCGGATGGCGTTCTTGTCGTCGTCGACGCCGAGGCCGGGGATCTCGATCTCGTCGAGGCCGGTGAGCCCTGTTTCGAGGCCGCGCAGGGCCTTCTGCAGGGATTCGGCGAAGGTCCGGCCGATCGCCATGACCTCGCCGACGGACTTCATCGCCGTCGTCAGGATCGGCGAGGCGCCGGGAAATTTCTCGAAGGCGAAGCGCGGGATCTTGGTGACGACGTAGTCGATCGACGGCTCGAAGGAGGCGGGCGTCGCGCCGCCGGTGATGTCGTTGTCGAGTTCGTCGAGCGTGTAGCCGACCGCGAGCTTGGCGGCGACCTTGGCGATCGGGAAGCCGGTGGCCTTGGAGGCCAGCGCCGAGGAGCGCGAGACGCGCGGGTTCATCTCGATGACGACGAGACGGCCGGTCTCCGGATTGACCGCAAACTGGACGTTGGAGCCGCCGGTCTCGACGCCGATCTCGCGCAACACCGCGATCGAGGCGTTGCGCATCACCTGATATTCCTTGTCGGTGAGCGTCAGGGCCGGGGCGACGGTGATCGAATCGCCGGTGTGGACGCCCATCGGATCGACGTTTTCGATCGAGCAGACGATGATGCAGTTGTCCGCCCTGTCGCGGACGACTTCCATCTCGAACTCCTTCCAGCCGAGCACCGATTCCTCGATCAACACCTCGGTGGTCGGCGAGGCGTCGAGGCCGGTCTCGATGATCTCGAAGAATTCCGAACGGTTGTAGGCGATGCCGCCGCCGGTGCCGCCGAGGGTGAAGGAGGGGCGGATGATCGCCGGCAGGCCGACCTCTTCCAGCGCTTCCGCCGCGGCGGCGAGCGCCCGGCCCATGTAGCGCTGCTTGCGCTCGGCCTCGCCGTGCTGCCACTCGGTCTCGAGCGCTTCCAGCCGGGCGTCGCGCTCGTCGGGATCGGCGATCTCGCGGCGGAGCGCCGCCTTCCTCTCCTCGTGGGCGGCACGGTCGGCGGCCTTCGCCTCGCTGGCATTGGCGAGCCGCGACTTCGGCGTCTCGAGGCCGATCTTCGCCATCGCCTCGCGGAACAGCGAGCGGTCCTCGGCCTTGTCGATGGCGTCGGCATCGGCGCCGATCATCTCGACGCCGTATTTCTCCAGAACCCCCATGCGCCGCAGCGACAGGGCGGTGTTCAGCGCCGTCTGCCCGCCCATGGTCGGCAGGATCGCATCCGGCCGCTCCTTGGCGATGATCTTCGCCACCACCTCCGGCGTGATCGGCTCGACATAGGTGGCGTCGGCGAGATCGGGATCGGTCATGATCGTCGCCGGGTTCGAATTGACCAGGATGATCCGGTAGCCTTCCTCGCGCAGCGCCTTGCAGGCCTGGGTGCCCGAATAGTCGAACTCGCAGGCCTGGCCGATGATGATCGGGCCGGCGCCGACGATGAGGATCGATTTCAGGTCTGTGCGTTTGGGCATCGCGTCGTCTTCCGGTGCATGCCAAAGCCCCGGCGCGCAGCAGGGCTGGCGGCCGGACGGGCTGGCGATCATGAGGCTGAGGCCGGCTTATAGGGAAGGTGGACCGGGGACGGAAGGGGCTGGGGACGGAAAGGGTGAATTGCTTCGGGCAGAGCGGGGAGGATTGCCCTCGGGCTTCGCGATGAATGGTGCTGCGGTCATGCGGGCGGCGGGGCTGGTCATTCGTCGTCGGACCCGTCGGCTTCGTCGTCCGCCGGTCCTGCGGAGGAGGGCGCCTCCTTCAGGAGCGCCGCGTCGTACCCCTCGTAGCCCAGCGCCAGCGCGACGCAGGCGAGCTCGACGTTCTTCGGAATCTCCACCGTCTTTCCGTCGCGGTGACCCTTTTCGTAATACTGGATGACGCGCTTCTTCAGGCCGAGCTTCTCGGCCGCCTCCTTCTGTTTGAGGCCGAGGCGCTTGCGCCAGTCCTTGAAGGCTTCGGGGGTCATGTCACTCTCGACGCGGTTGCCGATGCATTGCCTGCGGCGCACCAAAGCAGGACTTCGCGAGCATGTCACGTCACCGTGACTTCGCCGCCGGGCCGACGGCATCGTGCAGTCGCCGTGACGCCATTCCGGCAAGGTACCTGGGCTCGGATCCCTGCCTCATAAGCGATTCAGCCTGATTCCCGCTTCCGGAAACGCTCTCCCGGCACGGGCGAATACGCACTGTGTGCATAGAATTCGGCGCACACAGTGCGCAAAAATCGCTTGACGGGGGTGCACAACGTGCACATTCTACCCTCATGACGAACGGCGAATTAATGCTCGCGCAGGTTTTCGATCGTATCGTCGGTCAAGTTGGGGCAACGGAGAAAGGGTGAGCTGCCATGTTGGCGGATATTCTGGTCGGCCGCTCTTCTTACGGCGGTGATCGCGGGCGGGACGATCTGCATCGTCATGCGACGTTCAGCTGCGGCATCAAGTCGTTTTGGAAGCGGACGATGAGGCTGTTCCGGTTTGCCTGACGGCGATTCCGGACACGACATGCGACAATGCGAAACCGGCGCCGGAGAGGTTTCTCCGGCGCCGGTTTCGCATTGGTCGGCAGGCGTCGTCGAGGCGACGAGGGAGATTGCCTCCCGGGGTCAGGCGGCCTTTTTCGACCGGCTCTCCTCAATGAGGTCGAAGAAGCGCTGGAACAGGTAATGGCTGTCCTGCGGGCCGGGCGAGGCTTCGGGGTGATGCTGCACCGAGAAGACCGGCTTTCCGGCGAGCCGCAGGCCGCAATTCGTTCCGTCGAAGAGCGAGCGGTGGGTCTCCTCGACCCCGGCCGGCAGGCTGTCGGCGGCGACGGCGAAGCCGTGGTTCATCGAGACGATCTCGACCTTGTTCGTGGTGTAGTCCTTGACCGGATGATTGGCGCCGTGGTGGCCCTGATGCATCTTCTCGGTCTTGGCGCCCAGCGCCAGGGCCAGCAGCTGATGGCCGAGGCAGATGCCGAACAGCGGCACGTCGGCTTCGATCAGCTTGCGGATCGTCGGGACGGCATATTCGCCGGTCGCCGCCGGATCGCCCGGGCCGTTGGACAGGAACACGCCATCCGGCCGGTGGGCGAGGATCTCTTCCGCGCTGGCGGTCGGCGGCATGACGATCACCTCGGCGCCGTGGCCGCACATCAGCCGGAGGATGTTGCGCTTGGTGCCGTAGTCGATGGCGACGATCCTGTAGCGGGGCTCGGCCATTTCGGCATAGCCGGCGTCCCAGATCCACGGCGTTTCCTTCCAGACCGCCGACTGGCCGACGGCGACCTCCCTGGCGAGATCGAGGCCGACGAGGCCCGGCCAGGCCCTCGCCCGCGCCTTCAAGGCCTCGAGGTCGAACTCGCCGGCCTCGGAATGGGCGATGACGGCGTTGGGCATGCCGTTGTCGCGGATCCAGGCGGTCAGCGCCCGCGTGTCGACGCCGGACAGGCCGACGACGCCCCGGGTCTTCAGCCAGGCGTCGAGATGGCCGGCGGAGCGGTAGTTCGACGGAGCGGTGACGTCGGCCCGGAAGATCGCGCCGACGGCGCCGAAGGAATTGGCCGGCGTCAGGTCCTCGTGATCGTCGGGATTGGCGCCGACATTGCCGACATGCGGGAAGGTGAAGGTGACGATCTGTCTGGCATAGGACGGATCGGTGAGGATTTCCTGATAGCCGGTGAGGGCGGTGTTGAAGCAGACCTCGCCTTCGACCGCCCCTTCGGCGCCGACGCCGAATCCCTCGATCACCGTTCCATCGGCAAGGACGAGCACTGCCGTCGTCCTGCGCTCGGTCCAGGCTTCGCCGGTCATGATCGTTCCTTTCGGGATGCTGATGTTGCAAGCGGGTGCGGCGCGGCGCGCCCCGTCGCACGCCCATATCAGGTGCGCGTCAGGCGGAGGCAAGACATCTTGCGCAAAGTCGTGGGCGTCTTTACATGCAGCCGGTGCCGACGAGCAAGAGCGTCGAGGGCCGGATCGATCCCGGCGGGCCCGATGCAAACAGGCGACATCTCCCCGTTTCGTTCACAGCGTAGCGCGGCTCGAAACGCGATTCGACCTTTACGTCCGGCCTCTACAGGTATTGCACTACGTCAACGCCAGCGCGCTCGATGAGCGCGCCGTCAATCGAACTCGAAAGTCAGGCACCATGCGCGAGCATCTCTCCGACGCTCTCAACGCCGCAGTCAAACAGCAGGACAAACGCCGCATCAGCACGTTGCGGCTGATCACCGCCGCCATCAAGGACCGCGACGTCGCCAATCGCAGCGCCGGCCGCGACCCGGTGAGCCAGGAGGAGGTGCTGCACATCCTGGACAAGATGATCAGGCAGCGCGAGGAATCGGCGCGCACCTACGAGGACAACGGTCGTCTGGAACTGGCCGAGCAGGAGCGCGAGGAAATCGCCATCATTCGCGAGTTCCTGCCGCCGCAGCTCGACAACGGAGAGATCGAGCTGGCCTGCCGCAAGGCCGTCGAGGACACCGAATCGAAGAGCCTGCGCGACGTCGGCCGCTGCATGAACAAGCTCAAGGAGCGCTATCCCGGCAAGATGGATTTCGGCAAGGCCTCGACCGTGGTGAAGGGCCTCTTGCGCTGACGGCGCCGAGTCTGCCACGGCTTGCGCAAGATCGCGCGAAGCGGGCGGAAACGGCTGCTCTCGGCCCCGTCGCGCGCTCGTCGTGCCGGTTGACTTGCCCGCCGCGACTCCCTATACGCAGCCCATTCGCGATTTTTGCGGCTGGCACGGGGCTCCAACGAGGACCGGCCGGCTGTTTTCGGCCATAAAAGCCCCGCGTGAACGATCGGGCGCATTGCCCAACAGGAAAGCGGGCTCGACGGCCTGCCATGACATTGTAGGAGAAGCGACGTGGCCCGTATCGCTGGCGTCAACATTCCATCCGGCAAGCGCGCTGTGATCGCGCTGCAGTACATCCACGGCATCGGTCCGTCCTTTGCCCGCGAGATCATGACGAAGGCGAACCTCACCGAGGATCGTCGCGTCAACGACCTCAGCGACGCCGAAGTGCTGCAGATCCGCGAGATCATCGACCGCGACTATCAGGTCGAGGGCGATCTGCGCCGCGAGACCGCGATGAACATCAAGCGGCTGATGGATCTCGGCTGCTACCGCGGCCTGCGTCATCGCCGCGGCCTGCCGGTCCGGGGTCAGCGCACCCACACCAATGCCCGCACCCGCAAGGGTCCGGCCAAGGCGATCGCCGGCAAGAAGAAGTAAGCTTTTACGAGGTCGGGCGCCGGCGTTTGCTGTGCGCCCGCTTTCGTTCGGGAACGGGTGCGGTCGCCATGCTTGGCTTCGTCATGCCCGCTCCCAATGTCGCGCTGCCCGCTGGCAGCGCAGGTGGAGCCGCCGGAATTACGGCGGTGTCGAGATCGAACAGGAAGTCTGAATGGCCAAGGAAGTCCAGCGCGTTCGCCGCCGCGAGCGCAAGAACATTTCGTCGGGTGTGGCGCACGTCAACTCGACCTTCAACAACACGCTGATCACCATCACCGACGCCCAGGGCAACGCGATCGCCTGGTCTTCGGCCGGTGCGCAGGGCTTCAAGGGCTCGCGCAAGTCGACCCCCTTCGCGGCACAGATCGCCGCCGAGGATTGCGCCAAGAAGGCGCAGGAGCACGGCATGCGGACGCTCGAGGTCGAGGTCTGCGGCCCCGGTTCGGGCCGCGAATCGGCGCTGCGCGCCCTGCAGTCGGCGGGCTTCACCATCACCTCGATCCGTGACGTGACGCCGATCCCGCACAACGGCGTTCGGCCGCGCAAGAAGCGCCGCGTCTGACACCGTCCCGCGGATGGCGCGCCCGAGGGCCGCGCCCTTTCGCGTGGTGAGGACCCGGCCGTCATGCGGCCAGTGCAAGGGCGGGGCGCGAAGCGCTCCGCTGTTCGAGTTTCCGGAAGGCCCTGCCGGCGCGCGCCGGCGGCACACCGGCATCAGACCTATCGCCACGATTGGATGGTGGCGAGGAAACTGAGAGGCATCCCCGATGATTTCCAGCAACTGGCAAGAGCTGACGAAGCCGAACCAGCTTGTCTTCAAGAACGAGAACAGCCGGACCAAGGCGACGCTCGTCGCCGAGCCGCTCGAGCGCGGCTTCGGCCTGACGCTCGGCAACGCGCTGCGCCGCGTCCTTCTGTCGTCGCTGCGCGGCGCGTCGGTCACGGCCGTGCAGATCGACGGCGTCCTGCATGAATTCTCCTCGATCCCGGGCGTCCGCGAGGACGTCACCGACATCGTCCTGAACGTCAAGGAGATCAACATCTCCATGCAGGGCGAGGGGCCGAAGCGCATGGTCGTGCGCAAGTCCGGCCCGGGCGTCGTCAAGGCGGGCGACATCCAGACGGTCGGAGACATCGAGGTCCTGAACCCCGAGCACGAGATCTGCACCCTCGACGAGGGCGCGGAGATCCGCATGGAGTTCACGGTCAATACCGGCAAGGGCTACGTCCCGGCGGACCAGAACCGCGCCGAGGACGCGCCGATCGGCCTGATCCCGGTCGACAGCCTGTTCTCGCCGGTCAAGAAGGTGTCCTACAAGGTCGAGAACACCCGCGAGGGTCAGGACCTGAACAAGGACAAGCTGACCATGACGATCGAGACGGACGGCTCGATCTCCGGCGAGGACGCCGTCGCCTATGCGGCGCGCATCCTGCAGGACCAGCTTTCGGTCTTCGTCAACTTCGAGGAACCGCAGCGCGACGTCCGTCCGGGCGCCGCCGGCGGCGTGGCCGACGAGCAGATCGCCGAACTCGCCTTCAACCCGGCGCTGCTCAAGAAGGTCGACGAGCTGGAGCTTTCTGTCCGTTCGGCCAACTGCCTGAAGAACGACAACATCGTCTATATCGGCGATCTCATCCAGAAGACCGAGGCGGAGATGCTGCGCACTCCGAACTTCGGCCGCAAGTCCTTGAACGAGATCAAGGAAGTCCTGGCCTCCATGGGTCTGCACCTCGGTATGGAAGTGCCCTCCTGGCCGCCGGAAAACATCGACGATCTCGCCAAGCGCTACGAAGACCAGTACTGAGACGAGCGACCCGGCCGGTTTCGTCACCGGCCGGGTCGATCCCATGCTCCGGCATGGCATGAATCATTCAAAGGCACGGCGACCTGTCGCATCGCGGCAGGGACGCAAAGATACCGACCCCCGGCGAAAGCCGGCTCTTCGACCAAGGAAACCGACCCATGCGCCACGCCAATCGCGGCCGTAAGCTCAATCGTACCGCCAGCCACCGCAAGGCGATGTTCGCCAACATGGCGGCCTCGCTGATCGAGCACGAACAGATCATCACCACGCTTCCCAAGGCCAAGGACCTGCGTCCGATCGTCGAGAAGCTCATCACCCTCGGCAAGCGCGGCGACCTCCATGCCCGCCGTCTCGCCGGCTCGCGCCTGCAGGACGCTGCGGCCACCGCCAAGCTGTTCGACACGCTGGCGGCCCGCTATGCCGAGCGCAACGGCGGCTACTGCCGGGTTCTCAAGGCCGGCTTCCGGCGCGGCGACAACGCCCCGCTCGCCGTCATCGAATTCGTCGACCGTGATCCGGATGCGCGCGGCGCGGCCGACCGCGCCCGGCTCGAGGCCGAAGGCAACGAAGAGGCGGCATGAGCCGCAAGTTTCCAAGTTTTGTGAATGATCTAAGGGGGGCTTCGGCTCCCTTTTTTTGTCCGTCTTGCGTGAGGTTGCCGTAGTGGCGCCGACGCTTCAATAGGGTCTGGAACAGGCCGCATTCGACATACTCAAGTAATTCCGCTATTCAGGGTTGTGAATCGATGTCGCGGAGGAACAGGCTATGTCATCGTCACAACGATTGGAGAGCTGGGCGAAAGCTTTGGGGGTGGTCGTAGCTCTCGTGGGTGTCGCGGTATCCATACATCAATTCAATCAAACCTATGAGATGGACGCGAAGAGACCATTCCTCGAGAAGCAAATGGAGCTTTGTCTGGAAGCCAGTACGGTGACTGCGACAATCGCTAGCAAGCCGGATGCCGATCCAACTCGCCAACAGGCGGTGGATCGCTTTTGGGTGCTCTATTATGGGCCACTGAGTGTCGTCGAAGGCAATTTAGTCGAGAGCCACATGGTGTGCTTTGGTCGCAAACTGCAAGGCGAAGGCGCCCAGGGATGCGACGACATTTCCCTCAGCAGTCGATCTCACAGGTTGGCGAAATCATGCCGTGATCTGATTGCGACGAATTGGGGAGTATCGAAGGAAATGCTGGTTGGCGCCGACCAGGATTGAATAGTCCTAGTAAGCTGATGTCTCCACGGGAAGTCACTGCGGTCTGGGGACTGACGGGGAATGACCTGAAGCTTTGGAGATTATGGTCCACGAGCTTAGCGCGTGAGGCTCTAAACGATCTCCACGACTGCCATCCAGAATGCGTCGTATGACGGTTTCCTGCGCGATCCCGGGCTCGGCCAGAGGTGGCTCGGCGAATTTGAACAGCGGGCTGAGTGGAATGTCTGCCTGAAGACGGCGAAGATGGCCGTGAACAGGAGAGACGATGAGCAAGAGACCGCGCCGGAACCATAGCCCGGCCTTCAAGG
>NZ_JAJUWU010000028.1 GCF_021390325.1 Jiella avicenniae | reverse complement strand
TAGCAGCGGCTCGATCACCGCCCATTCCTGATCCGTGAGTTCATGACGACGCATGGCATTCTCCTTTCAAGGAGAATGAATCAGATCGTGCCGCTCAGATGAACCCGTTTATGGAGACGCTCTCTAGGGGGCAGACTCTAATCGATCGAGGAGGAAAGACTCGGTGGCAGGTCACATCTTGAGCAACCGGCGTCAGCAAAGTCAGGCAATGGAGGTATGCTGAAGCCGGTTGGTGATGATTTCGGCCAGTTCCGCAGGTCACTCGCCTAGCGCGGTGCAGCGTTCGGCCGGTGTACTTGTCAGCGGCGACGACGCCCGTCATATGCTTCCGAAATTTCGCTCAAAGGAGCGAAAGGAAAGATTCCCTTTTCCATAATATACGTTGCGAAAGGGACGTCGCCGACCTCGGAAATCCGTCTATCGGTCACCGATTGACGCGGATCTCTCCACAAGACCATTTGTCCATGATTGTCTGCAACGATACGATAATCGTATTGCTGGAAAAAGGTGTCCACGAAGTAAATCAGCTTGTACACGTCGCCCATCCAGGCCGCGCTCGCAATGCCGAGCTTTTCACGGAGGGTGCGAAATTCTTCCAGGCTCCGTGCGACGCCCGCTGCGTAGTTCGGGGGCGAGACGTCGTCGATCACGATAACACCGTCATCCACGAGATAGTCGACCGCATTGATCAAATCACGAAGGGTCTGTTCCGCCGTGTGCAGACCGTCGATGTAGATGACATCGAATTTTTGATCTTTCTGAACGTGTTGCGCGAAATAAGCGTCACTCGGGATTTCAAAATAGGATGCGTGAGGATTATCTTGCTGTGCTTGTTCGACGTTGAACTGAAATTTCGGATCAACTGCAACTTTTCTCGATGCGGAAATGTTGTGGAACGTCTTCCCGCTCGCAACACCGATCTCCAGATAACGAGCGTTTTCAAATTTATTCACGAAAGCATTTACGACATCGTCACGTGTCACTGGCATAGGGCATCCTCTTCGAGCCAAGCACTACGGTGCGGGGTTGCCACGCCTCTGAGCAGAGATCGGTTTTACTTTCGTTACGTCGTCCGCCCGCGTCTACGCAAGCCGGTGACGAAACCGGACCCGGGTGATCGCACCGTGGCGGGAAGCGGTGTCTCATTTTATCAGCGTGGAGACAAGAGTTGAATTCGGGCGCGGTAGCTCGGCCCGTCGGGAACATTCTCGGTCGGACCTGTAACGTCCAAAAAAGCGGGGCGCTTGCCTATGGTAAGGGGGAAAGCGGTCACCGGCCCCGTTGGCGGCCCTGACTTCGAACTCTCGAGGCAGGCGACCTGGCCGTCTCGGTGCCAAGCGCGAGGCAAGCCACCACGCGTGGATTTTTTTGTGGCTTGGCTTTTCGTTCGAAAAAGGGCAGCTTCGCGCTTGGCGGAGAGCGGAGTTGGCAGTTCTGGGGGGGCATGTTGCCTGCACTATGGCGTCAGTACCTTAGGTTGAACCTTTTCGCGCGCCTGATCATACCGCCAATCAGAAAATATGTGCCTCGGCCTTCACCGCATCGATCGAGGCGTGGGAGTGGCGGCAGATGGTTCGACGCCCATCCGCTCCGCGCACGCCTCCCTATCACGGTGTTGGCTTCGATCATGCGCCGAAAAAAGTCTGCGGGGGCGCGGTGCATCGACCGTGGATCTGCGGATACTGAAGATGATTGCCGCCGAAACTTCCTGTTTTTAGGCTGGTGGGGGAATTCCATGCGACATGTCTTGGGAACTGTGACGCCGGTGGAGCGAGCGAGTATTCTCAAGGACCGGTCGGGGTCTCGACCCCGGGTAGAAACTCACACAAACTGTCTGATTCCGCCGGTGAAGGTCCTTTCACTCGTCCCTTTGAAGATGTTTGGCGGCGTTTACGGGCCGATGGGGACCGTTATACCCGCGTCGCGTTTGCAGCGCGTTGCGGGTGGTGCCAGCCGCGAGTGCGTCGAGAGCTACGCTGACCCATCGGCGTTTGAGTTGGTGGAATGTGGTGAGGCCGCTTACGGCGGATATCTGTTCCCACATTTTGGTCACTTCATGGTCGAGAGCACCACCCGGCTGTGGTGGATCGTTCAGAACCAGTACCAAGGTCCGGTCATCTTTCAGATGATCGGCGGCTCCGTGCCGCAATTCGCCCGAAAGTTTTTTTCGCTGCTGGGTATCGACGCTCGATTCGTCGATGCGAGGACGGGCTTTCGTGTTCGGTCGCTGATCATTCCAGCTGTCGCTGCAGTCGAGCGAGGCACGGTGCATGAAGCGTTCGTCACTCCGTTTCAGCACCTTGCGAAATCGTTCGAGACCCCATCCCAGAGCAGGCGAATTTTCGTCAGTCGAGGTCAGGGGGTCGGAGCCGTGTTCGGTGAGGGGACGGTGCAAAAGGCTCTCCAGAGCGAAGGCTTTGAAGTTCTCGATCCGACGCAGGCCACGCTAGAGGAACAAGTTGCGGCATTCGCAAGCGCAACGGAGATCGTGGGAAGTGTCGGATCGGCGATGCATAACGTCGTTTACTGTCGCAATGCGCGGCGGATCGCTTATATCTCGCGGTCCCTTGCGGTCAGTCCAACCTTTCCCGCCATCGACGGTGCGCTCAATTCCTATGATAGCTATTACATCTATGCCGCGTTGAGTCCGCTGCCTGTACATTCGGGATTGCGTGGGCCATATCTGATCGATTCCGAAAATTGCTGCAAGGGTCTTGCATCCGCTGGGTTCATACCGGCGAATTTTCGGGTGGATCCGCGCGATCTGGTCGACGAACGTGACTTGTACATGGCGGAATGGTGCCGACTTCAGAGTTCCGCTACGGAGCGCGCTGGTTCTGTTATGCAGTAGCTGGGCAAAGCAATGTTGACTTTGCGGCGTCGGTCGCATCCTTCGGAGCCGTGCGCGTCGTCGGCGCGGCCAAGGCACCGGCTGTGCTGGCGCATAGATTCAAGCATCTCGCGGCTTTCCTGAACCGAAATCGCAAGTAGGCCAAGAGGTCGGGCAAGTGACATTCACAGCCCGACCGGAAGCTGCTACGTTCCCTTGGGGCAGTACGGTATCGTGCGGCGCAAGCCGTGCGCGACTTCACCCGGCCTCGTCAAGCGATCTTCAAGCGGGTGGGCCTGTGAGCAGGAGGTCCGAAAGATGCGGGATGTCTTGGGTGTCGCTGCCGCGGCCCGGTCGACCGATGATTGTGGACCGACCGTTGATTGCACTCCGTTTCACGGGTTCACCACCGGTCTTGTGAACCGGGCCGGAGCGCTTCTCAGGGCTGCGCTTTTGTCGATTGCCGTGGTGGTGCCGACTGCCTTTCCGCCTCCCGCCGCCGCCGCCGACTTCAGCCTTCTGCGCAACGCCTTCAGCGCCAGCCGGGGGGAGCCGGTGATCGCGCTCTCCGGCGTGATGGCCAAGGGCGATGCGGGAAAGCTCGGGGCGCTGATCGACGAGGTCTGCCGGACGCGTGAATGCGACTACCAGAACACCGCCGCGATGCTCAGCCTCGACAGCCCCGGCGGCACCTTCACCGAAGGCATCGCGATCGCCAGGGTGATGCGGGAGAGAAACGTCGCGGCGATCGTCGAGGACGGCAGCCTCTGCCTGTCGGCCTGTGCGCTGGCCTGGCTCGGCGGCACGAGCTTCCACGCGACCGGCGGCGTCGGCACCTATGTCGACCGTTTCGTCGAGCCCGGCGGCCGGATCGGCTTTCATTCGCCCTATATCTCGCCCGCCGCGATCGCCGCCTTGCCGGCCGAGGAGCGGCTCGACACCCAGGCGAGCGGCCTTCGGCTCGGCATCTCGACGCTGGTGCGCTTTCTCGCCGACTTCAACGTCGATCCGCTGGTCATCGACCGCATCGTCGCCATGGGGCCGGACGAGGTGATGGCGATCGAGACGGTGGCCGACGTCGTCGCCTTCGGCGGCGAGTTGCCGCCGGTGCCGGCCTCGATGCTCGGGCTCGACCGTGCGGCGATCACCCGGAACGTCTGCGAAAAGCTGCTCGCGCTGCATTACCGGACGGATCTTTCCGGCGTCGCGGCGCTTCAGTCCGCCTATGTCGAATCCCCCTCCGGCAAGACCAGGGAGGGCGAGGTCTTCCTCGGCTACGACATCGATGACCGGCCGCTGACCCTCGCATTCTGCGGGGCGGGGGCCTCGCAGACGATCCCGTCGGAGGACTTCGCCGTCTCGCTCGCCCGCATGGCCTGGCTCGACGACGTCAGCGACACCTATACCGAGCCGTTTTCCAGCTTCGTCTTCTCCCGCACCGGCTGGAACCAGGCGGCCTATGACGGCCAGCGGGCGAGCCAGAGCGTCCTGCGGCTGACGCCGATGATCTCGTGGCTTCTGCCGAAGGACATGAAGATCGCCGACCTGCCGCCGGCCGCGAGAGCCGCCATCGCCGCCGACAAGCGCGGCGTCGCGCTGCCGCCGGAGCCAACACCGCAGGCGCCGGGTGCGGTCACCGCGTCGCTTTCCCCGGCCGGTTCCGCCGCCTCGACGGATTGGAGCCGTTTTTCCGCCGCCGTGGTCGCCGACGCCGCGCCCCTCGTCGAGCAGGCAGACCTCAGGATCTATCGGTTCGGCGATCTCGACGTCGAGATCGAGGTGGGGGATGCGGCGCTTTATGCCGACGAGAAAGCCCGTCGGGACGCTCTCGACCGGCGCGACGTGACCTACGACAAGAGCTTCGCGGGGGCCTTCGTCTATTCCGGCGTCGCGGCGGATCGTCGTTCGGGTTTCTACAACTTCGCCCTCGACGGCGGCGATACGGCCGCGACGGTGCGGATGCGCTTTCGTCTCGGGCCGGACGGCCGCGCGTCCCGCGAGGCGCAGCAGGTGATCGGGCAGATCGCCTGTTCGGCGAGGTTCGGCCCGGCGGCGCTGCCATGCGCCAGGAAATGATGGCGGCTCACACATGAGACGATGGCTGTCCAACCCATTCGCCCGAGCCGCGGTCGAACCGGCTTCGGATCGCGAAGCGCCCATCGGGCCGGTTCGTCCGCCGGACGGTCGGAGACGGAAACGGCTCGGCGGGGCCGGGGCGGCATTCTGCGAAGGCGGCTCTGGCGTTTCCACTGCCGGCGCGACGTGACGAAAGGATTGGCATGGCTGGAGTTGGTTCGTTGGCGTTCGGCAATCCGGTTGCGGGGTCGTCTTTCGCGGCCCGGGCCGCCCGCGGTCTCGCGCGCGCATTGACGGCCCTCGCCGTCGCGGCCACCGTCTGGTCGACGCTGGGCTCGGATGCCCGGGCGGCGGGATCGGACGACACGCTCGCCCTGATCGAGGAGCGGCTGCGGGACACCGTCGCCGACGTCGTCACGCGCAACTGCATCGGGCCGGAGGAGGCAAGGCCCTACACCGTCACCTTCTACGGCCTGCCGATCGCCGATCCGCATTTTTCCGCCAACGACCGCCAGCGCATCAACCAGCTGGTGCTGACGGGCCTGCGGGAAGCGAGACGGGTGGCGGTCGACGTCAGTGCCGCGGGCGATGCCGGGGCGCTCGCCCCGATCGCCGGGCTCGGCTCTCCCGACCAGAACCAGCTCGCGACGGCGCTCGACCGCCTCGGCTCGTCGACGCTGCCGATCGTCCTCAAGGCCTCGCGCCCGGAGCCGGGCGTGGCGCGCATCGACCTTTCGGTCTTCGCCCGCGGCGCCGGCGGAGCCTATGGCTGCAATCGCAGCATCGCCTTCAACCTCGCCCTCGACAGCCTCGAGCCGCGTCCCGACAGCCGCAGTTCGCGCGACTATCTGACCCTCGAAGGGGCCTACAGCCTGGCGCTGCAGGCCCTCGCGCCGCGGCTGAAGAGCGCTTCCGGGGTCTATGTGAAGGGCGAGAAGAAACCCGATTGTGCCTTCCTCGACCGGGCGGTCGAGCGGTTCCAGGATTCCTATTACGGCACCGGCCAGATGGATTTCGGCGCCGGGCGGGTCGATCGGGACCTGCCGGATCTCCTCCTCGGCGAGCCCGCGGCCGACGGCGACGCGGCGACGCTCGAACTCGCCTTCACCGTTCCGGACCAGCCGGACGACACGCTCGACATCCTCGCCTCGCTGCAGTCCCGCGGCCGGCTCCTGTCGCGGCAGCGCTTCTCGGTGGCGGCCGAGACGGAGGAATTCGACGCCTGCCGCGAGAAGCCGCAGCCCGTTGTGGCGCGCGGGTCCGAGGACCCGCAGACGTCCGACGCGCCGGGGACGGTGGGCGCCGGCGCCGACGATCGGGCCGAGGCGCCCCGGTCCGGGGAGGGCGGAAACGGCGCCGCGTCGGACGGCGCATCCGATGGCAGGCCGCCGAAGGTTGCGGGAACCGACGGGTCCGAATCCGGCGTCTCCACCGATCCGACGCCGCGCGCCGACGGGACCATCCCGACGGTGCCCGTGCCGGTCACGCCCGGCGCCGGCGACGGTTCGGGCGGCGGATCGGGCTCGGGGCCGGACCTCGCCGCGGTCGAACCGGAGCCGGAGCCGATCGCGGCGCCGGAACCCCCGGCCTGCCGGGAAGACGGCGAGATCCTCGACTTTTTGGTCGCGCCCTCGGTCGGACGCACCGGCGACAGGCTCGCCCTGCGCGCTCTGGTGCGCCAGTGCACCCCGGCCTTTTTCGGCTTCGGCGCGGGGAAGGTCACGCCGATCCCGGTCGAGATCTTCGAGACCAGCGACGCCTCGGGCGGCGCGACGTCCTATGAAGCCTCGCCCCGCACCCGCAAGAAGCTCGTTTTGCAGGACGCCGATCCGCTGGGGCTGAACAAGATCGTTCTGTTCTGTTCCAGCTGCGTCGCGAAACCGACGAGCCAGGACGTCGTCGGCTGGCTGCGCAACGTGCGCGACATGCTGGAAAGCGACCGCCGCTCGGCGACGGCAACGCTGCCGGGTGGCGTCGGCTACGCGTTCGGCTCGGTCGAAAAGGTGAACTGAGACGGTGGAGGTGGCGATGACGACGGAAACCCTGGCAACGGGCCGAATGCGGGCAGGGCGACGGGCCTGCGCGGACGCGCGGCGGGCCTTGCGACTTCTCACGGCAGCCGGGATGGCACTCGCTTTGTCCGGCGGCGCCTCGATGGCCCAGACCATGACCCTCGACAGTTTCGATCTCGATTCCGTCGCGCCGTCGGATCCCCGGCCGCCCACGAAGATGCCGGCCTCTTCCGGCAACCGTCTGAGCGACTGCCTCGTCAGCGGCGGTGCAGACTGCGCCGGCACCGCCAAGAAGTCGTCGAAATCCTTCTCGCTCGACGATCTGCAGAATCTCGGCGTCATCGAGGAAGATCCCGAGCCTGCCGCCGCCGGTTCGTCGGCGCAAGGCGGAGGGACCGTCGCCAGCATTGCGGTGGAAGAGTCCGAACCGCTGCCTTCGATCGATATCGAGGTGCTCTTCGCCTATAACGACGATCAGCCGCTGTCGTCGGAATACGGCAAGATCTACGAGCTTGCGACCGCGCTGACCGATCCGCGCCTTGAGGACAAGCGCTTCGTGCTTCTCGGCCACACGGACGCGGCCGGCAGCGACGCGTATAATTTCGAGCTCTCCCGGCGGCGGGCGGAATCCCTGGCAGATGCGCTGGTCCGCGCGTCCGGGCTGCCGCGCGACCGTTTCGTCGCGTCGGGGCGGGGCGAGCGGGACCTGAAGAACCCCTATGATCCGGAAGGCGCGGAGAACCGCCGGGTGCAGATCCTCCTCGTCGGCCGGTGAGCGCGTCGCGGCGATCGCGGCCGACCGTCTGCTTCGAACGGCACGAAGCGGGACGAAAGGAGGTGACGGCCGCCCCGCCGGGTCCTATGTCCGGCCTCGCAACCAGAGGAGACACCATGCTGACACTCGACAAGGCCCGTATCATCATCGCGGAGACGCTCAAGACCGGCATCGCCAAGGGCTTCAAGCCGCTGACCGTCGCCGTGCTCGATCAGGGCGGCGCCCTCATCGCGCTCGAGCGCTCGGACGGCTCGTCGCGGATGCGGCCGGACATCGCCATCGGCAAGGCCAACGGCGCGATCGCCCTCGGCATGGGCTCCCGCGCCATTCACAAGCGGGCCGAGGAACAGGCCTATTTCATCCAGGCGATGAACGCGCTCGCCAAGGGCGTTCTCGTGCCGGTGCCGGGCGGCGTGCTGGTGAAAGGGCAGGGGGGCGAGATCCTCGGCGCGGTCGGCGTGACGGGCGATACCTCGGACAATGACGAGGCCGCGGCGACCGCCGGCATCGAAGCGGCAGGTTTCGCAGCCGACGGCGGCTGAGCCACGGGCGCTTCCACGAAACTTCGGGTCGCCGCCAGAGCCGCGGCCCGGCGCATCCGCTCCGCCGATCACGTCTGAAGTGATGGCGCCGGGCTGAAACAATCGCGGCATCTTGTGCGAAGTTCCTTCCATATGGCCGCCTTGGCGAGGCGTCGGCAGCAACGATTGCCGCCGAGCGCGTCGTCGACGGTCGGGAAACAGCCCGGAAACCCGGTCCGGCCGAAAGGCGTCGGTCGGACAGGGGCGGCCGATTTTGATTCTTGGTCGATCATGGAGACGGGAATGAAGCGAAAAATCTCATCGGCGCTCGCGGGCGCCGCCGTGCTGTCGCTCGGCTTCGCCATGCCGGCCGGGGCGCAGAACACCGAGACGGCGATCTTCGCCGGCGGCTGCTTCTGGTGCGTCGAAAGCGATTTCGATCATCTGGCCGGCGTGCTCGACACGACGTCCGGCTATATCGGCGGCGAGGCGCAGAATCCGACCTATTACGATCACGAAGGGTTCCGCGAAGCGGTCCGCATCACCTACGACCCCTCGAAGGTCAGCTACGACGAGCTGCTGGAGGTCTTCTGGCACTCGGTCGATCCGACCGATGCCGGCGGCCAGTTCTGCGATCGCGGCCACGCCTATACGACTGCGATCTATGCGACCTCGCCCGCGCAGCTGAAGGCGGCGCAGGCTTCCGAGGCGGCGGTCGAGAAAGATCTCGGCACCGTGGCGACGGAGGTCGCTGCCGCACCGAAGTTCTGGGATGCGGAAGGTTACCACCAGGATTATTACAAGAAGAATCCGGTGAAGTATAAGTTCTACCGCACCGGATGCCGCCGCAATGCCCGGGTCGAAGAGGTCTGGGGCGACAAGGCCTTCATGGGCATCAAGGAGCACATGGGGTGAGGCCTGCGGGAGCGAAGCCGCGCTCTTCGCTCGCCTGTCCTCGCGGCCACCGCGCGATTTTCCCGGCCCGCCATTCCCTTGCGTTCGGGCGGCGGGCAACCCGGGCAGTCTGCCGACTAGGGTCCGGTCAGAGGTTGAGCGGCTCGACCCAGATCTCGCCGGCGAGGACGTTTTCCGGCTGGGACAGGGCGTAGACGACGGCCCGGGCGATGTCGTCGGCGACGAGCGCGCCGGGTTTCGGCTCGTCGAAGAACGGCGTGTCGACCATGCCGGGCTCGATCAGCGTCACCTTCACGCGCTTCTCGCGCATTTCCTCGCGCAGATTGGCGCCATAGCCGGACATCGCCCATTTGGTCGCGCCATAGACCGAGCCGGGGAGCACCTTGCGGCCGGCACCCGAGCTGGTGATGAGGATGTGGCCCCTGGCGGCGACAATCGCCTCATGCGCGGCCTTGACGCTGTACATGACGCCGAGGACGTTGGTCAGCACCATCTGGCGCCATTCCTCCGGGTCGCCGCCGGCCGTCCCGGCGCCCGTCGAGCCGATGCCGGCATTGGCGAAGAGCGCGTCGAGCCCGCCGAAACGCTCGGTCACCGCTGCCACCGCGGCCTTTTGGGAGGCTAAGTCGGTGACGTCGCAGGAAACGGCGAGCGCATTGTCCGCGCCGAGTTCGGCGACGAGGCCGTCGAGCTTGTCCTTGCGCCGGGCGGCGAGCCCGACGCGGTATCCGGCCTCGACGGCGCGCTTGGCGGCGGCGGCACCGATGCCGCTCGACGCGCCGGTGATGAGCAGCGTCTTCATGGGATGTCTCCTTTTCGTGTCGAACGCCCATCTGGCGCATCGGGCGTCCGGCACAAGCTTGCCGTTGATGGTTCAGGCCGCCGGCCGCGGTTTCGCGTCCGTTGACGGCCCGTCGCGGAACCTCGGGGGAGCTTGCCGGTTATCGAGCCTGAATGGCTGAGCCCCTTTTTCGCGGGCTCGCCCGATCGTTTTTCACCGTCCGAAAGGAGCCATCCATGGCCAAGGCCAGCAAGACCGGCAAGACCAAGCTGCATCCGACCAAGAATCCGATTTCCGAGAACATCCGCGGCTCGATGGTCGAACTCCTGCAGACGCATCTCGCCACCGCGGTCGACATCACCTATCAGACCAAGCAGGCCCACTGGAACGTCAAGGGGATGAACTTCATCGCCGTGCACAAACTGTTCGACGAGCTGCACGAATTGACCGAGGGCTATGTCGACACCATCGCGGAGCGTCTGACCGCGCTCGGCGGCCAGGCCCACGGCACCGTGCAGGCGGCCGTCGAAAATTCGGTGCTCGAGCCCTATCCGCTCGATCTCGTCAAGTCCGAGGATCACCTGAAGCGCCTCACCGACAGCTATTCGACCTGGAGCGCGGCGGTGGAGAAGGGGATCGAGGAAGCCTCGGAGGCCGGCGATCCGCTGACGGAAGACCTGCTGACGGCGGTCGGGCGCGGCCTCGACAAGTCGATCTACTTCATGGAAAGCCACTTCCAGAGCTGATCTCCCAGGCCGGGGCGCATCCGGCACTGGCGCCCGGCGAGTATTCGTGATGTTGCAAGGGGCGGCGCTCGGCGTCGCCCCTTTTTCGTGTCGCCCCGCCGGCCGACCAAAACGATCGGAACCGACCCATGCTCTCCCTGTTCGATCTGGCCGCCATCCTGCTCGTCCTTGCCGCCGTCTTCGGCTATTTCAACGAGCGCCGTCTCGGACTGCCGAGCAATGCCGGCCTGCTGATCCTGGCGCTCGTCTCCTCGCTCGGGCTGATGGGGCTGTCTGCCGCGCTCCCCGGTCTCGATTTTCCCGCCACCATCCGCAACACCGTCGCCGGCATCGATTTCAACGAGACGCTGATGGAGGGCATGCTCGGCTTCCTGCTGTTTGCCGGGGCCTTGCACGTCGACTGGGAGGCGCTGAAGTCGCGTGCTTTGTCGGTCGGGCTGATGGCGACCTTCGGCGTCCTCATTTCGACCGGCATCTGCGGCACCGGCTTCTACTATCTGGCCGCCTGGGTCGGCGCGCCGATCGAATTTGCCTGGGCCCTCGTCTTCGGCGCGCTGATTTCGCCGACCGACCCGGTCGCGGTCCTGGCGACGCTGAAGACCATCAGCGGCGTGCCGAAGCGGCTGGAGATCGACATGGCCGGCGAGTCGCTGTTCAACGACGGCGTCGGCGTCGTCGTCTTCACCATCCTGGTCGGCGTCGCCACCGGCGCTTCGGGCGAGCATCTGACCGTTTCGCTCGCCTTCCAGCACTTCGCCGTCGAGGCTTTGGGCGGGGCGATCTTCGGCGCGATCACCGGCTATCTCGCCTATCGGATGATGCTGAAGATCGACGACTACCCCGTCGAAGTGCTGATTTCGCTCGCCCTCGTCATGGGCACCTATACCGCCGCCCACCAGCTCGGCCTCTCCGGCCCGATCGCCGTGGTCGTCGCGGGCCTTCTGATCGGCGACCGGGGCGTCGCCTATGCGATGAGCGATCTCACCCAGCGCTATCTGCACGGCTTCTGGACGCTGATCGACGACATCCTCAATGCCGTCCTGTTCATGCTGATCGGGCTGGAGCTCTTGGTCGTCGACTTTACCTGGCAAACCGCGGCGCTCGCGGGCCTTGCGATCCCTCTGGTGCTGATCGGGCGGTTCTTCGCGGTCTATCTGCCCTTCCAGATCGTCCGGCTGCGCGAGCGCTTCTCCCGCGGCATCGTCGCGGTGCTCACCTGGGGCGGGGTCCGCGGCGGCATCTCGGTGGCGCTGGCACTGTCCCTGCCGGAGGGGCCGCAGCGCGACTTCATCGTCACGGCGACCTATGCGGTGGTGATCTTCTCGGTGCTGGTCCAGGGGCTGACGCTGGAGGTGCTGGTCAAGCGCGTGGTGCGCCCGGAAAGCGGCGACCCGTCGCGGGAAGAGATCGCCGAACGGCAGAAGCAGACCGGCGAGGCGACGGTGGCGTGACTCCCGTCGAACCGCAGCGGCGGGCGTTTCCGAAAGGCGTAAGCGTGTCCCGCTTTCCGCCGTTGCGCCGAGGCACCCCCCCTCTGCCTGCCGGCATCTCCGCCGCAAGGGGGGAGATCGGGCCCGCGCAACCCTTTTCAGCTTCGTCGCAGACGCCAAAATCGGCACGAAGTCTGCGGAGAGAGGCGCGTGTGCGAAGCCGCCGATCTCTCCTTGCGGGGGAGAGGCCCGGCAGGGCAGAGGGGGGGTAACCACCCGCTCTGCTCGTTTGACAGCCGGTCCCCTCAGTCGTTGCGACCCGAAATCGGGCGAGCCTGACCCCGCCTCAGCCGATCGTCTGGCCGGTCGCCTTCCAGTCGGCGAGGAAGGTCTCGAGGCCCTTGTCGGTCAGCGGGTGCTTGACGAGGCCCTTCAGCGTTGCCGGCGGAACCGTGGCGACGTCGGCGCCAATGAGGGCGGCCTCGCGGACGTGGTTCATCGTGCGGATCGAGGCGGCGAGGATTTCGGTGTCGAAGCCGTAATTGTCGTAGATCCGGCGGATGTCGGCGATCAGTTCCATGCCGTCGAGATTGATGTCGTCGAGGCGGCCGATGAAGGGCGAGATGAAGGTCGCGCCGGCCTTCGCCGCGAGCAGCGCCTGGACCGCAGAGAAGCAGAGCGTGACGTTGACGAGGAAGCCCTCGTTGGTCAACTCGTTGCAGGCCTTCAGGCCGTCGAGCGTCAAAGGCAGCTTGATGCAGACGTTGTCGGCGATCCCGGCGAGGATCTTGCCCTCGCGGACCATCTCGCTCGCCTCGATCGCGGTGACCTCGGCCGAGACCGGGCCGTCGACGATGTCGCAGATCTCGGCGATGATGTCCTTCATCGGCCGGTTGGCCTTCTTGATCAGCGACGGGTTGGTGGTGACGCCGTCGAGCAGGCCGGCATCGGCCAGCTCGCGGATTTCAGCGACATCGGCTGTGTCGACGAAGAATTTCATGGGTGTTCCCCTTCGAGATTCTGGTTGTGCGTTCGCCGCGTCCATAGCAGCATCGCAGCGGCCGGCGCCATACGGATCGTTCCGATCCGCTTGCCGGTCCGGTGATCGTCCCCTTCATATAGGACATTCCGTCGCGATCGGCAGACCGGGGGCCACTCCATCCGGAACCTCGGCGTTTTACGAACCCCGCCGACAAGCACCTTGGCGCGGCCGTTCGCTTTCCTTATCTCCAGCTCGCCACCAACTTGCGGCGAGCCGCTACCGGCCACGCAATCTGCCGAAAAACGAGTATCGAGCCATGGCACTGCAATCCACCGCCAGCGTTCCGACCGGCAATGCCAGTCGTTATCTGCAACAGCTCTGCAAGCATTGGAGCCATAATCTCGCCGTCGAATTCACGCCCGAAAAGGGCACGGTGACGTTCCCGCGCGACATTCGCGGTGCCGACTGGCCGGGCGACGGCCATCTCGCGATGACGGCCTCCAGCGACCGTCTCGACTGCACCATCGATGCCAGCCGGCCCGAACAGCTGGAACAGTTGAAGGGCGTCGTTTCCAGCCATCTCGATCGCTTCGCCTTCAAGGAGGCGCCGCTCGCCTTCGACTGGCGCAACGGACCGGACGCGGCCTAGAGCATGATCCCGAAAAGCGGAAACCGGTTTTCGGAATGGATCATGCGCAAACGGGAAGATGGAGCGGAGGGATGAGCGAAGCTCGTCTCTTCCCGCTCCAGCGCGAGGCGCCCGTCCCCTTGCAGGCTGTTAGGCTGGCAGCGCCGCACCGGTGATTCGCCTCGCCGGCGGGTGGCGCCGTCCTTCGCCGGAGATGCCTTGAACCTCACCGACCAGCTCTTTCCGGAGACCGTCGTCCCGGTGCTCGTGCCGCTGCCGGCCGATCGGCCCTATTCCTACACCGTGCCGGACGGGATGACGGTGGGTCCGGGCTCGATCGTCCAGGTGCCGCTCGGGCCCCGGCAGGTCGCCGGCGTCGTCTGGGACGGGCCGACCGACCGTGTCGACGCCAAGAAACTTCGTCCGATCACCCATGTCTTCGACTGTCCGCCGCTGGACGAGACGATGCGCCGCTTCGTCGATTGGGTGGCGGATTACACCTTGTCGCCGCCGGGGCTCGTCGTGCGCATGGCGCTGCGCGCGCCGGCCGCCTTCGACCCTGAGCCCTGGGTCGAGGGAATCGAGGCGACGGGGGAGAAGCCGGACCTGATCACCTCCGCCCGTCGGCGCCTCCTGGCGACGGCCGAAGAGGCGCCGGCCTGGTCGAAGAGCGGGCTCGCCCATGCCGCCGGGGTCAGCACCTCGGTGGTCGACGGTCTCCTGAGGCAAGGCGTCTTCCGCACGGTGCGGTTTCCGCCGCCGCCGGCCGTCGCCGAACCGGACACGGGATATGGCCGCGCAGTCCTCAGCGAGGATCAGGCGCTGGCGGCAGGCGAACTCGCGGCTGCGGTGCATCGCGGTGCGTTCGCCCCGATCCTGCTCGAAGGCGCGACCGGTTCCGGCAAGACCGAGGTCTATTTCGAGGCGGTGGCGAAGGCGCTCGACGCCGGCAAGCAGGTGCTGATCCTCCTGCCGGAGATCGCGCTGACCCAGAGTTTCATCGACCGCTTCCATGCCCGATTCGGTGCGCCCCCGGCCGAGTGGCACTCGGACGTTGCGCCGAAGAAGCGCGAGGCGATCTGGCGGCAGGTGGCGGAGGGCCGGGTCAGGATCGTCGCCGGCGCCCGATCCTCGCTGTTCCTGCCCTTCAGGGAACTCGGCCTCGTCGTCGTCGACGAGGAGCACGACCCGGCCTACAAGCAGGAGGATCGCACCTTCTATCACGCCCGCGACATGGCGGTGGTGCGCGCCTCGCTCGGCGGCTTTCCGGTGATCCTCGCCTCGGCCACGCCCTCGATCGAAACCCGCGTCAATGCCGAGACCGGCCGCTACGCCCATGTCCGGCTGAAGTCCCGGCACGGCGACGCCGCCTTGCCGGAACTGTCCCTCGTCGACATGCGCCGGCATCCGCCGGCACGCGGACGCTTCGTCTCGCCGGTCCTGGAAACCGAGATCCGCAAGACGCTGGCCCGTGGCGAACAGGCGCTCCTGTTTCTCAACCGCCGCGGCTATGCGCCGTTGACGCTCTGCCGGGTCTGCGGCCATCGCTTCCAGTGCCACAACTGCTCGACCTGGCTGGTGGACCACCGGCTGCGGGGCGTGCTCCAGTGCCATCACTGCGGCTTCTCGACCCCGCGCCCGGAAGCCTGTCCCGAATGCGGGACGCTCGATCACCTCGTCGCCTGCGGGCCCGGGGTTGAGCGCATCGCCGAGGAGATCGTCGAGGATTTCTCCGAGGCGCGCACCATCGTCCTGTCCTCCGACATCGCCGGCGGCCCGCGCCGGCTGCGGCGAGAGCTCGAGGCCGTCGCCGACGGCGAGGCCGACATCGTCATCGGCACGCAGCTGGTGGCGAAGGGCCACCACTTTCCGAAGATGACGCTGGTCGGGGCGATCGACGCCGATCTCGGCCTGGCCAACGGCGATCCGCGCGCCGCCGAGCGGACGTTCCAGCTGCTCCATCAGGTGACCGGCCGGGCCGGGCGCACTGGACTTGCGAGCCGCGGGCTGATCCAGACCTTCCAGCCCCGGCATCCGGTGATGCAGGCTCTCGTCGCCAGCGACCCCGAGAGCTTCTACGAAAGCGAGATCGACGAGCGTCGGCGTAACGCGCTGCCTCCCTTCGGCCGGCTCGCTGCGATCGTCGTTTCCGCCGACAGGCGCGCGGATGCGGAAGCCCACGCCCGCGAGATCCGCAAGGCCGCGCCGGAGATGCCGGAGATCGAGATGCTGGGTCCGGCCGAGGCGCCGCTCGCCGTGGTCCGCGGACGGCATCGGTTCCGGCTTCTGGTCGAGGCCAGTCGACGCGCACCGATTCAGGCCTATCTGCGCGAAACTCTCGCCAGGGCGCCGCGCCCGCGCGGCTCGGTCCAACTGCAAATCGACGTGGACCCACAAAGCTTTCTGTGAGAGGAACAGGCAAGGGCGGCATTGTGGGAAGGCATCGGAACATGACGATGACGCAGGCGCTTCGGTGGATTTCGGCCGCGATCTTCGTGATCGCTGCCGGCACGACGGCCGGCGCACAGGCGCCGCAGCCGGGCGGCATCGATCTCGAAACCTCGCCCTTCGCCGCGCCCAAGCCCGGCCAGAGCCAGGATCCGTCCGCCGGACTGACGCCGCGCGCGCTGGAGCTCGGCGAACTCGACTGGGCTCCGATCGTCAGCCGCTGCACCTTCGTGCGGAGCGGTGGCGCCGAGCCGGCCGAAAAACTGCCAGGCGAAGCCGGAGGTCCCGATGCCGAAGCCGGCGCCAGCCACGGACGGTTCGTCTTCGTGACGATGGTGGCGGAATCGACCGGCGAGGGGCAGCCGCTCGAACGCGGCTACGTCATGGCGAACGGTCTCGTGAGGGAGCTCGAAAAGGGCAAGACCTCGGCGGGCAAGGAGAAGTCCGTCGTCACCAACTGGCGGGCGACGGGCGAGCCGCGCATCTCCGTCGGTCTGATTCTGACCGGCAGGGCGAAGCTGAACGACCAGCTCCAATATACCGGCACGATGACCGTCTTCTGGGGCGACAAGAAGGAGGAGGTGCCGGTTCGGGGCACCTGCCAATAGGCGGACCCGGCCACACGGTCGTCGGGCGCCTCCAATAGTGGACCGACGGTGGCGAACAACGCCGATCCATGCCGATCTCCTCCACCCGCCGGATGGTTCCGCCGTCGTGAAACTTTCACGTCGGCGAGAATTCCCTGACATGGAATCTTTCGAATGTGCGTCCGGTCCAATCCGGATTCGAAAGGTTCAACAATGGCGCTTTCCCTCACCCGCCGCCGCTTTCTGGCGCAGAGCGGCGTCGCCGCGCTGGCGGCCGGCTCCTCCCTCGCCATGCCCGGCATCAGCCGGGCCGCCGCGCGGCCGCAATTCACCCACGGCGTCCAGACCGGCGACGTCGACGCGTCCTCCGGCATGGTCTGGACGCGGGTGGACCGTCCCGCCCGGATCGACTTCGAATGGGCGACGACGGACAGCTTCAGGAACGCCCGCAAGCTGCATGCGCTGACGACCTCGCCGGCCTCGGATTTCACCGTCAAGCGGCTGATCGAGGATCTGCCGTCGGATCAGGAAATCTTCTGGCGGGCCGTCGCGACCGATCTCGGCGACGTCAACGGCGTCTCCGATCCGATCGTCGGCCATTTCCGCACCGCGCCCGGTTCGCGCCGTTCCGTCAGGTTCGTCTGGTCCGGCGATACGGTCGGCCAGGGCTGGGGCATCGACGAGGACCGCGGCGGCATGAGAGCTTACGGCACCATGGCAAGGCACCAGCCGGACTTCTTCCTGCATTCCGGCGACACGATCTATGCCGACGGCCCCCTGAAGGAGAGCGTCGATCTGCCGGACGGCACGGTCTGGAAGAACCTCGTCATCCCGGAAAAGACCAAGGTCGCCGAGACCCTGGACGAGTATCGCGGCCAGTGGAAATACAACATGCTGGACAAAAACGTCCGCGAGTTGAATGCCGGCGTGCCGACCTTCTTCCAATGGGACGACCACGAGGTCCTGAACAACTGGTCGGCCTCCAAGGACCTTGCCGCCGACGATCGCTATGCCGAGAAGAACATCCACGTTCTCGCGGCCCGGGCCGCGCGGGCCTTCCACGAGATGACCCCGATCCGATACGTGCCGAGCGAGCCGGGCCGGATCTATCGCAAGATCGCCTACGGTCCGATGCTCGACGTGTTCTTCCTCGATCTTCGAAGCTATCGCGGGCCGAACGGCGACAACCTCCAGAGCGAGATGTCGCCGGCGGCGCAGATGATGGGGCCAGAGCAGATCGCCTGGCTGAAGCGGGAACTCGCCAATTCGAACGCCACCTGGAAGGTGATCGCCTCCGACATGCCGATCGGCCTTCTCGTGCCGGACGGCGAGAAATGGGAGGCCGTCGCCAACGGCGACGAGGGCGCACCGAAGGGCCGCGAACTGGAATTCGCCGATCTCCTGCGCTTCATCAAGTCGGCCGGGATCGCCAACACCGTCTGGCTGACGGCGGACGTCCACTACACCGCCGCCCACCACTATTCGCCTGATCGCGCCGCCTTCCAGGATTTCGAGCCGTTCTGGGAATTCGTTTCCGGCCCGATCCATGCCGGCACCTTTGGCCCGAACGACCTCGACATGACCTTCGGCCCGGAGGTGAAGTTCGTGAAGGCTCCCGAAAACGGACAGGCGAACCTCGCTCCCTCGGCCGGCCTGCAGTTCTTCGGCATCGTCGACATCGACGGCGCCAGCGAGGAGCTGACCGTCCGCCTGATGGACACGGACGACAACGAATTGTGGAAGACCACGCTGCAGCCGGTCCGCAAGGCGTAAGGTCGTCGGCCAAGGGGGGGGCGCGGCCGCGCCCGGCAGATGAATACCGGCACGAAACGAAAGAACCGGAGGCGGGGCCTCCGGTTCTTTCGCGCTGGCGGGGAGAGGGGGATCCCGCCCGCGATGTCGGTCGACGACGCGCTCGCGGCGCCCTTTTCGGCTTGGCTGATCGGCGGGACCGCCTCAGGCTTGGGGGGGACGATGCCGGGCCGCAGGCTCTACCTGCCGCAGCAGCCCGCCGGACGGCGCGAGGCGCTGGCTATTTCGCGGCGACCACCGACGTGGCGGCCATCGACTTGCCGCTGGTGCGATAGCTGATCTTGACGCGTTCGCCGGACTTCAGGGAAGACGCGGACAAGTCGCTCGGCAGGGTGAACTTCTTGCCGTTGGTGAGCGTCAGCACGTTGGTCGCGGCGTCGATCGACTTGATCTTGCCGGTGGTCACATGGGTCGACGTCTTGTTGCTCGCCAGATGCTTCGCCGTCGAGGCGGATGGCATCGCGCCGCCGGACATGGTGCCCTTCGACATCGTGTCGTTCGGCATCGTCGACGACGCCGCGAAGGCGGGGGCGCCGGCGATCAGGCTGGCGGCGAGGGTGAGGGGAAGGGTGAGACTACGCATCTCGCGCATCCTCGTAATTGAGCCGGCGAGCGGCGGGGCCGCATCGTCATCCGGCAAACGAGAAGCCGTCAGGTCGCGTCGCGTCGCGGGTTCGAACCGAACACCGCCGGCGCTTCCCGGCTTCGAGGCAGACGCTATTCGCCGGTCCGATCTGTCGCAAATGAAGAAGAAATAATGTTCACCAGCCGCAAAACCTCCGCAATTTCTAACGGCGAGACATGCGGTGCGGCATCGGCAAGACATCGGCGACGAAGCTGCCGTCTCCTGCTTTCGCACTTGCAAAAAATCGTGTATGGGCTGGCGCGAGCCCCGATCGCTACAACCTAGATCGCCGCGGACCCTGTGCCCTGCCAGCCGGCGGGGCTATCGGCGCGACCTGAACCGGATATTCTCATGAAGCTTCGCAACATCGCGATCATCGCGCATGTCGACCACGGCAAGACCACCCTCGTCGACAAACTGCTCGCCCAGTCCGGCACGTTCCGCGACAACCAGCGCCAGGAAGAGCGGGCGATGGATTCGAACGATCTCGAACGGGAGCGTGGCATCACGATCCTCGCCAAGGCGACGTCGGTCGAGTGGAAGGACACCCGGATCAACATCGTCGATACGCCGGGCCACGCCGACTTCGGCGGCGAGGTCGAGCGCATCCTCAACATGGTCGACGGCGCGGTGATCCTCGTGGACGCGTCGGAAGGGCCGATGCCGCAGACCAAGTTCGTCCTCGGCAAGGCGCTGAAGGTCGGCCTCAAGCCGATCGTCGCGATCAACAAGATCGACCGCCAGGACGAGCGCCACAAGGAAGTGCTCGACGAGATCTTCGATCTCTTCGTCGCTCTCGACGCGACGGAGGAACAGCTCGACTTCCCGGTCCTCTACGGCTCGGGCCGCGGCGGCTGGATGGCCGAGCAGCCGGAAGGCCCGCAGGACCAGGGTCTCGCCCCGCTGTTCGATCTGATCTTGAAGCACGTGCCGGAGCCGGACACCGCCGGCAAGGACGAGCCGTTCAAGATGATCGGCACGATCCTCGAGGCCAATCCCTTCCTCGGCCGGCTGATCACCGGGCGCATCCAGGCCGGCTCGATCAAGCCGAACCAGGCGGTCAAGGTGCTCGGCCGCGACGGCAAGCAGCTGGAATCCGGCAGGATCTCCAAGATCCTCGCCTTCCGCGGCCTCGAGCGCGTCCCGCTGGACTATGCCGAGGCGGGCGACATCGTCGCCATCGCCGGCCTCTCCAAGGGCACGGTCGCCGACACCTTCTGCGATCCGCAGGTCGTGGAGCCGCTGCACGCCCAGCCGATCGATCCGCCGACGGTGACGATGTCCTTCATCGTCAACGACTCGCCGCTCGCCGGCACCGAGGGCGACAAGGTGACGAGCCGCGTCATCCGCGACCGCCTGTTGAAGGAGGCCGAGGGCAACGTCGCGCTGAAGATCGAGGAAGCCGCCGACAAGGACTCGTTCTACGTCTCCGGCCGCGGCGAACTGCAGCTCGCCGTGCTGATCGAGACGATGCGCCGCGAGGGCTTCGAGCTCGGCATCTCGCGTCCGCGGGTCGTGATGCAGGAAGGCGAGAACGGCGAGAAGCTGGAGCCGATCGAGGAGGTCGTCATCGACGTCGACGAGGAGCATTCCGGCGTCGTCGTCCAGAAGATGTCGGAGCGCAAGGCCGAGATGGTCGAGCTGCGCCCGTCGGGCGGCGATCGCCAGCGGCTGGTCTTCCACGCGCCGACGCGCGGCCTGATCGGCTATCAGTCGGAGCTTCTGACCGACACCCGCGGCACCGCGATCATGAACCGGCTGTTCCACTCCTACCAGCCCTACAAGGGCGAGCTGGCCGGCCGCACCAACGGCGTCCTGATCTCGTCGGAAGACGGCGAGAGCGTCGCCTATGCGATGTTCAACCTGGAAGACCGCGGCCCGATGATCATCGATGCCGGCGTCAAGGTCTATGCCGGCATGATCATCGGCATCCACAGCCGCGACAACGATCTCGAGGTCAACGTCCTGAAGGGCAAGAAGTTGACCAACATGCGGGCGTCCGGCAAGGACGAGGCCGTGAAGCTCACCCCGCCGATCCGGATGACGCTCGACCGGGCCCTTTCCTGGATCCAGGACGACGAATTGGTCGAGGTGACGCCGAAGACCATCCGGCTGCGCAAGCTCTATCTCGACCCGCACGAGCGCAAGCGCTTCGAAAAGAGTCGCAAGGCAGCCTGACAGATTGTAAGACAGACGATAAGTTGGGCCCCGGTTACGGAAACGCGCCGGGGCTCTTTGCGTTTGTCACGCGAATGCGCTTGATAGCCGCCTGACGAAACCGCACCCATTTGCGCGAACGGGCCGACTGGTCGTGACCGAATGGTTTGTGGGGGATGTATATCGGTCCCCCATCGAGGGACGAATTTGATGATCGATGAAAAGACGTTGCGGCTCGACGATCAGCTTTGCTTTGCCCTCTATGCCGCGACCAACGCCGTCACGCGAGCCTATCGGCCCCTCCTTGCGCAACTCGAGCTGACCTATCCGCAGTATCTGGTAATGCTGGTGCTGTGGCAGGAGGGTAATTCGACGTCGCGGGCAATTGCAAAGCGACTGCAGCTGTCGGCGAACGCCATCAGCCCGCTCCTCGACCGTCTCGAAGAGAGCGGCCTGATCACCCGGCAGCGCGACCGGACCGACCGGCGGGTCGTCCACATTACCCTGACCCCCCGGGGCTCGGCGCTGGAATCGGACGTCTACGACGTCCAGCAGGTCGTCGAATGCCAGACGGGCCTCGCGCCGGATGATCTCAACCAGCTGCGAGCCGAACTGGCGATGCTGGCAGAGCGGATGGCGACGAAGACGGGGAACCGCGGCGGCTGAAACCGCGGGACGCGCCGCGAGGCTTCCCGCCGATGCGGGCGTGATCCTGCTCTGGCCCGGCCAAAGGAGCGTCCGACCGGCGCCGTTCGTTGAAGATCAACTGGCCGGTCCATCGATCCTGGTGGGTGAGACGGGGTCCGATGCCGGAAACGTCTCGTCGAGGGCTTCGTCGAGTTCTTCCTCGTCGTGCTCGCGTTTTTCTGCCTCGGTCCGCTTGGCTCGGCCGAACTCCGGGGCCTCGTCTTGCTCGCGTTCGGACGTGTCGCGTTCGGCCATCGCCATGCTCCCGGCGCTGATCTTCTCTCGTCGTCTCAACGAAGGCCGGCCGGGAAAGGTTCGGCTGCCGCGAGCGGATACTCTTTGGCCGGATGTCGAGCGACCTCAGTAGCCGGCCTGTCGGTCGACGACGTTCTCGAGCGGCTCGCCGCGCTCGTGGGCTGCGATCTGCCGCATGACGATCGGCGCCAGAGCGTCCGGATCGGAAGCCGCCGCCGCGTGCGGCGTCACGAACACCTTCGGATGGCTCCAGAGGCGCGATTCTGCCGGCAGCGGCTCGACCGTGAAGACGTCCAGCGAGGCTTCCATCAATCGGCCCTCGTCGAGGGCGGCCAGGATCGCCGTCTCGTGCTGCAGTCCGCCGCGGCCGGCATTGATCAGCACCGGACCGCCGAGCGGCGTCTCGCGCTTCATGCGGGACAGCAACGCCGCGTCGATGATGCCGCGGGTGTCGGCGGTCAGAGGCAGGAGGACGACGAGAATGTCGCTGGCGGCGAGAAACGGGCCGAGACCGGCTTCGCCGGCGAAGGTCTCGATCCCGGCAACCCTCTTTTCGCTGCGGCTCCAGCCGGCAACGTCGAAACCGAGAACCTTGAGCTTTTCCGCCGCGTCGAGGCCGAGGACGCCGAGCCCCATGATGCCAACGGTGATCTCGCGGGCCGCCGGCTGCATCCGTTCGTGCCAGATCTTCTGGGTCTGCTGCTGGCGATAGGCGCGGCCACGGCGGAAATGATCGAGCACCCGCCACACGACGAATTCGCTCATCCGTTCCTTCAGGTCGTCGGCGACGATCCTGACGATGGGGACGTCCGGGAGTTCGCGATCGGTGAGGATGTGATCGACGCCGGCACCGAGGGAGAAGATCGCCTTCAGGTCCGGAAGCGTCGCCAGCAGGCCCGGCGGCTGCTTCCAGACGACGGCGTAGTCGATCGGCTCGGCACCAGCTTCTGCGACATCGACGACGATCCGGCGATCGGGGGCCGCCTCGTGCAGGGCCTGCCACCAGCGGGAGGGGGCGAAGCCGGTGACGGAAAGAAGAATCGTCATGCCTCACCTTCGCTGTCGAAGAGCGTTCCCTGGAGCGCTTGTGCCCGGGCCCGGCCCTTGCGGGCGAACCAGTGGGTGCAGGCGATGAGATAGCCGTTCTCGATGCGGCCTTCGTCGACCGCTGCGATCAGGTCCTCGACGGGAGCGAGAATCGGACGGATGTCCTCGTGTTCGTCGTCCTTGCCGGCGCTGGTTTCGAGTTCGCCGGCATCGACGATCGCCAGGAAGACGTGGGCGTACTCGTCGGTGAGGCCGGGCGAGGGGAGCATCGAGAAGCAGCGCTCGATGGCGAGCGCGGCAAGGCCGGTTTCTTCCTGAAGTTCCCGCGCCGCGGCCTCGGCGACGTTCTCGCCGTCGTCGACCATTCCGGCCGGAAGTTCCACGGCGGCCGCGTTGGGGGTGTCGAGGGCGGCGGCGAGGCGGAACTGCCGGATGACGACGATGGCGTCACGGGCGGGATCGTAGGGCACGATCACGGCGACCGGACCCGTCGCGAGATATTCCCGCTCCATCGGTCCGATCCGGGCGCCGCCGTCGAGGGGATCGTGCTCGATCGTCAGCTTCTTGAAGTCGCGGAAGCCGCGATTGATGAGCTCCTCCCGCAGGATCAAGAAGGCGAGCGGCTGATCGGTCAACTGGTCGCGGTAATGTCCGCTCATTCGGAAACGACTCCCGTCGGCGCCGCCTTGATGTCAAAGGCGGCTGCCATCAATGCCTTGGTGTAGTCGGTGCGCGGGCGATCGAAGATCTCCTCGGCCGGGCCGCGCTCGACCACCTTGCCGTTTCGCATGACGATCACCTCGTTGGCCAGCGCCCGCACGACCTTCAGATCGTGGCTGATGAACAGGAAGGCGAGGTCGTGGCGCTTCTGCAGGTCGCGCAGGAGATCGACCACCTGGGCCTGGACGCTCATGTCGAGCGCCGAGGTCGGCTCGTCCAGCATGACGAAGCGGGGCTTGAGGATCATCGCCCGGGCGATGGCGATGCGCTGGCGCTGCCCGCCGGAAAATTCGTGCGGGAAGCGGAAGCGGGCGGCGGGATCGAGCCCGACCTCGTTGAGAACGTCGACGACGCGACGATCCCGCTCCGGCGCGGACAGGCCGCGTTCGTGGA
Organism: Jiella avicenniae; assembly: GCF_021390325.1. GTDB lineage: Bacteria > Pseudomonadota > Alphaproteobacteria > Rhizobiales > Rhizobiaceae > Jiella > Jiella avicenniae. The sequence continues at coordinate 41,207 of NZ_JAJUWU010000028.1, read as the reverse complement.
TCGACAGTCCCTCGGCGACGATGTCGGCGATCGACATGCGCGGCGAAAGCGAGCCATAGGGATCCTGGAAGACGATCTGCATCTGCCGACGCAGCGGGCGCATCGACCCGAAGGACCGGTCGTCGATCCGCTCGCCGTCGAAGCGGATCTCGCCGGTGGAGGAGATCATCCGCGAGAGGGCGAGCCCGAGGGTGGTCTTTCCCGAACCGGATTCGCCGACGACGCCGACGGTCTGTCCGGCCCGGATGGTGATATCGATGCCGTCGACCGCCTTGACGTGGCCGGTGACGCGGCGCATCAGCCCGGTGCGGATCGGGAACCAGACCTTGAGGTCCCTGGCTTCCATGACGACCGGCGCGTTGGCGTTCGCGGCGGGCGGGCGGCCCTTCGGCTCGGCCGCCAGCAGATGCTTGGTATAGTCGTGCCGGGGCGTGTCGAAGATCGTCCGGGTCGGCCCCTCTTCGACGATCTTGCCGCGATACATCACGCAGACCCGGTCGGCGATGCGCCGGACGATGCCGAGATCGTGGGTGATGAACAGCATCGCCATGCCGTGCTCGGCCTGCAGATTCTTCAGGAGTTCCAGGATCTGCGCCTGCACGGTCACGTCGAGGGCGGTGGTCGGCTCGTCGGCGATCAGAAGGTCCGGGTCGTTGGCGAGCGCCATCGCGATCATCACCCGCTGGCGCTGGCCGCCGGAGAGCTGGTGCGGATAGGCGCCGAGCCGCTCCTCGGCATTGCGGATGCCGACCTGGGAGAGCAGTTCCAGCGTCCGCTCGCGCGCCGCCTTGTCGCCGAAGCCGCGATGCAGTTTCAGAACCTCGCCGACCTGTTTTTCGATCGTGTGCAGAGGGTTCAGCGAGGACATCGGCTCCTGGAAGATCATCGAGATGCGGTTGCCGCGCACCTTGCGAAGATCCCGTTCGTCGTCGTCGATGAGGTTCTCGCCGTCGAAGTAGACCGCGCCGCCCGGATGGCTCGCCGCCGGATAGGGCAGGAGTTTCAGGATCGACAGCGCCGAAACCGACTTGCCGGAGCCGGACTCGCCGACGAGGGCCAGCGTCTCACCCCGGGCAATCGAGAAGGAGACGTCGTCGACGGCGAGCATCGTCTTGCCGCCCTGGCGGAAGGCGACGGAGAGGTTCTCGACGGAGAGGAGGGACGGAACCTCGCCGGCTTTCTTGACAGGATTGCTCGTCAAAGGAAGACCCCACTGTAATGTCGGTCTGAACGCGGGTTTCGATCACGATATCCGTTCAATGGAAGATGCCTTGCTGGATTGAACGAGTTTCAGAGCAACCGCGCGATTATCTCGGCTTCGGAGATTCGCGTCAAAGAAGCCGGAAACCGGAGCCGCTGATCGCTCGACAGAATGCTCTTGCAACCGGTTTCGAGGGCGGTTGCGACGTGGATGGCATCCGGCAGCTTGCCCCCGTTCTCCGCCCTGACCGAAGCACTTCTCATCAGCACGTCGGTCGTGATCGGGATGGTCCTGACGGCGAGTGGCCGGGTGAGGAGCGCCCGATAGGCGCGGACGAGATCCTCTCTTGCCGCAGCCAGCGGTCTGACCATCACCTCCGCGAGGGAAAGTTGGCTCGTCAGAAGATCGAAATGGCCTCTGGCAGACAATTCGAAGAGCTTCATGACCTCGGCGTGGTTCTTCTCGACGAACGCGATCAGGATGTTGGTGTCGACGTAGACCGGAGCCACCTTCAGTCATCCCACTCGTCGCGAAGGGCACGGATCCGCTGCACCGCCTCCTCCGTCGTCGTGCCCAGATCGGCCCCGGCTCCCCAGATTTTTCGAAGCGCCGCAAGCCGCTGCTCCAGTTCCTCGGGCGGGACCGAAGGACGCGTTGCAACGCCTTCCGATTCCGCCAGCTCCCCCTCGAACGTCACACTCACCGGCGTACCGGCAACGAACTTCTCGCGGATGTCCTCCGGCAGGTCGTCGACGCCGACCGTCTTCGTGATGCGTCCGATCTCACCCATGGTCACCTCCTCGCCTCATCCGAAGCTCTTGCGCGGGTCGAAGGCGTCGCGCACGGCCTCGCCGATGAAGACGAGCAAGGATAGCATCAGGGCGAGCACGAGAAAGCCGGAAAAGCCGAGCCAGGGCGCCTGCAGGTTGTTCTTGCCCTGGGCAAGAAGCTCTCCGAGGGACGGCGAGCCGGGCGGCAGGCCGAGGCCGAGGAAGTCGAGCGCCGTCAAGGTGGTGATCGAGCCCGACAGGATGAAGGGCAGGAAGGTCAGCGTCGCGACCATCGCGTTGGGCAGGAGATGGCGGAACATGATGGTGAAGTTGCCGACGCCGAGCGCCCGCGCCGCGTTGACGTATTCGAAGTTGCGGGCGCGCAGGAATTCCGCCCGCACGACGCCGACGAAGGCCACCCACGAGAACAGCATCATGATGCCGAGCAGCACCCAGAAGCCGGGCGGCAGCACGGCGGCGATGATCAGGAGCAGGTAGAGCACCGGGATCGACGACCAGATCTCGATGAAGCGCTGGAAGATGAGGTCCACCCAGCCGCCGAAATAGCCCTGGACGGCGCCGGCGGCGACGCCGATGACGGCCGAGCCGACGGTCAGCGCCAGCCCGAACAGCACCGAGATGCGGAAACCATAGATCACCCGCGCGAGGACGTCTCGGACCTGATCGTCCGTGCCGAGCCAGTTCATGTTGCCGAGGGTGCAGCCGGGGTCGGCGACGCCCTCTGCATAGGCCTGGCATCGTTCCTCCGCCGAGAGCGTCCAGAATGGCGGGGAGGGGGCGGGCGTCGGCGGCTCGAGGTTCTTGGTGTCGTAGGAATAGCGGATCGGCGGCCAGATCATCCAGCCATTGGCATTGATTTCTTCCTGGTTCACCGGGTCGCGATAGTCCGTCACCGGCAGAAAGCCCCCGAAGACCTCTTCGGGGTAGTCGACGAAGACGGGGTAGTAGAATTCGCCCTTGTACTCGACCAGGAGCGGCCGGTCGTTGGCGACGAATTCGGCAAACAGCGTGACGACGAAGAGGATCGCGAAGATCCAGAGCGACCAGTAGCCGCGCCGGTTGGCCTTGAAGTTCTGCCAGCGGCGCCGGTTGATCGGCGACAGGCGCGGGCGTTTGACGAGTTCGCCTTCCGGCGCGAGCTGGGCGATGCCGCTCGTCTGCTCGCGGGCGATGTCCGCGGCCCGCTCCTCGGGGAGTTCGCGGTTGTGGTTTTCCTGTTTCTGGCGGTCGCGCAGAGCGTCGTCCATGTCAGACCTCCCGCTTCTCGAAGTCGATCCGCGGATCGACCCACGTGTAGGTCAGGTCCGAGATCAGCGTGGTGATGAGGCCGATCAGCGAAAAGATGTAGAGGGTGGCGAAGACCACGGGATAGTCGCGCTTGTAGATGGAATCGAAACCGAGATAGCCGAGCCCGTCGAGCGAGAAGATCGTCTCGATGAGCAGCGAGCCGGTGAAGAAGGCGGAGATGAAGGCGCCGGGAAAGCCGGCGATGATGATCAGCATGGCGTTGCGGAAGACGTGGCCGTAGAGGACGCGGCTCTCCGTCAGCCCCTTGGCCCGGGCGGTGGTGACGTATTGCTTGCCGATTTCGTCGAGGAACGAGTTCTTGGTCAGAAGCGTCGTCGTGGCGAAGGCCGATAGCGACAGGGCGATCAGCGGCAGTGTCAGGTGCCAGAAATAATCCGGAATGGTCTGCGTCACGCAGTCCGCCGGGGCGAACTTCGCCGACCAGGGGGCGCACCATGCGCCGCTGACGCCATCCGACAGGAGGCCGCGCAACGGGAACCAGTCGAGGAACGACCCGCCGGCGAAAAGCACCATCAACAGGACGGCGAAGATGAAACCGGGGATCGCATAGGCGACGATGACGATGCCGGACGTCCACACGTCGAAGGACGAGCCGTCCTTCAACGCCTTGCGGATGCCGAGCGGGATCGAGATCAGGTAGGAAATCAGCGTGATCCACAGGCCGAGCGAGATCGACACCGGCATCTTTTCCAGGATCAGATCCCACACGCCGATCGAGCGGAAATAGCTCTCGCCGAAGTCGAAGCGGGCGTAGTTCCAGATCATCAGGCCGAAGCGCTCGAGCGGCGGCTTGTCGAACCCGAACTGCTGCTCCAGCCGTTTGATGAAGGCAGGATCGAGCCCCTGCGCGCCGCGATAGCCGGAATCCTGGTTGCTGGAGGAGGAACCGAAGTCCGAGCTTCCGCCGGAGACCCGGTCGGCGGCGCCGCCGGCCTCGCCGCGCAGGCTGGCCACCACCTGTTCGACCGGGCCTCCGGGCGCGAACTGGACGACGACGAAGGAGATCGCCATGATCCCGAGGATCGTCGGGATCATCAGCAGCAATCGGCGAAGGATATAGGCGCCCATGTGGGGTTTCGCGTCTCCGGTTGGCGTCGCCCGGCCCTGAGGCGGCGACGCGGAATTCGCCAGTCTTTCCCGTTGTTAACCAAAAGCGCGGCCGGGCGCAAAAGGAGCGATGGTCACGCCGGACCGATCCGTCGGGCCGATCTCGAAGCGCCACTCTTTCGGGAGAGGCTTACTCAGGCCTTGCCGAGCGCCTCGGCCTTCTCGGCGTCGACCCACCAGAGCCGCTCGACCGGCCAGCCATAGTCGGGTTTCGGCTCCCTGAAGCCGAACATGTCCCAGTAGGCGGCGCGATGGCTCTCGGAATGTATGTTCGGGATCCAGTCGAATCTCGCCCGCAGAACGCGGTCGAGCGCCCGCATCGCCATGGTGAGGCTGCGGCGGTCCTCGGCGCGGTTGACGACGTCGATCAACGCGTCGACGCCCGGATCGGCCATGCCGACGAAGTTGTTGGAGCCCTCGCGGTCCTTCGTCTGGCTGCCGTAGAAGTTGACCAGCGTGTCGCGGGTGGGGGTCGCCCCCATCGAATAGGCCGCGCCGATCAGGTCGAAATCGAAACGGTTCTGGCGTTCCTGATACTGGGCACCGTCGACCAGCCGGAACGACGCGTCGACGCCGACGGCCTTCAGCGTCTGGACGAACTTCGAATAGACCCGCTCGAAGCCGGGATCGTCGATCATGTATTCGAGCGTGAACGGCTGTCCGGACGCATCGACCAGGCGGCCGCCCTTCTGCGTCCAGCCGGCCTCGCCGAAGAGCCGCAGCACCTCGCGCAGGCGCGTGCGGTCGCGGCCGGAGCCGTCCGAGACGGGCTGGGTCCAGACCTCGCCGAAGACCTCCTCGGGCAGCTTGTCGCGCAGCGGCTCGAGGATCTCCAGTTCGGCGGGCGAGGGCGGTCCTTCCGCCTTGAAGTCCGAGGTTTCGAAGCAGGAGTCCGAATGCTTGTAGATGCCGTAGAACATCTGGGCATTCGTCCATTCGAAGTCGAAGCACAGATTGATCGCCTGTCGCACCCGGCGATCGGCGAAACGCTCGCGGCGCTGGTTGAGCGCCCAGCACTGGAAGGTCGGCGTCTTCTCGCGGGGAAACTCGCGCTTGACGACGGAGCCGTCGAGGACGGCAGGGAAATTGTAGTCGGTCGCCCAGGTCTTGGAGGTGAATTCCTCGCGGAAGGTGATGCTGCCCTTCTTGAAGGCCTCGAAGGCGACCGTCCGGTCGCGGAAGAACTCGATCCGGATCGTATCGAAATGGTCGAGCCCGCGGGCGAAGCCCATCTCCTTCGCCCAGTAATCCTGCCGCTTGCGGTATTCGATGTACCTGCCGAACTCCATGGCGCCGATCTCGAAGCGACCGCTGCCGGGGATCGCCTTGGCCGTCACGCTTTCGAACGGCTCGGCGTCGAAGAACGCCTTCGGCACGATCGGCATGCCGAAGACGCCGAGGGCGTCCTGGTCGGTCTGCTTGCCGGAAAAGACCAGGCGCACCCTGTCCGGCGCGTCGGCGACGACCTCGACCACTTCCTGCAGGGTGATCTGCAGGGAGGGGTGGCCCTTTTCCTTGAAGGTCTCGTAGCTGAAGACCACGTCCTCCGCCGTCACCTTGGCCCCGGTCGAGAACGTCGCTTCGGGCCGCAGCGCGAAGACGTAGGCGTTGCGATCGGGCGAAATCGTCACGGTGGCGGCGAGGGCGCAGTAGAGCGCATCCGGCTCGTCCAGCGAAGACGTCATCAGCGCGTCGTAGAGCCCTTCGATCCGCGGCGGAGCATTGCCCTTGAGGACGAAGGTGTTCAGCGTGTCGAAGGTCAGCGGCGACTGGTTGAGCATCCAGTTCGGCACGAAGAAGTCCAGCCGCCCGCCGGAGGGCGCGTCGGGCGTGGCGTAGTCGAATTGGGCGAAGTCCGCTGGATATTTCAGGTCGCCGAAGGCCGACAGGCCATGCAGCGGCGTTTCGGTCGGCGAGGCGGCGAAGCCGCGACCGGGCAGGGCCGCCGATGCGGCGAGACCGAGCGCCATCTGGCCGAAGCGGCGGCGGGTGAAACGGAGCGTCGTGCCCATCAGTTCGCCGCAGCCTCTTCGGCGCTCTTGATCCACCATGCGAAGGGGTCGATGCTGGAATAGCCGGGGCTCTTGTCGGGCATGCCGAACTTGTCCCAATAGGCGAGCCACGTCTCGTTCTTGAACCACTGCGGAACGACGTAATACTCCCACAGCATCACCCGATCGAGCGCCCGCGTCGCCGCGACGAGCTCGTCGCGGTCCTTGGCGTAGACGATGTCGTTGACGAGCGCATCGATCGCCGGGTTCTTGATGCCGGCATAGTTGCGGCTGCCGGGCGTGTCGGCGGCCCCGCTCGACCAGAAGTCCCGCTGCTCGTTGCCGGGCGACATCGACTGCGGGTAATATTTCAGCGACGTCATCTCGAAGTCGAAATTGGTCAGGCGCTCGATGTACTGATTGGAATCGACGATGCGGATCGTGGCGTCGATTCCTAGCCGCTTCAGGCTGTCGGCATAGGGCTGCAGCACGCGCGCATCGGTCGGATCGTCGCCCAGCATCTCGATCGAGAACTGGCGACCCGTCTTGGGATCGACCAGACGCGTCCCCTGCAACTCATAGCCGGCCTCCCGGAAGAGTTCGAGCGCCTGGCGCAGATGCTCGCGTGTCGAGCGATTGTCGGTATAGACCGGCAGACTGAACTCTTCGGTGAAAACCTCCGGCGGGATCTGATCCTTCAGAGGCTCGAGGAACTTCAGCTCCCGCTCGCTCGGCAGGCCCGACGAGGCGAGCTCGCTGTTGTCGAAATAGCTGCCCATGCGCTCGTAGAGGCTGAAGAAGAGCGACTTGTTCATGTCCTCGAAATTGTAGGCCAGGGTCAGCGCCTCGCGCACCCGCCGGTCCTGGAACTTCGCGAGGCGATTGTTGAGGACATAGGCCTGCATCGACTCGACCTGATTGTCGGGGATCGTCGTCTTCTTGACCTCGCCTTTCTCGAAGGCAGGGAAATTGTATTCCTGTGCCCAGCGGCGCGAGCTGTTCTCGATCCGGTAGTCGTCGAGGCCGCCCTTCTTGAACGCTTCCCAGGCCGCGTTGGCATCGCGGATATAGGTGTAGTCGAGCTTGTCGTAGTTGTAGCGACCCTTGTGGGTCGCGACGTCCGCGCCCCAGTAGTCCTTGACGCGCTCCCATTCGATCGACTGGCCGGTGACGAAAGGGCCGATCTCGTAGGGGCCGGAGCCGAGCGGCGGCTCCAGCGAAGGCTGCGAGATGTCGCGGGGCTTGCCGTCGGGGCCGGTGCCTTCCCACCAGTGCTTCGGCAGGACGGTCAGATCGCCCATGATGTGGGGAAGTTCGCGGTTGCCGGTCTGGTCGAAGGTGAAGGTCACCTCCCGCTCACCGGTCTTCTCCGCCTTGACGACGTTCTTGTAATAGGTCGCCCACTGCGGATGCAGTTCTTTCAGCGTGTCGAAGCTCCAGATCACGTCCTCGACGGTGATCGGCTCGCCGTCGTGCCACTTCGCCTCCGGATCGAGACGGAAGGTGACGAAGGAATCGTCCTTGGGAAAGCGCACCGCCTCGGCGATCATCGCATGGGTGACCGAGGGCTCGTCCGTCGATTGCTCCATCAGCGTGTCGTAGAGCAGGCCCCCGCCGAAATTGGCGAGTCCCGCGGCGGGCGTCCCGCGCACGACGAAGGGGTTGAAGCTGTCATAGGAACCGACGACGACGGAATTCAGCGTGCCGCCCTTGGGCGCGTCGGGATTGACGTAGTCGTAGTGCTGGAAGTCGGCCGGATATTTGGTCGCCTCGGCCAGAGACATCGAGGTCTGCCATTCGCCGGCCGCGGAAAGATCGGCCGTCGGATCTGACGAGGAAGCGGGCGCAGGTGCCGTCTTCTCCCGACCCGGATTGGGCTCCGCGCCGGGGTTCGGCGCGGGCGTAGCCTGCGCCGCCGGCGCCGCCGTTTCGCCGGTGGCGGCGCCTCCCTGATCCTGCGCATGGCCGGCGGCCATCGAAAGGCCGAGGGCCATGCATGACGTGGCGAGAAAATGGGCGGCGCGCGTCAGGATCGGCAAGGGCATGTCTCCGCGAGAGCGTTCCGTTCTGTCGAGGCTTCGGTATCGCACGGCTTTATGGCGACCATCGGGGCGCCCTGCCAAGTGACGATTCGTTCATATCGCAGGGAAACCTGTGTCCGCGAGGGCCGCAGGCAGGGCAAAACGTCGCCCAAACATGCGAAAGCCCCGGTCGCCGACCGGGGCTCTGCGGCTTTCGGAGAATCGTGACCCCGCGAAGCGGCGGGCTCACTCGCCCTTCTTGGCGCCGTTCTCGTCGAAGCTCGCGAGATAGGCGATGACGTTGTCGATGTCCTCGGGCTTCTTCAGGCCGGGGAAGGACATCTTGGTGCCTGGGGCCACGGCCTTCGGGTCGGCGAGCCAGGCGTGCAACTCCTCGACCGTCCAGGTCGGGTGTTCCTTGGCATAGTCCTGCAGCGCCGAGGAGAAGGTATAGCCTTCGACGGCGGCGATCTTCTCGCCGAGGATGCCGTTCAGCTCCGGCCCGATCTTGTTCTTGGCGCCTTCGCCGACCGCGTGGCAGGCGCGGCACTTGTTGAAGACCTTCTCGCCGGCGGCCGGGTCTCCCGCAAGGGCGACTTCGGTGGCGCCGCCAGCCGCCGGTGCCGCGGCTCCCGCATCGCTCGATGCGGCTGCCTGCTCGCCGCCTTCGGCCGGAGCCGCCGCCTGACCGGCATTGCCGCCTGCGGCGTTCTCCTCGCCGTCCGCGGCGGGCTGGCTCTCGTCGCTGGCGGCAGCGGCGGGGGGAGCCGGTTGTTCGCCCTGCACGCCCTCGGCCGACATCTTCGCCTCGGTGGTCGCCTCGCTGCTTTCGACCGGTGCCGATTCGGGAGCCGATCCGGCCTCGACCGGCGCCTGGGCCTCTTCTCCGCCTTCGCCCATCTTCGTGGTCGTCGCGGGGTTGGTGACCTCGGGCGGCTCTTCGCCGCCAGCCGCGGCTTCGCCTTCGGCCGGCGCCTCGGGGAGCGGTGCCGGGTTGTCCGACAGCGTGTGCAGATAGGCGATCAGGTTGGCGCGATCTTCCGGGCTCTTCACGCCGGCAAAACCCATCTTCGTGCCGGAGACGACGCCTTTCGGATCCTTCAGGAAGTGATAGAGGTGGTCATAGTCCCAGTTGGCCGAGCCGCCCTCGGAAAACTCCTGCATGCCCGCGGAATAGGAGAAGTCCGAGACCGAGGCGATCGGCCGCGTGACGACGTCCCACAGATGCGGGCCGACCTTGTTCGGGCCGCCCTTTTCGCCGGAGTGGCAGGCCGTGCATTTCTTGAAGACGGCCTCGCCGGCGCCGGCGTCGGCGGACTGCAGGAGTGCGGCGATCGGCGGATCTTCTGCCGCGGCTGCCGGCGCGCCGGCTTCTCCCTCGGAGGGCTCTGCTGCGACGATCTCGTAGCCCGGCTGTTCGGGCGCCTCGGAGTGGAACAGCCCTTCGGCGAGGATGCTGCCTCCGAACAGAACGAAGACGGTGCCGAGGATGGCGCCGAAGATCTTGTTGGCCTCAAACGAATCCATTGGCGGGACTGACCCTCCCCATCAAATGCCACAACTCTGCCGGTTCGGCAGACCCCCAGGTGAGACGCGCCGGACCGTAGGGTTTTTGCCGATTCAAGGCAACACCTGTAAAAGGCGCGCCTCCGGGGCTTTTGACACTTTCCAAACCTCGGCTCAAGCTTCGACAAACGAATAAGGATTTCGGGCAGCCCGCCATGTCGACACTCATCCTCATTCCCGCCCGCCTCGGCTCGACGCGGCTCCCGAAAAAGGCTCTCGCCGACATCGCCGGCAAGCCGATGGTGGTGCGCGTCGCCGAACGGGCGGTGGCCGCCGCGGCAGGCCGGGTCGTCGTCGCGACCGACGCCGAAGAGATCCTGAAGGCCGTCGAGGCCGCGGGTTTCGAGGCGGTGATGACCTCGGTCGACCACCAGTCGGGCTCCGATCGCATTCACGAAGCCTTGCAGAAAGTTGATCCGCGGCGCGAGGCGGAGACGATCATCAACGTCCAGGGCGATCTGCCGACGGTCGAGCCCGAGACGATCCGCTCGGCGCTCGCCCCCTTCGATAACCCGGGCTGCGACATCGCGACGCTCGCCGCCGAGATCACCCACGAAGCCGAGCGGGTGAACCCGAACGTCGTCAAGCTCGTCGGCTCGCCGATCGGGCCGCACCGGCTTCATGCGCTCTATTTCACGCGCGCCACGGCGCCATGGGGCGAGGGGCCCCTCTACCACCACATCGGCCTCTACGCCTATCGCCGCGAGAGCCTCGAACGGTTCGTCTCGCTGTCCCCGTCGGTGCTTGAACGCCGCGAAAAGCTGGAACAGCTGCGGGCGCTGGAAAACGGGATGCGAATCGACGCCGAAATCGTCGATACGGTGCCGCTCGGCGTCGACGGGCCGGACGACCTCGTCCGGGCGCGCGAAATCTACGGAGCATGACAATCATGGCCGACGACCGCCCGATGATCGCCTTCCAGGGCGAACCCGGCGCCAATTCCGACATGGCCGTCCGGGACGTCTTCGGCGACGCCTACGAGGCGCTGCCGTGCCCGTCCTTCGACGATGCCTTCGCCGCGCTGAAGACCGGTACGGTGGAGCACGAGGGCCGGGAGCGGCGGGTCGAGCGGGCGATGATCCCGATCGAGAACACTTTGGCCGGCCGCGTCGCCGACATTCATCTGCTGATGCCGGATTCCGGCCTGCAGATCGTCGGCGAATACTTCATGCCGATCCATTTTCAGCTGATGGCGCTGCCGGGCGTCGAGCGCAGCGAGATCCGCAGCGTCTCCAGCCACATCCACGCGCTCGGCCAATGCCGCAAATATCTGCGGGCGCAGGGCTGGAAGCCGCAGGTCTCGGGCGATACCGCCGGGGCCGCCCGCGAGGTGGCCGAGGCCGGGGACCGGACGCGGGGCGCCCTCGCGCCGCGGCTCGCCGCCGAGTACTATGGCCTCTCGATCGTCGAGGAAGACGTCGAGGACGCGGCCAACAACGTCACCCGCTTCGTCATCCTGGCCAATCCGGGCCAGCAGCCCTTCGCCGATCCCGACGAGCAGCGGTTGAGCCTGTGGGCCGCGCGCGACCCGGAAAAGAGCGACGACGGCCGCCAGATGGTCAGCCGCAACGTCGTGACCACTTTCGTCTTCCGGGTGAAGAACATTCCGGCGGCGCTCTACAAGGCGCTCGGCGGCTTTGCCACCAACGGCATCAACATGACCAAGCTGGAGAGCTACCAGCTCGGCGGCAGCTTCTCGGCGACGCTGTTTTACGCCGACGTCGAAGGCCATCCCCACGACCCGGCGCTCGGCCGGGCACTCGAGGAACTCCGGTTCTTCTCCGCCGAATACCGCAACCTCGGCGTCTACCGCGCCGCCGACAACCGCCAGGCGCTGCTCTTGCCGGGGGAGTGAGATTCAAAGGCAGCGGCTTTCACAGTCGCCCTCACCCCGAGGCGCTCGCGCAGCGAGCCTCCAAGGGCGAGGGCGCATCGCCCGCGCATCGGCAGCTGTTCGACGCCGTGCCGGCAGCAGATCCTCGCCCCTCGAGGCTTCGCTCCGCACGTCGGGATGAAGGGCTTGCGCTCTCATCCCGCGCGGTCCGCCTCGCGGGCGATCTTCAGAATTCGTTCCGGCAGCCCCGCGCTTTCGAGAAATGGCGCGTGGCCCTGGCCGGCGACCGTCCGGAGCAAGGTCACCCCCCTCTGCCTGCCGGCATCTCCCCCGCAAGGGGGGAGATCAGGCCAACCGCCAGCCTGGGCCCGGCTTCGAGCGATTGCCCTGGTCACCCCCGGCGGCCGTTGACGAGGTCGCTCTCGATCGAGAAGGGCGCGCCGAGGCGCATTTTGTAGACCTGATAGTTCTCCATGATCCGCTGGACGTAGTTGCGCGTCTCGGTGAAGGGGATCCGCTCCACCCAGTCGACCACCTGATCGAGCGACATGCCGCGCGGATCGCCGAAGCGTTCGATCCATTCGCGCGCCCGCCGCGGACCGGCATTGTAGGCGGCGAAGGTGAGCACGTAGGAGCCGTCGAAATTGTCGATCTGATCGCCGAGATACTGCGCCCCGAGCGTGGCGTTGTAGCCTGGATCTGCGGTCAGCCGCTGGGGCGAATAGGCGACGCCGACCTTGCGGGCCATGCTCTTCGCCGTCCCCGGCATCAGCTGCAGCAGGCCGAGGGCGCCGACCGGCGAGCGGGCCTTGGGATTGAAGGCGCTTTCCTGCCGGGCGATGGCATAGGCGAGCGCCTTGCCCGAGGCCGAGATGTTGGCGCTTTCCGGGATGACGCCGATCGGGAAGGCGAGGGCGGGGGCGTCGACGCCGCGCCAATAGGCGATCTTGCCGACCTGCAGCACGAGATGATGGTCGCCGCGCCGCTCGGCCATGACCGAAAGGAGGGCGAGCTCGCCCGGGCTGTCGAGCTCGTCGGCAAGGCCGCGATAGAGGATGTCGGCGCGCCAGTCCGAGCCGATCTGCTCGAGCCGCTGGATCGCCCTCACCGCGGGGCGGGAGGCAAAGCGCTGACGCTCGGCGCTGCTCGGGTTCGGGAAGGCGATCGGGCCGGGGCGGTGGCCGAGCCGCGAGGCGGCGAGCTGGCCGTAATAGGTCGCGCCGTAGTGCGCGGCCCGCTGGTAGTAGCCGCCGGCGCTGCCGGAGCGCGCCGCCTCGGCGGCCCGGCCGAGCCAGTAATAGCCGCGCGACAGGGACAGCGGCTTGTTCGACATCTGGACGATGCGGGCGAAATGCTGGGATGCGGTGGCGGCGTCGCCGAGGAAGCGCAGCGCGATCCAGCCGGCGTGGAACTCGGCCTCCACGGCCTCGGTGGAATCCAGCGCCGAATGGCCGGCGGCGATGCGGTAGGCCTGTTTCGCCTTGCCGAGATCGAGAAGGTCGCGGGCGACGATGCGCCGCTCGTTCCACCAGGCGTCGGGATCGATCAAGGTCGCCGGGTCTCGCGGCGAGTTGGCGAGGATCTCGGCCGCCTCGTCGACCTTGTGGGCCTTGCGGTCCAGCTCGACGACCGCGAGCAGATAGCCGGGGTCCGAGCGCTCGGACCGCGGCACGGCGGCGAGCAGCCGTCCGGCATTCGACTGGTTGCGGATCACGGCGGCGCGGGCGGCGTAGAGTTCGCTCGCCCCGGCGAGCTTGGCGACGCGCTCGGCGTCGCTCACCCGCTCGCGATAGAGCAGCATGTCCATGCGGTGCTTGTGGTCGCTCCGGCCGAGCAGCGTGCCGAAGGTCGACAACATCCGGCTTTCGGTCGAGCGGTCCATCACCTCGGTCCGCCAGCTCTTCTGGATCAGCTGCTTGGCGCGGCCGACCTCGCCGACGCCGAGATAGGCCTTCGCCAGCGCCATCGCGCCTTCGGGGCTTTCCGGCGTGCTGCCGGCGAAGGCGGAGATCACCTCGGGGGCGGGGCGGTCCTCGCGCCAGATCGCCTTTTCGGAATTGATCCGCAGCGCCTTCATGCCCGGCCAGCCGGCGAGCGTGCGGGCGGCATTGGCGATGTCGATCGCCGGAACGTCCCGGCCGCCGGTCAGGGCGATCGCCCAGGTGAGGATCTCGCGGTCGAGGCTGCCGGGCGTCATGCCCTCGCGGATCGCGCGGGCCCTGAGGGCATTGCCGTCGGACAGCGCCTGCAGCCCGTCCTTCAGCGCGCCGTTGACGGGGGCGACGGGCGACATGGCGCGCGGCATCGCCGCGATCGAGGCGGTGAAGGCTGCCGCCTCGGCCGGAACCTGCGCGGCCGGCGCCCGGCGGGGAACGGGAATGCCCGACGGGATCGGGGCCGGAACCGCGGCGCCGAACCGGCCGGGATCGAGACCGACGCCCACGGCGACGCCGCCCGGCCGCGCCGTCGGCAGCGGGCCGAGATCGGGCAGGAAGTCCGTCTGCGCGAGCGTGGGCTGCGCGATCAGCGAGGTCGCCAGCGACACCAGCAGCAGTCGGGCGAGGCGCGAGGGCTTCGGCATGAACATCCTCATCGGGTGTCGAAACGTCGGTCGGAACGCCGGCGCTTTCGTCTCCGGCATGGTTGTCGATTCTTCCACGATCGCCGTTAAGCTCCTGTTACCGTCCCCAGTCTCGCCGATGCTGCCGACATTGACGAGCCCGCTTGTTTCCCCTTTCGAGCTTCAATATGTTCGCCCGACCAGCGAAAGCATCGCGACGGTTCGCGCCGTCTGTGAGTTCGCCGACCGCAGTCCGATCGCGACACCTGCCGGTTCGAACGGCCGCTCCAGGGGCGGCGCGTGGCCCGGCGACTTGCCGAGGGCGCTCGTTTCCGGCGGCCGCCTCGCTCATTCGGGCCGGGGCGCCGAGCCATCGGAACGGCGTCTTCAGCGTCCGGACCGTCGGCAGCCTGCCGCGGACGATGGCGGCGGCTTTCCCGGAAAAAAAACGATAAACTCCGCGGCAGGGGCCCGGAGGGGTGGGAGTGAATGATGTTCAATGGCTCGATTCCGGCGCTGGTGACGCCTTTCGCCGAGGACGGCACGTTTGCGGAGGAGACCTTCGCCGACTTCGTCGAGTGGCAGATCGCCGAAGGCTCGACCGGCGTCGTCCCGGTCGGCACCACCGGCGAGAGCCCGACGCTTAGCCATGACGAACACAAGCGCGTCGTCGAGGTCTGCGTCAAGGTCGCGACCGGACGCGTTCCCGTGATCGCCGGCGCCGGCTCCAACAACACCGACGAGGCGATCGATCTCGCCGCCTTTGCCGAAACGGCCGGGGCCGACGGCCTGCTGGTGGTGACGCCCTACTACAACAAGCCGAACCAGCGCGGTCTCTACGCCCACTATGCAGCGATCGCCGAGGCGGTGTCGCTGCCGATCCTGATCTACAACATTCCCGGCCGCTCGATCATCGACATGACGCCCGAGACGATGGGCCGGCTCTGCGCCGACTTCGCCAACATCGTCGGCGTCAAGGACGCGACCGCCAAGGTCGACCGCGTCTCCGAGCAGCGGGCGACCTGCGGCACCGGTTTCGTGCAGCTCTCCGGCGAGGATTCGACGGCCCTCGGTTTCAACGCCCATGGCGGCCACGGCTGCATCTCGGTGACGGCGAACGTCGCGCCGCGGCTCTGTGCGGAGATGCAGGGCGCCTGCGCGAGGGGCGACTATCGGACGGCGGTCGAGATCCAGGACAGGCTGATGCCGCTGCACAAGGCGCTGTTCCTCGAGCCGAGCCCGACGGGGGTGAAATACGCGCTGAACCGGCTCGGCAAGGTCGCCAACAGCGTCCGCCTGCCGCTGGTGCCGATCGAGGCCTCGACCGCCGAGACGATCGACCGGGCGCTCGCCCATGCCGGCCTCGCCGGCTGACGATCCCGCCGACCTTCCTGCCGGAAGGCACCGGTCGGGGCGCGTGAGGCCGGCTTTGCCGGCTGCGCCCTGGCGGATCCGGCGGGCAGGGACCAGATGTCGTCTCGGCACGCGAACAGAAGGGACGTGCGCTTTCCGCGCACCGGATCGAACCATGGCCAAGAAAAAATCCGACTCGAACGTCGCGGCCGAGAACCGCAAGGCGCGGTTCAACTACGAGATCGTCGAGACGCTGGAGGCGGGGCTCGTCCTGACCGGCACCGAGGTGAAGTCGCTGCGCGGCGGCAAGGCCTCGATCGCCGAGGCCTATGCGACGGAAGAGCAGGGCGAACTCTGGCTGATCAATTCCAATCTGCCGGAATATCTCCAGGCCAACCGCTTCAACCACAACCCGAAACGCCGCCGCAAGCTGCTCGTCCACCGCACCCAGCTGAACAAGCTCGCCGGCGCGGTGCAGCGGGACGGCATGACGCTGGTGCCGCTGAAGATCTATTTCGACGATCGCGGCATGGCCAAGATGGAACTCGCCGTCGCGAGGGGCAAGAACGCCCCCGACAAGCGCCAGACCATCAAGGAGCGCGACTGGAACCGCCAGAAGCAGCGGATTTTGAAGGAGGGGTGAGCCTCTCTCGCCGTCTCCGGCGCTCGATGCGCCCGCCCGCGGCGACACCGACCGACGCCGCGAAAACCCCGTGCGAAGACCCCCGGCGGCGCGGCTGGGCCCGAGTTTGGCGGCAGTCTCCTCGCCGGGCCCTTGAAGAAGCGCCGCAGCGATGTCTGGCCGCCCGCCTCCGATGAAACGGAGGGGACAGCGGAACGCCGGAGGCAAGCCCTCCGATATTCTAAGGCAGGAGGGCTAGCCGCGACAGTCGTCACTGCGCATTCTCTCGCTCTCAGACATAGCCAAGGAGCGGGATTTTTCGGATGCCATTAAAAGAATTGCTTGGTTATCAATTCATATATATATCGGCTTTTATTGTCTGGAGAATTTTGATTGTTTTACTGATTTTTTATTTTCCCTTTGTTCCAGCATCCGGATCGGGCGTGAGCGGCATCACGATTCTGCTATCGTGTTCCACCACCCTCTATTTTTACGTCCGGCGCGAGAGCAGTCCACCACTTGGAAGAGAATATTGGATCATGGTATCGATTAGCGCGGCAATTTCTTTTATCTTAGATTTAATCGTGTTTTTCTCTGTGATGCATTATCAATCCATCCCATTTTCTGCCGATTATGCAATTCTCATGGTTTTTTTAATTACAGCCGCGCTCAGCCTTTTTGGAAATATGATTGGATATTCCGATTTCGTCGCACGACGATGGCTTCGCTGAATTAGCAAACCCGCACCAGCGAAGGCGGGCTTCAAGTGCGAATGTCCCGCTTCACGGCTGATACAGCGTCGAGGCAAACGGTCCGATTGTGTCGGAAGCCGAAGGTCAGCTTTCCGCGGATCCCGCCCGGAAGCTGCCAGTCTCCTTCCGGCCCTCTTTCGCCGAGCCCCCCCTTGACGACCGGCGCCGTCCGCTACCCTCACCGATAAACCATATCGATGCTGTCGAACGCCCCCAGCGCGTGGTCCTCGCGGAAGAAGGCGTGGTCTTGCTCGAGGCGGTCGGCGGCTTCTTCGGCGAAGCGGACGAGGTCGGCGACGAAGAGGTCGCGCGGGGTGGCGGCGGCGACGATGGAGGGTTCGACGTCGTAGTCGATCTGGCCGAGGTCGTCGGAGAGCGCGTGGGCCTGGGCGAGCACCGCGCCGCAGACTTCGGCGTATTCCTTCCAGGTCGAGTAGCTCAGCTCGTCGAGGTCGATGTCGTCGCGGAAGGGCGCGCGCTCGCGGCTCATGAAGCTTTCGCCGTCGATCGTCACGGCGCCGTAGAAGACGTCGCCGTGGGCGAGCTGCACGGCCTGGCCGTGGGCGATGCGGTCGGCCTTGTCGCCGGCGTTGAAGTCGGACGGCGGGACGAGGCCGTCGAGGGCCGAGCGCCGGGCGCTCTTGAACTCGATGATGATGTCGTCGGTGGCATTCTTCGAGGGGCCCTCGATGAGGACGTAGTAGCGCGGCAGGCCGAGCGAGGCGGTGCCCTGGCCGTGGCGCATGCAGACGTCCTTGACCTTCAGCTCGCCGGCGCGCCGGTGCGCGTCGATGCCGTTGGCCTCGGCGAGCTCGTCGATCGCCTTCTGGAACTTGCCGATCTCGCCGGAGATCGGCTGCAGCTCGTCGGAGGGGCGAAAGCCCCGGCCGGAGCCGTCGAGATAGTCCTCCCAAAGCCAGGCCTCGCGCTCCTCCCAGGCCTCCTCGAACAGCCGCTGGATCACCTTCGGCGAGTTGTCCATCCGGTAGCTGTCGTTCTTTTCCGTCGCATGTTCGGCATAGCCCTCCATCGCCGTGAAGTAGCCGCTGACGAAATGCTCGACGATCTTGCGCCGCTTCTTGCGCTTCAGCCCGCCTTCCTCGCGTGCGGCGATCCAGAAGCCGACGGCGCCGCGCTTCAGGTCGAAGGTGAAGGGGGCGTAGATCGTCTCGTCGAAATCGTTGACGCCGAAGATCGGCGCGCCGTGCTCGTCGGGCATGACGCCGAAATTCTCCGGATGGACGTCGCCGAGCGCCATGACGGACGGCATGTCGGCATCCTCGCCGACCATGTCGCGATAAAAGAGGAGGGCGGTGCCGCGGAAGAACTTGAAGAAGTCGCCCGCGAGTTCGTCGAACTTCATCCGGGCGGCCTCGTTGCGCTGTTCGATGCGCTGGGCGTGATCCTCCCGCAGGGTCGAGCGGACGTGCTCGCGCCGGGCCTGGCCGGTGAGAAGGACCGGCGGGACGATCTGCTCGCCCTCGGCGATGCGGGCCGACAGGGCGCGGAACACCTCGACCCGGCCTTCCGCCTTGCGCGACGGCTTGACCTCGACCTTTTTCGACTTCGTCGCCGGCTTCTTCGTCTTCTGCCCCTTGGCCATGATCCGTCCTTCGTCGTGCTTTTACCGGGAACGCTGCGGAAGGACGGCCGTTCCGCCCCGAACCGCCATGGGGCCGGGGAATGCCGGTGCCGGACGCGGCGGACCATGAGCGGATCGGAAATGGAGCGGGCGCAGCCCATGCCCATCGTCGGGATCATCTCGGACACGCACGGCCTGTTGCGGCCGGAAGCCCTCGTCCCCCTCCGCGCCGCTGAGCACATCATCCATGCCGGCGACATCGGCGCGGCGGAGATCGTGCCGCAGCTTCGAAAGATCGCGCCGGTGACGGCGATCCGCGGCAATGTCGACGAGGCGGCATGGGCGCGCGAATTTCCGGAGACCGCGACGGTGGACCTCTTCGGGCGTCGCTTCTTCGTCATCCACGATCGGGGCGATCTCGCCTTCGACCCTGCGGCCGAGGCGATCGACGCGGTGATCGCGGGCCATTCGCACAAGCCCGGCATCGAGACCCGCGACGGGGTCCTTCATCTCAATCCCGGCAGCGCCGGCCGCCGCCGCTTCAAGCTGCCGGTCGCCGTGGCGACGGTGATGGTGGAGGGGGAGACGATGACCGCGACGATCCACGAGATCGGGTAGGTCTACGATCCGGGGAGGGGAGGCGGGCCGTCTTCGTAGGGATTCGTCAACGCAATGCCCATGGGTGCGAAGTGTCTGGCGTTACGGGTCACGAGCCGCAGGCCGTGCGCCGCGGCCGTCGCGGCGATTGCGACGTCGGCGAGACCGGGTGCGGCGCCGCTCATCCTGGCCCGGGCCGAAAGCATGCCGGCGAGGCGCGCCGCGTCGCGGTCGAGCGGCAGGATGCGATTGCCGTAGAGGTGCTCGACGGTTTGCAGCCAGGCCCGCAGGCGCGCCGCCTTCCGATGTTGCCCCCTGATCGTCGACAGCTCGGCTCCGGCCTCGATCTCCGCTATCGTCACGACCGAAAGAAAGATGTGGTCGGTGGCGGCTTCCAACCAGTCCTTCAGCTCGCCGAAGCTCCACCGCTGATCCTTCACCGGCGCACTTTCGGACAGGATGTTGGTGTCCAGCAGGTAGCTCAACGATCGAGGTCGTGCAGTGGCGTCTCGTCACGCTCGGGAATGTCGCCATCGACGAGTCCCGAGGCGGCCAGGAGCTTGCCGAAGCTCGGCACCGTCGAGAGACGCTGCCATTCGTCGAAGGACAGGATGACCGCTTCCGGCTTGCCATGGCGCGTGATGATCGACGGCTCGCCGCGGTTGGCGTCGTCGACCACAGCCGAAAGCGCCGCCTTGGCATCGCGCAACTGGATCTCACGCATCGGCTTGCTCCCATGACCACTGTGGTCATTGATAGGCGGTGCGGGGAGCGCTTTCAATGCATGAGACGTCGCGACGGCGGTAACGACGGTGCCACGTCGATGCGTGACGCAAAGCGATAGTTAGTCCAAAAACCCCGCCACCTCCGCAAACACCGCCTCGAACATCTCGGTCGTCAGCCGACCGGTGTTGGTGTTGTAGCGCGAGCAGTGATAGCTCGAAAAGATCCGCAGCCCGGCGAGGTCGGTCGCGCCATTGTGGCGGAAGGGATGCGCCGCGAGACGGCCGCCGAGGGTCCGGATGGTGGAATCGTGGGCGATCTTGCCGAGGGTGACGACGGCGCGAAGATCGGGCAGGCGGGCGATCGTTTGAGTGAGGAACGGCCGGCAGGCGTTGATCTCGGCGCCGACGGGCTTGTTTTCCGGCGGCACGCAGCGGACCGAATTGGTGATCGCGGCGCCGATCAGTTCCAGCCCGTCGTCGGGCCGGGCGTCGAAGCGGCCGTTGGCGAAGCCGAAACGCGTCAGCGTCGCATAGAGAAGATCGCCGGCATAGTCGCCGGTGAAGGGGCGGCCGGTGCGGTTGGCGCCCCGAAGGCCCGGCGCGAGGCCGACGACGAGGAGCCGGACGCCGTCCGGCCCCCCGGGCGGAAGCAGGCTCGGCACCGGCGCGTTGTGCCAGGACGGCTCGCGGGCGCGCCAGTCTTCGCGGAACGCGGCGAGGCGGGGGCAGCGCGGGCAGTCGCGCGGCGGCTCGGCCGGCGTGCCGGCAAAGGGATGGGCCGCGCCGCCGTGGGGACCGGCGGCCGTGAGGGGCCTCGGTGTGGACAAGAAGTCTGCTGCCTTGCCGCTCAGTAGTCGTCGTCTTCGGATTCCGCCTCGGCCCGGCGGGCCATGCGGGCTTCGCGCTCGGCCGGAGTGCGGCCGATCTCGCCGCGCAGCGTGACGATGTCGATGAAATGGTCGGCCTGGCGGCGCAGGTCGTCGGAGACCATCGGCGGCGAGGAGGTCAGCGTCGAGACCACCGAAACCTTGCGTCCCTTGCGCTGCAGCGCCTCGACCAGCGAGCGGAAATCGCCGTCGCCGGAGAACAGGACGAAGTGATCGACGGTATCGACCAGTTCCATGGCATCGATGGCGAGTTCGATGTCCATGTTGCCTTTGATCTTGCGGCGGCCGGACGGATCGGTGAACTCCTTCGCCGGCTTGGTGACGACGCGGTAGCCGTTGTAGTCCAGCCAGTCGATCAGCGGTCGGATCGACGAATATTCGTTGTCTTCGATCAGCGCCGTATAATAATAAGCGCGAAGTACATAAGATTGCCGCTGGAACCAGCTGAGCATCTTCTTGTAGTCGATATCGAAGCTAAGATTTTTTGACGTTGCGTAAAGATTGGCGCCGTCAATGAATAAAGCAAGTTTCTCGCGTTGATCAAACATTTTTTGCAACTCGCGTTAGAAAGCGGGGTAAAGCTGAATAGTCGGACTGCGAATTCTGGAATCACCAAGTCGATCTCGGACCAGCAGCGCCCGTAGCAGGTTTGCTGGGCAGCCGGCAAGATGCACTGCCGGTCGAGGCCGCTCCGTCGGATGCATCCTCTGCGGATCGATCGGCTCGATATGCTTGCACTGACGGCGGCGGGGCGCCTGGCGGGAGACCGGCGCTCCGGCTGCATCTCTCCTGCCGACCCCACCTCTCCTGCCGACCCCACCTCTCCTGCCGACCCGAGGACTCTCGTTCCCCGCAGAGTCACCGCAGGCGAAATCAATGGGGTACTTGCCGCGCGCGGACGAAACGTCTATGTCCGGGTCTTCGTCACCGAATTTGACCCGTTGCAGGAGACAGGCATGGCCCGCGTCACCGTAGAAGATTGCGTCGACAAGGTCGAGAACCGCTTCGAGTTGGTTCTCCTTGCCAGCCACAGGGCGCGCCAGATCTCGCAAGGACAGACCATAACCATCGACCGCGACAACGACAAGAACCCCGTCGTCGCGCTCCGCGAGATCGCCGACGAGACGCTCTCGCCCGGCGACCTGAAGGAAGATCTGATCCACTCGTTACAGAAGCACGTCGAGGTGGACGAGCCGGAGCCGCGCCCCGACCAGGGCCGCGCCGAGGAGAACCAGCGCCTCATCGCCGCCGCGAATTCCGAGGTTCCCGCCGCGGTCGAGCCGGCAGCCGAGGATGCCGAGCCGGTCTCCTTCGACCGGATGTCGGAAGAGGACCTTCTGGCCGGCATCGAAGGTCTCGTGCCGCCCGAGAAGACCGACGATTATTGAGCCGACGAGGGCGTCTGCCTCTACAATACCGGCAGGCGTTGACACTATATTAGGGGGTGTCGTTCCGGATGGAGCGATGCCCCCTTCGTCATTCCGTCACCAGTCAGAGCCGGTCGCCACAAGCCCATGATGCGGCAATACGAACTCGTCGAGAAAGTCGCGGCCTACAAGCCGGATCTCGACGAAGCGCTTCTCAACCGGGCCTATGTCTACGCCATGCAGAAGCATGGCTCGCAGAAGCGCGCCAGCGGCGATCCGTATTTCTCCCACCCGCTCGAGGTGGCGGCGATCCTCACCGACATGCATCTCGACGAGGCGACGGTGGCCGTCGCCCTGTTGCACGACACGATCGAGGACACCGACGCCACCCGCAAGGAGATCGACCAGCTGTTCGGGCCGAAGATCGGCCAGCTGGTCGAGGGCCTGACCAAGCTGAAGAAGCTCGACCTCGTCTCCAAGAAGGCCGCGCAGGCGGAGAACCTGCGCAAGCTGCTCCTGGCGATCGCCGACGACATCCGCGTCCTCCTCGTCAAGCTCGCCGACCGGCTGCACAACATGCGCACGCTGGGGCCGATGGCGCCGGAAAAGCGCGCCCGCATCGCCCAGGAGACGATGGACATCTATGCGCCGCTGGCCGGACGCATGGGCATGCAGGACATGCGCGACGAGCTGGAGCAGCTGTCGTTTCGTCACATCAATCTCGACGCCTTCGAGACGATCACGGCTCGCCTCGCCGAACTGAAGGCCCGGCACGCCGAAACGATCGCCGCCATCGAACGGGACCTGACCGCGAAGCTCAAGGAGAACGGCATCCAGGCGAGCGTTTCCGGCCGGCAGAAGACCGCCTATTCGGTCTTCTCCAAGATGCAGCGCAAGGCGCTGTCGCTCGAACAGCTTTCCGACATCTTCGGCTTCCGGGTGATCGTCGACGACGTGGAGTCCTGCTACCAGACGCTGGGGATCGTCCACCGCACCTGGCCGATGGTGCCCGGGCGGTTCAAGGACTACATCTCGACGCCCAAGCAGAACGACTACCGCTCGCTCCACACCACTATCGTCGGGCCGTCGCGCCAACGCGTCGAACTGCAGATCCGCACCCGGGAGATGCACGAGGTCGCCGAATACGGCGTCGCCGCCCATACGCTCTACAAGGACGGCGCGACGTCGGGTGCCGTGCATCTGTCGAAGGAATCCAACGCCTATGGCTGGCTGCGCCGGACCATCGAGCTGCTGGCTTCCGGCGACAATCCGGAAGAGTTCCTCGAACACACCAAGCTCGAGCTCTTTCAGGACCAGGTGTTCTGCTTTACCCCGAAGGGTCGGCTGATCGCCCTGCCGCGCGGCGCGACGCCGATCGATTTTGCCTATGCCGTCCACTCCGAGGTCGGCGACAATTGCGTCGGCTGCAAGATCGACGGCCGGATCATGCCGGTGGTCACCGAACTCGCCAATGGCGACGAGGTCGAGGTCATCTGCGCCAAGGGGCAGACGCCGCCCCAGGCCTGGGAGACCATCGCGGTCACCGGCAAGGCCCGGGCGGCGATCCGGCGGGCCGCGCGGGCCTCGATCCGCAAGCAGTATTCCGGCATCGGCCAGCAGATCCTCGAGCGCACCTTTTCGCGCGCCGGCAAGGCCTACGCGCGCGAGGCGCTGAAACCCTTGCTCGGCAAGCTCGGGCACCGCGAAATCGAGGACGCGCTGGCAGCCGTCGGTCGCGGCGAGCTGAAGCCGACGGACGTCCTGAGGGCAGCCTTCCCGGACTATCAGGAAAGCCGGGCGGCGCGGGCGGCGGAAACCGGCGAGGACGAGGGCTGGTTCAACCTGCGCACCGCCGCCGGCATGATCTTCCGCGTGCCCGGCCGCTCCAAGGCGAAGCCGCGCACCAACGGCAAGGCGATCCCGATCCGCGGCGCCGGGGAGGACATGCCGGTCCGCTTCGGGCCGGACGGAGCCGTGCCGGGCGACCGCATCGTCGGCATCATCGAGCCCGGCAAGGGGATCACCATCTACCCGATCCAGTCGCCGGCACTCACCGCCTATGACGACGAGCCGGACCGCTGGGTGGACGTCAGGTGGGACCTCGACGAGGCGATGAGCGAACGCTTCCCGGCCCGCATCATGCTGTCGGCGAAGAACGAGCCGGGCTCGCTGGCGGAGATCGCCGAGACGATCGCCATCAACGACGCCAACATCCACAATCTTTCGATGATCTCGACGGCTCCGGACTTCACCAAGATGATCATCGAGCTGGAGGTCTGGGACATCCAGCACCTCACCCAGACGCTCCGGCAGCTGCGTGCCAAGCCCTGCGTCGCCGACGTCACGCGCGTCAACGGCTGATCCTGCCGGCCCGGCCGGTCGCTTTGACAGGGCTCGCGCAAGGTGTGACAAGATCGTGAACGCCCGTCCAGGGGCGGGGAAATTTTCGCCGCAAAGCGCTGGCTTAAGGCAGCCGGGGGTCGCTGGCGGCCGGCATTGCATCACGTCGACGCGAGATCACGGCGAATTCGCCGTCCCTCCCATTCTTTCGGAGTTGTCGAACCATGTTGTTCCGGCGGCGCGTGCCCGAGGGCCGTTGGGCGCGATTTCGCACTTTTCTCTGGCCGCGCCGGTCGTTCCGGCGCTCCTATCGCTATTTCGTCAAGCGGGTGATCCGGCTCGATGCCGCGCCGCATGCGGTCGCCGCGGGCTTTGCCGCGGGGGTCATCGCCTCCTTCACGCCGTTCATCGGCTTCCATTTCCTCCTGGCCTTTGCGATCGCCTATCTCGTCGCCGGCAACATGGCGGCGGCGGCGCTCGGCACGGCCGTCGGCAATCCGGCGACGTTCCCGTTCATCTGGGCCTCGACCTATGAAATCGGGCGGTTCGTCACGGCAGGGGCACCGGCCAACGCGCCGCATCCCGACACGCTGGAATCCTCGCTCTCGCCATCCAATCTCCTGGCGATCTGGGATCCGGTGGTGAAGCCGATGCTGATCGGCTCGATCCCGCTCGGTCTCGTCGCCGGAGCCTTGTCCTACGTCCTCGTGCGCTCGGCGGTGACGAGCTTTCAGGCCCACCGCAGGCGGCAGATCGCGGCGGGACGCAAGCCCGTCGACCAGGCCGGCAAGGTGCTGGTCGAGCGCCTGGCCGCACAGCGCAGGCAACAGCCGCGAGGCGTCGGTGGACGCACCGCTTCCGGGCCGGACAAAGTTTAATCCCGCCGCCGTTGCGGCCCGCCCGCCAAGTGGTTAGAAGGCGCTCTGCGGCCGGGCCGCGCGACGGTGAACAGGCAAGAAGAGAGTGCGATGGTCGACCAGGCCGAACGGACGGACAAGGGCGGCTTCGGCGAGACCGTCAAGGTCATCATCCAGGCGCTCGTCCTCGCTTTGGTCATCCGCACCTTCCTGTTCCAGCCCTTCTCCATCCCGTCCGGATCGATGATGCCGACGCTTCTCGTCGGCGACTACCTGTTCGTTTCCAAGTGGAGCTACGGCTTCTCGAAATATTCGTTCCCGTTCTCGCCGGACGTCTTCGACGGGCGGGTGATGTCCTTCGAGCCGAGCCGCGGCGACGTCGTCGTCTTCCGCAAGCCGCACGAGGAGGACGTCGACTACATCAAGCGCCTGATCGGCCTGCCCGGCGATCACGTCCAGGTGCGCGAGGGCATCCTCTATCTGAACGGCAAGGCGGTTCCGCGCGAGCCGGCCGGCGAGTTCACCTTCGACGACGGCGCGACGGCCGAGCAGTATCGCGAGACCCTGCCCAACGGCGTCTCCTACGTCACCCTCGACCTGTCGCCGAATTCGCCCGGCGACAACACCCGCGAATTCGTCGTGCCGCCGGACCATTACTTCATGATGGGCGACAACCGCGACAACTCCCTCGACAGCCGTTTCGACGTCGGCTACGTGCCGTTCGAGAACTTCGTCGGCAAGGCGCGGGTCATCTTCTTCTCGATCAAGGACGACGTCTCGCCGCTCGAAGTCTGGCAGTGGCCGAGCGATCTGCGGCCGAGCCGCTTCTTCACATGGCTCGGGTAAAGCGCGAAAGGTCTCTCGACGAGCTCGAGCAGCGGATCGGCGTCCCGATCCGCGACAAGGAGCGCTTCGAGCGCGCCCTGACCCATTCGAGCCTGTCGAGCGAAGGCGGCGCCAAGAGCTACGAGCGGCTGGAATTTCTCGGCGACCGGGTGCTCGGCCTCGTCATCGCCGAGCGGCTGTTCGGGCAGTTTCCGGATGCCGACGAGGGCGAACTGTCGCTGCGGCTCAACGCGCTGGTCAGCGCCGACGCCTGCGCCGAGATCGCCGACGAGATCGGCCTGTTCGACTATGTCCGGCAGGGCTCCGACCTGAAGAAGCTGAAGGGCGAGCGCACCAGGAACATCCGCGCCGACCTCGTCGAGTCGCTGATCGCCGCCATCTATCTCGGCGAAGGGCTGGAGACGGCGCGCGACTTCGTCACCCGCCACTGGGGCGAGCGGCTCGACGCCGACGTCGTCGCCAGGCGCGATCCGAAGACGGCGCTGCAGGAATGGGCGCACCAGCGCGGCCCGGCGGCGCCGCGTTACGAGACGATCGACCGGTCGGGGCCCGACCACGAGCCGGTCTTCACCATCCGGGTCGCCGTCGAGGGCGTCGAGCCGGCCGAAGGGCAGGGCCGCTCGAAGCGGATCGCCGAGCAGGAAGCCGCCGCAGCCGTGTTGCGGCGCGAAGGTATCTGGAAGGACCGGGATTGAGCGACGAGACGACGCGCGAGGACGAGATCGGGCCGGACCAGCCGCAGGCGGCGGGCGCAGCGCCCGCGAGCGGCGAAGGCACGGGCGGCACCGGGCCCGCCCGCCGCTCGGGCTTCGTCGCGCTGCTCGGCGCGCCGAACGCCGGCAAGTCGACCCTCGTCAACCGGCTGGTCGGCACCAAGGTGACGATCGTCACCCACAAGGTCCAGACGACGCGGGCGCTGGTGCGCGGCATCGCCATGCATGACGGCGCCCAGATCGTCTTCGTCGACACGCCGGGCGTCTTCAAGCCGAAGCGGCGGCTCGACCGGGCGATGGTGAAGACCGCCTGGTCGGGGGCGAGGGACGCCGACGTCGTCCTTGCCATCGTCGATTCCGAGCGGGGCATCAGCGAGGACGTCGGAGAGATCCTCGACCGGCTGAAGGACCGGCCGGTGACCAAGGCGCTGCTTCTCAACAAGGTCGACCGGATCCAGCGCGAGAAGCTGTTGGGCCTGACGAAGGAACTCACCGACAGGGTCGCGTTCGACCGGGTCTTCATGATCTCGGCGCTCGACGGCTCGGGCTGCGGCGACCTGATGGACTGGCTCGCCAAAGCGCTGCCGGAGGGGCCCTGGTATTATCCCGAAGATCAGGTCTCCGACCTGCCGCTGCGCCAGCTCGCCGCCGAGATCACCCGCGAAAAGCTCTATCTCAGGCTGCATCAGGAACTGCCCTATGCCAGCCACGTCGAGACCGAGCTGTGGGAGACCCGGCCCGACGGCTCGGTGCGGCTCGAACAGACCATCTATGTCGAGCGCGACAGCCAGAAGCGCATCGTCATCGGCCACAAGGGCGAGACGATCAAGGCGATCGGCGAAGCCGCCCGCAAGGAGATCACCGAGGCGGCCGACCAGAAGGTGCACCTGTTCCTGTTCGTGAAGGTGCGCGAGAACTGGGGCGACGATCCCGAGCGCTACCGGGAGATGGGGCTCGATTATTCGAGCTGACCGCCGACCGGCGGGCCTGTCCTTCATGCGGCGGCGCGCCTTTGTTCCGAGCGGTGCTTTTGAAGTCGACTGGATGCGGCGATGGAATGGCGTGAGGAGGCGATCGTGCTCGGCGTCCGGCGCCATGGCGAGACGAGCGTCATCGCCGAGGTGATGACCAGGTCGCGCGGGCGGCATCTCGGCATCGTCAGGGGCGGGCGCTCGCGGCGCCAGCAGCCGGTGCTGCAGCCGGGAAACACCGTCGAGGCGCATT
The DNA here is from genome assembly GCF_021390325.1 of Jiella avicenniae. Taxonomy (GTDB): domain Bacteria; phylum Pseudomonadota; class Alphaproteobacteria; order Rhizobiales; family Rhizobiaceae; genus Jiella; species Jiella avicenniae. The sequence goes on along the minus strand of NZ_JAJUWU010000028.1, from coordinate 12,963 downwards.
GGCGGGCGCGGCTCGACGAGCACATGGGCACCTTCATCCTCGAACCTTTGACGCTTCGCGCCGCGTCGCTGATCGAAAGCGCAGCGGCGCTGAATGCCGTGCAGCTTGCGGCGGCCCATATCAGGCTCCTTCCCGAGCGCGATCCGCATCCGCGGCTCTACGACGGTCTGGCCGTCCTCATCGAACATCTGACCGAGCCGCAGACCGTCGCGGCTCTGATGCTGCGCTTCGAGATCGCCTTGCTCGAGGAACTGGGCTTCGGGCTCGACCTCTCGCAATGCGCCGCGACCGGCCAGACGCACGATCTCGTCTATGTCTCGCCGAAGACCGGCCGCGCGGTCAGCCGCGAAGCCGGCGCCCCCTGGCACGACAAGCTGCTCGCCTTGCCGGCGTTTCTGGTGGAGGAGGGCGGTCCGGAGGGGGCGGACGAGCTGCGGGAGGCGTTTCGCCTGACCGGCTACTTCCTTGCCCGCAACGTCTTCGGCCCGCGCGGCATCAAGGAGCCCGAAGCGCGGCACGGACTGCTCGCTGCGCTGGCGAAGGACGGCCTCAGGCCGCTGCCGAATCTGTCCGCCGAGGAATGATCGCCGCGATCTCGTCGTGCTTGCAATCGGTTTCCAGTTTCAGGTCGTATGACCTCTGCAGGTTCAGCCATAGTTCCGGCGTCGTGCCGAAATAGCGCGCCAGTCGCAAGGCAGTATCAACGGTGACCGGCGTCTCCTCGCGAGCGAGCCGCTCGATCCGGGTTCGCGGAACGTGAAGTGCCTTCGCCAGCCCGTACGGGGTCATTGCGAGCGGCACCAGAAAATCCTCGCGCAGAATTTCGCCGGGGTGGATAAGGGGTAGTTTCAGATCCATTGCACGGGCTCGATCTCGTTCAGGCAGCCATTCCATCAATGATAGTCGACGATCTCAATGTCTTCCGCTCCCTCGTCGGTCCAGCGAAAGCATATGCGCCACTGATCGTTGATGCGGATGGAATACTGCCCGCTGCGATCACCCTTCGGAGCCTCCAAGCGGTTCCCAGGAGGTGAGGCCAGATCGCTGAGCCGTCCCGCATCTGCCAGGTAGCGGAGTTTACGTTGGGCGGGCCGTATGAGATCTGCCGGAAAACCCTTCACCGATCGACCTGCTGCCAACAGTTCGATCGTGCGGCCTTTCCAGGAACGGATCACGGCAACACCAGCATAGTATCATGCTAAGATACGTCGGTGCTGTTGTCCACCTATGCCCGTCTTTCCGTATCACACCGCCAGCGCCGGCCGCTCCACCGCGCTCTCGCGGATCGGCCAGTGCATGACCGCCGCGAAAAGCCCGAGGACGACGCCGAGCCACCAGACCACGTCGTAGGAGCCGTAGATCTCGTAGAGATAGCCGCCGAGCCAGACGCCCAGGAACGAGCCGATCTGGTGGGAGAAGAACACCAGGCCGCCGAGCAGGCCGAGATATTTCGTGCCGAACATGATGGCGACGAGGGCGTTGGTCGGCGGCACGGTCGAGAGCCACAAAAGGCCCATGACGACGGCGAAGACGACGACCGTCGCCGGCGTGATCGGCGTCAGCAAGAAGACCGTCACGACGATCGAGCGGCCGATATAGATCCAGGCGAGGAAATGCGGTTTCGACACGCGCTGGCCGATGATGCCCGAGGAGATCGAGCCGATGATGTTGCAGAAGCCGATCAGCGCCATCGAGACGACCGCCCATTGCGGCGCGATGCCGACATCGGCGAGGAAGGCCGGGAAATGCGCCGTGATGAAGGCCACCTGAAAGCCGCAGACGAAGAAGCCCGAGGTGAGGAGGACGAAGCTCCGTGTCGCGAAGGCTTCGCGCAGGGCCGCGCCCATGGTCTGCTCGATCTCGGGCTTGAGGTCGCGCCGGATCTGGCCGTTGCCGCGCAGCGCAAAGGACAGCAGCGGGACGAGGAGCATGACGGCGGAAAGGACGAGCAGCGCGTCGGACCAGCCGTAGCTGTCGATCAGCGCCTGGGACAGCGGGGCGAAGAGGAACATGCCGGCCGAGCCCGCCGCCGTGCCGAGCCCGAAGACGAAGGAGCGCTGCTCGGCGCTGACCCGTCTGGCGAAGGCGGCGAGGACGATGCCGAAGGAGCCGGAGGCGACGCCGAGGCCGACGAGAACGCCGGAGCCGATGGTCAGGAAAATGGGCGATGGCGCGACGGCCGTCAGCGCCAGGCCGCTCGCATAGAGGAGGCCGGAGAGGATCAGCACGCGGGCGGTGCCCCACTTGTCGGCGATGGCGCCGAACAGCGGCTGGCCGGCACCCCAGCACAGATTCTGGATGGCGATGGCGATGGCGAACTCGTCGCGGCTCCAGCCGGTGTCGGTGAGCATCGGCAACTGGAAGAAGCCGATGGCCGAGCGTGGGCCGAAGGTCAGGAGCGCGATCACGCAACCGGCGGCGATGGCGACGAGGGCGGTATTGTCGGGCCGATCTCGGCCGGGAACGGCGGTCATGACGGTATTCCTCGAGACGGACCTGAAGAGGCCGGGATTGTACCTGCCGACCGCCCGGGGGCAAACGCGCAATTGCAATGGGTGTCATCAGCGAATGCGATGGATCGGCCGGCCGGCTCGAAGCCCGCGCGACGGGCTTTGCCCTTCCGCTCTGCCGCGCGAGCCGATAGAAGGCGTTCCCGACGATCAAACGGACGAAGGCCCGTGAAACGATACGACACGATCGATGCGCTGCGGGCAGCGCTGGGGCGGGCACGGCAGACGGGACGGACCATCGGCCTCGTCCCTACGATGGGCTTCCTGCATGCGGGACATCTCGAACTGGTGCGGCGGGCGCGGGCGGACAACGACGTCACCGTCGTCTCGATCTTCGTCAATCCGACGCAGTTCGGCCCGTCTGAGGATTTCTCGACCTATCCGCGCGACATGGAGCGCGATCTCGCGCTTCTCGCCGAGGCGGGGGTCGATGCGGTGTTCACGCCCGCCGTCGAGGCGATGTATCCGCAGCCGCTGCAGACGACGATTTCGCTGAAGCCGCTCGGGGACATCCTGATCGGCACGGTGCGGCCCGGTCATTTCAGCGGTGTCGCGACGGTGGTCGCCAAGCTCTTCAACGTCGCCCAGCCGACGCGGGCCTATTTCGGCGAGAAGGACTTCCAGCAGCTCACCGTCATCCGCCGCATGGTCGATGATCTGAATTTCCCGGTGGAGATCGTCGGGGTGCCGACGGTGCGCGAAGAGGACGGGCTGGCGATGTCGTCGCGCAACGTCCGGCTCTCGCCCGACGACCGAAAGGCGGCGCAGGTGCTCTCGCGGGCGCTGTCCGAGGGTGCGGCGACGATCGCGGCGGGCGAGGGCGATGCGGCGGGCGTGCTGGCGGCGATGACGGCGAGGATCGTCGCCGAGAAGGGCGTCACGCTGCGCTCGCTCGACATCGTCGATGCGCGCGATCTCGGTACGGTCGACAGGATCGACCGCCCGGTCGTGCTGCTCGTCACGGCCGAGGTCGGGCCGGTGCTCCTGATCGACCAGCGCGAGGCGCGGCCGGCCTGAAGGACAAATGGCAAGGGGAGGCGGGCGATGAGCGCGCAAAAGCAGGCGAAGCGCCGTACGGCGCCGCAGATCCAGGCACGAAAAGGCGGAGAGCCCATCGTTTCGCTGACGGCCTACAATGCCGCCTTGGCACCGCTCGTCGATCCGCTGGTCGACTTCATCCTCGTCGGCGACAGCCTCGGCATGGTCGAGCATGGCATGGATTCGACGCTTGCCGTCGGCCTCGATCTGATGATCGCCCATGGCAGGGCGGTGGTGCGCTCGACGGCCGAGGCGCTGATCGTCGTCGATCTGCCCTTCGGCGCCTATGAAGCCTCGCCGGAAGACGCGTTCCGGTCTGCCGCGCGGGTGATGGCCGAGACCGGCTGCGGAGCGGTGAAGCTGGAGGGCGGGGCGCATATGGCGCCGACGATCTCCTTCCTCGTCGCGCGCGGCATTCCGGTGATGGCCCATGTCGGCCTCACGCCCCAGGCGGTCAACGCGCTCGGCGGCTTCCGCAGCCAGGGCCACGACGAGGCGGCGCGGGAGAAAATTCTCGGCGATGCCGTTGCCGTGGCCGATGCGGGGGCCTTTTCGGTCGTGATCGAGGGCGTGGTGGAGCCGCTTGCCGAGGAGATCACCCGGAAGGTGGGGATCCCGACGATCGGCATCGGCGCGTCTTCGGCCTGCGACGGGCAGATCCTCGTCCTCAACGACATGCTGGGGCTGACGGAACGCGTGCCCAAATTCGTCAAGCGCTATGGCGAGATCGGCAAGGCGGTGAGCGAGGCGGTCGCGGTCTATGCCGGCGAGGTGCGCGCGCGGCAGTTTCCCGCGCAGGAGCACACATACAAGGCGCGCGGGTGAGCGGCAGGGGCGCCGCGATCACGTCCCCTCAGCCGATCGACACGATCTCCGCCTCGGTGGCACCGGCCCGGACGGTGTCTCCTTCCTCCTTGCCGACGAGCTGGCGGGCGAGAGGCGACAGGTAGGAGATCAGGCCCTCTTCAGGGTCCGCCTCGTCGATCCCGACGATCCGGTAGCTCTGAACCTTTCCGTTCGGGCGCCTGATCTCGACGCGGTCGCCGAACTGGACGACCTCGCTGCCCGCCTGGGGAACGGTGAGCTGGGCGGTGGAGCGGCGGGCGCGCCAGTATCTGAGGTCGCGGTTGATCATCGCGAGGGCGATCTTGTCGTTCGCCGTCCGCGCCTCTTCGAGCGAAGCTTCGGCTTTGGCGATCTCCGCGTCGAGCATTTCGAGGCCGCGTTTCGTGACGAAGTTCGGGTCCGTCCCGAGGTCGCGCTCCGGCAGCCCTTCGACCTGATCCTCGTTCGGTTCCTTGACGAATGCGACGCTCATCGAACGCTCCTCCCACGCTGTTTCCACGAAACGCAACCAATGGTGATGATATAGGGTGGGAACCCATGGTCAAACCACCGCGACTCTGCCCCATGGTCGCATCGCGGCGGCCATGAGGGCGAAGCCGTCTGCCCGGCCGGGCGCGTGAGGACCGGCAAGGTGGGCCGGGATCTCGGTCGTGCCGTCCGGAAGAGGGCGCTGTGCCCCGGTCGCCTGCCGTCAGCCGCCGCTGCCCGCCTCGGCGAAGATCGCGGCGAGATCGGCCTCGCCGAGGCGGCGGATCGCGCCCGGCTCGAGGTCGGACGGCAGGGTGAGGCCGCCGATGGACTCCCGGTGCAGCGTCTCGACATGGTTGCCCGCCGCCGCGAACATCCGGCGGACCTGATGATAGCGGCCTTCGTAGACCTTAAGGATCGCGTCCTGCGGGCCGAGGATCTCGAGCACCGCAGGAGCGAGCGGCTTGTCTTCCCCTTCCAGCATCAGCGTGCCGGAGGCGAAGAGCGCGGTCTCGGCTCCGGTCAAAGGCCGAGCGAGATGGGCGCGGTAGCGCTTGGCGACGTGGCGCTTCGGCGAGATGATGCGATGGAGGAGCGCGCCGTCGTCGGTCATCAGCAACAGGCCGGAGGTCTCCTTGTCCAGCCGGCCGACCGTCGAGATGGCGGGATCGCGCCGCCGCCAGCGGGCCGGCAGGAGATCGTAGACGAGCGGTCCCGCCTCCTTGTGCGAGCAGGTGACGCCGAGCGGCTTGTTCACCATCAAGGCGACGCCCGGCAACGGATCGAGCGCCTCGCCGTCGACCACCAGTCGGGATTCGAGGTCGGGCGTCAGCGCGATCCGGGTATCGGCGCGGGGGATCGGGGCGCCGTCGAGCCGGATGTGGCCGTTCCTGGCCAGGAGCTGGATCTCGCGCCGGGAGGCGTAGCCGAGATTGGCCAGCAGCTTGTCGAGACGGGCGGTCGGCGTCTTCATTTGCGCGCCTCGAAGATCTTGTAGCCGGCCACGTCCGCCAGCGTCGTCACGGTCCGGAACGTCCCGCGCAGCACCTCTTCGTAGGGCATGTGGCGGTTGGCGACGAGATGGAGCGTGCCGGAGCGGCGGAGCATCCGGCCGGCGGCGACGATGAAGGCCTGGCCGAGCCCGCGATCCTCGATCCCCTCGGCGTGAAAGGGCGGGTTCGAGACGGCGAAGTCGAGATCGGTGAGCGCCGCCTGACGGACGTCGCACCACAGGAAGCGCGCCCGCGGATCGGCGACGTTCATCTTCGCCGCCTCGGCGGCGCGGCGATCGATCTCGACCAGCGTCAGAGATTCGACGTTCGGCGATTCCAGCACGGTCAGGGACAGGACGCCGAGCCCGGCGCCGAGGTCGGCGCCCCGTCCCGAAAGGGGCGGCAGATGGCGCCGGAGCAGCGAGGATCCCGGATCGACGCGGTTCCACGAGAAGATGCCGGGCTGCGAGCGAAGGCCGGTCTCCTCCAGCGTGACGGGCGAGCCCTCGGCGATCGCCTCGGCAAGGCCGTGCGGGGCGTCCGGGCGCCGGACGCTGCAGATGCGGTGCCGGGCCTTGAAGCGCTCGGCGACGTCGCAACCGAAAGCCTCCAGCTCGGCGCGCAGGCGCTGGCCGCCCTTGGCCTTCGGCGCCGAGACGGTCAGCGCGCCGCCGGCGGCGAGCGCCCGCAGGGCATGGGCGAGGACGAAGCGCCGTTCGATCGCGCCGGGCGGCGCCGCGACGGCGATCGTGTCCAAGGCGGCGTCGGGCAGGCGCTCCAGCGCCTCGGCGCCGGGGCGCAGCGGGGAGAGCTGCACGGCGCCCTCCGGCACCTCCACGAGATCGGCGGGGGGCGAACCGTAGACGGCACTGCGGAGCGGAAGAGACGGATCGATCTTTGTCACGCGGGTGCCATAGCAGCTTTGGCGGGTTTGCAAAGAGTGGCCGTCGCCGCCGATCGGCAGGAGGGAACGGCGACGATGCTCGTCCGCGCGACTCAGATCGCCCGCTGGTTCACCCGTTTCGACAATTCCGCCGCGGTCTCGACCCGCTCGGAATAGCGGTCGGTGAGGGCGGCCGAGCGGCCCCGCGTCATGTAGGTGAATTTGACGAGTTCCTCGCAGACGTCGACGATGCGTGCGTAATAGGCCGACGGCTTCATCCGGCCGGCCTCGTCGAACTCGGCGAAGGCCTTCGCGACGGAGGACTGGTTGGGGATCGTCACCATCCGCATCCAGCGGCCGAGGATGCGCAGCTGGTTGACCGCGTTGAAGCTCTGGGAGCCGCCGCAGACCTGCATGACCGCCAGCGTCTTGCCCTGGGTCGGGCGGACCGCGCCCTGCGACAGCGGGATCCAGTCGATCTGCGCCTTCATGATGCCGGTCATCGCCCCGTGCCGCTCGGGGCTGACCCAGACCATGCCCTCCGACCATGTCGCGAGATCGCGCAGCTCGGCGACCTTCGGATCGTCGGCCCCGGCGGCATCGGGCAGCGGCAGGCCGCGCGGGTCGAAGGTCTTCACCGCGCAGCCGAGGAAGGTCAGGAGGCGGCCGGCCTCCTCGGCGGCGAAACGCGAATAGGACCGCTCGCGCAGGGAGCCGTAGAGGATCAGCATCCGGGGCGCATGGCCCGGATCGCCAGGCGCCCCGTAGAGCGCCGGGTCGACGGGCGCGAGGGCGCCCTCGACGAGATTGGGCAGGTCCGAAAGCGGCATCCGGGGCAAACGTTCGTTCATCGTCGATGGCGAGCGGCCAGGGGCCGGTTCGTCAGTGGGCGGCGGGGACGACCTCGCCGTCCTCCTTGGTGAAGGATCCGATGTCGGGGTTCGGCAGGATCTCCAGCACCTTTTCGGAGGGACGGCAGAGACGCACGCCCTTGTCGGTGACGACGATCGGCCGGTTGATCAGGATCGGGTGCTCCATCATCGCCTGGAGCAGCTCCTCGTCCGAGAGCTTGTCGTCGTCGAGGCCGAGCTCGTGATAGGGCGTGCCCTTTTCGCGCAGGAGATCGCGCGGCTTCATGCCCATCATGTCGAGCAGTTCGATCAGCGTCTCGCGGCTCGGCGGGGTCTTCAGATACTCGATCACCTGCGGCTCCTCGCCGGACTGGCGGATCATCGCCAGCGTGTTGCGCGAGGTGCCGCATTGCGGGTTGTGGTAGATCGTGACGGTCATCGGGCGCTCTCGTTTCGAGTGGCGGATCGGTCGGCGCTGAGGGCCTCGCGGAGGGTCGGCCGCGGGCCGGGATCGAGCAGCCAGCCAAATAGCGCGGTGGCGAGGGCCGCGCCAAGGCATTCGGCGACAATGAAGGCCGGCACGTCGAGCGGCCGGATGCCGGAAAACGTGTCGGTGAAGGCTCTTGCGACGGCGACCGCCGGATTGGCGAAGCTCGTCGAGGCGGTGAACCAGTAGGCGGCGCTGATGTAGAGGCCGACCAGCCAGGGGATCGCCGGCCCGTTGAAGCGCAGACCGCCGAGGATGACGCCGACGAGGCCGAAGGTGGCGAGGACCTCCGCTCCCCATTGCGCCGGCCCGGTGCGGGGGTGGGTGGCGAGCGCCAGCGGCGAAAGATCGAACATCAGATGGGCGGCGACCGTGCCGGCGAGCCCGCCGGCGATCTGCGCGGCGACATAGAGGCCGGCGATGCGCCGGCGGGTCGCCCCGCGCAGGAACACGGCAAGCGTCACCGCCGGGTTGAAGTGAGCGCCGGAGATCGGCCCGAAAATGGTGATCAAGACGACGAGGATCGCCCCGGTCGGCAAAGTGTTGCCGAGGAGGGCCAGCGCCGTGTCGTCCGTCAGCCGCTCGGCCATGATCCCCGAGCCGACCACCGTCGCGACGAGCAGCGCGGTGCCGAGCGCCTCGGCGACGAGCCGGCGGGGCAGATCGAAGGGCGGCGGCCCGCTCAAGGCTTGGCCCCGACCGGTCGCGGCTTCGCCGCTGCGGGGCGCGGCGCGCTCGTCGTTCCGGCGTCCGCCGGGCGGCCCCCGCAGCCGCCGGCGGCCATCTCGCCGATCTCGGGGCCGCAGATCTCCGGATGCCCGTCGCAGCAGTCCTCCGCCAGAAAGGCCAGCAGCGCCCGCATCGCCGTAAAGCGCACCGCATAGCGGACCTGCCGGCCCTCGCGCCAGGAATGGACGAGGCCGGACCGGTCGAGCCCCGCCAGATGAAAACTCATCCGCGTCGGCATGATCGTCAGCCGCACGGCGATCTCCCCCGACGGCAGTCCGCCCGGCCCGGCCTTCACCAGCAGGCGAAACGCCCGCAGGCGGTCGGCATGGGCGAGGGCGGCCAGGGCGGTGACGGCGTAAGTGTCTTCCATGGCTGCGAGTATACAGGGATTGTTGGAGGGTGGAAGGGTGCGTTTGGTTGATGAGGGGGGGTGCTATGGGATCGATACGCCGTGAGTGGTGCGCGGGGCCGGCAGCTTCGCGCCGGGGAAAAGGAAGAGGCCGTAGCTCACCGCGGCCGGGAATACGGAAGGCGGGCGTTGGCGCGTGGGCTTGCTGACCGACGGCTATGCGCCCATCTCGGTCATTCTGATAGACGTGTCTGCCACTCGAAAGCGGACATTTGCTATGAAGGATGCGCAGGGCTATTTTGGAACGACCAGGATGGGCGGAAACCCGTCGGCCCGCTTCCGGAAAATAGGCTCGCGGAAGCTGCCGCCATCGCCTCGCGTCCGGCTAGGTCTTTCAGCCCAAAGCAGATATGATCGAACTGCTTTGCCTCACTCATAACCTTATATAGGTAACGATGCCCGCTCCAAAGACGATTGTCGATCTCGTTGAACGCTTTGAATCACATAAAGACGCATACAAGGCACCTACCTACAACGAAACTCAGCTCCGCCGCGAGTTTGTAGATCCCCTCTGCAAGGCTTTAGGATGGGACATCGATAACGAGCAAGGTTGGGCGGAAGCGTATAAAGATGTCGTCCATGAGGACGCCATCAAGATCGGAGGCAATACAAAAGCCCCAGACTATGCGTTCCGGATAGGCGGCACCCGGAAGTTTTTCCTTGAAGCCAAGAAACCTTCGGTCAACATTAAGTCCGATATATCTCCGGCATTTCAGCTTCGCCGCTATGCTTGGAGCGCAAAGTTGCCGCTGTCCATTCTGACCGATTTTGAAGAATTCGCCGTTTACGATTGCCGAGTCAAACCCGAAAAGGGTGACAAGGCGAGTGTCGCCCGCGTCGCCTATTACACCTTCGATCAGTATGTAGAAAAGTGGGATGAGATCGCGGCGATCTTTTCACGCGACTCGATACTCAAAGGCTCGTTCGACAAATATGCGGATGACAACAAGCGAAAGCGCGGCACGGCCGAGGTAGACGATGCCTTCCTCGCTGAGATCGAAAGCTGGCGATCCGCTCTCGCGAGGAACGTTGCCCTACGCAATCCTCACCTATCGCTCACAGAGCTAAACACTGCGATTCAGAAAACCATTGACCGGATCGTCTTCCTTCGAATCGCCGAGGATCGCGGCATCGAGCCTTATGGTCAGCTCCAGAAGCTCGCAGCAGGGAAGGGACTCTATGGACGGCTCGGAGCCTTATTCCAGCAAGCCGATACCCGATACAACTCCGGCCTGTTTCACTTCCGCGCTGGCGACGGATCTGCCGAAACGCTCGATGAATTCACGCTAGCTCTCACCATTGACGATAAGGTTCTGAAGCCAATTCTTTCAGGCCTATACTACCCAGACAGTCCGTATGAATTTTCCGTTCTGCCCGCCGACATTCTGGGGCAGATTTACGAGCGCTTTCTTGGGAAAGTCATCCGCCTATCCGGCCGGACTGCCATCATCGAGGATAAGCCCGAGGTTAAGAAAGCTGGTGGTGTGTACTACACTCCAGCGTACATATCGAAATACATAGTGCGTCATACACTGGATCCTCTGCTGGCTGATCAGACGCCGCTGCAGATATCAGGCCTAGATAAGCGCATGCGCAATCAAGCTCCCCTTCGGATTATCGATCCCGCGTGCGGATCGGGATCCTTCCTGATCGAGGCGTATCAATATCTGTTGGACTGGTATCGGGTGCAGTACATCAAGGACAATCCCGCTAGGGCGCGAGTGGAAAAAATCCAAAGCTGTACCCGGTCGGAACCGGCGAATGGCAGCTTACAATTTCCGAGCGTCGGCGCATCTTGACCACCCACATCTTCGGCGTAGACATCGACTTGCAAGCGGTAGAGGTCACAAAACTGTCGCTTCTTCTCAAGGTCTTGGAAGGAGAGAAAGCCGACACCATTGCTCGACAGATGGATCTGTTCAAGACGCGAGCTCTGCCCGACCTCGGGGCAAATATCCGTTGCGGAAACTCTCTCATTGATTCCCATTTTTACAAATCGTATTCGCTATCACTCCTAACCGAGGATGATAAAATTCGGCTTAATATTTTTGACTGGGACGACGAATTCCCATTCTTCAGGAGGTCGAAATTCGATTGCGTCATAGGCAATCCCCCGTACCTCTATTCCGCTGGAAGCGAATACAGCGCATATTTCCAGTCCTACTATTCCTTCTCCAACTATCAGACGGATTTCTACGTTTATTTTATCGAACGTGGCCTCGCGCTTCTGCGCAAAGGGGGCGCTATGGGGTACATCATTCCAGACTCGTGGCTGAATTCTGACAGTTTCGGAAAGATGCGCTCCGCTCTAGTCAATGAGTGGCACCTTGAGCGCGTATGCGTATACAAGTACAACGTCTTCCGATCTGCAAACATCGAGAATACGGTGTTCGTCGCGCAGAACCGCAAGCCCGGCGCCGAAATACCGATCTACGAATTTTCTTCGCCGACCGATGGACGATTGGTCAACACTCTAGCAGTAGCAGACATCAACAGACTCGGCATCCTAGACCCCGGTCACAGTAAAACAGGGGAAGCCATAATCTCCCACCTCGATACCTTTCCAAGGCTGAAGCGGATTGTCGATCTCAATAGGGGCATCCACGCTTATCGGACAGACGGGTACGGTAAAACGGCTTTTGGTCATGGCCCCCAGACTAAACGAGATAAAGACGAACGGTCATACCATTCTACCACCAAAAGGGATTCGACGTATCTCCCTGAAGTGCGAGGTCGCGATGTCCTTTGGTGTAGGTATCGTCATTCTGGGAAATATATCTCATATGGCGAATGGCTGGCTGAACCTCGAAACCCAAAATACATCTTAAATCCGAAAATCGTTTTCCGGAAGACGCTTGGAAATATACTGTCAGCAGCTCTCATTATCGAGCCTGCAGCTGTTGACCAGTCGCTGTACATCGCGATTGAGAAGAATAATGATATTGAAATACTGAAGTTCGTTTTGGGTGTGACAGCCAGTTCGCTCGGGGCGTGGTACCTGCGAACTAAATATTCCATCTATGACAAGCTGCATCCTTGGTACACCAAAAAGCATTTGGAGGATTTTCCGATCCCCCCCGCTAGCAGCAAGATTGCAGGAATTGTCGATAAAATCTTGGCCGCACAGACCGCCGAAACTTCGGCGAAGACCGAGGGAGAGCGTCGGCGCGCTGCCCGTGAAATCAATGTCTATCGGAGGGATTTGGATAAGGCGGTCTTCGCTTCGTTCGGCCTCTCGGACAAGCAAGGCGACTTCATTCGCGCCGCGACGGCTACGGGCGGTGCTGCTCATTACACAAATTGAAGCCGAAGCCGCCGCGTCCACTTAGAAACGACTGCTTTCGAGAACGCCAACACCGAACTTGAGCGTCTTCGAAGGGGCGAAACCCGAGTGGCGGCTTTCTGCCGATCCCGCTCAGAAGCGGACGGTCTCCTTTCGGCCCATCAAAGCCAGCAGAAACCGCCTGCGTCCAGCCTCTCGCTGGATCCTGCAGAGTTGACGCCCGTGCACGTCCTCCAGCGGATCGGGGCATCGCCGTCAGCAGCGCCGATCTCGTGTGCGGCGGCAGGCGAAAGGGCGCCCTCTCTCCCCTTTGTGGGAGAGAAAGCGATTTCATCGGCTTATACCAACTCTCATTGATCAGAACCCATGCGCCCACTCTCGCAGGCCGATGGACATGATGCGCCACGGCTGTGTTTCGATCTTTCGCCAAGCCCTGCAGGTGTGATCGAGAATATCGTCGTAGGATT
>NZ_JAJUWU010000027.1 GCF_021390325.1 Jiella avicenniae | reverse complement strand
CGTAGGCGCGGTACTCGCCGAAGAACTTGGTGATCGCCGCCGTCAGCGACGTCTTGCCGTGGTCGACGTGTCCGATCGTGCCGATGTTCACATGCGGCTTGTTACGCTCGAATTTGCTCTTGGCCATCGCCTGCTCCCAGTGCCGGAAGATGTTTTCGGGTGCGCGCGACATAGAGGCTTGCGCACCCATACGCAAGTGCGAGCGACCGAAGCGGCAACGGGTAAAGCATCATGGGTGGCGGAATGGAGCGGGTAGCGGGAATCGAACCCGCGTATTCAGCTTGGAAGGCTGCTGCTCTACCATTGAGCTATACCCGCGCAGCTCTTCACTACGCCAAAATGCGGACCTTGGAAAGGATGGTGGAGGGGGCTGGATTCGAACCAGCGTACGCTAAGCGAACGGATTTACAGTCCGTCTCCTTTAACCACTCGGACACCCCTCCGAACCTGTGACGGTGTTTTCAGCCATCGTCATCCGCATGTAACCGGCCGCTGCGAAAAGCACCGCCCGGCATGTCCGTGCGGCCTTATGAAAAAAGACCGGCCCCATGTCAACGCCCCCTCCGCCGCGATTTTCCCGGTTCCTTGCGTCGCGGCCGGCGTCACCCCTTCCCCTCGCCTCCGCGCTTCGATAAGCCGGCGCCATGACAGACGAAACCGCCGGCTCCCCCAAGGATACCCATTACGCCAAGCTGCGCCGGGCCCATCGCGACGCCAAGCGCGCCGGTTCCGGCACTGCGCCCCGGCGCGGCAAGGGCGAGCCGACGCCGGGCCGTGCCGCCGCGCCCGGGCGGATCTGGCTCTACGGCCTCCACACCGTCGAGGCGGCGCTGAACAATCCGCGGCGGCGGCTCCATCGGCTGCTGGTGACGCGCAACGCGCTCGCACGCCTCGACATCGCGGAAGGCGACCTTCCCTGCCCGCACGAGATCGCCGAGCCGCGCGCCCTCGTCGCCGAACTCGGCTCCGAGGCCGTGCATCAGGGCGTCGCGCTCGAGACCGAGCCGCTGTCGGCCAAACGACTCGGCGAGCTTTCCGGTGCGACGCTCGTTCTCGTCCTCGACCAGGTGACCGACCCGCACAATGTCGGGGCGATCCTGCGCTCGGCGACGGCCTTCGCCGCCGACGCGGTGGTGACCACCACCCGCCATTCCCCGCAGGAAAGCGGCGTCCTCGCCAAGGCCGCATCCGGGGCGCTGGAATACGTCACCCAGATCGAGGTCCGCAACCTCGCCGAGGCGCTGGAGGAACTCGCCGAACACGGCTTTGCGACGATCGGCCTCGATTCGGAGGGTCCCGAGACCTTCGAGGAAAGCCTTGCCGGCGAAAAGCTCGCCATCGTCCTCGGCGCCGAGGGCAAGGGCCTGCGCCAGAAGACGCGGGCCACGGTCACGAAGCTGGCGCGGCTGCCGATGCCGGGCGCGATCCATTCGCTGAACGTCTCGAATGCCGCGGCCATTGCCCTTTACGCGGCGCGCCGGCATCTCGGCGATCTGTGAGCTTGGAGACGCCGTGGCTTCCGCCCGCTGCCGGACGATCGCCTCGGCCAGGAAGCGGCTGTCCTCGTCGATCGCCAGGAAGCGGCCCGAGCCCCAGGTGTCGAGCCAGCCGAGGCCGATGAAATAGAATCCCGGCATCGCGGTGACTCCCCGATCGAAGACCGGCTTGCCGTGGTCGTCGAAGACGTCGACGTCGATCAAGGCATAGTCCGGCCGAAAGCCGATCGACCGGACGATCGCGGTGATGCCGAGTTCCGCGGCGTCGATCGCCGTGACTTCCCGTTCCGGCCGCCAGACCTTCTCGAAGGGCGGCTCATCTCGGCTTTATCGGCAACGCCCTCACCGAGCACGACCGATCCGCCTGAGACGCCGCCGCGAAACGCCGCGAGGGCCCGCTATGCGAGCAGTCGGGCGGCATCCCGCGCGATGACGGATTCCTCGTCGGTCGCCAGCGTCAGCACTTCGACCGGTGCGCCGTCCGGGCTGATGCGGGCGGCGCCCGAGCGATTCGCGCGTTCTTCGACGGCGAGCCCCAGCCAGGCGAGCCGCTCGGCCACGCGAGCCCGCACCTCCGGCTGATTCTCGCCGATCCCGCCGGTAAATACAAAACGGTCGATCCCGCCGAGCGCCGCCGCCATCGCCGCGGTCTCCCGGGCGATCGCAACGACGAAGAGCTCGACCGCCTCGCATGCTGCGGCGCTCTCGCCCGCGAGGAGTTCGCGCATGTCGCGGGACAGGCCGGAGACGCCCAGCAGTCCCGATCGGTGATAGAGAAGGTCTTCGACCGCCTCGGGCGTCATGCCGGTCCGTTTGAAAAGATGCAGCACGACGCCGGGATCGAGGGAGCCGCAGCGCGTCGCCATGACGAGGCCGTCGAGCACGGAGAAGCCCATGGTGGTGTCGACGCTCGCCCCGTGCCTGATGGCGCAGAGGCTGGCGCCGGAGCCGAGATGAGCGACGACCGTGCGCTTTCCCCCGCCGTCCGGATCGCGGCGGGCGAGTTCGCCGGCGACGAAATCGTAGCTGACACCGTGGAAGCCGAACTTCGTCAGGCCCTCGCGATCGGCGAGGTCGCGCGGCAGGGCATAGCGTCTGAGAACCGGAGCGATGCTGCGGTGGAAGACGGTGTCGAAGGAGGCGGTCTGCGCCAGCTCCGGCCGCAGCCGGGCCACGGCCTGGATCGGACCGAGCGCCAGCGGCTGGTGAAGCGGCGCCAGCGGCGTCAGGGCTTCGACCGCAGCGATCGCCGCGCCGTCGAGAACCGCGGGCCCGGCAAAATGCGAACCGCCGTGGACGACCCGGTGCCCGATGCCGGCAAGCCGGCCCGACGGCGTGCTGGCGGCGGCCCAGTCGAGCAGGCGCGCATGGGCGGGGTCGCCGGCGCGGTCGTCGTCGCCGGAGCCGGCTGCGACCGTCTCGTCGAGCGGCGCAAGGCCCTCGCCGTTCATCGCCAGGTGAAGGCCCTTCTCCGCCGGCTTCATCCGCCCACGGGCCAGGGGGACGAGCGAGCCGCCTTCCGCCGCCGCGAACAAGGCCAGCTTGAGGCTGGAAGAGCCGGCATTGAGGCACAGGACGGCATCGCCCGGGCCGAGGACGGGCGGCGCGCTCATCGCGCCGGCTCCGTTTGCGCGAGGCGGGCACAGATCACGAGGACCAGATCCATTCGGTGACCTCCGGCATGTCGACGCCATTGGCGACGACGTAGGTCCTGTGGGCTTCGAGCCTTTCGTGCAGGTCGTGCAAGGCCCGGGCGCCCGCTTCGCCGCCCTTTTCCGGCAGCCGCTCGATGGCGGCGATGGCGAGGTGGAACCGGTCGAGCCCGTTGAGCACGGTCATGTCGAAGGGCGTCGTCGTCGTACCCTCCTCATGATAGCCGTGAACGTGGAAATTGGCGTGATTGGTGCGCCCGTGGCAGAGCTGGTGAACCAGCCGCGGATAGCCGTGATAGGCGAAGATCACCGGCCGGTCGCGGGTGAACAGCGCGTCGAACCGCGAAGCCTCGAGGCCATGGGGATGATCCTCCTGGCGCTGCAGCGCCATCAGGTCGATGACGTTGACGAAGCGGATCGAAAGCTCGGGAAGAGCCTTGCGCAGGAAGTCGACGGCGGCGAGCGCTTCGGTGGTCGGCACGTCCCCGGCCGCGGCCATGACGAGATCGGGCTCGCCGTCCTCGGCGACGTTGCTGGCGAAGGGCCAGGCCGAGATCTTCGCCGCGACGTGCGCCCGCGCCTCCTCGATCGACAGCCATTGCGGCGCCGGCGCCTTGCCGGCGACGATGACGTTCACCCGGTCGTAGGTCTCGAAGCAATGATCGGCGACGCAGAGCAGCGTGTTGGCGTCCGGCGGGAAATAGATCCGCACGACGTCGGCCTTCTTCGAGGCGACGTGATCGACGAAGCCCGGATCCTGGTGCGAAAAGCCGTTGTGGTCCTGCTGCCAGACATGGGAGGTCAAGAGATAGTTCAGCGAGGCGATGGGCGCCCGCCACGGCAGATGGCGGGAGACCTTCAGCCACTTGGCATGCTGGTTGAACATTGAATCGATGATGTGGATGAAGGCTTCGTAGCAGGCGAAGAGCCCGTGCCGGCCGGTGAGGAGATAGCCTTCGAGCCAGCCCTGGCAGAGATGCTCGGAGAGGACCTCCATCACCCGGCCCTCGCGGGCGAGGCTGACGTCGTAGGGCTCGATGTCCGCCATCCATACGCGGTCCGTCGTTTCGAACACCGCGTCGAGGCGGTTCGAGGCGAGTTCGTCCGGGCTGAAGAGGCGGATGTTGCGATCGTCGGCATTGTCGTCGAGCAGCGCCCGAAGATAGCGGCCGAGGGCCCGGGTCGCCTCGCCCTTCGTCCGGCCCGGCGCCTCGACGTCGATCGCGAAGGCGTCGAGGCCCGGGCGGGCGAGATCGAGGCGGCGCAGGCCGCCATTGGCTGCGGGGTTGGCGCCCATCCGCCGCGCCCCTTTCGGTGCGAGATCCGCCAGTTCGAGCTTCAGCCGCCCGTCCGGCTCGAACAGGTCGTCCGGCTGATAGGAGCGCATCCACGCTTCGAGAATGGCGAGATGGTCCGGATTGTCGTGTACGGCCGCGACCGGAACCTGGTGAGCGAGCCAGAACCCTTCGACCTTCTTGCCGTCGACCTCCGTCGGCCCGGTCCAGCCTTTCGGCGACCGGAAGACGATCATCGGCCAGCGCGGACGCTCCGCAGCGCCCGCCCCGCTTTTGCGGGCCGCAGCCTGGATTTCGGCGATCCGGTCGAAGGCGTGGTCGAGGGCTGCGGCCATGGCGACGTGCATGGCGGCCGGCTCCGACCCCTCGACGAAGATCGGTTCATGGCCGTAGCCGGTGAACAGCGCTTCCAGTTCCTCCCGGCCCATGCGGCCGAGGACGGTCGGATTGGCGATCTTGTAGCCGTTCAGGTGGAGAATCGGCAGGACGGCGCCGTCGACCGCCGGGTTCAGGAACTTGTTGGAATGCCAGGAGGCGGCGAGCGCGCCGGTCTCCGCCTCGCCGTCGCCGACGACGCAGGCGGCGACGAGGTCGGGATCGTCGAACACGGCACCATAGGCATGGGCGAGCGAATAGCCGAGTTCGCCGCCCTCGTGGATCGACCCGGGCGTCTCGGGCGCGGCATGGCTCGGAATGCCGCCGGGAAAGGAGAACTGCCGGAACAGGCGCCGCATGCCCTCGAGCGTCTGGCCGACCTTGGGATAGATCTGGCCGTAGCTTCCTTCGAGCCAGGTGTTCGCCACCATCGCCGGGCCGCCATGGCCGGGCCCGCAGATGAACACGACCGAGGCGTCGCGGGCGCGGATGACGCGATTGAGATGGGCATAGAGAAAATTCAGCCCCGGCGTCGTTCCCCAGTGGCCGAGCAGCCGGCGCTTGACGTGTTCCGGCCGGAGCGGCTCCGTCAGCAGCGGATTGTCGACGAGATAGATCTGGCCGACGGAAAGGTAGTTCGCGGCACGCCAATAGCGGTCGATCAGCGCGAGCTCGTCGTCTTGCATGATGCCCTCGAAGGTCGGATGGGTGTCTTCAACTGGCTCTGCCGAGCCCAACGGGTTGCGGATGGCGAAGTTCACCGTCTTTTCGCGGCGCGCGACCCGGACGCAATGTTTCGATCCGACCACCCGTCCGGGCGGGACCCGCCGTCGATGAAAATCACCGCGACGCTCGGATGCGTTGTCGTTTTCGTCGTTCGCAGGAACACCATGCCGCGCCTCGGCGCCTTCGTCCTTGACGAAGATCAATCGCGCCTCCCGGCCGCGCCCTTCGTCACCGCGCTTCGCGGCGAAGCGAAAGGCGCGGCGCTCGGATCCGCCGAGGGGGAGCGTCCGGAATCCTGACGGGGTGGCCGGGAATCCCGGAGGATGAGAGATGACGTGGGAACCGATGCCTGCGCGCGCGACGGCCGCGGGCGGACGACGCCACGGGAAACACGCTTCGGACGCAAGAGGAACCTATCCCGCAGACTCGCCCGTGGCCGCACCGAATGCTGCGACCGCACGTCTCGGGACTCGCGAACGGCGGCCCGAAAAAGGGCCGGCAATCACGATTCAATTCGGGGAATGGTGCCCAGGAAAGGACTCGAACCTTCACGCCTCGCGGCACACGGACCTGAACCGTGCGCGTCTACCAATTCCGCCACCTGGGCACGGGGCGGACGTTTAGAAGCTGGCCTTGCCGGTGTCAACGCGGTTTTCGCAGGCGAAGTGCGAAATCCCCAGACGGCGGAAAATCCTCGCGTCCCGACGGATATGGGCGTTTCGTGCACCGGCGAGCCGGGCGAGGCGTCGCGGACGGGACGTCCGGCGGCCGGCAGGCCACGCGCCGTCGCTGCCAGAAACGTCGAAGCTTGGCGATGGTCAGAAACGAAGAGAGCCGCCACGGCCTGGAGGGGGATACGCCGTGACGACTCTCTTGCACTCTCTCGACGCCGGTCCTGGAGAGGGGGGAAGAGGACCTCGGCGTCTCTAATTTCGGCTCTAAAGCGGGGGACGTGCCTTGGCCGAATACGGCGCCGTCTGTCGCACCGTCGCGATTATAATGCGACCGGCGCGCGCCGAAATCAAGCTGCAGGCAAGGCTCACCCTCTCACATCGACGTGAATGGGGTGATTTGGTCCGAAGTGATCATGGATTTCGCCGTGATGCAACGCCGGAAAGGATCTCGAGCCGCATAAAGCACTCGACGTGACTTTTCGGCAACGTTTGCCGCTCGCTCCGGAAATCGGCGCGCCGGCCCCTGCTCGTCGTCCTGCGCCGGCGCCTGCTCGTCGTCCTGCGCCGGCGCCTGCCGGCAGGTGATGGACAGCCCGTCACGCGCGCGATACCAACCCTTCCATGAAAAAGGGCGATCATCTCTTCCTCGTCGACGGTTCGGCTTACATCTTCCGGGCCTATCACGCCTTGCCGCCGCTCACCCGCAAGTCCGACGGACTGCCGGTCGGTGCCGTCTCGGGCTTCTGCAACATGCTGTGGAAGCTCGTCGAGGAATCGCGGGACACGACGGTCGGCGTCGCGCCGACCCACTTCGCGGTGATATTCGACCATTCCTCGACGACCTTCCGGAACGAGCTCTACGACCAGTACAAGGCCAACCGCACGGCGCCGCCGGAGGACCTCGTGCCGCAGTTCGCCGTCATCCGCGAGGCGGTGCGCGCCTTCGACCTGCCCTGCATCGAGAAGCAGGGATACGAGGCGGACGACCTGATCGCCACCTACACGAAACAGGCGATCGCCGCCGGCGGCGACGTCACCATCGTCTCGTCGGACAAGGATCTGATGCAGCTCGTCGGCCCCGGCGTCATCCTTTACGACCAGATGAAGGACAAGCGCCTCGGGCCGGAAGAGGTGAAGGAGAAGTTCGGCGTCTATCCGGAGAAGATGATCGATCTGCAGGCGCTGGTCGGGGACACGTCGGACAACGTTCCGGGCGTTCCGGGCATCGGGCCGAAGACGGCGGCGCAGCTGCTCGACGACTACGGCGATCTCGAAACGCTGCTGGAACGGGCCGAGGAGATCAAGCAGGCCAAGCGCCGGGAGAACCTCGTCGCCTTCGCCGAGCAGGCGCGACTGTCGAAGCGCCTCGTCACGCTCGACTGCGACACGCCGCTCGACACGCCCCTCGACGATCTCTTCCTCAACGAGCCGGACGGCGAGAAGCTGATCGCATTTCTCAAGGCGATGGAATTCACCACCCTCACCCGGCGGGTCGCGGCGACGCTGGAGGTTTCGGCGAGCGACGTCGAGACGGCGACGATCGCCGTCGACACCCCGGCCCGCGGGCCCGATCTCGATCCGATGGCAGGAAGCGGCCCGGCCGCGATCGGCGGCGGCGAGGACGGCGCGCCGCGTCTCGCGCTCGTGCCGGCGATGCTCGTCGAGTCGCGCAAGGGCGAGGCCGCCGCCGCGAGCTTCGACCATTCCGCCTATCTGACGATCCGCGACGAGGCTTCGCTGCGGGACTTCCTCGCCGAGGCGACCGAGACCGGCATTCTCGCCTTCGACACCGAGACGGATGCCCTGTCGGCGATGAACGGCAAACTCGTCGGCGTCTCTTTCGCCGTGGCGCCCGGCCGCGCCGCCTATGTCCCCCTCGGTCACGTTTCGCCGAACGGCGAGGCCGACCTCCTCTCGGAAAGGTCGGCGGAAGAGGAAATCGGCCCGCAGATCCCGCTGGAAACCGCGCTGGCGATCCTGAAGCCGGTGCTGGAGGATCCGGCGATCCTCAAGGTCGGGCAGAACACGAAATACGACACGCTCGTCATGATGCGGCACGGGATCGTCGTCGCGCCCTTCGACGACACGATGCTGATCTCCTACGCCCTCGACGCATCGGCCTCGCTGTCGGGCCACGGCATGGACGAGCTGTCGGAGCGCTTCCTCGGCCACAAGCCGATCTCCTTCAAGGATCTCTGCGGCTCCGGCCGCAACGCCCGGCCGATCGCTTCCTGCGAAATCGAGCGGGTGACCCACTACGCCGCCGAGGATGCCGACGTGACCTTAAGGCTCTGGCGCGTCCTGAAGCCGCGTCTGGCGGCGGAAGGTCTCGCCTCGGTCTACGAGCGGCTGGAAAAGCCGCTGGTGCCGGTGCTCGCCCGCATGGAAGAGCGCGGCATCATGGTCGACCGGCAGATCCTGTCGCGGCTGTCCGGCCGCTTCGCCCAGAAGCAGGGCGGGCTCGAGGCGGAGATCGCGGAACTCGCCGGCGAGGAGTTCAATCCGGGCTCGCCCAAGCAGCTCGGCGAGATCCTGTTCGGCAAGCTGGGCCTGCCCGGCGGCAAGAAGACCAAGGGCGGCCAGTGGTCGACGGACGTGAAGGTGCTGGAGGAACTCGCCGCCGAGGGCCATCCCCTGCCCTCGAAGATCGTCGAGTGGCGCCAGCTCACCAAGCTGAAGGGCACCTATACCGACACGCTACCGAACCACATGGACGCGGCGGGCCGGATCCACACCTCCTATTCCATGGCCTCCACCACGACCGGTCGCCTCTCCTCCTCCGAGCCGAACCTCCAGAACATTCCGGTTCGGACCGAGGAAGGCCGGGCGATCCGCACCGCCTTCGTCGCGCCGGAGGGCAAGAAGCTGGTCTCGGCCGACTACAGCCAGATCGAATTGCGCATTCTCGCGCACATCGCCGACATCCCGCAGTTGAAGCAGGCCTTCGTCGAAGGGCTCGACATCCACGCCATGACCGCCTCGGAAATGTTCGGGGTCCCGGTCGAGGGCATGCCGTCCGACGTCCGGCGGCGGGCGAAGGCGATCAATTTCGGCATCATCTACGGAATCTCCGCCTTCGGTCTCGCCAACCAGCTGGCGATCCCGCGCGAGGAGGCCGGGCTCTATATCCGGCGCTATTTCGAGCGCTTCCCGGGCATTCGCGACTACATGGACGCGACCAAGGCCTTTGCGAAGCAGCACGGCTATGTCGAGACGCTGTTCGGCCGACGGGCCCACTATCCCGACATCAAGTCCCCGAATGCGTCGATGCGGGCGTTCAACGAGCGCGCCGCGATCAACGCGCCGATCCAGGGAACGGCCGCCGACGTGATCCGCCGCGCGATGGTCCGGATGGAGCCGGCGCTCGCCGAGGCCGGACTTTCGGCGAAGATGCTGCTCCAGGTGCATGACGAGCTGATCTTCGAGGTTCCGGACGAGGAAGTGGACGCGACGCTGCCGCTGGTCGCCAAGGTGATGGCGGAGGCGCCCCTGCCCCGCGTGGATCTGTCGGTTCCGCTCGTCGTCGACGCCAAGGCCGCGGAAAACTGGGAAGCCGCCCACTGAATTGGTCCGAGGCGTGACTTTTGCGACCGGGCCGGCAGTGACCGTTAGCCGGCGATGGATCGCGAGGCTTGCATTCGTCGTCGAAGTCAGGCGGATTCGTGGCGTGTGCGGGCCTTTTGGCAATCAGGTCCCTTGAAATCTTCACGCCTGAACCAACTTTTTCGTGCGACGCCGCGTTCTTCCAGGTACCGCCAGGACACGAAACCTCGCCGGATGGCGAGGACCTCGGCCGCCTCGGAAGCCGGCGACGACGAAGGATGGATCGGGCTTGGCATGGGACACGCGGCGGGGTTGGCGTCACATGGATAATCGTGACGAGAAGAATTCGGAGGGGTACGGCCTCCCCTCGAACATCACGACGGCGGCGCTGGCCAAGCTGCCGCTGGCGCTCGTCCTCAGCAATCCGCATCTCGACGGCAATCCGATCATCTATGCCAACGCCGCCTTCGGGCGGATCACCGGCTATGCGTCGGCTGCGACGATCGGACGGAACTGTCGCTTCCTGCAGGGCGACGAGACCGATCCCGACCATGCCCGTCAGATCGGCGAAGCGCTGCGGGCCGAGCGGGACATCTCCATCGACATCCTGAACTACCGCGCCGACGGGACGAAATTCGTCAATCGGCTGATGATCACGCCGCTCTATGACGAGAACGACAGGCTGCAGTGCTTTCTCGGCGTCCAGAGGGACATGAGCGAGGGCGAAGACGCCGCCCCCGGCACCAAGACGGGTGGCGAGGCGGCCCCCCTCGACGCCGCGCTGGGCGAGATCCAGCATCGGGTGAAGAATCACCTGTCGATGATCGTCGGCATGATCCGCATGCAGGCGCGCGTGAAGACCAGCCACGAGAGCTTCACGGCGCTGGCGAGGCGGATCGAAAGCCTGCAACTGCTCTATCAGGAGATGACCGAGGCCGGCGTCGGCTCGACGCGCTCCGAGCGGGTGCCGCTCGGCGCCTATATCAGCCGTGTCGCGGCGACGATCGGCCATCTCGACGGCCGCCGCTCGGTGCGGATCAACGTCGATTGCGATGCCGTCGAGGTGAAGGTCGACCGGGCCGCGAGGATCGGCCTGCTGTTTTCGGAACTTCTGACCAACGCTCTCAAGCACGCCTTCGCGGGTCGCGAGGAAGGCCTCGTCGAGGCGCGGCTGAAGATGCTCTCTTCCGGCGTCATCCGGCTGACCGTCACCGACGACGGTATCGGCCTGCCGAAGGACAGCAGCTGGCCCTATCAACGCCAACAGCCGCAGCCGCTCGATCGGGGCGAGATCTCGCAGCTGACCGAGGAAGCGCGACGCGACGGCGAAGCGTCGAGCGCCGTCAACGAGGCGCGACAGCTCGCCGATTCGCTGGGCATGTCGCGAGGCGCCCCGGAGCCCAAGGCCGCTGCCGGCGGAAGCGAGATCGTCGAGACCGGCGTCCAGGCCGGCCGCCGCCAGAAGGCGCGCGAGTTCGAGGGCGGCCTCGGCGGCCGGATCACCGTGTCCCTCGTCCGCGGTCTCGACGCCGAAATCGACGTCAATTCCCACACCACCGGTACCACCGTCACGGTCGACATTCCGCCGGAATGATGGAAAGAGCTTCGGGGGTCCGATTCGGGGCCTTTCGAGGAGGCTGCGGTGATGCGAGACAGTGCCAGGGACAGGCTGATCGTCGGGTTGGACGTGAGCGGCCGGGGCGAAGCGGAGCGGCTCGTCGAGAGCCTCGGCGACACCGTCGTCTGGTACAAGATCGGCTACCAGCTGGCACTGTCCGGCGGCCTGCCGCTCGTCGGCGAACTCGCCCGGGCCGGCAAGCGGGTGTTTCTCGACCTCAAGCTGCTCGACATTTCCAATACCGTCGAAAAGGGGGTCGAAAGCGCCCTCGAACTCGGCGCTTCGATGCTGACGATCCACGCCTATCCCCATGCCATGCGCGCCGCGACGAGCGCGGCCGAGGGTAGCGACCTCACCCTTCTCGGGGTCACCGTGCTGACCTCGCTCGACGACGCCGACGTGGCTGCCACCGGATACCGGCTGACGATCCCCGAACTCGTCGCCCTGCGCGCTTCCCAGGCCCGCGACGTCGGCATGGGCGGTCTCGTAGCCGCCGTGGCGGAAGCCCCGGAGATCCGCCGGATCGTCGGCCCGCAGATGGCCGTCGTCACCCCGGGCATCAGGCCCGTCGGAAGCGATCATGGCGACCAGAAGCGCGTCGCGACGCCGGCCGATGCCCTCGCCGCCGGCGCCTCGCATCTCGTCGTGGGGCGCCCGATCGTCGCCGCAAGCGACCCCAAAGCCGCCGCGACCGCGATTCTCGCGGAGATGGCCGCGGCGAACTGAATCGGGAGGAAAGACGATGGCAAAAGGATACTGGATCGCCTCGATCGACGTGCGCGACCCCGAAGGCTACAAAGCCTATGTCGCGGCGGCCAAGCCCGCCTTCGAGTCGCACGGCGCGCGGTTTCTCGCCCGTGGCGGCGCGGCGGAGGCGGTCGAAGGAAACGGCCGAGCGCGCAACGTGATCATCGAGTTCGACAGCCTCGAAACCGCCAGGGCCTGCTACGAGAGCGCCGACTACCAAAAGGCCAAGGCGATCCGCCAGACCATCGCGGAGGGCAGCATCGTCCTCGTCGAGGGCTATGACGGCTAAATCGGCCAAAGCCGGCAAACGGGCCGACGAACCTTTGGCCGGTCGGCGGGAGGGCACGGCCTCCAAGGCCGGCCGCAAGGCGTTCAAGGGCTTCGGCCCCGAAGGCTATCGCATCCGCATGATGGAGCCAGGCGAGGCCCGGCGGCTGTTGGCGATCGCAAGGCGGGCCGACGCCACGCTGATCGCCCTCGGCAAGACCGAGATCGCCGATGCGCCGAAGCCGTCGGTCGGCGACTTCGTGCGCTTCCTGGTCGATCACGAGGTCTTCGTCGCAGAGAAGAAGCGCAGCGGCGAGGCCGTCGGCTTCGCAGCGGCCCATGCAACGTCCGAACTCTACTGGCTCAGCGAGCTTTCGGTAGAGCCCGATCACGGACGCCGCGGCATCGGCAGCGCTCTGGTCTCCGCCGTTCTGGAGCGGGCCCGCTGGTTCCGGCACTCCGGGGTGGGATTGACCACCTACACCGACGTCCCGGTCGGTGCCTCCTTCTACCGGCGCCTCGGTTTTGATGTGCTCCCGGACGCCGATTGCCCGCCCCGGCTGCTCCAGCGCAAGCTGGCGGAGACGCCGGGGGGAAGCCGCGTCACCGACCGCTGCGTCATGACACGCGAGGTATGATCGGAACACTTGCCGGTCGGGGAAGCCCAATCCGGCTGCGAGGGGTCTGTGGCGCAACGAACACGTCGCTCTGCCATCGCTTCCCTGTTGTCGCTTCTGGTCTCGACATGCACAGCAATCCATCATCTTCTGACGAAAATGTTTTCATGAAGGTTTCACAAAAGCCTATGCGGCTTAACTTCCCGAAAGCGAGTCGTGGCCTGAACTGATCGACACGGTCGACATCCGGCTCGGCGACCTATCGCGCAGATGGCGAATGCGACGTGGCCGTCCCGTAATTTGTGCATTGCAGCAACGCTTGCTATGATGGGACCAAAGAGAAGGCAGTTGCGATGTTATACCAGCTCTATGAATGGAATCACGCCGCGCTGACGCCGTTCCGCGCCGTTGCCGACGCTACGCGCCTGTTCTACCAGCATCCGTTCAACCCGCTGTCCCATACCGCCGCGGGCCGCTCGGTCGCCGCCATGGCGGAACTTTTCGAGCGCACGACGCGGGTTTACGGCAAGCCGGAATTCGGCCTCGACGAGACGACGATCCGTGGCCAGCGCGTCCCCGTCGTCGACAAGCCGGTGTGGCGCAAGCCGTTCTGCGATCTCCTGCATTTCGAGCGCGCTTTGCCGAAGGGGCACGGCAAGGATCCGCGGATCCTCATCGTCGCGCCGATGTCCGGCCACTACGCGACGCTTCTGCGCGGCACGGTCGAGGCGCTCCTGCCCTACGCCGACGTCTATATCAGCGATTGGAAGGACGCCCGCACCGTGCCGCTCTCCAGCGGCGGCTTCGATCTCGACGACTATGTCGACTACGTCATCGAGATGCTGCGCTTTCTCGGGCCGGACACCCACGTGATCGGCGTCTGCCAGCCGGCCGTGCCGGTGCTGATGGCGACCGCCGTCCTCGAAAAGGCCGAGGATCCCTGCGCGCCCGCGACCATGACGCTGATGGGCGGCCCGATCGACACCAGGATCAATCCGACGGCGGTCAACGATCTCGCCAAGGAGCGCGGCATCGACTGGTTCCGCGACAACGTCGTCATGCCGGTCCCCTTCCCGCATGCCGGCTTCATGCGGCAGGTCTATCCGGGCTTCCTGCAGCTCACCGGCTTCATGTCGATGAATCTCGATCGCCACGTCATCGCCCACAAGGATTTCTTCTGGCACCTCGTCAAGGACGACGGCGACTCGGCGGAGAAGCACCGCACCTTCTACGACGAATACAACGCCGTCATGGACATGACGGCCGAGTTCTATCTGCAGACGGTGGACGAGGTCTTCGTCAAGCACTCGCTGCCGAAGGGCGAGATCACCCATCGCGGCGAGCGGGTCGACCTCACGGCGATCCGCCGGACCGGCCTCCTCACCGTCGAGGGCGAGAACGACGACATCTCCGGCGTCGGGCAGACCGAAGCGGCACAGGATCTGTGCGTCAACATACCCGGCGAAAAGCGCGTCCACTACGTCCAGCCGAAGGTCGGCCATTACGGCGTCTTCAACGGCTCGCGCTTCCGCGCCGAGATCGTGCCGCGCATCGTCGATTTCGCCCTGACCCACGGCACCACCCATACCGGCGCCAGCGCGCCGAAGAGCGAAGCGTCTCACGAAACCGGCCCGCGCCGCATGGGTGCCTATGCCGAGCGCATCGCCAAGGCCGGCACCCTCGGCCGCAACGTCTCGAATCTCGGCGGCGAGAGCAGCTTCGGCGCAGTGGCGGGCCTGGATGGCTTCGGCGCGGCGTTCGAGGCCATGACCATGCCGGCCAAGGCCTTGATGTCGAGCGCCCTGGACGCCGCGAACCTCTCCTACGGCTCCTTCGCCGGCGGCAACAATGCCGGCTTCTCGGCACCCTTCACCGCGGCGAAAGGTTCCGGCGCTTCACGCCCCACCGACCTTGGAAAGTCCGCCGAATCTCGCGTGCCGGCGCCACTGCCCGTCGAGCCGGAGAGAGTTCCGGAAGCCTCGGCCGAGTTCGATGTTCTCGACCAGGCGCCCGCCGAGTCCGCCGAGCCCGGCGACGCGACGGGTTCGAGCGAGGCTTCGTTCGCGCCCCCTGAGGCCGCTTCCGCAGAAGCCGCGACGGTCGTGGAGGCCGGCCCGCAGGACGACGCTGCAACGCCGGCCGCGGCCGAAGCCTCGGCCACGGAGTCCGCCGAAACGATTGCCGCCGCGAAATCCGGATCCTCTTCGAAGGAGGACGAGGCGGTCGGCCCGCACGGCGCAAGCGAGACGTCCGAGACGATGACGCAGCCAGCCGGGCCGGCCGGCGCCAGACCCCGCAAGGAGGCCGCCGCGACGGCCACCGTCAGCGAAACGGCGACCGACCGTCCCAAGAAGCCGGCGAAGCCGCGTGGCAAGTCCCAGGCCTCGCGGTCGCGCGGCGGCAAGGGTCCGACCGGGTCGACCCGCCGTCGCTGACCGGAGGTCAAGCTTCTTCCAGGACGCCCTGCGTCGACGAAATCCAAGTCATCGAACGCCGGCGGTCACAGATCGTCGCCGTTCGTCTTTCCCGCGCCGCGCCGCAACAGGTCCGGACGCCGCTCGCGGGTCAATCGCTCCGCTTCGGCTCGGCGCCAGCGCTCGATGGCGCCGTGATTGCCCGACGTCAGAACCTCGGGGATCGGCCGCCCCGCCCATTCGGCGGGGCGGGTATAGTGCGGATGCTCCAGGAACGGCGCCTCGAAGCTTTCGTGGACGCCCGACTGATCGTTGCCCATTACCCCCGGCAGAATGCGGATCACCGCATCGAGCAGCACCATCGCGGCGATCTCGCCGCCCGACAGCACGTAGTCGCCGATCGAAATCTCCGTGAGGCCCCGCGCCTCGATGATCCGCTCGTCGACGCCCTCGAAGCGGCCGCAGACGATCAGCGCCCCCTCGCCCGCCGCCAACTCCCGCACGAAGCTCTGGGTCAACGGCCTACCGCGGGGACTCATCAGGAGCCGTGGGCGCCCGTCGCCCTCGGGAGACGCCGCGTCGATCGCGTCCGCCAGAACGTCGGCCCGCAGCACCATGCCCGCGCCGCCGCCGGCCGGCGTGTCGTCCACCGCGCGGTGCCGGCCACGGCCGAAGTCGCGGATCTGCCGGGTTTCCAAGACCGCCTCGCCCCGGTCCAGCGCCCTGCCTGCGAGCGAAACGCCGAGCGGACCCGGAAACATCTCCGGATAGAGCGTGAGGACGGTGGCACGGAACGGCATGGGATCAGCCGAGCGGCTCCGCCTTGCCGGCCTCGATCAGCTCGAGGTCGCGCTCGACGACGGTGACGGCGCGCAGCGCCTCGTGCCAGGCGGCGATGTGAGCGGACTTGCCGTGCGCGGCGAGCGCCTCGCGGCTTTCCCACTCCTCGTAGATCCTGACGAGGCCGGGCTCCAAAAAATCTTCGGCAAACGAATAGACGATGCAGCCGTCTTCCGCGCGGGTGGCGCTGAGGACCGCGGCCGCCGCGACCCTGACGCTTGCAAGGTCGGCCGGGCTGAGCCGCAGGATACCGGAGACGATGATCATGGCGTTTCCTCTCGTCGTTCTGTCGGGTCCGGCGCATCGCCGGCTTGCCCGCTTTCCGTTTCCTCGTCGTCCGCTTCCTCGTCGCCGTCGACGAGACCCGCCGCGCGCGGGTCGACGAGGATGAAGCCGGCGTCGAGATCGAGTTCCGGCACCGCGGCTTCCGAAAACGGGATCATCACGGTCGGGCCCTTGAGGGGGGCCAGTTCCAGAATGTCGCCGGCGCCGAAGTCGTGAACCGCGACGATGCGACCGACGATCTCGCCATCGCTCGTCCGCGCTTCGAGCCCGATCAGGTCTTCCAGATAGAACTCGTCGTCGTCTTCGGGCTCGGGCAGCACCGAGCGGTCGACGAAGAGTTCGGTGCCGTTCAGACGCTCGGCGTGATTGCGGTCGGCAACCTCGGCGAAGCGGACGAGCAGCACGTTCTTCTGCGGCCGGGCGGCCTTCACCGTGTAGCGATTGCCCTTCGCGTCGAAGAGCGGCCCGTAGCGGCCGAATGCCTCCGGCTCCTCGGTGAAGGATTTGACCCGGCACTCGCCACGAATGCCGTGGGCGCCGCCGATGACCGCGAGAAGGACGGGAGATCGCCCCTCGTCGGCCGGCTCCGCGGCGGCCGGTCTCAGCGTTTCGTCGCGGTTGATTGGTCTGGCAGGCAAAGGCGTCTTCGTTCCCGTTTTTCCCGCGGCGCTCCGATGAGGCGATCGCCGCGCCAGACCATGCCTCGTCGACGGCGAGGCCCGCCGGTCCGCTTCGGCGGAATCGCGGGCGCCGCCGATCGCATAGACCGTTCCGGCACCGCCGTCGATGCTCTCGTCATCGCCCTTTCGCCGCGCCCGGAAGTATCGGGCGGCAGGCGATGCCGTCACATCTGCCGGCTTCGCTTGCCGCGAGGCTTGCCGGCGTCCCCGCCGGCTTCGGCATAGTGCCTGCGTTTTTCCTCGTACATCCGCTTGTCGGCGCGCTTCACCGTATCTTCGAGGCGCTCCGTCTGCATCGCCGTGGCGACGCCGAGCGAGAAGGACAGGACGGCCCCCGTGTAGAACTGATTGTTGACCTCGACCAGTTCCTCGATGTCCGCGACCATCTGAAGGCCGTCGGCCTCGCCGCTCGCCGGCAGGAGGATGACGAACTCGTCGCCGCCGATCCGCGCCGCGCAGTGAGGCTTCTGCACCGCCTCGCGCAACACCTCGCCCGCCCTGCGCAGCAACGCGTCGCCGGCGGCATGACCGAGCGTATCGTTGACCGCCTTCAATCCGTTGAGATCCGCGACGATGACCGTCACCGGCGCCGGGCCCTTGCGTTCCAGCCGGTTCAGCTCGTCGACGAAGAAGGAGCGGTTGTAGAGCTTGGTCAGGATGTCGTGCTTGCCGAGGAATTCGAGATAGGCCTCGGCCTTCTTGCGGGCGGTGATGTCGGTGAGGGCCACCTGGACCAGCGACCAATCGGAATCGCGGCCTGGAAAGACGGAGAACTGCAGGTGGACATGCAGCAGCTCGCCGTCGAGCGTATAGTTCACCACCTCGCGCTGCTGAAACAGGGTACCGTTCCAGAGATCGATGAGCTGCTCGCGAAAATGCGGCTCCATGTCGTCGCGGAAAACCTCGCCGAGCCGGCTGAGCAACATCGCCTTGTCCTCGGCCTTGAACAGGTCCAGCGTATGCTGGTTGACGTCGAGGACGCGGATCTCGCTCATGCAGCGGCCGACGAATTCCGGATGCACGTCGAGAAAGGTGCGGAAGTCGACGACGCCGCGGTCGCGAACCTCGTCCATCAGCGTCTTGACGACGGAAAAATCCTCGACCCACAGCGAGATCGGCGAATATTCGAACAGGCCGCGGGCGAAGGCCTCGCTGGAGGCGAGCCGCCTGCGGCCCTCCTCGCGTTCCGTCACGTCTTCCGTCGACAGGATCACCCGGCTCCAGTCGGCCTCGTGCCCGGGCAGGATGCGGGCCTTGAGCTGCACGTCGAGACGCCGGCCGGACAGGGTGTAGTTGACGGCCTGGCTCTCGAAGCCGTCGTCGCGCTCCCAGAGCTGGCAGAGTTCGCCCATGTGGGAGGACAGCATGTCGCGGGAAAAGACGATGTCGAGATGGGCGATGAGATGGTCGGCGTCGTCCGCCTCGAAGAGTTCGACGGTCTTCTGGTTGACGGCGATCACCCGGATCGAAAGCGCCGCCTTGCGCACGAGCTCCGGATTGGCCTCGAGGTGAGCCCGGAGATTGGTCACGCCCTCGGCCCGCCAGGCATCGAGCAGTTTCTTGACGGCGCTGAAGTCTTCCAGCCAGAGCGGCAGGGGCGCAAGCTGGAATATGTCCCCGATCGCATCCGCATCGTATCGGGTGTCCATGGGCATGGCTTCCATCGAAAAGGTATCCATGGCTCGGTCGCGCTACGCTCTGCGAAGCAATGGAAATCGGCGCGACCGGCTTCGAATCGTCGCGGCCGCATTATTTCGAGGTAAACCTTACCGTCGCGTTATGAAATGATAAACCTCTCAGCAATTGGTACCATGAATCGAAACGGGCGGCGTCGAGGACGCCGCCCGTCGAAACGATCGAGGCCGATTCACCCGTCGGCCCTGGCCGTCACTCGGCCGAAGCTTCCTCGGCGGGCGCGTTCTTGGCGGCCTCGGCCTCGGCTGCTGCCGCAGCGGCGTCTTCCTCGCGCTGCTTGCGCTCGGCTTCCCGCTCCTGGGCCTTTTTGCCCGGCAGGCCCTTGGTCGGGTTCTTGCGCTCGGGGCGCGACGCAATGCCGGCCTTGTCGAGGAAGCGCAGGACGCGGTCGGTCGGCTGGGCGCCTTCCGACAGCCAGTGCTTGATCCGGTCTTCCTTCAGCGTGACGCGCTCGGCGTCCTTCGGCAGCATCGGATTCCAGGCGCCGATCTGCTCGATGAAGCGGCCGTCGCGGGGCGAACGGGCGTCGGCGACGACGATGTGGTAGTAGGGGCGCTTCTTCGAGCCGGCACGGGCCAGGCGCATCTTCAGGGGCATTTCGTCTTCCTTCTGAGGTTGTCTCGGCACCGGCCTTCTTGGGTCGCCGGCATCCGCATCGTTGGTGTTTCGGGAGAGGCCGACGCCTCGGTTATTTCTTCTTTCCCGGCAGACCGGGCAGACCCGGAAATCCGCCCGGCATGCCGCCGCCCGGACCGCCGAAGCCGGGGGGCAGGCCCTTCGGCATCCCGGGCATCCCGCCGCCGGACTGCGCGGCCTTCGCCAGCGCCTCGAGTTCCTTCGGGTCCATCTTCGACAGGTCCGGCATCCCGCCCGGCATACCGCCGCCGGGCAGGCCCATCTTGCCGGCGAGGCCGCCCATCATCTTCTGCATCATGCCGCCCTTGCCGCCCTTGCCCATGGCCTTCATCATGTCGGCCATCTGGCGGTGCATCTTGAGCAGCTTGTTGATCTCGGCGGCATTGGTGCCGGAGCCGGCCGCGATGCGCTTCTTGCGGCTATGCTTCAGGAGATCGGGATTGGCGCGCTCGGCCTTGGTCATCGAGGAGATGATGGCGAGCTGGCGCTTCAGCATCTTGTCGTCGAGGCCGGCGGCGGCCATCTGGCTCTTCATCTTCCCCATGCCGGGCATCAGGCCCATCATGCCACCCATGCCGCCCATCTTCTGCATCTGCCCGATCTGATCGGCGAGGTCGTTCAGGTCGAACTTGCCCGACTGCATCTTCCTGGCCATCGCCGCGGCTTTTTCCGCGTCGATGTTCTCCGCCGCCTTCTCGACGAGGCTGACGATGTCGCCCATGCCGAGGATGCGGTCGGCGATGCGGGCCGGATGGAAGTCCTCCAGCGCGTCCATCTTCTCGCCGACGCCGATCAGCTTGATCGGCTTGCCGGTGACCGCGCGCATCGACAGGGCTGCGCCGCCGCGGCCGTCGCCGTCGACGCGGGTCAAGACGATGCCGGTGATTCCGACGCGCTCGTCGAAGGAACGGGCGAGATTGACGGCGTCCTGGCCGGTCAACGAGTCGGCGACGAGGAGAATCTCGTGCGGCCGGGTCTTGGCCTTGATGTCGGCCATCTCGACCATCAAGGGCTCGTCGATATGGGTGCGGCCGGCGGTGTCGAGGATGACGACGTCGTAGCCGCCGAGGCGGGCGGCCTGTTCTGCTCGTCCGGCGATCTCGACCGGCCCCTGCCCGGCGATGATCGGCAGGGTGGCGACGCCGGTCTGCTCACCGAGGACCTTCAGCTGCTCCTGCGCGGCCGGCCGCCGCGTATCGAGCGAGGCCATCAGGACCTTCTTCTTCTGACGCTCGCTCAGCCGCTTGGCGATCTTGCCGGTGGTGGTCGTCTTGCCGGAGCCCTGGAGGCCGACCATCATCACCACGACCGGAGCCGGCGCGTTGAGGTCGATCGGCACCTGGGTTTCGCCGAGGGTGGCGATCAGCTCGTCATGGACGATCTTGACGACCATCTGGCCGGGCTTGATCGACTTCAGGATCTCGGCGCCGACGGCCTTTTCGCGCACCCGGTCGGTGAAGCCGCGGACGACCTCCAGCGAGACGTCGGCCTCCAGCAGCGCCCGCCGCACCTCGCGCAGCGCCGCCGACACGTCCTTGTCGGAAAGCGCGCCGCGACCGGTGAGGCCGTTCAGGATGGACCCGAGGCGGTCCTGGAGCGAATCGAACATCAAGCTTCCTTCCGTCCTTCCGTGATCAGACGGAAGGTGGGGCGACCGACCGCCATACGCAAACCCGTTGCCCGCGCCGGAAACGGCGCAAAGCAAAAACGCATCCCCGGGCGAAACTCGCTGGGGGATGTTGACCTCCGGGCGGCTCGGCGGCCCTTTCAGGAATTTCCTGTCAGGACGAGGGGCCCGGTCGGCGGATCGCGGACGGCATGTCGCGGATTTGCGGGGGTTGAAGCAGCATGGCGGGCGCTTGTCAAGGTCGGCGTCCAGCGCCTCAAGCGCTTCGCTCCCCGAACAGATCGCGCTGGTTCTTCTCCATTTCCTCGGCATAGCGCTTTCTGACGAAGCTTTCCGACAGCAGCCCCAGCACCTGCCCCTCCGCACCGACCACCGCGAGTTCGTCGGCGGTGGCCGCGTCGAAGGCTTCCATGACCTTGGAAATGTCCATCTCCGGGCGGAGCGCCGCGTCGGTGAGGACCGCGACCTCGGCGATCGGGGCGGCGGGGTCGAGACTGTCGGCATGGGCGGTGGGAGTGACGACGATGCCGGCATAGCGCTCCTTCTCCTCGATCAGCACGACGCGGGAGGTCGAGCCGAGGGGAAAGCGGCGGCGGAACTCGGCGATGGTCCGGGCAGCCGGCGTCGCCCGCGTCTCCCTGCGCATCATGCGGCCGGCCGTCAGCGTCTTCACCCAGCCGACGTCCCGCGCCGAGCGGATCGTCTCGCCTCGCAGATGCAGCCGCGAGGGGGAGAAGGAGTAGCCGAAGAACGATGCCCCAACGTCCGGCCGCAGGATTCGCCGCGCCTCCGGGGCGGATCCTGGTGATATGGCAGTATTGATGACTTATCGGGCTCTTGCTATGCTTTTCCGCATGATCCGCTGACGCGACGATCGGGCGGCAGGCGTCTCGTTCTTCTTTCCGGGATGGGGGATCGGCA
Source organism: Jiella avicenniae (assembly GCF_021390325.1). GTDB lineage: Bacteria > Pseudomonadota > Alphaproteobacteria > Rhizobiales > Rhizobiaceae > Jiella > Jiella avicenniae. The sequence goes on along the minus strand of NZ_JAJUWU010000027.1, from coordinate 55,213 downwards.
TGGTCTTCGCGTTCGTCGCGTCCGATGGGCGGGGCCGGGCATCCACGCCGGATGAAAAGGAAATTCGACATTCGCATTCCCGATTCAGCAGAGCCCCGTGAGCGTAGCGCGTCGGCGCTGACGGACGATCGCCGAACCGGCGATGCGGCGTCGGGTGCCCTCGCCGCCCCGAGCGGCGGGAGCAATCGACGCGCCTTCGCGCGGCGAGCCGGGCGGCGGTCGCCGGAATTAATGATGGCCGGTCGATGAGCGATACGCTGACGGCTCTGGCCGGTGCCCTCGACGGGCTTTACCAATCGCTGGCGAGCGGCAGCGACTGGCAGGAAACCGTTCGGCATGGGGCCGAGGCGACGGGCTCCGACCGGTTCAATCTCATCACCGCGGGTGGCGACGGGACCGCCCGCCAGTTCACGCATCCGTTCGATCCGGAACCCGCGCTCGAATACGTCACCACCTATCTGCCGCGGGATGCGCGGTTTCCGCGACTGATCGCCCGGCCGAGCGGCTTCGTGACCACCGAAGATCTGATGAGCCCGGAAGAGATCGCGACCTGTCCCGTCCATCAGGAATTCTACCGGCGGCATCCCGAATGCTGGAACACGGCGATGGTCTTCGGCCGCAGCGAAGGCGGCCTCGTCGTCGTGGCGGCCCATCGCCGTCGCTTCCATCCGGAAGGCTGGCGCAGAGACCAGCCCAGTCTGATGATCTTCGCCAACCATCTCGCCCGGATCGCCCATTTGCGGGACATCGTGCCGAGCGGGGCGATCGCCCGCCACGGCGCGCTGGCCGCCTTCGACGGGCTCGACGACGCGATCGCGATCTTCGACGTCAACGGGCTTGTGGTCCACCTGAATCCGGCCGCCAGACGGCTGATCGACGGGCGACACGGCCTGCGCCTCGTCGGCCGCCGGCTGATCGCCGGTCAGCCGGAGGCGACCGAGGCGGTCACCCGGGCGGTCGGCAAGACCATCCGCGTCCTCGCCGGTAGCGACCTGACGCTTCCAAGGCCCGTCCCGGTCCCGCGACCGGACGGCCGCCCGCCGCTGTTCCTGCGTTTCTTCGCGGCGCCTTCGCATGAAGGACGCGCCCGCTACGGCGTCGTCAAATTTGCCGACCCGGCGGAACGGCGCGTGCCCGACATCGCCTTCGTCCGGGCCGCCACCGGCCTCAGCAACGGCGAGGCCGCACTCGCCATCGGCGTCTATCGCGGGCTGACGGTCAAAGCCTTCGCCGAAGAGACCGGGCTCTCCGAACAGACGATCCGCAAGCGGCTGAAGCATGTCTGCGACAAGCTCGGAGTCCGCCGTCAGCCGGAAATCGCGACGCGGATCGCGGCGCTCGCCAACGTCTGAGGCGCCGGCTCCGCGCCCAGCGACATCCCTGCATCGGCTCGACTTCGGTCGAAGCGTAACCGATCGCGTCCGGCCCGCGGCTCCAGCTCGGATCGGCATCTGCAAGGTCCGCGGGCCGCTCCTGCGAAGCGGTCGAGCCAGCGGCAAAAAACTCTGGAGGCAAAAACGCAAGCCGGAAAAACGGTTTGTGCGAAAACAGCCCTCGTAAAGGTGGATATCTTCGCATCCCCGCTGCAAAAGCGGCTCCAGGCCTTCCACTCCGTCGGTGATGGCGACGAGGACGCCGCCCGACCCCGAGGCTACCCCCGTTTGGGGGCTGGCGAAAACCGCAGGGGGGCGCATCTTCACGGCGCGCCCCGATCAGTTCAGCGAACTCTTTCGCTCGCTTCAACGCCCCAAAAGCGAGCCGAAAGGTAGGACCAGCGCGGCCGAAAGGCCGCGCTGGCTCTTTTGTCGGGTGTATCGGCACTCGGACGGAAATTTCCTTGGCTCTGCCATGGAAGACCGCGGCAGACCGGATAGTTTGGCTGCAACTGCCGAACGGTTCGTCGCGGCAATTCCAGCCGGGTCGCGCCACAGCCAGCCCACAACCAGCCGGAGCCTCCGCCCGAGATGGTCATTCTGTTCGCCGCCCTCACCCTCATGCTTCTGGCCGCGACCGGAATTCCCTTTCTACACATTTCGCACGGCTTGGTGCGGGTGTTCGCCTTCCCGCGTCTGCAGATCCTGACGATCACCCTGATCGTCGCGGCCCTGTCGATCTGGCTACTCGACGGGACTGCCCGGAACTGGATCGTCGGGGGCCTGCTGATCGTCGCCGGCGTCCAGGCGGCCTGCATCGCCCAGTTCCTGCCCCTCAGGCCCCGCCAGTCGAAGCGCTACGAGGGCGATCCGGACGGGCCGAACACGGTCTCGATCGTTTCCTACAACGTCAAGATGTCCAACAGGCGCTACCAGGACGCCGTCGATCTCATCGAACGGGAAGCGCCGGATCTGGCGCTGTTCATGGAGGTCGACGAAGGCTGGGCCGAGGCGCTGGAGCCGCTCGGACGCTCGATGCCGCATGTCGTATCCCAGCCCCTCGACAACAGCTACGGCATGATCCTCTATTCGAAGCTGGAGCTTTCCGACGTCCGGCTGGCCAATCTGGTCATGGACAAGGTGCCGTCGATCATCGCCAGGGTCACGCTGCGAAGCGGCCACGACTTCTCGCTCTACTGCGTCCATCCGGAGCCGCCGGTTCCGTATGCCGATTCCGCCGGGCGCGACGCCGAGCTCGTGCGGGTCGCGGAACTGGTCGACGAGGACCTGCTGCCCGCGATCGTCTGCGGCGATCTCAACGATGTCGCCTGGTCCCATACGACGCGGCATTTCCAGCGCGTCTCGCGGCTGCTCGACCCGCGCGTCGGCCGCGGCTTCTACAACACCTTCGATGCGCGATACCCGCTGCTGCGCTGGCCGCTCGACCACCTGTTCCACAACGCCCGCTTCGACCTCATCGCCATGCGGCGCCTGAAACACATCGGATCGGACCATTTCCCGATGCTTTTCAAGGTGGCGCTGACCCGCGACGCCGACGGCGCGGATTATCCCGAAGAGGCGGACGAAAGCGACCTGGCGGAGAGCCGGGAGATCGTCGAAGACGCCAGGAAACTCGACCGCGAGGCGATCGGCACGGACTGGGAAAAGTGAGGACGGCGTCGACACGAGTCCTGCTTCAGCCATTTCATCGGAACGAGCGAATGCGCAGCGTTTTCAGCCGCTAGTCAGCAGTTTCTCGATCGAATTATCAGCGATTCCGTCCACCGCCCGGTTGAGATTGACGCAGATTTTCGGCCGATCCTTCGCTTCTTCCCGGAAATCACGAGGCCGGATCATGCCTCAGCGGCGTGGCCGCCGTTCGCATTCGCTGCTTTCGCCTGCCGTACCGAGGAGCAGTCGATGCACATTTCCGCGGCAGCCGAGGAACGATCGCCGCCCATCGACATTTGGTCGCAGGAAGGGACATGCCGCCTGTCGGCCATGCGAGACCAAGGCTCCGTTCAAGAGCCGGGCCCGGTGAATGGCGACGAGGCGGCCTTGATTGGAGCGCTGCATCATGAGCAATACCAACGGCCGGAAGCCGGACGGGGACAGGACGACGATCGTCAACAACGATCGCGGCGGCGGAGGCGGCGGGGGTTCCGGCTGGCTGATCGCCGGCATCATCATCGTCGTGGTAATCGTCGGCGGCTATTTCCTGCTCAACGGCAACTACTTCGGCGGCGCGACCAACGAGGCGGTCACCACCGAACCGGCGGCAACCGAACCGGCGGCCGGGACGGCCAGCAGCGCTGGCGGAGAAACCGCCCCCGCCACGGAGAGCGCGCCTGCGACGGGCAACGCCGAGACCGGCGGTGCGGCAGGCGGAGCCGACGGCGCCGTCGGCACCGCTGGCGAGGGCACGACCGGAACCGGCACCACGACCGGTCAGTGACCGACGTTGCGGTAAGGCAAACGGAGAGACCCATGCTGACACGCGCATTTGCATTGAGCGGACTGATCTTCGCCGCGTCCACGGCCTCCGCCCAGACGACCGAGCCTTGCGGCCGCGAGGTCGAGGTGCGGGCCGGCGACACGCTGAGTTCGATCGCCTCGCGCTGCGCGGTCACGGAGGGTCTGATCCTCCGGGCCAATCCGCGCATCGACGGCTCGGCCGACCTCCGGGTCGGCCAGGCGGTCAGCCTGACCGGTCCGATGGACGAGCTGAAGTCCATGGCGACGAGCGCCGGCCAAGGGCTTTCGCAGGCCGCCGAAAACGTCGGGTCGCAGGTGAAGTCGTCGGTGCAGGGCTTTCTGAGCGACAATCCCCAGCTCCAGTCCAACATTCGCGACCTCGGGACGCGGCTCGGCCTGAGCGAGGGGCAGCAGCCCGCCGAGGTCTCGCTCGACCCGGCGTCCCCGGCGCCGGGATCGACCGTCACGATTTCCGCCACCGGTCTTCCCGAGGACCAGCCGGTGATCATCGGCGGCGGCAGCCCGGGAGCAGCCTTCGCGCAGCTCGACGAAGCGCGCACCACGCCGGAGGGGACCCTGCAGGCCGCGGTCAAGCTGCCGGCCGAGATCTCCGGCGATCGCTACCTGATCTCGGTGCGCGGCGAGGACGGATCCTGGAAAGCCGAAGCGCCGGCCTTCCCGGTCACGCGCTGAGGCCGTATTCCGCTGCCTCGACGACGATGAAGGGCGCCGCCGGCCCTGCCGCGCGGCGTCTTCGTTCGAATGGAGCCGACAAGCCGGGCTTCCACCGGTGGCAATCGGCGAGGTTTCTTGCCATATACGGCTCGATTTTCGCAGCGACCGGTCCGAAAGCCTTGGCAGTTCCCTCCGTCCCCTTCGCCCGCATGAATGGCTGCGGCAACGAGATCCTCGTCGTCGACATGCGCGAAACCGACGCGCGCATCCGGCCCGAAGCCGCGAGGACGCTGGCCGCCGGTCCGGAGACGCATTTCGACCAGATCATGGCGATCCACCGCCCCGCGACGCCCGGCACCGACGCCTATGTGCGGATCATCAATGCCGACGGCTCGGAAGCCGAAGCCTGCGGCAACGGCACGCGCTGCGTCGTCCAGGCGCTTGCCGCCGAGACCGGCCGGACGGGCTTCACCTTCGAGACCCGAGCCGGGCTGCTTCTCGCCGAGGAGCATGCGGATGGCACGATTTCCGTCGACATGGGCAAGCCGCGCTTTTCCTGGCAGGATATTCCGCTTGCCGAGGAATTCCGCGACACAAGGGCGATCGAACTGCAGATCGGGCCGATCGAGGCGCCGGTACTGCATTCCCCCTCCGTCGTCTCGATGGGGAATCCCCATGCCGTCTTCTGGGTGAAGGGCGACGTCGGCTCCTACGCCCTCGACCGGTTCGGGCCGATCCTCGAGAACCATCCGATCTTTCCGGAGCGGGCGAACGTCTCGATCGCAGAGGTCACCTCGCCCTCCTCGCTCATCATGCGGACGTGGGAGCGCGGGGTCGGGCTGACCCGCGCCTGCGGCTCCGCCGCCTGCGCCGCCGCCGTGTCCGCGGCCAGAACCCGGCGCACCGGCCGTGAGGTCGCCGTCACCCAGCCGGGCGGAACGCTGACGATCCTGTGGCGCGACGACGACCACGTGGTCATGACGGGACCGGCCGAATGGGAATGGTCCGGCCGGCTCGACCCGGAGACGGGCGACTATCTTCGTGACGCGCCAGCCGAGTCCCACGCGGAGCGGGAGATCGGCTGATGGGCGTCGAGGTCGTATCCTTCGGCTGCCGGCTCAACACCTACGAGTCGGCTGTGATGAAGCGCGAGGCCGAGGAAGCCGGCCTCGGCGAGGAGGCGCGCGGCGCGATCGTCTTCAACACCTGCGCGGTGACGGCCGAGGCGGTGCGCCAGGCCCGCCAGCAGATCCGCAAGGCGCGGCGCGAGAACCCGGACGCGCGGATCGTCGTCACCGGTTGCGCGGCGCAGACTGAGCCGGCACGCTTCGCCGAGATGGCCGAGGTCGACGCCGTCATCGGCAACATGGAAAAGCTGTCAGCCGAGAGCTATCGCAAGCTGCCCGACTTCGGCGTCGCGGCCGAGGAGAAGGTCCGCGTCAACGACATCATGAGCGTGACCGAGACCGCCGGCCACATGATCGACGCCATCGAGGGCCGCTCGCGGGCGATCGTGCAGATCCAGAACGGCTGCGACCATCGCTGCACCTTCTGCATCATCCCCTATGGCCGGGGCAATTCGCGCTCGGTGCCGATGGGCGCCGTCGTCGAGCAGATGAAGCGGCTGGTCGATGCCGGCTACAACGAGGTCGTCCTGTCGGGCGTCGACATGACCAGCTGGGGCGCCGACCTGCCCGGCAGCCCGAGGCTGGGCAATCTCGTCCAGTCGATCCTTCGACACGTGCCCGAGCTGAAGCGGCTGCGGCTTTCCTCGATCGATTCCATCGAGGCCGACGCCGCGCTGATCGACGCGATCGCCTCGGAAGAGCGCTTCATGCCGCATCTGCACCTGTCGCTGCAGGCCGGCGACGACATGATCCTGAAGCGGATGAAGCGCCGCCACTCTCGGGACGATTCCATCCGCTTCTGCACCGAGATCCGCGACAAGCGCCCGGACATCGTCTTCGGCGCCGACATCATCGCCGGATTCCCGACCGAAACCGGAGAGATGTTCGAAAACTCGCTGCGGATCGTCGAGGAATGCGGGCTGACCTTCCTGCACGTCTTCCCGTTCTCGCCGCGCGAGGGAACGCCGGCGGCGCGCATGCCGCAGCTCGAAAAGCCGGTGATCAAGGAGCGGGCTGCGCGGCTGCGGGCGGAGGGCGAGGCGGCGCATGCGGCGCATCTCGCACGTCTCGTCGGCAGCCGGCAGAACGTCCTGATCGAGCGCGAAGGCATTGGCCGGGCGGAGAATTTTACCCTCTGCCGGATCGATGCCGGTCTCCCCGGCGAGATCGTCGACGCTATCATTACCGGTGCCTCGGACGGAGCGGCGATTGCCCGGCCGGTCGAGGCGGCTTTTCCGGCGACGCAGGCCGGCTAGAATGACGAAGGACAGGCATGGCTGAGAAAAAGGGCTTCTTCCGGCGGATCTTCTCCTTCGGTTCCGACAGCGAAGAGGCGCGCACGCCGGAAAAGGGCCAGACGCCTCGGCCATCCGATTCGGAGTTCGGCCGCGAGGGCGCACCCGACCCCGAGGTCCGGCCGCAGGCGGCGGCGAGTTCCGTCGCCGACGCCGAGGCCGGCGCCGCTCCCTCCGACGACGGCGGCATCGAGCCGCTAGAGCCACGTGGCGAAGACGCGTCGACGGCCACCGAGCCGGTCGGCGAGGCTCAAAAAAAAACTCCGTCGTCCGGGATGAAGGCCCGCTAGAGACACGCGACGTCGACCCCTCCGCACCGCCGCGGGTGGAAGTCGAGCCGCGCCCGATGGCCACGGCCGACACCGAAGAGACGGACGGCGATTTCGCCTTCCTCGAAACCGCCGAACCCCTCCCCGAAACTCCTGCGGACTTTTCCTTCCTCGAAGAGCGCGTCGAACCGGTCGAGACCGCGACGCGGGAACCCTCGCCGGAGGCCGATGCCCTCGCCCCCGAGGTCGAACCGGCCGGCGAAGAGGATCACGTCGGCATCGAGCCGGCGGAGGTCGGCGAGGAAGACGATCTCGGCGAAGACGAGGCGGACTTCTCCTGGCTTGATGCCGACCTGCCCCCCGAGGAGGAAGAGCGGAGCGAGCCGGCGGCGCCGGGCGTTCCCGCCGCTCCGCCGCGGGCGCCCGTTCCGGACGATGCCGGCTTCCGCCTGCGCGAACGGCCGGCGGCCCCTGCTCCCGCCGCTCCTGCACCACACGTTTCCTGGGCCGAGCGGCTGCGCCAGGGCCTTGCCCGCTCCTCCAGCCAGCTTTCCGGCTCGATCACCGCGCTGTTCACCAAGCGCAAGCTCGACGAGGACACGCTCCAGGACTTCGAGGACATCCTGATCCAGGCCGATCTCGGCGTCGAGACGGCGATGCGGATCACCGATCGGCTGTCGGAAGGCCGCTTCGGCAAGGAGGTCACCGGCCAGGAGGTCCGACGCATCCTCGCCGAGGAGATCGAGAAGACGCTCACGCCGGTCGCCCAGCCGCTGGAACTCGACCTCGAGAAGAAGCCCCACGTCATCCTCGTCGTCGGCGTCAACGGCACCGGCAAGACCACGACCATCGGCAAGCTGGCGGCGAAGCTCACCCGCGGCGGCCTGAAGGTCACGCTCTGCGCCGGCGACACCTTCCGCGCCGCGGCCGTCGAGCAGCTCAAGATCTGGGGCGAGCGCACCGGCTCGGAGGTGATCGCCAAGCAGATCGGCGCCGATGCGGCGGGCCTTGCCTTCGAGGCCTACGACCGGGCGCTCGAAAACGATTCCGACGTCCTCATCATCGACACCGCCGGGCGGCTGCAGAACAAGGCCGAGCTGATGGCCGAGCTCGAAAAGATCAACCGCGTGCTGGCGAAACGCGAGCCGGACGCGCCGCACACCGTGCTGCAGACCCTCGACGCCACGACCGGGCAGAACGCGCTCTCCCAGGTCGAGATCTTCCGCAACGTCTCGGGCGTCAACGGCCTCGTCATGACCAAGCTGGACGGCACGGCGCGCGGCGGCATCCTCGTCGCGATTGCGGCGAAACACCGCCTGCCGGTCTACTTCGTCGGCGTCGGCGAAGGCATCGACGATCTGGAGCCCTTCAAGGCGAAGGATTTCGCCAGCGCGATCGCGGGAACGCCGTTGAATTGACCGTTCATCGGACGGCACCGCCATAAATCGACCGGCAAAATGGTCGAAGTCGTCATCCCGGCCTTGAGCCGGGGTCGATTCCAAGCCATGTGAGCGACGGGTCAGTCCAAAATAGCTATGCCCGCCGGCCGAAATGGCCTTCCGCGGCGATCTGGACTGGATCCCGGGTCAAGCCCGGGATGACGAGGCTGAGAAGGCGATTATCGCGACATGACCGAACACATCATCGAGGAAGCCCCCAACAAGCCCGGCCGCAAGGAGATGAGCCCGCTGCTCAAATTCGCGCTGGAGCTGGGGCCGCTGATGGTCTTCTTCTTCGCCAATTCGCGAGGCGAGGATCTCGCCGCCGCCTTCCCCATCCTCGGCGAACTGGGCGGACCGCTGTTCATCGCGACGGCCCTGTTCATGGCCGCGATGGTGATCGCGCTTGGCGTTTCCTGGGCCGTGACGCGCACCTTACCGATCATGCCGCTGGTGACGCTCGCCGTCGTCCTCGTCTTCGGCGGGCTGACGCTTTGGCTGCAGGACGAGACCTTCATCAAGATGAAGCCGACCATCGTCAACGGCCTGTTCGCCGCCGTCCTCCTCGGCGGGCTGTTCTTCGGCAAGTCCTTCCTCGGCTACGTCTTCGACCAGGCCTTCAAGCTCGACGACGAGGGCTGGCGCAAGCTGACCTTCCGCTGGGGGCTGTTCTTCATCTTTCTGGCGGTCCTCAACGTCGTCGTCTGGAAAGCCGCCGACGCCTATTACGGCCCGGGCCAGACGTCCGACGACCTCTGGGTCGACTTCAAGGTCTGGGCGACGATGCCGATCACCATCGTTTTCATGCTGACCCAGATCCCGCTGATCAAGCGCCATGCGACGGAGCCGCTGGGGGTGAAGAAGGAGTAGCCGGGGATCGCTCAATGATGCGGGCGCCCTCTCTCCCCTTTGCGGGAGAGAAAGCGATTTCATCGGCTTAGCGAGGAACTCGCTAAACGATAGAAATCGCAAGAGAGGGGTTTCACCGGTACAGCCGCTGTCTGTCGCAGGCAGACCGGACATGATGCTTTCTCAGGCGGCGGTCACGGCGAATTCGATGGTGAAACCCCTCTCTTGTCATTCTCAAGGTTTGGTCCTCGCTCTGCTCGGCCCAATTCCTTGGAATGACGTTCTCTCCCACAAGGGGGAGAGAGGGCACCTTTTCGCTCACCCCTCGCCAATCGTCATCCGCCGATGGCGTTCGCGCAGCGCAGCGACCTCGCTTTCGGGCCTCTCGCCCACGCAGCCCGCACAGGACACGCCTTCCTCATACTCGGTCGCCGCCCGGTCTTCTTCCGACAGCGGCGCGCCGCAGGCGAAGCAGGCGGTCCAGCCGGTCTCGGTTAGTCCATGGCCGAGTGCCACCCGGCCGTCGAAGACGTAGCAGTCGCCGCGCCAGCGGCTTTCGGGCTCCGGCACCTTCTCGAGATAGGACAGGATCCCGCCCTTCAGCTGGTAGACCTCGGCGAAGCCCTTCTCCAGCATGAAGGCCGAGGCCTTCTCGCAGCGGATGCCGCCGGTGCAGAACATCGCGACCCTCGGGGTCTTCGCCGGGTCGAGCGTCTCCTCGACATAGCGCTTGAAATCGGTGAACCGGTCGATCCCCGGATCGACGGCGCCCTCGAAGATGCCGACCCTCGTCTCGTAGCGATTGCGCGTGTCGAGGAGGAGGACGTCCGGGTCCGCGACGAGCGCGTTCCAGTCTTCCGGGGCGACGTGAACGCCGGTCTTCGCCGAGGGGTCGCCCGCCACGTCGCGAAGGGTGATGATCTCCGGGCGGATGCGGACCTTCATGCGGGCGAAGGGCCAGTCGCCGGCGGCCGACAGGCGCAGATGCTCGTCGGTCAGCGAGAAGCGACGCGACAGCTCGGCGAGAAATTCCTCCATTGCGGGCTTTTCGCCGGCGACCGTCCCGTTGACGCCCTCCGACGCGATCAGGATGGTGCCGCGCAGGTTGCGGTCGTGGCAGAAGCCGAGCAGAGCTGCGCGCATGGGCCCGAGATCGGCGAGCGACAGGAAGCGATAGAAGGCGGCGACGGTCAGATGCATGGGCGGCGTGATAGCCTCGCCGCGCGCCGACCGCAACGCGCTTTCCCGGCCTCCGCAAAGCCGGGTGCGACGGGCACCCTCGGGACGATCGGCGCGGGGCCGGGATCGTCCGTCGCCATCTTGGCACCGGCCTGCCGGCTCTGTAAGCCATAGCCCTCCCTCAACGGTCAGGAGTCCGCCGTGTCGACCATGCTCATGCCCTATCGACGCTATTTCAACTTCTCGAGCCGGGCCCGCCGCAAGGAGTACTGGCTCTATATGCTGCTCTTCTACGTGGTCGGATTCGTCCTGATCTTCGTCGACTCGGCGCTCGGCCTCGGCGGCCCGACGCAGACGGCTGTCGATACGGTCGACGGCTTCAGCGCCAGCGCAAGCGCCGAAGGCGGCGTCCTGACGGCGATCTGGGGCATCGCGAATTTCATTCCGTTGCTCGCCTGCTCGGTTCGCCGGCTGCACGATACGGATCGCCGGGGCTGGTGGATGTTCATCACCCTCATCCCGCTGATCGGCTCGATCTGGTTCCTGGTGCTGATGTGTCTCGACGGAACGACGGGCAGCAATCGTTTTGGCCCGGATCCGAAGGACAGGATCGGCGCGACGGCGGAATCCGTCTTCGAATGATCCACGAAGTCGACCGCTCCGGGGCACCCGCTCCGGGGCACCGGCCAGCGCGAAGCGGCGACGAGCGGCAGATCTTTCCGGGAAAACCCCACGGCCCGTCACATTGGGGCCGTGTTCCTTTGGCGTGATGGGACAGTCGCGCCGGCGGCAGGTTCAGCCGACGCCCTCGCCGTTTCCGATCCGCGGCGGCTTCTATGACCTGCGCCGCAGGTGCGCCAACTCCGTCTGCCCGTGCCGGGCGAGCAGAGGATGGACGGCGGAGCTTTACGCGCGAAGCGAAGGGCGACGAAGCCTTCGCGCTCGGCTCATTCGTCGCGATAGACCTTTTCGCGACGCTCGTGCCGCTCCTGGGCCTCCAGAGAGAGCGTCGCGATCGGCCGGGCGTCGAGACGCTTCAGGCTGATCGGCTCGCCGGTCTCTTCGCAATAGCCATAGGACCCGTCCTCGATCCGCTCCAGGGCCGCGTCGATCTTCGAGATGAGCTTGCGCTGCCGGTCGCGGGCTCGGAGCTCGATCGCCCGATCGGTCTCGGACGAGGCGCGGTCGGCGACGTCGGCGAGATTGGAGTTGTCGTTGGCGAGGGTGTCGAGCGTCTCGCGCGCCTCGCGCAGGATCTCGGCCTTCCAGGTCAGGAGCTTGCGCCGGAAGTATTCCTTCTGGCGGTCGTTCATGAAGGGGCCGTCTTCGGACAGCTTCAGTTCGGCATTGAGTGTTTCGCTCATTACGCACCTCCATTCCCGCTGGCCGGCCTTATAGCGGCGGTTTGGCAGTCGAACAAGTTGAGTCTGCGTCACAGTCATCCGCTGGATGTGATTCTAAGACTCGGATTTGCTTGACGAATTGGAAAGCTCAGGCGGCCGGGCGATGCCGCGGCGACCGCCGATCCAGCGTCGCGCCAGCCTCGAAGCGTGTCCAACCATCGAAAATTCGACGGATTCCAAGGTTCTTTCGCACCTTGGGCTCGTGCGCTCGTCAGGCGGCCGGGATGCGCCGGACCGCGTCCGGGGCCGGATGAGCACGCGCGACGATTGCCTGACGGAAGGTTTCAGCTTATCGAATTTTTCATGACGGCACGCTTCGCGCACCACATCTTGATCCTCAGGCACGCCCATTCGTCCTGGGCGCGGCCCGGCGAGCGCGACCATCAGCGCCCGCTCGACGACCGCGGCGCCGCCGACGCCGAGCGGCTGGCGCAAATCTTCGCCGATGAAGCGCTGCCGGTCGACGCCGTCGCCTGCTCCACGGCGAAGCGGGCCGTGGATACGCTCGCACCCCTCCTCCCGACCCTCAGTCAGAGGGTTCCCGTCGCCTATGCCGACGAACTCTACGCGCTCGGCACCGAGGCCTATTTCGCCGCGGCGAAAGACGCGGGCGACGTCGGCAACCTTCTCATCGTCGGCCACAACCCGATGGTCGAGGACTTCACCCGGTCGCTCTGCGACAGCGGCGAGGAGGACGCCATCGCGGCGATCGCCGGCGGGTTTCCCACGGCGGCCCTGGCGATCGTCGGTCTCGACCGTCCGCTCGCCGAGATCGCCGCCAAATCCGGCCGTCTCCTGAGGATCGTCCGGCCCTGACGGCTCGGCGTGCGGACTGAACGGCCTTCAGGCCGGTTCATCGCCGGTCCCCTTCGAAGCGGGGCGCAGCCTTCCTATATGCCGGTCGAGGCTCCTTGCCCTGAAACCCGCCCCTCAGCCCGTCTCGAAGACCAGCGCCGCCCATGACATCGATTGCCGACGAGGCCCGCCTCGTCTTCGACAATTTCACCGACCGGACCGCGTCGATCTTCAATCCGCATCTTCGCCTCGGCGTCACCGGGCTTTCGCGCGCCGGCAAGACGGTGTTCATCACCGCCCTCGTCCACAACCTTCTGTCCGGTGGCCGGCTGCCGCTGTTCAAGGCGCAGGCGAACGGCCGCATCCTCGGCGCCGATCTCAAGGAGCAGCCGGACGACGCGGTGCCGCGCTTCCAGTACGAGGATCACATCCGCCGCATCGTCGAGGAGCGGGTCTGGCCGGAATCGACCCGGGCGATCTCCGAACTGCGCCTCACGATCGCCTTCGAATCCGCCGAGGCTTGGCGCCGCATGCTGCCCGGCGGCAAGCTCACCCTCGACATCGTCGACTATCCCGGCGAGTGGCTGCTCGACCTGCCGCTGATCGACAAGGATTTCGCCACCTTCTCGGCGGAAGCCCTGGAGCGGGCCCGCCTGCCCTCGCGGCGGAAGGAAGCCGGCCCCTTTCTGGCGAAGCTCGAAACCGTCGATCTCGATGCGCCGGCGGACGAGGTGACGGCGCGCGATCTCAGCGTGCTCTTCGCCGAGTATCTCAAGGCATGTCGGGCGGACTCCGCGGCGCTCTCGACCTTGCCGCCCGGACGCTTCCTGATGCCCGGCGATCTCGACGGATCCCCCGCCCTCACCTTCGCGCCGCTGCCGGTGGAAAAGGGCAAAACCTATCCGAAGGGCTCGATGGCGGCGCATCTTTCCCGCCGCTACGAGGCCTACAAGACCGTCGTCGTCAAACCGTTCTTCCGCAATCACTTTGCGAGGCTCGACCGGCAGATCCTGTTGATCGACGCGCTCCAGGCGATCAATGCCGGGCCGGAGGCGGTGAGCGATCTCGAAACCGCGCTCGCCGACATCCTCGCCTGCTTCCGTCCGGGCCGATCGAGCTGGCTCGGCTCCTTCCTCACCCGCCGCATCGACCGCATCCTCGTCGCCGCGACCAAGGCCGATCATCTCCACCACGAGAGCCATCGGCGGCTGGAGGCGATCGTCCGCGTCATGGTCGACGACGCGGTCGCCCGGGCGAAGTTCTCCGGTGCCAAGACCGAGGTCCTCGCCATGGCGGCGGTGCGCGCCACTCGCGAGGCGACGGTCAGCGACGGGGGCGAGGACCTGCCGGTGATCGTCGGCATCCCCGCCGCCGGCGAGACCATCGGCGAGCGCAGCTTCGACGGCCAGAGCGAGACGGCGGTGTTTCCGGGCGACCTGCCGGACGATCCACGCCGTCTGTTCGATCCGAAAGACGGCGTTGCGGCCGGGTCGCTGCGCTTCGTGCGGTTTCGCCCGCCGAAGCTCCAGCACAGCCCCGAAGGACTTTCGCTTTCGCTGCCGCACATCCGGCTCGACCGGGCGCTGGAATTCCTCCTGGGAGACAGGCTGCAATGAGCGACGAGCAAGGCCCTCGCCGGCGCGCGCCGGGCGCGTTCGACCTGCCGGGAAGCAAGCCGCCGCGCGAGGCCGAGAGGCGAGAAGAAACGGATTTCGCGCCGCCGCGCATGCCGCGCTCGATCGCGGCTGTCGAGACGATCGAATTCGACCCCGACGAGGCGATCGATGAAGACGTCGCGGCGACCGGCGAGCCGGAGATCGAGACACGCCGGCGCTTTTCCTTCGGCAAACTCCTCGCCGCCTCGCTCGGCCTTCTCCTGTCGATCGGGATCGGACTTGCGATCGACGCCATCGTGCGCGACGTCTTCGAGCGGTCCGAGTGGCTCGGCTGGACCGCCCTCGGCCTTGCCCTCCTCGCCCTTTTCGCCCTTCTCGCCGTCGTCATCCGCGAGACAGTCGGCCTGATGCGGCTCGCCGCCGTCGACCGGGAGCGCAAGCGGGCGCTGGCCGCCTATCGGGGGGATTCGCTCGCCGAGGCGAAACTCGCCGTCGCGACGCTGGAGACCCTCCTCTCCGACCGGCCCGAAACCGCCCGCGGCCGCGCCGACATCGCCGCGCTCGAAGGCGAGGTGATCGACGGCGCCGACCTGATCGCCCTGGCCGAAGAGCGGATGCTGGGGCCGCTCGACGCCAAGGCGCGGGCGCTGGTGCTCGCCTCGGCAAAGCGGGTCTCGGTGGTGACTGCCGTCAGCCCGAAGGCGCTGGTCGACGTCGCCTATGTCGTCTTCGAGAACGTCAAGCTGATCCGCAAGATGGCCGAACTCTACGGCGCGCGGCCGGGCATGCTCGGCCTCGTCAAACTGACGCGGGACGTCCTCGGCCATCTCGCGGTCACCGGCTCGATCGCGGTCGGCGACAGCCTGGTGCAGCAGGTCATCGGCCATGGACTCGCGGCGCGCCTCTCCCAGCGGCTCGGCGAAGGCGTCGTCAACGGCCTCCTGACGGCGCGGGTCGGCCTCGCCGCGATGGATCTTTGCCGACCGCTGCCGTTCCTGCGCGCCAGACGCCCGCGGATCGGGGCCATTCTGTCCGAACTCACCGCCCATTCCGGCATCGAACCGTCCGCCGGCAAACGATCATGAGGCCCTTCAGGCGGCGCGGCGGGCCCGCCGAAAGGCTTGGTTAACCCTTTGAAGCGACAATGACATGGTAAACGGTCTTCATTCAGGAAGTTTTCTCCATGTCGCGTCTGATGACAGCCGGTCTCGCCCTCAGCCTCGCAGTTTCGGCCGCGACCATCGTTCCGGCGAAAGCCGACAGTGACGAAGCCTTCTTCAGGCGCGTCACCGGCCAGTGGTCCGGCCCGGGCGAGATCGTCGCCGGCAAATTCAAGGGCACGAAGTTCGTCTGCAACTTCGCCGGTGCCGAGCATCCGAAAAAGGTCGGCGTCGAACTCGAGGGCTCCTGCCGGGTCGGCCTGTTCTCGCAGCCGATGCGGGCCGAGGTCGTGCGCGCCGGCAAGTCCTATCGTGGCGCCTTCCAGGACGGGGCGGCGGGCAAGGGCCTCGACATCGTTTCGGGGGAAGTCGCCGGCGACCACATCGTCGTCGGGCTCGACCGCAAGCAGCTCAAGGGCGCGATGATCGCCCGTCTCGCCGACGACGATTCGCTGGCGATCACCGTCTCCGTCCGGGTCTCCTCGCAGCTCGTGCCGGTCATCGGGATGAACCTGAAGCGGGCCGCCGGCACCCGCCAGAGCGCGCTCTCCGACTGATCCGACCGCGGCGGCAGCCGGCCGCCCGAAACCCGAGGCTGCGGCTCGACGCCCGGCGCGGCGGGAAAGTCAGTTGACGGACAGACCGATGGCGCGGCGCAAGTCGCGCTCGACGACGGGCTTGATCAGCACCTCATACGGATGGTCGAGGCTGATGCGCGCGAGCGAATTCGGCTCGTTCGAGCCGGTGATGTAGATGACTTTGAGATCGGGCAGTTCGGGCTGAATCGCCTGGGCGACGTCGACGCCGTCCCGATCGCCCGCCAGCCGAAGGTCCATGAACACGAAGTCGGGCCGGTTTTGCAGAATCGTCGTCACCGCCTGATCGGCGACGTCCGCCGTTCCGAGAACGTTCAGTCCGATTTCCTCCGACAGCTCGCGCAGATATTCCATGATCAGGAAGTCGTCCTCGACGATCACGACACTGAACCGTCTGTCCATTCGCTCATCTCCCCACGGGCATTCGGATGGAGAACCGGCTTCCCGATTCATGCGACACTTCCATGCTGCCGCGAAGCTGCGCGACGATGGCCTGAATGATCTTCGTCCCGAGGCCGTCTTCCGGGCATCGTGGGGCGGAAGGCTGGAGGCCGGAACCGTCGTCCTCCACGGATAGTTCGCAGCGGTCACCCTCGACCACCCGGAACGACACGTCGACCGTTCCGCCCCCGCTTGCCGCGAAAGCATGCTTGATCGCATTGCCGGCCAGTTCGTTGAGCAGCATCCCGGTGGAAATGGCAAAGTCGGGCTGCAGTTGGACGCGGTCCGAATGCACGGCTATGCGGATGCCGCGCTGCCTCGCCCCCAGCCCCTCCTCGATCCGCTCGCACAGGGCAGTGAAGTACTCCTGCGCGCACAGCGTGCTCGGATTGTCCTTGGCGAGGAGGATCCGGTGCAGCGTGCTCAACGCCTCGATCCGCCCCTTCATGTCGATGAGGCCCTGCCTGGCGACGGGATCGGCGACGCGGCGCGCCTGCAGCCCGAGCATCGCATGGACCTGCGCGAGATTGTTCTTCACGCGGTGGTTGACCTCGCGCAGCAGCAGGTCGCGATCCCGGGCGTAGAGTTCCATCTTCCGCATCATCTCGGCGAGGCGGGCTTCGCGCTCGTTGACGAGATGCCCGCTCCAGAGAACGCTCGCGCCGAGAAGAAACGAGGACAGGGCCGCGATGATGCTGACGACGACGGAATCGGGCAGGACATCTCCCGCCATCGCTCGATAGCCGGCATAGCAAAGCACCACGGGGATCAGGATTGTGAACGGAAACAGCCAGCGCGCCATCATGCTCCCGGCGCCTCGTCCGAGCAGGATCGCGGTCCAACTGCGCGCCGGCCGGAGCATCAAGAGGCCGGCGAAAGAGACGAGGAAGGCCAGCGCCGAGGAAAGGGCGTGGCCGACGAAAAACGGCACGGAATAGATCGCCCCGACGTCGAACAGGATGCTGAGAAGCGAAATTACGACGACGATCAGGCCGATCGATGCCGAGATCGCGGCCACGGCCACCGATCGACGCGCCCGGGCGTGAAACAACCGGATCGACAGGGCGGCGAGAGAAAAACACAGGCTCGTCGCCCACGACATGACCGCATGTTCCGGCCCACCCGCGTGAAACGACAAAGCCTGCGCCGGCCATTCCGCAGCGCCGAAGGCGAAGAGACAGACATTGAGGACGACGAGCACGGCGAGAGCGGCCGCAAGCAGGTTCGCGGTCCGATAGTGGCGACGAACCGCGGCGACGAGGGCAATCCCCGTGACGAGGAAACCCAGCGCGGCGAGAGGGGCCGTCGCGGTGTAGCGCGAGCCGGCCACCAGAAGTCCGGTGCCGATCGACCAGTCGAGCCAGTCGATCGCCCCGAAGGACGCGACGAGGACGCCACAACACATCGTGAATGTTTCGGCCGACCGCAAGCGATGCCGCATGGCCATCCTGATCAGTTGCAGAGAATCAGACGTCGATTTGTGCAACTTTACCGATATCTTGCAAGCTAAGCGATTCGCCTGCGACAAAACAACACGGAGGGAGTCAGAAGATGAGTGTCGCGGCTGAAATTCCTGCGAATGATCGCTTCCAGCAACCATTCACGCAAAGTCAATTCGAAGGATTCAACGACTGAATTTCGCATCAGAGGCGCGCACATCGCCCCGGGTCGCAAGCCTTGGCGCTCCGTGCCGATCAACCGCCGGGGGAAATTCGTAAACCTCGCAGGCCTTCAGCGCCACCAGCCGCCATCCTGGGTGACCGGCACGATCACGCCCTGGTCCAGCGCGTCGACGCGCTCTGCCACCCGCCGACCGCCGATGGCGAGGTCGGGCGCGATGTCGGCGAGCGGCACGAGCACGAAGGCCCGCTCGGCGATGCGCGGATGCGGCAGCGTCAAGGCCTCGTCGCCATGCGTCGTGCCGCCGAAGTCGAGAACGTCGATGTCGAGGGTGCGCGGACCCCAGCGCTCGGCCCGTTCGCGCTTGAACTCCCGCTCCGTCTGGAGGCAGAGGTCGAGAAGCCGGCGCGCCGACAGTTCCGTCTCGACGGCGGCGCAGGCGTTGAGAAAGTCCGGCTGATCCGTCTTGCCCCAAGGCGGAGTGCGGAAGAGACGCGAGACCGCGACGACCGTGCAATCGGTCCTCGCGTCGATCGTCCGAAGCGCGGCGGCAATCGCCACCTTCGGATCGCCAAGATTGCCGCCGAGCCCGAGATACGCTTTGACGCTCACCAGCGTTCGCCCTTCAGCGCCCGCCGCATGGCGTCGGCGATGGCCAGCGCGTCGCGATTGGCCGGCACGTTGTGAACCCGGATGATGTCGGCCCCGCGCTCGCGCAGAAGCACGCTCGTCGCCGCCGTGGCGATGTCCGGCTCCGGATCGGCCCGGCCGATCGCCCCGCGCACGAAGCGCTTGCGCGAGGTCCCGACGAGGAGCGGATAGCCGAGCGCCATGACCTCGTGGACGCGCGCGAGCAGAATGAGGTTTTCCGGCCCGTCCTTCTCGAAGCCGAAGCCCGGATCGAGCACGATCGCCTCGTTTGCGACTCCGGCCGCCCCGGCGATCTCGAGCGAACGGCGGAGGAAGTGGAACTGGTCCTCGATGACGTCGGCGAGTTTCTCGCGGTCGCGCCCGGTGTGCATAAGGCAGAGCCCCGCCCCAGTCGCCGCCGCGACCTCGGCGATCGCCGGCTCGCGCTGGGCGCCGTGGACGTCGTTGATGATGTGCGCCCCGGCCTCGACCGCCAGACGCGCCGTCTCCGCCCGATAGGTATCGACCGAGATCAGGCAGTCGGAGCGCCGCACCAGCTCTTCGATCACCGGCAGAATGCGGCGCTGTTCCTCGGCTGCATCGACGGGCGTCGCGCCCGGCCGCGTCGACTCGCCGCCGATGTCGACGATCGCGGCGCCCTGCTCCACCATCCGCAGCGACTCGTCGACCGCCGCGCCCACCGAGGCGTAGCGCCCGCCGTCGGAAAAGGAGTCCGGCGTCGCGTTGAGGACGCCCATGATCGTCGCGGTTTCGCCGAGAACGATGCTGCGACCATGGGCCAGCTTCCAGGTTCCGCCACGCGGTGAAATCACGTCCATCCGGCCTTCTCCACGATCGGCTGCGAGCCATCGCGAGCCTGCGGCCCCTTGGGTAACCTCACCGGAAAGATTGCGCAATTGTGTCGCCGGACGCGCTTGCTTCCGGGCCCGGTTGAGGTACCGTAGCACGACCTTCTTTCGACTTATTCCAGAGGCGGCGCGCATGAAATCGAGGTTGGGGTTGTGCGTGGCGGTGGTCGCGCTCTGTCTGCCGGCGGTCGCCGATGCGGCGTCGATTCGCGAGAAGACCACCTATTTCGCCGTGCGCGGATCCACCCTCGCCGAACTCGACCAGGATCTCAACCGGCGCGGACCCTACGTCTCGGACACCGGGATCCGCCATCCGGGCGCAACCCAGGTCAAATTCGACGGCAAGGTCACCTACAAGCGGACGCCGGATGGCTGCGCCGTCGACGCGACCAATCTCAGCCTCGATCTCGAAATGACGCTGCCCAAATGGATCCAGCCGAAGCGGGTTCCCGCCCGCACCAAGCTGATCTGGGAAACGCTCGAGAAAGACATCCACCGGCATGAAAACCGCCACGCGGCCATCGCCACGAACTGGCTGAAGCGGATGGAGTCCGCGATCCGCAATCTGCGGACGGAGCCCACATGCTCCGCCATGGAAGCGATGGTGAACACCGTCACGCAGCGCTATCTCGCCGGGCACGAACGCGCGCAGATCGAGTTCGACACCATCGAAGGCCGCGAGGTCAACTTCCGGCTGCGCCGGGCGCTGGCGCGCGCCGTCGACGAACAGAGTTCCCGCTGACCCGGTTGATCGTCGATCCCCGCACGGTTGCCGCCAACACGACCGAACGTCACGAGAACACCGGTCGCCCGATGGCCCGACCGACAGACGCTCGGAGTCGCCGAGCTTCCGTCCGAAAATTTCGCCGAATCCAGGCCCGTCTCAGCCCTGCCGCTCCGGGACGTAGAGCACCAGCCCGTCGAATTCGGGCCGGACCTTGATCTGGCAGGACAGCCGGGAATTCGGCTGCGGTTCGTGGGCGAAGTCCAGCATGTCCTCCTCCATCGCTTCCGGCTCGCCGACGATCTCGCGCCAGGCCTCGTCGACATAGACGTGGCACGTCGCGCAGGCGCAAGCGCCGCCACACTCGGCCTCGATGCCCGGCACGTCGTTCCGGACGGCGTTCTCCATCGCCGTGGTTCCGTCGCGGGCGTCGAGGTCGTAGCGGGTCCCATCCACCGTCTCGAAGGTGATCTTGGTCATGCCGGACAAGCCTTGGTTGGATATCGCTCGAAGCGCCCTCCGCCCCACCTCGCCGTCGGCGAGCGCTGATCGGCGCGGTAGAATGGGCCGCGTCGGCCCGGAGTTAGTGAGCCCACCGCCGACAAGTCAATCGCCACCATTCCAAATTCGGAGGGCGCGGCGTGGGCATCCATCCGCGCGGGTGCTGCCGGTCGCGCCTTCAGAGGCCCGAGAGATCCCTGGCGAATCGCCCCGTCCGCTCGAGTTCGGCAAGGAGGTCCTCCACCGCCGCCGGACCGTCCGGGTCCCGTTCCAGCTCTTCGGCGGCGTCGGCGAGCCGGAAGGCGCCGAGATTGCGGGCCGCACCCTTCAAAGCATGGCCGAGCCGGCATCGCTCCTGCGGGTCGGCGGCCAGGATCGCCGGCCTCGCACGCTCGATCTGAATGACGAGAAGCCCCAGCACCTCGACCTCGAGTGCCCGATCGCCGGCCGTCTGGCGCGCCAGATGCACGAGATCGATCGGCGAGCGACGGGATGGCAGCAACGGCCCGCCTAGCGGCGCAGCGCCGCCTTCGGGCTGTCTTTCGATCGGCCGCGACATCGCATCCTCCATCGGCGGCCGCGCCGGTTTCGGCAGCGCGACGCCATTCGTTGAAGCCAAAGCGGAATCGTCTCGCGGTTCGGTGAGCAATTGGTTAAGGTGGTAGATCGAATCCACGCCGGTCGAGCCTTCGTGTCCTTTCCGCCGATCGTTCGCAAGCCCGCCCAAGCAAGCTTTCCGGCGAAAAAATTCGCAATTGCCCCGCCGTCGTTAACCTTATGTTTAAACTTGTAGGGATTGGCCGGCTTTACGGTTTCTTTCGGACCGGGGGGCCACTAACATCGTAAGGTGAAGAACCGCGGACGTCGCGCCCTCGTCCGGCCTCGGGCCGAGCGAGATGCGCCGATGCCGGCGGCCAGATGGTGCCATAACGGTCGGCATCTGGCCGCCATGGGCGGATGTAGAGAGTATCGAGGCGCGACGGCCATGTCCAAGACGAAACCCTTCGATCAGCTTTCCGACGACACGGTCAACGAGCTGGAAGAGGCGCTTGCCGGGATCGACATCGCGGACGACGAGGCGGAGGAGACTTCCGCCTCTGGCACGGCGACCGGACATCTCGAGACCTCCGCCAGCGAGGAGAACGTCGACGTCGTCCTCTCGCTCGAAGACTTCGAGCGGCAGATCAGCGAGACCGCCGGTCAGTTGCGCGACGAAGACGGCGACGCGGAGCCGGCCCTTGGCGAGGCTGCCTCGACGGGCGGTGCGGGCGACCCGGCGTCCGCAGGTTTTGCCGCGGCAGCGGCAGCCTCCGCCGCAGAGGCGACGCGCCCTTCCCCCCGGCCTGGCGAACGCGCGGAGGCCTCCGCGGAGCCCGCCCAGCGGCCGGAGACGCAGGAGAATCGCTCATCATTCGGCGAACAGCCCCGCGCCTACAGCCAGGCCGCCGCCAATGACGAGGCCCGGCGAAATGCCGTCTGGGCCGAGGCGCTGCTGCAGCGGCGCGCGTCCCGGACGCCGATCTGGATCGCCGCCGTCGCCTCGGTGCTGTGGCTGGTCGCCGTCGCGGCCGGTGCTTCGACCATCTACGGAACCGATCTCGAGCTTTTGGCAAGCGGCGCCGCCGATCCGCTGCGCCAGGGCGAAATGCTCGCGCTTCTCGCACTGGCGATCCTGCCGCCCATCCTGTTCATGGCGATCGGCCTGATGGTCCGCCGCTCCGCCGACCTTCGCCTGATGAGCCGCTCCCTCGCCGAGGTGGCGATGCGCCTCGCGGAGCCCGAAAGCGTCGCCACCGAGCGGGTGATGAGCGTCGGCCAGGCGGTGCGACGGGAGATTTCCGGCCTTGCCGAAGGCGTCGAGCGGGCGCTGTCGCGGACCTCGAACCTCGAAAGCCTCGTGCGCGACGAGGTGAGCGCGCTCGAACGCGCCTATGCCGACAACGAAGTGAAGATCCGCACGCTGGTCCAGGATCTCGGCAACGAGCGCGAGGCGATGCTGTCCCATGCCGAGCGTCTTCGCTCGGCCGTCCTCGGTTCGCACCAGCGGCTGGTCGGCGACGTCGAGGCGACCTCGGACGCGGTGCTGGGACGCATCGAAGAGGCGTCGCAGCGTTTCACCGCCCTCATCGACGAGCGCAGCGCCAGCTTCATCACCGACTACGAAACCCGCAACCAGCAGCTCTCCGAGCTGTTCGACGCCCGCGGTCGCACCTTGAGCGAACAGCTGACCTCCGAGGGCGAGACGCTGCTCTCGCGGCTCGACGAGGTCGCCGACAATGCCGGCCGCAAACTCGTCGACGTCGGCGAGAAGGTCGCCGGCGATCTCGACGAGCGCTCCAGCCGCATCGGCGGCGAAATCGACGAGCGCAGCACGACCCTCGTCGCCCTGCTCGGCGAACGCGCCGACGGCATCAAGCAGGCGATCGCAGCCGATTCCGAATCGCTCATCGAACGGATCACCAGCAGCGCCGATCAGTCCGTCCGCCGCCTGGCCGAGACCAACGAGACGCTCGCCCGCGAGAGCGAAGAGCGCAGCCGCGCCCTCGCCGACGGCGTCGAAAGCCGCAGCAGGGAGCTGATCCGGGTCTTCGACGAGAAGAGCGCCGCGCTCGATTCCCGCGTCAGCGACCTCGGCGATCGTCTCGTCGCCGACATTTCTTTCACGGCCGAAAACGCCACCAGCCAGATCACTTCGGCCGGCGACCAGGTGTCCCAAGCTCTCGACGAGCGCGCCACCCGGCTCGCGGCGGAGTTCGACGGCCGCAGCCAGCAGCTGCTGTCGGCCTTCGACGAGCGCACGGCGGCGATCGTCGGCGCGGCCAACGGCGCCAGCGAAGAGCTCCTGTCGACCATCACGTCGGCCGGTGAATTGGCGGTCGGCCGGCTCGGCGAGACTAGTGCCGTCGTCGCCCGCACCCTGTCGGAGAAGAGCGACGGGCTGGCGAACGACTTCGACGATCGCAGCCGCCAACTCCTCGCCGCTTTCGGCGATCAGTCCTCCGCCCTTGTGGATCAGGCGAACGGCACCAGCGAGCGGCTGCTCGCGGCGATCACCGGCGCCGGCGAAGCGGCGGTCGGCCGACTCGGCGAGACGGGCGAAACCGTCGCCCGCACCCTTGCCGAACGAAACGCCGCGATCGCGGAGGACTTCTCGACCCGCGGCCAGCTCCTTCTCAGCGACTTCGCCGAGCGGAGCGCGACGCTGCAGTCGAACGTCCGCGAGTCGAACGAACAGCTCGTCCTCGGGCTCTCGCTCGGCGCCGAGGCCGCGGCTGCCAGCATCGTCGAAGCCGGCGAGACGACCGAACGCAGCGTCCAGGAGCAGATCGAGCGCCTCACCGGCGAGTTCGATCAGCATGTCGAGCGGGCCGTCGCGGCGCTGTCGGAGCGTGGCACGACGCTTTCCGCTTCGCTCGGCGACACCACCCGCACGCTCATCTCCGAGCTGAGCGGCACGTCCGAGACCGCGGTTCGCGAGATCACGGCCGCCAGCCAGGCCGCCAACGACACGCTCGGCACGTCCTCGGGCGAACTCGTTTCGCGGGCCGGCGACATCAGTGCGCAGATGACGTCGGTCGGCACCGAGATCGTCGGCCGCATGATCGCCTCCGCCGACGCCGCCACCGGCCTCGTTCGCTCGCGAACCGAGATGCTGTCCGAATATGGCGACAAGTTCGTCGAGACGCTGGCACAGGCGCTGGACGATCGGACGCTCACGATGCGGCTGCAGGGCGAGACCTTCCTCGACGGTCTCGACAGCCTCTTCCGCGAGCGCCTCGAGGCGATCGAGAAACACGGCGACGGCTTCAAGGCCGGGATCGCCGAGGAAATCGACGGCCGCCGGCAGCGGCTGGAGGACAGCGCGAGCCGCTTCCTGAAGAGCGCTGAGACCGAACTCGGCGAGCGGACGGCGCGGATCGAACATCTCCTGTCGGCCGACAACGATGCGATGCTCGGCGGTCTCGACCGCCGCATGGAGGACATCGAGAAAGCGCTCGGCGAACGGGGGCCGGCCCTGCTCGCGGCGATCGAAAACCGGGCCAATGCCATCGAGGTGTCGACCGAACGGGTGTCGGCCGCCCTCAACGACCGCTCGATCGACTTCGCCCAGACGCTCGCCGACCGGACGCGCGACATCGTCGGAGCGTTCGACAAGGGCCATTCGGAGCTGGCCGGACTGAGCCAGGGCGCCGTCCAGTCGGCCAACGAGACGCTGGAAGCGCGGACCAACGAACTCCGCTCGCTGCTGAGCGACCGTCTCTCCGGCCTCGACGCACTGCTGACGGAGCGCACGGGCGGCCTCGCCGAGGTGCTCGATCAGCGGCTCCTGTCCTTCGATCTGGCCGCCGACAGCCGCATCGAGGCGATCGGCGAACGCGCTGGCGAGGTCGGCACCAAGCTCGACAGCGCCGCCGAGCGGATTCACGGCGTCCTCACCGAGCGCCGCGACGAGATCGAGGTCGTCATGGGCCGCGTCGCCGAGGGCTTCGAGACGAGCTTCGCCGACCGCATGCGGATGCTGGAAGAGAAACTCGCCGGCCAGACCCAGCGTTTCGCGCGGGCTCTCGACGACGCCCAGCGGCTCGTCGCCGACGACATGGATGAACGGACCGGCCGGGTCGCCGAGCGGGTCGAAGCGGTTCTGGCGGAGATCCGCGAGGCGGTCGCCACGGCCGAGGGCCTGCTGGCCGAGGGCCTCGACGAGCGGGCGGCGGCCTTCTCGGCGCTGTTCGAGGAACGCCGCGGCGCGATCGAGGAAATCCTGTCGATGTCGCAGGACCGGATCGTCAATTCGCTCGATCATCGGATCGACGCGATCGCCTCGACGCTGGCCGATCGCGGCGCCGAGATGCAGCGCACGCTCGATGGCGAAAGCTCCAGCTTCGTCAAGACGATCGACGAAAAGTCTCAGGCTCTGTTCGAGAACCTCGATCAGCGCACCGGTGCGCTCAATACGGGGCTGGCCGACCGCCTGCACGCCAACGAGCGACTGATGGGCGAGGCCCAGGACGCGCTGATGTCGAGCTTCGACGCGCGCAAGTCGGAACTGTCCGAGATCCTCGACGGGCGATCGGCGTCGCTGCGGGCGATCGGCGACGAGATGGCGGCCCAGGTCGCATCGGCGATCGACGAGCGTCTGCGTAACGTCGCGACCGGCTTCGACGACGTCGTCGACCAGATCGTCGGCGATCTGTCCGAGCGCATCGCTTCGCTCGGCGCATCGCTGGCAGAGACCCGCAACGCCCTGGTCGGCACGGTGGACGCCGAGACCGGACGGTTCCGCGCCGAGATGGACGAGCGCACACAGGGCTTCGAGGATCATCTGTCGGTGTCTGCGAGCAGCCAGCTCGTCGCCATCGAAAGCGCCCTGTCGATGGTCGTCGAAGGCCTCGACGAGCGGCTTTCACGCCTGTCGGCCGCGGCCGAGGGCGCCAGGGGCGACATCGAAAAGGGTCTCTCGGCCGAAATCGAGAAGCTCCGCCAGACCATCGCGTCCGGCCTCGAAGGTTTCTCCGGCGAGGTCGACACCGGCGGCCAGTCCCTCTCGGCCGCGATCGAGACGCGGATCGCCGAACTCAAGTCGGCATCGCAGGCCGCCGAGACGGGCGTGCGCGAAAGCCTCGATCAGCGGATTCAGACACTCGAAGGCCTGCTCGCGGCCAGCCGCGACGAGGTCTCCGGCACGCTCGATCAGGGGATCGGCTCGATCCGCGACGAGATCGGCGAGCGGGTCAACCGTCTCGCGGAGAATCTCGACGGTCGGACCGCGGCCCTGCGCACCATCATCGAGGACGCCCGCGGCATTCTCGTCGAGGGCCTCGACGAGCGGCTCGGCGCCATCCAGCGGGTGGTGGACGGCTCGGAAGGCACGCTTCTCGCGGCGCTCGACGCACGCCGCGACGAATTCGGCCGGCAGATCGAAAGCGGCCGCTCGGCGCTGGCCGCGACGCTGGAAGAGCGGGTCACCGCCCTTTCCGACGCCCTGTTCGAAGCCGACCTCAAGCTCGCCACCGCCTTCGACGAGCGCCGCGACAGCCTCGCTTCGCTCATCGACGGCGCGGTCTCCTCCGCCGCCGCGACCTTCGAGGACCGGGCGGACGACGTCCGCCGGACCATCGAACAGTCGGTCGGCGACGTGTCGCAGACCCTCGACGGCCGCCGCGAGGATCTCCTCGCCGTCCTCGAAAGCGGCTCGTCGAGCCTCGTCGGCGCACTCGACCAGCGCACCGAAGCGATCGCCACCGCGCTCGAACGCGGGCTCGGAAACGTCGAGCGCACGCTGAACGCGCGCGCCGCGACGGTCGCCGAGGCGATCCGCAACACCATCACCGAGGCGACGACGGCGATGGCGCAGGAGGCCAGCCGTGCCCGCGAAGGCCTGATGGCCGAAACCGAGAAGGTTTCGTCCAGCGTCGGCGAGATTTCCCGCGTGTTCGACACGGCCAGCGAGGAAGCGCGCAGCCGCATCGCCGCCGAAGCCGAGCGGCTCACCGGCCGCCTCGAACAGCTGGCGAGCGAACTCAACCAGCGTACCGAAAGCGCCGGAACCAAGCTCGTCACCGAGGGCGGACGGATCGCCGAGACGATCACCGGCTCGGCCGAGGCCATCCGCTCCCTGTCGGAGGAATCGCGGTCGCGCTTTGCCACCGAGGCGGAGGCCCTGGCCAACCAGATCGCCGGACTCACCCACGGCATCCGCAAGGAAACCGACGAGGTGCGCGAGCAGCTGGCGCAGCAGCGCATGGCGCTGGTCGACACGTTGTCCGGCATCTCGGGCGTCGTGGCCGGCGAGTTCGACCGCAACACCGAGAGCTTCGCCGAGCGGATCACCACTGCCGCCGAAGAGCTGCGGCAGATCGCCGAGGACAACCGCTCGCGCTTTGCCGGCGACACGAACCGGCTGGCGGCGGAGTTCGAGACGGCCATCGCCCGCATGGGCGAACTGACGGAGACCGCCCAGGGCGCGTTGAAGGCCTCCGGCGAGGACTTCACCGGCCGGGTGAACCGAGCGGCCGGCTCCATGCGCAATGCGACCGGCGACATCGCCGCCGCGCTGGAAGCGAAAGCCGACGCCTTCTCGGCGGAACTCGAGGCGACGACCCAGCGTCTCGCCGGCCTGCTTGCGGAAAACCCGGTCACCGGCGAGATCGACGCCTCGACGGCGCGGCTGCGCGAGGAACTCGTCGCCACCACCAACGCCATCCGCGGCGAGGTCGAGGGCGTCGTCGGCCAGTTGCGCGGCGAAGTCGCGACCGTGTCCGGTCAGCTCCTGCAGGACGCCGAGAGCGTCCGCGACGAAATCGCCAACCGGGGCGGCGACCTGTCGACCCAGATCGCGGCGATCTCCGAAATCATCCGGCTGGAGACCGAGCGCGCCCGCTCGGCCCTCATCGACAGCGCCGGCACGGTCGGCGAGGAACTGGCCGACCGGATGAGCGAGACCGAGCGCCAGCTCGCCACCCGCACGCGGACGATGAACGACGAGATGGAGGAGAAGACCCGCAACCTCGCGGCGATGCTGTCGGCCCGCAACGCCGAGATCAGCCGAATGCTCGAAGAGGAAGCCCGGCCGATGCTGTCGCAGATCGGCGAAGGCGGCACGGAGCTGGCGCGGCTTCTCCAGGCCACCACCCGCGACGCCGCCGAAAGGCTGCGGTCCGAGAACGCCTCGCTCGCCGCGGCGCTCGGCCGGCGGGCCCAGGACACCATCGCCGCCCTCACCCAGTCCTCCGACGCCATTCTCGGCGCGCTGGACGAGCGGGCCGCCGCGACGGTGGGCATGGTCGGCGAGATGCGCGAGCAGCTCCAGCGCGACGTCGGCTCGCTCATCGGCAGGCTCGCCCAGACGTCGAGCTCGCTGCGCGGCCTCGTCGAGGAGACGGCCGGCAATCTGGGTGCCATCGACAACCTCCTCAAGGACAGCGGCGCCCGCTTTGCCGAAGACGCCCAGGAGGCCTCGAACTCGATCTCGCTGAGCGCCCGCATGCTCGACAACAACGTCGAAAAGCTCGATCAGCTTTCGCTGGCGGCGTTTTCGCGGATCGCCTCGATGGCCCAGCGCTTCGAGGAGCACGGCGCCGTCCTGTCCGAGACCGTCGGGCTTCTGGAAACCCGGGAGGACGGCCTGCGCCAGGTGCTCGACGGCGGCCATGCCGGCCTCGACGAACTGTCCACCAATCTCGTCCGGCGCTCGGAGGAGATCGGCGGCCTGATGCACGCCTTCGAGGAGGTCGTCACCGGCCTGTTCGACCGCACCGAACAGCGCTCGCGGATGATTTCCGAGCGGCTGTCGGGCGAACTGGGCTCCTCCCTCGGCGACGTCGACCGGCAGCTGCAGGAAGCCGAGGCGCGTTCGCAGCGCACGGCAGCGGTGCTGCGCGACGAGGTGCAGGCGGCGCTGGGAGATGCCGGCGCGCGGTTCGAACGCTCGACGGAGGAGATCCGCGAGGCCGCCGAGGCGATCCGCACGGAACTCGAGACTGCCCGGTCCGAGATCAAGCGCGGCGTCTTCGAACTGCCCGAGGAGACCCGCACCAGCACCGAGGCGATGCGTCGGGCCGTGTCCGACCAGATCCGGGCGCTGCGCGAACTCTCCGACATCGTCTCGCAGTCCGGCCGGGCATTCGACGTCGCCGACCGTTCGCGGCCCGCCCCGGCGCGGCCGCAGCGCGAGACGCGTCCCGAGCCGCGGGCGGCGGCACCGAAGCCCGAACCGGCAAAGCCGGACTTCGACTTCGACGACGAGGACGCTTTGGACGTCGAACGCGAGATCGCCGCATCCTTCATGAGCGACGGCAACCTCGCCCGCGATCTGAGGGGCGGAAACTTCGAGCCGAGCCGCTCCGAGCCGACGCGGCCGACCAGCGAAGCCAGGACCTCGGACGCCTCGGGGACAACGGCGCAGCCTGCGACCGCGCGCGCGGCACCGCAGGGCGGCGGCCAGCGGCCCGCTTCGGCTCAGAACGGACCTTCGGGCGCTGCCCCGGCGTCCGGCCGGACGGCCGTCGGCGGATCGGCGGCTCCCTCGGCTCCGGCGGCGCAGGGCCCGGCCCGGCCGGCTCGCCCGGACGACGGCGGCCGCAAATCTTCCGACGCCGGCCGCAACGAGGCGGACCGCGGCGGCGGATGGGTGTCGAACCTGCTGCGCCGCGCATCGGAGGACGACGACGCCTTCGGCGACGACTTCGCGCCTTCCCCGGACGCGTCGCAGTCCCCGCCGGCCTCGGCAGCCGCCGGGCGGACGCCGGCAACGCCCGAGCGTTCACCCGACCACGTCGTCGAATCGCTGAACTCGCTGTCGATGGACATCGCCCGGGCGATCGACCACAACGCGTCGATCGAACTGTGGGACCGCTACCGCCGCGGCGAGCGCAACGTCTTCACCCGCCGGCTCTACACCATGCAGGGCCAGCAGACCTTCGACGACATCCGCCGCAAGTATCAGCGCGACCCCGAGTTCCGGGAGGCGGTGGATCGTTACATCGCCGACTTCGAGGCGCTGCTGCAGGACATCGCCCGCAACGACCCGGAGAACCGGGTGTCGCGGACCTATCTCGCCTCCGATACGGGCAAGGTCTACACGATGCTGGCCCACGCCTCCGGGCGGTTCGACAGCTAGGGCGCAACGCCGGAGCAAGTCTCGTGACCCATTGAAGCCCCGGATCGTCGATCCGGGGCTTCGTCGTTTGGACTGACGCCGATCGACCGGTTCGCGGCGGCAAGCGGAATTGCCGGTGGGCAAACCTCGCCGCCGCAGGTAGATTCGGCGCGGCAAACGGGAGGCGGCCACAAACATTCGCCGGTTTGTCGTGATCTGGCTGGCGCGGAGCGAGCCTTTGTCGCGCCGCCGCCGTCCTGCCATCGAAACCGCCGACCGGAAGGATGCCGGCCGGCCGGAACCATCGAACCGAAACCGGGAATATCCGATGCGCAAACACCATGCCGCCGTCTGCGCCTTCGTCTTCGCAGCGGTGCCGCTCGCCGCCGCCGCCGATGCCGCAAGCGCCGCGCCGGCCCATGCGATCGCCATGCAGGGAGAGCCGGCGCTGCCGGCGGACTATCAGACCCTTCCCTATGCCAATCCCGACGCGCCGCAGGGCGGCACGATGCGCTACTGCGTCTTCGGCAATTTCGACAATCTCAACCCGGTGATCGTGCGCGGCGCGCTGACCACGGCGCGGGGCATCTGGTTCGACAAGGAGTTCGGCAACCTCGTCTTCGAGCCGCTGATGCAGCGCTCGCCGGACGAGCCCTTCACCATGTACGGCCTGATCGCCGAGACCATCGAGACCGACGACAAGCGCAGCTTCGTCGAGTTCCGGCTCGATCCGCGGGCGACGTTCTCCGACGGGGTGAAGATCACCCCCGAAGACGTCCTGTTCACGGTCCGCATGCTGCGCGAGCATGGACGGCCGATCTATGCGAACTGGCTGCGCCCGGCGGTGAAGATCGAAAAGGTCGGCGACGACGGCGTCCGCTTCACCTTCGACGAGACGGCCGACCGGGAGACGCCGCTTTTGATCGCCGGCCTGCCGGTATTGCCCGAGCACGCCTTCGACGAGAAGACCTTCGAGCGCACGACGCTGAAGCCGGTGATCGGCTCCGGCCCCTATGTGATCGCCGACGTGAAGCCGGGCCAGGAGATCGTCTACGAGAAGAACCCCGACTACTGGGCCAGGGACCTGCCGATCCGCAAGGGGATCTTCAACTACGGCACCGTGGTGATCGACTACTATCGCGACACCAACGCCCAGTTCGAGGGGTTCAAGAAGGGCAACTGCCACATCTATCTCGAAGGCGACCCGAACCACTGGCGCACCGCCTACGATTTTCCGGCGGTGAAGGACGGCCGGATCGTCAAGGAAACGTTCGAGACCGGCGCGCCGCCCAACATGCTGGCCTTCGTCTTCAACACCAGGCGGCCGATCTTCTCCGACCGGAAGGTGCGCAAGGCGCTGTCGATGCTGTTCGACTTCGAATGGGCCAACAAGACGCTCTATTACGACGCCTATGAGCGGACCGGCTCGTATTTCCAGAATTCCGAACTGTCCGCCCTCGGCCGGCCGGCGAGTGAAAAGGAGAAGGCGCTGCTTGCGCCCTATCCGGACGACGTCGACCCCGAGGTCATGGACGGCACCTATCGCCCGAGCGTCAGCGACGGCTCGGGCTCGGACCGCAAGGTGATGCGCGCGGCGCTGGATCAGTTCGAGGCGGCCGGCTACCGTCTCGAGGGCCGCCGGCTCGTCGGGCCGGACGGCAAACCCCTCGCCTTCGAGATTCTCGCCCAGTCGCCCGAACAGGTGAAGATGGCGCAGGCCTACACGCGTACGCTCGGGCGCCTCGGCATCGCGGCGAGCGTGCGCCTCGTCGACGACAGCCAGTATCAGGCCCGAAAGAACGCCTTCGAATTCGACATGATCATCGCCTCCTACTCGGCCTCGCTCTCGCCGGGCGCCGAGCAGGCCTATCGCTGGAGTTCGAAGTCGAAGGACGTCAACGGCTCCTTCAACTATGCCGGGGCGGCGGACCCGGCGATCGACGCCCTGATCGACGACATCGTCACCGCGCGCTCGCGCGAGGATTTCGTCGCCGCCGTCAGGGCCTACGACCGGGCGCTGATCTCCGGCCACTACGTCGTCCCGCTGTTCCATCTGCCCGAGCAGCGCCTTGCCCGCTGGAATTTCATCAAGCATCCCGACACGACGCCGCTCTACGGCTATTTCCTGCCGGCCTTCTGGCGCGCGCCCGACTGATGGGGCGCCGACCACCGGGCGGCGAAAAAGACCGGGCCAACGATCGGATACGAGTGCCGCCAGCGTTGGCCGGGTCCGAACTTTTCCGCCGGCGGCCCTCGCCTTGCCCGCCTGCGCCCTAGCTGCCGACAGGCATGCCTCGAGCCGAGGGAGCTGTCGTGTCGGGTGGAATCGTCTTGTGGGTGGCGGTGGCGATCGTCGCCACCGCGATCGTCTGGAAGGGCAGCGGGCTTCTCGAAAGCTCCAGTACGCGGCTCTCCACGCACTATCGGCTCCCTCCGGTGGTCCATGGTTCGATCGTCGTCGCCGTCGGTTCGAGCTTTCCGGAGCTGTCGACGACGGTCCTTTCCTCGCTGATCCACGGCGAGTTTCAGCTCGGCGTCGCAGCGATCGTCGGCTCGGCGATCTTCAACATCCTCGTCATCCCGGCGCTCTGCGGCCTGTTCAGCCCGAAGCGGCTCGAATCCAACCGCGAGCTCGTCTACAAGGAATCGCAGTTCTACATGGTGTCGGTGGCGGTGCTGCTGATCACCTTTTCCTTCGCCGTGATCTACAATCCGACCGACCAGCAGGCGGATGGCGTGATCACCGGCACGCTGACCCGGCTCCTCGCCCTCATCCCGATCGCCTTCTACCTGCTCTACGTCGTCATCCAGTATCTGGAAACGCGGGACCATCCCGCCGAGAAGAGCGAGGAGGCCATCAGCCCCGGCCGGGAATGGATGTTCTTCGGCGCGTCGCTCCTCGTCATCGTCCTCGGCGTCGAGGGCCTCGTGCGGGCGGCGATCAATCTCGGCGAGATTTTCGAGACGCCCAGCTTCCTGTGGGGCTTCACGGTCGTCGCCGCCGGCACCTCGGTGCCGGACGCCTTCGTCTCGGTCCGGGCGGCGCGCAGGAACAACGGCGTGACGGCGCTGGCGAACGTCCTCGGCTCGAACATCTTCGACCTTCTGGTGGCGATCCCGGCCGGCGTCCTCGTCGCCGGCGCGACCGTCATCAACTTCTCGGTCGCCGCGCCGATGATGGGGCTCCTCACCGTCGCGACGGTGGCGCTGTTCCTCGCCATGCGCACCGGCATGCTGCTCACCCGCAGGGAGAGCATCTTCCTGATGGTGCTCTACGTCGCCATCGTCCTGTGGGTAGCGCTCGAAAGCGTCGGCGTGACGAGCCTCCTCTCCGGGCTGCTGCGGCAGGCATGACGCCCGTCGCCGGCGCAGAGCGGCCGGGGAAGATAGCCGACGACGGAACCGCGCTTCCTATTGAAATCCGATCGCGTCGACGATGCCTTCGTTGCAGCCACCATCGGTCGGTCTGGCGGCGGCGATCAAGCCGGAAACGTCGGGATCGGGCGTGATCTCCCCGACGAGACCGATGGTCAGTTCGCCGATCAGCTGGCGTTTGCCGTCGCGCGAGCAGGCGATCCGCACCCGCTCGCCGGCTCCCGCGCCGAACGCCTCGTCGAAGGCCGCGCGGATCTCTTGACGGGTGAGCGTCCGGCCGATGGCCCCGGCGAAGAGGTCACGAACCTTGGAGCCATTGATCTTGCCGAGCACCGCCAGCGCATCGTCGAAATATTCGTCGGTGGAAGTCGCGTAACAGGTGCCGTGCCGGGTCCATTCGTGGCGATCGAGCATCGACAGGGTGCCGGGCATCGCCTTTTCCATCTCGGCCCGGGTCTCGGCATCGACCTCGAGCGGCGGCAGCTTGTCCCAGTCGCCGGCCTTGTCGTCGCTCTTCTGCTTGGCGCCGACGCCGCAATATTCGACGCCGCGCGGCTGCGGCCAGAGACCGTGCAGGGCGAAGTGATCGGCATCGAAGCGGTCGCGCGTCTGCGAGCGGCATTCGGTCTTGCTCTGATGGGTGTCGCAGAAGGCCGGCTGCCAGCTGATGGCGAGAAGGAGGTCGCGCGGGACCTTGCCGCCCTGCGCGTCGCGGCCGCCGGCGCCGGCGTCCGACGGTGTGGCAGCGCCCGCCGTTTGCGACTCGGCCGTCCTGCCCTGTTGAGCGACTTCGCCGTTCGCGTCGTCGCTCCTGGTGGCGATGGAACCGCCCGAGCCCGGACGGTCGAAGGCATCGGCGCGCGCTACCAGCTTCACCCAGTCGCCGCATGTCTTTTGCACCCAGCGCCGGTCCGGCTCGGTGCCGGGAACAACGACGTAATAGTGCGAGCCGTTCAGCCGGTTCTCGCCGATGAGATGATAGGCGCGGTCGATTTCGAGCGTCGTGCCGCTTTCGCTGGCGGCATTGCGGATCGACACGGTGGCCTTGCACGCCTTGCGGGCGATGAGATAGCCGTCGAGCGGCTCCTGGGCGAAGGCCGCCGAACCGACGAGGCTCGCTGCGACGGTCGCCAACAACACCAGAATGCGCATCGTTCGATCCCCCTCGGCATCGGCCGGGCGCCGGTCCGGCGGGCCCTGCCGTTCTGGTTGCATTCTACGAGTTTTGTCCCCTGGGGCAATCGTGCAGGCCACCGTTGCGCGAAGGTTCCCGACGCGTCTGCACATCCGATGCGACAGACCGGGAGAGAGCCCTATGTCACAGACGGGCCCGAACAACAGAGGAGTCGCTTCGCCGTGGATTTCGACCAGGAGACGTCGATCGAAAGCCGCTCCGGCGCGACGCTGCATCTTTACGTGACGGAGGCCGAAAACGAGCCCCGCGGCACCGTCCTCGTCTTCCACGGCCTCGCCGAACATGCCGGCCGCTACGGCCGCTTCGCCCGCGATCTCGCGGCTCTCGGATTTCACGTCCTCGCCCACGACCATCGCGGCCACGGCTCGACGGTGGCGCCCGACGCGCCGCTCCGCCGCTTCGCCGTCAAGGGCGGCGCGGAGAAGCTGCTGCGGGACTGCCACGCCGTCCATCTCCATGCCGAGGAGACCTTCGGCGAATTGCCCCTCGTCGTTTTCGGCCACTCCCTCGGCGGGACGATCGCGCTGAATTACGGCGAGCGCTACGGCCGCCGGCTCGCCGGCCTGTGTGTCTGGAACGCCGATCTCTCGCACGGGATGGAGCGGCGTCTCGGGCGGTTCGCGCTGAAGGCCGAGAAGGCGCTGAAAGGGTCGGACGTCGCCAGCGACCTGTCGCAGCGCGTCATGTTCGGTGCCTGGGCGAAGTCCGTCTCGCCGCGCCGGACGCAGTTCGACTGGCTGAGCCACGACGAGGCCGTCGTCGACGCCTATATCCGCGATCCCCTGTGCGGTTTCACGCCGACGGTCTCGATGATGGAGGACATCGCGAAGCTGGTTTTCGAGGCCGGCTCCAAGGCCGGGCTGTCGCTCCTGCCGCCGCACCTGCCGATCCACCTTCTGGGCGGCTCGAAGGATCCGGCGACACGCGGCGGCAAGGCGATCGGCGAACTCGCCGAGGCGATGCAGGCACTCGACTGCGACCACGTGGAGACCCACGTCATCGATGGAGCGCGGCACGAGACGCTGATGGAGATCGAACCCATTCGCGCGGCGGCGATGCGCTCGCTCGAACGCTTTCTGATTGCCGCCACCGACGGGGACGCGGCGGCGGGCGCTTCGTAGACGGTGAGCGGCGGCGCCGGGGCGGACGCCCTTACCGGCGCATCTCGTCGACCGGATCGGGCGCATCGAGGCGGGAACCAATTTTGCCGTGACACGCTCTCCCCGCCATGAGCGACCTCGGCAGTTTCCTCGATCTTCAGGCTCTCGGCACCGACGCCCTCCGGCTCTCGCTCGCCGCTCTGCTCTGCGGCGCGATCGGCTTCGAGCGCGAGAGGAAGGAGCGTTCGGCCGGGCTGAGGACGCACATGCTGGTCGGCGTCGGCGCCTGCGTCTTCACGCTGCTGATGACGGTTCTCGTCGACCTCTACGACGGCGACCAGGTCCGCGCCGATCCGATCCGCATGATCGGGGCGATCACCTCCGGCGTCGCATTCCTCGCGGCCGGCGCGATCATCCAGGCGAAGGGCGAGGTTCGCGGCCTCACGACCGGCGCGTCGCTGTGGCTCTCCGGGGCGATCGGCCTTGCCTGCGGCCTCGGCGAATTCCGGATCGGCATTCTTGCCGTGGTGGTGACGCTGCTCGTCCTTCGCGGCGTGAAGATCATCGAGCGTCACATCTGAAGCCTGCCGACCGAGTCTCGCGTTGCCTGGATCGCAACTCGCCGGCGGCGTCCGCCGCGGGCGGGATCAGAGCAGCGAGCCGTCCGGCCGCGCATCCGTGGGCCGATCTCCGCCCGCCGCCGCGTCGGCGGTCTTCGGCGGCTCGAATTGCGGATAGGTCGGGGCCGGCGGGCCGACGAAGCTCGGGCCGTCCGGCAAGGGGCGGACCAGACGGTATGCGAGAAGCTCCTCCCGCGTCAGCACGTAGAGGCTGGCCGAGGGCGTCTGCATCGCCTTGATCCAGAGCGCCGGATCGACCCCCATCTCGGCAAGCAGGGTCTGGCACTCGGCGGTGGTCGCCTGAATCTCGGCGATGGAGCGGTCGACCGTCGACGGCAGTCCCGGTTCGGCCCCCGACACGGCATAGACCTGATGGACGCCGACCCAGGAATTCTCCCCGGCCCGGCGGGTCAGGCCGCCGGCGAACACCAGCGGGCAGGCCGAGGCACAGTAGCCGTCGGCCGGAACGCGGGTGGAAATCTTCTGCGAGCGCAGATCGCGCGCCATCGCCATGGCGTCGGCGACCGAGCCGCCCGGCGAATGGAGGACGAGTGTCTCGACGCCCGCGGCCTCGGGCGTCGCCAGGAACTCGCGCAGCGCCTCGCCGGTGCCGATCTCGATCCGCCCCATCGCCGTCGCCTCGCCCTTGGGGCCGATGAAGAAGCGCATCGGCGCGGCCAGAGCCTCGCCTTCGACGGGGCCGTCATAGCCCGGCAGGGTCGGCTCGCCGCGATCCGGACCGACCGGCATCGTGCGCGGCAGATAGGGCCGGATCTGATCGCCCGGACTCGGCCGCCTCAGCGGCAAAGGCTCGGTGCGGCTCAGCCGCTCGCGCTCGGCCGAGCGGCCGGCCATCGTCTGATAGTCGAGCGTGATCATCGCGACCGCGATCCCGAGCAGCGCCAGGAACACCAGACGCAGCACCGAGCCCTCGGGCAGCCTGAGGACCAGCCGTTCCAGCCGGCCGGGCGGCGTCTCTTCGCCGATCACCGAACGCTTCCCTCTGCGACGGCCGCCGCGCGGCGTGGCTGCGTCATCCCGCGCGCCCTATCGTGCCGCGGTCTTCGGGAAGGGCGTCGCACCCGCCGGCCGGTTGCGCTGGACGATGTCGTCCTCTTCGCGCGGCGGGCCGGAGATCTCGCCGTAATAGGGCGCAGAGGCAGCCTCGTCTCCATCGTCGGAGCGCTCGGCGGCCTTCAGCTTCTTCTGGATGCGCAGCGCCCGCATCATTTCGCCGGCGCTCATGTCGCCGACCTCGAACTCCTCGCCCTCCTCGCGGCGGATCACGTCCTGGACGATGCACAGGACGAAGATCAGCACCGCCGGCAAAAGGTCGATGGAAATCGCCCCGGCCCAGGATGGCAGGAAATCCCGGGCATAACGGATGACCGCCTCCGGCGCCGAAAGCGGCGTGAAGCGCAACGGCTCGACCTTCGGCCGGGCGAGGATCTCGTCGGCAGCGGTCGCCAGGGCCTGGCTCTGGGTCTTCACCGCCGCCTCGATCGTGCCGACGACGCGGCTTTGGCGATCGCGCAGATCGGCGTCGGTCCCGTCGGAGATCGGCGCGATGAAGCTGCGGCCGAGATCTTCGGCGGCGCGGCGCACGGCGGGGGCGACGGAGGTCTGTTCGAGCGAGGTGAGCAGGCCGGAGAGCGCCACCGCCTCCTCGCCATAGGCGTTGGAACGTTCGGCGACCGGCCCTTGCGAAGAGACGAGCTTGCGCATCGTCGCCAGATGCTCGCCGCCCTGTTCGAACAGCGTCTTGACCTGCTGCCGCGAGCCTTCGATCTCCGCCTGGAGGCCGGAGAGCTGGTTCGACATCTGGCGCAGGAGTTGGACGACCGTCCCGGACCCGGACGTCCCGGTGAGGACGCCCGAGCGGGCCTCCTGATCGGAAAGCCCGGCAAAGCGCTGGGAGGCGAGCTGAATGTCCGGCAGGAGGCTCTGTGCCGCCAGCGCGTTTTCGTGCGCCTCGGTGAGCTTCTGCTGATAGGCCTCGGTTGTAACCGCGAGATGCTGTTCGAGCGCCGCGGACCCCGCAAGCGCCGAGGCGTTCAGCCAGGAGGACATGGCGATGATCATCGCCGAGCCGATCGCCATGGCGAGATAGAGCATGCCTCGGCCGCTGCGCACATGCGGCATGAAACGCATGAGATAGGACCAGAAGGCGTAGATGGCGACGGAGACGGCCGAAGAGTAGACGATGGCCCCGAGGAAGACCGTCGTCTCGTCGCCGTCGAGAAGCTCGCGCACGCCGAGATAGGTATAGACGCCGCTGGCCAGCGCCAACACCGACAGGGTGATCCGGGTCGTGGCGTCGAGCCGCGTGACCTGTCCCCGCAAGGTGTAAGACTGCGATGCACCCATGAACGCGGGACTCCTGGAGGGACTGACGGCGAGGCGTCGTCGCCCCATCGCATTGCGTTAACAGGAGATTAAGACTTTCCCTCGACTGGCGTAAGCCTCGCGCCGCCGATTTCGCTCGATGGCCGCAATGAAGGCGACGGATGGTTAATGCCGACGGGCGCGAGCGGCGTAAGGCGGTCGGCCGCCGATGGTCGCGCAACGCAAGATCTGCACGATACGCATACGAAAGCGGTCGTTCGATAGAATATTTCTATCGAGTGTTTTCGAAAATCCGTGCGATTTCAGGTCAGCGATCGAAATCAGCTATCGTCGAAATGCATGGCTGGCATGCCGGCTCGGCATTTGATCTGTTCGTATGACGAATTAGATTGGCGTCAGTCGGATGCGTCGGCACCTCCTCCCAGTCGATCCGTCCGACTGTTTCCTCCCATACGGTCTTTCGAGACCACGATTGGCCGGGTTCTTTTGGACCCGGCTTTTTTTTGCCTTTCGCATGCCGAGAGCCTGCATTCCTGCCGCCGTGGCAAGACCGCCGCGCTTGTTCCGGGGGGCGCGTCGGACGGCCGCGATGCGGGCGTTACGGGCAAACGAAAAGCGGGCGGCCCATGGGACCGCCCGCTCCGCCGTCTTGATCCGGGCAGTGGATGGTCAGTCGAGGCTGCCGCAGAAGCGCTGGATGCGCGAGCAGGCTTCCTCGAGCAGCGCTTCCGACGTCGCATAGGAAATGCGGAAGTTCGGGCCGAGGCCGAAGGCCGAGCCGTGGACGACGGCGACACCCTCGGCTTCGAGCAGCTCGGTGACGAAGTCCTGATCGGTCTCGATGACCTTGCCGCCCGACGTCTTCTTGCCGATCAGCCCCTTGCAGGACGGATAGACGTAGAAGGCGCCCTCCGGCGACGGGCACTCGATGCCGCGGGCCTGATTGAGCATGCCGACGACGAGGTCGCGGCGGCCCTGGAAGATCGCCTTGTTCTTCCCGACGAACTCCTGCGGCCCGTTCAGCGCCTCGACGGCCGCCCACTGGGCGATCGAGCAGGCGCCCGAGGTCTGCTGGCCCTGGATCATGTCCATCGCCTTGATCAGCGGCAGCGGGCCGCCGGCATAGCCGATGCGCCAGCCGGTCATCGCATAGGCCTTGGAGACGCCGTTGATCGTCAGCGTCCGGTCGTAGAGGGCCGGCTCGACCTGGGCGGGCGTCGCGAAGGTGAAGTCGCCATAGACGAGATGCTCGTACATGTCGTCGGTCATCACCCAGACCTGCGGGTGGCGCATCAGGACGTCGGTCAGCGCCTTCAGTTCGTCATGGGTGTAGGCCGCGCCGGACGGGTTGGACGGCGAATTGAACAGGAACCACTTGGTCTTTTCGGTGATGGCGTTTTCCAGCGCCTCGGCGGTCAGCTTGAAGCCGGTCGCAATGCCGGCTTCGACGAACACCGAGGTGCCGCCGCAGATCGCCACCATCTCCGGATAGGAGACCCAGTAGGGCGCCGGGATGATCACCTCGTCGCCGGGGTTCAGCGTCGCCATGAAGGCGTTGAACAGCACCTGCTTGCCGCCGGTGCCGACGATCGTCTGCTCGGGCTTGTAGTCGAGGCCGTTCTCGCGCTTGAACTTCTGCGAGATCGCCTCGCGCAGCTGCGGGATGCCGGAGATCGGCGTGTACTTCGTCTCGCCGCGGCGGATCGCGTC
Organism: Jiella avicenniae; assembly: GCF_021390325.1. Classification (GTDB taxonomy): domain Bacteria; phylum Pseudomonadota; class Alphaproteobacteria; order Rhizobiales; family Rhizobiaceae; genus Jiella; species Jiella avicenniae. Next base: position 14,233 of record NZ_JAJUWU010000027.1, on the reverse strand, counting down.
GATCGCGGCTTCCTTGACGTTGTCCGGCGTGTCGAAATCCGGCTCGCCGGCGCCGAGGCCGATGACGTCGCGGCCTTTCGCCTTGAGTTCGCGGGCCTTCTGCGAGACGGCGATGGTGGCCGAAGGCTTCACGCGATCGAGGGCGGCGGCAAGAAACGCCATTTTTCAGGTCTCCGATGATGATCAGATGAGACGCGGCGCCGGACTCGTTCCGGGCACCTTGACAAACGGCGCGAACCTAGTCCCGGCCGGCCGAAGGCGCAAGCTGCAATGACGGCCGAGAAAGCGTGAAGGCTCCCGATCTCCCGAGGTTTCGCAGCATCGCGCATCGAAGGCCGGAAAGCGGGACGACAAGCCGGGCCGAATGGCCTATTCCCCCGAAAGAAGACGCTGCTCCTGCCCGAGCGGCGTCGGACGCGGGATCGAACGAGGCAAGCGATGAAGGTCTTCTTCTCCAGGACGCAGCTGGATCACCAACCGACCCAATACGGCGTGCATGGCAAGCTCGTGCGGCCGCTGGAGAACCCGAACCGGGCGGAAACGCTGATCGCGAGCCTGGCGCGGCTGGGGCTCGTGGCCGACGAACCGGCGGCGGCGGATCGTGCGGCGATCGAGCGGGTGCATCCGGGGCACTATCTGGATTTCCTCCAAACCGCCTTCGAGCGGTTCCAGGCCCTGCCGAATGCCGGGCCGGAGGTCATTCCGAACGTCCATCCCTATTTCGCCGCCGACCGGCCCTATGCGCCCTCGCCGCTCGCCTCCGGCGCCCGGCCTGCGCCGCGCACCACCGGCATCATCGGCCAGACCGGCTGGTATGTCGGCGATCTCTCCTGCGCGATGACCGAAGGGACGGCGGCCGCCGCCTTCGCCTCGGCGGCGAGCGCGATCGCGGCGACCCGGACCATGCTTTCGGGCGAAACCAGCGCCTTCGCGCTCTGCCGCCCGCCCGGCCACCACGCCTATCCGGACCGCTCCTCGGGCTTCTGCTTCCTCAACAACGCCGCCATCGCCGCCGAGCTTCTGCGCGAGCGGTTCGGCAAGGTGGCGATCCTCGACTTCGACACCCATCACGGCGACGGCACGCAGACGATCTTCTATGCACGCGGCGACGTGTTCTTCGGCTCGGTCCACACCGATCCGTCGGCCTACTACCCGCATTTCCTCGGCTATGGCGACGAGACCGGCGTCGGCGCGGGGGAAGGCGCGAACCTCAACCTGCCGCTCGCCTTCGGCTCGGGAGACGACGTGTTCCTCGGGGCTGTCGAAACGCTTGCGCAACGTGCCGTCGAATTCGGCGCCGAGGCGGTGGTGGTCTCGGCCGGGTGGGACGCCCACCAGAACGACCCCTTGTCGAAGCTCGCCGTGACCAGCGAGGCCTATCCGCGCGCCGGCGAAATCCTCGGCCGGCTGAAGCTGCCCACCGTCATCGTCCAGGAGGGTGGCTATTCGCTGACCGCCGTCTCCGAGGCCGCGCCGGCCTTCGTCTCGGCCTTCATGGACGCCAGCGGGGGCTGACGCTTCGCGCCGATCCGTCCGGGCTTTCGCAGCATGATCCCGAATGTCGGAACCTGCTTTCGGGAAAGATCCTGCTCCAGCGAGGAGATGGAGCGGAAGGGTGAGCGAAGCTCATCTCATTCCGCTCCAGAAGAGCCGAGGCGGACCGGCGCATGAAGGACGGGAGCCGATCGTTCAGCGGTAGCCGATGACCGGGCAACCGCGGACGCGGGCGAAGCGCACCAGCGTATGACTACGATGCTTGCGACCGGCGACGGTGATGGAACGGCGGTTGACGCCGCGGATATGGGCGTGGCGGACGCCGAAATGCCGGGCCTTGCGCAGCGCGTGGCGCGGCGTGCAGGTGCCGCGGTTCCAATGCCGGCCGTGGCCGCGATGGCGGACGAGTTCGACGCCGCCGTTGCCGATCGTGATGGTGGCGCGATAGTCGGCGGCCGAAGCAGCGGTCGGAGCGGCGACGCCGGCGGCACCGAGAGCGGCGACGAGGCAGAGGGTCTTGGCGAATTTCTGGAACATCGGGGCTTCTCCTTGGGCTTCGGTATCTCGGCGGTTTTCGTCCGCCGATGATGTGAAGATGCCAGGGGGCCGCTGAACCGTGACGGAAGGCGACATTCATGTCGCATTCAGACTATGACGCATGGGAAGATAGGCGGCGAGGAGACAGCTGAACCTGGGGCCGAAGAGACGTTTGCTTCATCAATTCAATCGGCGTATCCAGAACTGCATCGGCTTGTCCGTCTCGTCCGCTTCGCCGACGTCGCGCCAGCGCATCGAGGAGACGAGGCCGTCGATCCGCTCGTATCCGCGCTTTTTCCAGAAGCCGTCGAGCGGTACATAGCCTTCCGGCCTCGCGGGGTGATCCGAAGGCCGAACGACACCGCAGAAGGCCGCGACACCGAAGCCCTGACGGCGCCCCGCCTCCTCCCGCCCATCGAAGAAGCGGTGGCCGGCGCCCCTGCCCCGATAGTCCGGCAGGAGCACCGACTCGCCGAGATAGAACACCTCTGCCGGATCGACGCCGTTGTCCCGGAAGGCCTTCGCAAGCTGCGGCTGGTGGTCGCCGAGCGGTGCTGCCGTCGCGGCGCCGACGATCTCGCCCTCGCCGGTCCTGGCGATCACCACCATGGTGCCGGGCGATCTCGCATAGGAGGCGAGATAGGTCCGCTCATAGGCCTCGTCGCCGTCGTAGAGATAGGGATAGGCCCCAAAGACGACGATGCGCAGCCGAGCGAGATCGTCGAGGACGCTCGCGATCGCCTCGCCCGAAAGCACGTCGAAGGAAAGCCCGCCGGTCGTCTCCGCCATGCCGCCTTCGCCGCTCAAGCCTTCGAGACCGCCGCGATCCAGGCGGCGAGGTTGTAATAGGTGGTGACGCGGGTGATGCGGCCGTCCTCGAGCGAGAAGAACTGGCCGGCCGGGATCGAATAGGCCTGGTTCGAGGCTTCCGGCAGGCCGGGCGCCGTCTCGCGGTAGCGCCCGCGCACGGTGAACTCGGCGGCGGCCCGCGTCCCGTCTTCGGAGGCGAAGACGACGATGTCGGCGAGCGTCTCGTCATAGTGGCGGTGCATCGTCGCCATGAAGCGGCGGAAGCCCTCCCGGCCGATCTCCCGGCCGCCCTCGTTGACGTCGTGGGCGACGTCCTCGTCGAGCAACTCAAGCATCGTGTCGACGTCGCCCGCATTGAAGGCGTCGAGATAGCGGCGGATCAGGGCTTCGGTGTCGGCGCGGGTCATCGGGCATCCTTCGGGTGAGGCGGACAGTCTGTTTCGCTCCGCCCTACCCGTCAACCGGCCGAAACGCCAGCCTTCCCCGTGAGAGCGGCATGAGACGAGCTTCGCTCACCCTTCCGCTCGACCTTCCTGTTGGAGCATGATCTTTCCCGAAAGCCGGTTCCCACCTTTCGGGATCATGCTCAGCTGGTGACGCCGAAGACCTCGGCGCAGCGCGAGAAGCTGAAGCCCTCGCCGTCGGTGTCGCGGCTGGTGCGGATATTGGTGATGATCCCGGCGGGATTGGTGGAGATCTGCGCCTCGCAGCCGAGTTCTTCGGTGCGGGATGGTGCGAGCAGCACCTTGCCCGGCGGCGTCGCGTCCATCGCCATGTTGCCGCCGATGTTGATGATCGTCGAACCGCGGCGCTTCTCTTCGTATTCTCGCTCCTGCTTGGTCATGTCCCGGTACTGGGCCGAGACGGTGCGCGACGTCTCGCCACCACGCCAGGTGTAGACGGTGCCGCCGCTGTTGAGCGGGAACTCGCTGGAAGGCGGGCCGTATTGCGAGAAGAAGGCGTCGCTCGGCTGGCCGATCCAGCGGCCCTGGATCGCCTGGTTGGCTTCCTCCGTCGTCGTGCAACCGGCCAGAAGGCCGAACGCGACCAGACCCATCCCCATGAATTTCTTCATCGATCGCCTTTCCGTCATCGCAGACCTCGCCCAGCGCGAGGTCGACCGCAATGGCGATTCCAGCAGCCGGAACGAAAAGTCCATGACCCAGCGTCTCAAAGTGGATCGTCCACGAAGTTTTTCTTGGGAAACTCGAAGTTCCGCCGGCTCGTGCCGGATCGCGGCGGCGCGTTCACGGGGTGGATTCGTCGCGCGTTTCTTCCAGCATTGCCAGAACACGATCGCGCACCGAAGCGGCCGTGCCCTCGCCATCGATGACCGCCCATCCGATCGCCCCGGTGGTGTTCGCGATCTGGCGGCGGACGATCTCGGGCGTCGCGTCGGACGGATCGCCGGACCTCGAACCCACGCGGCGAACGAGTTCGTCCGCCGGAACGTCGAGCCAGATGCCGCGAAACGGGACGCCCGCCTGCTTGGCGGCCGCCTCGATCGCCGCGCGTTCCTCTGACGTCGAAAAGGTCGCGTCGGCGACGGCGGCATGCCCCAGAGAAACGATTGCGCCAGCCCGTTCGGAAAGGTCGCGGTAGACGGCCGCCGTCACCGCCGACGCATAGGCGTCCGCGCCCAGCCGGGTCTGAGGAGACACCCCGTAGCGCGCCTTGCGCAGCCGGTCGCTCGACAGCGTCCGCGCGCCCGGCGCCGGACCGATCCGTGGTGCGATCATCCGTGCGACCGTCGACTTGCCGGAGCCGGACAGCCCGCCGACCGCGACGAGGAGCGGCGCCCTCTCGTCCAGAAGGCGGGACGCGAGGTCGAAATAGTTCGTCGCCTCGGCCCGCTTTTCCTCGGCGCCCTCGTCCATGTCCGCCGCGACCGTCGCCGCCACATGGGCACGCACCGCCGCCCGGACCGCCATGAAATACGGCACCAGCGGCAGGCCGGCCTCGTCGCCGGTGAGATCGAGATAGCGGTTGAGGACGAGGTTGGCGTGATCGCGAAGATCGCGGTGCCAAAGGTCCATCAGCAGGAAGGCGAGATCGTAGAGGAGATCGGTGGTGCCGAGATCCTCGTCGAATTCCAGACAGTCGAAGATCGTCGGCTCGCCACCGACGAGGCAGACGTTCTTGAGATGAAGGTCGCCGTGGCAGCGGCGGATCATGCCGGCACGGCCGCGCCGGTCGAGGAGTTCCGAAAGTGCCGCATGCTTCTCGCGGAAGCGGCCGTTGAAGGCCGCCACCGCATCGTCGGCGAAGACGTCGCCGCCGGCGAGCGCCGCCTCGTTGACGTCGAGGACGCCGGCCATATGCGCTGCGCCGTCGTTACGCGGCGCAGCCTCGATGCCCCGATGGAAGTCGGCGATCTGCCGCGCCAGGGTCTCGATCAGCTCGTTCGTCAGCGTGCCGGCGACGGCCATGCGGTCGAACAGCGTCTCCTCGTCGAAGCGGGCCATTTCGACCACCACGTCGGCGAGATCGCCGCCGCCATCCAGTGCCAGTTCGCCGGACGGCTCACGGGTGATGCGCCGGACGCCACGATAGAGCTGCGGCGCGGTGCGCCGGTTGAGCTCGACCTCGCGCTCTGCCGCCGCAAGCCGGAGGTCGGGCGTCGAGAAATCGACATAGGGGCGTTTCAGCGCCCGCTTCAGCTTCAGCGCGGTCTTTCGCCCGAGGAGGAGATGCGAGATGTGGGTCGTGACCTCCGCGACGGCGTCCGGATCCCCGAGAAGGCCGCCGGTCTTCAGGAAGGCGATCACCTCTGCCTGGCCCTCGTCCTTCATCGCCCGTCTCCCTCGATGTCCCCGCCCTCGCCGCGATGCCTCGCCGAACTTCGACGGCGCCGCCTTGACGGGGATCAAGGCGGCGGCGGCAAGGCAATGCGACTTCATCACCTCGACATAGGAGGAGATCGGACGATGACAGCGCGACGAATGAATTTGCCGAGGACGTCGGGGCTGCTGGCAGGCTGTTTCCTCCTCCTCGCCGGAGCGCTGACGGCGACGGCGGAAGAGCGATCGCAACTGGCGGTCGGTCAGCAGTTGCTCGAGGAGAACTGCTCCCGCTGCCACGCCGTCACGGGGTCCGGAGACAGTCCGCACCCGGCGGCACCGCCCTTTCGCACGCTGTCCGAGCGCTATCCCGTCGAACAGATCGAGGAAGCCCTCGTCGAGGGCCTGTCGACGGGCCACCCCGACATGCCGCAGTTCGTCTTCACGCCCGCAAAGGCCGCGGCAATCGTCACCTATCTGAAGAGCATTCAGGCAAAATGAAGCCGGCGCGGACGGTCGACGGCACCGCCTTTCGACGAATCTCATCGCCGGTGCGCCCTCACTCCGCCGCGGCGCTCTCGTCCTCCTGCCCGTCGCCGCCGAACAGGAAGCCGCCGGACTGGCGGCGCCACAGGCTGGCGTAGAGGCCGTTCCTCGCCAGAAGCTGCTCGTGGCTGCCTTCCTCGACGATGGCGCCCTTGTCGAGCACGATGAGCCGGTCCATCGCCGCGATGGTCGACAGGCGGTGGGCGATGGCGATCACCGTCTTGCCCGTCATCATCCGGGTGAGGTTCTCCTGAATCGCCGCCTCGACCTCGGAATCGAGCGCCGAGGTCGCCTCGTCGAGGACGAGGATCGGCGCATCCTTGAGGAGAACGCGGGCAATGGAGATACGCTGGCGCTGGCCGCCGGACAGTTTGATGCCGCGCTCGCCGACATGGGCGTCGTAGCCGGTGCGACCCTTCGGATCGCGCAGGCCCGGGATGAAATCCTCGGCATTGGCCCGTTCGGCCGCGAGCAGCACCTCGTCTTCCTCGGCGTCGGGCCGACCGAAGGCGATGTTGTCGCGGATCGAGCGGTGGAGAAGCGAGGTGTCCTGGGTGACGACGCCGATGGCCGCGCGAAGCGAATCCTGGGTGACCTTCGAGATATCCTGCCCATCGATCAGGATGCGGCCGCCTTCGACGTCGTAGAGCCGCAGCAGGAGATTGACGAGGGTCGTCTTGCCGGCCCCCGAGCGGCCCACCAGCCCGACCTTCTCGCCGGCCCGAATGTCGAGGGAAAGCTTCGAGATGACGCCCTCGCCCTTGCCATAATGGAAGGTGACGTCGTCGTAGCGGATCGCCCCCGTCTCGGCGACGAGCGGCCGGGCGTCCGGCGCGTCGACCAGCGTCGGCAGCCGCGTCACCGTGGCCACGGCGTCCTGGATGGTGCCGTAATTGCGCACGAGGCCGTTGATATTGAACATCATCCAGCCGGACATCTGATTGAGCCGAAGGACGAGGCCGAGCGCCGTCGCGACGCCGCCGGCCGTCACCGTGCCGGCCTGCCAGCCGAGGATCGCGACGATGCCGACGCCGGTCATCATGAAACCGTTCAGGAGCGCCACGACGGTGCGCACCTCGGTGATCGCCCGCGTGGCCCGGCGGGTCATTTCGACGAGATAGGCGAAGCCGTCCTTGACGAACTCGTCCTCGCGCTTGGAGCTGTCGAACAGCTTGACCGAAAGAATGTTGGTGAAGCTGTCGACGACGCGGCCGGAGACGATCGAGCGCGCATCGGCCGAAGCACGGCCATATTCCCTGATCTTCGGCAGAAGCGTCCGGACGATCCAGACGTAGCCGAGCACCCAGACCGCGAGAACCACGGCCATCCGCCAGTCGATCGTGCCGAGGATGGTGACGGTGAGGATGATGAAGGTGACGAAGGACCAGAAGGTCTGCAGGATCGTGGTGATGAAATCGCCGGTCGCCATGCCGACCTGCTGGACCTTCTGGCCGAGACGACCGGCGAAGTCGTTCTGGAAGAAGGTGTAGGCCTGCTCCATCAGCCGACGGTAGCTCTGCCAGCGGATCCTGTTGTAGAAACTGGGGCTTATCACCTGTTCTTCGAGCACGGACGAAGCAAACAGCACGGCCGCACGACCGATCAGCGTGAGGAAAAGCAGCCCGGCGATCAGCCAGAAATGCTCGGTCATCAGCGTCTCGGGTGTCGAGCGGTTCAGCGCGTCGACCAGCCAGCCGACGCCGGTGAAGAGCATCGCCTCGACGCCGCCCGTCAGGCCGCCGACGACGAGGAGGCCGATCAGCGGCCACTTCGCCTGCATGGCGAAATGCCAGATGAAGGCGTTGGTCTCGGCCGGCAGCGGCTTCAGATAGCCGGTGCGGTAAGCCCCGTCCTCGCCGGGCCGCTCGGCGTCCTCGAACGGATCGAGGACGTTTTCGAAGCGCTGGAGCAGTCGGTCCATCATTCGGCGGCTCGCATGGCTGACGCCGGATCCGCGTCGTCGGTCTCGCCGACCGGCAGGAAGCCGCCGACCTGCCGCGACCAGAGCGAAGCGTAGAGACCGCCGCGCGAGACGAGCTCGGCATGGGTGCCCTCCTCGACGACGACGCCCTTGTCGAGCACCACGAGGCGATCCAGGGCGGCGATGGTCGAGAGACGGTGGGCGACGGCAATCACGGTCTTGCCCTCCATCAGCCGGTAGAGATTTTCGGCGATCGCCGCCTCGACTTCGGAATCCAGCGCCGAGGTCGCCTCGTCGAGAAGCAGGATCGGCGCGTCCTTCAGCATGACGCGGGCGATGGCGATGCGCTGGCGCTGTCCACCGGACAGCTTCACGCCGCGCTCGCCGACCTCGGCGTCGAGGCCGGCGCGCCCGTCCCGATCGCGCAGCTCGGCGACGAAGTCGGTCGCCTCGGCGCGGGCGATGGCGCGTTCGAGTTCCGCCTCGCTCGCCCCAGGTCGGCCATAAAGGACGTTGTCGCGGATCGAGCGGTGCAGAAGCGATGTGTCCTGGGTGACCATGCCGATCTTCTCGCGCAGGGATTCCTGCGGCACGTCGCGAAGGTCCGTGCCGTCGATCAGGATCCGCCCGCCCTCGACGTCGTGGAAACGCATGAGGAGGTTGAGGATGGTCGACTTGCCGGCGCCGGAGCGGCCGACGAGGCCGACCTTCTCGCCCGGCCGGATCGTCAGGGCGAAGTCGCGCAGCACGCCGCCGCCCTTGCCGTAGTGGAACGACACCTCGTCGAAGCGGATCTCGCCCTGCGGCACGGCGAGTGGCCGTGCCTCGGGCTTGTCGGTAATGGCGTGGGGGATTTCGAGGGTCGCCATGCCGTCGCGGATCGTGCCGATGTTCTCGAACAGCGCCGAGACCTCCCACATGATCCATTGCGACATGCCGTGGATGCGAAGCACCAGGCCGACGGACGCGGCAATCGCGCCGACGGTGACGAGATCGTTCGTCCAGAGCGCGATACCGGCTGCCCCGACCGCGAAGAGCAGCAGCGAGTTCAGCGTCTGCAGCGCGACGACGAAGAGCGTGATCAGCCGGCCCTGGCCGTAGACCGTCTGCAGGAACCCCTGCATCGAGGCGCGCGAATAGTCCGCCTCGCGCCTTGTATGGGCGAAGAGCTTCACCGTCTGGACGTTGGCATAGGCGTCGACGATGCGGCCGGTCATCTCGGCCCGAGCATCGGCCTGCCGCTCGGCCACCCGGTCGAGCCGCGGAATGAACCAGCGCAGCATCGCAGCGTAGAGGACGAGCCAGCCGACGAAGGGCAGCGCCAGCTTCCAGTCGGAGGCCGCGGCGACGACGAGCACACCGGTGAAATAGACCGCGACGTAGAGAAAGACGTCGATCGCCTTGATCACCGTCTCGCGCACGGCGAGCGCCGTCTGCATCAGCTTCTGCGAGACACGGCCGGCAAACTCGTCCTGGAAAAAGCTCAGCGAATGGCCGAGCAGCCAGCGATGCATCATGTAGCGGAAGCGCATCGGGAAGTTGCCGAAGATCGCCTGGAAATTGACCAGTCCGTCGAGCAGCTGGATCCCCGGCAGCGCCACCAGGATGACGAGCCCCATCAGTGCCAGTTGCCAGCCGCGCTCGGCGAGGAACCGGTCGGGCGGCGTATCGCCGAACCAGTCGACGACGTTGCCGAGGAAGCCGAACAGCGAGACCTCGATCACCGAAATCGCCGCCGTCAGGACGGCCATGGCGAGCAGCAGCGGCCAGACGGGCCTGGCAAAGAACCAGATGAAGCCGGCAAGCGTCTTCGGCGGCGGTGCGTCGAGCTCGCCGTCGGGGAACGCGTCGACGAGCCTCTCGAATTTCGAGAACATGCGTATTTCCTGAGAGGTTCCGGGCATTCACGGCCTGCCGCGCAGGCCGGCGGCACACCGCTCTTTGGCAACGAGAGCACGGATCGACATCGATCCCCGTGATGCCCCTCATATAAGGTCGCATTCCGGGATGATCAGGGGACCCTCGCCGGCCGGAGCGTCGGACGATGCATGGCGCGCGATTGCCTCGATCGATACGTCGTCTCAGGAAACGCCGGGCATTTGCCCGTCGCGTGAGGAATTGTCCACAGGACAATCGCTTTCGGCAGAGCCCCCCTTTTTGCCGGGGGAGCGCCCGGCCTGAAAGGGCTTTGCCCGCACAGTCGACGCACTGCCTTCCTCATCGGCATGACGGATCCTTGTGCAGCCCCCCTCTGGACACGCGCAGCGGAAATGGAACAATTGGAAATCAGGGTTGCACCCCAGGGTGCGACATCCACCAATCCGCGGGGCGAAAATGAGCTTCTCCTTCAAGACGTTCACGGGCGCGCTCGCGCTCTCGACAGTGCTGGCGCTGGGCGCGGCCCACGCCAAGGAACTCGTCATGTACAATGGCGGCGACGTGACCTCGCTCGACCCGCACAAACTGTCGGGCGACTGGGAAGACCGCGTCGAGGGCGACATCTTCGAAGGCCTCTTCACCGAGGACGCCAAGGCCAAGCCGATTCCCGGCGTCGCCGAAAGCTACGAGACCTCCGAGGACGGCCTGACCTGGACGTTCAAGCTGCGTGACGACGCCAAATGGTCCGACGGCGAGCCCGTGACGGCGGAGGACTTCGTCTTCGCCTTCAAGCGGCTGATGGATCCGAAGACGGCGGCGCAATACGCCTATCTGCAATATCCGATCAAGAACGCCGCCGCGATCAACACCGGCAAGATCGACGATCTCGATCAGCTCGGCGTCAAGGCCGTCGACGACAAGACGCTCGAGATCACCCTCGAGCAGCCGGTCCCCTACTATCCGAGCCTTCTCACCCACTACACCGCCTATCCCGTGCCCAAGCACCTGATCGACAAGGTCGGCGACGACTGGGTGCAGATCGGCACGATCGTCACCGACGGACCCTACAAACCGGTGGAGTGGGTGCCGGGAAGCCACGTGCTCACCGCCAGGAACGAATACTGGCATGGCGGCCAGGAGAAGCTCGACATCGACGGCGTCCGCTTTCTCTCGATGGAGGACGTCTCGGCCGGTTTCCGCCGCTATCAGGCCGGCGAGATCGACCTGATGACCGACTATCCCAAGGACCAGTTCAAGTTCATCCAGGAGAACCTGCCGGGCGAAGGTCACTTCGCCCCCTTTGCCGGCCTCTATTACTACGTCTTCAACACCAGCAAGCCGCCCTTCGACGACGAAAAGGTGCGCGAGGCGCTGTCGCTGGCGGTCAACCGCGAGGTCATCGGGCCGAAGGTGCTCGGTTCGGGCGAGCCGGCTGCCTATGGTTGGGTGCCGCCCGGCATGAACAATTATCCGGAGGAAGGCGCTCGCTTCGACTGGGCGAGCGAGCCCTATCCCGAGCGCCTAGAAAAGGCCAAGGCGCTTCTGGAGGAGGCCGGCTACGGCCCCGACAAGCCGCTGAACGTCACCCTCAGCTACAACACCAACGACAACCACAAGCGCGTCGCCGTCGCCATCGCCGCCATGTGGAAGCCACTCGGCGTCAATGTCAGCCTCGAAAACACCGAAGTGAAGGTGCACTACGCCAATCTGCGCCAAGGCGCCTTCGAGGTCGCCCGCGCCGGCTGGCTCGCCGACTTCAACGATCCCGTCAATTTCCTCGACCTTCTGAAGAGCGGGATCGAAATGAATTACGGCCAGTGGTCGAACGAGGACTACAACCAGTTGCTGGCCGAAGCCGCCAAGACCCAGGATCTCGACCAGCGCGCCGGGATTCTGGAAAAGGCGGAAAAGATCGCGCTCGATCGGGACGCCGCGCTGCCGATCTATTTCTACCTGTCGGAAAACATCGTCTCGCCGAAGGTGAAGGGCTTCGAGGACAACGTCTTCGACAAGCACCGCACCCGCTGGCTGTCGATGACCGAGTAGGAGCGGAGGCGCCAGGCCGTCTTCGACCCGTCTGCCGCTTTTGGCGGTGACGGACACGCCGTTTCGCACCGGGGCCGATCAACGAGCCCCGGGCCTTTTACGGAAACCATTCCCGACATGCTGATCTTCGTCCTGAAGCGGCTGGCCTCGACGATTCCGGTCGTTCTGATCGCGATCACCGCCTGCTTCTTCATCCTGCGGCTCGCCCCCGGCGGGCCGTTCGACCAGGAGCGGGCGCTGCCGCCGGAGGTGCTCGCCAATCTGCGCGCCTACTACCATCTCGACGACAGCCTGATCGTCCAGTACCTGCGCTATCTCGGCCGCCTCGCCCAGCTCGACCTCGGCCCCTCCTTCGTCACCAAGGACTTCACCGTCGCGCGGCAGATCGCCATCGGCCTGCCCTATACGCTGATCCTCGGCGGCTCGGCGTTTCTTCTCGCCATCCTCGGCGGCATCGTCGCCGGCATCTACGGCGCGCTCTATCACAACCGCTCGGCCGACTGGCTGATCGGCGCCGTCGCGATGACCGGCCTCGTCGTGCCGAACTTCCTCGTCGCGCCGATCCTGCAGCTCGTCTTCGGCGTCCGGCTGGGATGGCTCCCGGTCGGCGGCTGGGGCGACGGCGGACCGCGCTTCCTGCTCCTGCCGGTGCTCGTCCTCGCCCTTCCCCATATCGCCCGCATCTCGCGGCTGATGCGCGGCTCGCTGATCGAGACGATGAACTCGAACTTCATCAAGACCGCGACGGCCAAGGGCATCGGCCGCCGGCGCGTCGTGCTCGGACATGCGCTGCGCCCGGCGCTGACCCCGGTCGTCTCCTATCTCGGCCCGGCGGCGGGCTATCTCCTCACCGGCTCGATCGTCGTCGAACAGATCTTCGGCATTCCCGGCATCGGCCGCTACTTCGTCAACGCCGCGCTCAACCGGGACTACGGCATGGTTCTCGGCACGGTGATCTTCTACATGGCGCTGATCGTTCTGCTGAATCTCCTCGTCGATCTCGCCTATGCCTGGCTCGATCCGAAGGTGCGCCAGCGATGACCCTCTATGCCGGCAAGCGCGAAGCGCTGGAAGACGCCTTCCTCGGCCGCGACGACGAGATGCCGCGCGGCAAGCCCCGCTCGGTCACCCGCGACGCCATGCGGCGGCTGCGCGCCAACAAGGCGGCGATGACCGCGCTGTTCGTCTTCGCCTTCATCGTTCTGGCGGCGCTCGTCGGTCCCTATCTCATCCCCTACGACTACGAGACGCCGGACTGGAACGCCTTCACCGCGCCGCCCTCCATCGAGAGCGGCCACTATTTCGGCACCGACCAGAACGGCCGCGACCTCCTCGCCCGCACCCTCTACGGCACGCGGATCTCGCTGCTCGTGGCGCTGATCGCGACCGCCGTCTCCGTCGTCGTCGGCGTCCTCTACGGCGCGGTCTCGGGATTTGCCGGCGGGCGCATCGATTCCGCGATGATGCGCTTCGTCGACGTCATGTACGCGCTTCCCTACATCCTCTTCGTCATCCTGCTGATGGTGATGTTCGGGCGGAACGTCTTCCTGCTCTTCGCCGCGATCGGGCTCCTGGAATGGCTGACCATGGCGCGCATCGTCCGCGGCCAGACATTGTCGCTCAAGGAGAAGGAGTTCGTCGAGGCGGCTCGGGCGGCGGGCGTTTCCAGCTTTCCGATCATCCTCAGGCACATCGTGCCGAACCTCGTCGGCCCGGTGGTCATCTACGCCTCGCTCACCATTCCGGAGATCGTCATCACCGAGAGCTTCCTGTCCTATCTCGGCTTCGGCGTGCAGGAACCGCTGACCTCGCTCGGCACGCTGATCTCCGAAGGCACCGGCGCCATCGGCGCGGCAGACTGGCTGCTGCTCTTTCCCGGCGGCGTCCTCGTGACCATGCTCCTCGCCCTCGCCTTCATCGGCGACGGCCTGCGCGACGCCTTCGACCCGAAGGACCGGTGATGGTTGCCTCGTCTCCCTCGGCCGGCTGGAAGATCGCCGCTTCGGCTTTGCTGTCCCCGAGGCGAGCACCGTCTCGAGCCGGGCGAATTGCCGGTAAGATCGACGACGATACGCGCTCGTTCGGCGACTTGGAATGGCAACTGTGTTCATGCAAAGGCCTTTTTGTCCCTCTGCATGGCATTGAGGACGGTGAGAAGCTTTCTGGCGACGGCGATGATCGCGACCTTCTTGGATCCCGATCTTTCGGTGACGGCGTTGAA
>NZ_JAJUWU010000026.1 GCF_021390325.1 Jiella avicenniae | reverse complement strand
GAAAACACGATCGGCGTCCGCAATCCCGGTACGCCGCCGGCCTCGATCTTCAGGCCGCGGGCTTCGATCTGCGGTTCGGCGAGGGCCTCGGCGACGGTGTTGATCGGGCCGCCCGGAACGCCCGCCGTTTCCAGCGCGGCGATGATCTCCGCGCGGGTCCGGCGGGCGATGGCGGGGCCGAGGAGGGCGGTCAGCCGCTCGCGGTTTTCCACCCGGGCCGGATTGGTGGCGAAGGCCGGATCGGCGGCGAGCGCGCCGAGATCGAGAACCCGGCAGAGGCTCGCGAACTGCCGGTCGTTGCCGCAGGCGACGATGACGTGGCCGTCGTTGGCGGCAAACACCTGATAGGGCACGATGTTCGGATGGGCGTTGCCCATGCGGCGGGGCGACGTGCCGGAGACGAGGGCATTCATCGCCTGGTTGGCCAGCGCCGCGACGCCGCAGTCGAGGAGGGCGAGGTCGACGTGCTGGCCGAGGCCGGATCGCTGGCGCTCGATGATCGCCGCCTCGATGGCGATGGTCCCGTAGAGCCCGGTGAGGATGTCGATCCAGGCGACGCCGATCTTCTGCGGCTCGCCCTCCGGGTCCCCGGTCAGGTCCATGATCCCGCACATCCCCTGGATCAGGAAGTCGTAGCCGGGGCGGGACGCCTCCGGCCCGCTCTGGCCGAAACCGGTGATCGAGGCATAGACGAGGCGGGGGTTGCGGGCGACGAGGCTCTCGTAGTCGAGGCCGAAGCGCTTCAGCCCGCCGACCTTGAAGTTTTCGACCAGGATGTCGGCGTCGTCGATCAGCGCCTTCAGCGCTTCGAGCTGCGCCGGATCCTTGAAGTCGCAGACGAAGCTGCGCTTGCCCCGGTTGGCGGCGTGGAAATAGGCGGCCGTCGGCCGCGCCTCGCCGTCGCGCTGGATGAAGGGCGGCCCCCAGGTCCGGGTGTCGTCGCCCTCCGGCGCCTCGACCTTGATCACCTCGGCGCCGAGATCGGCCAGCGTCTGGCCGATCCAGGGACCGGCCAGGATGCGGGCGAGCTCGACGACCTTGAGGCCCTTCAGCGGCGCATCCGCCATCAGAAGAACGCCTGCAGCCCGGTGATCGCCCGGCCGAGGATTAGGGCGTGGACGTCGTGGGTGCCCTCGTAGGTGTTGACCGTCTCGAGATTGATCATGTGGCGCATGACCGGGAATTCCTCGGAAATGCCGTTGCCGCCGTGCATGTCGCGGGCCATCCGGGCGATGTCGAGCGCCTTGCCGCAATTGTTGCGCTTGACCAGCGAGATCATCTCCGGCGCGGCATTCGCCTCGTCCATCAGGCGGCCGACGCGGAGCGAGGCCTGCAGGCCGAGGGCGATCTCGGTCTCCATCTCGGCGAGCTTTTTCTGGAAGAGCTGGGTCTGGGCGATCGGCCTGTCGAACTGCTTGCGGTCGAGACCGTACTGCCGCGCGGCGTGGAAGCAGGCCTCGGCGGCGCCCATCACCCCCCAGGAAATGCCGTAGCGCGCACGGTTCAGGCAGCCGAACGGGCCCTTCAGCCCCTCGACGTTCGGCAACAGCGCATCTTCCGAAACCTCGACGCCGTCGAGCACGATCTCACCGGTGACGCTGGCGCGAAGAGACAGCTTGCCGGCGATCTTCGGCGCCGAGAGGCCCTTCATGCCCTTTTCCAGCACGAAGCCCTTGATCTTCCCGCCATGGGACTCGGATTTCGCCCAGACGACGAAAACGTCGGCGATCGGCGAATTGGAGATCCACATCTTCGAGCCGTTGAGGACGTAGCCGCCCTCGATCTTCCTGGCGACGGTCTTCATGCCGCCGGGGTCGGAGCCGGCGTCGGGCTCGGTGAGGCCGAAGCAGCCGATGAATTCGCCGCTCGCGAGCTTCGGCAGGTAGCGCTTGCGCTGCTCCTCGGTGCCATAGGCGTAGATCGGATACATGACGAGGGACGACTGCACCGACATCATCGAGCGATAGCCGCTGTCGATGCGCTCGATTTCCCGGGCGACGAGGCCGTAGGCGACGTAGGAGGCGCCGATGCCGCCATACTCCTCGGGGACGGTGACGCCGAGGAGCCCCATCTCGCCCATCGCCGGGAAGATCGAGGGATCGATCGTCTCCTCGCGGGCCGCCACCGTGACGGCGGGGGCGAGGCGGCTTTCGGCGAAGTTGCGCGCCGCGTCGGCGAGCATGCGCTCGTCCTCGGAAAGCTGGGCGGAAAGGCGGAACGGATCCGCCCAGTCGAACCGGCCGAGATCGGGGGCGTCCTTCGGCTTCAGGGCCATGAGAATTCTCCAGAATGTCCGTGCAGTCGGCCGCCGTGATAGCACCGGCGGGCGAGGGGCTTCAAACGAATTGGACTTGCAAAGTCATGAGGAACGCTCATGAAGTCGAAGGGCAGGGCGCGTCGCATCGGCCCGGTCGTCCCCAACCTCCGCCGCCCGCATTGCCGAAGAGGACCGCCAGCGTCACAGGCCGTCCATCACCGCCGCGATCGTCGCGATCTCCGCCACCGGCTTCAGTCCGGCGATCGCCTCGTCGTGGATCTTCGGCGAGAACGCCGCGCAGCCGTCCTCGAGCACGGTGACGCCGAGGTCGCGGACATGGGCCTCGCGCACCGTCGAGGCGACGCCGCCATTGGTGACGATGCCGCCGACCGTCAGATGCTCGATGCCGGATTTCCGCAGCACCCATTCGAGCCGCGACATGTAGAAGGCGGAGAACGCCACCTTTTCCACGGCAATGTCGGCGGGGGCGAGGTCGTCGACGAGCTGCTGGCCCCAGCCGCCGGGCGAAAAGTCGCCCTTGCCGATGAAGGGCCTGAGGGCTCTGAGATGCGGCGAGACGATCGGTTCGCCGCCGCGGCCCGGCGAAAGCGTGAAGAGCGTCGCGACGACGAGCCCGCCCTTTGCCCGGAACGCGTCGGCCAGCGGCTTCAGCCGCGCGGGGAGGGCGGCGATCGCCGCGCTCTTTGCGCCGCCCCGCGCATAGGCACCGTCCGGATGGATGAAGTCGTTCTGGAGATCGACCAGGAGGAGGGCGCGCGTCTCCATGGCAGGAAGCTCGGTCATGACGTCTCCTTCGTCGCTCGCCGTTCCAGGATGAGATTGCCGAAGCCGTCGACGCTTGCCGCAAGGTCCGGATCGACGACGGTGGTGGCGTCGCCCTGTTCGAGGATCGCCGGCCCCTCGATCGTCGCGCCGACCGGCAGAGCGAGGCGGTCGTAGACGGCGGTCTCGTGCCATGCGCCGTCGAACCAGACGGGCCGGCCATCGCGCCGGGCGGCCTCGACGGTGGAGCAGGCCTCGGGCGCCAGCGCCTCGAGGTCGAAACGCGGGCGGCGGCCGATCGCGGCGGTCCGCAGATTGACGATCCTGGCGTCGATGTCGCCGAGAAGCCGGCTGAACGTCTTGCGATAGGCCGTCTCGAAGGCTGTCTTCACATGACCCGCCGTCAGCCCCTCGGCGGCTTCGCCCGGCAGCGGCACGGCGATGGTGTGGGTCTGGCCGAGATAATGCATGTCGAGCTCGAACAGGACGTCGACGCGCTCGGTCGAAAGCCCCGCGGCGTCGACCACCGCCTTCGCTTCCGCCGCCTCCTCGCGCATGCGGGCGCCGAGCGCTGCCGCGTCGAGGCTGGAGAGCAACAGGTTGACCGTCTGCACCTGGTCGTGGCGGACGTCGGCGATGACGCAGCCGAGCGCCGAGGTGACGCCAGGAAAGCGCGGCACCAGAGCGGCCTTCAGGCCGACGTCCTTGATCAGCGCGCCGGCATGCAGCGCCCCGCCGCCGCCGAAGGGCACGGCGGCGAAGTCGGCCGGGTCGTGGCCCCGTTCGATCGAGACGAGGCGGATGGCACCGGCCATCTTGCCGTCGGCGATCCGGACGATCGCCTCGGCCGCCTCCATCACCCCGAGGCCCAGCGGCTCGGCGACGCGTCTGGCGATCGCCGCTTTCGCGGCCTCGACGTCGAGGCTCCGGCCCTTGCCGCCGATCGGCCTGGCGGCGTTGATCCGGCCGAGGACGACGTTGGCATCTGTCAATGTCGGGCGGTCGTTGCCCTGGCCGTAGCAGACGGGCCCCGGCCGCGAGCCGGCGCTTTCCGGGCCGACCTGCAGGAGACCGCCGGCGTCGACATGGGCGATCGAGCCGCCGCCGGCGCCGATCGTCGAGATCTCGATCATCGGGGTGCGGATGACGAGACCGAAGTCGATGGTGGTCTGGGCGGCGAGCGCCGTCTTGCCCTCGGCGACCAGCGAGACGTCGAAGGAGGTGCCGCCGAGATCGCCGGTGATGACGTTCGGAAAACCCGCCGCCTCGGCGATCGCCGCCGCAGCGATGACGCCGGCGGCGGGGCCCGACAGCGCCGTGCGCACCGGTAAGCGCCGCGCCGTCTCGGTCGACATCACGCCGCCGTTCGACTGGACGATGTGGAACTTGCCGGTAAAACCCTCGTCCTTCAGCGCCGCGTCGAGCTTGCCGAGATAGCCGCCGACGACGGGCTGGAGATAGGCGTTGAGCACCGTCGTCGAAGTCCGCTCGAACTCGCGGATCTCGGGCAGGATCTGGCTCGATGCGGTGACGTCGCCATTCGGCCAGACGGATTTCGCAGCTTCGAGCGCCTTGAGTTCGTTTTCGGGGTTGGCATAGGCGTTGACGAAGACGATCGCGAGGGCCTCGGCGCCCATGGAAAGCAGCCGATCGGCGACCCGGGCCACCTCGCCGGGATCGACGGTCTCGCGGATCGTGCCGTCGGCGAGAACCCGCTCGGCGACCTCCAGCCGGAAGTCGCGGTCGACGACGGGCACGAAGTCGCCCCACAGGCCCCAGGTGTTGCGGCGGTCCCGCCGACGCATTTCGAGGACGTCGCGAAAGCCCTTCGTGGTGATCAGCCCGACCCTCGCGCCCTTGCGTTCGAGCAGCGCATTCGTGCCGACGGTGGTGCCGTGGACGACGGAGGAGAGGTCCGACAGGGCGCCGAAGGCGGAGAGCCCCTCGATGAAGCCGACCGCCTCGTCGCCGCGATTGGACGAGACCTTGGCGGTGCGGAAGGTGCCGGCGCCTTCGTCGTAATGGAAGAGATCGGTGAAGGTGCCGCCGACGTCGACGCCGACGATCCGGCCGAGGGTTTTCTTGCCGTCGTCGCTCATGCTTCGGCTCCCGCGCCCTGACCGTGTCTGAGATCGGCGGTCGCCGCGTCGTCGACCGTGCCGTCCTCGCGCAGGGCGACGCCATAGTCCCGCCGGGCCGCCTCGCGGCCGACATAGCCGAGCCGGACGTCCCGGGCGACGCGCGCCGGCGGTCGGCCCTTCGGATCGCGCCAGCCGCCGCCGCCGGGCGTTTCGAGCCGCAGGCGCTTGCCCGCCTTCACCTTCACGTCGGTGACCTTGGAGACCATCGGCGGCGACAGCGTCTCCTCGCCGACCTGCCAGGAGAAGCGGTTGAGCGCCGCTTCCATCCCGCCCGAAACGCCGAAGGGCGCGGCCTTGCCCCGCTCGCCGAGAAGGGCGACGTCCGCGTCTCGCAGCATCTCGATCTCGTAGACTGCGCCGAGGCCGCCGCGATGAACGCCCGCACCGGCCGAATCCGGTCTGAGCGCCCACTCCGTGAACATCACCGGATAGGCGGCTTCGAGGATTTCCAGCGGCGGGATGGTCGCCGTCGAGATCGGGTTGTTGGCGTGGTTGAGCCCGTCGCTCTCGGGATTGCCGCCCATGCCGCCGCCGAAGAAGGAGAACATCACGAAGCGGCTGGCATCGGCCCGGTTGCCAGCGATCGACAGGGCGTTGATCGTGCCGAAGGGGGCGGCCGTCGCGCGGGCCGGATCGGCCTTCGCCAGCGCGCCGAGCATGACGCCGATCAGCCGCAGGATCGTCTCGGTGTAACCCGCCATCGGCTTCGGCGCGCTCGCCGCCAGCAGCGTCGTCTCGGGAATGACGAAGCGGATCGGCCTGAGGCAGCCGGCATTGGCCGGAACCGCCGTGAAGATGTGCTTCAAGGCGACGTAGCAGGCGGCGACCGTCGTCGCATAGGAGATGTTGATCGGCCCCATGGCCGGCGGCGAGGAGCGCGAGAAATCGAGCGTCATCGCCTCGCCCTCGATCGTCGCGTCGAGGGCGACGGTGAGCGTCTCGTCGACGATGCCGTCATTGTCGAGCACGTCCTCGAAGGAATAGCGGCCATCGGGGAGCGAGGCGATCGCCGCGCGCATCAGCGCCTCGGCCCGGTCGGAAAAGGCGTCGAGAGCCGCGGAGACGACCGCCTCGCCATACTGGTCGAGGAGGGCGGCGAAGCGCTTCTCGCCGAGATCGAGGGCGTTCAGCTGGCCGTTGAGATCGCCCCAGTTGGAGCCGGGCACGCGGGAGTTCGCCGCGAGGATGTCGACGATGTCCTGGTTCAGAACGCCGGCAGTGAACAGCTTGACCGGTGGCAGGCGCATGCCTTCCTGGAAGCTCTCGACGGCTTTCGGATTGTAGCCGCCGGCGACGTTGCCGCCGATGTCGAGCCAGTGGCCGACCGAGGCGAGCCAGGCGAAGAGTTGGCCGTTCCGGAACACCGGCCGCACGAGGCGGAAGTCGTTGAGATGGGTGCCGCCGCAATAGGGATCGTTGAAGAGGAAGGTGTCGCCCGGCTGAAGCCCGCCCTCGCGCTCCACCTTCTCGATCACCGCCTTCACGGCGAAGCTCATGGCGCCGACGAAGATCGGCAGGCCGCTGGTGCCCTGCACGAGCGTGTCGCCGGTCGTCGCGTGATAGAGGCCGTGGCAGGCGTCCTTGGCCTCGGCGATGATCGGATTGAAGGCCGAGCGGCAGAGCGTCGCGTCCATCTCGTCGGCGATCTGCTCCAGCCGGCCCTTGAGGACGGCGAGGGTGACGGGATCGATGGCGGTCATTTCGCGTCTCCCGCCGGGTCTTCGTAGCGCGCGCCGAGGGCGAGCAGCTCCGGCGTGCCGATGACGGCGTTGAGCTGGTCGAAGTCGAACATGCGGTCGCGGAACGGCTTGTTGGTGCGATGTTCGTGCAACGAGCGGTAATAGTCCTGCGCCGCGCGGGCGAGGGCGCGGACGATGCCGCCGGGAAAGATCACCAGCCGGAAGCCCAGCGCCCCCAGATCGTCGGCGCTCCGCAGGGGCGTCGCGCCGCCCTCGACCATGTTGGCGAGAAGCGGCAGGTGCGACGAGAAGCGCGCGGCGACCGCCGACAGTTCCCCTTCGGAGCGCGGCGCCTCGACGAAGAGGACGTCGGCGCCCGCATCGGCATAGCGCTCGGCCCGCTCGATCGCCGCGTCGAAGCCTTCGACGGCGATGGCGTCGGTCCGCGCGACGATCAGCGTTTCCTCGCTCGCCCGCGCATCGACCGCGGCCTTGATCTTGCCGACCATCTCGCCCGCCGGGATCAGCTTCTTGCCGGCAAGGTGGCCGCAACGCTTCGGCAGGCTCTGGTCCTCGATCTGCAGGGCGCTGGCCCCGGCCCGTTCGTAAAGGCGCACCGTGCGCTGGACGTTCAGCGCGTTGCCGTGGCCGTTGTCGGCGTCGACGATCATCGGGGTGTCGACGCGGTCGCGGATGAGGCCGATGGTCTCGGCCATCTCGGTCATGGTGGCGAGGCCGATGTCGGATCGCCCGAGGCGGGTATAGGCGACGGCGGCGCCGGACAGATACACCGCCTCGAAGCCGGCTTCGGTGGCGATGAGGGCGGTCAGCGGATCGTAAACGCCGGGGGCGACGACGACGCCGTCCCGGGACAGTCTCGCTTTGAGCGTCATCAGAGCGTTTCCTTGCATTTCATGCCGGCAAATCGATGCCGGAGGGTCGTGTCAAAGGCCGAGATAGGTTCGGCGAAGCTCGGGATCGGCGGCGACGGTGGCCGCGTCGCCGGAGAGCGCCACGGCGCCGTTCTCGACGACATAGGCCCGGCTCGCCAGCTCCAGCGACTGGACGACGTTCTGCTCCACCAGCATGATCGCGAGGCCCGCGCCGTTCAGCCGCTCGATCAGCGCGAACATCTCCTCGACCAGCAGCGGCGACAGGCCGAGCGACGGCTCGTCGAGGATCAGCAGCTTCGGCTCGGCCATCAGCCCGCGGCCGATGGCGAGCATCTGCTGCTCGCCGCCCGACAGCGTGCCGGCGAACTGGCCGATCCGCTCCTTCAGCCGCGGAAAGGTGTCGAACACCTTTTCCAGATTTTTCGCCCGGTTCTTCCTCGCCCGGCCGTAGCTCCCGAGTTCGAGATTTTCGCGGACCCCCATGTTGGGAAAGATGCGTCGCCCCTCCGGCACCTGGATCAGGCCGGCGGCGACGATCTCGGCGGGGGAGGTGCCCTTCAGCGAGCGGCCGTCGAAGCGGATGTCGCCGCCGCGCGGCTCGATGAGGCCGGAGAGCACCATGTTGAGCGTCGTCTTGCCGACGCCGTTGGAGCCGAGAACGGCGACGATCTCTCCCGCCTCGACGCGCAAATCGATGCCGCGCAGGATCTCGGTGCTGCCATAGCCGGCCACGAGGCCCGTCACCTCAAGCATCGGCCGCCTCCGCCCTGGCCAGCCGCGCGGCGGCGCCCTTGCCGAGATAGGCCTCGACGACGCGGGGGTCGGCGACCACCTCGCGCGGCGTGCCCGACGCGATGACCGCCCCCTGTGCCAGGACGAAGACCCGGTCGCAGAGGCTGACGACGGCCTGCATGACGTGCTCGATCATCAAAATGGTGATGCCGTCGTCGCGAAGGCCGCGGATGACCGGCAGGATGTCACGGACCTCGGAGGGATTGAGGCCGGCCAGAACCTCGTCGAGGAGAAGGAGCTTCGGCTCCGTCGCCAGCACCTTGGCGAGCTCCAGGCGCTTGCGGCCCGCGACGGTCAGGCGCGCCGCCGGCGCGTCCAGCCGATCGCCCAGCCCGACGCGGGTGGCGACCCTTTCCGCCACCGTCTCGGCATCGGCCCGGTGGCGATGGCGCAGGAAGGCGCCGACGGCGACGTTCTCGGCGACCGTCAGTCCGGCGAAGGGCTTGACGATCTGGAAGGTGCGGCCGAGGCCCTTTTCGGCAAGCTCGTGCGCCGGAAGGTGGGTGACGTCCGCACCGTCGAAGGAGACCCGCCCGCCGGTCGGCTTCAGGAAGCCCGAGACGATGGAAAAGAGCGTCGTCTTGCCGGCGCCGTTCGGGCCGATCAGCCCGGTGATCGAGCCCTTCGGAACGTTCAGCGAGGCGTCGTCGACCGCGGTGAGGCCGCCGAAGCGCATGGTGACGTTTTCGACGTAGAGCATGGTGGCAGCGGGGGCGATGTCGGCGGCAGGCATCAGGCACGCCCTCCTTCGGGCTCGGCCTTGCGGACCTGGCGCGGCGCCGCCCGGCGCCTGGCGAGGCCGACGAGGCCACCCGGCAGAAAGGCGACGGCGACGACGAGGATCGCGCCATAGACCGCGAGATCGATGCCCGGCAGTTGGCCCACCGCCGCCTTCACCAGTTCGCCGAGCCCGTGCAGCGCCAGCGCGCCGACGACGGGGCCGAGCACCGTGCCGAGCCCGCCGACGATCGCCGCGAGCAGCACCTCGACGGAGATCCAGGTGCCGAAAGCGATGTTGGCGTCGATGAACAGGAAATATTGCAGATAGAGGACGCCCGCCGTCGCCGTGATGGCGCCGGAGAGGCCGATCGCCTTCAGCTTGACGGCGAGGACGTCGACGCCGAGCGCCCGGGCCGCCTCCTCGTTCTCGCGAAGGGCGACGAGCTGTGCGCCGAAACGGGAGCCGCGGATCCACTGGACGAGGCCAAGGACGAGGACGGTGAGCGCGACGACGAGGCCGAGGAAGGTGGCCCGGTCGGAGAACTGCAGATTGCCGGCGCCGATCTTCAGGGGCAGGAGCATGCCGGCGGCCCCGCCGGTCACCTCGGAGGAATTGGCGAGCACCCGGAAGACCTCGGCGAAGGCCAGCGTGACGAGGGCGAAATAGGAGCCGCGCAGGCCCGCCCGGAAGGCGAGGAAGCCGATGACGAGGCCGGTCACCGCGCCCATCGCCGTGCCGACCAGAAGCCCGGTCCAGGCGTCGAGGCCGAAGCGCATCTGCCAGATCGCCGAGGAATAGGCGCCGACGCCGAAGAATGCGGCGTGGCCGAAGGAGAACTGGCCGCCGAAGCCGCCGAGAAGGTTCCAGCCCTGGGCCGCCAGCGAGACGATCAGGGTGACGGCGAGAAAGTTCAGCGCGACGTTGGAGGTGAGGAGGAGCGGCGCCAGGGCCAGGAGGACGCCGAGCGCGAGGACCGGGAGATAGGGGCGGAGCGACGACCTCATGCCTTGGCTCCGAACAGGCCGGTCGGCTTCAGAAGCAGGGTCAGGATGAAGATCACGAAGATGCCGATCTGGCCGAGGCTTTCGCCGAGGAACAGGCCGCTCATCGACTCGACCGCGCCGATGATCAGCCCGCCGAGCATCGCCCCGACGATCGAGCCCATGCCGCCGAGGACGACGATGGTGAAGGCGACGAGGACATAGGCGCTGCCGATCTTCGGGTTGACGTAGAAGGTCGGCAGCAGCAGGCAGGCGGCGACGGCGAGGCAGGCGCAGCCGAGACCGAAGGTGACGGCATAGACATGGGCGACGTCGATGCCCTGCAGGCTGGCGCCGATCTTCTCCTTCGCGACGGCGCGGATCGCCTTGCCGGTGTCCGAGCGCGACAGGAACAGCCAGAGGAGCGCCGCCGTCGCCAGCGCGCCGCCGGCGCCGAAGACGCGCGCCTGGCCGAGGAGATAGGGACCGACCTCGAAGACGGCGAAGGAATAGTCGGTGTTGAGCGAGCGCGTATCGGAGCCGAAGCCGGCGAGGAGGAGGTTCTCGATGACGATCGACAGGCCGAGCGTGACGAGCAGGATGTTCTCGTCGCGGCCGTGGCTCGCCGGACCGATGACGAGGCGCTGCAGGCCGTAGCCGAGGGCGAAGAAGATCACCATCAGAAACGGGATCTGCACATAAGGATCGAGGCCGACGACCTGGTTGGTCAGAAGCACCGCGAACATCGCGGCGGCGAGCAGCGCGCCATGGGCGAAGTTGATGATGTGCAGGACGCCGTAGACCAGCGTCAGCCCGAGCGCCACGAGCGCGTAGATCGCCCCGGTGAGCAGGCCGTTGATGAGCGCCTCGATGATGATGTCGGCTGAATACATCGGCTGGTCGTGTCTCCGGCGCGGCTGGCGCGGTGGGGTTGCTTTCGGGGTCTGCAGCGATCGCTGAGACCGGCCTCTCGCCGTTCCACGCCTGCGCCAAGCCACCCCCCTCTGCCTGCCGGCATCTCCCCCGCAAGGGGGGAGATCGGCAGCATTCGGGGAATGCGACCTCAACACCGCCGTTGCTCAAAGGCGCGGCGTCGAGGGTCGGGCGAAGGCGTCAAACGAGGGTCGATCTCCCCCCTTGCGGGGGAGATGCCCGGCAGGGCAGAGGGGGGTGCCGCGGCACCATCCGAGCCGAATGGCCCGTCCCTCAGCCCCCGATCGGAAACACCGGCTTTGCGTTGGCGAATTCCTCCGGATAGATCACTTTGATCTCGCCCTCCTGCACCTGCAGCGAGACGGGCCGGGCGCCGGTGTTCTGGCCGTTCTCGAACTTCGTCGGACCATAGGGCATGATGTGCCCCTCGAAGGTCGAGGCGGCCAGCGCCTCGTTGATCGCCTTCGGCTCGGTCGACTTCGCCCGGTCGATGGCGTCGGCGAGGAGCTTCACGCAGGAATAGTTCAGCGGGATGTTGTAGGCCCACAGGCCGCCGGCGTCCTCGACGCTCTTCTTCAGCGCCTGCGCCTCGTCCTTGCGCGGGTCGTGCCAGTGGTTGCAGTCCATGTCGAGATCGGCGACCTCGGGGAATTCCTTGACGAAGCGCATGTTCGAGGCGGCGCCGTTCAGGACGGAATAAAAGCCTTTCGGCTCGACCCGCTGCTGGTGCAGCGTGCGCATCAGGAGAACCGTCTCGCCGTAATAGGATGAGGGGATGATCAGGTCCGGCTTCAGCGAACGGATCCGCAGCGCGACGTTCGACATGTCGCGGGCGGGCGTCGGATGGGCGATGGTGTCGAGTATCTCGAAGCCGTGCTTGGGCAGTTCGGCGGCCATCAGCTTGGCGAGGCCGGAGCCGAACAGCCCGTCCTCATGGACGAGGACGACGGTCCTGGCGGGATTGCCGGCGGCCTCGTTGAGCTTGACCAGATTGTCGATCGCCGTCTTCGAGCAGGTGCCGAAGCCGGGCGCGAAGCGGAAGGTGTTGGTGAGCCCGCGGCTGACGATCTGGTCGGAAACGCCGACGTCGACGATGTAGGGCAGATCGTAGCGCGCCGCTGCCTGGCTGGAGGCGAGGCAGATCGGGCTGGCGAAGCCGCCGACGATCGCGGCGACCCCGTCCGACTGGAGCTGTTCGACCGCCGCCGTGCCGCCTTCCGGCGTCGAGCGGGCGTCGGCGAAGACCATTTCGAGCTTCGCCCCGCCGAGCGAGGCGATGCCGCCGGCGTCGTTCACCGCCTTGATCGCATGTTCGGCGCCGGTGCGGCCGAGCTCGCCGTCCTGCGCGAGAGTGCCGGTCACCGGCTGGAGAATGCCGACCTTGATCGCTTCGGGCGTCTGCGCCCTCAAAATGCCGGGCATCGCCAGCGTCGCGCCGAGGGCGGCGCCGCCGCGAAGGACGGTGCGGCGACCGATCCTGCCGTTCGAAATGCTCATCGCGTCGTCTTCCTTTTGCCGGTGCCGGTCTTCTTCGGGTTGCGGGGCTCGGTGGCGTTGGCGGGCCTGCCGGTGGCGACGGGGGATTTCGCCGCCCAGCGCATGGCGCTGCCGCGCTTCGTGCGTTCGAGGTCGAGCTGCAGTTCGTAGAGGTCGGGCCGATAGAGGGCGTAGAGATATTCGACGCCCGCCCCGGCCTCGTCCTTGACGATCCGGGTGATCGACAGGAGCGCCGCGCCGGTCTCGGTGCCGAGCGCCTCGGCGATCTCGGGGCCTGCCTGCGTCGCGCCGACGGTCTGCCTGGCGCTGGCGACCCTGGCGCCCGAGCGCTCCAGCAGTTCCAGCAGCGGCGTCGAGCGCAGATCGGCCTCCGAGTATGAGATGCCGATCCGCTTCGGCACATAGGTGACGAGGTAGGAGAAGGGCGTCCCGTCGGCGATGCGCACGCGCACCGACCGCTGCACCTCCTCGCCCGGGCCGAGGCCGAGAGCCTCGGCGACGGCCGGGGTGGGCGAGGCATAGCCGAAGGAGATGAGACGCACGTCGGTGCGCCGGCCCATCTCGACCAGATGGGTGAAGACGTTGGAAAAGTCGGCGACGATCGCGCCGCTGCGGCTGGCGGCGCGCACATAGGTGCCCGAGCCCGGCCGCCGCTCGACCAGGCCCTCCTCGGCCAGCCGCTCCAGCGCGCCGCGGATGGTCACCCGCGACACCCCGTGCTCGATCGCCAGATCCGGCTCGCTCGGCATGCGCGCCGCCGACGCCAGCGTCCCGGAGAGGATCCGGTCCTTCAGGTGCAGATACACCCGAAGCGCCTTGCGCGGTTCCGACACCATGGGCTGGGATCTGGTGGTCATGGGCCCCATCATCCGACTGATCCTGTCTATTGAGTCAGACAGATTTTGTCCTGTCAAGCGTCTCGCCAGTGCCAATCTTTTCGGCACGATTCATGTGCAGATGCCCATACGACGGGCCTTTCGGGGAAATCTGGCACGGGGCGTCCAGCCCGATCTTGTCTTTTTCACCAGACAGCTTAGTCGTATCGGGAAGGATTCGGGGCCAGACCGGATCAGCCGACACCGCGCAGAGGGAGACGCGCCATGGTGAGCGTCGAACGGGCGGAAGCCGCCGACTTCGAAACCTTCGTCCGGCTCGCCATCGTCGGCGCCGGCGCGGCGGGGCTGACCGCGGCACTCGCCGCCCGCGAGGCCGGCGCCGAAGAAGTCGTGATCCTCGAGCGGGACGCTGCGCCGTCGGGCTCGACGGCGCTCTCGGCCGGGCTGGTGCCGGCGGCTGGAACCAGGTTCCAGAAGGAGGCCGGCATCGAGGACGGGCCGGAACTCTTCGCCGCCGACATCATGAGAAAGGCCCATGACGAGCCGGACGCCGATCTCGTCCAGCGCGTCGCGGCGGCGAGCGGCCCGACCGTCGAGTGGCTGGCCGATCGCTTCGATCTGCCGTTTTCGCTAGTCGCCGACTTTTCCTATCCCGGCCACGCGAGGCGTCGCATGCACGGCATGCCGAGCCGCTCCGGTCAGGAGCTGGTCGACCGGCTGCGCCAGGCGGCCGAAGACCGGGGCTGCGACATTCTCTGCGACAGCCTGGTGGAGACGCTGTTCGTCGGGGCGGACGGCCGCGTGACCGGCCTTGCCTTCGCCCGGCCGGACGGGGCAGGCGAGCGGCTCGGCGTCGGCGCGCTGATTCTCGCCTGCAACGGCTATGGCGGCAACCCGGCCCTCGTCGCCGAGCACATTCCGGAGCTGTCGCAGGCGCTCTATTCCGGCCATCAGGGCAATCGCGGCGAGGCGATCCTGTGGGGCGCGGCGATGGGGGCGAAGCTCCGCCACCTGTCCGGCCATCAGGGCCACGGCTCGCTCGCCCATCCCGCCGGCATCCTCCTCACCTGGGCGACGATCACCGAGGGCGGATTTCAGGTGAACGTCCGCGGCGAGCGCTTCAG
Organism: Jiella avicenniae; assembly: GCF_021390325.1. Classification (GTDB taxonomy): domain Bacteria; phylum Pseudomonadota; class Alphaproteobacteria; order Rhizobiales; family Rhizobiaceae; genus Jiella; species Jiella avicenniae. The sequence goes on along the minus strand of NZ_JAJUWU010000026.1, from coordinate 69,010 downwards.
CGACGAATCCCGCGGCTATTCCGAACAGGCCGCCGAAGTGCTGAAGCAGCCAGAGGGCATCGCCTACACCATCTTCGACGAACGGATCGCCGCGATCTGCCGGCAGTTCGAGGATTTCCGCAATCTCGAAGCGATCCATGCCGTGGTTTCCGCCGCGACCATCGAGGAACTGGCCGAAAAGCTGAAGCTCCCGGCCGAGACGCTGGGCAAGACGATGCGGGCCTTCGAAGCGGCGAAGGGGCCGCGGCGGGCCGACGCGAGGGCAGGGGGCGGCTCACCTCTCGATCGCGCACCGGGCGAAGACCGCTTCGGCCGAAAGCTCGCGGGAACGCCGCGGCTCGAAGCGCCATTTCGGGCGGCGCGGGTGACCGGCGCGCTGTTCCACACCCAGGGCGGCCTCGTCGTCGACGGCAAGGCGCGGGTCCTGCGCGCGGACGGCACGGCGATATCCAATCTCTACGCCGCCGGCGGGGCGGCCTGCGGCGTCTCGGGCGCCGCGGCCTCGGGCTATCTGTCCGGCAACGGCCTTCTCACCGCCGTCACTCTCGGCCGCATCGCCGGGGAGGCCGCCGGAGGCGAGGCGTGAGCCGAACCGGGTCAGGCCGGTCCGGAGCCCCGCGCCGAGCCTGCGGCCTCGTCCACCAGCCAGTCGCGGAATGCGGCGAAGGCCGGATTGTCGGCCTGCTGCGGCGGAAAGATCAGGCCGTAGGGCGAGCCGCCGTCGAGACTGCGGGCCGAGGCGCGCACCAGCCGTCCGGAGGCGATCTCCTCCTCGACCAGGACATGCGGCACCAGCGCCGCGCCGAGCCCCGCCCGTGCGGCGGCGAGCACCATGCCGAAATGTTCGAAGCGCGGCCCGCGCAGGATGCTGACGGCGTCCATCTTCGCCACCTGGAACCAGCGCAGCCAGAGATCGGGCCGCGTCGCCTGCTGCAGCAACGGCAGCTCGGCGATTTCGCCGTCGGTGAGCCCGCCGGCGGGGCCGGCGATGTCGGGGCTCGCGACGACGATCAGCGTCTCGTCGAGAAGCGCGATCGCCTCCGCCCCGCGCGAGCGCAGCTCCAGCCGCTGGATCGCCGCATCCGCCGGGTCGCGGGAAAAATCCACCGGCCCGAGCGCCGAGGTGAGGTCGATGGTGACGTCCGGCGCGAGCGCTGCGAACCGGGCGAGCCGCGGGATCAGCCAGGCGCTGGCGAAGGTCGGCAGGACGACGAGGCGCAGAAGCTGTTCGCGTCCGCCGAAGGACATCACCGTCAGCGCCGCGCCGTCGAGTTCGGCGAGGATCCTTTCGGCATCGCGCAGGAAGGAGCGTCCGGCATCGGACAGGATCAGCCGCTGCCGCACCCGGTGGAACAGCCTGACCCCGAGCCGTTCCTCGAGGCTGCGCAGCGACCGGCTGACGGCGCTCTGGGTCAGCCCGAGGGTCTGCGCCGCGCGGGTCGCCGAGCCCGACTGTGCGAGGGCCCTGAGGGTTTCGAGCTCGCCGACGGTCGGGGTGTAGGGTCGTCGCATGGGGTCTCGTCTGGTCGGCGGCCGGGTTGGCAGCTGCCAATGGATGGCCCGGCCGGGCGCTTCGCCTCCGGCATGGCTTTAGCATGTCGCCGATCGGGCGAAAGGCGCGATCGGGCTTCGCCGCGGTCTGCGCCCCCCGCGGACGGGCTCCGGGGCGCGCGGGATCGTCCCCGGGCCCGTTCACCGCCGGTTCGGCGAACGGGATGCCTGTTCGCCACCAAGGAGATACGCCATGAACGACGAAAGGCGCGTTCGCCTCCAGATCGTCTCAGCAGTCCGCGATGGGTTGGGCTCCGCGCTGCAGGTGTCGGCTATCGAACGACGCTATTGAATCAACGTCTTAAGATGCCGACGACGCGTGTGACTGAGGGCGGCAACGTTCCATAATGCCAATCAGGATCGTGTGGCTAACACTTTGTGGTTTCGGTCTAAACAGGGCGGTAGGTTCCATAACATATATTACGACACTGATTTCCGCTGCCCCGGTTGTGCGCCGGCGGACGACCGTGTGGCGCCGAGCGTGGGACCGAACAGTCGCCCGCTCATCGACGGTGCCGCGTTCCCGATCCGTCAGCGCTGTCGGAACGCTTTCATCCAGGAAAGCCCCCCATCAGTGTCGTCGCGCGGCTTGTATTCGGCGCCGAACGGGGCTTCGTAGCCGAGAGCGGCGAAGGCCGGCAGCAGCCGCTCATAGGCGACCTCGCCCTCGTCCGGCTCGGCCCGCGAGGGCACGGCCGCGAACTGGACGTGGCCGATGAGGCCCCGATGCGCCTTGAAGCGCTCGAGGAGATCGCCGCCGGTGATCTGCATGTGATAGCAGTCGAACATGATCCTGAGTTCCGGCCGCTTCAGGCGTTCGAGGATCGCCACCGCCTTGTCGAGTCCGATCAGGAAATAGCCGGGTGCATCGCGGGGATTGAGCGGCTCGATCAGCGCCGTCATGCCCGTTTCGCGCGCCCGGTCGCAGGCGTAGGCGAGGTTGGCGTCGAAGACGTCGCCCGCTCCCGGATCGTCGGTCTTGCCGGCCATCACGTGAACCGCCCGCGCCCCGATCGCGGCACCATAGTCGAAGGCTTCGTCGATCGCGTCGCGCGCCTCGGCCTCGCGCCCCGGCATGGCGGCGAGCCCGGAGTCGCCGGGCTGGGAGCCTTTGCGCGTGTTGAGGCCGAGCATCGGCAGGCCGGTCTCGGCAAGCGCCGCCTTCACCGCCTCGCGGTCCTGATCATAGGGCCAGTGGCATTCCACCGCGTCGAACCCGGCGGCCTTGGCGCGCCGGATCGCATCCGGCAGAGCGAGTTCGGTCCACAGAAAGCCGAGATTGGCGGAAAAGCGCATGGATCACTCCCATTCCACATCGAATTGCCGCACGACGCGGCTCACGTCCTCGCCGGAAAGAAGCCTCGGCCCCAGGCCGCGCGTGATCAGGGCGAGCCTCGCGGTCGCCTCCAGCTCCTCGATCGCATTGACCGCGGCGGCGAGGTCCTTGCCCGCCACCACCGGCCCGTGATTGGCGAGCATCACCGCCGAGCGCTTGCCCGCGAGGCCCCGGATCGCCTCCCCCATCGCGGGATCGCCGGGCAGGATGAAGGGCAGAAGCTTCACCTTGCCGAGCTGCATGATCGCGTAGGGCGTCAAAGCAGGAAGCATGTCGTCGGGATCGACGTCGGGCATCATCGACAGCGCCACCGAATGACAGGAATGGAGATGGACCACCGCGCCGGCACTCGACCGCGTCTCGTAGAAGGCCTTGTGCAGGGGCACTTCCTTGGTCGGCTTGTCGCCGTCGATCAGATTTCCGTCCCGGTCGAGCCGGCTGAGGCGGGCCGGATCGAGCTTGCCGAAGGAGGAGCCCGTCGGCGAAACCAGCGCCCCGCCGTCCTCGAGCCGCACCGAGACGTTGCCGGTCGAACCGTGGGTGAGGCCGCGATCGAAGAGGGAGCGGGCGAATTCCACCATCGCCTCGCGCAGCCGCGCCATCTCGCTCATGCGGGCCTCCGCTTCAAAACGGCGAGCGCCTCGGCGAAAAAGTCCTCGGCGCCGAAATTGCCGGATTTCAGGGTCAGCCACAGCGGCCGGTCGCTGGCCTTCAGCGCTGGCACGCCCGGCGCGATCTCCGGCCCGATTTCGAGCGCCGACAGCCCCAGCCCCTCGACCACGGCGCCCGACGTCTCGCCGCCCGCGACGACGAGGCGGCTGATGCCGGCGCCGGTGAGTTCCCTCGCGATCTCGGCGAAGAAGCCTTCGATGGCGGTCGCGACGCGCTCCTTGCCGTGGCGCTCCTGCGCCGCCCTCACCCGGTCGGGCTCGGCGGAGGAATAGATCAGCGGCGCCGCCTTCGAAGCCGCCGAAGAGGCCCAGTCGGCCACCTCCTCCGGCTCGAGTTCGCCGGCGATCAGCTTGTCGGCGTCGATTTCGAGGGACGGGTGGTCGGCGCGGTAGCGCTCGACCTGCGCCCGCGTCATGGTCGAACAGGAGCCGGACAGGATTGCCGCGAGCCCGCCGTCGCCGTGCCACGGCGTCCGTCGCTCCTTCAGGGTCGCCGGGTCGATGAGATTGGCCGGCAGGCCGAGCGCGATCCCCGAGCCGCCCGTCACGAGCTTCATGTCCTTCGCCGCCTTGCCGATGGCGAAGAGATCGGCGTCGCGGATCGCATCGACCACAACGATCGGCCGCCCCGCGTCCATCTCCCGACGCAGGCCCGCCGCGATCGCTTCCGGCCCCTCGAACACGGCCGCGGCGCCCACATGGCCGACGCCCTGCTTCGTTTGCGGTTTCAGCCAGCGGCGGAGATCGGCGTCGGTCATCGGCGTCAGCGGATGGTTTTCCATGCCGCTTTCGCTCAAGAGCTTATCCTTCACGAAGAGATGGCCCTGATAGATGCTGCGGCCGGTGGCCGGAAAGGCCGGGCAGACGATCGTCACCGCAGCGCCCAGCCGCTCCATCAGCGCGTCGATCACCGGGCCGATATTGCCCTCCGGCGTGGAATCGAAGGTCGAGCAATATTTGAACACGAATTGCCGACAGCCCTGTTCGATCAGCCAGTCGCACGCCTTCAACGAGGCGGAAACGGCCTTGTCGACCGGCACCGTCCGCGACTTCAGCGCGACCACGCCCGCCTCGACGGACGGATCCGCAGGCGCGTCCGGCACGCCGGAATATTGCACCACCCGCATGCCGCCCTTCGCCAGCGTGTTGGCGAGATCGGACGACCCCGTAAAGTCGTCGCCGATACAGCCGAGAAGCATGATCTTCCTCCTTTTCGCGCCGCGTCCTCGGGTGTCAGGCCGCCGACTGGCCCGTCTCCTCCTCGAGATAGACGGTGATGATCTCGTCGAAGGCCGTCTCTGCGGAAAAACCGAGTTCCTTGGCGCGCTGCGCATCGAAATCGGTCGGCCAGCCGGCGACGATCGCGTCGATCCCGGCATCCGGCTCGCGCCGGATGCGGCCCGCAGCTTCCTCGCCGACGATGCGCCGCAGTGCCTCGATCTCCTCGCCGACCGTGGCCGAGAGGCCGGGCATGGTCAGGTTCCGGCGCGGACCGACCTTGTCGAGATCGATCTCGGCGGCACGGATGAAGAAGGAAACCGCCGCGCGCGGGCTCGCGAACCAGTGGCGCACGTCGTCGGCGACGGGAAGCACCGCGCCCTCGCCGTTGATCGGCTCGCGCAGGATGTTGGAGAAGAAGCCCGAGGCCGCCTTGTTCGGCTTGCCCGGCCTAATGCAGATCGTCGGCAGGCGAATACCGATGCCGTCGAAGAAGCCCTTGCGGGCATAATCGGCAAGGAGCAGCTCGCAGATCGCCTTCTGCGTGCCGTAGCTCGTCAGCGGCGTCAGATGATAGGCATCGGGAATCTTTTCGGGGAACGGCGCGCCGAAGACCGCGATCGAAGAGGCGAAGACGAGGCGCGGCCTGTAGCCGTCCTTGTCGTGCGCCGCGCGGATCGCCTCGAAGAGATCGCGCGTGCCGTCGAGATTGATCCGATAGCCTTTCTCGAAATCCGCCTCGGCTTCGCCGGAGACGATCGCCGCCAGATGGAAGATCACGTCGGGCCGCGCGGCGACGAGGCTTTCCGCCGTTCCCTTGGCGGAGAGATCGGCGACGTCCGTCGTGACGGCATCGCCGCCGGTTTCCGGCTTGACCACGTCGACGAGATGCAGGGTCTCGATCGTCCGGCCAGCGAGCATGCCGGCTGCGACGAGATGTTCGGCCAGTTTGCGGCCGATCATGCCGGCGGCTCCGATGATGAGAACTTTCACGGGCTATACTCCTTACTGGTCGCCCGAAGCGGACAGGACCAAGCGGGCGACGCCATAGGCGTCGAGATCGATCTTCGTGCCCGACACGGGTTCGAGCTCATCGAAAAACCATGGATTCTGCGCGGCTTCGTCGAAATGCTCGGCGTCGAGAATCCGGGCCTTTTCCATGCTTGCGGGCAGCACGATCGAACAGCGCCGGGCCGTCAGGTTTGCGACGAGGATTTCGGTGCCCGCCTCGCCCTTCGCCGCCGTTGCCAGAACGCGCGTCGGATCGGACGAGGCGACCGGCAGATACGTATCGCCGGTCATGCCGGCCAGCGCGCGCTCCACGTGATAGACGGGAAAGACCCCGCCGGCGTCCTCGAAATAGGGCTGCGGCCAGTCGTGATCGGCAGAGACCACGCCCTGAGCGCCCGTCGTGCCCCCGAAGGCGATGGCGCTGACGCCCTTTTCGGCCATCACCGCGTGATAGCCGACGGCGAATGCCGCTCCGGCCAGGCCGCGCTGGCGCGGATCGTTGCGGTTCATCGCCTGGCGGATGTTCTTCGGGTTTGCCATCGGCGCTTCGCCGTAGGGGTTGAGCCGCATGCCGATCGCGCTCGGGCCGACCGTCACCGGCTTCTCCCCGGCGATCTCCTTGGCGCTGAGGCCGATATAGGGCAGCGCCTCCAGGCTCTCGAACACCGTCCGGTCGTCGCCCGCATGGACGATCGCCGAGGTCGTGAAGCCGACGAGATCGAGGTCGGTAAGCGGCGGGCGCTTGCGGTTGAACTCGGTGAAGAAGGAGAACATGCCGCCGCCGATCTTCGCCTTCGGAAAGGCCGACCGCGCCGCCTTGTAGAGCTCGTCGAGGGGCGCTGCCGGCGGCCACGGGCTGCCGGGCAGCGTCGCCTTCATGTCGGGGGCCGGCGAGACCCGGACCACCACGAAGGGATCGCCGAGCGCGCTCACCGTCTTGCCGACGCCGGCGACCTCGTCCGCGAACCCTTCGACCTCGGTCACCACCAGATCGAGCCAGGCCTCGGCCCCGATCTCGCCTGCGATCTCGGCCGCGGCCTTGAGCTCCGCCTCGCCGCTCTCGCGCGGATCATGCATGTAAACGAGATAGTCCGGCTTCAGCCCCGCGATCGTCTCGATCTTCGCGCGTGTCGCCTCGATCTCTCCGGCAGAAAGCCCGATCCCGATGCGCGGCGCTTTCCCCCCCGCCTCGCCGAGGCTGAGCGAGACCGCACCCGCATCGCCTCGAGCGCTGCTCGATGCCGGTCCGCCCTCCACCGAGATCGTCACCGTCTGGTCGATCCGCTCGCCGGGCTTCAGCGTATAGGGCCAGGGCAGCGCCAGCGGCCGCACATAGGTCTTGTAGGAGGCGTCGGTCCAGTTGCGCTGGTCCTCCATCTCGAAGGTGTCGCCCTCCATCCGGCAGATCACCTTGAGCCCCTCGACCGGCTCGTGCGTCAGCGTCCGCAGCTCCATCATCGGCTGCAGCGGATCGATGACTTCCGGGAAACGGCCGTTCTCGACCTTGCCGTCGACATGCTCGATCGTCACCGGCTCGCCGGCGACGCCGTTGACGGGATGGAGGACCACGAAGCCCGTGCGGTTGGTGAGAAAGTCGGTGACGCCCTCGCCCTCCCCGTGAAAAGTCAGGGCGCGGGGCGTGCCGGTGATCTCGGCCGTGTAGCGGAAGGTCTGGCCGTCGTCGCCCGCGCTCGCCGCATAGCGCACGGTGAAGCGATCGCCCTCCTCCTTGACGTCGAGGTCCTCGATGACCGCGTTGTAGGTGCCCCAGTTCTTGTCGCGAACGATGAAGGACACGGCGCGAATGATCTCGATCCCGTCATAGCGGATCGCCCGCAGATTGCCGTTGTCGAGTTCGGCCGAGAGCTTGCCCGCCTTCAGGACGCGGGGGGCGGGCACGATCTCTTCGGTGCCGGTCAGTCGGACGGCGAGGCTCGGATCGCTCATGTGTTCCTCCCTTGTCTGTCTGTCTTGGCCGTCACTGGCTCGTTCGCGTGCTCACCAGGCGCTCGATGAGCAGCGCCAGGATGATGATCGTGCCGATGGCCGAGCCCTGCCAGAAGGGCGAGACCCCCATGAGATTGAGGCCGTTGCGGATCATCACCATGATCAGGACGCCGATCAGCGTGCCGATGATCGAGCCGCGTCCGCCATATAGGCTCGCCCCGCCGATGACGACGGCGGCGATGGCGTCGAGCTCCATCAGATTGCCGGCCAGCGGGTCGGCCGACAGGATCTGCGCGATCGAAAAGGTGATCGCGACCGCCGCGAAGGCGCCGGAGACCACATAGGGCAGGACGGAATAGAAGAGAACGTTGAGCCCGGCGGCGCGCGCGGCCTCCTTGTTGGAGCCGATCGCGTAGATCGTCCGCCCGCCTTTGGTATAGGTGAGGTAGAGCCAGGCGAGGAGGTACATCACCCCGAGAAAGAAGACGTTCGCCGGGATGCCGAGGATCGAGGTGTAGACGATCTCGGAAAGGCTCGACGGGATGCCGGAGATCGCCGTCTGGCCGGACAGGATGTAGGCCAGACTCCGCCCGATCGCCATGATGCCGAGCGTGACGACGAAGGCCGCGAGCCCGAAATAGGCGACGAGGATGCCCGAGACGAGGCCGATGCCGGCCCCCGCCAGAACCGCGATGCCGATCGAGACGGGGATCGAATAGTCCTGCAGCGCGAGGCCGAGCACGATGCCGGTCAGGCCCGCCACCGAGCCCACCGACAGATCGATGCCGCCGGTCAGGATGACGAAGGTCATGCCGATCGAGACGAGCCCGATCACCACCGACTGGTCGAGGATGTTGAAGATATTCGTCCGGGTCAGGAAATAGGGTGAGGCGAACGACAGGACGACGGCGATCAAGAGCGCCAACGCCAGCATGCGAAATTCCAGCCGCGTGAAGATGCGCTTCGCCATCGACACGGCATCGAAGCCCTGTCCGGACGCCGATGTCTTCGCCGTATCTTCCGTGCCCCGAGTGGTTTTGGCCTGGTCAAGCATTCAATGTCTCGATCTGTTTTCTGATCGCCTCGGCGGAGAGGCCGTCGGCTTTTCCCGGCACGGTCAAGCCGACCCAGCCGAAGTCGTGGCCGCGATGGCTGCGGATCGGCACGATGAGGGTGGAGCGGCTGCCGTCTTCTTCGGTGACGAAGTCCTGTCCCCGCCCGGCGAGCCCTTTCGGGATGGCGCTTTCGTCGAAATCCACGGCATTGCCGGCGGAAAAGCCGGGCGAGGCCTCGGGCGCCGCGACGACGCTGTTGAGGCAGATCAGGTCGTCATCGTCGATCAGCGCCCAGAAGCCGGCCCCGCCGCAATCCTTGGCGAGCGTGCCCAGAAGTTCGGTGTTCTTGCGCATGGATGTGCGCGGCGCGGCGAGCAGCGTCAGCTTCTCCTCGTCGAGGGCGGAACTCTCGATGTCGGCGATGGAGCGCCCGTCGCTGATGACCACGATGCGGGTCGAAAGGCCCAGCAGCTCCTCGAAGTCGGACGAGATGACGACGACCGCGACACCGTCGGCCGCGATCTTCTGAAGCAGTTCGTAGATCGCCTGGCGCGTGCCGATGTCGACGCCCTTGGTCGGCTCGTCGAGGATCAGCACCTTCGGTTCGAGCAGCAGCCAGCGGGCGATGATGATCTTCTGCTGCATGCCCCCGGAAAAGTTCAGCATCGAGGCGTCGAAGAGCCGATGACCGGGAAGGTCGAGCAGCTTCAAGAGCTCGTCGACCTTCTTCTGCCGCGCCTTGTAGCCGAGGCCGAAGCCGCGATGGGCGCCGAGATGGGCGAGAAGCAGGTTCTCCTTCACCGAAAGATCCGGCACGATGTTCTGCACCCGCCGATCCTCCGGCACGAAGCCGACACCGGCGCGCACCGCCTGGGCGGGCCGGCGGAAATCGACCGTCTTGCCGCCCAGCCACATCTCGCCGCCCGTGCGGGGCCGCATTCCGAAGATCGCCTCGGCGGTTTCGGAGCGTCCCGCGCCGACGAGCCCGCCGAGTCCGAGGATCTCGCCCTTGCGCACCGCAAACGACACGTCCCGCACGGCAGGCGGCGCGGCGATGTTCTTCACCTCGAAGACGACCGGGGCGCCGTCCTTGTCCTCGCCGCGCTCGGCTTCGCGGTAGATCGCGCCGATCTCGCGGCCGACCATCAGGCGGATGATCTCGGCCTGGGTGAGCGAGGCGGTCTCGCGACCCGAGGCGACGGTCGCGCCCTCGCGCATCACGGTCACCCGATCGGTGATCGCGAGCACCTCCTCCAGCCGGTGGGAGACGAAGATCAGCGCGCGCCCGCTCTCCTTCATGCGCGCCATCACGTCGAACAGGCGCTCCACCTCGCCGGCGCTCAGCGAGGCGGTCGGCTCGTCGAAGATGATGAGTTCGGCATCGAGCGCCAGCGCCTTGGCGATTTCGACGAGCTGCCGCTGGGCGGCCGAAAGCTTGGAGACCTCGGTATCGAGGGACAGCACGTCGGCCTGGCCGAGATCATCGAGGATCGCGGCGGCGCGCTTGCGCATTCTGGAGCGCGAGAGAAAGCCGCTCTTGCCGAGTTCGGGCAGGAAGATGTTTTCGAGAACGCTCAAGTCGGCCGCGAGCGTCGTCTCCTGCATCACGATCGCGATTCCGGCTGCGAGCGCGTCACGCGTGGAGCGCAGATTGAGCGGCTCGCCCTTGTAGAAGAGATCGCCCGCATCCGGCCGCAAATGGCCGGAAATCACCTTGGACAGGGTCGACTTGCCGGCCCCGTTCGCGCCGAGAAGGGCGTGGATCTCGCCCTTCCTCAGATCGAAGGAAGCCCCCGCGAGCGCCCGCGTCCGGCCGAAGGTCTTTTCGATATCGATGGCTTCGAGAAGCACGGGAGACTGTTTCCGCCTGCTGCGCAGCCCCCCTCCCCGACGTCGACGGATCGACCGTGTCGACCGCCTCGAACCCGGGAAAAAGGCCGCATGACCTGGATTGGTGGCGGCCTCGAGGGCCGCCGGTCGCGAGGAGCCCGGCCGAGCGAACCCGGCCGGGCATCGGTCGAAAGACCGGGCCTCACTCCATTTCGTTGGCGAACACCGTCTCCTTCACCGTCGGCAGCACGTCCTCGATGTTCTTCGAGGTGACGACGAGGATCGGCACGGTGATTTCCTTCTCGGGCGTCTCGCCGTTGAGGTGCTGGAACAACGCCTCGGCCGATTTCTGGCCCATCAGATACGGCTGCTGCATGCCCGAGGCGACCATCTCGCCGGATTTCAGGAGATCGACGAACTCGGGAATGCCGTCGAAGGCGGCGACCAGAACCTCGCCCTGCCGACGCGCGGCCCGGATCGCGCGCAGCGCGCCGATCGCCGGCTGGTCGGTCTGGACGAAGAGGCCGCGCATGCCGGGATTGGCGGTCAGCATGTCCTGGACGAACTTGAAGGTCTCGTCGGCGGTGTAGGACTGCATCTGCTGAAGCCCGGCTTCCTCGCCGGTGACGCCGCCTTCCTTGAGGCCGTCGCGGAAACCGGCCGTGCGGGCCTGACCGTTCTTGCGCGCCTGCGAGATCGTGACGAGACCGACCGAGCCATCGGCCCATTCCTTCTCCTTCATCGCCTCGGCCAGCGCCTCGCCGACGCCCTTGGCGCCCTCGTAGTTGTCGGAGATGATGAAGGAGACGTATTCGCCCTCATTGGTTCCGATATCGGCGATGACGACGGGAATGTCGTTCTTGGCGGCCAGTTCCAGCACACTCGGCGCCGTCGAGGAATCGGTCGGCGAAATCACGATGCCGGCGACGCCGCGCGCGATCGCATCCTGCGCGTTCTGAAGCTGGGTCTGGGCGTTGTTGCGCGAATCGAGCGCCTGGAAGCCGTAACCGTTCTCCTCGGCGACGGATTCGACGCCCTTGGAGAGATAGCGCCAGAAGGGCAGGTCGAGCCCCGGCGTCAGATAGACGATCTCCTTTGACTGGGCGAACGCGCCGCCCGCCGTCGAAAAGGCTGCCGTCACGGCCACGGCGCAGATGGCCACGCCCTTCATCAAAGTCCGTTTGTTCATGTATTCCTCCCTTTACAGTGCAGTCGTTGACGTTCGCGCCTGACCTGTCTTTCCGTGTCGAGATCAGGCGCCCTCGTGTTCCTCCCCCGCATCCGTCAGGACGTTCATCGTCGTGCGGTAGATGCGGTCGAGATGGACGTCGAAAGCCGCGACGACCGCATCCCGGTCGTGGCGCTTGAGGGCTTCGACGATGGCTTGATGATCGCCATAGCTCTTGCCGATCGCGCCGGGCTTCGACATCGCCAGCCGGCGGTGGCTCATCATGTAGCCGTAGAGATCGGAGACGAGATCGCTCAGAACGCGGTTCGAGCAGGATCGATAGATCGCCAGATGAAACTCGCGATCGATGATCAGGAACCGCATCGGATCTTCGACGGCCTTGCGCTGCGTCTTCAAGGACTCGTCCAGAAAGGCGATGGCGCCGTCCTCGATCTCCTGCGCGGCGATGCCCACGACCTCGCGCTCCACCAGAAGGCGCGAGGCATGGATGTGGTCGATCCCGTATTCGTTGATCGCCTGCGGCTGGCGCAGTCCGGTGAACTCCGCGTCGACGCCGCTGGAAACGACCTTGGTGCGCGCGCCATGCACCACCGCGAGAACCCCCTGAGCGGCCAGGATCTGGATTCCGCCTCGGATCGTCTCCCGGCTCACCTGGAGAGCATCGGCCAGTTCGCGCTCGCTCGGCAGGTTGTCGCCCACCTGAAGGATGCCGGAGGCGATGAGCGCCCCGATCTTCGTCGCAACGGCATGACGGATGCTGCGACGGACGATCGCCTGCTGCAGTTCCGGAGCATTTTTGAGCACGAAGCTAGAACGCGACATCGACTTTGAACCATGATTGATCCAGTGGTTCGTCCACTAGACCAGTTCAGCCATGATTGTCCGGCCTGGAACGGGTTGTCAAGCGCAATCACCATGGCTCGACGGATTGCCGAGGGAAATTGATCGGCCTCGCGCCGCAAAGGCGGGCAGCGGCCCAGACTCTGCCGAGTACGACGCCTTCTCAGGCTTTGCCGCCCATTTGAGTGAACCGGGTTCGGGGTGAGCATACGAACTTCGATTGCCGACCGGATGGTGCCGGGAAGCACTCCGGCGCCATCGGTGCCGATCATCGCCGGCGATAGAAGCGGCTCGTCCTTCGGCATCTTGCGGAAGCGCATGGGGCCCATGGTGCGGATGGGCGCATGGACGAGCGGAGGGGCTCGGCGCCCGTCAGGCGCGAAACGAGGACGCCCCGCGCCGCTCGACCCGCCCGGCGAGCCGGCGCAGTCGCGCGGGGTCGGCGGAGGCGTCCGCCACGGCGGCGACGCGCGCCCAGGCGGCGCGGTAGGCGAGCGACGCGGTCGCCTCCATGAAGTCGTAGGCGTCGGCATCGGGAGACGCGGCGGTGGCAGCGGCCACCTTCGACCACGCCTCGGCGGCCTCGGCGAGACCGTCGTTTTCGGCGACGAAATTCGCGAAGGCGCGCATCCCCGCTCCGCCGTTCAGGGTCAGCGAGCGGGTCGCCGTGGTGCGGGCATGAATGCCGCTGGTGCCCTCGTAGATCGAGCAGATGCGCGCGTCGCGCCAGTTCTGTTCGGCGCCGTATTCCTTGAGATAGCCGTAGCCGCCCATCACCTGGATCGCGAGATCGGCGGCGCGGATGCCGGCTTCCGAGCAGAAATACTTGCAGACCGGCGTCATGAACTCGACGAAATCCGGTTGGTCGCCCTTTTCCAGCGCGACGAGCGTGATGTGGCAGAGCGCCCGGCCGCCGATCGCCAGCGCGTCGCATTCGTCGATCATGCGGGCGACGTCGGGATGGGCGTCGATGGTCGCGGGGGCGCCGTCGGGCCCGCGCCCCTGCCGCCGCTCCGCCGCATAGGCCTTTGCGAGATCGGAGGCGCGGGCGGCATGGGCGACGCCCTGGAGCGCGACGTCGAGCCGGGCGTGGTTCATCATCGTGAACATCGCCCTCAGCCCGCCGCCTTCCTCCCCGAGCAATTCGGCATGGGCGCCATCGAAGGCGAGCTGGCAGGTGGGCGAGGCGTGAAGCCCCATCTTCTCCTCGATCCGCGTGACCGAGACACCGTTGCGCGTACCGTCCGGCCGTTCGGCCGGGCAGGCAAAAAGGCTGAGGCCCCTGACGCCCTCTTCCGCCGCGCCGGTCCGGGCAAGCACGAGATGCAGGATGCCCTCGCTCATGTCCTGGTCGCCGCCGGAGATGAAGATCTTTTCCCCGTCGAGCCGCCAGCCTTCCCCGTCCCGAACCGCCTTGGTGCGGATGGCCGAAAGATCGGACCCCGCTCCGGGCTCGGTCAGCGCCATGGTCGAAAGCCAGCGCCCTTCGGCAAGCAGCGGCAGCCAGGCCTCGCGCTGGGCCTCTGTTCCGAAACGCTTCAAGGTGCTGATCGCACCCGGCACCAGGCCCGTCACCATCTGCAGCGAATGGTTCGCGCCGGTGAAGATCTCGCTCACCGCCGCGAGCACGGCGCCACTCAAACCCTGCCCGCCATAGGCTTCCGGCGCGACGAGCCCCTGCCAGCCCTGTTCGGCGAGCTCGCGATAGACCTCGACGAAGCCCTCCGGCATCCGCACCCGGCCGTTCTCCAGCCGGCAGCCTTCCGCATCCCCCACCGCGTCGAGCGGCGCGATCCGCTCCTCGGCGAAGGCGGCGAAATAGCCGACGATCTCGCCGGCCAGCTCGTCGTCCCAGTCGGGCAGCGTATCGGCGCGCGCCACATGGCGCAGCGAGAATAGAATGTCGTCGGTCGGAGCGTTGACACGGGCCATCGGATTCCCGGACGTTTCAGAAATGGATCGCGCGACGCTCAGGAAACGCCCAGGAGCCGCATGGCGTTTTCCTTCAGGATCAGCGGACGCACCTCGTCCTTGAAGTCCGCCTTCTCGAAGGCTCCGAGCCACTTGTCGGGCGCGATCATCGGCCAGTCGGAGCCGAACAGCATCTTCTTCTTCAACAGGCTGTTGGCATAGCGCACGAGGATCGGCGGGAAGTATTTCGGCGACCAGCCGGAGAGGTCGATATAGACGTTCGGCTTGTGCTGGGCGACGGCGAGCGCCTCTTCCTGCCAGGGAAAGCTCGGATGGGCGGCGATGATGCTCATGTCCGGGAAGTCGACCGCCACGTCGTCGAGATACATCGGGTTGGAATATTTCAGCCGCATCCCGTTGCCCGAGCGCATGCCCGAGCCGACGCCGGTCTGGCCGGTGTGGAACAGCGCCACGCAGCGATGTTCGGCCAAGACCTCGTAGAAGGGATAGGCCATCCGGTCGTTCGGATAGAACCCCTGCATGGTCGGGTGGAACTTGAAGCCCTTGACGCCGTGCTCCTCGATCAGCCGGCGCGCCTCGCGCACCGCCATCTTGCCCTTCCACGGATCGATCGAGGCAAAGGGGATCAGGATGTCGTCGTTCTTTTTGACGAGTTCGAGGACTTCGTCGTTGGAATAGCGGCGATAGCCGGTCTCGCGCTCGGCATCGACGGGGAAGATCACCGCCGCGATGTTGCGCTCGCGGTAATAGGCGGCCGTCTCCTCGATCGTCGGGGGGTGATTCCAGGGGGCGCCGAAATACTGCGCCATCGTCGACTGCAAGTCGTCATAGCCGTCGTCGGAATGGCAGCCGCAGGGCTCTTCGGCATGGGTGTGGATGTCGATCGCGCGAACGGAAGAGAAATCGACCATGGTTTCCTCCTTGGAGCATTTTCAGCGAAGGTTGCAGACTTTCGCGCTCGCGAAAATGCGTATTATCAATATCTTAGAGCGCATTAGCCGACTTCGAATTCGATCGATGCGCTCTAGACCCGGATCAGCGCCGGATCGTCATTGTCGTAGAGCCGCTCCAGAAGGTCGGCGCGGCGGGTGAGGATCTTGTTGACGTTGAGCGAGCCCTTGTCGGTGACCTCCTGCCCCTCGACGGAGGGCGGCTCGGCCAGGATCAGCGCGCGGGTGATACGCTTGGCCGAGCCCGACGTGCCGGCATTCATGGCCCGCAACCGCTCCTCGATCGACGCCATCAGATGCGGCTCGGTCACCGCGCCGCCGCTGGTGTTCTCGTCGCTCGCGGTGCCCGGCGCCGGGAAGACGAAGAGCCCGACCTCGCCCCGGTCGTGGCCGCAGATCACCACGTCCTGCACGAGACCCGACAGCTCGGTCAGAACCTTCAGGCGCAGCGCGCCCGCCTGGACCCAGGTGCCGGTGTCGAGCTTGAAGTCCTCCGAGACGCGGCCGTCGAAGGTCAGGCCCTTGTCGGCGTCATCGATGTCGACGAAGCGCACGGCATCGCCGGTGATGAAATAGCCCTCTTCGTCGAAGGCCTTCTTCGTGCGCTCTTCGTCCTCGTAGTAGCCGGGCATGATGTTCGGACCCTTCACGCGGATCTCGCAGCGCATGTCGTCGTCAGGGATCAGCTTCACCTCGACACCCGGCACCGGGACGCCGATGACGCCGGAGCGGCCGATCGGCTCGTGGACCATCAGCACCGAGGGGGCGGTTTCGGTCAGCCCCCAGCTCGAGATCATCAGCGGCAGCGCGCCGCGCACTTCCAGCGCGTATCGTTCCAACCGGTCCCAGACCTTCTGGGGCAGCGAAGCGCCGGCATAGAAGAGAAGATCGAGATCCTTGAAATAGGCCTGCCGCAGCGCCTCGTCCGACTCCATCGCGTCGGCGAGCATGGAAAAGCCGATCGGCACGTTGAAGGCGAGCGTTCCGGCACGCTCGCGCTGGTTCTTCGCCGTCGTCGCGAAGCCCTTGCCCGTCGGCTTGCCGGCGTCGATCACCAGCGTGCCGCCACAGCGCAGCATCATATTGACGTTGTGGCTGCCGCCGAAGACGTGATTCCAGGGCAGCCAGTCGGTGATCGCCTGGTGCCGCTTGTCGAGAAACGGCATCGAGGCGGCCAACTGTTCCTGGTTGACGCACATCATCCGGTGCGTCGTCATCACGCCCTTGGGGTCCGACGACGAGCCGGAGGTGAAGAGGATCTTCGCCAGAGTGTCCGGCCCGACCTTGGCGTGGGCGGCGTCCACATCGGCGTCGGCGCCGGCGAGGAGATCGGCAAAGGGCGTCACGGCGCGCGGCGCGCCTTCCGTCGTCGCCGCGACCACCTCGACGTCCTTCAGTTCCGGAAGCGCCAGTGCCTCGGCATAGCGTCCCGCATCGTCGACGAAGGCGAGCTTCGGCCTGGCCTTGCCGAGCACGTAGATCAGGCGCGGATGGGCCTCGGTGATCAGCGAATACTGCTCTGCGAGCGGCACGACCGGCACGCCCACATATTGCGCACCGAGCGACAGGATCAGATGGTCGAGCCCGTTGCCCGAGAGGATCGCGATCGTATCGCCCTGCGTAAGCCCCCGCGCCACCAGCGATGCGCCGACCGCGCGCACCTCTTGAAGAAGCTCGCGATAGGTCACCTCGCGCCAGCCCTCGCCGTCCTTCGCCCGTTCGGCGACGGCCACCTGGCCGGGAGCCTCCTCGGCCCAGCGATGCAGCCAGGTGCCGGTGTTCGGCGCGAACTCGCCCAAGGGGTAATCCGAGCGAAGCAGGATCGTCCCGTCCTCGCGATTCTCGCGGATCACCTTGTGAGGCCGGCACTCGACGGCGGTGTTTTCCCGCGCCCAGGCGGCGTGGTCGCCGGCTTGCTGCGGTGGGATCCGGGTCTCTTGGGTCATCGTTTCTCCTCCTTTCCGACGGTCAGCGGAATTTCGGCATGCGCTTTTCGAGAAAGGCCTTGAGCCCTTCCTCGGCATCCGGCGTCGTCTGGACGAGGGCGGCGGCGAGGCTTTCGGTGAACAGGCCTTCGGCGCGCGGCATGTCGGCGATCCGCGTCAGCGCCTGCACCATGAAGTAGTTCGACATGGGCGCGTTCTCGGCGATCTTGGCGGCGAGTTCGCGCGCCAAGGGCAGGGCCTCGCCCTCGCCGACGCTATAGTGCGCAAGGCCGAGCCTCAGACCTTCTTCGGCGCCGTATTTGCGGCCCGTCAGCATCATCTCGACCATGCGGTCGGCTCCGAGAATCCGCCCGACCCGCACCGTCGCGCCGCCGCCGACGAAGATGCCGCGTCGCCCTTCGGGAAGCTGGAAGATCACCGAGGGCTCGGCGATCCTCACATGGGTGGCGGTGGCAAGCTCCAGCCCGCCGCCGATCACCGCGCCGGTCATGGCGCTGACGGTCACCTTGCCGCCGAGCTGGATCAGATCCATCACCCGGTGCCAGTTGCGCGAATGGTGGACACCGGCCTCGGCCGAGCGCGAGACGTGTTCGGCGAGGTCGAGGCCCGAGCAGAAATGCCCCCCGCGACCATGCAGGATGATGACGCGCACATCGGCGGGCAGGCCCGCATAGAACGCCTCGATCTCGGCCATCAGGCCGTCCGACATGGCGTTGCGCTTCTCGACGCGGATCAGTTCGAGTTCGGCGATCTGGCCGTCGATCCGGCCCTCTGTGTACTGCTTCGTGCTCATTTCGGTGCCAATCTGACGGCGCTGTCGATGCGGATCGTCTCGCCGTTCAACAAGGGGTTTTCCACGATCTGCTGGACCAGCATCGCATATTCGTCGGGCCGCCCGAGGCGCGAGGGGAAGGGCAGGCCCTTCTCGATCGCGGCCTTGACTTCGGCGTCGAGGCCACCGGCCATGGGGGTTTCGAAAAGGCCCGGCGCGATCGTCATCACGCGGATGCCGAAGCGGGCGAGTTCGCGCGCCGCAGGCAGCGTCATCGAGGCGATGCCGCCCTTGGAGGCCGCATAGGCCGCCTGCCCGATCTGTCCGTCCTGATAGGCGACGGATGCCGTGTTCACGATGACGCCCCGCGCTCCGTCGTCGTCCATCGGGTCGAGCGCCGCCATCGCCCGCGCCGCAACGCTCATGATCACATAGGAGCCGATGAGATTGACCTTGATCGTCCGCTCGAAGAGGTCGATCGAAAGGCTCCCGTCACGCGGCAGGATGCGCGCCGCCGTGCCGATCCCGGCGCAGTTGACGACGATCCGCGGCGCATGGCCGAGCGCCTCGGCGGCTTGCGAGAATGCCGCCTCGACCGCCTCGGCATCCGTCACGTCCGCGACGGCCGCGAACCCGCCGATTTCGCCGGCGACGCGCTTCGCCCCCTCGCCGTCCCGGTCGACCACCGCGACCTTCGCCCCGTTCGCCGCGAGCCGTCTGGCGGTCGCTTCGCCGAGGCCGCTTCCGCCGCCCGAGACAAGCGCGATTTCTCCTTCGATCCTCATGCTGCCCCCTTTAGAAAAATCCGTGCGTCAAAAGCATGATCACGACCAGGACGAGATCGGCGGCGAGGAACGGCACGATCCCCGCGAAGACCTGTTCCAGCCGCACGTGATCGCGCGCGACGGAGTGGATGACGAAGACGTTGAGCCCCACCGGCGGCGTGATCATTCCGATCTCGAGGAGTTTCGCGACCAGAATACCGAACCAGACGAGATCGACCTGATGGGACCCGATCAGGGGCAGGAAGAGCGGCAATGTCAGGAGCAGCGCGCCGATCGGCTCCAGGAACATGCCGAGAAGCAGATAGATGACCGTGATGATCGCGAGGAGCCCGAAGGTGCCGAGGCCGAGCCCCTCGACGAACTGGCTGATCTCCATCGACAGGCCGGACATCGCCACGAGCCGGGTGAAGAGGTTCGCGCCGATCGCGATGATGAAGAGCGCACCCGAGGCGAGCAGCGTGTCGACCAGGCTCTCGCGCAAGCCCTGCCAGCCGAGCGAGCGGCGGGCGAAAGCGATGACGAGCGCCATGAAGGCCCCGAAGGCGCCGGCCTCGGTGGCGGTGAAGAAGCCGGCGAAGAGCCCGCCGAGCACCGCCACGATCAGGACGAGAACCGGCCAGATTTCCAGCGTCTTCCTCCAGCGATCGGCCATGTCGTAGCCGGTCGAGCGCTGCATGCGATCGGGATGGCGCAGCCAGAAGATCAAGACCGCCGCGACATAGAAGGCGAGCGAGGCGAGCCCGACGAACAGACCACCGAGAAACAGCGAGTTGATCGAGACGTTCGCCTGGATGCCGAAGAGGATCAGGATGATCGAGGGCGGGATCAGCGCGCCGATCGTGCCGCCGGCGGCGACCGATCCCGTCGCGATCCTCAGATCGTAGCCCTGGCGCGCCATTTCGGGGATGGCGATGCGCCCGATCGCCGCCGAACAGGCGACGGACGAGCCAGAAACGGCGGCGAAACCGCCCGCCCCGGCGAGCGACGCGATGGCGAGCCCGCCCGGCATCCAGCCCCACCAGACCCGCGCGGCCTCGAAGAGACCCCGCGTCAGACCCGAATGATAGGCGACATAGCCCATCAGCAGGAACATCGGGATCGAGCTCAGGGTCCAGCTCGCCGAGGAGGAATAGGGAATGGTCGAGACCATGCTGAAGGCCGGACGGAAGCCGGCGATCGCCCAGATGCCCGAAAAGGAAACGAGGATCAGGCTGACCCCGATCGGCACGCGCAGCGCGATCAGGACGAGGACGGCCGCGAGCGCGATCAATCCAATGGTGACGGGTTCCATCAGCGCGTCTCCGGTCCGAGGCCCTGGACCTCTTCGCTCGGATCGTGATCGCCCTCGACGAAGCGTCCGGTCAGAAGTTCGACGAGCCGGATGACCATGATGGCCTCCATCAGCGCGAAGGATACCGGCAGGATCCAGTAGCTCGGCCAGGTGGGAAAGCGCATCGTGCCCACATCGAGATAGGCGCCGCGCGCGCTCTGGATCATCGCTTCGTTGAAGGAGCCCCAGATCAGGAGGCCGAAGACGACGAGCCCGGCGAGAAAGCCGAGGAAGAAGACCGCGGTCTTCGCCGCTCCCGTCAGGCCGTGGGTGAAGATCGTCGCCTCGATGTGGCGGCGGTCGATCTCGGTCATCGCCAGCGGCAGGAAGCTGACCGCGACCATGTAGTAGCGCCCCACGAGATCGGCCGTCGCCGGAAAGACGATACCGACGAAGCTGCGCAGGAAGACGTCGACCACGACCTGCAGCATCATCGCGACGAGGACCGCCGAACCGATGGCAAGACTGATCCTTCCGATCCAGACTTCAGCCTGGCGCATGTTGTCCTCCCTGGTCGCCGGCGCGTTCGATCAATCCGGAACGCGACCCGCGCAATTCCTCCGGGAAGCGCCTGAGGCGGCGCCTTTTTCTTTCGTTCGGGTGGCTCGGGCGAGGACGAGATTCAGCCCTCCTCGCCCGAGGTGGCGTCATTGGCCGTAGGTGCTCATGTCGAGCTTGGCGAAGATCTCGTTGTAGCGAAGCTCGCCCAGTTCCTCGGCGCTCATGTCCTCGGTAACCAGGCCCTGCCACTTCTCGACCAGGGCACGGTAGCGATCGACCTTGGACTGGGCGTCGGTCACGCCGCGCTCTTCGAGGATCTTGGCCGCGCGGGCGACATGCGCCTCGATGAACTCTTTTCTGGCCTTTTCCAGGCTCTCGTCGGCTTCGATGAACTCGACGCCGTCGACGTCGCGGGCGGCCTCGGCGTCTTTCTGCATGCCCTTCAGCCCCTTGGCGATGCCGTATTGCGATGCGCGGGCCAGGGCCGCGCGGGTTTCGGCATCCATGCGGCTCCACAAGATCTGGCTCGCCGTGGTGACGGCCGCACCGTTGAAGACGCCGAGTTTCACCTCGGTGACGTAGTCGATCGCGTCACCCAGCCGGTTGGCGATGATCTCGTGATCGGCGCTGAAGGTGCCGTCGATGACACCCTGGCTGAGGGATTCGAAGAGTTCCGAGGACGGCAGCTGGACGGCGGCACCGCCCTGTTCCTCGATGAAGGTCGCATAGAGCGGCGCGCCGGTGCGGATGCGCATGCCCTGGAGATCGGCGGCGCTGCGAACCGGCTTCACCGTCAGGAGATTGTAGGGGGGCGTCGCATCCGTGCCGAGATAGACTTGGCCGTTTTCGGCGAACTCGGCCTGGCACTCTTCACAGGTCGCGATGTATTCGGTCACCGCCGAGGAGATGGCGAGGTTGCCCTCGCCCAGGACCGAGAGCTCGGAGGGCATGGCCGCCTCGGGAAACTGCGCCGGGAAATAGGGCATCAAGAGCGCGCCGAATTCGGTGACGCCGTCGCGCAGCGCCGAGCTCATCTCATTGGGGGCGACGAGGCCGGACGGGGTGTCCTGGAGGTCCCATTCGCCATTGGTGAATTCCTGAAGCCGCTTGTTGATCTCCGGATAGATCGCGTTCGCGATCGGATGCGACGGGCCGAAGCCGGAGGTTGCCCGGATCGTGTCGGCCGATGCGCCGGTGGCGGCGATCAACGCCGCAACCGCGACGGTTTTCGCAAGAAGTCTCGTCATGCCTTCCTCCCTGTTGGCCGCACGGACGTCCCATCGTCGGCGGCTTAATCCTTGGTTGCGGCCCCTTCCGCTTCGATCCTGTTCAGCAAGCGGACCAGGGTCGCCTGTTCCTCCTCGCTCAGGACCGAGACGAGCCGGCCTTCGAATTCCGCGATCGCTCGGGCTGCCGCCTTCTGCACCTCGCCGCCTCTCGCCGTCATCGTCAGCGCGAAGCGCCGGCGATCGGTTTCGAGGCGCTCGCGCGAGACGAGATCGCGCGACATCAGATCGTCGATGACCGCGACCACGTTCGAGCGCTCCATCCCGAGCAGCACCGCCAGTTGCGAGGGCGTGATGCCGGGATTGGTGCCGATGATCGACAGCGCGGTGAAGGAAAGGACGCGAAGCTCGAACGGCGCCAGAGCAGCCTGGGCGGCGCCCTGAACCCTGATGTAGGCGCGCTTGATGTTGTAGCCGACGAAACCGCGCATGCCCTCGTCGTCGACGGCCTCGCGAAGCTCGACCGGGCCCGAAGTTTCGCGCTCGCTCACCACGTCGTCTCCTCCTGACGCCATCCATAGCCCACAATATGATTATGGTCCATAACTTTTATTCTTCATAACTAAATTCGTGATCCGTCACGGCCTGTCACGCCGACGCTTTGCAGCGACCGGTGCGGATGCTATATGTAGGTAAATACCTACAAGAGACGGTCATGATCATTACGACGTTGACGAGCCGCGATCTGAACCAGGATGTCAGCCGCGCCAAGAAAGCCGCGAAGGATGGGCCGGTCGTCATCACCGACCGGGGCAAGCCGTCTCACGTCCTGATGACATATGCCGAATTCGAGCGCCTGGCCGGCAAGCATCGCGATCTCACCGTATCCCTGGCCATGCCGGGATTGTCGGACATCGACTTTGCGCCGGAGCGCGCCGGCATCGCCCCGCGCGAGATCGATCTGGCTTGACCTATCTCCTCGACGCCAACGTCATTTCCGAGCTTCGCAAGCTGGGCGACGGGAAAGCCGACGCCAAGGTGGCCGGCTGGATCGGCGCCCGGGACGCGACGCGGTTTTTCATCTCCGCGATCACCATTCTCGAACTGGAGCGGGGCGTCCTGAGCGTCCAACGGCGCGACGCGGCGCAAGGCGGGAGATTGCGATCCTGGCTCGACGGCCGTGTCCGTCCTGAATTTGACGGACGCATCCTGCCCGTCGACGATGCGGTGGCGACGCGCTGCGCCCAACTCCATGTGCCCGACCGCCGCAATGAAGCCGACGCCCTCATCGCCGCGACCGCCCTGGTGCATGACCTCAGCGTCGTCACCCGCAATGTGAGTGATTTCGAGGGGGCCGGCGTGGTCGTCATCGATCCGTGGCAGGATTGAGCTGGCATCGCCCGCACGGCGAAACGAGCTCAAAGACGCCGATAGGCCGCTTCGGATTGACCGGAACGACCTATCGACTATCCACGTCTAGTTGGTGCGCTCGACGTAACCGTCCGGCAACTGACCGGGAGCTTGGCTGATGACCTCGTCGTTGTCGGCGCCGCGCTGCTCCATGAAGGTGATCTCGGCGAACTCGGAGATGATGACGAACGGATAGGACGGGCCTTCATCGCGGAAGCGCTGCATGTCCTCGATGAACTCGTTCTGATAGCAGATCGTCTTTTCGGGATGGCCGCCGTCTCCCGCGATCCACTGCGGGAAGAAGATGGTGCCGTGAATCAGACGGCGGCCCAGATCGAAGTAGAGGCTGACGGAGGTGCCGGTGGGCTCGTGCCAGTCCACCTTGAACATCTTCCCGGCCAGTCTTACCAGCGTCATCGGCTGGTCGGTCACCCAACGGCCTCCGACCAGGCCATGGTGAATGCGATAATCGCAGGAGGTCTCGCTGCGCGCATACCACTCGTATTTCCAGCCGTTGGCGTAGGTATAGATGAAGTGGAGGCCGACGAAGTCCGAGAAGTCCTGGTCGGGCTCGCCGGAGTTGGCGTGATCGGTCATGACACGATTCCTTCGATGAATGGGGAAATTAGGTCCGACGGATGGCGTCGAGGCTCCATGGGCCTGCACCGGCCGCTGCGAGATAGAGGAACACGAAGCAAAACAGGATGGCCGCCTCGCCACCGTTGACACCGGGAAAGAAGCCCTGCGGCGCATGGGCGATGAAATAGGCGAAAGCCATCTCGCCCGACAGCAGGAAGGCGACGGGACGCGTGAAGAGGCCCGCGACGATCGCGATGCCGCCGACGAACTCCAACACGCCGGCAAGGCCGAACAGGCTGAACAGCGCCACCTGTCCGGGCTGTGCGCCCTCGGGGAAGCCGAACAGCTTGACGATGCCGTGGGCGAGGAAGAGAAGGCCCACGACGATCCGCAGCACGGAAAGAAGGCTCGGCGCCAAGGCGGCGATTTTGGACGAAGGCGAAGACGTGTCGTTCATGATCGTTCCCGACGTTGAAATTTTGGTGGGGCGGGTCGGCGCCCGTAAGCCATGGAGCGGCGTGTCGAGCGATGCGGGCGTCGCCGCTCAATAGCCGACGGTGAACCGCTGTCGGCGATGCGCCGGCGCTTCGATCTCGTCGGCGAGCGCGACGGCGAAATCCTCGAACGAGATGCTGCTGCCCTCGTCGCCGACGAGGAGTTCGTCGCCGCCCAGACGGAAACGACCGGTCCGCTCGCCGGGGACGAACGCGGCCGACGGCGACAGGAAGGTCCAGTCGAGCTCCGGCTCGGCTCGCAGCAGATCGAGGAAGGCGACGCCCCCCAGCGCTTCGGGCTTGTAGGCATCGGGAAAGTCCGGCGTGTCGACCAGCCGCATGCCGGGACCCACTTCCAGGCTGCCGGCGCCGCCGACCACGAGGTAGCGTTCGGGCCTCGCCGCCTTCACGGCCGCGATCAGGGCGGGCGCGTCGGTTTGCGCGAAACGCAGCGCACTCACCACGACGTCGTGACCGGCGATCGCGTCGGTCAGTCCGGCCGTATCGTTGATGTCGGCGGCCATGGAGACGACGCCGGGGAGCGACGCGATCCGCGCAGGGCCCCGGGCGATGGCCGTGATGGCATGCCCGCGATCGGACAGCTCCTTCAAAATGCGCGAACCGGCATTGCCGGACGCGCCGATCAGCGCGATCTTCATGTCATCGTTCCTCTGGGTTGTATGGTTCAATCGAAGCGGAAACCGGAGATCGCGGTTTCGAGGACGTGCTCGCCATAGATTTTCGTTCCGGCCGCGTCCCCTGCCGCACCAGCCGCCACCATCAGCGGGAGAAGGTGCTCCGCCTCGGGATGGGCGAACCGGGCAGCCGGTGCTTCCCCCCACTGTTCAAGCGCCCGAGCACGCGCTTCGCCGCGCAGCTCCATCGTGTCGGTCAGCCATGCATCGAAGGCTTCGGACGGGGCAGTGGAGCGAGGGTCGCCGTAGCCGCGCATGTTGTGGAAGCTCATGCCGGAGCCGACGATCAGCACGCCTTCGTCGCGCAGCGGCGCGAGCGCCTGCCCGGCAGCGACGTTGAGCGCCGGATCGAGCGATCGCTCGACCGACATCTCCACCACCGGGATCGCGGCGGACGGAAAGGCGACCATCAGCGGAACGAACGCACCGTGATCGAGTCCACGCTCCGGATCGACGTGAGCGGCGAGGCCTGCATCTTTCAGCAATCCCGTTGCCCGCTTCGCCAGTTCGGGAGCGCCCGGCGCGTCATAGCGCAACTGGTAGGTATGCGGGGGAAAGCCGTAATAATCGTAGATGAGGCCGGGCGCGGAAGTGCCCGTCAAGGCGAAGCCCTCTGTCTCCCAATGACCGGAGACGACGAGGATCGCTTTCGGCGTCTCGGGCAGGCGATCAGGCAGACTGCGGAGAAACGCTGCCATGCCGGCCCATGTGCCGCGCGGATCGTCCATGAAGAAGCATGGCCCGCCGCCATGGGGAATGAACAGCGCCGGCTGCCGGTGGGTGGTGAATGGCTCGTTGGTCATGGTCTTTTCCTCTGCCCGTGAATATGGACCCCTTCGTCAGCCGTGATAATGCAGCCCCTGCAAGGAACAGTTTTGCATGGGAGTAGGAAATGGCGGATCGGCTGGCCGGACTGGAGGTGTTCGTGCGCGCGATACGGACGGGCAGCCTGTCTGCGGCCGCTCGTGGGCTGCGGATGTCGCCCGCCATGGCCGCGCGCCATCTCGAGGCGCTCGAGGCAAGGCTCGGCACCACGCTCGTGCGGCGCACGACGCGGCGGCTGTCGCTGACCGAGGCGGGCGCGGCATTTCTCGAGCGCGCCGAGCGGCTCTTGGCGGACCTCGCCGAGGCGGAAGCCGAGGCGTCGGCGCGCACGGTGCTGGTCGAGGGGCTGGTTCGCGTCTCGGCGCCCGCCGCGTTCGGCGCGCTGCATCTTGCGTCCCTCATGCCGGGCTTCGCCGCGCGGCATCCGGGCGTCAGGATCGAGCTGGGTCTGAACGACCGCACCGTCGACCTTCTGGAAGAGCGGTGGGACATGGCCGTGCGGATCGGGCGGCTTGCCGACAGCGGCCTTCTCGCCCGCAAGCTCGCCGATGTTCGCCTCGTGGTCTGCGCCGCACCGGACTATCTGCGTCGGAAAGGCGTGCCTCGTTCCGTGGCCGAGCTCCGCGACCACGACTGCCTGAGCTACACCTTGTCGGATACGGCCTCGGACAGGGTCTGGCGGTTCGGCCGCGACGGCGAAATCCGCGTGCCGGTCGCGGGCTCGCTCGCCGCCGACAACGGCGACGCGCTGGTGACCGCCGCCATCGGCGGGCAAGGCATCGTCTACGGTCCGCGCTTCATCGCTGCGAACGCCCTCGCCAATGGACGGCTCGTGGAGATCGCGCTCGACCGCCCGCTCGCCGACATGGGCGCGATCCACGCGATCACGCATCCGACCAGACGGCCGACCGCTAAGGTTCGCGCCTGGATCGACTATCTGGCGGCCTGCCTGAAGGACCGATCGCAGGACTGGTGACCGCGACGTCAGGTCTCCTCCGATCCCTGGACGGGACCGGCGAACCCCGCATCAATGACGGTTCGGTCGTGACGGGGTTGCAAGCGGGCTGCCGGGCTGGTGCCGAAC
The DNA here is from genome assembly GCF_021390325.1 of Jiella avicenniae. Taxonomy (GTDB): domain Bacteria; phylum Pseudomonadota; class Alphaproteobacteria; order Rhizobiales; family Rhizobiaceae; genus Jiella; species Jiella avicenniae. The sequence goes on along the minus strand of NZ_JAJUWU010000026.1, from coordinate 41,833 downwards.
GCCGCAGAGTTCCCTCAGCCAGAACGGTTGCGCGCTTGATGACGCCGAAGCGGGATCATCTGACCAAGGCGGAAACCGTCACGGTATTCCTCGGCGCATGCAATTCGTGTTCCGCCGACTGTCGGTCGTCGATGCTACGGGTGACGGCTCAACGGGGCCTGGAGTTTGGGGCCCGGTTTCCTACCGTGCCCCGAGGCGCTCAGAATTCCGCCCATTCAACGTCCGCGTGGACCGGCTTCTGCATGCGCGCTGCACCTCCCGTCCCGGCCGATTTGAATTGCACGACCGTCGAAGAGCCGGGACTCTCCGCCCTCCCGCCGGAGACCCGTCCGGTCTGGCGCGACGGACCGGCAGCCGTTTTGAACTGCCCCATCAGATCGGAAAGCTGGTCGGTCTCTTTGGACAGGGTCCGGCTGGCGGCCGTCGCCTGCTCCACCATGGCGGCATTCTGCTGCGTGACCTTATCCATCTGATCGGCGGCGCCCGCCACCTCGCGCAAGCTGACGGCCTGCTCGCCGGCACTGGCGGCGATGCGCGCGATGATCTCGGCCGTTTCGCTGACCTGCGCCATGATTTCCTGCAGCGACTCGCCCGAGGCGGTGACGAGCTCGACCCCGCTTTCCACCTCCTGGCGCGAGGCCGTGATCAGGCCCTTGATCTCTTTGGCAGCCTCGGCGGAGCGCTGGGCGAGACCACGTACCTCCTGCGCGACGACGGTGAACCCCTTGCCGGCCTCACCTGCTCGTGCCGCTTCCACGCCGGCGTTGAGAGCGAGGAGATTCGTCTGAAAGGCAATCTCGTCGATGACCGAAATGATCCTGTTGATCTCCTCTGACGACTTCTCGATCCTCGTGATTGCCACGACCGCCTGGCCAACGATCTCCCCGCCCTTTGCCGCATTGCTGCGCGCCGTCACCGCAGATGTCTGGGCACGGTTGGCACCCTCTGCAGTCCGGTTGACGGCTTGCGTGATTTCGGACAGCGCAGCGACTGTTTCCTCGATGGAAGCAGCCTGCTGCTCGGTGCGATGGGCGAGGTCGTTCGATGCGGTGTTGATCTCGGCAAGGCCCGCCCGGATCTGCCCGGTGGCACGGACGACCTGCTCGATCGCATTTTCCAGCTTGGTGATACTGTCGTTGAACTTGCGACGGATCGGTTCGTAGGCGGGCGCAACCGGCCTCGCCATGCGCACCGTGAGATCCCCGTTGGACAGACCGGCAAACCCCGTCTCGATCTCGGCGACGAACGCCTGCAGCGCCTCGCGTTCGCTCCGTTCGCGAACCTTGTCGGCACTCTGGCGCTGTTCAATCTCGGTCTGCTGGGCTTGCGACTGGCGGGAAAGCTCACGCTTGGCACGTTCGGCCTCGCGAAATCCGTCGAGCGCCCGAGCCATCTCGCCCACTTCGTCGCGGCGGGAATGGAACAACGGCTGATCTTCGACATGCCCGTCTGCCAGCCGGCGCATACCTCCTGTCAGGGCGATGAGCGGACGGATCAGCTGCAGGCGCAACGACCAGGCGCCATAGGCAAGGATCAGGAAGGCAAGGAAGGCCGAACCGACAAGGAGGGTCGTCGCTCGGGTGACACTCTCCCGAGAGCGAGCCTCGAGATCGGCGCTCAATGCATTGGCCGCCTCGACCAACTGATCGATGACGGCGCGATGTTTTCTGTAGAGCTCATCGATCTCCTCGTATGCGGCATCGGCCGCTGCAGCGTCTTGCTGCCTCAGGGCCGGCAGGAAACGTTGCTCGATCGTGCGCCAGAACGGCTGAACGATCGCGTCCGACTGCTGAACGAAACCCTTGATGTTCGCCGGCATCGCGGAAGTCTGCCAATGCGCGATGCGGTCGCCGTATTGATCTTTCAGGATCACGAGCCTGCGCGCCGCATCCTCCGGCGCCAGCCGGTCTTGATGAGCGAGAGTGGCATCGAGGAAAGCTTCGATGACATAGTTGGGCGGCGGCAGAATGTCGGCGAGGAGATCCTTGGACTCGATGATCTCGCCATAGATCGGGCCGCCCACGGAGACCTGACGAAATTCGAGCCAGCTGACGGCTCCCGATACGGCGATGGCGATCCCGACCGCTGTCGAAAAGACCAAGAGACGGGTGGCGAGGCGGATTTGCATGGAAATACCCAGAGGTAAAATCGACCCAGGACCTACGTTTATCCGCCAGACTTTAAAAATTACTGACTGTATTGTTTGCATTCATACTGCGAAATCAAGCTTTTATCGGACAGAATTCAATCTGAAGGCGCGATGAATGGCCCCATCCTGCAAGTGCTTTGCCGTCCCAACGGACGATGTCGTCGCTCATCCCTTTCGCGCATGGTGACGCTACGGGGATTTCCCAAGGTTGCCAAACAAAGGATTGCTTATCGTCGCGTAAACCGGATCGTAATCTGCGCGCCCTGGAGATGGCTTCATCGGCGATCGCGCCGCTTCGCGGACCACACGGCCCATCGCCTCGGCGGCGATGTCCACGCCGTTCTCCACCGTCCCGCCGATGTGCTCATTGGAAAAGATCGAACGTTCGCTCCGTCGGATGCCGGGGTCGAGCCGGAGCGATCGGCAAAAGACCGGCCGAGAATTGATCTGGCGCAACATCGTTGCCCGCGACCGGGTCTAGTCTCGCCTCGAAGCTTGACGGGATCGCCCGCAAGCGGAACGGAGGCGAACCATGCGTTTCAAGACAATCCTCGGCGTCATCGGAGTGGACCATTCCGATGCCGACGTCAGCCTGGCTCAATCGCTCTGCGAAGACGAGAGGGTCCACCTTTCCATTCTCCTTGCGGCCATCAGCCCACCACCGCCGGTCGGCGAGGCGGCGGTGGGCGCCGACTACTGGCTCGAAGAGCAGCGCGACCAGATGCGACGGCTGAGCGAGCGCATGGAAAGCTTCGAGGCGCGCTTCGCCCGGGCCGATCTGTCCGCCGACATCGATACCGCCCATCACGAGCACGCCATGATCGCACAGGCCGTCGCCCGTCGGGCCCGCTATGCCGATCTCGTGCTCGTCGGCCCCGAACTCGCCGCGGACGGCTATCTCGCCGAGGTGGTCCTCGACGGAGCTCTCTTCGGGAGCGGACGTCCCCTCCTGATCCTTCCCAAGGGCGCCAGCCCGACCCTTCGACCGAAGACGGCCGTCGTCGCCTGGTCCTCGACGCCCGAGTCCGCCCGCGCCGTCTACGAGGCGGCGGAAATCCTCGGCGCGGCCGACGATGTCCGGATCGTCATGGTGGATCCCCAGGCGACCACCTCCGAGGCCGGCCCGGAGCCGGGAGCCGAGGTCGCCGCCTATCTCGCCCGTCACGGCGCCAAGGTGACGGTCGACCGCCTGCCGAGCGGTGGCAGGCCGGTGGCCGACGTGATCCGTCAGCATGCCGGCGACGTCTCGGCGGAGATGATCGTCATGGGCGCCTACGGCCATTCGCGGTGGCGCGAACGGATTTTCGGCGGCGTCACCCGCTCGATGATCGAGAACCCTCCGATCCCGCTGCTTCTGGCGCGCTGATCGAGAGCGTGACCCCCGACCGAAGTGCGCTTCGGCCGGGGGCCATTCGAACTCCGGCCGAGGTGGGATTCGGACGCCGACGTCTCGGTCGTCGTGCCAGCGCACGACCGGCCGGTCAGCGGAGGCTGTCGATATAGGCGACGAGATCGCCGACCTCGCGGCGCGTCAGGCCGATATCGGCCATGACCGGGTGGGGATCGGTGAGAAAGGACGCCAGAGAATCGCGGTCGCCGCCGCTTTTCTCGGCGATGGCCTCGAATGTCAGGACGTCCGCGCTGCCGGTCCGCTGCTGCGGCGAAACGATGTGGCAACCGGCGCACCAGCGCTCGGCGATGCGCTTGCCCGCCGCGGGATCCCCCTTCGGCTGGGCATGCGCGACACCCAATGCCAGGGAGCTGACGATCAACGCGAAACCAAGTCGGTGCATTGGCCCTGTCCATGTTGTTCGCCGCGAGTGGAGGCGTACGTCCGCTCAGGCGTGAAGAATTGCCTTCACGACGTCTTCGACCGGATGGGCGACGAGGTCCTTGTGCAACTCGCCGACGACCTTGGACCGAAGTTTCGGGTGGAAGTGTCTGCGCAGTTCCCCGAGCGTGCGGGGGTCGGCGATGAGGAACAGATGATCGAGGGCCCCTTCGATCGCCATGTGATTGAGATAGTCGGCGGCGCCCGCCGCAAAGCCGTCTTCCGCCCCGCGATCGGAATCCGGATTGGCCGAACTCTGGCGATGGCGCCCTCCCGATCCCGGATTCTTCGAAGCGATGTCCGGGTCGTCATAGGCGACCAGATCGATCTGGGGCTCCGCCGCACGATTGCGGAAGAGTGTCAGGCTCGTGCCGTCGGCGACGGCGACGATCGTACCGTTCGGAAGGATCATTCTTGCTACTCCGCCTCGGCGGAACGATCCGCCTCTGCCAGGCAGCAGACCATGATCCCCTGCGCTTGCACCTTGCGCCAGATCAAACCCTTCGTCGCAGGCACCGAATTTCCAAGAAGCGCCGGCAGAGCGCGGACGCCTGCCAAGCCGCGGGCACCGGTGCGGGCTGCGACGTCCGGATGGTCGTCGCGGATCCGTGTCGGTGGGTGGCGTCGAGCCCTCGATGGCGCCGCGGGCGGACATGCCCGCCGAAGCGCCTCGACGCCCGCATGGAGCGCCCGTTCGGCAGCCGGGACTTTGATCGCGATCAAATCGCCCGGGCCGGTCTGCAAATACTCTGACGGTCGACGTCGCCGCCGGACAATCGCCGGGCAAACGGAACCCTGTGAGGTCGAACATGCGCGCCATGGTGCTTCACGCGATCGGCCAGCCGCTGCGCTTGGAGGAGCGCCCGGTCCCGGAACCCGGTCCCGGCGAAATCCTCATCCGCATCGAGGCCTGTGCCGTCTGCCGCACTGATCTTCACGTCGTCGACGGCGACCTCTCTCACCCCAAGCTGCCGATCGTTCCCGGTCACGAGATCGTCGGCATCGTCGAAGCGCTGGGGGACGGCGTCACGGAGCAGGAGATCGGCCGCCGCGTCGGCGTTCCCTGGCTCGGCCACACCTGCGGAACCTGTCGCTATTGCCTGGAGGACCACGAGAACCTCTGCGACCGGCCGCTCTTCACCGGCTATACGCGCGACGGCGGATTTGCGACCCATATCGTGGCGGAGGCAAGCTTCGCCTTTGCGATGCCCGGCTTCGACGATCCGGTGGCCGCCGCACCGCTACTGTGCGCCGGACTGATCGGCTGGCGTTCGCTGAAGATGGCGGGCGATGCCAGGCGGATCGGCCTCTACGGCTTCGGTGCGGCGGCCCACATCATCGCCCAGGTCTGCCGATGGCAGGGCCGAAAGGTCTACGCCTTCACGCGCGCCGGCGACGAAGCCGCGCAGCGCCACGCCCTCTCGCTCGGCTGCGTCTGGGCCGGCGGATCGGACGAGATGCCGCCCGAACCGCTCGACGCCGCGATCCTGTTCGCGCCGGTGGGCGCCCTGGTGCCGGCGGCGCTGAAGGCCGTGCGCAAGGGCGGACGCGTCGTCTGCGGCGGCATCCACATGAGCGACGTCCCGCAATTTGCCTATCGCGATCTCTGGGAAGAGCGCTCGATCGTCTCGGTCGCCAATCTCACCCGCGCCGATGCGCGGGAGTTTCTCGCGATCGCGCCGAAGGCCGGCATCAGGACGACGACCACCGTCTACCCGCTCGACGCCGCCAACGAGGCGCTCGCCGACCTGCGCGCCGGACGGTTTCAGGGGGCCGCCGTCATCGTTCCCTGAGCCCGAGGCGGCGCGCGAGCCTCAAAGCCTCCCGCCGTCGCCGGGCGTGCCGCCCGCCGCGTTCGAACGGGCTGCGGATTTCGTCGCCCTCCGGATCCACTTGTCGATCTCCACCGTCGCCAGCACGGTCAAGGCGAGCGGCACGAGGAGGAGCCATTCGCTCAAGGGCAGTGGCGCAAGCCCCAGGACGTCGCGAAGGCCCGGCGTGAAGGCCGCACCGACATGGACGGCCTGGGCGCCGGCGACCGCCGCGATCAGCGGCCAGTTGGCCGAGAGCGGGATGCGGAAGGTCGACTGCGTCTCGGAGCGGCAGTTGAAGACGTGGACGTTCATGAAGGCGACCATCAGGAACAAAAGCGTGTTGCGCGCGGCCGCTTCGCTCAAGCCCTGGCCGATCATCCAGGCGAAGGCGGCGGTGCAGACGAGACCCATGGTGGCGCCGGAAAGAAGCGTCTCGCGGATCATCAGCCGGTCGAAGACGGGTTCCTTCGGCGGGCGCGGCGGCTTGTCGAGAAGGCCCTTCTCCGACCCTTCCGCGGCGAGCGCGACATCCTGCACGCCGTTCGTCACGAGGTTCAGCCAGAGAAGCTGCACCGCCGTCAGCGGAATCGGCAGCCCGGCGGCGAGTGCCAGGAGGAAGATCAGCGCCTCCGCCGTTCCCGTCGCGATCAGGAGATAGATCACCTTGCGGATGTTCGCATAGGCTGCCCGCCCCTCCTCGATGCCGGCGACGATGGAGGCGAAATTGTCGTCGGCAAGCACCAGATCGGCGGCGTCGCGGGCGGCGTCCGTGCCATCGCGGCCCATGGCGACGCCGAGATCGGCGCGGTGGAGCGCCGGCGCGTCGTTGACGCCGTCGCCGGTCATAGCGACCACGTGGCCCGCCTGCTTCAGCGCCTCGACGATCCTGACCTTGTGGGCCGGCTCGACGCGGGCGAAGACGCTCGCCGTCGCGATCCTCGCGCCGCTCCCGCTTTCGGCGGCCGCAACCTCGCGGCCGGTCACCACCTCCTCCGGCCTGTCGGCGATGCCGAGTTCGCGGGCGATGGCAAGGGCCGTCGCGGCATGATCGCCGGTGATCATCTTCACCGAAACGCCCGCCCGGCGGCAATCGGCGACCGCCTGCTTGGCCTCCGGCCGCAGCGGATCGATGAAGCCGACGAGGCCGAGCAGCGTCAGCCTGTCGAGATCGCCGTCCAGGTCCGGGCGCACCCCCCGGTCGTCCGTCCGGTCGACGATCCTGGCCGCGACGGCAAGGACCCGGTAGCCATGGCTTGCCATCTCGTCGGCGAGCCGGAGCACATGGTCGCCGTCGACGCCTTCGCAGAGCGGCAGCACGACTTCCGCCGATCCCTTGATGTGGAGGACGTGGCCGTCGCCATGGTCGTGCAGGCTGGCGGCATATTTGCGCTCGGCCGAGAAGGGCCGATCGGCGATCCGCCGCGCAGTCTTGCGCAGGAGGCCGGTATCCAGCCCGGTCTTGACCGCCAGCACCAGGAAGGCGAGGTCGACGGCATCGCCGCTCCGTCCCTCGGCGCCGCCCTCGGGGTCGAAATCGGCGTCGTTGCACAGGGCCGCCGAGCGCGCGAGAGCGCGGGCGGCGCCATGCGCGGTCTCGCTCAGGGTCACACCGTCCTGATGCAGGCGCGCCCTGGTCTCGAAGCCGGCGCCGTCGACGTCGACGAAGCCATGTTGCGGCAGCCAGAGCCGCTTGGCGGTCAGCTGGTTCATGGTCAACGTCCCGGTCTTGTCGGTCGCGACGACGGTGCAGGCGCCGAGCCCCTCGACCGCCGGCAGATGCCGGACGATGACGTTGCGCAGGGCCATGCGGCGGGTGGCGATCGAAAGCGCGATCGTGACCGCGACCGGCAGCCCCTCCGGGATGATCGCGACGGCCAGCGCGATCGCGACGAAGATCGTCTCCGAAAGCGTATGGCCGAGGCCGGGCTGTAGCGCAATCACGGCCGCGACGAGCGCCAGCGAGACGAAGCCGAGCATGCGGGCGAACCGGTCGAGCCGGCGCGTCAGTGGCGGCTTTGCCGCGGGCACCCGGAGCGCGCCGGCAATGGCGCCGAGTTCGGTGCGGCTACCGGTCGCCACGACGAGCGCCCTTGCCCGCCCGCGCTGGAGGGTGGAGCCGGCGTGGAGCATGGTCAGCCGCTCGGCGAGCGGCGTGTCCGCCGGCAGGGCCTCGCCTGCGGCCTTGTCGACGGGAAGCGACTCGCCGGTGAGCGAGGATTCGTCGGCCTGGACCTCGTTGGCTTCGAGGATGCGCAGATCGGCCGGGATGCGGTCGCCGCCCTCCAGAAGCACCACGTCGCCCGGGACGAGCTGCCGGGAGTCCAGGCGCTTGACCGCGCCGTTCCTCAGAACCCGCGCGACGGTGGCGATCGCCGAGCGCAGAGCCGCGGTGTTCGCCTCCGCCCGCCATTCCTGGGTGGCGCCGACGGCGGTGTTGATCGTGAGCACCAGGAAGATGAAGCCGGCATCGTCATATTCGCCGAGGAGGAATGAGACCGCCGCCGCCGCGAGCAGGAGATAGATCAGCGGGCTCTGCAACTGCGACAGGACGATCGCCGCGATCGAGCGGGCCGGCGGCTGCGGCAGAGCGTTCGGGCCATCATGCGCCAGGCGGCGCGCCGCCTCGTCGTTCGAGAGGCCGGCGGACGAGGTTCGAAGCCGCGCAGCGGCGGCCGGAACGTCGAGGGCGTGCCAGCGAGGCTCGGCCATGGCATCGGGAGACCGATCATCGCCGCCGCGCGTCTCGTCATGCAGCAAGGCGATCATCCTCCCCCGGGGGCGGCGTAACGCCGCCACACCGCCTTGCGGATCCTGCGGCGGCTCTCCTGTGGCGGAAGGGTCTCGTCCCTTTCGATCCGAGCCGCCTCGTGGGCGAGGTCCTCGTCCTTGATCACGTGGCGGAACCAGGAGGAATAGTCGCCGGCGCGCAGGTGATGCTCCCAGGTCGCATCGTCGATCTCCCCGGCCATGTCGAGAAAACGGTAAAGGTTGTGCGCCGGCAGATTCATCGTCTTTCGCGGTCCGCGGAAGTAGAAGCTGCGGACCGAGCCGACGTCGCCCACGGCGTATTTGCCCCGATGTCGGCAATGGACCTGCAGCGGGGCGGGAACCTTGACCGCGATCGGCGGCTCGTGCGAGCCGGTCCGCCAGACGGCGACCTCTCCCTTGCGAGCCGCAGGAACCTCGCGGGGGCGCTCCGAAGCGGTGGCTGCCGCGAGAAACGAAATCGTCTCGTCGTCGACGTCACCCGCGACGATGATGGTTCCGATCCGGCTCAGAGTTTCGCTCGACAGGGTATGCGGATAGGCGGTGACGAGAATCGTGCCCGAGTCGTGTTGCAGAACCGGAGAGACCGGCGTGGTCCGCGAGGCCGGCAGGACCTCGTGCGCCTCGTCGATCAACAGCCAGTGCGGGCGGCCGGTGCGGGCCCTCAGCCGAGCGATCTGCTGGAGCATCATGGCGACCAGCGCCCGTCGTTCGCAGAGCGGCAATGCCTGCGTGTTGACGACGAGATTGACCGCGTCGTCGCGCAGCAGCTTCAACGCTTCGGCCGCCGGGGGAGGAGCGTGCAAAGTGCCGATGAAAACGGCCCGTTCGAGGTCGATGTAATCCCCCTCGGGATCGATCACGCAGAACTCGAACCGCATCTCGGCCATGCGCTCGGTCAAGGCGGTGGCAAGCGCCGACTTGCCGCACCCCGAACCACCGACGATCAAGACGTTGCCGCCGAACGGCGTCAGGCGGACCTCCCGGCCGTTCCTGTCGATGCCGAGGGACAGGCCGTGACGCGAGAGCGGGGCGAGCGCCGCGTCTTCCTCGATCATGCGGTCGGCCAGTTCGGCGACGCCGGCGCCATGGTCGCCGACGAGGACGAGATCGGCTGCCGCCCTGATCGACTTCACCGCATTGGCGACGGCTGCGCCGCAGCCGGTCGCCGAGAGAAGGGCGTGATCGTTCTCCGCGTCGCCGACGGCGACCGCATTGTGAGCCGAGAGATCGAGATCGCGGAGCGCGGCTTCGAGCCCCGACGCCTTGTTCACGCCGGACGGCAGGATCATGATCGCGCCCTTGTTGAAGACGATCTGCAGTTCCAGCCCGCTTTCGCGGATCGCCTCGAGGACGACGGCCTGATGCGGCTCCCAGGTCGCGACGATGCCCCGTCCGACCGAGATCGGCCCGACGCCTTTGGCGCGCAGCAATTCGACGAACCGTGCCGACGGCGGCGCCGCGAGGAGTCGTTCGACGCCGTCCTCGGGGTCGAACAGCAGCGCGCCGTTTTCGGCGACGACGCGATCGAACATGCTCATCTGGGGAAAGATGCCCCGCAGCTCGGGGAGCTCTCTTCCGGTCACGAGGATCAGCCGGCGCCCGCTCGCCTTCAGCCGCTCCAGCGCGTCGAGCGCCTCGGCGGCGACGAGACCGTCATGTGCCAACGTCCCGTCGAAATCGGTCGCGAGAGCCAGAAAATACACGATGCACCCCGCGGCAATACGAGTTGCCGCCAGTCTGCGTCATCTGCGGTCGCTCGCCTTGATCCATCGCAAAGGCGAACCACGACGGCCAATTCTCAGGCCATCGCACCGACCGAGGCACGAAAGCGCATGAGCGCCGCGCCGAACAAGACGGCACCGATGACGGCGATTGCGACGAATTGGGGCCAGACCTCGGCGAGCCCCGCCCCCCGAAACAGGATCGCCTGGCCGAGCGTTACGAAATGGCTCGTCGGGGCCGCGAACATCAGGATCTGCACCGCCAGCGGCATGCTCTCCATGGGCGTCAGGCCACCCGACAGCATCTGCAGGGGCAGGAGAACGAGAATGATGAGCAGGCCGAATTGCGGCATGGTGCGGGCGAGCGTGGCGAGGAAGATGCCCATCGAGGTCGTGGCGAAGAGATTGAGCGCAGCGCCGAGGAGAAACAGCGCGACCGAGCCTTGGATCGAGACCGAAAGAAGCTGCTGGACCACGACCACCACCGAAAACCCGCAGGCGAGGAGAACGACGAGGCCCATCGACCAGATCTTGCTCGCCATGATCTCGAAGGGCGTCAGCGGCATGACCAGGAGATGCTCGATCGTGCCGTGCTCTCGCTCGCGGATCAGCGCGGCACCGGTGAGGATGATCGACAGCATGGTGACGTTGTTGATGATCTCCACCACGGCGCCGAACCAGGACTGGTCGAGCGACGGGTTGAACCGCGCCCGGAGCACGAGATCGACCGGAAGCTGCTCGGCCGCCCGGTAATGGCGGGCGAAGGCGGAAACCTCCCCGGAGACGATCGACTGGACGTAACCCGAACCGACGAAGGCCTGGGAGACGCGCGTCGCGTCGACGTTGAGCTGCACGCTCGGGCGGCGCCCGGCCAAGACGTCCTTCTGGAAATCCGGCGGAACGACGAGGGCGAACGTGTCCCGGCCCTCGTCGAGCCGCCGGTCCATCTCGCTCTCGTCGATCAGGATCGGCCGCGTGAAGAAGGGCGGGTAGAACGCGTTCTCGATCCGCGCGGAAAGCTGCGAGCGGTCGTGATCGACGATGGCGATCGGCGCCCGGTTGAGCGTGCCGGACACGGCCGTCGCGGCGGCGTAGATCGCCAGGCTGAAGGCGTAGACGACGAAGATCAGAAGCACCTTGTCGCGCCACAGGCTGTTGAGCTCCTTGGTGCCGAGATGGAAGACGTTGGCGAGGCTCGCCCCCATGGCTCAGCGCTCCTGCTTCTTCAGGAACGCCGCCGACAGGGCGAGGAGCACCGGGACCGAGAGGGTGAGCGGCAGGAACTGCCCGGCGAGATCGCCGAAACCGAGCGCCTTCGAGAACACGCCGCGCGCCATGGTGAGAAAATACGTCGTCGGATAAACCTCGCCGACCACGCGGCCGAAGCCTTCGAGCGAGGAGACCGGGTCGATCACGCCCGAAAAGCTGCGCGCCGGCAGGATGGTCAGGATCGCGGTGCCGAAAATCGCCGCGATCTGGCTCTTCATGAAGCTCGAGATCAAAAGCCCCATGGCGGTCGCCGCCGAAACATAGACGACGGCGGCGAGAAGCAGGAGCGTGAAAGAGCCTTTGAGCGGCACCGCGAAGAAAAAGACCGCAAGGGCCGTGAGCAGCAGGAAGCTGAAGGTCGAGATCGCGATGTAGGGCAATTGCTTGCCGATCAGGAATTCGAGCCGCGTCGTCGGCGTGACGTAGAAATTGACGATCGAGCCGAGTTCCTTCTCGCGCACGACGCTCAGCGCCGCGAGCATGGAGGGGATCATCATGAGAAGCATGGGAACGATCGCCGGCACCATCGCGACGAGGCTCTTCACGTCCGGATTGTAGCGATAGCGGATCTCGATCTCGGCCGGGCCGGACAGCGCATCCGCCCGGCCCGCTTCCCGGGCCTTGCGGACGAGCCAGTTCGCATGCATGCCCTGGACGTAGCCGCTGATCGTCTCCGCCCGGCTCGGCATCGCGCCGTCGATCCAGGCGGCGACGGCGACCTCCTTGCCGCGCGCCATGTCGCGGGCAAAGCCCGGCGGGATCTCCAGCGCCATCCCGATCTCGCCGGAGCGCATGCGGCGGTCCATCTCGTCGTAACTCGCGAGCGCCGGCTTTTCGTCGAAATAGTCCGAGCCCGAGATGTTCAGGGCATAGTCGCGGCTCGCCGTCGTCTGGTCGCGATCGAGCACGGCGAAGGTCAGGTTCTGCACGTCGAGGTTGATGCCGTAGCCCATCACGAACATCAGGATCGCGCAGCCGACGAGCGCCATCGTCAACCGCACCGGATCGCGCCGCAACTCCAGCGTCTCCCGCCGGGCGTAGCTGCCCATGCGGCGGAAGTCGAAGGCGCGGGGCTTGGGGCGGTTTTCAGGGGCGGTGTCTGCCGCGATCAGCGGCTCGTCATCGTTCGAACGCAGCAATCGCCCGAGACGATGCACGGGCGGAGAAGCTGCGATCTCCCCCCTTGCGGGGGAGATGGGTGGCAACCCAGAGGGGGGTGCAGCGCCGACGTCAAGAGATTCTGCACGGGCGTACCCCCCTCTGCCTGCCGGCATCTCCCCCGCAAGGGGGGAGATCGGAGCGTCTTCGTTGGCGGCTACTCGGACACGCTTGTCATGCTCATCCGCCGTTGCCCCGGACGCTCCCTGTGCTTCCTCCGACGCCGCCTCGAGATAGCCGATGAAGGCCTCCTCCAGCGTCGCGACGCCGCGGGCCGCCGGCAGGGTGCGCGGATCGGCCGTCACCAGGACGCGGCCCGCATGCATCAGGGCGACGCGGTCGCAGCGTTCGGCCTCGTTCATGAAATGGGTGGAGATGAAGATCGTCACCCCGTCCTTGCGTGCGAGATCGATCAGGACGCGCCAGAAGCCGTCGCGGGCGACCGGATCGACGCCCGACGTCGGTTCGTCGAGGATCAGCATGTCCGGACGATGGATCAAAGCGACGGCGAGCGACAGGCGCTGCCGGCGGCCGAGCGGCAGCGCGTCGGGATAGGCGTCGGCGGCGTCGGAAAGGTCGAAGCGCGCGATCATGTCCGAAACCCGGGGGCCGATCTCGGCTTCCGGGATGTGGAAGAGATTGGCGTGGAGCGACAGGTTCTGGCGCACCGTCAGTTCGCCATAGAGCGAGAAGCCCTGCGACATGTAGCCGACGCGGCGGCGGATGGTCAGATCCTTCGGGTCGACGCGGCGGCCGAACAGCCGGGCCTCCCCCTCGCTCGCCGGCAGGAGGCCGGTCAGCATCTTCATGGTCGTGGTCTTGCCGCAGCCATTCGACCCCAGAAAGCCGAAGATCTCGCCGCGCTCGATCTTCAGGCTGACATGGTCGACGGCGGCAAAATCGCCGAAACGCATGGTGAGCCCGTCGGCCTCGATCGCCGGGGGGCCGGCGTCACGCGGCTCGAACGGCGTCGCGGCGACCGGGCTGTAGCCCCGGCGTTTTGCCTCCGGCAGGAAGGCGACGAAGGCGGCTTCGAGCGATCCGGTTCCGGTCTCCGCCTGAAGTTCGGCCGCGGTGCCGGTGGCGAGCACCTTTCCCGCGTCCATCGCGACCAGCCAGTCGAAACGCGCCGCCTCCTCCATGTAGGCCGTCGCCACGAGGACGCTCATCCCCGGCCGCTCGCGGCGGATCGTATCGATCAGGGCCCAGAACTGGCGGCGCGACAGGGGATCGACGCCGGTGGTCGGCTCGTCGAGGATCAGAAGGTCCGGATCGTGAATCAGCGCGCAGCAAAGGCCGAGCTTCTGCTTCATGCCACCCGAGAGCTTGCCTGCGGGACGGTCCGCAAACGGGAAAAGGCCCGTGCTCTTCGTCAGATGGTCGGTCCGCCGCCGCCGTTCCTCGGGCCCCTGGCCGAAGAGGCGGCTGAAGAAGGCGATGTTCTCTTCCACCGACAGCGAGGGATAGAGGTTCTTGCCGAGCCCCTGGGGCATGTAGGCGATGCGCGGGCAGACCGCGCGGCGATGGCGGGCCGTGGCGATGTCGCCGCCGAGCACCGTGACCGTCCCCTTCTGCACCGCGCGCGCACCGGCCGTCAGCGCCAGAAGGCTCGACTTGCCGACGCCGTCCGGCCCGACGAGACCGATCAGCCGCCCGGCCGGAAACGCCAGCGACACGTCGTTGAGGGCGACCGTCCCGCCGTATGCGAGCGAGACGCCCGAGAGCCGCGCGACCGGGGCGGGCGCTGCCGCGCCATCACTCATCGGGCAGCCTGACGGCGAGGTTTTCCGGCCAGTCGCGGGTCTGGTCGAGCCGGACATGGGCAACGCCCGGCAGGCCGGTCTTCACATATTGGACGTAGCGTTCCAGAACGTCCCGATCGACCCCCGCCTTCACGCGGAAACTGAGCTTCTGGCGCTCCTCCTCGGTCTCGACGGTCTTCGGCGTGAACTGGGCGACGTCGGCGACGTAGGTGACGCGTGCCGGGACGACGTATTCGGGCGCGGCATCGAGGACGATCCGCACTTCGCTGCCCACGGCCACCCGCCCCGCCGCCTCGGTCGGCAGGAAGAAGGTCATGAAGACGTCGGTCAGATCGACCAGATTGAGGACCGCGCCCCCTGCGCCGACGACCTCGCCCGGCTGGGCGACGCGATATTGAATGCGCCCGGACCGCGGCGAGCGCAAGGTGGAATCGGCGATGTCGGCCTCGATCCGCTCCTTCGTCGCCTCCGCCGCGGCGATCTGGGCACGCACGGCGACGACGCTCGACCGGGCATGGCTGATCGCGGCGTCCGCCGCCGCCACCTGGGCTCGAGCGGCCCCGAGAGCGGCCTTGCCGCTTTCGACCGCCGCCGTGCCCTGATCGAGCTGTTGCTGCGAGGTGGTGCCGCGCTGGAGCAGTTGCCGGGTGCGGTCGAGGTCCTTGTCGAGCGCGCCGAGCTCGGCCTGTCGCTGTGCGACGAGGGCGTTCGCCGCGTCACGCTGCGCCTCCTGCTGGCGCACCTCGGCCTCGGCCGTGTCGACGCCGATCTTCGCCTGTTCGAGATTGGCCTCTGCCTCGCGGAGCTGGGCCCGCAACGTCGCGACGTCCATGGTCGCGAGCTTCTGGCCCGCCTCGATGAAGTCGCCTTCGTCGACGGCGATCTCGGCGATCCGCCCCGCCGTCTTCGCGGCGACGTCGATCTCGACCGCTTCGATGCGGCCATTGCTTCGGACGAAACCTTCCGGCAAATCGCCGGGACGAAAGTGCCGGTAGCCGAAATATGCCGCCACTCCGAGAAGTGCGAGCGCGGCGAAAAGCGACAATCTTCGCAGCTTCGGCATGTCAGGCGTCCTCCCGATCGCGGACGAGATCCGACCGGAGACCGTCCGCCGGATCGGTGGAGCCGACGCCACCGGCCACCTTCACAGCGACCTCGCCCGGTACCGGAACCGCACGTTCTTGATCGTCGGGAATTCGCCAAAGCCCTGAAGCGCGGCCGGTCTCGTCATCGTCGTCACATCGGGATCCCCAATTCGGACGGTGCCGAAATTATCCCGATGGCAAGATCCCGGCTTTGATGCCGATCAAACGAGCGAAGCGACGTCACCGCAGGCCGCTCGGGAGCGCCGCTCGCATCGCCGCCCACTGCGAGCCCGCGACCGGACCTGCGGAGCGACGGACGAATGTCCCTTCGCCTCTCTTCCATCGAAACGAAGGGGCACCGGCTGAAGTGCTCGAACCCGCCCGTCCGACGGGGGTCGCAACCTCGGATTCGGGACGTGAAACACCCGCCACGGCCGCCGGCGAGGCCGTCTAGTCGCGCACCGCATAGGTCTCGCCGGAACCTTCCTCGCGCAGAAGATCCACCCGGCTGCCGTCCCAGTGATAGGAATAGTGCCGGCCCTGGACGGGCACGCCGACCACGTCCGGCCAGAAGGCCGCGAGACACTGGCCGCCCGGAAAGCGGACGCTCGGATAGGCGATGCCGTCGGCCCCCTCCCCTCTCAAACGCCGGGCGAGCGCCTGGGAGGGTCCGTAGTCGTCCGGCGCGAGGCAATCACCCCAGTCGGCTCCGCGAAGATCGTGCAGATCCGCGTCGAGATGGCCGACGAGTTCGCGGAACTGGGAGGTCCAGCCCGGAGCCTCGGCCGTCGCGGCCATGAAGCGCCGGTGGTGGTGGATCGTCTCGAACAGCGCCACCTCGATCCGGTCGCCGGCGTAATAGACGCCGAAGGAGCCGTCCGAAAAGCGGCTCGGCCGGTCGGGCGAGAAATGGGTGAATGGCGCCATCGCCCAGCTCGCCCCCGGCCCGGAGACGCGCCGGGCCGGGGGCACGGCGTCGAGATGGCCGATCGTCTCGGCGAGCCGCGGGTTCGTCGCCGCCTCCGCCCGCGCCAGGGCGTCCCAGTCGGCCGGATCGGCGATGTCCTCGAACAGGTCGATCGGCGGAAAGACCGAGCGGATGATGCGGTGGGTCTTCGGCCAGCGCAGCCGGGAGAGCGGCGGCGTCGCCGTCATCGCCGCCCGCCTCTTGCGCGCCTCACCAGCCGCCCCGCTCGGCGTCGAGATAGCGCCGGACGCGCATCAGGTCGGTCAGCTCGCCGCCGCGCATCACCTCCAGCGCCGACCGTCCGCCGAAGGCCGCATTCGGCCGTGAGATCCAGCCATAACCGCGCTCGGGCTCGGCGAAGACGATACGCAGGCCCTTGTGGATGCCGAGGAGATTGGAGAGCCGGGCGCAAAGATCGCGGGTGAGCTTCGGCGGTTCGCCCTTCTTCCAGCGCGCCCAGCTGCGCGGCGCGATGCCCCCGAGGAGGATGCTGGCGTCCCGGTCGGACAGCCCCCAGCGCGCGAAGAGATTGACCACCGCCCGCGCCGCAGCCGCGGCGTCCGCATCGCCCATGACGGCGGGCTTGGGTTCGGCGGGTCGGGCGTGAACGAGTTCCAATGCGGGCATTCTTCGGCTCCGGCGGAATTGCACTTTGGCATGAAATAATGTCTTTCATGCCAATTGGCAATAATCGACCCACCTCCAGCGCAATCGTCCGACATTGCCGCGCGATCGTGCCGCACGGCCGGGCCGCTGCGGCGGTCAGGCCTTGTAGCGCTCGGTCGCCGTCAGCCACTGGACGAGCGGCTCGTAGTCGCGCCGATAGACCTCCTCGCGCAGAAACCGGCATTCGTCCGCATGGGCGGACTCGTCGGCCTCGATCCACCAGCTCTTCGGGCGGCCGTCGCTGCCGTCGTTCCAGCGATAGCCGCGCGCCTTGAGAAGGTCTTTCAGCTCGAACGGGCTGCCGACCGCGAAGATCCGGCAGGAGCGGCGTTCGGCCGAGGCGACGAGCCGGGAAAAGCCGGTCGTCCTCGCCTCCGCTTCGAAGGCGAGAACCTCCAGCAGCGCGTGGCAGTCGTCGACGGCCCGGTGGCCGTTGTGGAAGAAGCCGCACTGGCCGACGAGATAGGTCAGCTTCGCCCCCTCGAAGCCGAGTTCGCTCCAGTCGACCTCGGCGACCGAACAGGCCCAGGGCTTGTCGGCGAAGCCGGGCGCAAAGCGCTCGCAGAAGGGCCGGTCGAACCTGGCATTGTGGGCGATGACGAGATCCGCCGGCGCGACGAAGGCGGCGACCTCGGCCGGGTCGATCGTCCGGCCCGCCACCATCTCGTCGGTGATGCCGGTGATGCGGGTGATCTCCGGGCCGATCGGCCGGGCCGGTTCGCGCAACCGGCTGAAGACCGAAACGACGTCGCCGATCCCTTCCGCGCCATAGGTGAACGTCACCATGCCGAGTTCGATGATCTCGTCGACGGTGGCGTCGAGGCCCGTGGTCTCCGTGTCGAGGATGACGCCGAGCTTCTCGCCCGGCCGCTTCATCGCAGGCGTCCAGCCCGCCAGCACCGGGCGCGGCTCCAGCCTGCGCAGGATCCGGTAGTTGCCGGTCGCCTCCAGATGCCGGACCATCGCCTCCGGGTCGGCCGGGGAGGCGGGACGCGGCACGAGGCCGCCGGCCCGGCGCGGTGCGGCTGCTTTCGCCCGCCCCGGCTGCTCCGCGCCGGCATGCGGGGCGGGGGCGGCGAAGAGATCGAACTGACGCGTCTGAGCGGCTTTCATCTTCGCACCCATAGCCGATGCGGCGCCTCGTCACGAGCCGTCCGGCCGTATCGAATCGCCGGATCGCGGGACTATCCCCGGCTTTTCGGTGAGGGACGAAGACGCTCTGGCGGAGACTTGCGGCCCGGTCGGGCCGTCATCCACGCATTTTTCGTCCCGCTTCAAAGGTCCGGCAAGACACCCTTCCCGCGCCATGCCGCCCGACCGGGCGCTCCAGACCGTTCGTCTGGCTCGTTTTCGCTGGCGCCGGCACACTCCGGATGCACTCGGCGGGGCGTCGGCACGGAAACGTCAACCGCTCTACCCCGCGATCGCGCGAAAATGGGCTATCAGATCCGCCCGATTCCCGCTAGGACTGCGCGCAACCGTCACCATCGAACCCGCCGGTCCCGAGGATCGCGCGCACGACATCGGTCGGTGATTCCTCCACGTCGAACGCGAAGGCCCGCCATCGCTGGTCAACGGCGCGACGTCATCACTCCAGGCCACGCTGACACGTCATGAGAAAGCAGACCCGACCTTTCGCCGTCGAGATCAAGCGCACCAAGGGCTCGCGCCAGCCCTCGCCCTTCCTCGATCTGCCGAAGGAACCCGCCGCCCCGAGCGGCGAAAGCAGGCAGGCTTCGGCCGCCCTCCTCCTTTCCCCGAGCGAGCCCGCGGGCTCGGCCCCGCGCATCCTGGAATCGACCGCCCCCGGCTGGTCGCCGCCGCCGGCCCCCGAAGCCGCCAGGCCGAAGCGTGGGCGCCCGCCCAAGGCCCGCACGCAAACGGCAGCGGAGGCCCTCGCCACAGAGGACGTCGAGCCGGCGGAGCATCCGTCCGCCGACGCCGACGAGGCGCTGACGACAGTTGCCGGGATCGAGGCGGGCGAGATCGTGGACGACGATCTCGCCGAGGACGATCTGTCCGAAGCTGCCGAGGATTTTTCAGGGACCGGGGACGAGGCTCCCGTCGCGATCGTCGCGCGGCGCCGCCCGCGCCGCGCCGTCGAGGGGCATATCGGCAACCGCTGGAAGCGGCATCTGCCGCGCTGGAAGCGATAGAGCCGCGACGGCGAGAGACGCACCGCGAGCTGGGCCTTTCCCGCCGCCGCTGAAACGATCTCGGTTGCCAACGCGCGCGGCCGGGGGATTATGGCCGGCAGGAGGTCCGTCCATGTCCCGCCATCCCTCGCGCCCCGTCCCGCTCGTCCGGCTGGACGATCTGTCCCTCGTGCCGCAGATCCATGGCGAGCGCTTCGCCGCCGCGATGGCGGCGATCGCCGCGCCCTTGGGCGCCACCCATCTCGGCGCGCGTCTGGTCGAGGTGCCGCCCGGCAAGGCCGCCTGGCCGTTCCACGCCCACCATGCGAACGACGAGCTGTTCGTCATCCTCTCCGGCACGGGGGAACTTCGTTTCGGCATGGAGCGCCACCAGGTGGCGGCGGGCATGGTCGCGGTCTGTCCGGCGGGCGGCGCCGAGACCGCCCATCAGATGATCGCCACCGGCGACGAGCCGCTGCGCTACGTCGCCGTCAGCTCGATGCGCGAGCCGGACGTGATGGAATATCCCGACAGCGGCAAGATCACCGTCTTCGCCGGCGCCGCCCCCGGCGGCGACAAAGCCCGGCGGCGGGTCGCGGCCTCGTTCCGGACCGAAGACGCGGTCGACTACTGGCAGGGCGAGGACGACTGAGCCCGCGCACGGCGCAGCTCGGGCCCTGGCTGCCACCGCGCGGCTTTCCTCCGCCGCCTTGGCCACCCAGCGGCTGAGATCGCGCAGGCGGCAGTCGCCCGTCAGCGCCCGCGGATGGCCGCGAACATGGCCCCGCCTCGGTCGCTCGGCGTGCCGGCCCCACCCGGCGCATCGGCGTCGGGCCGAGACGGGCCGCCCTGCGCAAGCTCGTGACAATGCCGGGCGGTCTGGTAGGAGAGAGCCCAATGGCGGGAGGATGAAATTGCAGACGAATTCGCGGGGAGTGCCGCACGGCAACGCGGTCGGCATCGCGTTGATGTGCGCCGGGGTCGCATGCCTCAGCGTCAACGACGCCCTCGCCAAGCTCCTGACCGAGCGCTACTCGCCGCTGCAGATCCTGTTCCTGCGCAACGTCATCGCCTTCCCCTTCGCCCTCGCGATCGCCTGGCGGATCGGCGGTCCGGCGGCCCTGCGCAGTCATCGCCCCCTCGCCCATCTCCTGCGCGGCATCCTGTGGATCGGCGCCACCGTCCTGTTCTTCACCAGCATCATGCATCTCGGCCTTGCCGAGGCGACGGCGCTGATCTTCGTCGCGCCGCTGTTCATCACGGCGATCTCGGCCGCGTTCCTCGGCGAGACGGTCGGGCGCTATCGCTGGCTGGCCGTCCTCGCCGGATTTTCGGGCGTCGTGATCGTGGTACGGCCGGGCACGGCGGCGTTCCAGCTCGTCTCCCTCCTGCCCGTGGCAACGGCCTTCGTCTACGCGCTCTTGATGCTCGGCGCCCGCTGGGTCGATCCGCGCGAAAGCGTCTGGACGCTGCTCCTCTATCTCACCGGCGCGGGCGCGCTTCTGAGCGCCGTCATCGTGCCCTTCGCCTGGCGCCCCGTCGCGGCCGAAGACCTCTGGGCCTTCGTCGCCATCGCCCTGTTCGGCACCGCGGGGATGACCATGATGACCCAGGCGTTCCGGCTGGCGCCCGCCGTCGTGGTCGCCCCGCTCGATTACACGGCGCTCCTGTGGGCGACGGCGCTCGGATGGCTCGTCTGGCACGAGCGCCCCGACCTGGCGACCCTTTTCGGCGCGGCGATCATCATCGCCAGCGGCGTCGTCACCATCTGGCGCGAGCACAGGGCCTGATCGGTCCGCGCAAGCCCGATTGCCACGCCGGCCTCAGCGCTCCGAGGCGAGATCGACCGCGTCGACCGCCTCGCGGACGATGAGGATGTGGGCACGCATGGCGCTGGCCGCCGCCTCCCCGTCGCCGGAAACGATCGCATCGACGATCCTGGCATGCTCGCGGTGCGAGAGTTCGGGCCGCTGAAACGCCTCGAACTGGAGATTGCGGAAAGGCGCGAGGCGGCGGCGGACGGCGAGCGCCGTCTCTTCCAGGAAGGCGTTGCCCGAGCCGGCATAGATCGCCGCATGAAAACGCTCGTTGTGCAGGCGGTATCCGGCAACGTCGTTCGTCCGGGCTGCGCCCGCCCCGCCTTCATGCAGGCTCTGCAGCGCGTGCAGCCCTTCGCCCCTGAGCGCCGTCGCGCAGAGCCGCGCCGACAGCGCCTCGAGCTCGGCCATCACGACGAAGGTCTCGTCCAGCTGGCGCGGCGTCAGGCTGGCGACGATCGCGCCGCGATGGGGGCGCGACAGAGCGAGGCCGATGGTCTCGAGCTGCCGCAGCACCTCGCGGATCGGCGTCCGCGAGACGCCGTATTCGGCCGCGAGCGAGGTCTCGTCGAGCGGGTCGCCGGGTCTCAGATAACCGTGGACGATCCGGTCGGCGAGGGCCTCGCGGATCATGTCGACCTGGGTGCGCTTCTTCACGCCATGCTCACTGGATGCAACCGCGACGTCACGGCGCAGTCTTGCGCGATGCGAGGTAGTTTTTCCAGCCTCCGAAGGCGGTTATTTCCCGGGCATCGGAGATCCCGGCGGGCTCGCAGATGAAGCCGGAGACGCTGGTCCCGTCGTCGAGCGTCAATTTGCCGATACCGAGCGGCGCGGGAATGCCGTCGACGAAGGTGGCGAAGCTGGAAGGGTCGAGCGACCAGACCTCGATGGCGATCCCCGGCCCGGCAAAGCCCGGCTCGCGGACGAGCCCCGGCTTCGGCGGGACCGTATCGAGCGCATAGAACCGATAGTCCGAGGCGGTCTTGCCCGCCCGCTCGAGCCGCGCGCCCCGTTCGCTCAGTTCGTGGTTGAGCGCCATGCCGGTGAGATGGGCGCCGACGACGGCGATCTCGATCCGCCGGGACGCGGCGTCCTTTTCGCGGGTGGGATGCGGATCGGCCGCGCTCTGATTAGCCGGCTCATGAAGCGCTGGCGGCACGAATTGCCGGTCGATCCCCGCGCCGCATCGCGCGGCTTCGTGCAGCGTCGCTGCGAAGACGCCGAGTGCCTCGTCCGTGTCCCGCTTCGCCACGAGCTGCACGCCGAAGGGAAGCCCCGCCGGGGTGAAACCGGCGGGGACGGCGATAGCCGCGCAGCCGAAGAAATTGGCGAAGTTGGTGAAGCGCCCGAAGCGGGCATTGAGGGCAATCGGATCGGCCCGCATCGCCTCGACCGTCTGGATGTCCGGCGAGGTCGGCAGCATCAGGCAATCGACCTTCGCCCATTCGGCTTCGGCCTCCCGGCGAAGCGCCTCCAGAAGGTAGGCGCCGCGAAAGGCGTCGGCGGCGGTCATGTTTCGGCCGCCCTCGATGATCTGGCGCACCGTCGGATCGAGGCTGTCCGGCCGCTCGTTCAGGAAGGGCTCGATCGCGGCGAGCCGCTCGGCCACCCAGGGCCCCTCGTAAAGGAGGGCCGCCGCCTCGCGGAACGGCCGGTAGTCGAAAGAAACGATCGTCGCGCCCAGCGCTTCGGCCCGCCCGATCGCCGCGTCATAGAGCGCACGATAGGCCGCGTTGCCATAGAACTCGCGCTCGTTCTCGGCCGGAACGCCGATCCGCAGCGCCGGCGGCAGCGCTTCGTCGGCAAAGCGACGGGCATAGGCATCGGCGGGGTCGAAGCCTTCCGCGATCCGCCGCGCCGCCATCCCGTCCGTAACACTCGCGGCGAAGACGGTGACGACGTCGATCGAGCGGCAGGCCGGCACGACGCCGGTGGTGGACACGCGGCCGGGCGAAGGCTTGATGCCGACGATGTTGTTGAAGGCCGCCGGCACCCGGCCAGACCCCGCCGTATCCGTCCCCAGCGAAAACGCCGCGATCCCCGCGGCAACGACCACCGCCGAGCCCGAGCTCGACCCGCCGGACACGTATGACGCATCGAAGACGCAGCGCGGCGCGCCATAGGGCGAGCGGCTGCCGTTGAGGCCGGTGGCGAACTGGTCGAGATTGGTCTTGCCGATGAGAATGGCACCCGCCTCGCGCAACCGCTTCACGGCGCTCGCGTCGGCCGCCGGCACATAGGCATAGTCGGGGCAGCCGGCGGTGGTCGGAAGGCCGGCAACGTCGATATTGTCCTTGACCGCAAAGGGCAGGCCCCAGAGCGGCAGGGAGTTCGGCTCCGGCGCGCGGGCGAGAAGCGCCTCGACATCGGCCAGGATGTCGGCTTGGGCGCGTTTCAGGATGAAGGCGGCGGGATCGGCGGTCTCCATGCGGCGGGCGACGGCGGCCATCACCGCGGCGGGCGTGGTGCCGCCGGCGTATAGGGCGCTGAGGCCGGCGAAATCGAGAATGGTCGGCAGGTCGGTCATGTCTCCCCTCCCCGGGGAAGTTCAATTCGTTATGCTTGGTCGCGTCTTTTGATCACGCCTGGGCGCGGATGACTCGCTTGCTGGCGAAGCACCCTTCGGCGCTCCCCGAAAGGAAGACCTTTCGGCGCTTCGACACGGCAATCACTCTGCCTCCCCCAAAATCCGCACCGGCGCCGCCCAGGAGATCAGCACGAGGCAACCCTCCTCGGACCACACCCGGTGGCGGCTGCCCGGCTGGTTGAGGACGAGATCACCCGCCCGATAGGTGCCGTGGTCGTCGGATTGCGAGCCGGCAAGGACGAGGATGGTCTCGAGCCCGGTGTGTTCGTGCATCGGCACCGAGGCGCCCGGCGCATAGCGCAGCAGCGCCGTTTCGCCCCCGTCGCCCGCGCCGGACAGCCGGGCGATCTCGACGCCGTCGCGGAACGGCTCGAAGCGGGCGGCGGCCGGATCGGCGCCGAGGAGGCCGGAATAGACCGCCGGCATCAGAGACCGGCCCCGAAGCCGATCGGCGCGGGCGAGACGGCAGAGGCGGCGCGGGCGCTCTCCCCCGGCGCGGAGCCTGCAGGCGCGGGCTCGGCGCTCGTCTCGGACCCCGCCTGCTTCGCGCCTTCTTCCGCAGCCAGCCCCGCGACAATCGCCTCCACCGGCGCCGCCCAGCCGACGATCGCGCCCTGCGCGACGATCATGTCGATCGCCGCCCGTTTGAACTCGGCGAAATAGCTCTCCGTGGCGTCCTCGGCGATCAGGCATTCGAAGCCGCGGTCGTTGGCTTCGCGCATCGTCGTCTGGACGCAGACCTCCGTCGTCACCCCGGCAAAGACCAACTGCGTCACGCCGAGGGTTTCGAGATGGGCCGAAAGGTCGGTGGCGTGGAAAGCCCCCTTCCCCGGCTTGTCGATCACCAGTTCTCCGGCGATCGGAAACAGCTCCGGCACGATCTCCGCCCCCGGCTCGCCGGCGATCAGGATGCGGCCCATCGGCCCGGCGTCGCCGATCCTCGAGCCCGGGGCGCCGCGAAGGCGCTTGGCCGGCGGGCAGTCCGACAGATCCGGCCGATGGCATTCGCGGGTGTGGATCACCGGGCGGCCCGCGGCGCGAAAGCCTTCGATCAGCCGGGCCGTCGCCGGCACGATCGCTTGGAGGCGGGAAACGTCGTTGCCGAGGCTCTCGCCGAAGCCGCCGGGCTCCAGGAAGTCGCGCTGCATGTCGATGACGATCAGCGCCACCCGGGCTGGATCGAGCGGAAAATCGAAGGGTCTCGCCATGATCCTCGCCATCAGTCGAGCCCTCCCGCTTCGACCGCCGAATGGCCGGCCATGTGAGCGCCGATCTCGCGCGTGTCGGCCTTTTCGCCGCCTTCGCATTCGAAGACGATGCGGCCCTCGAACATCACGGCGATGCGGTCCGACAGGGCGACGACCTCGTCGAGATCCTCCGAGACCAACAGGACGGCCGCGCCGTCGTTGCGGGCCTTGAGGATCTGCGCCCTGATGTCGGCGACGGCGCCGAAATCGAGGCCGAAGCAGGGGTTGGCGGCGACCAGGAGGTCGGTCTCGCCCGACAGCTCGCGGGCCAGCACGGCGCGCTGGACGTTGCCGCCGGACAGCGTCTCGATCCGCGCCGACGGCGACTGGGTCTTGACCGAATAGGCGGCGATCAGCCGCTCGGCCTCGCGGCGCATGCCCCCCCTGTCGAGCAGCCGGCGCGGCTTGCCGCCGCCGTCCCGGTCGAAGGCGCGGAAGGCGAGGTTTTCGGCGACGCTCATCTTGCCGACGCAGGCGTTGCGCAGCGGCTCTTCCGGGAGGCACCGGACCTTCATCGCCTGGGCAGCCCTGCGGCTGGCGTCATAGGCCTTTCCCTTCACGCGGATCTCGCCGGCATCGGGGCGCGCCTGGCCGGAGATCAGCTCGACCAGCCGCGTCTGGCCGTTGCCGGATATCCCGGCGATGCCGACGATCTCGCCGGCCCGGACATCGAGCCGGTCGATCGCGACGGAGCCGCGCGTCCCGGCATCGCCGGAGACGAGACTGCGGGCGGCAAGCACGGGCTCCGCATCGGCCGCAGGAGCGACGCGCTCCGGCACCGCGGCAAGCTCCCGCTCGCCGATCATCATCTCCGCCATTGCGGCGGTGGAAAGTTCGGCCACCTTGCCGGCGCCGACCTTGGCGCCCTTGCGCAGGACCGTGACGCGGTCGCAGAAGGCCGTCACCTCGGCGAATTTGTGGGTGATCAGCAGCACCGACATGCCGCTCTCGGATGCCAAAGCGCGAAGGAAGCCGAGCACCTCGCGCGCCTCGTCCGGCGTCAGCACCGAGGTCGGCTCGTCGAGGACGAGGACGCGGGAACCGAGATAGAGCTGTTTCAGGATCTCGGTTTTCTGCCGCTCGCCGGAGGACAGCCGGTCGACCTTGGTATCGAGCGGCACCTTCAGCGGCATCGTTTCCAGAAACGCCGACAGCGCCTTGCGTTCGGCCCGCCAGTCGATGACGCGTGGCACCTCGCTGCGCGACATGACGAGGTTTTCCAGCACCGTCATCGAGGGAACGAGGGTGAAATGCTGGTAGACCATGCCGATGCCGAGGCGCCTCGCATCGCGCGGGCTGGCGATCGTCCGTTCCCGCCCGTCGAGGATCACGGAGCCCTCGTCCGGGTGGTAGTAGCCGAGCATGCATTTGACGAGGGTCGACTTGCCGGCGCCGTTTTCCCCGAGAAGGGCATGGAACTCGCCGGCGTGAAGCTCGATCGAGACCGCGTCGAGCGCGGTGAAGGACCCGAAACGCTTGGTGAGGCCGATGGCCTCCAGCAGCGGGCGTGCGCCGCGCCGCTCGGCCGCCGGGCCCGGCTCTTCGACGTCTTCCATGATGGCGACGGCGGACATCAGCGTCTCCCCTCGGCGCGGTGGGCGATGACGGCGACCGGGCCGCCGCCGTCCGGCCCCTGATGCTCGGCCCCACCGGAGACGAAGAGCTCCGTCAGGCCGGTGAGCCCGGCCAGCGCGCCGCCGGTGAAGGCGCGGGCATGGCGGGTGGCGGAAATGTCGCTGTCGTCGAGCATGGTGTGGCGGGCGCCGCGCAGGCGCCCCGTCGAGCCCGGCTCGGCCTTGGCGAGGAGGGCGACGAGGCGTCCCCGCTCATCCTGCGAGAGCTGGCCGTCCGCCGCAAAGCCGAGCCGTGCGAGGGCCGCGCGCACCGGCTCGACGTCGATCCCGTCGGCCATCACCGCATGGTCGATCGCGAGCGGACCCGACCACGCCCTGCTCATGCCGAGGACGACGATCTCGTGGTTCTGCAACTCGACGCCCGCAGAAGCGCTCGCCCGGCCCGACCAGAGGGAGACGTCCCTGCCGATCGCCGTGTCGCTCATCGCATGGGCCTCGATCTCACCCAGCGCCAGGGCGACGCCGAGGGCCGAAGCGCCGCGGGACAACCCCATGGATTTCAGCGTGTCGCGGGTCGCCGTCGTCTCGCCCCGCGCCTCGGCGCCGGCGATCCGCTCGGCCGTCAGCAGCGGGCACTTGATCTGGACGAAATGGACGTCCGCCGGATCCTCGATGCCGGCTTGGTGCATCGCCTTGGCGACGCCCTCGGCCACCAGCCAGACCTGCCCCATGCGGCCGAGATGCTCCGGCGGCATGTCGCCGGTGTGGGCGACGCCGATGGCGAGCGCCGGCCCCTCGCCCGCTTCGTCCGCGAGGTCGCGGTGCTCCAGAACGAGGATGTGCGGCGACAGCGCGCCCTCGGTGCCGCCGGACATCACCATGGCAATGCCCGCCACCGCGTCGCCGGGGAGGTGCTTCGCGAGGCAGGCCTCGAGCGCCGAGACGGCAAAGGCCCGGGTGAAATCGTTGACGCAGCCATTGCCCTCGGTCTTGCCGAGGATCGCGACGATCCCGGCCGGGTCGATCCGCCCGGCGGCGATCGCGGCTTCCAGGCCCGAGACGTCGTCCGGCGCCGTCGTCGCGATGCGATGGACGAGAGCCCGCCGCATCAGGCGATCGCCGCGATGAAGGCGTCGCTCGTCGCGACCGCGCCGAAGACGCCGCCCTGCATCTTCACCATGTCGAGCGCCGCGAGGTGATTTTCGAGTTTCGTCGCGCCGGTGCAGTCCGACAGGACGAGGCATTCGTAACCCCGATCGTTGGCGTCGCGCATGGTGGTGTGGACGCAGACGTCGGTGGTGACGCCGCAAAGCACGATGTTGCGGATGCCTTTGGTCTGGAGCACGAGGTCGAAGTCGGTGGCGAGGAACGAACCCTTGCCTGGCTTGTCGATGATCGGCTCGCCGGCGATTGGCTGCAGTTCCGGAATGATCTCCCAGCCCGGCTCGCCGCGCACCAGAATGCGCCCGCACGGCCCCTGGTCGCCGATCCCGGCGCCGATCCGCTGGGAGCGCCAGCGCTTGTTGGCGGGCAGATCGGACAGGTCCGGCTTGTGGCCCTCGCGGGTGTGGATGACGGTGAAGTCTTTTGCACGGGCGACTTCGAGGAGTTTGGCGATCGGCGCGATCGGCGCTCTGGTGTTCGACAGGTCGTAGCCCATCGAATCGACGTAGCCACCCGGCGCGCAGAAATCGACCTGCATGTCGATGACGACGATGGCGGTGTTCTGAGGCTTGAGATTGCCGTCGAAGGGCCACGGATAAGGGTCCGAGGCGACGGTGCGACCGCCGGGGACGAAGGCGGCGTCGATGCGCTCGTCGAGGGTGGTGGTCATCGGTGGGGTCCTTCCTGATGCGGCGAGGTGCGGGAGAAGCGCTCGCGACCGACCGAGAACATCGACGCGGCGTCATCCTCGGGCTTGTCCCGAGGATCTACTGCCGCCGGATCGAGGGATTGATCGTCGGCGCTCCGCCATCCGGCAAGGCTTCTGGCGCGGAGGGGACGGTAGATCCTCGGGACAAGCCCGAGGATGACGCCGCGGTGGGGGCGACGTCCGGCTGAAGCACCCCCCTCTGCCTGCCGGCATCTCCCCCACAAGGGGGGAGATCGATACTGCGGAAACGCCAGCGTCCGTTCAGCTGCTACGAAATCTGCAAGACGATCGAACGAAAAGGCGTCGCCCCTGACACTGCCGATCTCCCCCCTTGTGGGGGAGATGCCCGGCAGGGCAGAGGGGGGTGCTGCAGCCGCGACGTCGGTAAATGCGGGCAAATCGGCCCAGCCGGCGACGGATGGCGAAACCACCCCCATCACTCCGCCGCGTCCTTCAACCGCTCGCCGAAAACCCGCGTCGGCGCCGGGAAGCCGCAGGAGGTGCCGTCGGTCACCTTCACCTCGTCCTCCCAGGGGACGCGGTATTTGCCCGCCACCATGTCGTGCATGAAGGTATAGGGGCAGTCCTGCGCGCCGCCCCTCACCGCGACATAGCCGCGGTGGCCGAGCTGGTAGATGTTGTTCTCGACGCCCCAGCCGGCCCGCGCTTCGCGGACCAGATCCGGCCGGACTTCCGCAGTGATGATCTCGTCGGGCCGCCCCGTCTCGCCATGGGCGATCACCGTGCCGTCGAAGTCGACGATCATGCCCTCGCCCATGGAATCGAACGAGCCGTCCGAACCGCACATGCAGACGTTCGCCGTGATCATCAGGTTCTGGAAGGAGTTCGCCTGGTTGGTGAAGCGCCAGGACTGGCGGATCGGCGCGGTGTAGCCGGCGGTCCTGAGCATGATTTCGGCGCCCTTGTAGGCGCATTCGCGGGCCATCTCGGGGAACATGCCGTCGTGGCAGATGATCAGCGCGAGCTTCGAGCCGTTCGGCCCGTCGATGACCGGGATGCCCCTGTCGCCCGGCTCCCACGGCTCGACCGGCACCCAGGGGTGGAGCTTGCGGTAGTTGAGAACGATCTCGCCGGCGTCATTGATGATCAGCCCGGTGTTGTAGGGCATGCCGCCGGGGTTGAGCTCCATGATCGAGAAGCAGCCCCAGATCCCGTTGTCGACGCAGGCTTGCCTGAAGGCCGCGACCTCGGGCCCGTCGACCCGGCACATGATCTCCGGATTGGTGTCCATCGACAGGCCGTGCAGCGAATATTCCGGGAAGACGACGAGATCCATCGTCGACAGGTTTCGCCGGGCCTTGCCGACCATGGCGACGATCTTCTCCGTCTGCGCGGCAAGGTCCGCCTTGGTG
This sequence comes from Jiella avicenniae, assembly GCF_021390325.1. Lineage (GTDB taxonomy): Bacteria > Pseudomonadota > Alphaproteobacteria > Rhizobiales > Rhizobiaceae > Jiella > Jiella avicenniae. Next base: position 12,032 of record NZ_JAJUWU010000026.1, on the reverse strand, counting down.
ACGACGGTCGGTAGCTGCAGCTGGACGCAGCCGATGACGACGCCGCTTTCCGATTTGTTGAGACCGCCCAATCCGTTCATGGTGGCTCCTTTACTTGGTGATCGACAGTTCGCGCGGCGCCCCTTCGAGCGCCCGGCGCGGCGAGGACGTGAGGAAGAGGATGAGCAGCGTCAGCACGTAGGGTGCGGCATAAAACAGATAGTAGCCGGAGGTGACGCCGACCGACTGGAGCGCCGGGCCGAGCGCCCCTGCCCCGCCGAAGATCAGCGCCGCGCCGAGGCAGGCCAGCGGGTTCCACCGCGCGAAGATGACGAGGGCGACGGCGATCAGGCCCTGGCCGGACGAGATGTGCTCGTTCCAGGAGCCGGGATAATAGAGCGACAGATAGGCGCCCGCGACGCCGGCCATGAAGCCGCCGAAGGCGGTGGCGGCGATCCGCACCGGGACGATCGGATAGCCCATCGCGCGTGCGGCGTCGGCGCTGTCGCCGACCATCCGCAGGATCAGCCCGATCCGCGTGCGCTTGAAGACGAAGAGCAGGATGACGGCGACGGCGACGCCGATGAGGAACAGCGGCGAGACTTCGAGCGCCGAGCGCAGCTGCGGCACGTTCGACCAGGCGCCGAGGGACAGGCCGGGCAGCATCGGCGCCGCGGGCTGGATCAGCGGCTTGCCGAAGAAGAAGGCGAGGCCCGAGCCGAGGATCATCAGGGCAATCCCCACCGCGATGTCGTTGACCCGCGGCAGCGAGCAGAGCGCGGCGTGGAGGAGGCCGAACAGCGTTCCCGCAATGCCGGCGAGAAGCACGCCCGCCCACGGATTGCCGGTGAGATAGGACCCGCCATAGCCGGCCATGGCGCCGAAGACGAGGGTGCCTTCGAGGCCGAGATTGATGCGGCCCGACTTCTCGGTGACGCATTCGCCGAGGCTGACGAAGAGAAACGGCGTCGAGACCCGCAGCATGCCACCGAGAACGGCGATCGGCACCGCCCAGAGGCCGAGATCGGCATTCATGACGCGCCTCCCGCCTTGGCGTTGCGGCTCGGCAGAAGCCGGCCCGACAGGGTTTCGGACACGAGGATCGCCACGAACAGGATGCCCTGCAGCACCAGGACCGTGGCGTCGGGCAAATCCATCCGCCGCTGGATGAAGCCGCCGGCGGCGTCGATGCCGCCGATGAGAAGCGCCATCGGAATGATCGCGACGGGGTTCTGCCGGGCGAGGAAGGCGATGAGGATGCCGGTATAGCCGTAACCCGCCGCCAGCGAGGCATTGGCCGAGCCCTGCACGGCCGCGACCTGGATCATGCCCGCGAGCCCGGCCGCGGCGCCCGCCGCCGCCGTGAAGGCGAGGATCAGCCGCCCGACGGGAAGCCCCTGCACGGCGGCGGCCCTGGCATTGCCGCCGGCAATGCGCGCGGCGAAGCCGAAAGTGGTGCGCGACAGGACGAAGCCGGCGGCAAGGCAGGCGAGGATTCCCACCGCAAAGCCCCAGTGAACGTCCATGCCCGGGATCTCGCCGACCCGCATCGGGTCCGGCAGCGGCACGGTGGAGGGCTTGTTGAGGCTCGCCGGATCCTTCAGCGGACCCTCGACGAAATGGTTCATCAGGGCGATGGCGATATAGGCCATCAACAGGCTGGAGATCGTCTCGTTGATGCCGCGATAGTGCCGCATCGCGCCGACGAGGCCGATCCAGACGCCGCCGGCGCAAATGCCGGCGAGCGCCATCGTCAGGATGGCCAGCGATCCCGGCGCGAAGCCGAAGAGCGGGCCGACCACGGCGGCGGCGAGCCCGCCGAGGACGAAGGCCCCCTCCCCGCCGATGACGACGAGGCCGAGCTGGGCGGGAAGCGCCACGCAGAGCGCGGTGAGGAGCAGCGGTGCCGCCCGCGTCATGGTGTTCTGGAGCGAGAACCAGGTGCCGAAGCCGCCGCGATAGACGAGCTGGTAGAACTCGACCGGGCTCTTGCCGTTCGCCGCGATGAAGGCGCCGAACAACGCCAGACCGGCGAGAAGCGCGATCAGCGGAATGAGAAAGCCTTCCAGCCGCCGCCGTCCCGCCTCGCCGAGGAGCGGCCGGACTTGGAAGCCGGAAAGCGGCGCCCTGTCGGTGATCTCGCTCATCGTGCCCTCACGAGGTCGAGCCTATGACGCCTTCGACGAGGTAGTCCATGCTTTCGAGTTCGATGGCGGTCTCGGGATATTTTGTGCCCGCGGCGACGACTTCGTTGCCCTTGTTGTCCTTCAGCGGCCCCTTGATGACGGCGAAGCCGCCCTTCATCACCTCGGCCTTGACGGCGTCGGCCTGCTTCTTCGCCTCCTCCGTCACGGCCGGGCCGTAGTCGGAGATCTTGACGAAATCCTCGGCGAGGCCGCCGCGGACGAAATTCGGCAGCTCCTCGCCGGCCAGCGCCTTTTCGGCGAACATCTTGTAGACCGTCGCCCAGTGCCACTCGGCGCCGGTGAGATATTTTTCCGGCGAAAGCTTCGCCTGGCTGGTGTGGTAGCCGGTGACGTAGGCGCCCCGTCCCGCGGCCGTCTGGACGAAGACCTTCGGGCTGTCGACATGGCAGGTGAGGACGTCGGCGCCCTGGTCGACGAGCGCGTTGACGGCTTCGGCTTCCTTGACCGGCATCGCCCAGTCGCCGGTGAAGATCACCTGGGTGGTGATCTCCGGATCCACCGACTTCGCCCCGAGCGTATAGGCGTTGATGTTGAGGAGCACCTGCGGGATCGGTTTCGCCGCGACGAAGCCGAGGCGCTTCGTCTTGGTCATGTGGCCGGCAATGATGCCGCAGATATATTGCGCCGTGCCGATATAGCCGAAATAGGAGCCGGCGTTCTTCGGGTCCTCGTCGGTCCACAAGCCCCCGCAATGGCGGAACTGGACGTCCTCGTAGCTTTTGGCGGTGTCGACCACGAAAGGATTGTAGTAGCCGAAGGAGGTCGGGAAGATCAGCCCCGCCCCGTCGAGCTGGATCATCGATTCCATCGTCTTCACCGCCGCATCGCTCTCGGCGACGTTCTCCTCCTCGACGATGGTGAGCCCCTCCATGTCCTTGATCGCCGCGGCGCCCTCGGCATGGGACTGGTTGTAGCCATAGTCGTCGCGCGGGCCGACATAGACGAAGCCGGCGGTCAGCGAGGCCGCGAAGGCCGGGCGGCCGAACAGCGGCGCGGCGGACAGCGCGGCGGTGGTGGCCAGGAAGCGGCGGCGGTTCATTGGCAGCATGGTGATCCCTCTCGGTTCGTGGTCCTCGGTCGCCGAGGCGCCCCGGATCATGCGTCTCGCCGCGGCGCCCGATCGGACTTGCGCGACGCCCCGGACCGCGCGCCCGGGTCTCGATCCGATTGCATGCAACCACCATGCCAAACGGGAGTCCAAGCGTTTTCAATGGTTTGGAGCAAAACGCCACGCGCCGCTCTGCCGCATTTTTGCGCAATCGCGGACGTTGCATGCAATCTTTCGCGGCAAGCGGGCAGTGGTGGAGGGAGAAGCGGCCCGTCTCGCTGACCCGCATTCTCCCCCGGCGCGGCGTTGACAGCTGTCAACGGCTCAGGCGCCGGCATCCTCGCAATCGTCGAGACCGGCCAGACGCCGACGTAGCTCCTCGATCATCCCGCCGTCGGCCGGAGCCAGCCGCCCGCTCGTGGAGAGTTCTTCGGCAATGGTCAGCGCTGCCGAGTAATGCCCTCGCGCCTCCGCCGGTGAAACGGTCGCGAGATGCCAGTGACTGACGATCAGATCCCGCCGCCATTCGCTGTGGCCCGGGTCCTGCGCCACCAGCGCTTCCCTGACCTTCAAGCCAGCCTCGTAGCGCGCCTTCGCCTCGGCCAGATTGCCCTCCGCCCTGAACACATCACCGAGCTTGATTGCTGTCGATCCCGGTGTTGCGGCCCAATATGGCTTTGCCGAGCGGTCCGCCGGACTTGTCGGCGAGGTCGAAGAGCGAGCTGCCGACGGCGCCCTGCAGGACATTGGCGATGATCGCGCCGAAGTCTGCGGAGGGCACGATCCCGGTCGTAGCCGCGAGCGCGACCCCGCTCAGGAAGCCAAAGACGCCGATCCGGCTCAGCAACGGATGCTCCCTTCAATGTTTCCGCATACCAACTCGTCGTGGCGGGTCTCGGCGGCTCCGTGTCGTGGCGAGTGTCCGCCATGCCGCGTTGCAGGGTCAAGCATCGTCTCGGCGTTCGCGTCTTCGCGTTGACAGCTGTCAACGACGTCTTCTGGCTCGGGACCTGCTTGATCGATGGCAAAAAGCGTAGGCCAAACTCCGTCGGCATCTCCATGCCAAGCGCCCTCGCCCGCTCGTTTCGCGAGCGCGCTTTTCGTCCTGTTCGTCTTTGGCAAGTGGTGCGGTTCAGGTCGACCCGCCGCCCTTGCCCCAAAACCCACCCGATATCTCCCGGCGAAATCTTTCCCTGAAAGAAGAGTCTTGATGGATATGGTTGTTGGGCGACAGGACTGTCACACCCTGAAAGATCGGGTTTCGCCGGGTTTTTATCGCCAGGGTTGGCATGGGCAGGTCCATGGCAATCGCCGCCCGGCCCATCGCCGCAAAGGGCGCGAAAGGTATCCGCTCGCGGTCCGGCGCCTCCGTCAGCCAGGCGGCGAGTTCTTTCTGTTCGGCGAAGAAGGGTAGGACCTTGTCGGTCAGCGTCACCACCAGCCCCGTGTGAAAGCCCCGGGCCGTCTTGCGGATGCGCGCGGCGATGTAGCCGAAGCGTTCGAGGTCGAGGAGATAGCGGCGGATGGTGCGGGCCGAGCGCTGCATGGTCGCGGCCAGCGTCGCCTTGGCGAAGGCCGTCACCCGGCCCTTGCCGCAGCGCGCGCGAAGGACGACGAGCAGCGCCTTGGCGCCGGGGGTGAGCCGGTCGTCGCGCATCGCCGTCGTCGCCATCGGATTGGCATATTGGCGGGAGGGTTTCGGGGCCGGGCGCTTGTGGCGCGGCCGCGGCGCCGGCGGATGGGCGCCTTTCCGCTGTCGGGACGTTTCGGCTTCGGCCGAAGCCGCGCCGATCTTCGCCGAGCGCCGCTCGGCCTCCTGCAGCGAGATCAGCCCGGCGCGAAAATCCGCCCAGATCGCGGCTTTGGCCGTGAAGACCGGGGAGGGGGCTTCCGTCGTGGCGACGGCCTGAGCGCAAGCCTCCGCCGCAGATTCATGGCTGGCGCCGCGCGGGGTGTCGGGGTTTTCGGCCGCCATGATTTGCGCCGTGACGGCGCGCGTCCTCACCTGCCCGAAAACCGTTTCCCGGCCGGGTGCTCTCCGTGCGCCGGGCGCACGCCATCCTTGTTCCGTCACGTTCGCCTTCCTTGCGCGAGGCAAGAAAAGCCCGTGGCGGGAAACCGCGAAGCTGCTTGACGTGTGAGTCGGGAGGGCCTAGATCGAAAGGTGTCTAGTCTTAAGGATCAGGTCCTGTTGCGGCTCCCGCTTCGGGGCCTTTTCTTTTGCCGTCTTCCGCGTCTCCGTTTTCCGTCGCGTCTTGCCCGTCGAAACCGGTCGACGGGCGGTGAAAGTCCTCGCTCGGGCCTCAGCCCGAAGCGTCGTCCCCGGGGCCGTCCGAAGCATCGTCGCTGCCGCGCCGATCTTCCGCTTCCCGCTGGAAATCCCGGTAGAGTTCGGGCAGCCGGGCCGCGACGAAATCGGCGAAGGCCTCGCCGGTCTGGAAGCTGAGCACCGGGCGCGAGCGCGGGCCGCTTTTCGCCAGCGCCAGAACCATGCCGTCCCCGGTGGTGATCTTCGTTTCGCCGGCGCTCTCGCCACGGCGCGTGCCGCGGTCCATGCGCTTGTAGAGCGCCCGGAACCTTGCGTCGGAATCCGTCAGCGCGCGGAAGGCGTCCCGCTGGATGAAGTCCATCGCCACCTCCCGGCCGCACTGGCGCTCGATCTTTTCGCCGAGTTCGCCCCAGCGCGGCCGCCCGGCCTTCGGCGCCGGACCGACCGCCTCGGCGATCGCGACGGGGATCCGGTGCGCCACCTGGAGGAGCCGGGTCAGTTCCGTGTTGTCGATGCCGAGCGCGGCGCGCATCGTCTCGCGGGAAAAGCCCCGCGCCTCCAGCCCCTTGGCGAAGAAGGCCCGCTCGACGAAGGTGAGGTCCCGCCGCTCGGCGTTTTCGCGGCCCTGCGCGAGGACGAGTTCGTCGTCGCTGAGCGGGCGGACGATCGCCCTGACATGAAGCCCCAGATCCTTCGCGGCGCGGACGCGGCGATGGCCATAGGCGGTCTCGAAGAAGCCTCCGGCCGCTTTTGCCGGGTCTGAGTGGGGACGAAGCAGCACCGGCACGCTCTGCCCGTCTGCGGCGATCGAGGCCTTCAGGGCGTCGAAGCCCGGATCGAGATCGCCGGCCCGCGACAGCCGGTCGACCACCGGCGAGGGCAGGATCTTCTGCGGATCGATCGAGACGACATGGCCGCCGGCCCGCACGTCCTCGCGCAGCCTGCGGGCGGCTTCCGCCTCCTTCTGGAGTTCGCCCCAGGAACTGCGCATGGCGTTGATCGCGCCCGAGCGCGCATGTTCGCGGGCGGGCGCCGCCTCGCCGGATGCAGCGGGCAGCGGCGGGGAGGGCGGTTCGTCCCGGGACTCGGACTGACCCGCCGGCTCTTCGCCCGGCGTCCGCGGGGCGCGGTCGGCCTCGCTCTGTCCTGCCGGGTTGCCTGGGGTGGCCGAGAGGAGGGCGCGCAATGCGTCCTTGCGTTTCACCATCGGCTGCCCTCCTTTTCCGTCCGCGACATGGCTGCGAGACCCGGCTTGCCGCGCCACGATGAACGCGGCCGTGCGGGGCGGGGATAAGTTTTGGCCGGACGAAGCGGCGAAACGGCCCGCCGGCGGCGCGAAAACCGCCTGCAAGCCATTAAAATATCGCCGTTTTTAAAAGATGGCGCAGCCCTGCCGGCGGCGATCCCGATGCGGTCGGATATTCCCGTCATGGCCGCCCCCAGGCGGCGCGAATCAGCGCCTCGACCTCGCCATTGACCGCAGACAGCGATTCCATCGCCCGGTCGTAGGTGCCGCGGGTGAAGTTCTCCCGGCCGACCTCGTAGAGCGTCTGCTTGGTCAGGCCCGCATCGGAGATCGCCGTCGATTTCAGCATGGCGTTGGTCAGCACCCGCTCGCCGAACTGGGCGCGCAGGAAGCCGGCGATCTGCGCCTGCGGCCCGTCATGGGGCTCGTAGCGAGTGACGAGATAGCGCAGGAAGTCGAAATTGAGGTCCCCGCCGGCCTCGCGCACCACGGCGAGCAGATCGGCGGTCATGAACAGGAACTGGCTCATCGAGGCGACGTCCAGCATCTGCGGATGCACCGTGACGATGACCGAGGTCGCGGCGCAGAGCGCCCCCAGCGTCAGGAAGCCGAGCTGCGGCGGGCAGTCGATGACGACGACGTCGAAATCGGCCTCCACCTCCTCGATCACCGCGCCGATGCGGGCGAAGAAGGGCAGATCGTCGGCAGCGCCGCGTTCGGCCAGCTGGCGCGGCGTCGTGTGCTCGAATTCCTGGAGTTCGAGATTGCCGGGCACCAGCGACAGGCCGTCGAAATAGGTCGGCCGCACCACCTCGCGTAGCGGGCGGCGCAGCTCGTCGTAGCGGATCGCCCCGTAGAGCGTGTCGTTGCCGCTGAGATCGAGCTCGGGCTGGTAGCCGAGCAGCGCCGAGAAGGACGCCTGCGGATCGAGATCGATCGCCAGCGTCCGGTAGCCTTCGAGGGCGAGATGCTGGGCGAGATGGGCCGAGGTCGTGGTCTTGCCCGAGCCGCCCTTGAAGTTGGTGACGGCGACGACCTGGAGATGCTCGCCCGGCTCGCGCCATTTCAGATACTGCCGCGCCTTGGGGCTGCCCTTGTCGTGCTGGCCGGCGAGATGGCGTCTCAGCGCATTGATCGTCTCCAGCGTGTAGGAGCGCCGCCCGCCGGGCCCGGTCTCGGGCTGCGGCCCCTCGCCGGAGATCGACAGCTGGCGCAGATAGCCGTCGGAGACGCCGATCAGCTTGGCTGCCTCGCCGGAGGTGAAGGAGCGCAGCGCCTTCTTCGCCGAGGGCGGAAACAGCCGCTCGCGCATCTGGCTGAGCTGCGCCGACAAAAGCTCGGCGTCGCGGGCGATCGCCTCGTCGGCATGACGCCGCGCCGTCGCAGATCCCGATTTTCCAGCCTCTGCCACCGCGCCCGTCTCGCTTCTCGTTCCGCTTCGCGCCCCGCCGGGGGCGCCGTCTCGCTCGCTCTCATCCTCGGCCATGACGAGCGCCTCCCTTGTTGCGCCGGTGCGGTCGCCGACCGTCCCGCCGCTTGCTCGAAGCCCCGACTCGCGTCAATTGGACGAAGTCCGATCGACAGCCGAGACAGGACGCCGGTAAAACTACGATTGGCCGACGCGGCTGCGGGCTTTCGATCCTGTTACGCCCTGAAGATGGATCGACGCTTGTTTTCCGTAAGCGGACGATGGTCAAGCGCGTGAGTCGAGTCAAGCGTGAAGGCGGAAGACGCCATCTTCGCGCAAGCTTGAGGAAATGGCGACGGCGAGGCGCAACACGATCGCGTCTTGGCCGTATCCTGACCCATCTCAAATCTGTCTGTTTCAAAAGACAAGACATGTCCTATTGACCGGACAGGCGAGGAGCGCCAAACTCGTCCGGAAACCTTGACGACGGACCGGCTGGCCATTCGCCCCGACGGGTCGGGCGTGACCGTGGGTAGCGCAGTGGAAGAGGACGTGCGGCATCATGCGCCAGACCATCGTCGACAAGATCTGGGCAGCCCATGAGATCCTCGCCCGCGAGGGGTCGAGCCTACTCTTCGTCGACCGCCATCTCCTGCACGAGGGCTCGCATCACGCCTTCGACAAGATCGGCGCCGCCGGGCGCAAGGTCCGTCATCCCGAGCTCACCTTCGGCGTCGCCGACCACTATGCGCCGTCGAGCGAGCTTCGGGCGAATGCCGCCTCGGCGACGATGATCGAGCGGCTCTCCGCAAACACCGCCCGCCACGGCATCGGCAGCTTCGGCCTCGGCGACGCCCGGCGCGGCATCGTCCATGTGGCGATGCCCGAGCAGGGGCTGACGCTTCCCGGCCTCGTCATCGTCTGTGGCGACAGCCACACCGCCACCCACGGCGCCTTCGGCGCTTTCGCCTTCGGCATCGGCGCGTCGGAAGTGGCGCATGTGCTGGCGACCCAGGCGCTGTGGCAGAAGAAGCCGCCGGCGATGAGGATCACCGTCACGGGCGAGCTGCCCTTCGGCACGACTGCGAAGGATCTGGCGCTCCACATCATCGGCCGGATCGGCACCGGCGGGGCGACCGGCCATGCCGTCGAATATGCCGGGGCGGCGATTTCGGCGCTGTCGATGGAAGGGCGCATGACGCTTTGCAACATGACCATCGAGATGGGCGCGCGCTCGGGCATCGTGCCGCCGGACGAGACGACCTTCGCCTGGCTGAGGGGGCGGCCGATGGCGCCGAAGGGGGCGGCCTTCGACAGGGCCGTGCAAAGCTGGAAGGCGCTGCGCTCCGACGCGGGCGCCGACTATGCCCGCGAGGTCGTGATCGACGCCGGCGAGGTGGCACCCATGGTCACATGGGGCACGAGCCCCGAGCAGGTCGCACCCGTGACCGGCGCCGTTCCGGAGCCCGCCGCGGGAGGCGATGCCGAGGCGCTGGACTATATGGGCCTTTCCGGCGGCGAGAGCCTGTCTGAGATCCCCATCGACCGGGGCTTCATCGGCTCGTGCACCAATGGCCGCTATTCCGATCTCCTGGCCGCGGCGCGGGTCCTTGCGGGGCGCCGGCTCGCCGTGCCGCTGCTCGTCTCGCCCGGATCGAGCGAGGTGGCGCGACAGGCCGAGGAGAGCGGCATCGCGGCGATCTTCCGGGCCGCCGGCGCCGAGTGGGGGATGAGCGGCTGTTCGCTCTGCGTCGGCATGAACGGCGACCGGGTGCAGGCCGGCGAGCGTTGCGCCTCGACCTCCAACCGCAACTTCCGCGGCCGCCAGGGTCCCGGCGCCCGCACCCATCTGATGAGCCCGGCGATGGTCGCGGCCGCGGCCTTGTCCGGCCGCATCGCCGACGTGCGCGCCATGGAACTCGCCGCCCTGCCGGAGGCGGCGGAAAGTTTCGAAGCCGCGCGAGCCGGCAGCTGAGAGACCAGACCGATGCAGCCTTTCACCACCGTCACCGGCCCGGGCGTCGTCCTTGACCGCGACAACATCGACACCGACCAGCTGATCCCCGCCCGCTTCATGAAGCGCAGCCGGACGGAAGGGTATGGCGACCAGCTTCTCCGCGACCTCCGCTTCGACGAGGACGGCGAGCCCGACCCGGCCTTTCCCCTCAACCGCTTGGCCGAGCCGCCGGTGCTGATGGTGGCGGGCAAGAACTTCGGCTGCGGCTCGTCGCGGGAGGCGGCGGTCTACGCCCTCGTCGACCACGGCATCCGCGTCGTCGTCGCCGCGAGCTTCGCCGACATCTTTCGCGGCAATGCCGGCAAGAACGGGCTGCTGACGATCGCGCTGGGCGATGCCGAGCGCGCCCGGCTCGTCCGCTTCGTGGAGCGGGAACGGGCAAGTGCCGAGCTGGGGCGATTGACGATCGACCTCGAGACGCAGACGATCGCTGGCGAGGGCCTCGAAACCATCGAGTTCGACATCGACGCCGGCCTGAAACGCCGGCTGCTCCTCGGCCTCGACGAATTGTCCGAAACGCTGGAGGACGAGCCGATGATCACGGCCTTCGAGACGCGGCATTTCGCCGAGCGGCCTTGGGTGGTGCCGGCGAATAGGTGACGTCGGCGAAGCGTCGTCAGACGCGGTTGATCCTCGTTGTGCCGGCGTTCAGATGGCGCACGCTGCCGACCCTACGGTGATCCGGGAGAACTCCGATCCCGTCGGTGGATTCGAGGTCGCGCGTCCCAACCATCTGCTCCTCGTCTCCGAAGCCGGGGGCGTGTCGAGGCGGGAAATGCCGCCGTCGATCTTCAGCCCACGCGCGGCGATCCGCGGCCGAGTGAACGTTTCGGCCATCCCATCAATTGGCCGTCGAGAGTTCTCACGCCCTCGACGAGCGTCCGGCTAGGGGACGAATGGGGGCGGGCAAAGATGCAAAGAATTCTGTTGCATGTTCCAATTCGGTCATGTTGATTGGCGCCCGACACTGTTGGGCGCCGAGAGTCAGAATGGCCTTTTATACCCGCGATGCACTCGCTGATGAAATCGAAAAAAAAGGCTGGTCGATCGGGGAATTCACTTATGGTCGCCCCGTCGTCCGGGATTGGAACAGCGGCACCAAGCTGACGATCGGCAAATACGGATCCATTTCGGTCGGCGTCGAGATCTTTCTCAGCGGCAATCACCGAACGGATTGGGTCACGACCTATCCGTTCAGCGCGCTACGACCAGCGTTCCGCCATATCAAAGGCCATCCAGCCACGAAAGGGGAGGTGATCATTGGCCACGACGTCTGGCTGGGGGCCGGCTGCAGGATCCTGTCCGGCGTGAGGATCGGTCATGGCGCTTGCATCGGGACGAACGCAGTGGTGACGAAAGACGTTCCAGCTTACGCAATCGTCGGCGGCAACCCGGCAACGATCATCAAGAAGCGCTTCACCGACCGGCAGATCGAGGAACTGCTTGAGATCGCTTGGTGGAATTGGCCAGCCGAGGACGTCGAGGCCAACGTCCCGCTCCTCCTGTCCGGTGACATCGACAAGTTCATTCGGGAGCATCGACGCGTCAGCACGATGCGTGGCGACGGAAGCGAAAAGCCCTCGGAGCTTTCCAAGGCCGCGGAATGACGGAGCGTTTGGAAATCGTCGCTCGTTAAGCCCGCCGGACTATCCCTGCCCGAACCGCGCTCCTTCGATCCCTTTCGTCTTGTCCAGCGCCGGCGCGGGCTGCTCCGTATCCAGCGGGCTTCTCGAAAACACGATCGGCGTCCGCAATCCCGGTACGCCGCCGGCCTCGATCTTCAGGCCGCGGGCTTCGATCTGCGGTTCGGCGAGGGCCTCGGCGACGGTGTTGATCGGGCCGCCCGGAACGCCCGCCG
>NZ_JAJUWU010000025.1 GCF_021390325.1 Jiella avicenniae | reverse complement strand
CAACATCATCCGAAGCGCAAACGATAAACACTCCCTCAAATCACGACGAAAACTTGCTGGATGGTCACCGAATTACATCGCAGAACTGCTCCAACAAAGCCTATAAAAATTTGGATTCGGAGCCCTGGTTTCCAGAAAGGCACGCCGCGTTCGAGCGCGCCTCTTCCTGAGGGTGCGGGCGGCGGACGCTGGGCGGGCGAGGTGATGAAGCCCCCGGCCGCCCGGCGTTGCTGGCCGGTCATTCCATGTTGGTGTGATTGTTTCGCATCGTTTCCGGGGAGACGGCCATCAGGTCGCGCAGCTTCAGCACCATCACCTCGAAGAGGACGAACAGCGCGCCCTCGTAGAGCGAGCCCATCGGCAGGACGGAGGTCGCCGCGCCGCCCTGGTCGTTCGCCATCGTCTGGGCGGGGACCGTCAGCACGAAGTCGGCGAGTTCGGCGCAGCGTCCCTCCGGCTGCGCGGTGACGAACAGGATCTTCGCGCCGGCTTGCCGCGCCACGTCCATCAGGGCGAGGGCGGTGGAGATGTAGCCCGGCCCGACGGAGACGACGAAGAGGTCGCCGGCTTCAAGGGCCGGCATCGTCATGTCGCCGACGACGCCGACATCGGCGCCGAGATGAAAGAGCCGCATGGCGAAGCCCTTGATCTGCAGACCCTCGCGCCCTCCGGCATAGGTGCCGATGCGCCGCGCCGCGGCGATCATCCGGCAGGCCTCGTCGACCGCCGCGTCGTCGATGCCGTCCATGACCGTGCCGAGTTCGGCGAGTGCCGTGCGGTAAAGATCGCTCATGATTCGATGTCCCCTGATCCTGAAGTCGGCCGCTCAGACGATGCCGCCGCCGGAGCCCTTGCTGGCGGGCCGTTCGGCCGCGACCCTGGCGCGATAGCCGCTCGCCCGGTAGGCGGCGATCGGATCGATCGCGCCGCCATCGCGGCGCCTCGCCTCGGCGAGGATCGGCGTGACGTCGGTGCGGAAAGCCCGCTTGAGGCATTCCGAGGCCATGATCGCGTCGTTTGCGTCCTGATGGCCGCGCAGCGCCTCGCGATCGACGAGCAGCGCCTGGGCATGGGCGCGGCGAATCTCGCCCGCCGAGCGGATGAGGCTTTCGATCGGGTCGGTGACGTTGTGGGACTGGTCGATCATGTGCGCCGGGTGGAGCCGTTCCAGCGCCTCGCCCGCCTCGACCAGCTCGTTGAAGACGAGGAACAGGCGGAACGGATCGACCGAGCCGGCGTCGAGGTCGTCGTCGCCGTATTTCGCGTCGTTGAAGTGGAAACCGCCGAGCTTCTTCGCGAAGATCAGCCGCGAGACGATCTGCTCGATGTTGACGTTGGGCGCATGGTGGCCGAGGTCGACGAGGCAGAAGGCCTTGTCTCCAAGTTCCCGGGCGATCAGCAGGTTGGTGCCCCAGTCCTGCACGACGGTCGAATAGAAGGCCGGTTCGTACATCTTGTGCTCGGTGAAGAGCCGCCAGTCCTCCGGCAGGCCGGCATAGATCGCCTTCGCCGAATCGAGGTAGCGCTCGAAGCCGCGGGAGAGGTCCGCCTGGCCGGGAAAGTTCGAGCCGTCGCCGATCCAGACGGTGATCGCCTTCGAGCCGATGGCGCGGCCGAATTCGACCACGTCGAGATTGTGCTCCACCGCCTGGGCGCGCACCGCCGGGTCGGCATGGCTGAGCGAGCCGAACTTGTAGGAGAGCGGCTGCTTCGGGTCGTCCGGATGATCCTGGAAGGTGTTGGAATTCATCGCGTCGAAGGACAGGCCGAGGCTCGCCGCCTTCTCCTTGAGCGCCGCCGGATCGGTGCGGTCCCAGGGAATGTGCAGCGAAACGGCCGGCGTCGCCCGTCCGAGCTGTTGGATCACGCCGCAGTCGTCGAGCTTTTCCATGATGCCGCGCGGCTCGCCCTGGCCGGGGAAGCGGGCAAAGCGCGTGCCCCCCGTGCCGACGCCCCAGGAGGGCACAGCCACGGTGAAGCCGCGGACCTTGTCCACGATCGCGTCGATCGCGATGCCCCGGCGGTCGAGGTGCTCGCCGAGCGCCGCGTAATCGGCGTCGAGACCGGCGCCGAGCCGGCTGTTGTCCGCCTCCACGACGGCGCGGTCGATGGGCTTTTCGCTCATGGCCGTCTCCTCCCAGATTGGCCCGGTGACGTTACGGTGCGCGGCAGGCTCAGCGCGTGAAAGACTGAGCGTTGCCAGCGTCGACGTTCAGAATGTTGCCGGTCGACTTTTCCGAAAGGTCGGAGGCGAAGAAGTAGACGCCTTCCGCGATGTCCTCCGGGAAGACCGAGCGCTTGAGCAGCGAGCGGTTGCGGTAATGCTCCTCGAGCTGGTCGACTTCGAGCCTGGAGGAGGCCGCGCGCTGTTCGCGCCATTCGCCGGACCAGATCTTCGAGCCGCGCAGCACCGCGTCCGGATTGACGACGTTGACGCGGATCGCAGCTTCCGCGCCCTCCAGAGCCAGGCAGCGCGCGAGATGGATCTCTGCCGCCTTGGCGGCGCAATAGGCCGACGCTCCCGGCGAGGCGGCAAGGCCGTTCTTGGAGGCGACGAAGACGACGTTGCCGCCCAGCTTCTGGCGGCGGAACAGGCGGAACGCCTCTCGCGAGACGAGGAAATAGCCGGTGCCGAGGATCGACATGTTGCGGTCCCAGACCGCGAGTTCGGTCGCCTCGATCGGGGCGGCCGAGGCGATGCCGGCATTCGAGACGAGAATGTCGAGACCGCCGAATTCCGTCGCCGCATCCGCGAACCCCTGCGCCACCGCTGCCTCGTCGGTCACATCGAAGCGGCAGTCGCGCACCTGGTCGGCGCCGAAGCGCTTTGCCAGCTCGGCCTTGGCGGCATTGAGCGCGTCCGCATCGATATCGGCGAGAACGACGCAGGCGCCTTCGCCCATCAAACGCTCGGCCGTCGCCTTGCCGATGCCGCCGGCGCCGCCCGTGACGAGCGCCACCCGGCCCGCGAGGCTCTTCGGCTTCGGCATGCGCTGGAGCTTGGCCTCTTCGAGCAGCCAGTATTCGATGTCGAAGGCCTCCTGCTCGGGCAGGCCGCGATAGGTGCCGACGGCCTCGGCGCCGCGCATGACGTTGATGGCGTTGACGTAGAATTCGCCGGCGATCCGCGCCGTCGCCTTGTCCTTGGCGAAGGTGATCATGCCGACGCCGGGCACCAGATAGACCACCGGGTTCGGGTCGCGCATCGCCGGGCTGTCGTCATGCCGGCAGCTCTCGTAGTAGCGGGCGTAGTCGGCGCGGTAGGCGGCGATCGCCTCGTCGAGTCCGCCGATCAGGGCGTCGACGTCGCCGGCCTTCGGATCGAAATCGAGCACCAGCGGCCGGATCTTGGTGCGCAGGAAATGGTCGGGGCAGGAGGTGCCGAGCGGGGCGAGCTTTTCGAGGTCGTTCGAGCCGACGAAGGCGAGGACGGCGTCGCCGTCGTCGAAATGGCCGATCTTGCGCTCGTCTCTGCCGATGCGGGCGCGGATCTCGGGCATCAGCTTTGCCGCGATCGACCGCCGGGCGGCGGCGTCGAGAGGCTCGACCCGTATGCCGCCGAAGGGTGCGGCGCCGGCGGTCTTTTCGTCAAGGAAGGCGATGGCGGTGTTGATGATCCGCAGCGTCGTCTCGTAGCACTCGCGCGCCGTCGCGCCCCAGGTGAAGAGCCCGTGGCTTTCGAGGACGACGCCCTTGGCGTCCGGGTTCTCGCGGGCGAAGGCGGAAAGGTCGAGGCCGAGCTGGAAGCCCGGCCGGCGCCAGGGCAGCCAGCCGATCTCCTCGCCCCAGATCTGCCGCGTCACCTCCCGGCTGTCGTCGCTCGCGGCGATCGCGATCACCGCGTCCGGGTGCATGTGGTCGACATGGGTGTAGGGCAGATAGGCGTGCAGTGGCGTGTCGATCGATGCGGCGCGCGGATTGAGGGCGAAGGTGCAGTGCGGCAGATAGCCGACCATCTCGTCTTCGTGTTCGGCGCCGCGATAGAGGCTCTTCAGGGCTTCGAGCTTGTCCTGATAGAGCGTCGCGAAGCCGTCGCGCTTCATCGTGCCGACGTCGCCGCCGGAGCCCTTGACCCAGAGCACCGTCACGTCCTGCCCGGTCAGCGGATCCTTCTCGGTCACCTTAGCCGAGGTGTTGCCGCCGCCGTAATTGGTGATCCGCTTGTCGGCGCCGAGAAGGTTCGAGCGGTAGAGCAGCCGCCCCGGCACGTCGAGCGTCGCTGCATGGGCGTCGTCCCACAGCGAGGGGAGGAGAGTGGAACCGCTGGTTTTCGGACCTGTCGGCATGATCGACCTCGTTTCGGCTTCGTCGGGTGCCGGACCACGCCGAAATCACGGGCTGTGCGCGTCCGGACGATAATCCAGGCCTTGCGTGGCGGCGCACCGGAAGGTCTGCGGCCGCAGGCTGGTTCGGGTCGCAGCATTGGCCAAAATCGCGCGAGCGTCAATCAAAACGATCATGACTAGTCATGTTGCACTGCAATATGATTGAATTTGATCGAAGATGATTGACAACCGACACGTCGTCCATCAGCATCCATGGCCGGGAGAAACTTCAACGATGCACGAACGCGAGAGACAGAGGATCATCCTCTCCGTGGTTCAGGCCCGCTCGGTCGCCACCGTGCAGGAGCTGTCGCGGTTGACCGAGGCGTCGGAGGCGACGACCCGCCGAGACATCGCGGCGCTCGCCCTGCAGAAGAAGGTCAAGCGGGTGCGCGGCGGCGCCGAGGCGTTGAAATCCCCGCCTTTCGGGGAGATTTCCAGCCCTCCCTTCGAGACCGCCCGGACGATCAACGAAATGCCGAAGCGGGCCATCGCCCGCGAGGCGGCAAAGCTCTGCGAGGACGGCGACGCCATCATCCTCAACGGTGGCACGACGACCTTCCAGATGGTCCATCACGTCGCCGGGGCACGGCTGCAGATCCTGACCAACTCCTTCTCGATCGCCAACCACCTGATCGATCATTCCGAATGCACGGTGATGCTGCCGGCGGGCGCGATCTACCGGGACCAGGCGCTGATCCTGTCTCCCTTCGAGACCGACGGCATCGCGCATTTTCGGGCGCGGCGGATGTTCATGGGCGCGCAGGGCGTCTCGCAGTACGGCATCGCCGAAACCGATCCGCTCGTCATCCAGTCGGAGCAGCGGCTGATGCGCCAGGCGGACGAACTCGTCCTTCTCGCCGATTCTTCGAAGTTCCACCGTCCGTCGAGCATGATCATCGCGCCGCTCGAACGGGCCGACGTTCTCATCACCGACGAGGGGATTTCCGACAAGGACGCGGCGATGGTCGAGGCGGCCGGTGTGCGCCTGCTGGTGGCCGAGTTTTCGCAGGAAGGGAGCGAGCGCGATGTCGCGTGACGGGACGCTGCCGGGCCGCGAGACGGCGGAGGCCTTCGAGCGCATCGGCTTCCGCATGCGTCTGCAGGCGGGAATGGCCGAGGAGTATCGCCGGCGCCACGACGCGATCTGGCCGGAGCTCGTCGATCTCCTGCGCAAGGCCGGCATTCGCGACTATGCGATCTTCCTCGATCCCGAGACGAACGCACTCTTCGCCACCCTGGAGCGGCGTCGCGACCACGCGATGGACGATCTGCCGGATCATCCCGTGATGCGCCGCTGGTGGGCGATGATGGCCGACATCATGGAGGTGAAGGCCGACGACGAGCCGGTTTCGCTGCCCCTTCGACCGATGTTCCGGATGGGTTGACGCAATGGGAGGCGCAATCCGCAACGTCGCCGTCGTCGACATCGGCAAGACCAACGCCAAGGTCGTCGTCTACGATCTCGACCGGCAATGCGAAGTCGCGGCGCTGACGACGCCGAACCGCGTTCTCGACGACGGACCTTATCCGCATTTCGACACCGACGCCCTCTGGGAGTTCGTCCTCGCCTCCCTTGCAAATCTGTCGCGTCAGCAGCCGGTCGATGCCATCTCCGTCACCACCCACGGCGCATCGATCGCCCTCGTCGAGGGGGACGATCTGGCGCTGCCGGTGATGGACTACGAATTTCCCCTCGATCCCGAGACGCTGGCGGACTACCGAGCCGTCCGCCCGGATTTTGTCGAGACGCAGTCGCCGGCCTTGCCGGGCGGGCTGAACGTCGGGGCGCAACTCTTCCATCTGGAGCGGCATTTCCCGGACCGCTTCGCCGCGGCGTCGATCCTCACCTACCCGCAGTTCTGGGCGTGGAAGCTCTGCGGCGAAGAGGCCTGCGAGGTCACCCAGCTCGGCGCCCACACCGATCTGTGGTGCCCGGCCGAACGCCGCTTCTCCTCCCTCGTCGAGGGGCAGGGGTGGCGGGCGAAGTTCGCGCCGCTGCGCTCGGCCTTCGATCGGCTCGGCGACCTGAAGCCGGCGATCCGGGCGGCGATGCCGGGGGAGAACCCCATTCCGGTCTTTTGCGGCATCCATGATTCCAACGCCTCGCTGCTGCCGCATCTCATCGGGCGGCAGGGCGCGTTCACGGTCGTTTCGACCGGCACCTGGGCGATCGTCTTCGCCGTCGGGGGCAAAGCGGGTGCGCTCGACCCGGCCCGCGACACGCTGGCGAACGTCGACGCCTTCGCCCGGCCCGTGCCGTCGGCACGCTTCATGGCCGGCCGCGAATTTTCGGCGATGGCCGGCGAGGCGCTGGGCGCCGCCGACCATGCGAGCGCCGAAGCCGTCATCGCCAGGGACATCATGGCCCTGCCGAGCTTCGCCCGCGGGACCGGGCCCTTCGCCGAGCGCGCGGGCGAATGGACGGTCGATCCCGCCGGTTTGACGCAATCCGAACGCACCGCCGCCGCGAGCCTTGCCATCGCGCTGACGACCTCGGTCTGCCTCGACCTCGTTGGCGCCGAGGGGCCGATCATCGTCGAGGGGCCGTTCGGCCGCAACGCCGTCTATTGCGATGCGCTCGCCATGCTGACGGGACGGCCGGTGGAGGCGAAGCCGGGACTGTCGGGCACCTCGGCCGGCGCCGCGCTTTTGGCGCGCGGAAAGGATGCCCAGGCTCCGTCGCGGTCCGGCGGGGTGGGGCTCGAAGGAGCGACGGCGTCGCCCCGGCGGCCGATCCGGGGTCTTGCGGCCTATGCGGAAAGCTGGCGGCGCCGCGTGGCGGAACACGAGAGCCGCAAAATGCCGGAACCATCGGGGGGAGCGAGCGGGTGACAGCCAATCTGGGGGGAGCATCGGGCGCCGGAGAGCGCCGGATGGGGCGGCCATGACGCCGATCCTCGAACTGAAGAACATCTCCAAGGCCTTCGGGCCGGTGAAGGTGCTGACCGGCGTCGATTTCGACCTTCGTCCGGGCGAGGTCCACGCCTTGATGGGCGAGAACGGCGCCGGCAAGTCGACGATGATCCGCATCGCCGCCGGCGATCATCGTGCCGAAGAGGGCGAGATCCGTCTCGACGGCGAGGTGCGCCGCTTCGCCGGCCCGCGCGAGGCGCAGGCCGAGGGCATCATCGTCGTCCATCAGGAACTGCTCCTGTTTCCGGCCTTGAGCGTCGCCGAAAACGTCTTTCTCGGCCACCAGCCGAAGACCGCCGCCGGCCTCGTCGACTGGGGTCGCATGCGCCGCGAGGCCCGCGACCTGCTCGACCGGCTCGACTGCCCCAATCTCGACGTCGACCAGAAGGTTTCGCGGCTGTCCGTCGCCGATCGCCAGCGGGTCGAGATCGCCAGAGCCCTGTCGCGCAACGCCCGCGTGCTGATCATGGACGAACCGACGGCGGCGCTCGCCGAAGCCGACGTGAGGCGGCTTCTGGAAGTGATCCGCCGGCTGCGCAGCGAGGGCGTCGCGATCGTCTACGTCTCCCACCGGATGAACGAGATCTTCGAGATCGCCGATCGGGTCACCGTCTTGCGCGACGGCGTGTCGGTCGGCACGCGGCCGATCGGCGAGGTGACCGAAGCCTCGCTCGTCTCGATGATGGTCGGCCGCGACATCCACCAGCTGTTTCCCAAGGAGGACGTCCCCCGCGGCGAGACGCGGCTGGAGCTGCGCGGCGTGTCGCTTGCCGGCGTCGTCGAGGACATCTCCTTCGATCTCCACGCCGGCGAGATCCTCGGCATCGCCGGCCTCGTCGGCTCGGGCCGCACCGAACTCGCCCAGACGATCTTCGGCGTGACGCCGGCGACGTCGGGCGAAATTCTCGTCGACGGCAAGCCGCGGAAGATCGGCTCGGTGCGCGAGGCGATCGACGCCGGCATCGCCTACGTTCCCGAGGATCGCGGCCTGCACGGCCTCGTCCGCGCGCAGCCCCTGCGCGAGAACGTCTCCATGGCGATCCTCGACCGGCTGACGCGATATTCGGTCGTCGACACGGGCCGCGAGCAGAACCTCGCGAGCGACGCGATCGAACGGTTCTCGATCCGGGCGCGGGATGCGCGTCAACGGGTCGGCCAGCTCTCCGGCGGCAACCAGCAGAAGGTGGTGCTGGCGAAATGGCTCGCCACCGATCCGAAGATCCTCATCCTCGACGAGCCGACCCGCGGCATCGACATCGGCGCCAAGACCGAAATCCACCGCCTGATGGGCGAACTCGCCAAGAAGGGCCTTGCCATCCTGATGATCTCCTCAGAACTGCCCGAGGTGCTCGGGATGAGCGACCGGGTCCTCGTCATGCGGGAGGGGCGGCTGTCGGCGATCGTCGACCGCAAGGACGCCACGCCCGACGCCGTCGGCGCGGCGATGATGCAGGGGCGGCGCGAGCCGGCCCGGGCGGGAGCCGCCCGATGAGCCGGCGCATCACCCACGCCCTCGGCTCGCTCGGCCAGGAGATTCTCCTCGTCGTCGTCATCCTGGCGCTCTTCGCCTTCGTCGGAACCTACAATCCGCGCTTTCTGTCGGAGAACAACCTCACCTCGATCTTCGTCGGCAACGCCTATATCGCGGTCGCCGCCATCGGCATGTCGCTGGTCATCATCTCCGGCAACATCGACGTGTCGATCGGCGCCCTGATCGGCGTCCTCGCGGTCATCTCCGGCCTGCTGGTCACCAACGGCTATCCGATCTGGCTGGCCTGGCTCGCCCCGCTCGTCCTCGGCGCGGCGATCAACGCGCTCGTCGGCTGCCTCATCGCCTATGCCAGGGTGCCGTCGATCATCGCCACGCTCGCCATGTTGTCGATCCTCTCCGGCGGGCTGATCACCTTCACCGGCGGCCAGTGGATCAGCGGCCTGCCGGCCGGCTACCAGCTCGCCCAGTTCCGGCTTCTCAACGTGCCTTCGCCGGTCTGGTTCATGATCGGCATGACCGTCCTCGCCGGCTTTCTCATGCGCTACACGACCTTCGGCCGCGCGGTCTACGCGGTCGGCAGCAATCCGGAAGCGGCGCGGGCGAGCGGCATCTCCTACAAGGCGACGGTGGTGAAGGTCTTCGCCATCCACGGCGCCATCGGCGGCATCGCCGCGGTGCTCTTCGCCACCCAGCTCCAGGTCATCCAGTCGACGGTCCCGGTCGGTCTCGAACTCGTCATCATCACCGCTTCGGTGGTCGGCGGCGTATCGATCCTCGGCGGCGTCGGCACGGTGTTCGGCTCGACGCTGGCGGCCATCCTGTTTGCGGCGATCGGCTCGTCGCTGATCTTCCTCAACGTCTCGGCCTACTGGCTGCGGGCGGTGCAGGGCATCCTGATCCTCGCGACGGTGCTGGCCGACATGGCGCGCCGCAGGCGAACGGGCTGAGGGGAGGGACCGCAGATGACGTCCATGACACGCATCCTGATCCGCCACGAGGCCATTCTCGGCATTCTCTTCGTCGTCGTCCTCTTCGCCATGGCCTCGCAGAACGACCGCTTCCTGACGACGGCGAACCTCCTCAACCAGGCCCGGCTGATGACCGAGGTCGGGCTGATCGCCATTCCGATGACCTTCGTCATCGTCACCGGCGGCATTGATCTCTCGGTCGGCTCGATCCTCGGCCTCTGCGCCATTCTCCTCGGCGTCTTCTGGCAGAATCTCGGCCTGCCGCTGCCGGCGGCGATCGGCCTGTCGCTGGCCGCGGGCACGGCGGCGGGCTTTGCCAACGGCCTCATCGTCACCCGGTTTCGCGTACCGCCGCTGATCGCCACTCTGGCGACGCTGGCGCTCTATCGCGGGCTGGCGGAGGGCATCAGCCAGGCGCGCTCGGTGCGCGGCTATCCGGACTGGTTCGCCGTGCTCGGGCGGGGCGATTTCCTCGGCATTCCGACCCAGCTCTGGCTGTTCGCCCTCGTGGCGGTGCTCGGCATTTTCATCCTGCGCTTCACCACCTTCGGGCGGACCACCTACGCCATCGGCAACAACGAGGCGGCGGCGGAATTCTCCGGCCTGCCGGTCGAGCGGACGAAGCTCGTCATCTACACCGCTTCCGGCTTCATCTCGGCGCTGGCGGCGATCGTCTTCGTCTCGCGGGTGTCGACCACCCGCTCGGACATGGGCAGCGGCATCGAACTCGAAGTGATCACCGCCGTCGTCCTCGGCGGCACCTCGATCTTCGGCGGCCGCGGCATGGTGATCGGCACCTTGATCGGGCTCTGCCTGATGCAGATCCTGCAGAACGGCCTGTCGCTTTCGGGCGTGCGCGGCGACGGCACCACCGTCGTCATCGGCGCGGTCCTGATCGTCGCCGTTCTGATCAGCAATCTTCTCAGCCGCTTTTCCAGCGACTGAGAATTGGGAGGGGCGCCATGACGGCGCCAAATCAAGAGGAGGAATTGTCATGAAGAAACTTCTGACGGCGCTGATCGGCGCCAGCCTGCTGTCCACGCCGGCCTTCGCCCAGTCGGCCTGGACCGGCGGCGACGACCAGCCGACCAATCCGCTCGCCTGCACCGGCGAGTCGCCGGCGCCCGAGCCGGGCGAATACAACGGCGGCACGCCGACGAATGCGCCCGATCGCAACGGCAAGGATCTGAAGGTCGTCGACATCCCGAAGCTCGTCGGCGTCGGCTATTTCGCCAGCACCGCGTCCGGCATGCAGGAAGCGGCCAAGGAACTCGGCAACATCACCGTCAATACGGACGGGCCGACCCGGGCCAATATCGACGAGCAGATCACCTTCGTCGACAACTACATCACCTCCGGCGTCGACGGCATCCTGTTCGCCGCCAACGACCCGGTGGCGATCGCGCCGGTGCTGAAGAAGGCGCTCGACGCCGGCATCAACGTCGTCGGCTACGACGCCGACGCCGAGGCGGACGCCCGCCAGTGGTTCGTCAACCAGGCGCTGCCGAACGGCGTCGCCAAATCGATGATGGACCAGCTCGCCTCCGAGATCGGCGAGGAGGGCAGCTTCGCCATCGTCACCTCGACCTTCACCACGCCCAACCAGGCGCGGTGGATTTCCGAGATGCAGGCCTATACCGAGAAGTGTCATCCCAATTTGAAGTTCCTCGAAACCGTCGAGGCGCAGGAAGACAACATCCTGTCCTTCAACCAGGCCCAGACGCTGATCAACAAATATGGCGACGACCTGAAGGGCATTCTCGGCATGACGAGCGTCGCGACGCCCGCCGCCGCCGAGGCGGTCCAGCAGAACGGCCTCTGCGGCAAGGTCTCGGTGGTCGGCCTGGCGCTGCCCAACGCCATGAAGCCCTACATTAACTCCGACTGCATCCAGTCGACGATCCTCTGGAACACCGTCGATCTCGGCTATGCGGCGGTCGAGGTGATGCGGCAGGTGGCGGACGGCACGCTGAAGCCCGGCGACAAGACGGTGAAGGCCGGCCGCCTCGGCGAACTGCCGATCGTCAACCAGAGCCAGGTGCTCTTGGGGCAGCCGAAGGTGTTCACCAAGGCCGACATCAACGACTTCGACTTCTGAGGTTGAGCGAGGGCGGCGGGTTTTTTGCCCGCCGCCGCTTCGTCGGGGCCGGGATGGTGGCACGCGGTCTTGAAGCTCTCGTTATAAGCCCTGTCCGACGCTCCCCTGGATTCTCGGCACGGGGCCGAGAATGACGACTGGAGGGGCGATCGCGACTTTTTTTGGCGTCACCGAGGTTGCCGCAGACGGTCCAGGACGAGCGCCGCCATCGACGCTTCGTCATTCTCGGGCCCCGTCCCGAGAATCCAGGACAGCCTCCACTTCGGGTGCAAATTCGGACGGGCTAGACTAACCTTACAGCAGCTGTGACTGGCTTGTACGCCGCCGACCTCGACCGCGGGCTCACCGCACCGTATAGCCCCCATCCGCCATCAGCGTTGCGCCGTTGACGATCCCCGCCTCCGCCGAGGCGAGATAAACCGCTGCCGCCGCGATCTCGGATGGGCGCGCGAAGCGGCCGACGGGAATGTCGCGCCTGGCCTTTTCGCCCTTTTCGCCGGACCAGCCTACGAGCGCCATCGGCGTTTCGACGACGGTCGGGGCGATGGCGTTGGCGGTGATGCCGTAGCGGGCCCATTCGATCGCCATCACCTTTGTCAGGTTGATCAGCGCCGCTTTGCTGGCGCCATAGGCCGCATGCTCCTCGATGGCGATGACGCCGGCCTGGGACGAGACGTTGACGATCCGCCCGCGGCCGGAGGCCTTGAGGAAGGGGAGGGCGGCGGCGGCCATCAGCCAGGGTGCGCGGACGTTGATCCGCATGGTGCGATCCCAGGCGTCGATCTCGGGGCTTTCGGCCGGAAAGACGATGCCGAGACCGGCATTGTTGACGAGGATGTCGATGCCGGTCTCGCGGCCGATGGCCTCGACCTTGGCCGCGATCGACGCCGGGTCTTCCAGATCGACGACGGCGTGGCGATGCTGAGGCCCGAGGCGCGCCGCGAGCGCCGAAGCATCGGCGATGTCGACGAGAACGAGCCGCGCGCCGGCCTGGGCAAAGCTTTCCGCCATGGCGACGCCGATGCCGCCGGCGGCGCCGGTGATCAGGGCCGTCAGACCCGACAGATCGCTCATGCTTTCTCCTCCCGAACTTTCCCGTGAAACGCCCCGGCGGCAACCTTCCGCGGGCGTCGGCGCGCCCGCCTTCCGTCAGATGTCGAAATTGGTCGGCAGGACGACCATGTCGCGGATGGTGACGTTGCGCGAGCGCGTCAGCATGTAGACGACCGCGTCCGACACCTCGGTCGGCTCGATCAGGCTGCCGCTGTCCTTCGCCGCCTGCAGCCGGTCGGCGGGCCAGTCGGCGAGGAGGGCGGAGACGACCGGACCGGGCGAGACCTGGCCGACGCGGATGCCGTGCTTGTTGAGCTGCCGGCGCATGGTCTGGACGAAGCAGGTGATCGCCCATTTCGAGCCGGAATAGACCGGCTCCCACTGGATCGGCATGTGGCCGGCGACCGAGCAGGTGACGACGATGTCGCCGGTCTTGCGCTCGATCATGTGGGGGATGACGTCGCGCACGTTCTTCATCACGGCATTGACGTTGAGATTGAGCATCCGGTCGATGGTCGCCGTTTCGGTATCGGTCAGATCGCCGCCGATATAGGTGCCGGCATTGCAGTGGAGGATGTCGATCCGGCCGGCCTTTGAAAGGATCTCCGGCACCATGGCCGCGCAGCTATCCGCGTCGAGGAGATCGGTCACCTGGGCGATCGCCCTGTCGCCGAGACGCTCGACGATCTTCTGGAGCGCCGCCTCGTCGCGGTCGACCATCACGACGCTCGCCCCTTGGGCGATCAGCGCCTCAGTGGTGGCGAGGCCGATGCCGGACGCGGCGCCGGTGACCGCGGCGACCTTGCCGTTCAGGGATTCTGCCATGCTGTTCTTCCTTCGATAATCTGTCCGATCGCGCGTCTCAGACGCTCATGAACCCGCCTTCGACCGGCAGGACCGCGCCGGTCACCATCGCCGAATCCGCCGACAGCAGCATCGCGATCATCGACGCGACGTCCTCGACCTCGGCGAAGCGACCGATGGGCGTGCGTGCCATCATCGGCCCGCTCTTTTCCGGGTCGCTCCAGGCGGCTGCGGCGAGTTCGGTCAAAGTGATGCCGGGCGCGACGGCGTTGACGCGGATGCCGTGGGGACCGAGTTCCTTGGCGAGAACGCGGGTCGCGCCTTCGAGACCGGCCTTGGAGGCGGCGTAGCAGAGGTGGTTGGCAAAGCCGCGATGGCCGGCGAGCGAGGTGACGTTGACGATCGCCCCGCCGCCGCCCGCCGCAATGCGCGCCCGGGCGAATTCCTGCGCACAGATCAGCGCTGCCTTGAGGTTGATGCCGAGGACGGTCTCGTAGCCTTCTTCGGTGAAGTCCAGCGTGCTTTCGAGGACGTTGGTGCCGGCGCAGTTGACGAGGTGGTCGGCGATGCCGGCCTCCTGCATGGTGGCGCGGGCGACCTTCGGGTCGAGAAGATCGGCCTTGATGGTCCGGCAGCCCGTCTCGGCGGCGAGGCTCGCAAGGTCCGAATCGGTGCGGGCGATGGCGACGACCTTCGCGCCACGCTCGCTCAGGAACTTCGCGGTGGCCCGGCCGATTCCCTTGCCGGCGCCGGTGATGATGACGGTCTCACCGTCGAAGCTGTGCGGCATGTCTCGCTCTCCCAATTGTGGCATTCGTGTCGCGCCCTGCCGGCTGCGGCTGTTCTCCGTCCCGAACCCGACGCCTTTGCCGGATCGTCTCTCACGGCGCAGCGCGTTGCGTCGCGGCGATGAAGGCGTCGAGCTCGTCCCTCGTGCCGGCGCCTTCCATCGGGCCGCGGACCGTGACGTTGCGGGCGCCGGCCGCGCAGGCGTAGGTGAGGGCTTCCTCGATCCCGGAGCCGAGCCGCCGGCAGGCGACGTATGCGCCGCCGAAGCAGTCGCCGGCGCCGGTCGGATCGACCTCGGTGACGGCGAAGGCGGCAACGTGCAGCGGCTCGGCATCGGCGGTGAAGACGCTGGCGCCCCGGGCGCCCTCCTTCAGCGCGATTTCCGGAATGCCCATCGCCAGAAGCTTTTCGATCGCCGCCTCGCGCCCCGGAACGCCCGCCGCCCGTTCGAGCTCCTCGCCGGACGGCAGCAGGAGATCGGCCATGGCGACGAGTTCCGAAAAGCGCCGCTCGGTCTCGGCGTCGTATCGCAGCTCCTTGCGAAGGTTCGGATCGAAGGACAGCGTCCCGCCACGCTCCTTGACGATCTCGACGGCGCGGTCGATGACCGCGACCGCGCTCGGCATCGATAGGGCCGAGCCCATGACGTGGAGGTGCCCGGCCTTCGCCACCAGCGTAGCGACGGCTTCGCTCCAGCCGAAGCGGGCCGCCGCGGAGGTGGCGATGTTGTAGACGAAGTCGCGCGAGCCGTCCGCCCGGTAGCGCACGAAGGCGCTGCCGGTCGGATAATCCGGAACGACGGCGATCGCCGAGACGTCGGCGCCGTCGCGGGCGAGACGGTCGACGTTCAGCCGGCCGAAATCATCCGCGCCGACGGCACCGACGATCGCCGCCGAGCCCCCGATCCGGGCGCACTGGTCGGTGAAGATCGCCGGAGCGCCGCTCGGATAGGGGCCGACGAGATCGAGCGGCTGGCGAAAGCCTTCGCCGATCGAGGTCGCCATGATCTCGACGAGGATCTCGCCGACGGTGACCGTCGGGCCGAGATGGTCGGGGGCCAGCGCCATGGGTCAGCCGGCCGCGTTGATCTGGCGCGCCATCGCCGCCTCGCGCCATTTCTCTTCGATGAAGGTCTTGGCGTGGGCGGCGAGCTGGTCGTTGTCGGTCCAGGTGTCGCGCCAGATGCCGCAGGCGACCGACAGCGCCTCGTCGACGATCGCGCCGGAGAAGCTCTCGAAGGTGATGTCGCGGACGTAGTCGATGTCGGCCAGCGCCCGGAAGGAGGCCGAGAAGTCGATCGTCCCGGTGCCGAGGAAGCCGCGGTAGTTCTCGCCGATGTGGAAGTAGCCGAGCTTGTCGCCGGCCAGCCGGATCGCCGCGGCGGGATCGGCCTCCTCGATGTTCATGTGGAAGGTGTCGAGATGCAGGCGCACGTCGTCGCGCCCGGTGTCGGCGATGAATTTCAGCCCCTGCGCGGTGGTGTTGAGGAGGTTCGATTCGAACCGGTTGACGATTTCGAGGACGATCTCGACGCCGCAGCCCTTGGCGATGTCGGCCGTCGCCGCGATGGTCTCGGCGCTGTTCATCCAGCCGTCGCGGCTCGGCATCGAATCGTATTTGCCGTGCTTGGAAAAGATGATGCCGCCGAGCCGGATGCCGCCGACGTCGCGCACCGTCTTGACCACGTCGGACAGCAGCGCCCGGCCCCTGGCGACGATGTCCGAATCCTCGCTGGAGACGTCGCAATCGGCCGGCAGGCCCATCGTCACGACGATGTCGAGGTCGAGCGAGCGGGCCTTCTTCGCCAGCCGGTCGAGGTCGTAGCGGCCGGGAAAGAGATAGGCGATCTCGACCATCCGGTAGCCGTGCTCGGCGGACTTTTCGAGCGCCCTCTCGAGGCCCTCCTGGGACTTGCCGTCGGTCCAGACGAAGGTGTGAATGCCAAGACGTCGCATGAAGTGATCCTCCCCATTGTTCCAGTGTCGCGGTCGCCCTGCGGCGAGGCGCGTTCGAAGGTGTCAGCCGGCTCGCTGCTCGGCCGTCAGCGTTGCCGTTTTACGCCCTTCCGAGGGTTCGACGAGAAGTTCGGCCGTAACGTCATCGGTGATCAGCGTGTCGATGAGACCGCGACGCGCGGCGGCGCGGATGATCTCGACCTTGTGCGGTCCGGCCGCGGCCAGGATCTTTTCGGGCGTTCTCTCGACGACGTCGAGATCGACGCCGATCGTGCGCCTGTCGAGCGGGTGGTCGATCGTGCGACCCTCCTCGTCGAGAAACCGGCCGAGCACGTCGCCGATCGCGCCCGCCTCCGTGATGGCGGCCGGCGAGAACTCTTCCGGCAGCCCATTGGCGACGAGATAGGACCTCGGCGAGATGTCGCTCGCGGTCAGGATGGCCGCGTCGAGCGCTTCGAACTTGGCGAAATGGTCGGCGAAGATCTCCTGGGAGAGGAAGAGGTCGCGGTCGACTCCCTCCGACAGGAAGATCGGCGCCGCCAGCAGGGAATAGCTCGCACCGAGCTGTGCCGCGAAGCCCGAGGCGATGCTGAATGAATTGAACGACGCGCCCTGCATCGTGCCGCCCAGCATCGAGACGATCTCGACGTCCGGATTGGCGAGCTGCGGCAGCTTCTGGATCCCCGCCTCGAGCGTCATTCCCCAGGACACGCCGATCTTCCGCCAGGCCTTGGTGCGCAACCGCTCGGTGACGACGGCCGCCAGCGCCGCGCCGACGGAGCCGTGATAGTCGTAGGCGTCGCGGCGGGCCGGGGCGGCGATGACGCGCTCGATGCCGAGCTGCCGGCGCAGCCTGTCCTGCAGCTCGACCCGAGCGACGAAGGGCGATTCGATCCGGACCTTCACCATGCCGAGCGACTTCGCCCGCTGGATCGCCTGGTTCACGCGCAGCCGGGTGGTGTCCAGAAACTTCGCGATCTCGCCCTGGGTCATGCCGTTGACGTAATAGTGCCAGCAGACTTCGGTCGCGAACGCGTCGCTCTCGTCCTGTCCCTCCCGTACCATCCAAGCCTCGTCAGCATCCGTCACGGAGGCAAAGCTATGGCACGGATTACAAATGGAAGACAACGCATACATCTGTAAAAAATCACTTGCATCATGGAGCATACATTTGCATCCTCCCCTCGGAGGCATCGCGGCGCGCCGTCGAGGTCAAGTCGCTGCGGCCCCGCGACCGAACGGGAGGAAGTCTATGAAGTTTGCCTACAAGCTCAGCGCATCCGCCATCGCCCTGGCGATGATGACGGGCATGTCCTTCGCGCAGGACATCGAGATCAAAAATGCGGAATGGTGGCAGGAGGCCGGCAAGAAGTTCGACGGCACCACCCTGCGCGGCGTCACCGAATCCACGCCCGCCTCGAACTACATCGCCGACGTCCTCGCCCCGAAATTCGAGGAGCTCACCGGCATCGACGTGCAGATCGAAACCACGTCCTGGGACCAGATGTACGACAAGGCCATCAAGGACATGGAAGCCAAGACCGGCATCTATGACATGGTCTATATCGAGCAGGACATCGTCTACGCCTATCTCTCCCGCAACTTCCTGGTCGACATCACCAAGTCCCTGAACGAAAAGGCCGAGCTGAAGGCGCCGGAATATTCCGAGGACAATTTCACCACCTTCGCCGAGAACTTCCGCGGATCCGACGGCGATCTCTACGGCGTTCCGATGGAGGCCTTCATCAAGGTCTATCTCTACCGGACCGATCTCTTCGACGATCCGAAGATCCAGGCCGCGTTCAAGGAGAAGACCGGCAAGGACCTGAAGCCCGCCAAGACCCACGCCGAATACACCGAGATCGCCCAGTTCTTCACCGACTACGGCAAGGAGAACGGCATGGATCTGTGGGGCACGACGGCCCAGGCCCATACCGGCCATCCGGCGTCGTGGTACGAGTATTTCGAGTCCGTCGCGCCGACCTTCGGCGTCTACGACTGGGGCATAGACGCGAACGACAATTACGCCGCGACCGTCGAGAATGGCGGTACGATGAACTCGCCCGAGGCCAAGGAAGCGCTGAAGTGGTGGCTGTCGATGCGCGACATCGCCCCGCCGGAATCGGTGCAGTCGACCTGGACCGAGGTGGCGACCACCTTCGCTGCCGGCCGTGCCGCGCAGGGCCTCGTCTACGGCGAGAACGCGGCCTGGATCGCCACGGACGAGTCGAAGTCGCGCGTCGTCGGCGAAGTCGGCGTGGCGCTGCCGCCGCTGGAGCCCGGGGTCATGGAAGAGGCCGAGAGCGGCAAGGGCTATATCGGCTACTATGACGGCGGCGCCTTCGGCCTGCCGGTGACCTCCAAGAGCAAGGATGCCGCGCTGCTGTTCATGCAGTTCATGGCCCTGCCGGAGATCCAGGAGGACTGGGCGGCCGCCGGCTCGCGCATCACCCTGACCTCGACCTACGACACCCCGAAGGTGAAGGAAGTCGACAAGGAGCTGGGCGGCTACTACTCGATGCTCCGCGATGACGGCAAGCTGTTCAAGGGTGCGCCGGAATATCCCTTCCACCGGCAGGTGATCGAAGCCACCGCGCCGACCTTCTACGAGATCCTGACGGGTTCGATCGGTCCGGACGAAGGTCTCGACATGATGGCGCAGAAGGCCGAGGAAGAACTCAAGAACCTCGGCTACCGCAAGTGAGATCCCCCGCGATCCGGCGATAGCGACGACTGCGGGCCGCCCTTTTCAGGCGCGGCCCGCGCTTTACCCCTTCGGCGGATCGGCCCACGATCGCTCCATCGGCATGCCGGCAGCGCGCCGGCCGCAGATCCTGCGACGCCACGCGACCGGGGGCGACGATCGGCCGTCTCGCTCAAAGCGAAGTGGGCTCTTCTGCGAAAACGACGCGTCTCGACGAAAGATGGCTCGATGCAATCCAACAGGTTAGGCTGGATCCTCCTCGCTCCGACGCTGGTGATCCTGTTCTTCTTCGGCGTCGTGCCGTTCTTCTACGTGCTGTGGCTGTCCTTCCACCAGTGGAACCCGTTCGCGCTCGACCCGGCGGTGGTCTATAACGGCGCCGACAACTTCCGCGCCCTGGTGTTCGACAACGGCTTCCTGGCCTCGCTCGGCGTCACCATCGCCTTCGTCTTCTTCGCCGTCCTGACGGAGCTGATCGTCGGCTACCTTCTCGCCCAGGCCTTCATGAAGGAGTTTCCGGGCAAGGCGGTGTTCCGCACGATCCACACGCTGCCCCTGATCATGGCGCCGATCATCGTCGGTTCGATCTGGAAGCTGATGACGACGCCCTCGATCGGAATCATCCCGTCGCTGCTCGCGAGCTGGTTCGGCTTCGACCTCAACATCGGCACCAGCGCCGTCGCCGCCTTCACCGTGACCGTGATCATGGACGTCTGGCACTGGACGCCGCTGGTGACGCTGACGCTGATCGCCGCCCTCGTCTCGCTGCCGGCCGATCCCTTCGAACAGGCGCAGATCGACGGCGCCAACAAGCGGCAGATCTTCTGGCACATCACCTTGCCGATGATCGCGCCGGCGCTGCTCGCCACCGTCTTCATCCGGCTGATGGACGCGCTGCGCACGGTCGACGAGGTGCTGATGCTGACGGGCGGCGGGCCGGGCTCGGCCACCCGCTATCTCGGCGTCCACATCTTCAAGGAAGTCTTCCCGAAGACGAATTACGGCTACGGCTCGGCGGTTTCGATCATCGTCCTTTACCTGACGATCGTCGCCTGCTGGCTGCTCTACGTCGCGCTGATCGCGCCGCGCAACAAGAAGGCCTGATGCGATGAAACGTCAGAGAACCTGGCTGTACCTGCTGTTCTGGGTCGTCGTCAGCTTCCTCACCCTGTTCCCGATCTACTGGCTCTTCGTCATTTCGGTGAAGCCGGCGGTCGAACTGTTCTCGACGCCCGAGGTGATCCTCTCCTCGGTCTACTGGAAGAACTATGTCGACGTGATCAACGACGAGACGCTGCGCGGCTACATGATGAATTCGCTGGTCATCTCGACCGGCAATGCCGTCCTCGTCACGGTGCTCGGCTTTCTCGCCTGCTATGCGCTCTCCCGCTTCGATCTCGGCGGCAAGGAGTCGATCTTCTTCTGGACGATCACCAACCGCATGGCGCCGCCGGCGGTGTTCCTGCTGCCGCTCTTCCTTCTCCTCACCCAGGTCTACAAGTTCGGCGACTTCACGCTGCTCGACACCAAGATCGGCATGATCCTCGTCTACTGCACCTTCAACCTGCCCTTTGCCATCTGGACGCTGCGACCGACCATCGACGGCATTCCGAAGGAGCTCGACGAGGCGGCCTTCGTCGACGGGGCGAGCGCCTGGACGGTGATCACCGAGATCGTCCTGCCGTTGGCGCGCCCCGGCCTCGCGGTGACGCTGATCCTCACCTGGGTCTTTGCCTGGAACGAGTATCTGCTGGCGGCGACGCTGACCAACTTCAACGCCCGCACCCTGACGACCGGCCTGTCGGAATACGTCACCACGACCGGCACCGAATGGGGCGTGATGGCGGCGATCTCGATGTTCACCCTGGTCCCCGCGCTGATCGTCTTCAGCCTGGTCCAGCGCCACATCGTCGCCGGCCTGACCTTCGGCGCCGTGAAAGGATGACGCGATGACCCGCACCGAGCCACAGGACGTCGAGACCCCGATCAATCTCTACGAGGAGCAGGAGGAGGGCCGGCAATCGCCCTTCGACCGCAAGGCGCGCGACGGCTTCCTGCCGATCCAGACGAACTGGTTCGACAGGGTCTTCATCTCCGTCATCATCTGGGTGGCGCTGTCGTTGTTCTGGCTCCGCTTCATGGAGCCGGCGGGGCTGCCGCTCACGATCTCCAACGTCGTCGCCGTCCTCGTCGGCGTCTACATCGTCTGGAAAGGCTGAATTCCCATGAAATCGCTGGTCCTCGAGCGCAAGGACGAACTGTCGCTGCGCGACTTCCCGATCGACAAGGACGAGGCGGTGCTCGGCCCGCGCGACGTGCGGATCAAGCTCCATACCGTCGGCATCTGCGGTTCGGACGTCCACTATTACACCCACGGCCGCATCGGGCCCTTCGTCGTGAAGGAGCCGATGATCCTCGGCCACGAGGCCTCCGGCACGGTGATCGAGACCGGCTCCGACGTCACCACCCTCGCGGTGGGCGACCGGGTCTGCATGGAGCCGGGCATTCCCGATCCGAACTCCAAGGCGACGCGGCTCGGCATGTACAATGTCGATCCGGCCGTGCGCTTCTGGGCGACGCCGCCGGTTCACGGCATTCTGAGGCCGACCTGCGTCCACCCGGAAGCCTTCACCTTCAAGCTGCCGGACAATGTGAGCTTCGCCGAGGCGGCGATGGTCGAGCCGCTGGCTGTCGGCGTCCATGCGGCCACCAAGGCGAAGATCAAGCCCGGTGACGTCGCCGTCGTCATGGGGGCGGGGCCGATCGGACTCGTCACGGCGCTCTCGGCTCTCGCCGGCGGCTGCGCGCGGGTCTACGTCACCGATCTCGCCGAAAAGAAGCTCGAAATCGCCGAAAGCCTCAGCCCGGCGATCGTCGGCGTCGACGCCTCGAAGGACAGCGTCGTCGACCGGGTCAGGGCCGATACCGACGGCTGGGGCTGCGACGTCGTCTTCGAGGCGACGGGCTCGCCGAAGGCGGCCGCGCAGGTGTTCGAGCCGCTGGCGCCGGGCGGCTGCGTGGTGATGATCGGCGGCCAGTCCGAGCCGATTGCCTACGATGCCGGCGCGGCGATGATCCGCGAGGCGCGGGTCGAGAACATCTTCCGCTATGCCCACGTCTTCCCGCGCTGCGTCGCCATGCTCTCGTCGGGCACCATCAACGTCAAGCCGCTGATCACCAGGACCTTCGACTTCGACGAGAGCGTCAGGGCGTTCGAGATCGCCGCCTCGGCTCCGGCCGGGGACGTGAAGATGCAGATCGAACTGCCGCAGTGAGGGGACGTTGAAGTGGCTGGCGTAAACATCGACGACGTATACAAGCGGTACGGCTCGGTTCAGGTCATGCACGGGGTGTCGATCGACATTGAGGATGGCGAGTTCGTCGTCCTGGTCGGGCCGTCGGGCTGCGGCAAGTCGACCCTCCTGCGGATGCTCGCCGGCCTCGAGCCGATCAGCGACGGGACGATCAAGATCGGCGAGAAGGTCGTCAACGAGGTGCTGCCGAAGGACCGCGACATCGCCATGGTGTTCCAGTCCTACGCGCTCTATCCGCACAAGACGGTGGCGCAGAACATCGGCTTTCCCCTGAAGATGGCGAAACGTCCGAAGGCCGAGATCGACGAGAAGGTCGGCCGGGCGGCCGAGATCCTCGACCTGACCAAATATCTCGATCGCTATCCCAAGGCCCTGTCCGGCGGCCAGCGCCAGCGCGTCGCCATGGGCCGGGCGATCGTCCGCGACCCCAAAGTGTTCCTGTTCGACGAGCCGCTGTCGAACCTCGACGCCAAGCTGCGCGTCTCCATGCGCATGGAGATCAAGGAACTCCACCAGCGCCTGAAAACCACCATCGTCTACGTCACCCACGACCAGATCGAGGCCATGACCATGGCCGACAAGATCGTCGTCATGCGCGACGGCCGGGTCGAGCAGATCGGCGCGCCGCTCGATCTCTACGACAACCCGCAGAACGTCTTCGTCGCCGGCTTCATCGGCTCGCCCTCGATGAATTTCGTCAAGGGGCGGATCGACGGTGCGAACGGCACCCGCCAGTTCGTCTCCGAAGGCGGCCTGGTCCTGCCGCTGCCGGCGCAAGCGAGCGTCGCCGTCGGCCAGGAGGTGATCTACGGCATCCGCCCCGAGCACATTTCCATCGGCGAGGGCGGCGTCGCGATGGACGTCGTGGTGATCGAGCCGACCGGATCGGAAACCCAGGTCTTCGCGCGATCCGGCACCGATCTCATCGACGCTGTGGTCAAGGACCGGATCGCGGCGCGGCCGGGCGAAAAGATCGGCTTCCACATCGATCTGAGCCGGGTCCATCTCTTCGACGGAAAGACGCAGCAGCGCCTTTGAGCCAGCCGAGATGTTCCGGCGGCCGGCTTGCGGCTCTGGACGCCGCCGCCGGCGGCGGGTACCCCCTCAGACGACCAGCGGGACATAGTGGTGCGGCAGGCGCATGAGGACGAGATCCTTGCGCCGGAGCGCCGTGGTCGGATAGGCGCCGCCATGGCTGCCGGTGTCGATCTCGGCGACCGCGAGATTGCGGTTGCCGGCGACGATCGCCTCCTGGCGCGGAAACAGGAACGTGTCCGGCCCGAAGACGCCGGAAAGGCCGGGATAGCCTTGGTCCGGCGCACGGACGTTGGCGAAGGCGAAGTGGCAGTTGTTCTCGCCGCTCCGCACCCGGAACTGATGCCAGTGCAGCGGGTCGGGTCCGGTCGGGATCGGCTCCGGCTGGGCGACGGCGCTGCCTTCGTGGCCGAGATGGAAGCCGTCCTTCACTGCGGCGGGGCAGGCGATCACGTCGCAGCCGCGGATCGCCAGCACCCGGCCGGCTTCCGGAAAGTCGGCGTCGTGGCCGAGGAGGAGGCCGAGCCGTGCGAAGGGCAGGTCGAAGACCGTCCAGTCGTCGCCGGGGCTCGCCCAATCGCGATCGGCCTCGGCGAGATGGGTCTGCCGATAGCAGCCGAGGAGCCCCTCCGGCCCGACCAGAACGGCGGAATTGTAGTTCCGCGCGCCATCTGTCTCGGCGAGGCCGGCGACGAGGAAGAGGCCGCTCTCGCGGACGATGGCCGCGAGACGCGCGACGGCCGGATGATCGAGGGCAATTGCGGTGGCCCCCGGATCCGTTAGGCCCGTCAACGCCCGTTCCGGCAGGATCAGAAGCTCGGCGCCATCGCCGGCTGCCTCTCTCGCGAGGCCCGCGATTGTTTCGATATTGCGCGAGACGTTGCCTGCGGGCGCGAATTCGCCGACGGCGATCCTGGCCTTGCGCCCCTTCGGCAGCGGCTGGTGGCCATAGAGCGAGAAGAAGTCGCCGGGGTTCCAGGCGAAGGTGTTGGTCATCAGCTCCTTGTAGAGCTCGGGCCGGCGCTGCTCGAAGATCGCCTCGCCGCGCATCCTCCGCTGCCGGGCGAGGGCCGGATCGATCGTCGCGGTGATCACCCCGTCGCCGCCGTCGATCACCGCGAGCATTTCCGCGTCCGGGCCGATGATGCAGCTCCCGCCGGAGAACTGGACGCCGCGCTCCAGCCCCCAGCGATTGCTTTCGATCAGATAGCAGCCGTTCTCGTAGGCGCGGTTGATCCAGTAGGGCGCGGGCGTGCGCTCGGCCAGCCAGTTGGAGATGTGGCAGATGACGTCGGCCCCGCCGAGGGCTGCCAGACGCGCCGTCTCGATGAAATGGATGTCCATGCAGATGAGCAGGGCGAGGCGGCCGAGCGGCGTCTCGAACACCCGATGGCCAAGGTCGCCGCTCGCCGCCCATTTCGGCTCGGAGATGTAGGGATGGGTCTTGCGATGGGTACCGACGACGCCGTCCGGCCCGATCAGCACGGCGGAATTGTAGTAGAGATCGGTCGCCGGATCGACCTCGGGCATGCCGACGACGAGGAAGACGTCGCGCCGCCTGGCGATCTCGGCGAAATGCTCCGTCGTCGGTCCGGGCACCGGCTCGACGAAGGGCGCGACCTCCTTGCGGTCGTGCCAGCAGTAGCCGGTGGTTCCCATTTCCGGCGTCACGATCAGCTTCGCGCCGGCATCCGCGGCCTCTTCGATCAGCCGGGCGAGCGCCTCGAGGTTGCGCTGCTTGTCGCCCATGACGGGCTCGAACTGCACGGCCGCGGCTTCGAACGGCGAGGACATCGGCAAACTCCGGCAAAGCGTCTCCGGCCGCGCAGCGAGGCGGCGCGGCGGAGCGGGCAGAATTCGGGAAGGGCCGGGCGATCGGCGGTGCCGCCGCCCGGCGAAAGATCAGCGGGCGATGCCGGAGATCGATTTCAGGACGGATGCCCCGACGGTGTATTTCGGATCGACCATGTTGCCGAGGCGGATGCGGCCGCACTGGGTGAGCAGCATGTAGGCGTCGATTTCCTCGAAGCCGAAATCCGCCGCCATCCAGCGGATCAGCTCACGATAGGCGCCGCGCGCCGCATCCTCCATCGGCCGGGACGAGCCGATGGTCATGTAGAATTTCTCGTTTTCGAGCCGCGGCGTCTTGATCGTCCAGCCCTTGATCAGATCGACCCGCAGCGTCGTCACCGTCGGGTGCTCGATGGCGACGCCGCAGAGCTCGCCGTCACCCTGGGCGGCGTGGCAGTCGCCGACATAGAGATAGGCGCCTTCGGTGTTCACCGGCAGATAGATCACCGCACCCGGCGCGACGTCCGGCAGGTCCATGTTGCCGCCGTAATAGTCCGGGACGAGGGAGGAGATCGCCTCGATCTCCGGCGCCGTGCCGATCGTGCCGATGAACGGCTCGTAGGGCAGCGTGATCCGGTCGTTCCAGACGGTGCCCTTCTCCTCGGTGATCTCCAGCTTCTTCACCCGCTCGGGCAAGGGCGCGGTCAGCATCGCCGTGTCGCCGGTCGGCACCAGGCCGCCGAATTCCGGCATGATCACGGTGGTTCCCCGCGGCTGCGGCCCGCGCGGCACCACGCTTTCGATGTAGACCGCCAGGCAGTCGCCCTTCTCGGCACCGTTCACCCAGATCGGGCCGTTCTGCGGGTTGAGATAGGGAAAGTTGAGGATCTCGCTCGGCTTGTCGGTCTCGGACTT
This sequence comes from Jiella avicenniae, assembly GCF_021390325.1. Lineage (GTDB taxonomy): Bacteria > Pseudomonadota > Alphaproteobacteria > Rhizobiales > Rhizobiaceae > Jiella > Jiella avicenniae. The sequence continues at coordinate 88,246 of NZ_JAJUWU010000025.1, read as the reverse complement.
GATGGCGCCCTCGAAGGCGTCGTGGGTTTCGGCCGAAACGACGGCGCCCGGATCGACGGTCAGAACCGGCTCGACGAAGGCGCCATAGACGTAGTGATACTTGCCCTGGCTCGCCTCGGTGATGGAATGGGTGGTGAGCGCCTTGCCCTTGGCGACGGCCTTGCGGGCCATGATGGAATCGTCGAACCAGCTCATGGAGCATTTCCTCTCTTGCTTCTGATGCTTTCGCTCGCGGCTCTTTCATGCCGCTCGGGAAACTAGACGGCGAGATAGCGCCGGACGGTGTCGCGATCCTCCAGCGCGTCCCTGCCGATCTCGGCGGTGATCCGGCCCTTGTCCATGACGTAGCAGCGCTCGGCCATCGCCCGGATCATGTCGAGATTCTGCTCGACGAAGACGACGGTGATGCCGGTCTGCCGGTTCAGGTCGACCATGATCCTCGCAATGTCCTGGACGATGTTCGGCTGGATGCCTTCCGACGGTTCGTCGAGCAGGATCAGCGAGGGGCCGCCCATCAGGACGCGGCCGATGGCGAGCTGCTGCTGCTGGCCGCCGGACAGGGTGCCGGCCCGCTGGTCGCGGCGCTCCTTCAGGATCGGGAAATAGCCGTAGATCGCATCGAGCCGCGCGGCAGCATCGCTCCTGCCGCCGCCGATCGACTGGCCGACCAGAAGGTTCTCGCCGACGCTCATGCGCGGAAAGACGTCGCGTCCCTGCGGCACGTAGCCGATGCCCTGCCGGGCCCGGCGGTGCGCCGCCATGGCATCCAGCGCCTCGCCCTGAAACAGCACCGAGCCGCGGTCCGAGGGCAGAAGACCGATCAGGCTCTTCATCAAGGTGGATTTGCCGACGCCGTTGCGCCCGATCACCGCGACGATCTCGCCGGCGCGGACCGAGAGGTCGACGCCCTGCAGCACCGGTTTGCCGCCGTATCCGGCCCAAAGCCCCATGGTTTCGAGGAGGATTTCCTTACGCATGGACCTCGCCCAGATAGATCGCAGCCACCCGCTCGTCGGCGACGATCTCGTCGATCGTGCCCTGTGCGAAGACCTTGCCGAAATGGAGGACCGTGACCTTCTGGGCGATCTGCCGCACGAAGGCCATGTCGTGCTCGACCGCGAGGACGCTGACGCCTTGCGCATTCAGCGCCTGGACCATTTCGCCGGTGGCGAAGGTCTCGTCCGGCGTCATGCCGGCGGTCGGCTCGTCGAGCAGCAGCAGTTTCGGCTTCAGCGCGATCGCCATGCCGATTTCCAGCCACTGCTTCTGGCCGTGGCTGAGCGAGCCGGCGAGCTGGTCTTGCGCGTCCTTCAGCTTCAGGAACTCCAGCAGCCGGTCGATCTCCTCGTTCAGCGTCGCGCCCTGAAGGTGGTGCTGCAGGGCGATCTGCAGGTTCTGCCTTACCTTCAGCGCCTGGAAGATGCCGGGCACCTGGAACTTGACCGAAATGCCGCGCCGGATCCGCTCGAAGGGCTTGGCTCTGGTGATGTTCTCGCCGTCGTAGAGGATCGCGCCGCCAGACGGTGCATGCTCGCCGAGAACGAGCTTGAAGAAGGTGCTCTTGCCCGCGCCGTTCGGGCCGATCAGGCAGTGAACCTCGCCGGTCTCGACGGTGAAATCGACCTCGTCGGTGACGTGCAGGCCGCCGAACCACTTGTCGAGCTTTTCGGTTCGAAGGATCGCCATCACGCGCGCTCCCGCTTCAGGCGCCGTCTCAGGCCCTTGGAAAACAGCGCACCGAGGGTGATGAAGATGCCGCTCGGCGCGGCAAGGATCGTCACCACCAGGAGAACGCCCATGACGACGAGGGCATACTGGCTGCCGTAGATCGTCAGATACTGAAAGCCGGCGAGGACGAGGAGCGTGCCGAACAGCGTCGTCGTCAGGTCCGAGCGTCCGCCGACCGCCACCCAGACGACGGGAAGCGCTGCCGCCGACATGCCCATCGACGACGGCGTGATGTAGTTGCCCCAGGCGGTGTAGAGGACGCCCGAGAGGCCGGCGAGACCCGAGCCGATGACGAAGGCGCCGAGCTGGTAGCGGCGGATGTCGTAGCCGAGCATCTCGGCGCGCTGCGGGTTTTCGCGGATGGCGACGAGGACGTTGCCGAAGCGCGAATTCACCAGCATCCGCAGGGCGAGATAGACGACGACGAGGATCGCCAGCGTCAGATAGTAGAGCGCGACGTCCGGGAATAGGACGATGTCGCCACCGGGCCAGGGGATGGTGAGGGACGGCATGCCGCCCATGCCGTTGAAGCCGTTGAGGCGGGCCGAGCCGATCGCCCATTCCGGTCCGGCGGTCTGGGACATGAAGCGCTCGAGCACCAGCGTCACCGAAAGGGTCACGATGCCGAGGAACACCCCGCTGATCCGGCCGAAGAACAGGAAATAGCCGAGCACGGCGGCAAACAGTGCCGAGATCGCCACGGCGGCGACGAGCGAGAAGAAGGTCAGGCCGTAGGCGTCGCCGAGATTGATGGTCAGGACGCCGTAGGCATAGCCGGCGACGCCGAAGAAGGCGGTCTGGCCGAAGGATAGCGCCCCGCCATAGCCCCAGATCAGGCCGAGGCCGAGCGCCATGAAGGCCCAGTTGAAGAAGTAGACGTTGTTGCCGACGTCGTAGCCGTCGGCAAACAGCGGATAGGCGCAGGCGAGAGCCAGCACCACGGCGAAGCCGGCCCAGAAGCCCGGCCCCTTGCCGAGGGTCTGGGGCCCTTCGAGGAGCCTGAGTGCGGATGACACGGAGTTACGCGAAGACACGTCAGGCCCTTTCCCGCAGGATGAATCCGGTGAGGCCCCGCGGCAGAATGCGGATGACGACGATGACGGCGACGAGGAGGCCGATCTGGCCGGCGAGCTGCCCCTGCCAGGAGGTCAGCCCCGCCTTGACCACCGCGAGGATCGCGGCGGCCGGCGCCGTGCCGAGGAAGATGTCGGCGCCGCCGACGACCACGGTGACGAAGGCCTCGACGACGAAGGCCGAGCCCATGGTCGGCACCAGCGTCATCGTCGGCGCGTAGAGCCCCCCGCAAAGCCCGGCGAGGGCCGCACCGAGGCCGAAGGTGAGGCTGTAGATCAGCGAGGTGTTGACGCCGAGCGCCTCGGCGATGTGCGGCACCTGGATCGTCGCGCGGGCGAGGATGCCGAAGCGCGTGCGGGTGAAGACGAGCCAGAGGACGGCGAGCGTCGCCAGCGCGGCCAGCATCAGGACCAGGCGGTAGACCGAATAGCCGTAGCCGCCGACCGAAAAGCTGCCGAAGGGCGTGCCGGTGCCGGGCATGGTCGAGCCGAGGATGATCAGCGTCCCCTGCGTCGCGATCATCGAGATGCCCCAGGTCACGACGATCGAATCGAGCGGCCGGGAATAGAGGTGGCGGATGATCACCCGCTCCAGCAGCATGCCGACGAGGCCGGCGACGGCGGTGCCGAGGAAGATGGCGATCGGCAGTGGCAATCCGACCTGCACCGCGCTCGTCGTGACATAGGCGCCGCACAGGATGAACTCGCCATGGGCGAGGTTGATGATCCCCATCATGCCGAAGATCACGGCGAGACCGCAGGCCGACAGGACGAGGAAGGCGAAGGCGTCGCCGGTCTGGTAGAGAAACGAGAAGAGGCCGGACGAAAAGTCCATGGACGGTCCTTCGTTGCGAAGATCGGAAAGCGGGCCAAGCGGGGAGCCGGGAAGCGCCTCGCCCGGCGGTCATGCGGGCTGCGAGACGATGGCGGGTGAAGGGCCCCGGAGCGGAAGGGCGCGGGAAGCGCCCTTCCATGCGGGCCGGATCAGCCGCCCGACTTCTTCGGGTTGTCGGACGGCGTGTACTGGGCCTCGGGGTTGTCCTTGGTCAGGTCGCAGCCGACGTCGCCGAGCCAGTAGGGCTTGATGTCGTCCCAGACCTTCGGAAAGGTGATCGAGTGATCCTCGCCGACCTTGGCGAGATAGATCGTGTGGGACATGTGCTGGCTCTTCGGGTCGATGCAGACGTGGCCCTCCGGGGCGTCCATGCAGACGTCGCCCTCGGCGATCACCTTGCGGATGGCGTCGTGATCGGTGGAGCCGGCGCGCTCGACCATCTGCTTGTAGAGATAGACGGCGATGTAGGAGTTCTCGGCTTCCTGGTTGATGTAGGGCTCGTCCGGGAACTTCTCGTGCCACTTCTCGACGAATTCCTTGCTCGCCGGGTTGTCGACTTCCTCGATCCAGTTGGTCGTGACGTACATGTCGGCGAGCGAGGGCGGCTGGAAGCGCTTGTGCTCGTAGCCCTGGCCGACATTGACCGAGGAGGCCATCGGCAGGCCGACATTGGCCGAGGCCGCCTGCTCGTAATAGGAGGCCTGGGCCGTGCCGACGAGGAGGGTCACGAGGAAGTCGGGCTTGGCGTTCTGGATGTTCTGGATGGTTTGCGAGAACTGCGAGACGCCGAGCGGGATGAACTCCTCGCCGGCCATGGTGCCGCCGTTCTCCTTGACGATGTCGCGGACCCATTCGGCCGAGATCTGGCCGAAATTGTAGTCGGCGGCGATGGTGTAGACGTTCTTGCCGTACTTCTCCATCATGTAGGGGATCAGCGTCGAGAACTGCTGCTCGGGCACGGCGCCGGTGACGATCATGTTGGCGTCGCAGACGCCGCCTTCATACTGGTTGTTGTAGAAGGCGAGGCCGTCGAACTGGTCGACGATCGGCCGATAGGCCTCGCGCGAGGCCGAGGAAAAGCCGGCGAAGACGACGTCGACCTTGTCGCGCTGCAGGACGCGGCGCATGAATTCCTGGTAGCGGCGATTGTCCGACTGGGTGTCGTAGGTGACGAGTTCGAGCGGCCGGCCGGCGATGCCGCCATTGGCGTTGATCTCCTCGGCCGCCAGCTCGATGCCGTGCACCTTGCCGATGGTGGCGACGGCGAAATCGCCGGACTGATCTTCGAGGACGCCCATCTTGATCGGCTCGCCGTCCTGGGCGAAGGCCGCCGCCGACAAGGCAAAGAGGGTCCCCAGCGTCGCAAGGACGCCTGATGCTCTGATCTGCATGATCTTCTCCGTTTCGGGGGTTATTCCGCGGACCGGGTCATGACGAGGGTTTCGGCTCCGCTCTCGGACTGCGCCGCGCTCCGTTGCACGACGTACTGGCAGTAGGCTTCGATGCTGAGGCGCGCCTGCATGCTTTCCCGGCGCAGGATCGCGAAGGCGTGGTCGTCGTCGTCGAGGCCCCGCTCGCGCATCAGTTTCAGGATCGCCTTGATGACGTAGCGGCGCTGGCGCCGGCGGGTCTCGTGCGCAGCGAGAGCACCGGACAGGTCCGCTTTCTGGGCAAATTCGTTGACCGCGAGGTAGAGGGCGGAAAACACCGAGCCGCCATAGACCGGCTTGGCGAGGAAGGCCGTCGCTCCCGCCTGCATCAGCGAGCGCAGCCGGCTCGGCGCCTCGACGCCCACCAGCCCGACCACCGGCGCCAGCGGCAGCGAGCCCGGTCCGGCGGAAAAGGGCAGGACCGGCGCGCGGGGAAGGTCGCCGTCGACGAAGACGACGTGGTCTTCGGCCTGCAGCGGGACCTGCGACAGGTCGACGGCCTCCTCGCCGGTCGCACGGTGCTCGACCGTCAGGCCGAGCCGGGCGAGGGTGGGCGGAAGCGTCGCCGAGACGCGCTCGTCGTTGGAGACGAGGATCGCGTGGCGGCGGCTGAAATTCTGGACGAAGCGGGACGGTGCCATCAGACCACCCTCAGTTTCGGCCGTTGCGCCACCGCTTCCAGCGGAGCGGCGGCCCTGACGAGATAGGGATCGGGACGAACCGGCCGATCGGCCTCGACGAGAATGTCGAACTGCCCGTCGGGGCTGGAGCGGCCGATGCGCGGCGTGAGATAGCAGTGCATCGTCTCCGGATCGATCGTCACCTTGCCCTGTGGGGCATCGAGCGACTGGCCGGCGAGCGCGGCCTTGACCGGCGCGATGTCGCCGCCGCCTGCGTCACGCAGCGCCTCGGCCAGGAACCGGACTGCGATATAGGCGGCCTCCGCCTCGGCCGAGACCACCGGCCCGTCCGGAAACATCGCCTGGTAGCCGGCGACGAAGGCCCGGTTCACCGGCGTGTCGATCGAGGCGAAATAGACGCTGGAGGACAGGTGCCCGTCGATCGCCTCGGGGCCGATCTCGGCGAGTTCGGGCTCGGACAGATTGCAGCTGGCGATCGGGAACCGCGTCTTCTGGTCGATGCCGCGCGCTTCGCAGGCCCGGCGGAACTGCCGGAAGAAGGCGTAGGCAGACTGGCCGATCAGCGCATTGAAGACGAAGTCCGGCCCGGCCTCGAAGATCGCCGCGATGATGGCGGAAAAATCCCTCTCGCCGACGGCGAAATAGCGCTCCGCCAGCACCTTCCCGCCGCGCTGGGTGATGTCCTCGCGCAGCACCCGGTTGCTCTCCCAGCCCCAGATGTAGTTCGAGCCGACGCAGAAGGCCCGTTTGCCGAAGCGCGAGACGAGATGGTCGACGAGCGGCGACATGTGATGGTTGGGCGCGGTGCCGGTGTAGACGACGTTCGCGGAGCTTTCGAAGCCTTCGTAATGGGCCGGATACCAGAGCAGCGCGTCGCGCTTCTCGAAGATCGGAATGACGTCCTTGCGGCTCGACGAGGTGTAGCAGCCGACGACGTGGCGGATGCCGGCATCGAGCATCGTCTCCACGGCCGGGGCATAGGCGGACAGGTCGCTCGCCGGATCGACGACGGTCGGAACCAGCTCGACCCCTGCGGATGCATCCGCATTGACCGCCCGGCAGGCCATCAGCGCCCCGTTCAGCATCGTCCGGCCGACCGTGCCGTAGGAGCCGGTGGCGGAGAACAAGATGCCGATCGGATAGCGGAGGCTCGCCATGAAAAAGCACTCAACACAATGCGCCCGCCAGCACTCGGTGCTGCCAGGGCGACGTTGCCAGAACTCATGAAGGGTCATCTGTCGGCGCGATTTTGAGCAGCGTTGCTCTGCGCACAGCTTTTAGGCTGACGGGTTTGCAGGGGCTTGTCAAGCGCCCGGCGATGGCAAATTTCGCCGGCGGTTTCGCGCTTGCGTCCGTCGCCGAAATCTGTCCGGCTTACGCGTGTGCAGGCGCGCCGACGGGCCACCGAGGCCGCCCGCGACATCCTCTTCCGGAAAGGGTTGACGCATGGACCTGAAGTTGCAAGGCCGCAAGGCGGTCGTCACCGGCGGCACCAAGGGCATCGGCCTCGCCATCGCCGAAACGCTGGCTGCGGAAGGCGCAGCGGTCGCGATCTGCGCGCGCAACGCGGCGGAGGTCGAAGCCGAGGTCGAAAGGCTCGCGGCCAAGGGCGTCGCGGCCTTCGGAAAGGCCGTCGACGTCGCCGACGGTCCGGCGCTCACCGCCTTCGTGACCGAGGCCGCCAATGCCCTCGGCGGGCTCGACATCGTCGTCGCCAATGTCAGCGCGCTCGCCGTCGGCGGCGACGAGGAAAGCTGGAAGAAAGGCTTCGAGACCGATCTGATGGGCACCGTGCGGCTGGTCGACGCGGCGATGCCGTTGCTGGAAAAGAGCGACGCGGCGGCGATCGTCACGATCTCCAGCGTCTCGGGACGCGAGATCGATTTCGCCGCCGGGCCCTACGGCGCCTTCAAGGCGGCGCTGATCCACTACACGCAGGGGCTGGCCTACAATCTCGCCGCGAAGAACATCCGGGCGAACACGGTCTCGCCGGGCAACACCTATTTCAAGGGCGGCGTCTGGGACCAGATCGAGACCGGCAACCCGGAGTTGTTCAGGGCATCGCTCGCCCTGAACCCGACCGGGCGGATGGCGACGCCTGAGGAGATCGCCAACGGTGCGGTGTTCCTCGCCAGCCCCGCCGCGAGCTTCATCACCGGCACCAATCTCGTCATCGACGGCGCGTTGACCCGCGGCGTCCAGTTCTGAGTCGGCTCGCCCGAGCGGCGCTCAAGTCTTCTGCGAGGATGAAGCGACCGACAGGTCGCTTCACGTCAGGTCCGACCGGGGCGCGGCCCGATCGCTGCGGCTCCGCCACAATCGGGTCAGGCGGTCAGCCGCTCGCTGTGGCGGGTGTTCCTGCGGCGCCCTTCGAGGACGCCGAGAACGGCCATTGCGGCTTGCAGGACATTGGTGCCGGGGCCAAAGATCTCGGCGACGCCGGCATCGACGAGCGCCTGGTAATCCTGTGACGGGATGACGCCGCCGCAGACGACGTGAATGTCCGCGCGGTTCTTCTCGGCCAGGGCGGCGATCAGCTCCGGCACCAGCGTCATGTGTCCGGCCGTGTGGGACGAGACGCCGACGACGTCGACATGCTTGTCGATCGCCAGAGCGGCGACCTCCTGCGGCGTCTCGAACAGCGGGCCGAGATGGACGTCGAAACCGAGATCGGCGAAGGCGGTGGCGATCACCTTCGAGCCGCGGTCGTGACCGTCCTGACCGAGCTTGGCGACGAGGATCGCCGGCTTGCGGCCCTTCGCCTTCGCATAATCGGCGATGCGCTGGCGGATGGTGGCAAATTCCGGGTCGCTTTCATGGGCGGAGGCGAAGACGCCTGAGATCAGCGACGTCGAGGGCTCGTGCCGGCCGCCGAAGCCGTCCTCCATCGCCTGGGAGATCTCGCCGAGGGTGGCCCTGGCCCGCGCCGCTTCGACGGCGGCGGCCAAGAGGTTGCCGTCCTTGCCCGAGGCGCAGGCGCGGAGCGCCGCGAGGGCGCCCTCGCAGGCGTCCTTGCTGCGGGTGCGTCGCACCTCTTCGAGCCGGGCGATCTGCGAGCGTCGCACGGCCGCCGTGTCGATGTTGAGGATCTCGATCGGCGTCTCTTCCTCCAGCCGGAAGCGGTTGACGCCGACGACGACGTCCTCGCCCTTGTCGATGCGCGCCTGACGCAGCGCCGCCGCCTCCTCGATCCGCCGCTTCGGCAGGCCCTCGGCGACGGCCTTGGTCATGCCGCCGGCCGCCTCGACCTCCTCGATCAGCGCGAAGGCCGCGTCGGCGAGGTCGCGCGTCAGCGCTTCGACATAGTAGGAGCCGCCGAGCGGATCGACGACGTTGGTGACGCCGGTCTCGTGGGAGAGGATCAACTGGGTGTTGCGGGCGACGCGGGCCGAGGTCTCGGTCGGCAGGGCGATCGCCTCGTCGAAGGAATTGGTGTGCAGCGACTGGGTGCCGCCGAGCACCGCCGACAGCGCCTCGTAGGCGGTGCGCACGACGTTGTTCATCGGGTCCTGCTCGGTGAGCGAGACGCCCGAGGTCTGGCAGTGGGTGCGCAGCATCTTGGAGCGGTCGTCGGTGGCGCCGAAGTCCGTCATGATCTTCGCCCACATCTGCCGCGCGGCCCGCAGCTTGGCGACTTCCATGAAGAAGTTCATGCCGATGCAGAAGAAGAAGGAGAGGCGGGGGGCGAACTTGTCGACGGACAGGCCCCGCGCCATCGCCGCGCGGACGTATTCCATGCCATCGGCCAGCGTATAGGCGAGCTCCTGGGCGAGCGTCGCGCCGGCCTCCTGCATGTGGTAGCCGGAGATCGAGATGGAGTTGAAGCGCGGCATCTCGGACGCCGTATAGCCGATGATGTCGGCGACGATCCGCATCGATGGCTCGGGCGGATAGATGTAGGTGTTGCGGACCATGAACTCCTTCAGAATGTCGTTCTGAACGGTTCCGGTGAGCTTCGCCCTGTCGACGCCCTGCTCTTCGGCGGCGACGATGAACATCGCCAGCACGGGGATGATCGCGCCGTTCATCGTCATCGACACGCTCATCGTCTCGAGCGGGATTCCGTCGAAGAGGACCTTCATGTCCTCGACGGTGTCGATGGCGACGCCCGCCTTGCCGACGTCGCCGGCGACGCGCGGATGGTCGGAATCGTATCCCCGGTGGGTGGCGAGATCGAAGGCGACGGAAAGCCCCTTCTGGCCCGCAGCGAGGTTCTTCCGATAGAAGGCGTTGGATTCCTCCGCGGTCGAGAAGCCGGCATATTGGCGGATCGTCCAGGGCTGGCCGGCATACATCGTCGCGCGGGGCCCGCGCGTGAAGGGCGCAACGCCGGGCAGCGCCGTCGCCGCCTCCGGCGGCAGATCCTCGGCGGTGTAGAGCGGCTTGATGGCGATCCCCTCGGCGGTCTGCCAGGTGAGGCTCTCGACCTTTCGGCCCTTCATCTCCTTGGTCGCCAGATCGAGCCAGTCCCGCGGAAACGTCTCGCTCATGTCTCGAACTCCATGATCACCGCATCGACGGCAAGGCTGTCGCCGGCCTTCACCGGAACGGATTTCACCACCGCCTTGTGCTCGGCCTTGAGGACGTTCTCCATCTTCATCGCCTCGATCACGGCCAGCGTCTGGCCGGCCTCCACCGTCTCACCCTCGGCGACGGCGATCTGGACGACGACACCCGGCATCGGGCAGAGAAGGAGGTTGGAGGTATCCGGCGCCTCCTTCACCGGCATCAGCTCGGCGAGCTTCGCCAGATGCGGCTCGTAGACCTTGGCATCGACGTCGATGCCCTTCAACCGCAGGCGGAAGCCGCCGACGATCGGATCGACCCGCAAGCTCAGCGTCTCCTCGCCGAATGCCAGCCGGGCGGTCCGCCGGCCCCGCTGCCAGTCCGTCTCGACCTTGCCGAGGTCGACGCCGTCGACCGTGACGCCCGCCTCGCCGAGATCGACGGTCAGCCGGTGCTCGTCGATGAAGACGATGCGCCGACCGCTTTCCCGGGACAGGGCGAGGTTTTCGCCGAGGCTCGGCATCGGACCGGCGCCCCGCCGCTTCGAGGCTTTGGCGAGGATCGCCGCCGCCGCCGCGAGCTTCGCCCGCATCGGCGCATCCGCCTCGGTGCCGTCGAAGCCCTCCGGATATTCCTCGGCGATGAAACCGGTGGAGATCTCGCCCGAGCGCCAGCGCGGATGCTGCATGATCGCGGCGACGAAGGGGACGTTGTGGCCGATGCCGTCGAGGACGAAGCGGTCGAGCGCCTCGGCCATGGCGTCCGTCGCCGCCTCCCGCGTCTCGCCCCAGCTGCAGAGCTTGGCGATCATCGGATCGTAGAACATCGAGATTTCGGAGCCTTCCGCGACCCCGGTGTCGTTGCGCACGATCGGCGCGCCGCCGCCGATGGCGCGGCCGGCCGGCCCGGTGCTCGATGCGGGCGAGCCGTCGAGCGGGCCTTCCTCCGGCGGCGAATACCGCTTCAGCCGGCCGATCGACGGCAGGAAGCCGCGATAGGGATCCTCGGCATAGACGCGGCTCTCGATCGCCCAGCCGTCGATCTTCACGTCGTCCTGCGTGAAAGGCAGCTTCTCGCCATTCGCGACGCGGATCATCTGCTCGACGAGGTCGACGCCGGTGATCAGCTCCGTCACCGGGTGCTCGACCTGCAGCCGCGTGTTCATCTCGAGAAAGTAGAAATTGCGGTTCTTGTCGACGATGAACTCGACGGTGCCGGCGCTCTCGTAGTCGACGGCCTTGGCCAGCGCCACCGACTGCTCGCCCATTGCCTTGCGGGTTTCGGCATCGAGGAAGGAGGAGGGGGCCTCCTCGACGACCTTCTGGTTGCGCCGCTGGATCGAACATTCGCGCTCGTTCAGATAGACGCAAGTCCCGAAACTGTCCGCCAGCACCTGGATCTCGATGTGGCGCGGCTCTTCGACGAACTTCTCGATGAAGATCCGGTCGTCGCCGAAGGAGTTCTTGGCCTCCGAGCGCGAGCGGTCGAAGCCGTCGCGGGCTTCCTCGTCGTTCCAGGCGATGCGCATGCCCTTGCCGCCGCCGCCGGCCGACGCCTTGATCATCACCGGATAGCCGACCTCGGCGGCGATCTTCGCGGCATGGCCGGCATCTTCGATCAGCCCCATGAAGCCCGGCACGGTCGAGACGCCGGCTTCCGCCGCCAGCTTCTTCGAGGTGATCTTGTCGCCCATGGCCCGGATCGCCTTCGGCTTCGGCCCGATGAAGGTGATGCCGGCCTGTTCGAGCTTTTCGCAGAAGTCGGCATTTTCGGAGAGGAAGCCGTAGCCGGGATGCACCGCCTCGGCGCCGGTCTCCTTGCAGGCCGCGATGATCCTGTCGCCGAGGAGATAGGACTGGTTCGCCTGGGGCGGGCCGAGATGCACCGCCTCGTCGGCCATCAGCACATGCATCGCGTCCCGGTCGGCATCGGAATAGACCGCCACCGTGGCGATGCCCATGCGCCGCGCCGTCTTGATGACCCGGCAGGCGATCTCGCCGCGATTGGCGATGAGGATTTTCTTGAACAAGTCCCGTCTCTCTCCCTTTGCCGGGGCCGGCCATGCCCCAGCCTCTTCGTCTTATCCGCCCGCGGCCGGTATCGTCACCATGGCTGCCTAATGCTTCGGGCGCATGAGCGCCGCGCGTCCCGCCGCCTCCTCCCGGCCGGCCGGCGCCGCCGCTCGCAAATGCGGTTGCGTCGCAAGGCTCGGCGTCGACTCGAGGTCATCGCGATGCCTCGATGCCACCACGCCGCCTGCACAAGAGGCGCCGACACGGAAGCATCGTCATTCTCGGGCTCGGTCCCGAGAATCCAGGGGCGGCGGCCGCTGCATCGGCCGCGTCTGCCCCCTGCAACTTTCGTCGATAGAGCCCTACGATTCCTGGATTCTCGGGACGGAGCCCGAGAATGACGGCGCGTTGGTTGCAGCGTCTCCCTTTACTTCTTCAGCGATGGCATCAGTCGTGGAGCGTTTCCTTGGACGGTCGTGCCCCGTTGCCTGTTATAGGTCGGGCGCCACGACATCCCATCAGGCCACTCGCCGGTCACACCTCCAGCAGCTCCTGAAACGCCTCCGGATAGCTCTTCCTCGCCACCTCCTCGTCGATCATCAGCATCGCCTCGTAGGAGGCCGGATCGAAGGGCTTTTCGGCCGGCACGATCTCCCGGTTGAACAGCCAGGAGATGCGGCCCGCGTCGAGATTGCCGCGCTCGAAGGGCTCGGGGCCGAACAGGTGCCAGAGCGCGTGCAGGAAGGCGGCGTCGGCGAGCTTTTCGGTCGGCGTGCGGTCGTTGAAGCGTTTGCGCTCGATGATCTTGGTCGCGCCCTTGGGGTTGGCCCGTCGGATGGTGAACTGGAAGCCGGTTCCCGGCAGCCCCGAGGGGATGCCGCGATGCTTGGTCATGTCGGGGAGATTGGCCATTATTCCGCAGCCTCCGCAGGGGGAACGGCGCCGGGAGCTGCGCCGCCGACAATCAGCGCCTTGGCGCTGATATATTCGTCGATCGATTCCCAGCCCACGGCATCGCCGAAAGGCAGGATTTGCCAGTCTTTCCGCTGCTCTGCGCTTGCGGCGGCAAGCCGTGGATACCACCAGAGGGGGGCCTCGATACGTCGTCCGTCGGCCATCGAGACGATGATGTGATCGGCCGTTATCGCCACGTCGGAGACGGCGAGATTGGGCATGTCTGGACCCTCCGTTCTCATTCGGCGGCCTCCGCAGGGGGAACGGCGCCGGGGGCCTTCGATCCTCGCAGCATTCCCTTGATGCTCAAGTCCTCGTCCAGTTCCGGCCAGTGGATGCCGGAATACATGAGCTCGAGCGTGTTGCGCTCGGCATGCGAGGCAGCGAGGAGGCGCGGATACCACCAGAGCGGTGTCACGATCTCCCGCCCGTCCGCCAGCCGCACGTGAAGGCTCTCCTGATCGCACCATGCGGCCCGCGGCGCCTCGGCATCCCTCTCATTCTCCGAATTGGTCATTCCAGACACCCAGCAGATGGACTTGCTGCTCCTTCGTCTTTTCGATCAGCGCCCGCAAGGCCTTGGAAGAATGGCCACGATTGAACGCCACGGAGAGATCGTGCAGCCAAATCTTGCATTCAGCCCCGTCTTTGAAAATGTGAACGTGCGCCGGTTCGATCGCGTCATAGGGATACCAGAAAAACCGATATCCACGCCATCTGAGAACCGTGGGCACCCGTGCGTCCTCCCCGAAGCGTGGAGCCCGCTCGTCTTATACGAGCTTTTCCCAGCATCTTCGCCATCAGGCCAACCGCCTCCGCCGCATGAAGACATAGGCGACGATCCCCGCATGGATGGCGATCGCCACCGCGAGGCCGACGAGATGGTGGCCGGCCCCGACGCCGGGCTCGGCGCCGACGACCAGAGCTCCCGCGATGCCGACCGGGAGGAACAGGACGACGGCCGTTGCGAGGCCGGGATTGTAGGCCCGCAGCCGGATCGCCTGGCCGATATGGGCGAGGGCATTGACGAGGGTGAGGTAGACGCCGATCAAGCCCCAGCCGATGCCGACGCCGAAGGCGAGCCAGATCGAGACGAGGTTGACGCCCCAGACGCCTGGGACGTTGATGACGAAGACCGCGGCATCGTCGAGGACGGGTTTGCCCTTGCCGATCATCGCGTTGATGGCCGCTGCGAAGCGGCCATCGTCGTGTTCTTCGAACTGGTGGACCATGTAGACGGGCAGTTGCAGGAAGACCAGCGTCAGCGCCGCCGTCCACTCCGCTGCCAGGATCGGCGTCAGAGCGAGGATCAGGAGCCCCGCCAGGAAGCCGCCATAGACCCAATGCTCCACCAGCCGGGACAGCATCAGGAATCGGACCCGATCTTGTCCTGCGTCTTCGTCTCGAAGTCCGCCGCGTCGTGGCGCTCGTGGAGCTGGGTCGAGGGATCGCCGGTCACGGAATTGACCATGGAGCCGCGCTTTGCGCCCTTGCGCTCGCCGATCTGCTTCCTCCAGCGCTGGACGTTCTCGTACTCGTCCACGGAGAGGAAGGTGCCGGCGTCGCCATAGGCGTCATGGGCGGCGATGCGGCCGTACCAGGGCCAGATCGCCATGTCGGCGATCGTGTAGTCGCTGCCGGCGACGTATTCGTTGTCCTTGAGCTGCTTGTCGAGCACGTCGAGCTGGCGCTTCACCTCCATGGCGTAGCGGTCGATGGCGTACTGGATCTTCATCGGCGCATAGGCGTAGAAATGGCCGAAGCCGCCGCCGAGGAAGGGCGCCGAGCCCATCTGCCAGAACAGCCAGTTCATCACCTCGGCGCGGGCCCGCGCCTCGGTCGGCAGGAAGGCGCCGAACTTGTCGGCGAGATAGGTGAGGATCGAGCCGGACTCGAACAGCCGGATCGGCGCGCCGCCGTCCTTCGGCTCGTGGTCCATCATCGCCGGGATCTTCGAATTCGGATTGACCGAGACGAAGCCGGAGCCGAACTGGTCGCCCTTGTTGATGCGGATGATCCACGCATCGTATTCGGCCTCGGAATGCCCGGCGGCGAGCAATTCCTCCAGCATGATCGTCACCTTGACGCCGTTCGGCGTGCCCAGCGAATAGAGCTGCAGCGGATGCTTGCCGACCGGCAGATCCTTCTCGTACTGCGCGCCGGCCGTCGGCTTGTTGATCGAGGCGAAGGCACCGCCGGATTCGGTGTCGGGCGTCCACACCTTCGGCGGGACGTAGCCGGCGGGCAGGTTCTTCTCGGGCGGGAACTTGTTTTCGTCGGTCATGGTCATTCAGCTTTCTCGCTGGTGAATTCTTCGACGACGCGCTGCGCCGCAGCCGGGTAGATATCGAGGCGACCTGTCATGACGAGCCGCAACGGAGCGTTCGCGATTCCGCCCGGCCGCCTCGTCATCAGAGCGGAATGTTGTCGTGCTTGCGCTTCGGCGCGGCGACCTCTTTCGTCTTCAGCATCTCGAAGGCGCGGATCACCCGCCGGCGCGTCGAATGGGGCATGATCACCTCGTCGACGAAGCCGCGCTGGGCGGCGATGAAGGGATTGGCGAAGCGATCCTCGTATTCCCTGGTGTGGGCGGCCAGCTTCTCGGCGTCGCCGGCATCCTTGCGGTGGATGATCTCGGCCGCGCCTTTCGCCCCCATCACGGCGATCTGGGCCGAGGGCCAGGCATAGTTGACGTCGGCGCGGATGTGTTTCGAGGCCATGACGTCATAGGCGCCGCCATAGGCTTTTCGCGTGATGACGGTGACCTTCGGCACCGTCGCCTCGGCATAGGCGAAGAGCAGCTTCGCCCCGTGCTTGATGATGCCGCCGAGTTCCTGGGAGACGCCGGGCAGGAAGCCGGGCACGTCGACGAGGGTGAGGATCGGAATGTTGAAGGCATCGCAGAAGCGCACGAAGCGGGCGGCCTTGCGGGAGGAATCGATGTCGAGACAACCGGCGAGCACCATCGGCTGGTTGGCGACGACGCCCACCGTCGAGCCGTTCAGCCGGACGAAGGCGGTGACGACGTTGCCGGCGAAGTCCTTCTGGATCTCGAAGACGTCGCCCTCGTCGGCGACCTTCTCGATCAGTTCGCCCATGTCGTAGGGCTTGTTGGGATTGTCCGGGATCAGGGTGTCGAGCGACATCTCGGTTCGCGCCGGATCGTCGAGGGTCTCGTAGACCGGCGGCTTGTCGCGGGAGGAGAGCGGCAGGAAGGAGAACAGCCGGCGCATCTCGGTCAGCGCCTCGACGTCGTTCTCGAACGCCCCGTCGGCGACCGAGCTCTTCTTCGAATGGGTGCCGGCGCCGCCGAGTTCCTCGGCCGTCACCACCTCGCCGGTGACGGTCTTCACGACGTCGGGCCCGGTGACGAACATGTAGGAGGTGTCGCGCACCATGTAGACGAAGTCGGTCATCGCCGGGGAATAGACCGCGCCGCCGGCGCAGGGGCCCATGACGACGGAGATCTGCGGGATCACGCCCGACGCCTGGACGTTGCGCCAGAACACCTCGGCATAGCCGCCGAGCGAGGCGACCCCTTCCTGGATGCGGGCGCCGCCGGAATCGTTCAGCCCGATCAGCGGCACGCCGTTCTGGACGGCGAGGTCCATGATCTTGCAGATCTTCTCCGCGTGGGTCTCCGACAGCGAGCCGCCGAAGACGGTGAAGTCCTGGGAGAAGACGTAGACGGGCCGTCCCTCGATGGTGCCCCAGCCGGTGACGACGCCGTCGCCGGGGATCTGCTGTGCCGCCATGCCGAAATCGGTGGAGCGGTGGGTCTTGAAGGTGTCGTATTCCTCGAAGGAGCCTGGGTCGAGGAGGGCGTCGATGCGCTCTCTCGCCGTGAGTTTGCCCTTGGCGTGCTGGGCTGCGATGCGCTTTTCGCCGCCGCCGAGCCGCGCCTCCTCCCGCCGCGTCTCCAGCTGCTGGATGATGTCGAGCATCGGCTTGCCTCCTCCTTCACGCACCGCCGCCGACGGCTCCGGAGAATCACGCCGACATGCGAGCATCCTAGATGAAACGGTGGCCGGCAAAGTCCAGAAACTTTGGTGGCGACGGTGGTTCGGCCTCGCCCTCGTCACGGGCGGCGTGGTCATGACGATCGCGGCGTTGGGAATGCGGGCCGGCGCGCCGTTGCGCGATCGGCAGGCGCGGTCACCCGTTTGGAGGGAATTGTCGTCCGGCCGTTCGATCGCCGATGAGCGGGAACGCGTCCCGGGCGGGCCATCGCCGCGCCAGCGTCCGACGCCTCACCCCTCGTAGCGCTCCCAGCCGTTCGGGGTGAGATGTTCCTGGGGCTGGAAACGGATCTTGTAGGCCATCTTCTTCGAGCCATCGACCCAGTAGCCGAGATAGAGATAGTTGAGCCCGAGCTTCCTCGTCCGCTCGATGTGATCGAGGATCATGTAGGTGCCGAGGCTGCGCTCGTCCTCGAAGGGGTCGAAGAAGGAATAGACCATCGACATGCCGTCGGCCATGACGTCCGACAGGGCGACGGCGACGAGATCGCCGTCCGAGGCGGCGGAAAAGGCGGAGTCCGGGCCGCGGCGGCGATATTCGATCAGCCGCGTGTCGACCTGGCTGTCCTCCACCATCATCGCATAGTCGAGGACGCTCATCTCGGCCATGCCGCCATGGGCGTGGCGATGGTCGATGTAACGGCGAAACAGCGCGTACTGCTCGCTCGACGGGCTCGGCGACGACATCCGGCCGACGAGGTCGCGGTTCTTCGCCAGCACCCGCTTCATCGACTTGCCGGGCGAGAACTCGTCGGCGACGATGCGAACCGAAACGCAGGCGCGGCAGTGCTCGCAGGCGGGGCGATAGGCGATGTTCTGGCTGCGGCGGAAGCCGCCTTGGCTGAGCAGGTCGAGAAGGCCCGGCGCCCGCTCCCCCACGAGGTGGGTGAAGACCTTCCGTTCGGCCCGTCCGGGAAGATAGGGACAGGAGGACGGCGACGTCAGGAAGAACTGCGGCGTCTGCGGGTGATGGACGGTCACGTGCTATCCCGAAAAGTCAAAGCCCGTAATACCATGGTGCGACGAGAGTGAATGTTAACCACACCAGGAGGACGAGGGGAACTCCCGCCTTCACGAAGTCGACGAAACGATAGCGTCCCGGCCCCATGACGAGGAGATTGGTCTGATAGCCGATCGGCGTCGCGAAAGAGGCGTTCGCCCCGAAAATGACGCAGGCGAGCCACGGTTCCGGCGAACTTCCCAGGCGACGGGCGATGTCGAGGGCGATCGGCGTGAACAGGACCGCCGTGGCGTTGTTCGACAGGAAGTTGGTGAAGATCGCCACCACCAGGAAGAGTCCCGACAGGAGCACCACCGGCGAGGCGCCGTCGAGGGCCGTCAGGGCGCCGTCGGCGATGAGGCGGGCGCCGCCGGTGCGCTCGAGAGCGGTGGCCGCCGCGATCGCGGCGCCGACCAGCATGAAGATCGACCGGTCGAAGGAACGCGCCGCCTCGCCGATGGTGAGGCAGCCGGTCGCCACCATGGCGATGGCGCCGCAGACGGACAGTACCTCGATCGGCAGAATGCCGGCCGCCGAGAACGACACGATGGCGACGAAGATCAGCGTGGCGAGCAGCGCCTTCGCCGATTGCGGGATGGCCTGGGCGGAATATTCCAACAGCAGGAGGTCGTGATTGCCGCGCAGCGCCGAGATGTTCGCCTCGCGTCCGCACAGGAGGAGGGTATCGCCCGGCTCGAGGCGGATCTCGGACAGCGCCGCCCGCGCCATGCGGCTCTTCCTCTGCAGGCCGAAGAGGGTGATGCCGAACTGGGTCCTGAGGCCGGAGAACTGCATGGTCCGGCCGGCATAGCGCGAGCCCGGCGCCACCACCGCTTCGGCCATCACCATGTCCGGGCCGATCTTGTTGGTCGTGCCGGCCTGGTCGCCGCCGGAGGGATCCAGCGTCTTCACCTTGAGATTGCCGCGCGACAGCGCCCGCGAGAAGGCCCTGCGCGTCGCCGTGACGATCAGCCTGTCGCCGACGGCGAGTTCGATGTCGTCGAAGGGCGGCAGGATGGTCTGGTCGTTGCGGATGATCATCCGCGGCGTCAGGTCGCCGAGACCGCGAAACAGCCCCGCACGCGCCTTCAGCCCGAGGAAATCGTGCCCCTCGGTGACGTCGATCTCGCCGAGGAACTGTTTGCCGCCGGGGTCGAGGACGCGGCCGCCGTCCTGCGCCTCGCGCGGGGTCAGGATCCGCGGCATCACCCGGATGACGTAGAGCGCTCCGATGACGGCGATGGCAAGGCCCGGCACCGTGATGTCGAAGAAGCCGATCTCGATGCCCGAGCGCAGGGCGACGCCGGCGACGAGCAGATTGGTGGACGATCCGATCAGCGTGGTCACGCCGCCGAGAATCGACAGGAACGACAGCGGCATGAAGACATGGTTGGGCGAGATGCCCCGCTGGGTGGCGAGCATCGTCAGGATCGGGATGAAGATGACGACGACCGGCGTGTTGTTCAGAAAGGCGGAAAGCGTCGCGGCGGAAACCAGGACGATGGCCACGGCCGCCGCCCCGACATTGCCGCCGAGCTTCGTCAGCCAGGCGGTCGGCCGCGACATGGCATCGGTCGCGAACAGGCCCTGGCCGACGATGAGCAGCGCCATCACGGTGATCAGTGCCGGATTGGCGAAGCCGGAGAGGAGGTCGGAGGTGGTGACCGGAGCGCCGGACGCGTCGGAATAGGGAAACGCGGAGAACAGCACCAGAAAGGCGGCGAGGGATGCCGCGGCCACCCCTTCGATCGGCCAGCGCTCCAGGGCGTAGCCTATCATGCTCACCAGGATGAGAAGATAGGTGAGCCAGATGTGCAAGAGATCCATGAACCGACGCGAGCTGTTGTCCCCGCGCCGTTATCTCCGGCCGAAAGCCGGCTGACAACCCGGTCGCCCGAGATTCCTTCGCCCTCGCAGCCGGCCCATCGGTCGGGCCGGGAGGGGCTCAGGCCTCCATGTCGCGAACGACGACGGTGCCGAGCAGAAGGTCGTGCAACAGCTGCTTGCGCGGAGTGAACAGGGCGACGAGCAGCACGAACGGCGTCAGGACGGCGTTCGCCGCCCAGAACAGGACCCCGTGGAGGACCGCCAGCGTCGGATCGACCCGGCCGCCGTCGAGCCTTGCGACGGTGACGCCGGCGAACCGCATGCCGGGCGTTGCCTGCCGGCTGCCCCCCATGGTGAAGGCGATGTAGAAGATCGCCACGACCGGAAACAGGAATGCGTAGAGTCCCCAGGCAAAGCCGAAGGAGACGATGCCGAGGAGAAAGATCACCACGGCGGCCGGGACGCAGAGCAGGAGAACCAGCGTATAGTCGAAGACGAAGGCCAGCATTCGCCTGCTCCGCACGCCCCGATAGGCGCGTGGCGCGTCGAGATGATCCATGCGCGGTGCGGTGAGCGTGGTCTCGGTCACGGTCTTTCATTCTCCCAAGGACATTGCCGGACGATGCAGCCCGGCTGCGGTCCTGAGATGGGAACTGGAGGGCGAGCGTGCAATGACCCGGCCATGACGCGCCCTGCCGCGAAAGGCCGGCACCGGGCGAGGTCAGCCCTGCCGTTTCAATGCTGCGACATGGGCCTTCAGGTCGAAGCCCTCGCGCGCCACCTCGTTGCGGGCGACGACGAGGTCTTCGGCGAGAAGACGCCGCCCGAGCATGTGTTCGCCCGGCCGGTTGACCGTCTCGATGCCGAGCAGCCTTTCGCCTTTGAAGCAGTAGGCGACGAGCTTGCCCGCCTCGCCGAGCCCGGCGGTCTCGACATGGTCCGCCCCCGCCGTCAGCCCGACGATCTGCAGCTTGAACGGGCCCTGGTCGCTCCAGAACCAGGGGACGGCGCGATAGGGCGGGAGCGACGCCGCGCCGGAGATGATCCTTTCGGCGACGAGCTTGGCCTGGTCGACGGCGTTCTGCACCGATTCCAGCCGGACGATCCTCTCGGCGAAGGGCGAATGGAAGGCGGCGCAGTCACCGATGGCGAAGATCCGCGGATCGGCCGTCGCCATATGGTGGTCGACGAGGATGCCGTTCCGGGTTTCGAGCCCCGCCTCGGCGGCGAGCTGGTCGTTCGGCGTGACGCCGGCGGCGATCAGGACGAGATCGGCGGCGAGCTCCTCCCCATCCGACAGCCGGACGGCCCGGGCTCGGTCTTCGCCGAGTACCGCCGCGACGGCGGCGCCGAGGCGGATCTCGGTGCCCATCTTGCGGTGTTCGTCGAGGAAGAAGCGCGAGACTTCCCGCGATACGGTCCGGCCCATCAGCCGGTCGGCCGCCTCGACGACGGTGACCTGTTTTTCCAGCGCGCGCAGCGCGGCCGCCACTTCGAGGCCGATGAAGCCGCCACCGACGACGACGACGCGCGCCGCACCCGCAAGGCCCGCGCGCAGACGTTCCGCCTCCGCGGCGGTGCGTAGCTGGTGGACGCCGGCGAGTGCGTTTCCGGCAATCGGCAAGACGCGGTTCGAGGCGCCGACCGCCAGGACGAGATGATCGTAGGCAAGGCTCCCGCCGCTCGCCAGACCGACCGTGCAGGCCTGTCGGTCGATCGCCACGACGCGGTCCCCCGTCCGCAGCGAGATGGCGTTCTTTTCGTAAAAGCTCCGAGGCTTCAGGAGCAGGCTGTCGAAGTCCGCATCCGTCTTGATGTAGGTCTTCGACAAGGGCGGGCGCTGATAGGGCAGCCGCGGCTCTTCCGCAACGATGGTGACGGGGCCGCCATAGCCGCCCTGGCGGAGGCTCGCCGCGACCTGAAAGCCCGCCTGGCCGCCGCCGGCGACGACGACGCCCGTCTTGCCGCCGGCCGTCCCCTCGATCGTCCCGCTCATTCGCCGCCTCCTGATCTTCGCCGCCGATACGGTACTTCTCGCCCGCAGCGCAGCGACGCCCGGCCGCCGCCACGACGGCGTGTCGCCATGCGAGCCGAGTCGCGCCAGCTTCGAAGTCTGACCTTTTGACAGGTCGGCCGCAATCGAGGAAGGCTCGCGAGGGAAGCCCCCCCCCACGCGTTTCGCGGTGGTCTGTACCCTTCGCCGGATCGGCGATGTCCGGAGCCCGATCGATGCAGACACCACAGGCCCTGAACGCCGCCTTCGCCTCGGGCAAGTCGCACGACGTCATCGTCGAGACGCTGCGCTTTGCCGGCGCCAACCGGGTTCTCGACGTCGGATGCGGCAAGGGGCGGCTGGTCGCCCGGTTGATCGCCGAGGGCTTCGAGGCGGCCGGCACGGATCCCAATCCGCGCGCCCTCGAATCGGCGCGGGCGAATGCGCCCGGAGCCCGATTCGCGGATGCCGGCGCCGAAATGCTTCCCTTCGACGACGACGGTTTCGATGCGGTGGTCTTTCTCAATTCCTTCCACCACGTCCCCGTCGACCGCATGCGCCAGGCGCTTGCCGAGGCGCGGCGGATCGGCCGGAGGGGTTGTCCGCTCGTGATCGTCGAGCCGCTGGCCGAGGGCAGCTATTTCGAGGCGATGCAGCCGGTGGAGGACGAGACGGCGATTCGCCATGCCGCCGGCGTCGCCATCGCCGATGCGGTTCGCGCCGGCTGGTTCGGGCTGAAGGGCAACGTCGTCTTCGAAACGACCAGCCGGTTCGCGAACGTCCAGGAATTCGTCGACGGATTGATCGCAGTCGATCCGGCGAGAAGGGCCTCGGCCGAACGTCACAAATCCGAGGTAGAGCGGCGGTTTCGCGAATGTTCTCAGAAGGATGAAGGTGGCTTCCGGCTGATGCAACCATTGCGCATCTACTGGCTGGCAGTCCAGAAGAATTGAAACAATTCTAAGTACTGCGCGCGTGAATCAGTTTTCGGCGCATTTTGCAATCATTCCGTTGTCGCGCGGGCGTTCTTCTCGCCCTATAGTGCTTATGACTGCTTGAGGGTGGTCGCGTGAAGTGAAGGGGCAACTTGGTACGACATGACGGAGACTGACACAACCGAACTGCTCACTGGGCTGTTCGAGCAGGTGGCGCGACGCCTGCACTCGAACGGCTATGCCGCACATCTCTTTCCGGCGCAGTGGTCGGCACTACGGTACATCCATCACGCAGATGCGGACAAGCGCACGGCGATCGATCTCGCCCGTCATCAGGGGCTCGCCTCGGGGGCCGTCGCCCGAACCGTCCGGACGCTGATCGAAAAAGGTCTGGTGACGAAGATGGGCACGATCGGCCGCGGCCGGGCCGAGCGGCTCGAGCTGACGGAGGAGGGGCATCAACTGCTGAAGCTCGATCCCCTGCGCTCGATCCGCAAGGCGATGGAAGAACTCTCGACCTACGAGCGAAGCGTGCTCGCCAAGGGCCTCGAGACCGCGATCGACGCCACGCGCCTGCCGAACGGGCGGGCCTGACCCGCCCGGCTCAGCCTATTCGGCCAAAGCCGCGTCGGCGGCGTCCAACTCCGCGCGCATCCGCGTGACCAGCAGGCTCTGGTCCGGCGAGCAATTCTCGTAAGTGAGAAGCTCGCCGGCGGCGATCGGCCGGGTGACGCGTGAGGCTTCGGCGAGGCCGAGGGGTAAAGCCCGCCTGCCGCGCGCGTCGCGCCATTCCATGGCATAACCGCGATAGTCGGCCGTGCCGATGCGGCCGAGGGTCTCGCCCGCCTTCAGGGCGCGCTTGGCGCGCGCGCCGCATTCGGCCACCGGCCGGTCGACCGGCACCATGTCCGGCCGGCGGTGCATTACCACCCTTGCGGCCGAAAGCGGGGTTTCCAGGCTGGTGAGGTGGAAGGGGCGGACGAGGGCGAAGCAGGGGCCCGGACCGACCTTCAGGTCGGCCATGCGCTCGATGGCGCGCGGATGACGCGGCTTCACCACGCAGAACACGCCGGGGGCGACGCCCTTGCCGATCGTGTAGTCGACGCGGCCCGCTTTCGACAACACGCCGCCGTCGTCCTTCGAGCAGAGGATCTGGGCGAGGTTTTCGAGGCTCGCCTCCGGCCCGTGCATGCCCGGCACGTCCGGCACGAGGCCGGTGGAATTGGCGATCGCCGTCATCTCCACCATGGTCTTCGAGCCGTCGATGAACTCGACCAGCATCCGGGCGTTCATGTTGCGCTCGCGCGCCTCGGCCTCGTATTCCTCCGGCACGGCGTCGTGGCGCAGCGGATTGTTCTTGCCCTTGCCGGCCGCGACGACCTCCATGCCGAGCGTCTGGGCGAAGGCGATCAGCTCCAGCGTCGCGGCGGGTTCGTCGCCGGCCGAGCCGGTATAGACCGTGCCGGCGGCCTTGGCCTTGCGGGCGAGAAGGCGGCCCACCGTGATGTCCGCCTCGACGTTCAGCATGACGATGTGCTTGCCGTTCTCGATGGCGAGAAGCGCGAGCCGCGTTCCGATCTCCGGGCTGCCCGTGGCGTCGACGACGACGTCGACCCGGCCGCTGGCGCAGAGCGCCGCGATGTCGTCGGTCACGGCGATGCGGCCCGCCTCGATCGCCGCGTCGATGGCGGAAGGGGAGGCGGCGAGAACGCCGTGGCCCTCGCCATGGCCGGCCATGGCGATCGCTTCCATTGGCCGGCGGGGGCTGTTGGCGGCGATCGCGCCGACCCGGAGCCCGGTCATCAGCGCCGCCTGGACGACGATGTCGGTGCCCATCTGGCCGGCACCGGCGAGCCCGATGGTCACCGGGCCGTGGCGCTCGGTGTAGGCGGCAAGCTCGGCGGCAAAGCCGATGCGGTCGATCATGATGTCTGCTTCCCCCGGCCTTCGCCGCGCTGACGCCGTGGCGGCCGGTCGCGCCGCCATCGTCTGTGGAACGCCGATCTACCGGTTTGGATGCGCCTTTGTCACCCGGTCGCCCGTTTGCATTCGCATGTGCGCTCGACGATCCCGGGAGCGGGAATCCCGGCGGGGCGATTTCGAAGTCTGGTCTTTCCACTTTGGAACCGTTAGATCCCGGCCATGACCAAGGCTCCGTCGGACAAGACCAAATCGGCGCGTCAGGCTCGTCTCGAGCGGGCTTTGCGCGAGAATCTGATGCGCCGCAAGCAGCAGACGCGAGCGCGCCGCGCCCCCGGGGAAAGCCGCGAGCAGGGCGATGAAGCCGCGCAAGACGGACCGCTCCGGGCGGAAACGGACCGCGATCGCCTCGGCTCCGCCGAAACGCCGGCCGAAGAACGCAAGCGATAGACGTCGCGGCGGCTCGCCCGGATGGAACTCCGTGATGGATGGGGCCGGTCGTGCCCGGTTGGGTTTGTTCTAAATCAAGGATCGTGGCGCAGAATGGCGGCAGGATGAACGTCGACTGTCAAAATCAGTTGTCATTCCTGCCGGAATGTGTGTCATATTATTTGGACAGTTGTCGGCGGGTGTCGTCGGTCGCGATTGTGGACAATCCGGTCTGGCGGACTTAGAACCGTTCCGATGAGGAGTGCACGATGATTGATTACCAGCGCCATTTCGCCTCTGCGATCGAGGCTCTCCACGCCGAGCGCCGCTACCGGGTGTTCGCCGATCTGGAGCGGATCGCGGGACGGTTTCCGAAGGCGATCTGGCGGCATCAGGGCGAGGCGCGGGAAATCACCGTGTGGTGCTCGAACGACTATCTCGGCATGGGCCAGCATCCGGACGTCATCGGCGCGATGACCGAAACGGCCGGCGCGATGGGCTCGGGTGCGGGCGGTACGCGCAACATCTCCGGCACCAACCATCCGCTGGTCGAACTCGAGCTCGAGCTCGCCGATCTGCACGGCAAGGAAGCAGCCCTCGTCTTCACCTCCGGCTTCGTCTCCAACGAGGCGTCGATCTCGACCATCGCCAAGCTCCTGCCGAACTGCCTGATCCTGTCCGACGAACTCAACCACGCCTCGATGATCGAGGGCGTCAGGAAGTCCGGCGCCAAGAAGCAGGTGTTCCGCCACAACGACGTCGCCCATCTGGAAGAGCTGCTCGCCGCCGCCGAGCCGGACCGGCCGAAGCTGATCGTCTTCGAGAGCGTCTATTCGATGGACGGCGACATCGCGCCGATCGCGGCGATCTGCGACCTCGCCGACAAGTACAACGCCATGACCTACATCGACGAGGTCCATGCCGTCGGCATGTACGGGCCCCGTGGCGGCGGCATCTCCGAGCGCGACGGAGTCGCTTCCCGGATCGACGTGATCGAGGGAACGCTCGCCAAGGCCTTCGGCGTCCTCGGCGGCTACATCACCGGTTCCAGGGCGATGATCGACGCGGTGCGCTCCTATGCGCCGGGCTTCATCTTCACCACCGCCCTGCCGCCGGCGCTGGCGGCCGCGGCCACCGCCTCCATCCGCCATCTGAAGGCCTCGCAGGCCGAGCGCGACGCCCAGCAGCGCCAGGCCGCCCGCGCCAAGTCGATCTTCGCCTCGGCCGGCCTGCCGGTGATGCCGTCGGACACTCATATCGTGCCGATGCTCGTCGGCGACCCCGATCTCTGCAAGAAGGCGAGCGACCGGCTGCTCGCCGAGCACGGCATCTACATCCAGCCGATCAACTATCCGACCGTGCCGCGCGGGACCGAGCGCCTCAGGATCACCCCGACGCCGCTCCACGACGACCAGCTGATTGCCGCGCTGCGCGACGCCCTGGTCGAGACCTGGCATGCGGTCGGCATCCCCTTCGCCGCGGAACGGCCGGCCAGCCCCGAGCGTTCGGAGAAGGTGACCCCGCTGGTCGTCTCCCAGGCGGGCGGCTGACCGCGCCGCCCTGACGACGAGAAGGCGGGTCCGCGAAGAGGATGATCCGCCGATGAAGGTGTCGCTGAAAGAGCTCGCGAGGACGCTGCCGAAGCCGGCCACCGCCGAGTGGCCGGACGGCCAGTTCCTCGCCGAGGCTTTCGCCCACGGGACGATGACCCTCGAGGTCTTCGCGCCGCGGGGCGAGGACCGGCAGGCGCCGCACCGTCAGGACAGGTTGTTTCTCGTCGTCTCCGGCCGCAGCACGACCCTCGTCGGCGACGATGCGGGCGAAGCCGCAGCCGGCGATGCACTGCTCGTCCAGGCGGGCGAGGCGTTCCGTTTCGCGGAAATGAGCGACGACTTCGTCTCTTGGGTCGTCTCCTGGGGCCCGGAGGGCGGCGAGGCCGAAGCGCCGAGCCCTTCCGTCTTCGCCGCAATCGACGCCTGAAGCTTCTCTCGCCGTAGTCAGCTCGGGCTCATTCTCCCGGCGCTCTCGCCCCGTTCTCCTTCCGATCGATACCGGGTTCTTCGCCCGCCTCGCGGCGCGACACGCGCCTTGCCAGAAACGGCACGATCATCGCGATGGCGAAGAAGCGCACCACGTGGTGCGAGGCGACATAGGCCGGGTCGATGTCGAACTGGAAGGCGAGCACCGTCAGCGCCTCGAGCGCGCCCGGCGCATAGGCGAGCGCGACGTTCGGCGCCGGCAGGTCGACGAAGACGACCGCCGCGAGGCCGGCGAGACCGGTGCCGACGAGGCTGAGGGCGAAGCAGCCGAGGGAGGGGACGAGGAGCTGCAGGAAGGCCTTGGGGCTGATGCCATTCAGCCGGGCGCCGACGATGACGCCGAGAAGGACGAGGCTCGGCAGGGCGAGGAAACCCGGCAGCGATACCGAGACGACGCTCGCCCCGTGCAGCACCGCGCTGCCGATCAGCGCGCCGAGCATCATCCCGCCGGGAACGTTCAGCTTCGCCGCCAGGAAGGCGGTGACCGCGCAGAGCGCGAACATCAGGGCGTATTCGCCGAACGAGCCGTCGACGGACGGGCGGATCGAGGACCCCATCACGTCGCCGCCTTCCAGCGCCCCGAGCAGCGGCACCAGTGCGGCGATCAGCATCAATAGCCGGATCGACTGGATGATCACCACCCGGCCCATGTCGGCCTTGGTCTCCGAGGCAGCGGCGACGACGAAGGAGAGGGCGCCCGGCAGCGAGGCGAAGAGCGCCGAGGCGTGATCCCATTTGAGGAGGCGCCGCAGATAGGCATAGCAGAGCATCACCGCGAGAAGGACGCCAGCGAGCTGGATGACGAAGGAGAGCGGCCAGAGCGCGATCTGGCTGGCGATCTCCGGCGAGACGCCTGAGCCCGCCTGGATGCCGAGGACGAAGAAGGCGAAGGTTTTCAGCGCCTCCGGCAGGCGGGTGTCGAGGCCGGCAAGGCTCATCGCGGTCGCGGCGACCACCGGCCCGAGCAGCCAGGCGACGGGCAGGCCGAGGGCATCGGCGACGACGCCGCCCACGAGCGCCGCGGCGATGGTCAGGGCGAGATCACGCAGGCGGGACAATCCCGCCCGTCGTTCGGCCTTCACACCTGATACCCGATCCACTCGGCCAGCCGGTGGGCCGCCGCCTCCACCTCGTCGAGGCGGCGGTGGAAACAGGCGCGGAGGAACGGCGTTCCCTCAGGCCCGAAAGCCGTGCCCGGCGCGATTGCCACCTTTGCCTCGTCGACGATGCGGAAGGCCGCGGCGCGGGTGTCCGTCACGCCGTCGATCTTGAAGAAGGCGTAGAAGGCGCCGTCGGGCGGCGACAGCTCGACCTTGTTGGTCGCCGTCAGGATGTCGCAGAAGATGTCGCGGGCGGTCTCGGCCCGGGCGACCTGATTTTCGACGAATTCCTCGCCCCGCGTCAAAGCCGCGATCGCGCCCCGCTGCATGAAAGCGGCGACGCCGGAGTTGGAATACTGGATGAGGTTCTCGACCACCTGGCCGAGCGCCGGGCTCGTCTCGATCCAGCCGACCCGCCAGCCGGTCATCGCCCAGTTCTTGGAGAAGGAATTGACGAAGACGATGGCGTCGTGGGACGCCATCACGTCGTGGAAGGACGGCGCGCGCGGCCCCTCGTAATAGAAGCGGGCATAGATCTCGTCGGCGATGATGACGATGCCGGCCTCGCGGGCGATCTTCAGGATCCCGGAAAGCGTCTCGCGGCTCGCCGTCCAGCCGGTCGGGTTCGATGGCGTGTTGACGAAGAGGACGCGGGTCTTGTCGGTGATCGCGGCCTTCAGCTTGCCCAGATCGAAGCTCCAGCGCCCATTCTCGGAATCGAGCGAGACCTCCCGCGTCGCCGCGCCCATCAACCCGGCGGCAGCCGCAAAGTTCGGCCAGGTCGGGCCGATGAACACCACCTCGTCGCCGGCCCCCGCCAGCGCCATCAGCGCGACCTGGATCGCATGCATGCCCGAGCCGGTGACGAAGAAGCGGTTCGGCTCGAGGTTCTGGTCGTAGAGCGTGCTCGAATACCGGCTCAGCGCCTCGCGCAGCTCCGGCAGCCCGCGCTGATAGGTATAGAACGTCTCGCCCGCCTTGAGGCTCTCGGCGGCGGCATCGGCGATGAATTGCGGCGTCGCAAGATCGCCCTCGCCGGCCCACATGGGGATGATCCCCTCCTTGCCGCGGGCATGATTGACGACGGCAACGATGCCGCTTTCAGGCGCCTCCACGGCTTCGCGGCGCAGGCGGGAGAGGTCGAGCATGGGGTGGGGCTTTCGGAAACGTTACTGCATTAGCCAGGAACCCGATAACACGCTCCGCAGGGTACGAGCCAGCACTCACCCTCGCCGATGCGCTATGGCAACATATGGAGGCGAAACAGCAGATCGACGCTTAGTCCATTCAGGGCCGTCGGAAGCGCGAAGTGCTCGAGTTAAGCGGAGGACGATAACTTCTAAAACCGCCTGCTGAGGTACATTTCAGCCCAAGTCTCATCCCGCGGCGACCTCGCATCCGTGAATTTCCCCTTAATGTCGATATTCCTTGCAGACAAATATTCCACACTTATGATCGCAACCCTATATTGTTAATGCGCAAAAGAGCCCCTAAAAAGGTTGATGGATGAGAAGGGCGAAGGTGCGATGTCGGGCTCAGATTTAATCCGGCTCTGCAAGCCGAACCCTGGCCAACGAGCATATGTTCTTGGAGGGCTCGCACACCGAGTTAGTATTCACACGCAGCAGTTGAGGGCCGTACGTCTCGTCGCGGAGTTGCTCAACACCGGCGAAATCGGCGGCACTGACAGGGCGATCGTCGTTGGCGGGGGATTCGCGGGTATTACATGCGCGGCCGCACTCGCAGCGAAAGGTATCGAGGTCACGATATTCGAACGTTCAAAAGAATTGGTTCCAATTCAGGTCCGCAACAGAACTCGCGTCTTAAGTCCGACCAGCGTCTCATGGCCGGATATCGAATTGAATGACACGACTGATCTCCCATTTCTTAATTGGTATTCAGGATATTCCCAAGATGTTGCAAATAGCGTCCTGGAGGATTTTCGTAGACTTTTTATCAACGAAGAAAATGCAAAAGTGAGCATCAGGCTTAAAAGCCAAGTGCGACGGATCGATGTCAAAGCGCATCCAGACGACCACTTCGAGGTTTGCTTTTCGGAAGTAGGGCAAGACGTATCTTCTATCGTGCATTCAGATTTAATATTTCTGGCGACGGGTTTCCCTTTTGAACGCAAGATTTCAGGCTTTGATCGATTTTCCTATTGGGAAGACCGGAACGCGCTACCCCTGAACTATAGTGGAGAATGTCCACGCGTAGCAATTATAGGCGATGGCGACGGTGCATTGACAGATTTATTTAGATGTTTTTGGACGAACCGCCAATTGGAACGGATATCAAGAGCCGTAGGCCAGTATTTTTTGGCTGATGCGGATCTTCGGACGAAGCTGAGAACCCTTGAAGAAACATTCTCGACCAGCAGGAATACGAAATTTGAATCTGATTATGAGTATTTCTACCGAACGCTCTTATCAAAGAAGGGAGCAAACCATTTTTTTGATAGCATAGAGCAGTCGAGTTGCGAAGTAGTAATGTTCTCCGGAAAAAAAATCCCATTCAGTGTGAACGCGTCACCGCTGAATAAGGCAATACTTGGATATTTATACCTGAATGACGCGTTCAAATTCCACAATGGAATCGTTGATCAGGTTTTATACGACAGTCACGATGCCAGCAAGGCACTCAAGGCGAGCGGTACATCGCAGCGCGAGCTTGGCGGTTTCCGCGTAAGGGTGAATGGAAAAATTTTTGGAAAGAGAGAGCTTAGGGCTCTGAATATAAAGGACACTTCTAAAAACTTTGATCGCGTAGTTGAGCGTATTGGTCCAAAGAGGGAATTCTGCAAGATAACCTTATCGCTATTCGATGCAACGCAGCTTGAGCATTTTAAAAGCCTTAATTCAATCACGCTGCGGATCGCGAATCCAATCAAGGGTGCAGAATGGAAGTACGATGATCGCTTAGGACTGGAAGCGGCAAAGTATGACAAAGCTACGCGGGCAATTAGGCAATTTTTAAGCGATAAAATGGATATCATATTGCCGGACACTTCAATTCGAGTGACAAGCGATCTAAAAATTGAAATCGACTGCGAAGACGAGTTTGCGGAACCGGATCGTAAGGCTCCGGCGAAATGGTTCGGGATCGATGTGCTGTACAATAATATCGCCGATGATTCAGACGACGAGGTTGGTCAAGTTCGAGCATCATTGCCGCGCCACTCGTTCTTGAATAATCTGAGCCCTAAAGAAGAATTCGGTAGTGTTGACGTGCTCGCGTTAGGGCAAACGATCGCGTTGGGCGAAGTCGTCGATGTCTATAGAGACAATAATAGAGGTATAATCCCCCTGTTTGGTCGTATAGCGGGATTTGTTACCGCGCGTGTTCCAAATAACGTGCGGGATGTTTACATCATATTTCCGCGGCATATATGCGGAACGTTTAGCGATACCCGCGTCCGAGCGGTTATTTTAGATGGAACGACAGGTCGCAGCGTTGTTTCCGATCGTGAAATAGCAATTATTGACCGCCACTACGCGGAAAGGATGCGGAGGGAGGCGGCTGGTGACAAATACTCTGTTTTTAATGATTTTCAAGTAGCTAGAGTACTGGAAGACGTAAGTTTTACGAACAGTATATTGGACAAGAGGGTTGTTGATGTTAAATCACCGTTCTACCACGTAAAGTCCGGCAATAAGGCGCTGTTTGTGGATGGCCGTGAAGTTGGGCCGATCGCGTCCATTTTCAATCACAAGCGCCTTGATATATTTGTTTACGGGTCGCTCTTTACGGAAACGTTCAGTATTAGATGCGGTTCGGACGTGAATGTGGCTGAAATCGCTTCGGGTTCGATGGTTCATACCAGCCGATTTAAGGGGGTTGGCTTCGTTATAGGCTCTAAAGTAAGTACAAACGAGCTTTTCTGCGTGGAGTATAAAAAAGTCTTCGATCGACTTGGGTTGGAATTTGTTGATGCATAGAATTATGGGGCCTGCGCGAAAACCCAATTTTCCTTAAGATTTCGCAGAGTATCAAAATCGGGCCCAGCCAGCGGACGCGGGTCGCCACCTTATCGCTCTTCCCGTTTTGCCCACGTTTCCGACGGCCGAGTGCTTCGCCGGCTCTCGCGGGCGAGCCAAAACGCGGTTTCGATCAATTTGCTGAGTTTCATAGCATGGTGAATGCGGTCGTGACCTGGCGTTCAGCCATTTGCAGAAAGCGCGCCCGGGTTTCTCCGAGCGCGCGCATCATGTCCGTTGAGGCTCTCACCCCGCTGAGACGTTGGAGGCTCACGCCTCTTCCGCGTCTTCCTTCTTGACTTCCTCGCCGGTCGTCTGGTCGACGACCTTCATCGACAGCCGCACCTTGCCGCGCTCGTCGAAGCCCATGAGCTTGACCCAGACCTTGTCGCCTTCCTTGACGACGTCGGTCGTCTTGGCGACGCGGCCGGCGCCGAGCTGGGAGATGTGGACGAGGCCGTCGCGCGAGCCGAAGAAGTTGACGAAGGCGCCGAATTCGACCGTCTTCACGACCGTGCCCTCGTAGATCTCGCCGACTTCCGGCTCGGCGACGATCGAGTGGATCCACTTCTTGGCGGCCTCGATCTCCTTGCCCGAGGCGGAGGCGATCTTGATCGTGCCGTCGTCCTCGATGTTGATCTTGGCGCCGGTCTTTTCGACGATCTCGCGGATCACCTTGCCGCCCGAGCCGATCACGTCGCGGATCTTGTCGGTCGGGATCTGCATGACCTCGATGCGCGGGGCGAACTCGCCGAGCTCGGCGCGGCCCTCGGAGATGGCTTTCGCCATTTCGCCGAGGATGTGGTCGCGGCCGCCCTTGGCCTGGCCGAGGGCGATCTTCATGATCTCCTCGGTGATGCCCTGGATCTTGATGTCCATCTGCAGCGAGGTGATCCCCGCCGCCGTGCCGGCGACCTTGAAGTCCATGTCGCCGAGGTGATCCTCGTCGCCGAGAATGTCGGACAGGACGGCGAAGCGCTCGCCTTCCTTGATGAGACCCATGGCGATGCCGGCGACCGGAGACTTCAGCGGAACGCCCGCATCCATCAGCGCCAGCGAGGTGCCGCAGACGGTCGCCATCGAGGACGAGCCGTTCGATTCGGTGATCTCGGAGACGACGCGCAGCGTGTAGGGGAACTGCTCGGGCTCCGGCAGCATCGGGTGGATCGCCCGCCAGGCGAGCTTGCCGTGGCCGATCTCGCGGCGGCCGGGCGAACCCATGCGGCCGGTTTCACCGACGGAGTAGGGCGGGAAGTTGTAGTGGAGCAGGAAGCGCTCCTTGTAGGTCCCGGTCAAAGCGTCGACGAACTGCTCGTCCTCACCGGTGCCCAGCGTCGCGACGACCAGCGCCTGGGTCTCGCCGCGGGTGAACAGCGCCGAGCCGTGGGTGCGCGGCAGGATGCCGACTTCCGAGACGATCGGGCGGACCACGTCGAGCGCCCGGCCGTCGATGCGCGAGGAGGTGTCGAGGATGTTCCAGCGGACGATCTTGGCCTGCAGCTCCTTGAAGACCGCGCCGACCTCTTCCTTGGAGTACTTGGTCTCTTCCGCGCCCTCGGGCAGGAAGTGCGCCGTGACCTTCTTCTTCACCGCGTCGACGGCGGCGTAGCGCGCCTGCTTGTCGGTGTTCCTGTAGGCGTCACGCAGCTCGGTCTCGGCGATCTGCAGCATTTCGCCTTCGAGCGCCGAGTGATCCGGCGTCACGTGCTCGCGCGGCTCCTTGGCGGCCACTTCGGCGAGCTTGATGATCGCGTCGATCACCGGCTGGAAGCCGCGGTGGCCGTGCATCACGGCGCCGAGCATGATCTCCTCGGAGAGCTCGGAGGCTTCCGATTCGACCATCAGCACGGCGGCGTCGGTGCCGGCGACGACGAGGTCGAGCTTGGATTCCGGCATCTCGTCGACATGCGGGTTGAGCTTGTACTCGCCGCCGATGTATCCGACGCGGGCGGCGCCGATCGGGCCCATGAAGGGAACGCCGGAGAGAGTCAGGGCGGCCGAGGCCGCGACCATGGCGACGATGTCCGGATCGTTCTCGAGGTCATGCTGCAGCACGGTGCAGACGACCTGGGTGTCGTTCTTGTAGCCCTCGGCGAAGAGCGGGCGGATCGGACGGTCGATCAGGCGGGAGACGAGGGTCTCCTTTTCGCTCGGCCGGCCCTCGCGCTTGAAGAAGCCGCCGGGGATCTTGCCGGCCGCGAAGGTCTTTTCCTGGTAGTTGACGGTCAGCGGGAAGAAGTCGAAACCGACCTTCGGCTGCTTCTCCGAGACGACCGTGGCGAGGACGGCGGTCTCGCCGTAGGTCGCGAGCACGGCGCCGTCGGCCTGGCGGGCGATCTTGCCGGTCTCGAGGGTGAGCGGGCGGCCCGCCCAGTCGATTTCCACCTTGTGGGTGTTGAACATTCTCTTGCCTTTCGTTCGGCGTCGCAGCCGGGAGATCCCGGTGCGGCGCTGTGGCGTTCTTCTTTATCAAAACGCGCCATGGGCAAGACGGCGAGAGGCTTCGCGCGGCGCTTCGTCGAGGAAGCGATCGGCCGTTTTTCGGCCTGCCTGGAAGCATCCGGCAATCCTGCCCCATGACCGTTCGGTGGTCCGTCGCGGGCAGGGCCCGCTCGGGGGTCAGGCGACGGCCGCGCGTCGCGGCCGGCAAAGGCCGGCGGGCCCGCGAAATCGTGTTCGGGGCCCGCCGGAAGGTGTGTCAGCGGCGCAGGCCGAGGCGCTCGATCAGCGTCTGGTAGCGGCTTTCCTCGCGCGACTTCAGATAGTCGAGAAGGCGCCGGCGCTGCGAGACCATCTTCAGAAGGCCGCGGCGCGAATGGTTGTCCTTCTTGTGCGACTTGAAGTGTTCGGTCAGGTTGTTGATGCGCTCCGTGAGGATCGCCACCTGCACTTCCGGCGAACCGGTGTCGCCGTCCTTGGTCGCGTATTCGGTGAGAAGCGCGGCCTTGCGCTCAGCGGTAATCGACATCGCGATACCCTTTCTTTTCGGTTTTTGCGGGGTCGTGACGCCCTTCGCCGGGATGTCGTCCAGCGTGGGCCGTGAAGCATCAGGCCGCCGGAAGCAAGCCGATGCTGGGGCGCATATAACGGATCGCGCCGCCGATTGCTAGCCGGTGTCCGGGTTCGATACAAAGGAGACGGTGGGCGGGCCTGGCCGTGGGAGCCTGCGCCCGAACGCGCCGGTCGCCGCGGCGTTTGCGGTGATCGGTCCCGCAGCCGGCGCCGCTCGCTCGAGCGACGCCGGCGCGTCCGCAAAGATCGGTCGCCCCCGCCGATCCGCACGGAATGTCGGTCGCGACCCGGCCTATTTGCGGGTCCAGGTCTGCGACCGGCAGAAGATCTTCAGGGCACAGCCCGTCAGCTTCAGCGAATTGCCGTCCACCTTCGCCGTGCCCTCGTAGGTCTTGCCGCTGGACGGATCGGTGATCTGGCCCGAATAGCTCGCGCCCGATCCGCTCATCTGGCCGATCCGCTTGCCCTTGTGCTGGCCGGTCAGGATCGTCGTGCAATAGGCCTTGCCGCAGGCAGCGATCTTCGCCGTCTCGCCGCTCGCCGTCCGCCAGTTGCCGACGATCGGCGCCGCGGCGGAGGCGGCCGAGATGCTGGCGGCGAAGATCGCCACCGCCGCAAGTGCGGTGAATTTCGACATGTCGGTTCCTCCCATGTGATCTCCGGCAGCCGCTCCCACAAGCCGCCGTTTACGTAAACGTAAACGATTTGGCGGCCGGTGAAAAGCCGGTCCGTTCAATGCTGGGATGCGGAGCGACACGGCGGGACGAAACGCCGCATGCGGCGAACGACCGATGAAGGGCGGAAACCGCCGGGCAGGCGCGACCGATCTCTTAGACCCGCGTCCACACCTGGGTCTTGCAGAACACCTTCAGCGCGCAGCCGGTCAGCTTGAGCTGGGTCGTGCTGACGGTCGCCGAGCCGGAATAGGTGCGATCGTCGCGCGGGTCGGTGACCTGGCCCTCGTAGGTTCCGTCGGAGCCGGACATCCGCCCGACCGCCTTGCCCTTGTGCCGGCCGGAGACGACGGTGGCGCAATAGCTTCCGCCGCAGCTGCTGACCTCGACGATGCCGCCGCCCGGCGCGCGCCATTTGCCGAGGATCGGTTCGGCCGAAAGGGAAGGCGTTGCGAATGCGGCGGCAAGCACCGTGGCGAGAACGAAAGACTTCATCCGTGTTTCCTCATCGATGTTCTTTGGCCGGAGCCGAAGGCGACGGCCTGAAAAATCGCCGCTGCCGACGGCTCTCGTGCAGTCCATTCCGCACGAGGTAAAGCTGGCTCGATCGGTCGTAGGATCGGCTGCAGCGGCCTGAACGTTCGCCGTCGACGCCCTCTCATCGAATGTGACGTATGCCCCGGCGGCTCGTTTACGGCCCCCAGGCGACGACCATCGCATGGCGGCGGACTTAACCGTCTTCATATCGCTGGGGAAGAGCACTCCCCCAATCGTGATCAAAGCAAAATATTTCGTGTTAGAGCGGCCGATGCGGGCGCCGATCAAAGAAGACGAGTTCGAATTCATTTACCGTTGCGGCAGCAATCGGCATTTAGATCGAATTAAGCGAAAATCTTAAGCGCCCTTTCAAGCGGAGACGCGAAAATCCCGGTCACAAGAAAACAAGACGGGACAGGGACCATGGCACATATCGACACCACCGCATTCGATCGATTGGCGGATAACGGGGCCGGCTTCGTCGACGGCGCGATCCTCATGCAACTCGGCATGCGCGCCGCGATCGGCGGCGCCGGTGCCCCGGATCGCGTCGCCGCCCACATGTATTTCAATCTCGCGGATCGCAAGGGTATCGACGGCGCGGCGGCTCACCGCCGGGACATCGCGGCGGAGATGTCGAAGGCCGAGATCGCGGCGGCGCTGCGCGCGGCGCGGACGTGGCTGACGCTGCACTGAGCTTGGCCCTCGCCGAGGGATGCGGCTCCCCGTGAGGGCTCGGCCGCGGCCCCCGTTCAGCGCTCGGGACGCCCGACCTCGTCGATCGCGCCGATCAGCGCGTCCTCGAACAGCGCCAGGTCCTCCGGCCGCCCGGCCGAGACCCGGATCATCCGGTCGAGCGGCGCCACGCCCGGCATGCGGATGAAGACGCCGCGCTGCAGGACGGCGGGAAGCAGCGTCCGCGCATAGGTCCCGTCGCCGCCGCAGTCGATGGCGACGAAATTGGTGGCGGAGGGAAGCGGCGTCAGGCCGGCCCGCCGGGCGATCGCCGACAGTTCCTCGCGCGCATGCGCGACCTTTTCTATGACCGCGCCGAGATAGGCCTGATCGGCCAGCGCCGCGAGCGCCCCGGCCTGGGCGATGCGCGACACGCCGAAATGGTTGCGCACCTTGTCGAACTGGGCGATGGACGCCGGCTCGCCCACGACATAGGCGACGCGCACGCCGGCCATGCCGTAGGCCTTCGAGAAGGTGCGGAAGCGCAGGAGGTTCGGCCGCATCGTCGTGATCTTCGGCAGGCTTTTCGGCGGGGCGAAGTCGACATAGGCCTCGTCGAGGACGAGGATCGTCTCCTCCGGAATTGCGTCGATCAGCCGTTCGACCGTCGCGGCGTCGTGCCAGCTGCCGGTCGGATTGTCGGGATTGGCGAAATAGACGAGCTTCGGACGAACGGCCCTGACCCGCTCGATGAGCGCCCCGGGGTCCTCGTGGTCGTCGGACCGGTAGGGCACGAAGTCGAGCCGCGCGCCGTGGCCGGCGACGTGATAGTTGAAGGTCGGATAGGCGCCGTAGGAGGTCACCACCGTATCGCCGGGGTCGGTGGCGAGGTGGACGAGGTGGCCGAGCAGCCCGTCGATCCCCTCGCCGACGGCGATGGTCTCCATGCCGATGCCGTGATGGGCGGCGATCGCCTGCTTCAACTCGTATTGTTCCGGGTCGCCATAGGCCCAGCTGTCGCGCGCCGCCCGGGCCATCGCCTCGACCACCCGGGGCGACGGCCCGAAGACGCTTTCGTTCGCTCCGAGGCGGGCGCGGAATTTCACGCCCATGCGCCGCTCCAGCGCCTCCGGTCCGACGAAGGGAACGGTGGCGGGAAGCGAGCGGGCGAGATCGGTGAAAAGTGGCATCGGGCGGTTCCGGCGAGGGCGTGGCCGGTGCAGGCTGCCGGCCGGGCGGTTCGTTCGACGAGGGCGAGAATCTCGGCACCGGCGTTCGAAGACGTCGGCGCGTCCGGTCGCCGGACACACGCAGAGCTTCGACGCCGGGCAGAAGGTGCGGCGAAATCCGGAAAAACCGAGGGCCGGTTCCGACGCCTCTCGCTCTTACGCAAAGTTTCCCGACGGGAAAAGAGGCCGCGGCAGGCCCGTCGTGGCGCTCACCCGTCGACGCGCTTCAGCCCCGCCGAGAAGCGCTGCCCATTGCGGTGATAGTGCCGGGCCGATTCGCGGAGCTTTTCCGCCGCCGCCTCGTCGAGCGTGCGGACGGCCTTGGCCGGTGCACCGACGATCAGCGAATGGTCGGGAAACTCCTTGCCCTCGGTGACGAGGGCGTTGGCGCCGACGATGGAGTCTCTGCCGATCCTGGCTCCGTTCAGCACCGTCGCGCCCATGCCGATCAACACGTTGTCCGCCACCGTGCAGCCGTGGACGATGGCCGCGTGGCCGATGGTGCAGCCGGCGCCGATCGAAAGCGGCAGGCCGGCATCGCTGTGGAGGACGGCGTTGTCCTGAATGTTGGTCGCTTCGCCGATCTCGATCCACTCGTTGTCGCCGCGGATCACCGCGCCGAACCAGACGCTCGCCCCTTTGCCGAGCCGCACGCGGCCGATCACCTGCGCGTTCGGGGCGATGAAGACGTCCTCGCCGATGTCCGGCCGATCCTCGCCGAGTTGATAGACCGGCATCGCCGTTCCTCCCGTTCGTTCGCTTTCCGGCGAACTTGCGCGATCGGTGCGGGCGGGGTCAAGCTGCCGGCAGGAGTTCGCGAGCCGGGTGGCTCCCGCTTCGTCCGAAGTGCCGGCGCGGCGGCGAAAAGTCGTTGAAAAGCCTGTCACCGGTGAACCGGCGCACTTGCCATCCGGGACGGTGGGGCGCGAGGGTGCGAGCCGATTCTCGCCCCGAAAACCCAGATTGACGACGAGAGTAACCGCGCGGAATGATCCGGCTTCTCCATACGGCGGACTGGCAGATCGGCAAGCCCTTCGGCGGTTTCGACGAGGAGCGGCGGGTGGAGCTGCGCGCTGCGCGCTTTGCGGCCGTCGGTCGGATCGCCGCTTTGGCCGCCGGGCGTCAGGTCGATGCGGTGCTCGTCGCCGGCGATGCCTTCGACGACAACACGGTCGCCGAGCGGGACGTCAATCGCGTGCTCGACCAGATGGCGGCTTTTCCGGGCCCGTGGGTATTCCTGCCGGGCAATCACGACACGGCGGTGACCGGCAGCGTCTGGGGGCGGCTGCGGAGCCTTGCCGCAAGGCGCGGTCTGACGAACGTGATCGTCGCCGACGAGCCGGCGCCGATCGTGCTTCCGGATGGGCGCCTCGCCATTCTGCCGGCGCCGCTGGTGCGCCGCCACGAAGGCGCCGATCTCACCCGCTGGTTCGATCAGGCCGAAACGCCGGAGGGCGCCGTCCGCGTCGGCCTCGCCCACGGCGCGTTGGAAAACCGTCTGCCGGAAGGCGCCGATGCCGGCAATCCCATCGCCGAGACCCGCGCCGAAACGGCCCGCCTCGACTATCTGGCGCTCGGCGACTGGCACGGCTTCCTGGCCGGCATCGCGCCGCGGACCGCCTACGCCGGGACGCCGGAGCCCGACCGCTATCCCGCCAACGAGCCGGGCTTCGTCGCGCTGGTCGAGCTCGACGGACCGGGGGAGGTGCCGCGCATCGAGCGGGTGCCGGTCGCTCATTATCTATGGGAGGCGCGCGCCGAGCGCCTCGAGGGAGACGTCGGAGGGCTCGATCCCTTGTTCGCGTCCTTTGCCGAACCGGGCCGGACGCTTCTGAAGCTGACGCTCGCCGGCAGCCTGCCGCTGCGCGAGCGGCTCCGGCTGGAGGAGACGCTCGGTCACTGGCGCGATCGCTTCTTCTGCCTCGACATTCGCGACGACGATCTGTTCGACGAGCCCGACGAAGACGACCTGGACCGGATCGACCTCTCCGGCTTCGTGCGCACTGCCGTGGAGACGTTGCGGGCCAAGGCCGCGGATCCGGCCGATCCCGAGCGCGAGACGGCGCAGCTGGCGCTGCGCATGGCCTATGTCGAGCATCGGCGGCTGTCCGGACCGGAGCGCTGAGGAAATGTATCTGAAATCGCTCCGCGTCAGCGAGTTCGCCGCGCTCACGGACGCCAATCTCGAAAACTTCGATCCCGGCCTCAACGTCGTCGTCGGAGACAACGAGGCCGGCAAGTCGACGCTGCTGAAAGCCTTGCGGGCGGCTTTTTTCCAGAAATATCGCGGCCGCGGCGAAGCGGTGGAGGCTTTCCTGCCCTATGGCGGCGACGGGCGCCGCCCGACGGTGGCGGTTTCCTTCTCCCATGGAGGCGCCGACTACCGGCTGACCAAGAGCTTTCTGACCCGCCCGGCCGCCGAACTCGAAGGACCCTGGCAGACGCCGGTCTCCGGCGATGCCGTCGAGGAGAAGCTCGCCGAACTTCTCGGCTTCACCCATCCGGGCCGCGGCGATTCGAAACTGTCCGAGCATCAGGGCGCCTTCGGCCTCCTCTGGGTCGAGCAGGGGCGATCGAACACCGGTCTCGACATCGGCGCGGGCCGCGACGCGGTGACGGCCTCGCTCGAGGGGGAGGTCGGCACGATCCTCGGCGGCGAGCGGGGACGCTCGCTGATCCTTGCCGCCAAGGCGCTGAACGACCGGCATTTTACCGCGACGGGGCGGCAGGCCGCGAACGGGCCGCTGAAGGCGATCGACGACGAACTGGCCGCTGCGCGCCAGGAGCTTGGCGAGAAGCGCGCCGCGCAGGCCGATCTCGATCAGAAGCTGAAGCGGCTGGAGGATCGGCGCCGGTCACTGAAAGGCTACGAGGACGAACGAACTGTAGAGAAAGCGGAAGAAGGCTTGCGCGCCGCAGAAGCCAGCCTGCGCCGGGCCGAAGAGCGCGAGCGCGAGTGGCAGGCGGCGGAAAGCGCTTTGCGGCAGGTCGAGGCGGTGCGCGCCGGGGCCGTCGAGGCGCTGCAGCGGCGTGACGATCTCGTCAAGGCCGCAACGGCGGCGCGGCGGGCGTTCGAGACGGCGGCTGCCGAGTTCGCGGAAATCGATGCGGCCGCGCGCGTCGCGGTCGGGGCGGTGGACGATGCCGTCAAGGCGCAGAATGCCGCCCGCGCCGCCCTCAAAATGGCCGAGGATCGCCACGAGGCGCATCGGCGACGCTCCGATCTCGCCCGCGAAAGCGCCGCGCGGGACCGCCTCGACGCCGTCGTCGCCGAGGCTGGAGACCTGACCGAGCGGATCGCCATGCGCGCGGCCGAGCGCGATCTCGCAACGATCGACCAGAAGACCCTGACGGCCATCGACAAGGCCGAGCGCCGGCAGCGGGACTGCGAGGTTCGCCTGCAGGTGACGGCACCGGCCGTCGTCTTCGAGCCCGAGGCGGGGAAATCGGTCCGCTCCGTCGGTGGCGAGGCGGTTGCGCCCGGCGAGCCGCTGCGGGTGCTTTCGCGCAGCCGCTACCTGCTGGAGGGTTTCGGCGCGATGACGATCGAGCCGGGTGGCGGCGCGGCCAATCTCGAAACCGAATTGCGAGAGGCGCAATCGGCGCTCGCCGGGCTGTTGAAGGGCTGCGGCGTGGCGCGCGGCGACGACGCCCGGCGGCTGTTCGCGGCGCGCCAGGAACTCGAAGCCGATCTGAAGCTCCTTTCCGCCCGCCGCGACGCCCTCGTGCCGGAGGGGCTCGACGCGGCGAGGGCGCGGCTGCGGGCCGCCGAGGCCGCCGTCGGCCGGTTGCGCGCCGCCGTCGCGGAAGACGCGGGCGGCGGCGCTTCGCCGATCGCCGGAGAGGACGCCGAGGAGGTTGCCGAATCCCTGGTTGCGGCGCTGAACCAGGCACGGCGCGCAACCACGGCGGCGGACGAGCGCTACAGGGTCGCGTCGCAGGATAGCGAGACGGCGACGCTGCGCCGCGCTGCGGCCGAAAGCGATCTGACGCATCTGAAGGCGCAGGCCGAGCGTTTGCGCAACGAAGCCGAAACTGCGGAAGGCGCGGTGCCGCGCCCGCGGCTGCTGGAGCGGCTGGCCGAGGCCGACGCGGATCTCGAGGCCAAGCGCGGCCGGCTCGCTTTGCAGCGCCGCGAGCGGGAGGAAGAGGGGCGGGAGGCC
Organism: Jiella avicenniae; assembly: GCF_021390325.1. Lineage (GTDB taxonomy): Bacteria > Pseudomonadota > Alphaproteobacteria > Rhizobiales > Rhizobiaceae > Jiella > Jiella avicenniae. Next base: position 45,538 of record NZ_JAJUWU010000025.1, on the reverse strand, counting down.
GCCGAGGCGCGGCTGAAGGCGGCCGAGCGGACGCTTCGCCAGATCACTGCGACGGTGCAGCAACTCCGCGACGAGACCATCGGCCTCGAAGGCGAGGTGCGGGTCGCCGGCGGCAGCGGACTCGGAGAGGCGATCCAGCTTCTCGACGAGCGGATCGGCGATCTCGACCGGCGCAGGGCGCGGATCGCCCGCGAAGCCGATGCCTCGCGGCTGCTCTACAAAACGCTTCTCGACGCACAGCGGGCCGCGCGCGAGCGCTGGCTCGGGCCGATCAAGACCCGCGTCGCACCGTTCCTCCGGCTCATTCATCCCGAGACCGACATCGACCTCGACGAGGAGACGCTGGAACTGAAGGGTCTGACGCGCGCCGGGGTGGAAGAACGCTTCGACCGGCTGTCGGCCGGTGCACGCGAGCAGGTCGCGGTGGTGACCCGGCTCGCCCTCGCCCAGGTCCTAAAGCAGGGCGGGCACCCGGCGACGGTCATCCTCGACGATGCTCTGGTCAACACCGACGAGACCCGCCTGGAGCGCATGCATCAGGTGCTGCGGGAGGCGGCCCGGGAGTTGCAGGTGATCGTGCTGACCTGCCGGGAGCGCGACTTCCGCGACCTCGGAGCGCCGATGTTCCGGGTGTGATTCGCCGCCGAGGCGCCAATCCGGCGACCCGCCGCAATGCTCGGCGGACCTTCCGATTCCGACACCGTCAAGTTACGCGCAAGCTCCCTTGCGAGGCCAATCGGGGACCGAACGCGATCCCACTTCGCGCCGGGCCGTCCGAAGTCACGCAAAACCCCCCGATCGGCGGGGTTTCGGCCGATGGTTACCGGCCGGTGAACGAAAAAGTGGCATCGGCGCAACACGGGTGTGTCCAAAGCGTCTCAAGGGGGGGAGTGTGGCAGATATGCGATTGCATCGATTCCACGTCTCGATATTGTCGGCGTCAGAAAGCGGGGGCAAACGGCTTCGGACTTTCGCACAGGGGATGGGGCAGGGAAGGCTGTCCTTCATACAAGGCCCAACCCTAACCTATTAATTGACTGGAGGTCAGGACATGAACATCAAGAGCCTTCTTCTCGGCTCCGCTGCGGCGCTCGTCGCAGTCTCCGGCGCCCGCGCTGCGGACGTCATCGTACCGGTCGCCCCGGAACCCACCGAATACGTCAAGGTTTGCGACGTCTACGGCACCGGCTTCTACTACATCCCGGGCACCGAGACCTGCCTGTCGATCGGTGGCTACGTCCGCTACCAGATCAATGCTGCCGGCTCGATCACGGACGACAACGGCAGAGAGTATCTCGTCAACGACGAAGGCGACACCTATCAGGTCGGCTCCCAGGTCCGCGTCCGTCTGAACTTCGACGCTCGCGAAGAGACCGAACTCGGCACCCTGCGCGCCGTTGCTCGAATTCAGGCGACCAACACCTTCGGTGCCTACTCGAACGACGCTGCTTACCGCATGGACCAGGGCTACATCCAGCTCGGTGGTCTCACCATGGGTTACCTCGACTCGCTGTGGACCGAGGACGACGGTCTCCTCACGGATACGGATCTTCCGGTCGGTGACTACCAGACCAACCGCATCTCCTACACCTACGCCCAGGACGGCTTCTCGGCCGCCCTCTCGATCGAAGACGACGCTTCGGGCGACTGGATCCCGGACGTTGTCGGTCGCCTGGCCTACTCGGGTGGCTGGGGCCGCGTCTACATCGCCGGTTCCTACGACGAGCGTCAGTCCGGCGGTCTGATCGACGCCTTCATTCCGGTCGTCGGCGGCATCGGCATCACCGATATCGACACCGGTGGTGACGACGGTGCCTTCGCTCTGAAGGGTGGCCTGTCGCTCAAGGATCTGATCGCGAGCGACTCCGAGCTGCGCATCGAAGGTTCCTACGCTTTCGATCCGTCTTCCTACTCGACCATCGGCCTGTTCAGCAACGCCGCCACGCTCGGCACGGACCTCGACAACGTCCTGGCCACGGTCCCGGTCGAATGGCAGGTCGGCGCCGGCTACTCGCAGGCCTTCGGCAAGCTCGGCGTCGCGGTTTCGGGCGTCTACGGTGAGACCTTCGACTTCACCGCGAACCCGCTCGTCGGTCCGTCGGTCGACGTCGGCGGCTTCAGCTACTACAAGCTCGTCGGCAACGTCGGCTACGAGATCACCAAGAACTTCGACATGCTCGCCGAAGTTTCCTATACCAACCTCGACCGCGACGGCGACAACGGCGCCGCCGACAACTCCGCCGACCAGACGGCTGGCTTCCTGCGCTTCGTTCGCTCCTTCTAATCGAAGCAGCATCTGAGCAAGACTTGACGAAGGGCCCGGCGCGCAGCGCCGGGCCCTTCGCTTTTGTGTGTCCCCGCTGAAGGGTCTCATCCCGGGCCCATGCGCAACGCACGGGGTCGAAAGACCGCCAAGCGGGAGAGCCGGCATCGAGACGGGAGGAGTTGGAGGTGCTCAGCAGCAGGCGGTTGCGTTGCCTTGATCCTCGGCCGGACCGCCCCGCGCTTCGCCAGCGAGCGAACTCGGCTGCATGCAGCCTGTCGCCGGCTCGAGCGCCGCTCGCTTTCACCGACCTCGCGTCAAGTCGTTTCCAGGTGCTTGGAAGGTGAAGACCGCGCCTCGGTCGCCTGCGGCGCCGCTTCCGAGGTTCGCCCGTCCGGGGCGCGCGCGCTTGCCGGCGCGAGATGGGGCGCGGGAAAGATGCTCCGGCGATGGCGCTTCACTGCAGCTCGACGTCTCGAAGTCCAGGCAGTTTCTCAGGCTGAGCGGGCGACGCGCTCCGGGGCGACAGACAAGTCAGGCGACCCAGCGGCGGCCGGTCGTCTCCAGCCCGAAGAAGCGGGGCGTGCGGGCGAAGGTGGCGAGACCGGCGAGTGCGGCGAGCGGCTCGGTCACCACGAAAAGCGGGATCTCGCGCATCAGATCGGTATGCGGCGCCTTGTCCTCGAAGGCGGCACGGACGTGATCCTTCTTGATCACCGGGATCAGCCGCTGGAAGATGCCGCCGCCGATGAACACGCCGCCGCGCGCCATGAAGATCAGCGCGATGTCGCCGGCGATCCGCCCGAGATAGGTGGCGAAGAGATCGACCGCCTCGCCGGCTTCGGCGTCCATGCGGTTGATCGCCGCCTCGGTGATCGACTGCGGCGTTTCGAGCGAGGGCTCGACGGACTTCACCGCGCAGATCGCCCGATAAAGATTGATCAGTCCGCGGCCGCAGAGAATCTGCTCGCCGGAAACTCGTCCTTCGATGGTGGCGAGATGCGGCCAGATCGCATAGTCGCGTTCCGTGCGCGGCCCCATGTCGACATGCCCGCCTTCGCCCGCCACCGGGATCCACATGTTGCGGGCGCGTACGAGACCCGCGACGCCGAGCCCGGTGCCCGGTCCGAGCACGGCGCGGCTCGCACCCTCGCGGACGATGCCGCCGCCGATCTGGGTGCGGGCGTCGTCCTTGAGGGCGGAGATGGCCAGCGCCTGGGCCTCGAAATCGTTGAGGACGATGATCTCGGAAATGCCGAGACCCTCGATCATCTGCCTCGGACGGACGACCCATGGGCAGTTGGTCAGGTCGATCTCGTCGCCGTCGATCGGGCCGGCGACGGCCAGCACCGCCGACTTCGGCTGCAGCGAGGTCTTGTCGAGAACGCTCGTCTGGATCGCCTCGTCGACGTTTTCGAAATCGGCCGTCTGCACGACCGGAAACATCTTCGGCTCGGCATAGGCGTCGACGATGATGGCGAAGCGCGCATTGGTGCCGCCGATGTCGCCGACCAGGACCGGAAATTTCAGAGCGTCGCTGCCGTCGCGTGTCGCTGCCATCTCGTGCCCGCCGCTTCAATCGATTCGCAAGGCACCGAGATAGGACATCATCGCCGCGAAGGCAAAGCCGAAGCCTGGCAGCCCGCCTGCGGAAGAAGCGATGCTGAAGGCGCTCCGGACCGGTGGAGCGGGGCCCTTTTGGGGACGCTCGTCCCCGGCCCGCTTCAGCGCAGCGGGCGCGCCGTCGGGATCGGCACGTCCGGCGGCGCGGGCGCAAAGGCGTTGGCATAGGCGCCGCCCGCCGGCGTCGCGGCGACGGCCTCGCCCTTGTCCGGTGCGGCGAGGACCGAACGGCACGCGGCCGGCATTCCGGCAAGGGTCAGCGGCGGCTTTGGCTTCGGCGGCTTTGCGCCGGGCGGCGGCGGCTGGAGCGCGACGTTGAACCACCAGTCGAGTTCGTCGCACCCGTCGCCGCGCCCGATGGCCTGTTGCGGCTTGCAGCCCGGCGAACCGGGCTGGCAGAACAGCCGGACGTGGAAGTGTTCGTCGTGGCCGTAGAAGGGGCGGACCTTGGAGAGCCAGGCTCGGTCGCGGCCCGCCGTCTCGCAGAGCTTCTTCTTGATGCCGGGATTGACGAAGATCCGCTGCACCTCGGGCTGTTCGGAAGCCAGCCGGATCAGGTTGCGGTAATTCTCGTTCCAGACCCCGTCGTCGACGGTGAACGTGCCCTTCTTCAGGACCGAGCGGAACGGATAGGTCTCCCGCTGTTCGCCGGTCAGCCGCGGCGAGGGCATCGGCCGGAACCAGACGTCGAAGTCGAGGCCGACCTGATGGGAGGCGTGACCGGAGGCCATCGGGCCGCCGCGCGGCTGCGAGATGTCGCCGACGAGGAGGCCGGGCCAGATGCCGGCCCGGGCCGCCTGACCGGCGATGCGCTCGATCAGCGCGATGGTCGCCGGTTGGCCGTAGCGCCGGTTGCGGGAAAGCCGCATCACCTGCCAGTCCGGTCCGTCCGGCCGAAGCTCGGCGGCGCCGCTCATGCAGCCGTTGGAGTAGAAGCCGATGCTTCGCGCCGCGCCCGAAGAGGGCTGGCGTTCGGCGGAGAACAGCTGCTTCGCCGGCGTCTCTGCCCGCGCCATCCCCGTGGCGAGTGGGTTCGCGACGAGTGCCGCGCCGCAACAAGCGAGGAGAAGAGTTCGAAATGTCATGACGCTTCCTTCAGCGCGGTGCTTTCGCGCGATCCGCGCGCGTTGCCGCCCGGACGACTCGGTGCGGGCAGGCTCACTCTAGTCCCGCCCGGTGACGCGGGGCTTGCCTGTGCCGAACGCCGGGATGCGCGTGACCGATATGTCCGACGAATGGTCTGAAAATGCGACGGGCCCTGATCTTCTCCCGGTCGTGACCTATCCTCGACGGTCGATACGAGCGCTCGTTGGAAAGCAAGGGGTACGACCATGACCTATGATCTCTACTACTGGCCTTCGATCCCCGGGCGAGGGGAATATGTCCGTCTCGTTCTGGAAGCTGCGGGGGCCGACTACCGCGACATGGCCCGCCTCGACGCTGCGGATGGCGGGGGAACTGCTGCGATGTTCGAATTCATCGAGGGGCAGCGCGGCGCGCTTCTGCCCTTCGCGCCGCCCTTCCTCGTCGCCGGCGAGCTCGTCCTGTCGCAGGCCCCGGTGATCGCCGCTTTTCTCGGCGAGCGTCATGGCCTCGCGCCGGACGGCGAGGCCGACCGCCTGTTCGCCCGGGCGATCGCGGCGACGACGGCCGATTTCGTCGCCGAAGCGCACGACACGCACCATCCCCTGGGGGTGTCGCTGTATTATGAAGACCAGAAGGCGCAGGCCGCACGGCGAGCCGAAGGATTTCGGGCCGAGCGGATGCCGAAGTTCCTCGGCTGGTACGAGGCGCTCGTCGCGGCCAATCCGGCCGGGCACAATTGGCTCGTCGGCAACCGAATGAGCTATGCCGACCTCGGCCTGTTCCAGACGGTCGAGGGTCTGAGATACGCGTTCCCGCGCAGGATGCAGAGCCTGTCGGAGTCGATTCCGCTGGTCGAAGCCCTGTGCAAGCGGGTGGCGTCGAGCAAGCGCATCGCCACTTATCTTTCCAGCGATCGGCGCCTCGCTTTCAACGAGGATGGCATCTTCCGGCATTATCCGGAACTCGACGGCGCGTGACTTCGAGCGGCAAGCGACGTCAGCGGCCCCGTTGCGGCACCGTGTCGCGAGGGCTCAGTTGCCTCTCGCACGTGCCGGCCTCGGCCGGACGGCGAAACAGTCCTCTCAACCGGCGATCGGTTTCCCGCAGATCGACCGCTCGGATCGGCGCGCGGCGAAACAGCGCCGCGTCGATCTCGGCGAGGTGTCGTTCCGGCGCGTGGCCGTGGTGTGCCAGGCGCCGCGCGGCGGCGAGGCGATAGGCTTTCACGTCCCCGCGCATCCGGGCGGAGCGCATCGCCAGGGCATCACGCTCGGGAAGCCACCGGCGAAAGCGCGCCAGGATCTCGCGCGCCGGCATCGGCCGGCGGCCGTTGAGGGCGGCGCCGATCGGCAGCACCAGCCCGACGGCAAGCGGCAGCAGCCAGTTCCAGGCCCGAATGGGCGCGCTGCTTCCCTCCGGCGCGGTGACGGTCGCATAGGCGAAGCGCCGCGATTTCATCACCACGTCGCGCATCTGTCGGCTCTGCGTGTCGAACCAGGGGATGTGAAACGCCTGGAGGCGGCCGGGTTCGGCCTTGGAGAGCCGCATCCGCCATTGCCAGCGCACCGTCCCGGTCGGGCCGTCGCGGGTAATCTCGGTGGTGCGGGTTTCCGGCGCGATGAAGGCGATCAACCAGGGCGCCACCACCTTCGGCGGCGGCGGCAGGGCCGCTGCGGTCTGGCCTTCTGCCGTGATCGTCACCGTGCGCGTCGCCGTCGCGCCGTCGGCAAGTCGCGCGGTGTCCATGTCCCAGTGATCCTCGATGGCGACGTTTCGCGCCGGCAGCCACCAGCCGCCATTGGTCGCCGGCTTCGGCCGCACGGTGAGGGTGACGGCATTCGAGACGACGATGGTCTCGCTGCGCCGGCCGCTGCCGTCGTCGACGGTCAGGCGATGGCGGAACGGACCGATGGTGAACGTGCCCGGTTTTTGCGGATAGATCGCCAGCCTGCGCTCGACGCTGGTATATTCCCGGCCGTTCTTGCGGCCTTTCGACCAGACGTCGCGGCCGAGCTGCAGCCAGGTGAAATTCGGAAGCTCGATCCCCTCGAAGCGCTCCAGCGTGATGAAGGCGTCGTAGTCGCCCCTGAGCGTCAGGAGGATCATCTCGCCGACATAGGGCTCCGGGCTGTCGGCCTCGACGGTCGCTTCAAGAGTCAGCTGTGGCTCGGCCGCGCGCGCGGACATCGTCGCGCCGAGGGCCAGAACTAGGCCGAAAAAAGCGGCGAGCAGCCGACCTACCATGCGGTATCCTCCGGCGGGTTGGCGAGGCCGAGGTCCTGGCGACGCTGATATTCCGCCTTGATCCGGCGTTTCAGATAGAGCGCCGGCTCGTCCTCCAGCGTCGTCAGCCAGCTTTCGGTCGCCGCCGTCATGCTCTTCACCCGGGGATCGAGAATACTGAGCTGGATGGCGACGCTCTTGGCCTGGATCAGATCGCGCTCCGAAGCGCCCGCATCCGACGGGCCGTCGGCCGCGGCATTGGCGGCGACGCCGTCGATCTCGTTCGATTCGCCGACGACGTCCGGCACCAGCCTGGCGACGAGATCGCGATTGAACCGGGCGTCGGCGTCGGACGGATCGACGAAGAGGACGCCGTCGAAATAGGCGACGGCGAGGGCGTAGTCTCTGGTCGCGGCGAGCGACAGGCCGCGGTCGTAGGTGGCGGCGCGACCGGCCGCGGCGAAGGCCTGGTCGGCTTCGGCATGGTTGCCGGTTTCGTAGAGCGCGACGCCCCTCGCATGGGGATCGGTCAACAGCGGCAAAGCAAGGCGGGGCAGGCCTGCGGAGAGCGCTAGTTTGCCGAAGGCTTCCGGCCCCGCGAAGAGGGCTGCGGCGCCGGAGACGACGAGGCAGGCAAGCGAGATGACGTTCCGGCTCGATCGATGGGCCATCTCAGATCGCCTTGCGGAACAGGAGCAGCGCCGGGACGAACGCCAGGGCGAGAAGATATCGGCCGAAATCCGCGAAGAAGAGGGCGGCGGTGTCGCCCTTGGCGAGATCGCTCGCCGCCCGTCCGCCGATCGCGTCGGCAAGGGCCGAAGGTTCGCGCGCCTCGCCGAAGCTGCCTCTCCCCTCTTTCGTCAGACGCTCGAGGTTTGCAGCATCCGGCGGCGGCACGTCGCCGCTCGTTGCAGCGGGGCGGACGAGAAAGGCGTCGACATGGATGCCGCGCCCGGCTAGTTCGGCGGCGGTCGTGAAGGCTTCCGGCGCCAGATTGTCACCGTCGGTGACGAGGACGACGTCGCCTTTCAGGACGTTCGCCTCGGCGAAGATGCGGCTTGCCAGCGCCAGCGCCCGGTCGGTGCGCGAACCCGGATTGGGCACGACCTCGCCGTCGAGCACCGCGATCAGCGGCGAGAGGGCGGCGGCGTCCGAGGTGAAGGCGCTGGCGACATAGGCCTCGCCGGCATAGACGATCATCGCCACCGGCCGACCGGCCGCCCGCTGCAGGACGAGCTGGGCGGCGGCCTGCGCGTCGGCGAGGCCCTCGCCCTCGACGATCGAGCGGGAGAGATCGATGGCGACGACGATGCCGTCGAGATTGCGGAAGGTCTCCGGATCCTCGATGCGCCGGGCCGGACCGGACAGCGCCAGAGCGATCAGCGCGGCGACGGCGATGGGCAGAGCGAGCCGCCGGCCGCGCCCGGGCACCACCCGGCCGAAGCGCTCCATCGCCCGCATCAGCGCCGGGTCGACGGCGCGCTCCCAGGCGCCGAGGCCGCGGGCGCGCCTGAGCGCCAGCGCGGAGAGGAGGACGATCGCGGGAAGGGCGAGCAGCCAGATCGGGCGCAACAGGACGAGGGAGCCGATCGCCGCCATCACAGCGCCCTGCGGCTGACGAGGAGGACGATCGAACAGGCGAAGGCGAGCATCGCCGGATAGATCCAGAAGTCCTGCCGCACCGTCGCCGGCGGCCGGTCGAGGCCGCTCGCCTCCAGCCGGTCGATCGCGGCCGTGACCGCTTCGAGATCGGCAGTGGTCCTGACGCGGAAGCTCCGGCCGCCGCTGGTCTCGGCGATCTCCCGCAATGCCTTCGTGTCCACCGCATCGGGGTCGTTCGGGCGGGTCTCCCGGTCTTCGGGGCCGAGCGCGATGGTATAGACCGTGACGCCCAGCCGTTTCGCCAGCCCTGCCACGTCGGCCGGCAGGACGTGGCCGGAAGTGTCGGCGCCGTCCGACAAAAGCACGACCACCCGCGAGCGGGCCTCGCCCTTTTCGAGCCGTTTCAGCGCCACGCCGAGGCCGCCGGCGATCGCGGTGGATCGCCCGGAAATGCCGATTATCGCCTCGTCGATCGCCCGCGACACGGCGGCGACGTCGAAGGTCAGCGGCGCGGCGACATAGGCCTTTTCGGCAAACAGGACGAGGCCGACCCGGTCGCCCGCGCGGCCGGCGACGAAGCGTTTGCCGACCCTCTTCACCGCGTCGAGACGGGTGACGGTCTCGCCGTCGAGGGAAAAGTCCGTCTGCTCCATCGAGCCGGACAGGTCGATGGCGAGAACGAGATCGCGGCCGGACACCGGCAGCGCCTCGACGGGAGACAGCTGCTCGGGCCCGGCCAGCGCCGTGACGAGCGACAGCCAGAGAAGGATCGGCAGCGCGCGGCGCACCCTGACGGAGACGCCGTCGCGCGCCTCGCCGGGGAGCGACCGGCCGATGCTCTGCGGCAGGACGAGAGCGCCGGTCACCGCTTCGCGTCCCGGCAGGAGGCGCATGGCGATCAGCGGCAGCGGCAGGAGCAGGAAGGCCAGCGGCATCGCAAAGCCGATCATCGCGGCCTCCTCGCACCGAGGACGCTGCGGATGTCGGCATCGAGCCCGTCCGGATCGAGCGCGGGTTTCGGCCGGTAGAGTTCGGCGTCGATGGTGGTGCGAATCACGGCGAGACGCTGGCGCGCCGGTTCGCCGCGCTTGCCCTTCGCCTCGGCGTCGCGATTCAGCGCCGCGACCACCGCCGCCTGCCGCAGCAGGCGTTCGTCCGCAGGAAGGCTTCGCGCGGCGTCGAGCGCATCGTCGGTCTCGGCGGCGATCGTGGGTCGCGGAACGGTGAGCGCCCGCAGCGCCAGCGCCAGAAGAAGGCCGGCGAGGAGCGCCAGCGCGAAGATCGCCACGGTCCCCTGCCAGTCGAAGGCGTCGAATCCCGGCGGCAGGCGCACCGGCCTGAGGCGCGAGACGAGGTCCGGATCAGCGGCGGCCATCGCTGGCCTCCATCGTCGCCGCCATCGCTTCGAACCCGGCATCGGCCGCAAGCGGGCGAATCGCGACGCCTGCCGCTGCGAGCCGCTCGATCCGTTCGTCGAAAGGCGCCGCGCGGGCCTCGTTTCGCTCCCTACCCTTGGCGAAGAAGGCCCAGCCCATCGGCCCGGCGCCACTCGCCACGGCGAGACGATAGGGGTAGGCGCCCGTCGGCGGGTCGGTTTCGAACCGGTCCCGCACGAGGAGGACGGTCATGGCGAAGCGGCGGCAGGCGGCCCCGGCGAGGCGGGCAAAGTCCTCGCCCTCGTCGTCGAGGCCGGTTGCGAGGATGAGCGACGTGCCGGGAAGGGCGCGCCCGACCGCCTCGTCGAGGATCTCGGCCAAACTCGGCTCGCGAAGATGGCGGCCCGACGCCAACGCCTGCCCCGCCGTCTCGTGGGCGCTTTCCAGCGCGCCGGCGATCTCGGCCATCGACCGTTCGCGCGGGCGGGGTGGCAAAAACTGCGTCGTCCCGGCCGACGCCACCAGCAGGCCGACGCGCCCGCCGGCCTCGACGACGCGCCAGCCGGCCAGCGCCAGGGCGCCCGCCGCCGCGACCGAGCGCAGCCGACCCCTTGTGCCGAAGAACATCGGGGCCCGGAAATCGGCGATCAGAAGCGCCGCCCGGTCGCGCTCGTCGCGAAAGGTGCGCACATGGGTCTTGGCGGTGCGCGCCGTCGCGGCCGCATCGACGTGGCGGATGTCGTCGCCTTCGGAAAACAGCCGGACGTCGACGATCTCGAGTCCGTTGCCGCGCCGCCTGCCGGCAAAGCCTCCGGGCCGGCCGACCGGCGCGAGGCGGCGCTCGGGAATGTTGCGGACGATGTGGCGCATGGCGAAGAGCCGCGCCGCGTCGACCCGCGTCGCCTCTTCCGCAGGATCGAAGGAAAGCGCCGGCATCACAGCGGCTCGACGCGCTCGACGAGCTTGGCGACCAGGCTTCGCCCGGTGATCCCCTCGGCGCTGGCCCGCCAGGTCGGAATGACGCGGTGGGAGAGAATGTCGGGGGCGAGTTCGGAAACGTCTTCGGGCACGGCATGGTCCCGGCCGGCGAGGAAGGCCCGGGCCCGCGCCGCGGCGGCGAGCGCGAGCGACCCGCGCGGCGAGACGGCGTGCTCGATCTTCTCTTCGACGTCCGGCATCGCGCCGCTCCTGCGCGTCGCCATCACCAGGCGGACGATATAGTCCTTCAGCGCCGGGGCGAGATGGATCGACGCCGCCTGTCTGCGGGCGGCGAGGATCGCCTCAGTCGGGATCGGTGCCGGCTTGGCGGGCGCCTCGCAGGCGGCTTCGCGTTCGACGAGGCCGAGGATCTCGAGCTCCGCCGCGGCATCCGGCAGTTCGACGAGGACATGCATCAAGAAGCGGTCGAGCTGCGCCTCGGGCAGGGGAAAGGTGCCCTCGTGCTCGATCGAGTTCTGGGTCGCGACGACCATGAAGGGCTGCGGCAGGGCGTAGGTCACGCCGCCGGCGGTGACCTGCGCCTCCGCCATGGCCTCGAGCAGCGCCGACTGGACCTTCGGCGGCGCGCGGTTGATCTCGTCGACGAGGACGAGGGAGTGGAAGATCGGCCCGGAGACGAACTCGAACCGCCCGGTCTGCGGCCGGAAGACCTGCGTGCCTGTGAGGTCGGCGGGCATCAGGTCGGGCGTGCACTGGATGCGCGAGAACGAGGCTTCGAGCCCGCCGGCGAGAAGCTTCACCGCCCGCGTCTTGGCAAGGCCGGGTGGTCCCTCGACGAGCAGATGGCCGCCGGTGAGCAGCGCGATCATCAGCCGCTCGACGAGGGCCGAGCGGCCGATCAGCCCGGCCTCGACGCTATGTCGCAGCCTTTCGAGAACAGCAGCAGCGTTGTTCCGATCTGCCTTCGGCGCCGACGTGGTCGTCCAGCCCTGCGGCCCGCGCTCCGCAGTGATCAACGGATCCACTCAATCCTCCCTTGGCCGCGCGACGGGGGTGCCGGACCGGGCGCGACGCAAGAGGAATAACACGGCGAAGCCATCGAATGAAAATGGCAAATGCCTTTCCGCGTGCGGTTAAGAGGTCCGCGCCCAAGTCTATTCGCCTTCCAAAAGCATTTGCGGAAGGAGCAATTTTTAGAAGGAAATTAGAGAGTGGATAGGCAAGAAAGGCTCCCCAATCACGCCTGCCGATGTAGCGATGAGATGGGGAAGCCAAATTTGCGAACGACTTAATTGATCTCCCACAGGCGTTTTCGCGGCTTTAGCATTTGGATCGACAGTATTTCCGGCCTTCTTCCACTGCGGCTAGACAGGCGACAAGAGCCGGCCCAGAAAAACTTGCGCAAGCGGCTGCTGCTGCCGCCGCCGCCGCGTCGCAGGCGATCTTACAGAACGGATTGGAGAGAGGAACAACCCGGGTTGGTTCTTCAATCGGCGTAGAAAGAACGTTCAGTCCGGCGTCGTTCGGCAGCAGCTTGAACCCGTGCAGAATCTCTAGAATACGGTCGCGGTCAATCTGCTGCAGGTTTTGGAGGGATTGCATTGTGCTTGGTGAACTATCGCTCGCCGAGCCAGACGAAAACATGCTCTGTCCCGCTGCCGGTGAAACGACTAGCGTTATCGCCAGCAACCCTCGCGCAAATGATTTCATTTTGACCTCCCTATGGCGTTAAGCACGCGGGAGAGCCTATCACACAGGTATACGATACGCAACCAAAAGTTGATATATTAGGGTGTCTGGAGTAGACCGTCGGTTGAGCGGGCGAACAAAGAGCCCTCATTTTCTGCCCAACTGTTGCTCACCCCGCCTCGGTGCCGCCCACCGTCACCTGATCCATCCTGAGATGCGGCTGGCCGACGCCCACCGGCACGCCCTGGCCGGCCTTGCCGCACATGCCGATGCCGGTGTCGAGCGCGACGTCGTTGCCGACCATCGAGACCCGGTGCATCGCTTCGGGGCCGTTGCCGATCAGCATGGCGCCCTTCAGCGGCTCGGCGACCTTGCCGTTGCGGATGCGGTAGGCCTCGGTGCAGCCGAAGACGAACTTGCCCGACGTGATGTCGACCTGGCCGCCGCCGAAGGAGACGGCATAGATGCCGTCCTTCACCGAAGCGATGATCTCTTCTTTCGTGTGCGGCCCTTCGAGCATCATCGTGTTCGTCATGCGCGGCATCGGCACGTGGGCGTAGGACTGGCGCCGTCCGTTGCCGGTGGCCGCCATGCCCATCAGCCGGGCGTTCTGCCGGTCCTGCATGTAGCCGACGAGCTTGCCGTCCTCGATCAGCACGGTGCGGTTGGTCGGCGTGCCCTCGTCGTCGATGGTGAGCGAGCCGCGCCTCTCGGCGATCGTTCCGTCGTCGACGACGGTGACGCCCTTGGCCGCGACCTGCTGACCCATCAGCCCGGCGAAGGCCGAGGTCTTCTTGCGGTTGAAGTCGCCTTCGAGGCCGTGTCCGACCGCCTCGTGCAGCATCACGCCCGGCCAGCCGGCGCCGAGCACGATGTCGAAGCTGCCGGCCGGCGCCGGAACGGCTTCGAGGTTGACCCGCGCCTGGCGGAGCGCCTCGTCGGCGATCGTCTGCCACGAGCCGTCGGCGATGAATTCGCCGAAGCCACGCCGACCGCCGGCGCCGAAGGAGCCGGTCTCCTGCCGGTCGCCCTTGCCGCAGACCACCGAGACGTTGACCCGGACGAGGGGCCGGACGTCCTTCACCAGCCGCCCGTCGGCCCGGAGGATCTCGACGGTCTGCCAGGTGGCGCCGAGCGTGGCGGAGACCTGACGGACGTCGTCGCCCTTCGCCCGCAGATAGGCGTCGATCTCGGTGAGGAGCTTCACCTTGGCCTCGAAGCCGGGCGAGGGGATCGGGTTCTCGTCGCCGTAGAGCTTTCGATTGGTGCCGGCCGGGGGCTCCGCGACGGTGCCGCTGTGCCCGGTCTTCACCGCGGCGACGGCGTCGGCGGCGCGTTTCAGGGCGGATGCCGAAAAGTCGCCGGCATGGGCATAGCCGACGGCCTCGCCGGCGACGGCCCTCAGGCCGAAACCCTGGTCGATCGAGAAGTTGCCGGATTTCAGCCGGCCATTGTCGAAGGCGAGCGACTCCGATTCGCGATATTCCAGGAACAGTTCGCCATCGTCGGCGCCGTTCAGCGTGTCGGAAAGGACGGCCTCGACGCCTTCGCGGGACAGATCGAAGCGTTCGAGAAGGGAGAGGGGCATCGGCTTTTCTTTCTCGGCCGCGGCATCGCTGCGCGGCAATTTCGTCGTTCGTCTTTCGGTCAGATAGGGTCCCGGCCGGCGCCGTGCCAATGGCGGCCCGGCCGGCCGGCTCTCCCCGGACCGGTCACGCCTTTCACGCCGATCCCGCCGGCCTGCGACGCGAAGTCCTCCGGTTCACAGGGCGTCGAAACCTTCGCGAAAGCCCTTGAGGTCGACCGAGATGCCGATGCCGCCGTTCGGCTCGGCCGACTGGAAGAAGGTGAAGACCGCTTCCTTGCCGTCCGTCAGGAGTTTCAGGAGCGTGTCGTCGAGGGGGACTTCCGCATAGCAGCCGTCGGAGAAGCAGCGGGTGAACTGGGTGCGGCCGACGCTCTTGCCGTCGATGATCAGGCCGAGGCCATAGTCCGGCAGCGGCAGGAGCACGCCCAGCGGCGCCAGCACCCTGAGGATGCGCGCCTTGCCGTCCGCGGTCTTCAGCGCCACGACGGAGAGGTTGAGTTCCGGCCGCTCGTCGGAGACGACGTTCTGCAGGAGCGCGCACTGCTCGTCGCTCGCCCCGGCGGGATGGTCGCAGACCACCGCCCAGCTGCCGTGTCGGGACTTCACCGTGCCGGTGGCGCCGGCCTGGGCGGCGGCGGGACCCGCAAGAAAGAGGCTCGCCACCAGGGCAAAGGACACTGCCGTCCAGAGGGCGGAAGCGAGCCGTCTCGGCGCTGTGATCATGTCGAAATCCGAATCAGTTGCGTGGATGAGTTCGACCGAAGCACGGCCGTGGTCAAGCCGGCGACGATCGACGAGGACCGCCCGTCGCTCCTGCCCCTGCGAGCTTACGATGCCGGCGTTGCGACCGAAAGCCCCCACCGCCTCGCTCCATGCCGCCGGATGCCTTTGCTCGCGACCGGCTTTGCTCTTGAAATCAGGACGTTTCTGCGCTCCGGCGAGCGCATTCGCCGCAAGCCGCGGCTGCGCATATGGAGTTGCGGTTTGCCGGGTTTCGTGGTTTGAAGCGTTCGGGTCACCGAAGTTTAGGACGATTCAACACGGGAATCCGGTCGCGTGTTGGCATGGTGCGTCGGCACTGCGAGCTTCGGTGCCGGACGTGCGTGCGAGGGGAGAACATGCAAGTGAGACGATCGACCATTGCCGCGGCGGCATTGCTCTCGTCGGCGGGCGCCGCCATGGCTCAGGACGGAGGGCCGATGCTGCCCGGCCAGCCGCACGACTGGCAGATCACGCTGCAGGAGGCGCTTTCTCCGATCGAGGAGCAGATCCACTGGTTCAGCGACTATACGCTCGCCTTCATCATCCCGATCACCATTCTCGTCGCCGCGCTGCTCGTCTGGTGCATCTACAAGTTCAGGGCCGACAGGAATCCGACCCCGTCGCGCACCAGCCACAACACCACCATCGAGGTGATCTGGACGCTGGCGCCGGTCGTCGTCCTTCTGTTGCTCGCGATTCCCTCGTTCCAGCTTCTCACGGCCCAGTACAATCCGCCGAGCGAGCCGGAGCTGACGGTCAAGACCACGGGTTACCAGTGGTACTGGGGCTATGAATACCAGCCGAGCAACACCTCGCCGCAGGCGCAGGCCGAGCCGGTTTCGTTCAGCTCCTATCCGCTGGCGCAGCTGACCGATTCGCTTGCCGACCAGAACGCCGCCGCCGCGGCGAAGGGCGACCTGTCCGTCTATCCTCGGCTTCTGGCCGTCGACAACGAAATGGTGGTGCCGGTCGATACCGTCATCCGCATCCTCTCGACCTCGGGCGACGTCATTCATTCCTTCGCCTTGCCCTCGATGGGCGTGAAGGTCGACGCGGTGCCGGGGCGGATCAACGAATACTGGTTCGAGGCGACGCGCGAAGGCATCTTCTACGGGCAGTGCTCGGAGCTTTGCGGAACGAACCACGCGAACATGCCGATCGCACTGCGGGTCGTCTCCAAGGAGCAGTTCGCCACCTGGTACGAGGCCGCCGGTTCGGATGTCGAAGGGGCCAATCAGGCGCTGACCGCATCGATCGCCGCCAAGACCGGCGCCGAAGTCGCGTCGCGCTGAAACATTCGGGTTAGAGGGACAAGATCATGGCATATGGTGCCGCCCACGAGGCCCATGACGATCACAAGCCGCACGGCTGGACGCGTTGGGTCTATTCGACCAACCACAAGGACATCGGGACGCTCTATCTGATCTTCGCGATCTGCGCCGGCGTCATCGGCGGCGCCCTGTCGGTCGTGATGCGGATGGAGCTGCAGGAGCCGGGGCTCCAGATCTTCGGCAATCCCGAGGTCTACAACGTCTTCACCACCGGCCACGGCCTGATCATGATCTTCTTCATGGTCATGCCGGCGCTGATCGGCGGCTTCGCCAACTGGATGGTGCCGATCATGATCGGCGCGCCGGACATGGCCTTTCCGCGGTTGAACAACATCTCCTTCTGGCTGCTCGCCGCGGCCTTCCCGCTCTTGATCCTGTCGATGTTCGTCGATGGCGGCGCCGGCGCCAACGGTGCCGGCACCGGCTGGACGATGTACCCGCCGCTGTCGACCTCCGGCCATCCGGGCCCGGCGGTGGATCTGGCGATCTTCGCGCTGCACATCGCCGGCGCTTCGTCGATCCTCGGCGCGATCAACTTCATCACCACCATCCTCAACATGCGCGCGCCGGGCATGACGCTGCACAAGATGCCGCTCTTCGCCTGGTCGGTGCTGGTCACCGCGTTCCTGCTCCTGCTGTCGCTGCCGGTGCTCGCCGGTGCGATCACCATGCTGCTGACCGACCGCAATTTCGGCACGACCTTCTTCGATCCGTCCGGTGGCGGCGATCCGATCCTGTTCCAGCACCTGTTCTGGTTCTTCGGTCATCCGGAGGTGTACATCCTGATCCTGCCGGCTTTCGGCATCATCAGCCACATCATCTCGACTTTCTCGAAAAAGCCCGTCTTCGGCTATCTCGGCATGGCCTACGCCATGGTGGCGATCGGCGTCGTCGGCTTCGTCGTGTGGGCCCACCACATGTACACCACCGGCCTGTCGCTCAACACGCAGCGCTACTTCGTCTTCGCGACGATGGTGATCGCGGTGCCGACCGGCATCAAGATCTTCTCCTGGATCGCCACCATGTGGGGAGGCTCGATCTCCTTCCGGGTGCCGATGCTCTGGGCCGTGGGCTTCATCTTCCTGTTCACGGTCGGCGGCGTGACGGGCGTCAAGCTCGCCAATGCCGGCATGGATCGGGTGCTGCACGACACCTACTACGTCGTCGCCCACTTCCACTACGTCCTGTCGCTCGGCGCGGTCTTCGCGATCTTCGCGGCGTGGTACTACTGGTTCCCGAAGATGACGGGCTACATGTACAACGAGCGGATCGGCCAGATTCACTTCTGGATGACCTTCGTCGGCGTCAACATCATCTTCTTCCCGCAGCACTTCCTCGGTGCCGCCGGCATGCCGCGCCGCTACGTCGACTATCCGGACGCCTTCGCCGGCTGGAATTTCGTCTCGTCGATGGGGTCCTACATCTCGGGCTTCGCCGTTCTCGTCTTCCTCTTCGGCGTCTGGGAAGCCTTCTCGAAGAAGCGCGTCGCCGGAGCCAATCCCTGGGGCGAGGGCGCGACCACGCTGGAGTGGCAGCTGCCGTCGCCGCCGCCCTTCCACCAGTGGGAAGAGCTCCCGCGGATCCGCTGATCGGGGAACGAGACATCGAAGCGCGCTTTTAAGGCGCGCTTCGCGGTGACAAGGCGGCTCATCTTCGGGCCGGATCGCCACCGGCTGCGACCGATCGAAGCCGTCGGCGGTCGCAGCGAAACGACGAGCCGGTGCCTCGCTGCGAGGGCTGGCGCGCCCGCCAAAGCCGCAGCGGACACTGGGGGGGCGCCCATTGGCGCCGGGCACGATATCGGGGCCGAGGCCCCGTTACGATGATCGAGGTTTGAATTGACGCTGGTCGACACACAGGCACCCGTCGCGCGCGAGGCGATCAGCCTCTCGGAGCCGAAGGACTTCATTGCCCTGTTGAAGCCGCGGGTGATGTCGCTCGTCGTGCTGACGGCGGTGACCGGCCTCGTCGTGGCGCCGGCCGAGATGGACCCGACGCTGGGGGTCGTCTCGATCCTCGCCATCGCCATCGGAGCGGGTGCCGCGGGTGCGCTCAACATGTGGTACGACGCCGACATCGACGCGCTGATGAGCCGCACGGCCAAGCGCCCGGTGCCGACCGGCCGGGTCAGCGGCGAAGCGGCGCTGAGCTTCGGCCTGGCGCTGTCGCTCTTGTCCGTCTGCCTCCTCGGTCTCGCCTCGAACTGGTTCGCGGCCGGCTTCCTCGCCTTCACGATCTTCTTTTACGCCGTGATCTACACGATGGGGCTGAAGCGCTTCACGCCGCAGAACATCGTCATCGGCGGGGCCGCCGGCGCCTTTCCGCCGATGGTCGGTTATGCCGCCGCGACCGGCACGGTGTCGCTCGAATCGACCATCCTCTTCCTCATCATCTTCCTGTGGACGCCGCCGCATTTCTGGGCGCTCGCTTTGTTCAAGCTCCGGGACTACGGCACGGCGAACGTCCCGATGCTGCCGAACGTCGCGGGCGAGCGGGCGACCCGGATCCAGATCTTCGCCTACTCGCTCGTTCTTGCGCCGATCGGCGCCGCGCCGTTCTTCCTCGGCTATGCCGGTCCGGCCTATGGCGTCGTCTCGATCCTCCTCGGCCTCAACTTCCTGCGTCATGCCTTCGCCGTCCTGACAATGGCCGACGGGGACGAGAAGATGATCCCGGCGAAGAAGCTGTTCGGCTTCTCGATCCTCTATCTCTTCGGCCTCTTCGCCATGCTCCTCGTCGACGCGGCGATCACTCTGGCGATCGGAGGATGATCGTGGAACGGCAGGACCGGATCCGGCTGACGGAGGCCGAGCAGAAGGCGCGGCGCAACCGCTCGATCGCCATCGGCGTCGTGCTCGTCGCGCTGGTGGTCGTCTTCTACCTCGTCACGCTGGCGAAGATGGCGTCATGACCGAGGACGGCACCAACACTCGCAATTCACAGGGCTCCGGCACCCGAAGCGCCGGCCGGCGCGGCGTCGTCATCGCCATCGCCTGCGCGGCCTTTGCCGCCGGCATGGTCGGCGCGGCCTTCGCCTCGGTGCCGCTCTATCAGCTGTTCTGCCAGGTGACCGGCTATGGCGGCACCACCCAGCGGGCGGAAGCCGCACCGACCACGGTCAGCGACAAGCAGGTGACGGTGCGCTTCGACGGCAACGTCGCCGAAGGTCTTCCCTGGACCTTCCGGCCCAACCAGCGGGAAGTGCGCATCCACCTCGGCGAGAAGACGCAGGTCTCCTATCACGTCGAGAACAAGTCCGACCACGCGATCACCGGCCAGGCGCTGTTCAACGTGACGCCCGACGCTGCGGGGCTCTACTTCAACAAGATCGCCTGCTTCTGCTTTTCGAGCCAGACGCTGCAGCCGGGCGAGACCGCCGAAATGCCGATCGTCTTCTATGTTGATCCGGACATGGCGAATTCCGAAGAACTGAAGAGCCTTCTGGCCATCACGTTGTCCTACACCTTCTTCCCCGTCGACGATCCGGCGCCGGTCGCGGCCGCGCCGAGCACCGAGGGCGAGGCGGCAAAGGGCGTCGAGGGCTGAAGAGGGCGCGGGCCTGCCGCGCCGACGAGAATGCTGGAGTATGCCGTGCCGGTGGGTTAGAAACCGGTTGGGCTGGCAAGTGGCCGGTTGGCCGATATGAGGACTGAGCGGGGGAGCCATGGCGGACGCGCACGCGAAGAAACACGATTATCACATCATCGATCCGAGCCCGTGGCCCTTCGTCGGCTCGGTGGGCGCGCTGATCATGATGATCGGCGCCGTCGGCTTCATGCGGTGGCATGGCGGCCTCGAATTCGATCTCCTCGGCCTCAACCTCGCAACGCCGTGGATCTTCTTCCTCGGGCTCGCCGTCGTCCTCTACACCATGTTCGCCTGGTGGTCGGACACGGTGAAGGAAGGCCAGGAGGGCGCCCACACCCCCGTCGTGTCGATGCATCTGCGCTACGGCATGATCATGTTCATCGCCTCGGAGGTGATGTTCTTCGTCGCCTGGTTCTGGGCCTTCTTCGACGCCAGCCTGTTTCCGAACGAGGCGGTCCAGGCCGCCCGAACCCAGGTGCTCGGAGGCCAGTGGCCGCCGGTCGGCATCGAGGTGCTCGATCCGCTGCACCTGCCGCTGTTCAACACGATCACCCTGCTGCTGTCGGGCACGACGGTCACCTGGGCTCACCATGCGCTGCTCCATGACGACCGCAAGAGCCTGAAGCTCGGCCTCGCGCTCACCGTGGTGCTCGGCGTCATCTTTTCCTACGTGCAGTATTTCGAATACGCCCACGCGCCCTTCGCCTTCTCGGGCTCGATCTACGGCTCGACCTTCTTCATGGCGACGGGCTTCCACGGCTTCCACGTCATCATCGGGACGATCTTTCTGATCGTCTGCCTGGTTCGCGCGATGATGGGCCAGTTCACGCCGCAGAAGCACTTCGGCTTCGAGGCCGCCGCCTGGTACTGGCATTTCGTCGACGTCGTCTGGCTGTTCCTGTTCTTCTGCATCTATGTCTGGGGCGGCTGGGGCGCGCCGGTCTTCGAGGCCTGAGGCGCGAGGGATCTGCCGGCGGCTCCGGTCGCCGGCACGACTGACGGTTTGATCACGAAGGCGGCACCGTGCCGCCTTCGGCGTTTTCGAAGGGATGGCCCGATGGCCGAGGATCGGAGATTTTACGCCGAGGCCGATCCGGTGAAGGCGGCGACGCGCGGCCGCTGCCCGCGTTGCGGCGAGGGCAGGCTGTTCGCCGGTTTCCTGACGCTCGCGAAACGCTGTTCGAACTGCGGCCTCGACTACGACTTCGCCGATGCGGGCGACGGACCCGCGGTGTTCGTGATCCTGATCATCGGTTTCGTCGTCTGCGGTCTGGCGCTGTGGATGGAAGTCTCGATCTCGCCGCCGCTCTGGGTGCATTTCCTCCTGTGGATTCCCCTGACCCTGATCCTCTGCCTGCCGCTGCTTCGAATCCTGAAGGGCACGATGATCGGACTGCAATACAAGAACCACGCGGCCGAGGGCCGGCTTTCGGGCGACGGCGACGGGAGCGAATGACGTGGCGAAGGGCGGGACGAAAGCCGGCACCCCATACGATGCCGGTGCCGCGCGCGACGGGACGTTCGAGAATCCCGTCGCCGAAGCGCCGATGACCCGGGGCCGCTTCCTGACGGCCCTCTTCTTCTGCCTCATCGGCATCGCCATTCTGTTCTTGCTCGGCACCTGGCAGGTCGAGCGTCTCTTCTGGAAGCAGGGCCTGATCGCCGAGATCGACTCCCGCATCCATGCCGAGCCTATCGACCTCGCGGCGCTCGAGCAGCGCTTCGCAGCCGGAGACCCCATCCAGTACACGCCCGTCAGGGTGACGGGCCGGTTCCTCAACGATGCGGAGCGGTATTTCCTCTCCACCTTCGAGGGCGAGGCGGGCTGGAACGTCTACACGCCGCTGGTGACGGGGTCCGGGGATCTGCTCTTCGTCAATCGCGGCTTCGTTCCCTACGATATGCGCGATCCGGCCCTGCGCAGCGCCGGGCAGCCTTCCGGCGACGTCACGATCACCGGCCTTGCCCGCGTGCCGCCGGCGGAAAAGCCCGGTTACTTCACGCCGGACAACGAACCGGCCAAGGACACCTTCTTCTGGCAGGACCTGCCGGCCATGGCAGCCAATGTCGATCTGCCCGAAGGCGGGCGGCTCCTGCCGTTTTTCGTCGATGCCGGTCCCGGCCGGGCGGAAGGCGGCTGGCCGGTCGGCGGGACGACGGTCGTTTCGCTGCCCAACGACCACCTGCAATATGCCATCACCTGGTACGGGATCGGCCTCGCCCTCGTGGTGATGACGGCGATGATGGTGGCGCGGCGATATCGCCGCCGCGCCTGACGGCCGGCTTGACACGCCGGGGCCGGATGCCTTCATTCGGGCCGTCGTCCGGTGCATCGACGCCGGCCCGGCATCCGCTCATCGACCCTGGAGATATCGTGTCCCTCATCGCCCCGACCCAGCCGAAGCTGACCCTGCGCCTGTGCGAGCCGCGCGGCTTCTGCGCCGGCGTCGACCGGGCGATCCAGATCGTGGTTTTGGCGCTGAAGAAATACGGCGCGCCGGTCTATGTCCGCCACGAGATCGTCCATAACAAATACGTGGTCGACGGCCTGCGCGAATTGGGGGCGGTGTTCGTCCGGGAGCTCGACGAGATCCCCGACGACGGACAGCCGGTGGTGTTTTCCGCCCACGGCGTGCCGAAGTCGGTGCCTGCGGCGGCTGCGACACGCGAGATGCTCTATCTCGACGCCACCTGTCCGCTGGTCTCCAAGGTCCACAAGCAGGCGATGCTGCACGTCAAGCGCGGCCGCCACGTCGTCCTCATCGGCCATCGCGGCCATCCGGAGGTGGTGGGCACCATGGGCCAGCTGCAGCCCGGCACCGTCAGCCTGATCGAGACCGTCGCGGACGTCGCCGCCTTCGAGCCCGAGGATCCGGCCGCCCTCGGCTTCGTCACCCAGACGACCCTTTCCCTCGACGACACCGCCGACATCGTCGCGGCCCTGCAGGCGAAGTTTCCGCAGATGACGGCGCCCTCGTCGGAATCAATCTGCTATGCGACCACCAACCGCCAGGAAGCGGTGAAGGCATCCGCCCCCGAAACCGACCTCTTCCTCATCGTCGGCGCGCCGAATTCCTCGAACTCCAAGCGGCTCGTCGAAGTCGCCGAGAAGGCGGGTTCGACGAAGGGCGTGCTCGTCCAGGGGCCGCAGGAGATCCCCTTCGAGGCCCTGGGTGGCGACCATCCGGTCGTCGGCATGTCGGCGGGCGCCTCGGCGCCCGAGGTGCTCGTCGATGCGATCATCGCGGCCCTGCGGGAGCGCTTCGACGTGTCGATCGAACTCGTTCAGACGGCCGAGGAGAACGAGAACTTCCCGGTGATGCGGTCGCTGCGCGACACGCCCCTGACGGTGGCCGACATGGCCTTCGTCAACGGCGGGGCCTGACCACCTTGGCCGTCTATACCGACGTCACCGAACCGCAGCTCGCCGAATTCCTCGATCGCTACGATCTCGGCAGCCTGTCGAGCTACAAGGGCATCGCCGAGGGCGTGGAGAATTCCAATTTCCTGCTGCGCACGAGCGGCGGGACCTTCATCCTCACCCTCTACGAAAAGCGGGTGAACCGCGGCGATCTGCCCTTCTTCGTCGGGCTGATGGAGCATCTGGCCGAGCGCGGGCTTTCCTGCCCGCTGCCGGTGCACGATCGCGAGGGCAACGCGCTGGGCGAACTTTCGGGCCGGCCCGCGGCGATCTTCACCTTTCTCGACGGCATGTGGACGCGTCGGCCGAACCTCGATCAGTGCCGCGGCGTCGGCGCCGCGCTCGCCCGCCTGCACGAATGCGCCCGCGACTTCCCGCTGACCCGCCAGAACGGTCTGTCGCCGGCGGACTGGCGACCGCTCTATGAAAGCTGCGGCGGGCGCGCCGACGAGGTCGAACCGGGGCTTTCCGCCGAGATCGAGGCGGAACTCGCCGACTTCGAGGCGAATTGGCCGGGCCATCTGCCGAAAGGCGTCATCCATGCCGATCTCTTCCCCGACAACGTTTTCTTTCTCGCCGGCGAACTGTCGGGCCTGATCGACTTCTACTTCGCCTGCAACGACCTTCTCGCCTACGATCTCGCCATCACGCTTTCGGCCTGGTGCTTCGAACCGGACGGCAGCTACAACGTCACCAAGGGCCGCGCGCTGATTTCCGGCTATGCCGACGTGCGACCGCTCGACGAGGCCGAGTATCGCAGCCTGCCGATGCTCTGCCGCGGCGCCGCGATGCGCTTCATGCTGACGAGGCTCTACGACTGGCTGAACGTGCCGGACGATTCCTTCGTGACCAAGAAGGACCCGCGCGAATATCTGAAGAAGCTGCGCTTCCACCGCGGGGTGCGCGAGGCCTCCGAATACGGGCTGGAGAAGGCGGCGGTCACGAAAGGAACGGCATGAGCGAAGGCGGCGGCGAGCGCGTCGAGATCTTCACCGACGGCGCGTGCTCGGGCAATCCAGGCCCCGGCGGCTGGGGCGCCATCCTGCGCTACAAGGGCCAGGAGAAGGAGCTGAAGGGCGGCGAGGCGGACACCACCAACAACCGCATGGAACTCCTGGCGGCGATTTCCGCGCTGAAGGCTCTGAACCGGGCCTGCGCCGTCGATCTTTATTCCGACTCCAACTATCTGCGCGACGGCATCACCAAGTGGATCTTCGGCTGGAAGAGGAAGGGCTGGAAGACCGCCGACGGCAAGCCGGTGAAGAACGTCGAACTCTGGCAGCAGCTGGAGGCGGAAAAGGGCCGCCACGACGTCACCTTCCACTGGGTCCGCGGCCATGCCGGCCATGCCGAGAACGAGCGCGCCGACGAACTCGCGCGGGCGGGGATGGAGCCGTTCAAGCGGAAGCGCGCCAGCTGAAGGGGCGGCCAGCCGAGGGGGCGGGCGAGACATGACGCTGCCGACGAACGAGGGGCTGGGGGTATCCGAGAAGCGCGGATCTCATGGCGACGCCGACCGTGAAGTCGCCAAGCTGACGGCAACATTCCTGAACGGCCTTGCGATAAGTCTTTCTGCAGTCGGTGCGTTCGCACCAATCTTCAGCTCGCTTTACGCCGCGGGCGCGTCCACGACCCCCATCTGGCGTCTCAGTCTCGTGAGCGTGGTTTGCTTTGCCTTGTCCGTCGCCATACATCTGTATGGGAGATCGTATCTCAAGAGAGAGCTGCGTAAATGAGCGATCCGAATTTTCTGCTGATGTTTCTGGCGCCCTTCGGGATACTCGCCGTTGCGCTGGTGACGGTTTATTTCGCAAGCAGCTCGCGCTGATTGCGACGGCGACGATCGAGACTCTGCCGCGTGACTTCAATGCCGCGCAATCTCTATTGCGATCACAATCGGTGGGTGGGATTTACCTTGCGGACCAGCGGCCGCTGTGGGATTTCCGGTGGTCCGTCATCAGCAAATTGGCGAATCTCTGCCCATGAGCTTTGACGCGGACTCACAGTCTCGAAAACATGCTCCTCCAGGTGATCGCCCGCGCTGCGGCAAACCCAGCCCACAGGACTCCCCATGAATCTCGACCTCCTGAAACGCCTCTGCGAAACCCCCGGCGTGCCCGGCCGCGAGACCCGCGTCCGGGCGCTGATCGAGGCGGAGGCCTCCGGCCTTTTCGACGACATGCGCGTCGACGCCCTCGGCTCGCTCATCTGCCGGCGGAAGGGGAAGGGCGAGAAACCCGAAAAGCTGCTCCTTCTCTGCCACATGGACGAGATCGGCTTTCTCGTCTCCCACGTCACCGACAAGGGCTTCGTGCACGTCGATCCGGTCGGCGGCTTCGATCCGCGCAACCTGTTCTCCCGCCGCGTCCTCGTCTGCACGGACGAAGGCGACATCAAGGGCGTGATGAACGCCGAGGGCAAGCCGATCCACATCCAGTCGCCGGAAGAGCGCAAGAAGATGCCGGAGCCGAACGAGTTCGTCGTCGACACCGGCCTCGGCGTGACGGCAAAGGACAGGATCCGCGTCGGCGACTATGTCGTGATGAACGAGCCCTTCGAGGAAATGGGCGAGAAGATCGTCTCCAAGGCGCTCGACAACCGCATCGCCTGCTGGCTCGGCCTCGAGGCCGTCCGCAAGCTCGTCGAGGACGGCCATTCCCATGACTGCGAACTGACCGTCGCCTTCACCGCCCAGGAGGAGGTCGGCCTGCGCGGCGCCAAGACCGCCTCCTTCGGTGTCGCGCCGGACATCGCCATCGGCGTCGACACCACGCTCGCCTGCGACACGCCCGGCGTTCCCGAGAAGGACCGCACGACCGTCCAGGGCGCCGGTTTCGGGCTGCACATGAAGGACGGCTCCTTCATCGCCGATTACGGCCTCGTCCGGGAGATCGAGACGCTGGCGAAGGAGCGGAACATCGCCTGCCAGCGCACCATTCTTGCCAAGGGCGGCCAGGACGGCGCGGCGGCCCAGCAGGCCGGCATCGGCGCGCGAGCGATCGGCATCGCCGTCGGCACCCGCTACATCCACACCGTCGCCGAAATGATCGACAAGCGCGACCTCCAGGCGGCCCGCGAGATCCTGACGGCCTTCGTCTCGACGCATTGACGGGATTGCGCCGGGACGGACGCGCGAACCGCCGAAGTGGCCGCCTGGGTAACCCATCGGGATGGTGGAATTCCGGCCGGTGCAGCTTGGCGTCGGGCTGCAGTTGCACCGCCACTTTCGCCTCAAATCGACAGATATGAGTGGCCGGAAGCGCTTGAATTTCGTCACCCTCGGGACAATCCCGAGGATGACGTCGCGTCGGGGTGCTTGCCGCACGATGAAATGTCTGAAACACGGACCGCTCTACCGTCTTGGCTCGACGAGCACCGAGACGCGTGAGATTCGCAGCGACGTCGGTGCAGTGTGTCCTCAGAGCATCGTCACATCTGTTCGAGCAGGGCCTCGGCGCTCGACTTGTCGGCCTGGCCGGGGCTTTCCTCGACGTTGAGCTGCTTCACCACGCCGTCCTCGACCAGCATGGAATAGCGCTTCGACCGTACGCCGAGGCCGGCGACCGACAGGTCGATGTCGAGACCGAGCGCTTTCGTCAACTCGCCGTTGCCGTCGGAGAGGAACTGGATCTTGCCGGTGGCCTCGCTCGACTTTTCCCAGGCGCCCATGACGAAGACGTCGTTGACCGCGACGACGGCGATGGTGTCGACGCCCTTTTGGCGGAACTCGTCGTTGTGGGTGATGAAGCCCGGCAGGTGGTTCATCGAACAGGTCGGAGTGAAAGCACCGGGCACGCCGAAAAGCACCACGGTCTTGCCGGAGAAGATCTCGCCGGTCGAAAGGTCGGCCGGGCCGTCCTCGGTGCGGGTCTTGACGGTGGCGTTGGGAATGGTGTCGCCGATGGCGATGGTCATGGTGGGTACTCCCCTCGGGCGGAAGGCCGGATCGGACGGGTCATCCGGCCGCCGGCTTCAGACGAGCGATGTGGCGCGCGGGACCCGTGCTGTCCAGCGCGAAACGGTGGTCTCGCCGGCCTCCGGTTTCCACAAGAGCGCGCGACGCCGGCCTCAGCCGGTCGGTGCGATCGGCACGTAGGTTGCCGTCAGTCCCTGGCCGCCGCGGGTGAAGAGGAGGTCGACGGCCTCCGGCGGGCCTTCGGCTCCGGCGGGGCGCTCGGCGATCGGCACGTCGAAAAGGATGCGCCCGCCCGTGCGGGTGACTTCGGCCGGTTCGTCGAAATACCAACCGTCGCCGGAGGTGACGAAAAGATCCGGCGGCTCGTCCCTGCCGGCACCTTCCGGCGCCGTGACCGCGACGCGCAGGCTCTCGCCGCCGCCGGCGCTCGATACGTCGAAGGTGCCGTCCTCCGCCTCGGCGGGAAGCGCGGCGAAGGCGCTCGCGACCGCCGCGTCGTCGGTCGCGCCCGGACCTTCGGCGACGAGTTCGGCCTGGACGGGAATGCAGATCTCCTTGCACACGCCGAGAAACACCGACGCCGCGACGCCATCGATCGTCTCGCCCGGCTCGATGCCGAGTTCGAACGCGAAAGCGACGTCGCCCTCGTAACCATTGGCCCGCGTCACGCCCTCGCCGAAGCGGTGGGGCGCAGGAAAATACTGGTAGATGGTCTGAAAGCCCTCGGTCTTGGAAAGATCGAACTGTGGCGGGACGCCCGAGGCGCCGGGGTCCATCCAGTAGGTCTTCCAGCCGGGGGCGAGATCGACGATGAGCGCCGCCCGCACGGCGCCGCCCGCCGGCTCCTTCGCCCGCACGAGGCGCAGCGTCACTTCGTCGTTGTGAAAGACGCTCGCGTCCTCGCCCGCCGCCAGAGCCGGGCCGAGGCCGCATGAGAGGAGGACGGCGAGGCCGGCGAGTGCGCCGCGAGTCGTCGCGGCGATGTCGAAAGGATTTGCCGCTGGGGCATGGCCAAGGGCCAGATCACGCATGTGCATAGCCGACGTCTTCTCGTGGTTCCAGTAGGGAGATAACGGCTTTTTGTCGATTTTGGAAAGCTCGTGACAATTCTGCTCTGGCCATAGTTCGAGGCGGATGCCACTTTCGTTTCAGGATGGTGTGCCGAAAGTCCGATCGAAGAAAGGTTGTCGCTTCGACGAATCCTCGGGGATCACTCTCCGGCGGGAAGCCGAACCGGCCGGGCCACTGGCCGGACGGCCCGCCGCCGAGGCGCCGTATCCTCATGAGGTTTCGCCGTCGCAAACTCCGCGGTGAGGAAGAATGAAGCTCGATATCGATTTCGACCCCGACGACGGTGACGTTTCCCATTCGCTCGAGGGGCATTTCCTGATCGCCATGCCGGCGGTCGCCGACGAGCCTTTCGCGCGGACCGTCATCTATGTCTGCGCCCATTCGCCCAACGGAGCGATGGGCTTCATCATCAATAAACCGCAGCCGATGAGCTTTCCGGCCCTGCTCACCCAGCTCGGCATCGTCGAGAGCGAGGACGACATCCGTCTGCCATCCGGCGGCCGCGAAGTGTCGGTCTGCATCGGCGGGCCGGTGGAAAAGGGGCGAGGCTTCGTCCTGCATTCGGACGACTACGATTCCGAATCCACCGTCCAGGTCGCCGACAAGATCGCTCTGACGCCGACGGTCGACATCCTGAGGGCGATCTCGGAGGGCATCGGCCCGAAGACGGCGATCATGGCCCTCGGTTATTCCGGCTGGGCGCCGGGGCAGCTGGAGGACGAGATCGCCGCCAATGGCTGGCTGACCTGCAAGGCCGATCTCGGCATCGTCTTCGACACCGACCTCGACGCCAAATACAAACGGGCGCTGGGCCTCCTCGGCATCGAACCGGCGTTCCTGGCAGGCGAGGCGGGGCACGCCTGAGGGAAGCGACGGGGCGGCGTCGCTTAGTGCACGCCAGGTTTAGGGGCTTGAGGAGCCCGGGGACGATAGCTGGCTGAATGCCAGAACGTCTGAAGGTTAGGGGCGCTTATCCCAACGCGGCGTCATCCTCGGGCGTGTCCCGAGGATCTACTGCGGGTTGATCGCCGGGCTGTCGGTGGGCGGAAGGGCATCCGGTGAGGATTTTGTCGTGGTTGCGGCGGTAGATCCTCGGGACAAGCCCGAGGATGACGCCGCGGGTGATAAATGCCTTTAAAATCAAGCGCTTGAACGCACATCGGTCCATCCGCGTGCGGTCGCCTCTGCACCCCGGCCGGCCGGCCTGCTCTACCGCAGTATGGGCAAACCCGCGCCCCGCCCCCTCAACTCGCCCGCTTCAAGCTCGCCGCCCTGTCGACCAGCAGCCGACGGGCCGTCTCGAAGTTGAGTGGCGGCGAGAAGGCGAAGCTCTGGGCGTATTCGCAGTTCAGCTGGCGGAGCTGGACGATGTCGCTTTCGTTCTCGACGCCCTCGGCGACGACTTTCAGGCCGAGATCGTGGGCCATGGTGACGATCGAATGCAGGATGATCGGGCGCTGCGGCTGGTTGTTGTTGCGCAGGAACGACTGATCGATCTTCAGCGTGTCGAAGGGAAAACGCATCAGATAGGCCAGCGAGGAATGGCCGGTGCCGAAGTCGTCGAGCGACAGGCCGACGCCGAGGTCGCGCAGCCGGGCGAGAAGCTTCGCCGATCGCTCGGGGTTGTCCATCACCATGGATTCGGTGAGTTCGAGCTTCAGGCAGGCGGGTGAGAGCTTGTAGCGTTCGAGCACGCTCTTGACGTCGGCGATCAGATCCTGGCGGATCAGCTGCCGGCTGGAAATGTTGACCGACATGAAGAAGCTGTCGTCGCCGGTCGCCCGGTGGAGATCGCCGAGACGCTTGGCGGCTTCTTCCAGCGCGAACTGGCCGAGCGTGACGATCAGCCCGGTGTTCTCGGCGATCGGGATGAACTCCGAGGGCGAGATCGTGCCGCGGCGCGGATGCTCCCAGCGCAGGAGCGCCTCGAAGCCGGCGACGGTCTCGCCGGCGAGATCGACGATCGGCTGGAAGGCCAGCGACAGTTCCGAGCGTTCGAAGGCGCGCCTGAGATCCGATTCCAGCTGCAGCCGTCCGGCGCCGATGGACTTGTAGGCCGGGCGGAAGGGCTCGATCCGGTCGCCGCCGAAGCGCTTGGCCTGATACATGGCGAGTTCGGCTTCCTTCAGCGTCTCCTCGCTGGTCGCGCCCTCGGCCCAGCCGCTGAGGCCGATCGAGCCGGTCAGGACGATCTCGCGGCCGGCGAGCGAGATCGGCGCCTTGATCGCCTCGCGCAGGACCTCGGCGAAGGCGGCGACGGCTCCGACGTCGCTTTCCGAGACGAGGATCAGGCCGAACTGGTCGCTGCCGAGCCGGGCCAGCGTGTCCTGTGGTTTCAGGATGCGCTTCAGCCGCCGCCCCACCGTGAGCAGGATCGTATCGCCGACGGCGAGGCCGAAGTCGTCGTTCACCTGCTTGAACCGGTCGACGTCGATGACGAAGATCGTCGGGCGGACGTCGTCGCGCGTCGCCGCCAGGATGCCGATCGCCTCCAGCCTGTCGCGGAACAATTCGCGGTTGGGAAGGCCGGTCAACTGGTCGTGCAGCGCGTCGTGCAGCAGCCGTTCCTCGGCCTTCTTCTGCTCGGTCACGTCCTTCAGCGTGCCGACGCAGCGCGTCACTTCGCCGTCCGATCCGAGGACGGGGCGGGCCCGCAGCTGCATCCAGTGATAGTGCCCGTCCTCGTCGGCGACGCGGAACTCCTGGACGATGCGGCCGCGGCGGTGTTCGATCACCGTGTCGAAGGTCAGCTTGAACCGGTCGCGGTCGTCCTGGTGGAGGATCGGAAGCCAGTCCCGCGCCGCGCCGTTCATCGCCGCGATCGGCATGCCGGACAAGGTCTCGCCGTCGGCCCCGACGAAGATCCGGTCGCGCGTGACGTCCCAGTCGAAGACCGCGTCGCCGGCCCCCGCCAGAGCCAGCGATCGGCGCTCCATGTCCGACAGGAGACCCTGGGCGAAGCTGCCGCCGGCAAAGCCGTGCTGCATCACCGTGAAACCGATCAGGAGCACGATCAGGACGAGGCCTCCGCCGAGCGCCGGCTGGATGATGTCGTTGTCGATCCGGCCTGTGACGGTCATCCAGCTCGCCGCGAGCCACAGGATGATCAGACACCAGGTCGGGATCAGCATCACCGCGCGGTCGAAGCCCTGGAAGGCGAGGCCGACGATCAGCGCGAGGCCGATGCCGGCGGTGGCGGCCAGCGACAGCCGGGCGATGCCCGAAGCGACGACGGGCTCGAAGGCGGCGAGGCCGCCGAGACCGGCCAGAAGACAGAGCCAGACGAGGAGCGTGATCGACAGCGCCCGGTGCCAGCGGTTGAGGTTGAGGTAGGCGAAGAGGAACATCGCCAGGGTGAAGGCGAGCGCCACCTCGGTGCCGGCGCGCCAGATCCGTTCCTGGCCGGGCGCGAGCGGCAGCAGCTTCTGCCAGAAGTCGAAGTCGATGCAGATATAGGCGAGCACGGCCCAGGCGAGCGCCGCCGCCGCGGGGAACATCGCCGAACCCTTGACCACGAAGAGGATCGTCAGGAACACCGCCAAAAGCCCGGCGATGCCGAGCACGATGCCGCGATAGAGGGTGAAGGCGTTGATCGTGTCCTTGTAGGCGTTCGGCTCCCAGAGCCTGAGTTCGGGGAGGTTCGAACTCGTCAGTTCGGCGACGAAGGTGACGACCGAGCCGGGATCGAGGGTGACGAGGAACACGTCCGCATCGGTGCTGTTCTGGCGTTCGAGGGCAAAGCCCTGGCTCGGGGTGATCGAGGCGATCCGCTGCGAGCCGAGATCGGGCGACAGGATACCCGATCCGACGAGCCGGAACTGCGAGGCGACCACGAGGCGGTCGAGCTGTTCGTCGGTGTTGTTGGCCAGCGCGAAGACGGCCCAGTTGCCCGAAGCCTCGGGCGACTTCGCCTCCACTTCGATGCGCCGGACGATGCCGTCGGCGCCGGGCACGGTGGTGACCTGAAAATTGCGCCCCTGGCCGAAATAGAAGTCGGTCGCCGGCTTCAGGTCGATGGCGACGTCGTCGCGGGACACCCCGACCGGCTCGAGCGCCATGGCCGGCGCCGTCCCGCCGGCCAGAAGGGCGAGGGCGAAGGTGACCAGCAGCCAACGAACGATGATGAAACGCATGCCCTCCGGCGCTTTCCTTTGGGCCGTTCCGGCCGTCGCGACGCTCACGAGCGGGTGGCAGGGGCCGTCAGACCCCTGTCCCGTCGCATTCGCCGCCACATTCGACTGTCGCAGCTTTCGGCAGCTTGGTGAAGTTGCAATCAGCCGCTCGGTTTACGAAACCGACACCCGATCTACCGGGTGCCGGGAGGGTGAATCCCGTGTCGGTGCCATCTCGAGAGCCCCCGAACGCGACCATTCTTCGGCAAGGAGAGCGTATAGGCAATGGTCTTCCCACTTTCCGGCGATCTTAAGGTAACCGCGCAGATGCCCCTCCCGGGAAAAGCCGCAGCGCTCGAGGAGCCGGATCGACCGCTGATTGTTCGGCAGGCACGCCGCCTCGATCCGGTGCAGCCCCTCGACCTCGAAGGCGAAGAGCTTCACCGCCTCGACGGCGCGGCGCATGTGGCCCTTTCCGGCGAAGCGCTCCCCCATCCAGTAGCCGAGGGTCGCGGACTGGGCAACGCCGCGGCGGACATGGCCGACGCTGATCCCGCCGAGCAGCGTCTCTCCGGCCTGGTCGAAGAGGAAGAAGCTGTAGCCGTTCCCCTCCCGGGCCTCCTGATCGTAGCGGGCCACCCGGCGGCGGAACGCGGCATGGGTCAGCTCGTCGCTGGTCCACACCGGCTCCCAGGGGGTGAGAAATCCCCTTGAATCTTCGCGCAGGGCCCGCCAGGCCGGAAAATCCGACCGGCGCGGCAGGCGAAGGACGATCCCTTCGCCGGAGAGGACGGGCACGTTCGGCCGGCTGAGGTAATCGATCAGGCCCATGGCGCGGTTGCTGATGGTGACGGAGTGCGACGCTGACAGTCGGTTAGCCGAGGAGAGAGGGGCTTCGCAAGACGCTCCGGCCTCAACGCCCGCCGACCGCCTGCAGCGCCGGAGCGACGTTGAGCCGTTCGCCGAGTTCGCCGAGCCGTGGAAGGCGAGACACCGGGCCGATCGCCGCGAGCGTCGGCGTCGAGCCGGTGAAGATCCGGCCGGCGAGATCGGCGAGCCGCTCGGCGGTGATCGCGTCGAGCCTGGCGATGAGATCGGCGTTGGGAATGACCTCGCCGTTGAACATCAGCTGGCGGGCGATCTGGCCGGCGCGCGAAGCCGGGCTCTCCTGGGACATCAGCAGGCTGGCGCGCATCTGCGCCCGGGCCCTGGTCACCTCCGCTTCGGTGATGCCGTTTGCCGCCTCGACGAGTTCGTCGACGATCACCGGGGCGAGTTCGGCAAGCTCCTCCTCGCCGGTCGCCGCGTGGATGCCGAAGACGCCGGAATCGGAAAAGCTCCAGTGGAAGGCGTAGATGGCGTAGCAGAGACCCCGCCGCTCGCGCACTTCCTGGAAGAGCCGCGACGACATGCCGCCGCCGAGGATCAGCGACAGGACCTGGGAGGCGTAGAAGTCCCGCGCATAGTAGGGGCGGCCCTCGAAGCCGAGCACCATCTGGGCGTCGGCGAGTTCGCGCTCCTGGCGGTACTCGCCGCCGACATAGGTGGCCGGGCTGCGCGCCTCCGTCGCCTGCGGCGCCGGCGCGGCGTTCGAGCCGAGCGCGGCCGATACCTGATCGACGACGGCCTGGTGGGACACCGCGCCCGCCGCGGAGACGATCATCCGGTCGGGACCGTAGTGGCGGGCGAGATAGGCCCGCAGGTCGTCGGGGGTGAAGGATTTCACCGTCTGCCGTGTCCCGAGGATCGGCCGGCCGATGATCTGGCTCTTGAAGGCGGTTTCCTGGAAATGGTCGAAGACGATGTCGTCGGGGGTGTCTTCGGCAGCCCCGATCTCCTGCAGGATCACCTGCTGCTCACGTTCGAGTTCGGCCTCGTCGAAGCGCGAATCGACCAGGATGTCGGTCAATATGTCGATCGCCAGCGGTACGTCGTTCTTCAGGACCCGGGCGTAGTAGGACGTCGTCTCGACGCTGGTCGCGGCGTTGAGGTCGCCGCCGACGTCCTCGATCTCTTCGGCGATCTGGCGCGCGTTGCGCCGGCTGGTGCCCTTGAAGGCCATGTGTTCGAGCAGATGGGCGATGCCGTGCTCGTTCTCGCCTTCGTCGCGCGCCCCGGCCTTCACCCAGATGCCCAGCGCCGCGCTTTCGAGCGTCGGCATGGTCTCGGTGGCGATGGTGAGGCCGTTGGCGAGCCGGGTGATCTCGACGCTCATGGCCTTGCTCCCGCCATTGCGGCGCGCGTGCGCGCCCGGATGTAGTCTTCCACCGCCGTCAACTCGGCCGGCAGCCGGTCGAAGCGTTCGGCCCGTTCCATCAGCCCGGCATGGGTCGGCGGCAGGGCCGGCTCGATGCCGCAGGCCGCTTTCACCGCTGCGGGGAATTTCGCCGGGTGGGCCGTGCCGAGGGTGATCGCAGCCGTCCCCGGTGCGATGCCGCGGCTTTCGGCGACGTTGACGCCGACGGCGGTGTGCGGATCGAGGAGATAGGCGTCGGCTTGGAGGACGCGCCGGATCGTCTCGGCGGTCGCCGCCTCGTCGGTCGTCTCTGCGTCGAAATTCTCACGGATGGCGCTCAGCACCTCGGCCGGCAGTTCGAAGCCGCCGGACTGCGACAGCCCCGCCATCAGCCGGCGGACGAGGCCGGCGTCGCGGCCGCTGGCCTCGAAGATCAGCCGCTCGAAATTCGACGAGACCTGGATGTCCATCGACGGCGACATCGTCGCCTCGACCTTGCCGGTCTCGTAGCGGCCGGTGGCCAGCGTCCGGGCGAGGATGTCGTTGGCGTTGGTGGCGATCACCAGCCTTTCCACCGGCAGCCCCATGCGCATCGCAGCATAGCCGGCGAAGATGTCGCCGAAATTGCCGGTCGGGACCGTGAAGGTCAGCTTGCGCCGCGGCGCGCCGAGGCTGGCCGCGCTGGTGAAGTAGTAGACGATCTGGGCCATGATCCGGCCCCAGTTGATCGAATTGACGCCGGACAGTCCGACCCCGTCGCGGAACCGGCGATCGTTGAACATCGCCTTCACCAGCGCCTGGCAGTCGTCGAAATGACCGTCGACGGCGACCGCGTGAACGTTGGCGGCGCCCGAGGTGGTCATCTGCCGCTGCTGGACGGGCGAGACGCGGCCGTGCGGGAAGAGGATGAAGAGATCGGTGCGCTGCGAGCCGGCAAAGGCGGCGATCGCCGCGCCGCCGGTGTCGCCCGAGGTCGCGCCGACGATGGTGGCGCGCTCGCCGCGCTCCTTCAGGACGTGATCCATCAGCCGCGCGATGAGCTGCATGGCGATGTCCTTGAAGGCGAGCGTCGGGCCGTGGAACAGTTCGAGGACGAAATGCGCCGGCCCGATCTGCACCAGCGGGGCGACGGCCGGATGGGCGAAGGTCGCGTAGGCCTCGTCGATCATCGCCCTGAGAACCTCGGGCGCGATGTCGTCGCCGACGAAGGGGCGGAATACCGCCTCGGCGACGTCGGCATAGGGCCGGCCGGCGAAATCCTCGATCACGGCTGGGGAAAACTGCGGCCAGCTTTCGGGCAGATAGAGCCCGCCGTCGTCCGCAAGCCCCTTGAGAAGGGCATCGGCAAATCCGAGACTCTCGGCTTCGCCGCGCGTACTCACATACCTCACGTCTTCAAAACTCCTTGCCGGAGCGGCCGTGGACCGGCCATCGTCCGTCTTGCCCACCGGCGGTCGGGTCGCCTATCCGAGATCCGGCTGATATAGAACCGCCCGCCACAGTAAGGGAAGAACCCAGCGATGCATACCGTGCCGGCCATCCGGAGCCTCCTCGTCGCACTGTTCGCGGCAAGCCTCGCCGCCTGCAACACGATGGACCGAGTCCAGAACACCGATCTCGGCCCACCGGCCGCCGCATCCGAACCCGTAGCGGCCGAGCCGTCCGCGACCCCCGATCAGCCCGACGACGCGTCGGCCGGCATGGCTGCGGCGCAACGGGGCGAGGCGCGCTTCTGTCCGCAGGCGTCGATCCGGGAAGGCACGTCCACCATTCAGGAAAAGGACGGCGACGCGCTCGACTATCAGGCGGTGATCGTCAATGCAAAGCGCGATTGCCGGATCGTCGGCGGCAAGCTGAAGATCACCGTCGGCGTCGAAGGACGGCTGATGCCGGGCCGTGCGGCCAAGTCCCGCACCCTCCAATTGCCGATCCGGGTCGCGGTCGTCGGCCAGGAGGGGGTCATCTATTCGAATCTGGGCAAGATTTCCGTATCGGTCGAAAAGGGCGGTACGGCCCGCTCCTTCCGTTATGTCGAGGACAATATCCTGATTGCGCCGGTCATCGGCGGCGTCATCGTCTACACCGGTTTCGACGAAGGCCCGCCCAAGCAGAATTGAGCTCGGTGGTCCGCTGCGTCGGCGGTCTGCGACTGCCGACGCGATACCGGCAAGCCGCGATGAGGCGCCTCGATCGGTCGCATCGCGACCGACAGGCGTCCGGGCGGGCCCGGACGGCAATCGCCGCGACGACATGCGAAACGACCCGGGGGCGGCAACGCCGGCCCCGGGTCGTCTTGGATCTTCGCCGCTCCGGCCGGCGATCCCGCCTCGCCGTCTCGCTCAGAATTCGGTCCAGCTCTCCTCGCTCGGGGCCGCCTTCAGGGCCGTATTGCCGACAGTGCCAGCCCGGCGCGCCTGATTGTTCGCGGCTCGCGGATGGGCCGCAGCCGGCTTTGCGGGTTGTTTGCGCACTGCCGCCCTGGCATCTCCGGCGGTGTGGAAGCGCCCCATGAGGGTGGCCAGTTGCTCGGTCTCGCCGCTGAGATTGCGGGCGGCGGCCGTCGTCTCTTCGACCATCGCGGCGTTCTGCTGCGTCACCTTGTCCATCTGGTCGGCGGCGGACGAGACTTCCCTCAGCGTGCTCGCCTGCTGCTCGGCATTGCGGGCGATCTCGGCAACCAGCTGGCTGACCTCCTGGACGCGGGCGACGATCTCTTCCAGCGACTTGCCGGACGCCCGGGCGAGTTCCACGCCGCTCTCGACCTGTTCCGAGGAGGTCATGATCAGGCCCTTGATCTCCTTGGCCGCTTCCGCCGAGCGCTGGGCGAGGGCGCGGACTTCCTGAGCCACCACGGCAAAGCCCTTGCCGGCCTCGCCGGCGCGCGCCGCCTCGACGCCGGCATTGAGGGCAAGCAGGTTGGTCTGGAAGGCGATCTCGTCGATCACCCCGATGATCTGGCTGATCTTCTGGGATGACGCCTCGATCGCGCTCATTGCGGTGACCGCCTGGGCGACGACCGTACCGCCGTTTTCTGCATCGCGAAGCGCCGTCGCGGTCGCCTGGTTCGCCTTCATCGCGTCGGAGGCGGTCCCGTTGATGCCGCGAGTGATCTCGGACAGCGCCGCGACGGTCTCTTCGAGGCTCGCAGCCTGCTGCTCGGTCCGCTGCGAAAGATCGGCGGCGGCCGTATTGATCTCGCTCATGCCCTCGCCGATCGTGGCCGTCGCACCCTTGACCTGTGTGATGGCATCCTCGAGACCCACGAGCGCCTGGTTGTAGTCGTTGCGCAACTGGTCGAGTTCGGGCGTCAGCGGGACGTCGATGCGCCGGTCGAGCTTACCCTCCGCGAGGTCGGCGAGCGCCGCGCCGATCTCGGCGACGGCCTTGACGCGCGCGGTCACGTCCGTGGCGTATTTGACGACCTTGACCACCTTGCCGCCGGCGTCGAAGATCGGATTGTAGGAACCCTGAATCCAGATCTCCTTGCCGTTCTTGCCGACGCGGCGGAACTCCGAAGCCTGGAATCTGCCGGCGCGGAGATTTTGCCAGAAGGTCGCGTATTCGGCGCTGTCGCGATAGGCGGGGTCGATGAAGATCGCGTGGTTCTTTCCGACGATCTCCGACAGGTTATAGCCCATCGTGGTGAGGAAGTTCTCGTTGGCGGTCACGATCGTGCCGTCGACGTCGAATTCGATGACGGCCTGGGCGCGATGGACCGCTGCGATCTGGCCGGCGTAGTCCACGTTGAGCAGTCGTTCCTTGGCGTCGGCCCATTCGACGACGAAGCCGACGGTCGTGCTGCCCTCGCGCAGCGGCGAGACGAGCAGGTCGAACATCCACCCGGCGACCTTGATCGTGGCGTTGTGAGGCCGTTGAAGCGCCGCCAGCATCCCCCGCTGATGGCTCGGGTTCTTGTGGAAGATGTCGATGTTGCTGCCGACCAGGCCGTCGACGTTGAAGCGCGGCAGTTCCTGCTTCAGCTCCGGCTCGGCTTCGCGCAAGAGGCGCTCGAGCGCCGGGTTGAGATAGGTGATGTTCAGCTTCGCGTCGGCGAGCATCACGTTGGCACGAAGCGCGTTGAGCGCGGCGATCTTATGGCCGGCCAGGCCACCGTTGCGGAATGGGAAGGACATCGTTTTTCTCGACGGGGTTCAACCGAAAATGGAGGGCTCGATCGGATTGGCCGCGCTTGACGCTCGCCCGCTGAACCGAGGTGTCATTACAGATGGACGGGAAAAAATAAAAATCTTTTAACGGGTGATTTCGGTTCCATCCGCAACTGGAGGTAAGTCAGGCTTGTCAAAAATAGTATAACTTACTGATGGTTCTCGATACAGTCTATATCGAACGGCATATTCAGCATGGTCTTTGTGCGAAAATCGAAAAATAGAGGTACGAAGCGTACCATTATGACTTACGGTAATTTGCACCGTTTCAGCTGAATTGCCGTCGGCGCTAGTATATCTGCGGCGCAGCAAATCCTCGCCGGGATCCTCAGTCGTCCTGCCAGTCGCCGAGCACCTCGACCACCGCGGGAAAGTCCGCGAGCCGGTTGATCACCGTCTCGGCACCCGCCTCGGTGAGCGCGTCGGCATGGCCCGGATAGCTGTGCCCGGCGCCGGTGAAGCCGACGACCCGGCAACCGGCCGCCCGGGCGCCGGTGACGCCATGAACGGAATCCTCGATGACGACGGATTGCGGCCCCGTCACCTCGAACTTCTTCAACGCATGGAGAAATACGTCCGGCGCCGGCTTTGCCCGGCCGACGTCGCCGGCACTGAAGACGTTCGGGCGGAAGAAATCCCACAGGCCGACGTGATCGAGTTCGAGTTCGAGGCGCGCGGCGCTCGAATTCGAGCAGATGCAGCGCGGCAGGTCCAGCCGCTCCAGCATCTCCCGCGCCCCGGCGACCTCCTCGGCCTCTGTGCCGAGCCGGCGGTCGATCTCCGCGTCGACGCGGTTCATGAACGCTTCGGAGAAGCGGTGGCCGGTCTCTTCGCCGAGGCGGTCGAGGATGGTCTTCCAGGTCAGGCCGGCAAAACGCGCAGCCGATTCCCCGGCATCGAGTTCGATGCCTTCCTCGAGCAGCATCTCGGACTGGACCTTCGCTGCGATCACCTCGGAATCGATGAGGACGCCGTCGCAGTCGAAGATGATGAGCTGTGGCTTCGCCATGGCGGCCCTTTCTCGGATCCGGGCGGGATTGTCGTCGTTGGAAGGCGGCAGGACGCCCGCCCGCGCGGCCCTAGCACGGCGGCGCGCCCCCGCAAACCGTTCCTGCGGTGCGCCGGCCTTCGCGGGGCCGGGTCGAACATTCTTCGACGACTTTATCGATTGTTTACGCTGTTCGGTAACCATGGCCGATATCGACTGTTCCCGCGTAAATGGTTTTCGTCATGGCTCCTTCCCGCTCCGCCCTTCGCAAGGCCTTCCTCGATCCGGCGCCCGGCTTTCGGGACCGCATCCTCAAGGGGCACTGCGTTTCGCAGATGGAGACGATGCCGGAGAACTCGGTCGACGTGATCTTCGCCGATCCGCCGTACAACCTCCAGCTTGCCGGAGACCTGCACCGGCCGGATCAGTCCAAGGTCGATGCCGTCGACGACGCCTGGGACCAGTTCGAGAGCTTCCAGGCCTACGACGCCTTCACCCGGGCCTGGCTGCTGGCCGCCCGGCGCGTCCTGAAGCCGACCGGCACGATCTGGGTGATCGGCTCCTATCACAACATCTTCCGCGTCGGCGCCTCGATGCAGGATCTCGGCTACTGGATCCTCAACGACGTCGTCTGGCGCAAATCCAACCCGATGCCCAATTTCCGCGGCCGCAGATTCCAGAACGCCCACGAGACGATGATCTGGGCCTCGCTCGGCAAGGACGCCAAGGGCTACACCTTCAACTACGAAACCCTGAAGGCGGCGAACGACGACCTGCAGATGCGCTCGGACTGGCTGTTTCCGATCTGCACCGGTGGCGAGCGTCTGAAGGGCGAGGACGGGCAGAAGCTGCATCCGACGCAGAAGCCCGAGATGCTGCTCGCGCGGGTCATTCTGGCGTCCACCAAGCCCGGCGACGTCGTGCTCGACCCGTTCTTCGGCACCGGCACGACCGGCGCGGTCGCCAAGCGCCTCGGGCGCCATTACGTCGGCATCGAGCGGGACGAAGACTACGTCGCCGCGGCCGAGAAGCGGATCGCCGCCGTCGAGCCGCTTTCGGAAGAGAGCCTGGCGATGGCCGCCGGCAAGCGGGCCGAGCCGCGCGTGCCCTTCGCCAGCCTGCTCGAGGCCGGGCTGATCGAGCCCGGCACGCAGCTCACCGACGCCGGGCGGCGCCACGTCGCCCATGTGCGGGCGGACGGCACGGTCGCGGTCTCCGGCGAGGCGGCGTCGATCCACCGCGTCGGGGCGAAGGTGCAGGGCCTTGCGGCCTGCAACGGCTGGACCTTCTGGCACGTCGAGACGGAAGGGCAGCTGCGGCCCATCGACGAGCTCCGCCGGCTGGTGCGCGAGCGCATGGCGATCGGTTCGCGCGAAGCGTGACCTCGGGTCGTTCGGGAAACGACGCGTCCGGGGAGACAAGGTGGTTCGGTCGCCGGCTTCGACGGTCGCCTCTCGCTTCGATGCGGCGATTTCGACCGACGCGACGGAGGCCGAGGCGCTCTTCTCGCCGGGCAGCGTCCATCACCGGCCCGCCCCGTCGTCGTTCCGAAAGGCCACCGTCAGGCCGGTCGCGTGGGATCCCGAGGGCCGCGACGGGCGACGAGTACAGCCGATGTCGGCGGCATCGCCGAGGCGCGAGAAAACGGGAAGGGCAGGCGAGGCATCCGGCGGGCCCCGATGCGGCGCAGCCGACGAACGCCGACGCATCCGGCGGAACAGAAGCGCGGCTCGGAACGGTCACCCGGCCTGCAGCCCGTTCGAGCCAAGAGGAAAGGGACCCGACCGTCCCGATCGGGCCCGATGCGATCCAGGGAACTCGGCCCGGCCACGAGCCCCGCTGCGATCTGCGGCGCGGAGGCGGGGTGTGCGGGATCGCGGGAAGCGGTGCGCAGCGTCGGATCTGCCGACGACACGATCGCCCGGCAATCGCGGAAGAACGCCAAAATCACGGCCGCGAAGGTCTTGCCCGGCGCCCGTGATCTCCTCGATGAAAGGGGGTCGGCTCAGGCCGACTGCAGGTTCACGGCCTTCGGGCCCTTGCCGCGCTTGTCCGGCTCGGTGTCGAAGGAAACCTTCTGGTTCTCCTGAAGGCCCGGCAGGCCGGAGGCCTGGACGGCGGAGATGTGCACGAAGATGTCGGCCCCGCCATTGTCGGGCTTGATGAAACCGAAGCCCTTTTCGGTGTTGAAGAATTTGACCGTCCCGGTCTGTGCCATTATCGGAATCCTTATCCCGGCATGTATGGGCGCCCTGAGGGCGGCGGCAGGCAAGTCTTGACGAGGATAGGAACCGATACATCGCAGGCCCGCGAGCCCACCCGGGAGAGGCGCTCCCGATACGCAATTCGTCCATTATCCGTGTTCGCGAATTTGCCCGAACAGCTCGAACAATGCTAGGTTCCCGACGTCTTTGCAAGTGAAAGATTCCTGACATGCGAAGCGTCCCGTAGCGGCACAGCTTCACCGTCAGTACTGTCCCACCCAACAACGTGTGGAATACGTTCGACCATGTCGATTCTCGTCGTCGGTTTCGCGGCCTTCCCGGGGGTCGCCCGGAACCCGTCCCAGGATCTCGTCGAAAGCCTCGATCGTCGTCTCCCGTCGACGGTCTCGACGCTCGTCCTCGACGTTTCCTGGGAGGAGAGCTGGCCGCGACTGGAGGCCGAGATCCGGCGGCGAGGGGCGCGGACGGTTCTGATGTTCGGGGCGCATCTGCGGGCCGAACGCTTTCGGGTCGAGCTCCTCGCCCGCAACCGCCGCGAGCTCGGCCGGGCCGATGCGTTCGGCGGGTTTCCCGCCGGCCCTTCGATCGGCGAGGGGCCGGAGCGGCTGGCCTGCCGGCTCGACTGGACCGAGGTGGCAGGGCGGCTTCGCGAGGCCGGCATCGATTTC
This sequence comes from Jiella avicenniae, assembly GCF_021390325.1. Lineage (GTDB taxonomy): Bacteria > Pseudomonadota > Alphaproteobacteria > Rhizobiales > Rhizobiaceae > Jiella > Jiella avicenniae. The sequence goes on along the minus strand of NZ_JAJUWU010000025.1, from coordinate 2,665 downwards.
GAGTGGTCGACGAATGCGGGCGGCTACCTGTGCAACGACACGCTCTATCGTCTGGCGCTCGCCGCCGGCGGGCTCGGGGTCGAGCGGTTCGGCTTCTTCCACCTGCCGTCGAGCGACGAGGGCCTGGAAGCGCTTCTCGCCCATCCGCCCTTGCCCGACGTCTTTTTGAGCCTACCCATTGACAAGATCGAGGCGGCGGCGATGGCGCTCGTCGAGATGGCGACGGCTTCCTCCGACCCCCGGCCGCTCGCCTGATGCCGAAAGGCGCTGCCAGCGCTTCCGCCCCCCTTTTTGCCGCGCCCGTCGAGCCCTGGCTCGGAAGAGTGGCGTCGTCTCCGACCGCCCGACGCATCGGCGTCCGCGCCATCGCATGAGGATTTGATATGACCGCATTCGACGAGGCGGCGCTCGACGCCGCGTACCGCAAGGCCCTGGCAGCCGAAAAGGCCGGTCGGGCCGAGGCGGCCGCAACGGGCTATCGCGCCTGTCTCGAGATCGATCCCGAAGACCATGTCGGGGCACGGCTGCGGCTCGCGGCGCTCGGGCTCGGCGAAGCCCCGGCTTCGGCGGGCGATGCCTATGTGACGACGCTGTTCGACCAGCAGGCCGATGCGTTCGAGGACATTCTGGTGCGCCAGCTCGGCTACGGCGTGCCGGGTCTCGCCGCCGAAGCCCTGTCGCGGCTTGGCTTCGAGCATTTCGACCGCGGGCTCGATCTCGGCTGCGGCACCGGGCTCGTCGGCGCCGCGCTCGACGGCCGCGTCGACGAAATGCTCGGCGTCGATCTGTCGGAGAACATGGTCGAAATCGCCTTCGACGGCGGTGCCTACGATCATCTCTACATCGGCGAGGCGCTGGAGTTCCTCGAGGAATTCGAGGAGGTCGAACCCTTCGACCTGATCCTTGCAGCCGACGTGCTGCCCTATCTCGGCGATCTCTCGCCGCTGCTCGCCCGCGTCGCCGGGCGGCTTGCCCCGGAGGGTCTGTTCGTCGCCTCGACGGAGACCTTCGGCGAGGGGGCGAGCAACGGGGCGGGGGGCGAGAGCGGCTTTGCCGTCGGCCGCGACCATCGCTTCCATCATGGCGAGGATTACGTGCGGGCGGCGCTCGAAGCGGCGGAGTTCACGATCCTCGCATTCGAGCCGATCACCGTCCGCATGCAGGAAGGCCGGCCCGCGCCCGGCCATCTCTTCGTCGCGCGCCGGGGTGGCTGACCGCCGGGAGACGAATGCCGCGGCCACTGAGCTTCGAGGCAGACGACGACGCCAGGCGGGAGGCGCGGACCCGCGCCTGCCGCCGGGCGTCCGTTCGGAGGGCCCGGCCGGCTCCGGACCCGTCTCGCATGTCTTGCGCTTGCGATGTGTTTGATGGGCGGGCGCATCGGCGTCCTCGCCCGTCGATCCCGAGCCGGACGCAGAGACAGCGTCCCAATCGGGCTGCTGCCGCAACGTCGCCTGCCGTCAGAAATCGGCGTCCGCGAAGGTTTCGCCGGTCATCTCTTCGGCATCGCGAGTCAAAAATCGGGCAAAACCGTGGCTTTCCGCGTCGAGAGCCTGGCGCAAGCTGTCGAGGGCATCGTTCTCGGCGCGCAGACGCTGCAAAAAAGCTTCGTCTTCAACGAGTTCCGGCGCATCGACCCAGAACAGGCCCGTCCCCGTTGCTGGCCGGCTTCCGCTTTTCTCCTGCAATGCCACGGCGATCCCTCCTGCCCGAAATCATCGAATCCGGCACTTCCAAGGCATGAAGGGACCATAGCGGATTTTTTTGCCCGTGCTAAGCGCTTTTCTTGGTGATGTTGCTGGCGCTCAACAAAACTTGACTCGCGGATCCCGTGTCGGCGACGGTTGCGAACCGGGGGCGAAGGCCCGAGGCCGCATCTGCCACCGGACGTCGCGGCTCGTCCGCGAGACTTCGGCGCGGGGGGCGGGCGAGCGATTGCCTTGCAGCGCGCGAAAGCGCTAAGGCAGGAGGACGGCGGCGCGAAGCGGTTCGGTCAATGAACGCGGTAGCGGCAGGCCGGGAGAGAACGGGCGGACGTGGCGAAATCGGTAGACGCAGCAGACTTTTGACGATTGGAGTGCCCGCGGGGAAATCCGCGGCGTAGAACCGCTCAAAGTCGGGGAACGCTAACGGGCGGAAACGCCCCAGGCCAATCCCGAGCCAAGCCCCCGGTCCGAGTTTTCGAGCCGAGGGAAGGTGTAGAGACTGGACGGGCGGCGCCTAACGCCTTCGGGCCATGGCGAAGGGACAGTCCAGACCACGAACGTCGGCAAGGCGGCGGCGAAAGCCGAAGTGGTACGAAAATCTGCTTCTCGACAGAGAGTACGGGTTCGAGTCCCGTCGTCCGCACCATCCCTGGCGCCGTCGGCGCCCGCACGTCGTGGCGCGGGCCCGCGGTCCGCTCCGCATTTTCCCGGAATTGGACGCAGCCGAATGCCGGCCGGCCCACGAAGCATGGGCGAGCCGAGTGGCGGCGCGGCGGTTCGACCGGCTTCGTCGAGACGGTCGAAGGCGACGGCCGTCGATCGGCCGTCCGCCTAGGGCGCGGACTCATTGTGCATTGATCCAGATGCGGATGGCAGCGAGCTTGAGCGCGGCCATGAAGTTGTCGGCCCGTCGGTCATAACGGGTGGCAAGGCCCCGCATCTGTTTGATGCGATTGAAG
>NZ_JAJUWU010000002.1 GCF_021390325.1 Jiella avicenniae | reverse complement strand
CAACATCATCCGAAGCGCAAACGATAAACACTCCCTCAAATCACGACGAAAACTTGCTGGATGGTCACCGAATTACATCGCAGAACTGCTCCAACAAAGCCTATAAAAATTTGGATTCGGAGCCCTGATGCGAAGGTTCGTTTCCGACCGCCCCGAAGCGTCGTCCCCGGCTGGACGGCGGATGGCGATCCGGCTCACCCTTCAGCCCGAGACAGTTGCAGCTCTTCGAGGCCATGGGGGTGTCCCACATCGACGCGGTCGAGGCGAACCTCGCGGCGCGGCGCCACGGCAGCGACATCGCGGCCGAGCTGATCGGCGCGGGCCTCGTCACCGAAAGACACTACGGCGAATGCTTCGCTGCCCAGTTCGGCCTTCGCTTCGCCGAGATCGGCGAGGACGACCGGATCCTGAACGGCGCCGAGATGCTCGGGCGCGCCCCGCCCCGCCTCGTCAAGGTCTGCAACGACCGGCTCGACGCCCGCCTCTTCGTCTGCCCGACCATCGAAAGCCTCGACGGCTTCGCCGCTTATCTCAACCGATTGCCGGAAATGCGTTGCATGGTCAGGATCACCAGCCGCTCGGTCGCCGCGCGGGCGGTCGATCGCCAGACCATGGCCGAACGATACCGCGCCGCCCGCGCCAGTCTTTCGGCCGAGACGCCGGAGCTGTCCGCCCGCACCGCCATCGAACCCTTTCAGGCGGCCTTTGTCGTCGCCGCCCTGGTGGCGGTCGCCATCGGCCTCTGGTTCTTGCCGGCTTTGACCTTCGCGATCGGGCACGGCGCCGGGACGATGTTCTTCACCGCCTGCCTCGCCATGCGCCTGCCCGCCGCGCTCGCGCCGAGGTCGGAGCAGGTTTCGGTGACCGACCTGCCGGCGCCCGGCGTCCTCGAAGAGGGATGGCAGGGCGTGCCGGTCTACAGCGTTCTCGTCGCACTCCACAACGAAACGGCCATGGTGCCGAAACTCGTCGCCGCGCTGGAGGCGCTCGACTGGCCGAAGACGCGGCTCGACGTCAAACTGGTCTGCGAGGCCGACGACGAGGCGACGAGCGCCGCGGTGTCGCGGGCGATCGCCGGCAGGCCGCAGTTCTCGCTCGTGCTGGTGCCGCCGGGCGCGCCGCGAACCAAGCCGAAGGCGCTCAATCACGCGCTGCCCCTCGCCCATGGCGAGTTCCTGGTGCTTTACGACGCCGAGGACGAACCCGATCCCGGCCAACTGCGCGAGGCCTATCTGCGGTTTCGCACCGGGCCGGCCAATCTCGCCTGCCTGCAGGCGCCGCTCGTCGTCACCAACGGCGAAGCGCACTGGCTCGCCGCCCTCTTCGCGATGGAATATGCCGCGCTGTTTCGCCGGCTCCTGCCGTGGCTGGCGCGCACGGGCCTGCCCGTCCCGCTCGGCGGAACGTCCAACCATTTCGTCCGCGAAAGTCTCGTAGCGATCGGCGGCTGGGACTCCCACAACGTCACCGAAGACGCCGATCTCGGCATTCGCCTCCATCGGGCCGGCTACCGGATCGGCACGCTGACGCGGCCGACCCTCGAACATGCGCCGGAACGCTGGCACGTCTGGCACCGCCAGCGCACCCGCTGGATGAAGGGCTGGTTCGTCACCTATCTCCTGCACATGCGCCGGCCGCTCAAGCTGACCCGCGAACTCGGCATCGGCACCATGCTGGCCTTCCAGCTCATGTTCCTGGGCATGCTGGTCTCGTCGCTCGCCCATCCCGTGCTGCTCGGTCTCGTGGCGATCCAGTTCGGCATGATGGCGCTCGGCTTCGCCTCGATCCGCGACCTCTCTCCGGTGACCGTCCTCGACCTCGCCAACGTCGCGGCCGCCTACGGGCTCTTCGTGGTGATGTCGGCGCAGGGACTGTCCCCGGTCGACCGCAGGCCTTTGCAGGGACGATCCTGGCTTCTGCCGGCCTATTGGGTGCTGCTCGCCTTCGCTTCGGCGCGGGCCCTCCTCCAGTTGATGATCGCTCCCCACAAATGGGAGAAGACGCCGCACGGGATCGATTCCCGGGCGGACTCGAACGATCCCCGCTACCGGGTCGAGCCGTTCTTCGGCGATGCGCCCGCCACGGAGCTTGCCGGCGCCGCTCGTCTGGTCAATGGCCCGTCTGCCCTGCCGTCTGCAGACGTTCCATGGCCTTTTTCAGCACCGCTGCAAGACGCTCGCGTTCACGCTCGCTGACCTGGCCGACGTCGAGGAAGATCCGCGCGCCGTCGGAATATTCGTTGATGACCTCGCCGGCATCTGCCGGCGCATCGTCGATCAGCCCTTCGACCTGATAAGGCACGACCTGTCGGCTGATCCCCTTCAACGAGATCGGCTCCAGCGGCCGCGCCTTCACCACGTCGGTGACGAGCGCGTAGGTCTCGTAGCTCAAAACGATGCCGCCGGGCGCTGCGATCGATTCCAGCCGCGCGGCGAGGTTCGCCTCGGCGCCGATGATCGTATAGTCCATGCGATCCTCGCTGCCGAAATTGCCGACGTTGCAATAGCCGGTGTTGATCCCCATCCGGGTCTGGAACGGCCTCTCGATGCCCCGCCGCCGCCAGGCGTCGTTGAGCGCTTCCATCCGGCGCTGCATGGCGATCGCCATCCTCACGCAGGCCTCGGCGTCCTCCCTGGCTCCTCTGGTCTCCGGGTCGCCGAAGAAGGCGAGGATCGCGTCGCCGATGAACTTGTCGACGGTCGCGCCGTGGTCGTGGGCGATCTTCGACATCTCGGTGAAATACTCGTTGAGGAGCTGCGTCAGCTCTTCCGGCTGCAGCCGCTCCGACGTCACGGTGAAGTCCTTGATGTCGGAGAAGAACACGGTCAGCTTCTTGCGTTCGGTGGAGATGACGACGTCGCGCTCGCCCGAAAAGATGCTGCGATAGACCTGCGGCGACAGATATTTCGAGATCTTCATCGAAATCGCCGCGAGGAAGGAATTGGCCTCTTCGAGGTCGCCGTTCAGCCGCTGAAAGATCTTCGCCTGCCGCCACTGCATCGACGCGAAAGCGACGCCGAAGAAGCCGGCGCCGGCGAAATAGGCGAGCAGATACTTGAATGAAAAGATGTTGGCGGCGATCGGCTGGGCGATCTCGACTTCCTGCAGACCGCGCACGTCGCCGACTTTCCAGTCGCGCTTGGGGCTCTCCGGATGAGTGTTGTGGCAGGCGACGCAGGTCTCGCCCATCAGGACGGGCGCCGCCAGCCGGATATTGCGGTCGAACAGCGAGCCGCCGACCGACATGATGACCGGCTTGTCGGCGCCTTCGCCGCGGAAGGTCTCGAGTGCACCCCATTCGAACGCGTCCAATTGATGAGGCTCGCGCGACTTGAAGACGTAGTCGGAGACGAACCGGTAGTGCATGTTCTCGCCGCGCCCGCCGATGACCTCGCCGAGTTCGAGTGAAAGCGTCGCCGGAATCGGTATGCCGCCGTCGACGACCTGGTAATTGTGGACGGGAATGGCACGCCCCCGGGCGGCGTTGACCCGCCCGACCACGTTCTTGGCGTAGTAGCCGCGAATGTCGGTGATCATGGCATCGAGGCTCTGCGCCTGCTCGCGCAGAGCGACGTCCGAGAGATGCCTGAGATCGAGCCAAACGGCGACCGGCAGCAGGGCCAGTGCCGCCAGGACGACGAACGCGAAAATGGCTGGCCGCGCCATCAGCGCGGTGAACGACGCGGACATCGAGCCCTCGGCATTGCGATACGCCGAGGCATACTAAACCACGCCGAGAGCGTAGTCACTCCGGCAACACCTGCGGCCGGATCGAATTACAATGAGGTCAGGCCCGCGCAGGAGCCGCGCAAGCCTGATTCCGGGCCGATACCCGTATCGGCCAAACTCGGGCGTCGCCGAGGGCTTAGCGCGCCACGTCGTTTACGGCCGCGCCGGTCGCATCGACCGTGTTGCCGACGTCGCGGCCGACGCCTCGCACCGTGTTGGCGCAGGCCGAGAGCATCATGGCACCGGCAAGGAGAGTGACGAGGATGGAACTGCGCCTGGTCATGACATACTCCAGAAAAACAACTTTGTCGGCATACCAACGCCCGTGAAGACGCAAGGTTCCAAGGGGCTCCACCTCTCGCAGACGCGGTCCCGCGCCCTGTTCTGCTGCAGTGCAACAAAATTCGGTCGCGCCCGTTCGCCCGAATGGCAGGACGCTCGAAACCTGCCCGGATCGGAGGTAACGTCCCATGAACCAGCATCTGGCAGATCAATCGGTCTCCAGCGACCTGGCGATCACCAAGGCCGACGAAATGCTCGTCCTCGTCTTCCAGGGCGGCGGCGCGCTCGGCTCCTACCAGGGCGGCGTCTTCGAGGCGATGGAGCGGCGCGGCGCACGGCCGGACTGGGTCGCGGGTATCTCGATCGGCGCGATCAATGCGGCGCTCGTGGCCGGAAACCCGCCCGGCGAGCGGAGCGGCGCCCTGCGCCGCTTCTGGGACGAGGTCTCCTCCAACATCACCTTCGGCGCGCCTCTGCCGGGCCTGTTGATGGAAACGACCTTCAACGAGGTGAGCGCCGCGTCGACCGCCCTCTACGGCATCCCGGGCTTCTTCAAGCCGCGCTTCCCGCCGACCTATCTGGTGCCGACTCCGGCCCCGGGGAACATCGGCTATTACGATACCGCACCGTTGCGGGCGACGCTGGAACGGCTGGTCGACTTCGACCGCCTGAACGACGGCGAGATGCGGGTCAGCCTCGGTGCCGTGAACGTCGCCACGGGCAACTTCCGCTATTTCGACACCGACGAAACGCGGATCGGCCCCGAACACGTCATGGCCAGCGGTGCCTTGCCGCCGGGCTTTCCACCCATCGAGATCGACGGCGAGTGGTACTGGGACGGCGGCCTCGTCTCCAACACGCCGCTGCAATACGTCCTCGAGCGCGATCATCACCACGACATGTGCATCTTCCAGGTGGACCTGTTCAGCGCCACGGGACCCCTTCCCGAGACGATCTTCGACATCGCCGAACGGGAAAAGGACATCCGCTTTTCCAGCCGGACGCGGCTCAATACCGACATGATGAAGGAGCAGCGGAAACTGCGTCGAGCGCTTCACAGGCTGCTGCGCAAGCTGCCGGCCGAATTCGCCGACGATCCCGACGCGGCGCTTCTCGCCGAACGGACCGACGACGCCGCCGTCACGATCGTTCACCTGATCAATCGGCGAAAGGCCGCGAGCCGGGATTCAAAGGATTACGAGTTTTCCCGGCGGACCGTCGACATGCGGTGGTCGGACGGCTTCGCCGACGCCGAGGAGACGCTCGTCGACGAGCGATTCGTTCATCGGTGCATGCCGCCGCATTCGGTCGAGGTGCTGGATCTGAATCCGCGGTAGAGGCTGGCCGCCCGGCGGCGGCTCGGCAACATCGCGTTTCTTTGCGTCGCCGGTCGGCGCGGGAAACCTCGACTTAACGGGGGAATGGGCATAGTGAGCGCAATGTCGGCCGTTCGAGACCCCGCCCCTGGCAGGGCCTCGAGTCGCACCGGCAGGCTACGTGCCTCGTTTGGGCAGCTTTCACCGTGTCGCATCACAGAGTCTCGTCCGTGCCCCCTGGTGGTTTTTCCAATCTGCGCCGCGCGATCCGCCGGCAAGGTGGCAAGCGCCAGAGGCGGATTTCGGCCATTCTCCGCACGTTCAGCCACACGCGCCGTGAGGAACCCACCATCGGGGAACTGTCGCAGGCCTTCGACGCACGCGCCTTCGGGGCCTTTTTCATCCTGTTCGGAGGCTTGAACCTCGTTCCGTTACCACCGCCGGCGTCCTTCTTCATCGGCCTGCCGCTGATGTTCTTCACCTTCCAGCTGGCGATCGGACGTCGCCGGCTGTGGCTGCCGAACTTCATCGGCCGGATGCGGCTCAGCCCGGATCGCATCGCGCTGGTGATGACCAAGATCGGCCCCATGCTGCGGCGCATCGAGCGGCTGGCGCGGCACCGCTACTGGCTCGAACCCGAGCGCCTCCTTCTGCCGATCCTCGGCTGGTACTCCTTCGTCATGGCGACGATCGTCGCGATTCCGTTTCCGCTGACCAACCTCATTCCGGGCATATCGGTGGCTCTCGTCGGCGTCGCGATCAGCACCCGCGACGGGCTGTGGCTCGCCGCCGCGCTGGTCACCGGCCTGATCGGCATCGTCGTTCTCGGAGGCTTCTACGGCGCCGCCGCCTTCGCCGTCCTGCAATTGTTCTGAGGGCGCCGCCTCGTCCGGGGAAAACATCCCGCGGCGGGCGCGACTTTTCCGCCGGTTTCGAGTTCATCCCGAAACGCGAGGTCCGTTCCATGAGCCCGTTCGATCCGTTCGCCCCCGCCCGAGGCTTCCGGGCAAGCAGAAGCACCGCCGAATTCGTTACTCTGGCGACATTGTCTCCCTGGGTGATCGCAAGCCGCCTCGGACGCCTTTGCTTCGCCATGGCGACCGTGCCGACCGCCAGGGACGAGGCCGAGGCCATCCGCATGGTGGACGAAAAGATCCTGGCAACGGCCGAATCCGTGATTGCCGTGCAGACGGCCATCGCCAGGGCCTCCTGCGAGGCGGTGATCGCGGCGATGACGGGGCGACACGGTGCCGACCGGATCGACGCCATCGTCAGCGCCGGATTGCGGCCCTATTCGAAGCGGGTCCGCGCCAACCACCGCAGGCTGTCGCGACCACCTGCTTCCGTCGGATCGAAGCCCGCATGACCGGCGAGGGGCGATCCTCAAAGCCGCCATCGAAACCATCCCCGGCCATCGACATTGCATAGGCGACGAATTTTCGTCACCGTCGCCGGGCAAGGGCATGATGATCGTCGCGATTTGGGTCGAAGGCCGGGCCGATGAGCTATTTGGATGACAGTGGCGCGGCGAGCGAGACGGTCATGGTGGGCGCCGCCGGGGACGGTCCGAAGCGGACGATCCTGTTCCTGCTCGTTCCCAACTTCTCGATGATCGCCTTTGCCAACGCGATCGAACCGCTGAGGATCGCCAATCGCATCGTCGGCCGGGAGATCTATCGCTGGCGCCTCGCCTCGACGGACGGCGCGGCCGTCGCCGCCTCGAACGGCATCGCCTGCGCCGTTTCTTCCTCCCTCGACGCCGAGCGCCGCAACCTCGTCTCGGGAAGCCGGCCGTCGATGATCTTCGCCTGTTCCGGGATCTTCGTCGAGGAGTTCGAGGACAAGCCCGTCTTCTCCTATCTCAGGGAGGCCCATCAGCGCGGCATCTCGGTCGGGGGCCTTTGCACCGGCGCCTGGATTCTCGCCCGCGCCGGCCTTCTCTCGGGGCGCAAATGCGCCATCCACTGGGAGAATCTCGCCGGCTTCGCCGAGGCCTTCCCGATGGTCGAGGTCTATGCGGATCTCTTCGAGATCGACCACAACATCTATACCTGCGCCGGCGGAACGGCGGCGCTCGACATGATGCTCGCGCTGATCCGCGAGGATCTCGGCGACGGGGCGGTCAACCGGGTCTGCGAACAGGTGATCACCGACCGGGTCCGCGGATCCCACGACCGCCAGCGGCTGCCCCTGAAGGCGCGGCTGGGCGTCCAGCATGCCAAGGTCGTGCGGGCGATCGAGATCATGGAAGCCAACCTCGCCGACCCCCTGTCGCTGGCCGAGATCGCCTATCACGTCGGCCTGTCGCGCCGGCAGGTCGAACGGCTGTTCGAACGCGAGATGGGGCTCTCGCCGGCCCGCTACTACCTCGAGATGCGGCTCGACCGCGCCCGGCATCTCCTGCGCCAGTCGCAACTGCCGATCGTCGAGATCGCCATCGCCTGCGGCTTCGTCTCGGCCTCGCATTTCGCCAAGTGCTACCGCGAACTCTACGACCGGTCGCCGCAGCAGGAACGCGCCAACCGCCTGAAGAAGGCCGCGTCGCCGGCGTGAGGACGCGCGCAGCGCCCGTCCGAGCCCGCGGCAAGGTACGCCTTTCGCGCACGAATGCCGGTGCCGGCGCCGGCACGAGATGTTCCCGGAACCGCCGGGCGGGAACGGGGGTCAAGCGATCTGCCGACGCGCAGAGGCGGCGCGGCGCTCAGCGTGCGTCGTCCATCCAGCGCTGCTGGCGCTCCATCCACATCGTTTCGCCGACGAGGCAGTCGGTCGGCGGACGCGCATCGGTCCTCACGACCGGCCGAACCTCTCGCTGATCGATCGGCCAGCCGCCGGCGAGTTCGAGGATCAGCTTGCGCCGGACGGCTTCGGGAAACTGCGACCAGTCGTTCACCGGGATGACGAAGGCGCGCGGCCCGCCGATCACGCAATCGGAATAATAGCGGTCGAGATCGGGAATCGAGCCCCAGGAGAAGCCGTTCCCCGTGGTCATCAGCGGCAGGCCGTTGATCGTGATGCCCGCCGCGACCGCGCCGTCCCGCGCCGCCGTCACCATGCGGCCCTGGTTGTTCGGACCGTCGCCGGAAATGTCGATCACACGCCGCAGTCCCTCGAAGCCGTTGCCGGCGAACATCGGCACGATGGTGTCGATCGCGGAGGAAATCGACGTGCGGCGTTCCCGATCGGGAAGTTCGGTGGTCAGCCGATAGGCGAAGGCATCGGCGGCGGCCTTGCTGTCGATCAGGGTCCAGGGGACGACGACCGTCTGGGACGCCGTTCCCGCCCACTCGACATAGGCGACCGCGACGCGCCCGTTGACCCCGTCGAAGATCGCTTCCTGCACTTTCGGATCGCGGAAGGCGGCGGCATAGCCGTCGCGCTGGATCGCCTGTTCGGACTGGTCCATTGACCAGGAAACGTCCACCGCGAGGACGAGTTCGACGTCGACGGCGGTCCCGTCCGGGGCGGCCTGGGTGCCGGCGCCGAAATCCGACAGTCCGCGCTCGATCGCAAGGGCCGGCAACGGCGCGGCGAGGAGAGCGGTCAGGGCGAAGGCGCGAACCACGAAGGAGCGGACCAGCCGGGCAAGCGGCCGGGATGGCGATCCGGGCCGTCCGTCTCTGGAACGGGGCGGTGCTGGCATGGCTGACCGAGAACTCCGGCTGCCGCCGACCCCAAGAGTGCAATGCCGCTCTTGCATTGCAACAAGCTACGCCGAAGACTTCGGCGCGCAATTCACAAAGCCGTCACACCGGCCGGCCGCAGAAGCTGCGACCGACGAGGTGCCCCAAGGACAGGATTTGCGACAGTATCATCAGCCTTTCTTAAGTCGGCCGAGGCATGATGCGGCGATCCATCGCAACGCGGGACCGTTGACCGTGACGTTCACCACGACCGCCGTCCAGGCAAATCCGGCGCGACGTTTCGCGCCTTTCGCTTCGCCGCTCCTCCTCCTCGCGGCCGTCTCGGTCCTGCTGATTGCGCTGCTCCTCCTGCCGCTGACCGTCCCGATCGGCGCGATGTACTGGGACCTCTTCATCTATTTCGACGCGGCCAACCGCATCTTCGGCGGGCAGGTGCCGGGGGTCGACTTCTTCACCCCGGTCGGGCCGCTCGGCTACTGGCTGTTCGCCCTCGTCGAATGGGTCTTCCCGAAGGGCCAGCCGCTTCTCGTCGCGCAATGGTCGCTGTTCCTCGTCACGGGGCCGCTGATCGCCCTCGTCGTCGCCGACGTCGACAAGCTTTCGCGCGGCCTCGCGCTGGCGCTGCTCGGGCCGTTCCTGGTCTTTCAGCTCCTGCCGTTCAACGTCACCTCCTACTACTCGTTTCCGAGCGTCGACGGGTTCGGCATCTACAACCGGCAGATCACCGAGATCCTCTACGTCCTCGCGGCCGGGCTCGTCTTCGCGGCTTCGCGGCGCGTGGTCTTCGCCGTCGTCGTCGGCACGATGCTGGCGCTGTTCCTGACCAAGGTCACCGGCTTCTTCGCCGGTGGGCTCCTCTGCGTGGTGGCGCTCGCGGCGCGTCGGATCGAGCTGCGCGTGGCGCTCGCCGCGGCCGCGACCTTCCTGGCGGTCCTCGCCGTGCTCGAACTCTTCCTCGGCGTCGTCTCGGCCTATGTCGGCGACATCGCGGCACTGCTTTCGATGAACGAAGGCAGCCTCCTGCCGCGCTTCCTCCAGGCCGCCTCGATCCATTTCACCGTCTTCGGCCCGCTCTGCGCCCTGATGCTCACCCTCGCCGTCCTCGACGGACGCGACATCGCCGGCGCGGCCGGAGCGCTAGTCCGGTCTCCCGGCTGGGCGCCGCTCGCGCGGCTGGTCGATCGGCCCCTGGTGTGGATCGCCGCCGCGACCTTCGCCGCGCTCTTCGTCGAAACCCAGAACACCGGCGGCCAGGGCTTCGTCTTCCTGTGGCCTGTGCTGCTGATGGCCTGGACGCGCCGCAGCGCGGTCTTCGGCATGCGGCTCGGCCTCGTCGCGCTCCTGATCGCCGCCTCTTCGCTTCCCTATTTCGTCGAGGTGACGAGCCGCGCGACCCGCGCCTTCGTCGGGCAGATGAAATACGAAAGGCTGGCGAACGAGCATCTCGGCCCGCTCGGCCAGGTCACCCAGCGGCCGGAGATCATCCACCACGCCAAGGTGATGAAGGCGATCTATCGGGATCATCCGGGCACCTACGAGGCGATCGCCGAAGCCGGCGAGCTGCCGAACTTCACCCTCTACAGCGAGCCGGACTTCCAGCTCACCTGGCTGATGGCGGTGGACGAGGCGGCGGGCGCGATCAAGGCGTTCGAGGCGAGCCACGACGTCCGCTTCGAGACGATCATGAGCCTCAATTTCGTCAACCCCTTCCCTTGGCTGCTGGACCGGCAGGCGCCGCACGCGATCGCCATCGGCGCCGATCCCTACCGTGCCGTTCCGGACCCCGACGGCGCGGTGATTTCCGCCGTTCGGGCCACCGACCTGATCCTCTATCCGCGCTGCCCGATCACCGGCGCCAACGAGCGGCTGCGCTCCCTCTACGAACCTGCGCTGCAGGCCAAGACCAAGATCGCACTTTCTCCCTGCTGGGACGCCTATGTGAATCCGGCGGTCGCGGCCCGGGCCTCCGCCGACCCGGCGCCCACGCTTCGCGGCGCGGTCTCGGCGACGCAGTAGGACCTGTCGAAACCGCCGGAACGGGGGGATGAGCGTCTCGCCGGGTCTTCCCAAGGTCACAGTTTGCCGCGACACATGCCGTCTCGGCCTTCCACTTCGCATCACTGCGACTGAAACCACGTCCGGACCTTCGACAAGATGCGCCTTCACTCCGCTCTCGCCGCCCTCCCCTTGCTCGTCCCTGCCGTAGCGCATGCGCAAGGCGACGTCTCCGACAAGACGGGGACGTCCCTCGGCGCCGCCGCCCTGACGGCGGCCCTGAAGGACTATCTCGGCCCGCTGCCGTTCAAGGACGGCTTCGTCACCATCGAGCCGGACCCGAAGGGCTATCGGATCACCCTCGCGGCCGAGGGCAAATTCTCGACCGCGCTGCCCGGCGGCGGACGGGCCGAGACCGACGTCACCCCCTATTCCGTCGTCGTCAGCCAGCGAAGCGACGGCAACTGGCAGGTCGACGGCGATGGCGCGATGGCCGTCTCCTACGGCATCGACGCGAATGGCGCGAAGGTCGACACCGACTACGCGATGAACGGCATCAGGATCGCCGGGATCTGGGCGCCCGAGATCCGCAGCTTCCTGACGGCGACCGGAACGGTCGACGACATGCAGCTCACGCAGGCCCAGCCGAACGGCGAGGTCCTCGCCACCCTGGGGCCGATGCGCTTTCAGTCGACGGGTCGGCCGAAGCCGGACGGCAGCGTCGACTACAGCCTCTCCCAGGTCGTCGACGGCTTCACCGAGACGTTCCGCACGGCGGCCGATCCGGCGCAGCCCGACAAGCTGATCGACGTGGTCTTTTCCGCCGGTTCCTACACCGTCACGACGGAGGCCGCGGATCTGCAGGCGCGCTCGATCACCGATCTCGTCGCCTTCCTCATGCGCAAGGCCGCCGACGATACGCTGCGCCAGTCCGAGGCCGAACTGAAGCACCTGATCGGCGAGGCGATGCCGCTCTGGAGCCGGATCGCCGGCAACACCAGCCTCGAGGACGTCAGCGTCAAGACGCCGTTCGGCACCGCCGCGATCGGCCGTTTCGACGTCGCCGTCTCGGGCGACGGGCTCGTCACCGACGGGACCTATCGATACCGCGTCGCCACCAGCGGCATGAACTACGATTTCCCGCAGATCCCCGACTGGGCGAAGCCGCTGATCCCGAACGACCTGACGATGGACGTCGTCGGAACCGGGGTCGATCTCGAAACGCCGGCTCGCATCATCATCTCTCGCCTCGATCTCTCGGCCGACCAGCCGCTCTCGGACGATGCCGGCCGGGAGATCCTCGCGAGCTTCGAGCAGAAGCGGCCGCGTCTGCGGCTGGAGAACGTTCGGCTCGCCGCCCGCGACTACGACGTCACCGTCGACGGCGAGATCACCTTCGACGCGGCCACCCCCGAGACCCGGTTCGACATCGTCGCCTCCGGCCTCGACGCGGCGCTGAAGTCGCTCCAGGATGCCGGCGCCAAGGATCCGCAGGCGCTGCAGGGCTTCGCCTTCGGCTCGATGGCGAAGGGCTTCGGCCGGCAGCTCGCCGACGGTAAGACCGAGTGGCTGATCGAGACGGCGGCGGATGGCTCGGTGAAGATCAACGGCGTGACGATCAAGGGCCCCGATGCCCCGTCGGTGGAGCAGCAGCCTTCGCCCGAGACGGACCCCGCGCCCCCGGCTCCGCAGGGCGGCGACGACGGTGCCGGCCAGCCGCTCTGATCGTCGCAACCCGCCTCGTCAACCGAGGAGGAATGCCGCGACGCTGCCGGCGGAGCACAGCCCCAGCGTCGGCAGCATGCCGAGCCTGAAGACGAAGATCGCCGCCATCGCCGTGAGAAACAAGGCGAACGCCAGGGGATCGAGGCTGGAGAGCACCGGGACGTCGAGCGAGAGCCCGAAGCGCGCCACCTCCTCCACCCTCGCGAACAGGACGTGCAGGGCGAACCAGACGGCGAGATTGAGGATCACTCCGACGACCGCCGCGGTGATCGCCGACAGGGCAGCCGACAGCGCCCGATTGCTCCTGAGGCTTTCGACGAAGGGCGCGCCGGCGAAGATCCAGAGAAAGCACGGCGCGAACGTCACCCAGGTGGTGAGGCACGCCCCGAGCACGCCGGCGAGATAGGGATCGAGCGAGCCGGGCTGCCGAAAGGCGGCCAGAAAGCCGACGAACTGGGTAACCATGATCAAGGGGCCTGGTGTCGTCTCGGCGAGGCCGAGGCCGTCCAGCATCTCGCCGGGCTGCATCCAGCCATAGGTGCCGACGGCCTCCTGCGCGACATAGGCGAGGACGGCATAGGCGCCGCCGAAGGTCACCACCGCCATCTTGGAAAAGAACACCGCGATCTGCGGATAGACGTCGTCCGGACCGAAGGCGAGAAGCAGCGCAGCCACCGGCAGCAGCCAGACGAGGAGGCAGACGGCGGCGGTCCGAAAGGCCGATCCGGCAGACGGCCGCGAGGTGCCGAAACGGGTCCCGAGCGCCGGACCGGCGCTCGTCTGCGTCATGTCGGTCTTCCCCGTGCCGGCAAAGGCCGGATGCCCCGCCCGTCCGCCGGCGAAGCCGAGGAGGCCCGCGGCCGCGACGATCGCCGGAAAGGGAACGGCGAAGAGGAATATGGCGAGAAAGGCGGCGACGGCGATGGCGACCATCCAGCCGTTCTTCAGCGCCCGCCCGCCGATCCGGAGCACCGCCTGGATGACGATGGCGAGCACCGCCGCCTTCAGCCCGAGAAACAGCGAGGCGACGACGGCCGTTTCGCCATAGGCGGCATAGACGACGCTGAGCCCCATGATCGCCAGAAAGCCGGGCAGGACGAACAGCAGGCCGGCTATGAGGCCGCCGAGGGTGCGATTGAGGAGCCATCCGCAATATGTGGCGAGCTGCTGGGCCTCCGGCCCCGGCAGCAGCATGCAGAAATTCAACGCATGCAGAAACCGGTCCTCGCCGATCCAGCGCTTTTCCTCGACGAGGATGCGGTGCATTACCGCAATTTGCCCGGCCGGCCCGCCGAAGGAGAGGCAGGCAATCCGCGCGAAGGTCTTCGTCGCCTCGCCGAGGGTGATGTCGTGACCGGTGTCGAGGACTGCAGTCGCGTCATGCTTCATCTAGCGCTCGATCCCGCGGCTGCGGGCGACAAGACCATCGGGTCGCCTCTTCCGGCGAACTGATACCGTTCCCTCGTCTCCGGAAAATTGCGGCATCGGCACGAAGACATCCAGGCTCGCGATGATCGTCATGCGTCGATGGAGCCATCCATCCATGTCAGGCGTGTGACCGCTCGGCAGTTGCCTCTTTCGTGCAGCGTCACGAGCGGGAGCGACGATGTGGAATGTTTCAGCGACCCCGCCCGTTGGTCTATCAGGGGGGCCATGACGAGCGAGTTTCTCTCCGCCGCGGCGATGTTCTGGTCGGCCTTTCTGGCGGCGACGCTGCTGCCGGGGGCGTCCGAGGTCGTGCTCGCCGCCGCCCTCGTCGAGCGGACGGTCGATCCCTGGGCGCTGATCGCGCTCGCAACCGCCGGAAACACCCTCGGCTCCCTGTTCAACTGGGTCTGCGGACGTTTCCTGATCGGCTTCCAGGACCGTCGGTGGTTCCCCGTCTCGCCCCGGCACGTCGCGCGCTTCTCCGCCCTCTTCCAGCGCTACGGCGTCTGGACCCTGCTCTTCGCCTGGGCGCCGATCGGCGGCGATGCACTCACGGTGATCGCCGGCATCGCCCGGGTCAACGTCGTCCTCTTCCTCGTCCTCGTCGGGATTGGCAAGCTGGCTCGCTATGTCGTCGTTGCCGCCGGCGTCCTGACCTGGCCGTGGTGGTAGCGAGGAGACGAGTGCCGGCCATGGCGCTCGTCCTTCGACAGGCACCGGCGATCAGCCGGCCTTCTTCAGCTCCGATTCCGACTTCAGCACCTCGGACCCGTCCTCCTGTTCGATCAGATAGGCCGGATTGTCCTCGCTGGCGTTGCGGGTGATCTCGCTGCCGGCGATGGTGCGGGTCACCTTTTCCTTGAAGTGCTCCTTCACCTGCCCTTTGCCTTCGCCGTTTCCCCACGACCAGGCGACATGCTGGCCCTTCCGAAATTGCGTCATGGTGCCATCCTTTCGACGTCGTCGCATTCGCCGCGGCAAAGCCTGGAGGGCTCGGGACGGTTCCCTGACAAGTGTTTGATCGAGGAGTCGAAATCGTCGCAGGGGCGCATCGGAACGAGGGCTCGCGTCGTCGCGTTAGCGGATCTCCACGCAACCGAAATTTGCCGAGCGCCGGGTCCGGAAAGCCGATGCATCACGATCTCGCCCTCCATGCCGAGCGTCACGGGCTCGAAATGGTCGACCCCCAGACCTTCCGGATCCAGCGACACAAATGCGGCCGCGGCTTCCGGATCTGCTTCGACGATGGTGAAACCATCCAGGACCGCGAGATCAGGCGCCGCATCAAGGCGCTGGCCATCCCGCCCGCCTGGACGGGGGTGAAGATCTGCGTCTTCGAAAACGGTCACATCCAGGCCGTGGGCCGCGACGAGAAGGGCCGCCTACAATATCGCTATCACGACGCCTGGGTGAACGTACGCAACGCCGTGAAGAGCGAGCGGCTTCTGCGCTTCGGCCGGGCGCTGCCGAAGCTGCGCGGCCAGATCGAACGCGATCTCCGCCGCCGCAAGGCCGACCGGCGGATGACCGCCGCCGTCGCCACCCGCCTCGTCGACGTCGCGGCGATGCGTCCCGGCCACGAGAAATACGCCGCCGACGGCGGGCGCGGCGTTGCCTCCCTGCGTCGTCAGAACCTGAAGATCGTCGACAAGGTCGCGGTGCTGAAATTCGTCGGCAAGTCGAACAAGGAGCATCGGATCGAAATCGCCGAGCGCCCGCTCGTCGCGTCGCTGAAGAAGATGCGCCAGGGCCGCGGGCAGAGGCTTTTCCGCTATCCCGGCAAGACCAAGAAGCAGCGCGAGCTGACGGCCAACGCCCTCAACGAGTATCTCCACGAAGCCTCGGGTGCGCCCATCTCGGCCAAGGACTTCCGCACCTTCCACGGCTCCGCCGAGGCGCTGCGTTTCCTCATCGAGGAGGCGGGCGAGGCGGACACGCCGAACAAGAAGAAGCGCGCCGTCGCGGCGGCGATGCGCGCGGTTGCCGCGCGGTTGCGCAACACGCCTGCGGTTGCCCGCTCGTCCTACGTCCATCCGGCCATCGTCGAGGCCTACGAGGCAGGCATGCTCCCCGCCGATCTCCTGCAGGGCCGCCGGCGCGAGCAGCTGACCGCGCCCGAGACCGGGCTCATGCGGTTTCTGGAACAGGCCCGCCAGGCCCCGCCCCATCAGCCGAGCTGTGCCGGCCTTTCCCCGCCGAACGCCCAGTCGAGCAGCTCCACCGTGTGAACAACGGGGATCTTCGTCCCGCCCCCGATCTGCGTCATGCAGCCGATGTTGCCGGTGGCAATCACTTGCGGCGAGACGCTCTCGATGTTCTTTACCTTGCGCGTCTTCAGGCGGTCGGCGATCTCCGGCTGCAGGATGTTGTAGGTGCCGGCGGAACCGCAGCACAGATGTCCCTCCGGCACGTCGCGGACCGCAAAGCCGGCCTTCGAAAGCAGCGCCTTGGGCTGGCGAACGACGCGCTGGCCATGCTGCATCGAACAGGCCGAGTGATAGGCGACGACGATCGGGCCGACGTCGCGCGGCACCGGCAGTTCGAGGTCGGCAAGGAACTCGGTGACGTCCTTCGCCAGCGAAGAGACGCGCTTCGCCTTTTCCGCATAGGCCGGGTCGAGCCGCAGCATGTGGTGATAGTCCTTGATCGTCGTGCCGCAGCCGGACGCGGTGATGACGATGGCGTCGAGCCCGCCCTGCTCGATCTCGCCCATCCAGACGTCGACGTTGCGGCGGGCAAAATCGAGTGCCGGCTCCTCCTGGCCCATGTGATGGACCAGCGCGCCGCAGCATCCCTCGCCCTCCGGCACCACCACCTCGACGCCGAGGCGGGTGAGCAGCCGCACCGTCGCCTCGTTGATCTTCGGATCCAGCACCGACTGGGCGCAGCCCCTGAGGAGAGCGACGCGCTTCACCGGCTCACCCTCCGTCCTGCGCACGCCAGCCTCGTTCACGGCGGATTTCGCCGGCAGCGTCGCCGGCGCCAGCTTCAGCATCGCGCCGAGCGGCTTCAACGGCTTGACCGCGTCGAACACGCCGGCGAAGGGCCGGGCGAGCTTCGCCAGCGTCAGGCTCGCCCGGAACCGCGCCGGATAGGGCAAGGTCATCGCCAGGATCGTGCGGATCATCCGGTCGGCGAAGGGCCGCCGGTAGGTCCGCTCGATATGCGCCCGGGCATGATCGACGAGATGCATGTAGTTCACGCCCGACGGGCAGGTGGTCATGCAGGCGAGGCAGGAGAGGCAACGGTCGATATGGGTGACGACCTTCTCGTCCGCCGGCCGGTCGTTCTCCAGCATCTCCTTGATCAGGTAGATGCGCCCGCGCGGTGAATCGAGCTCGTTGCCGAGGGTGACGTAGGTCGGGCAGGTCGCCGTGCAGAAGCCGCAATGGACGCATTTGCGGATGATCTGCTCGGAATGCGCGACGTCGGGCTGTTCGAGCTGGTCGGCGGTGAAGGCGGTTTGCATGGTTCTGTCTTTACGGCTCGAGGACGTCGAACTGACCGGTGCGATCTAAAATGATGACGCGACCTGGCGCAGCGATTCTTACGGCTTCCGATATCTGCCGACAGATCGGCAACAAGCGCGCGAGGCGCTGATCTGGCAGCACGACGAGGGCAAACGGCCGTGTTCCAATGGTGTGCTGAAATCGCATGTTTCTGTCACAAGTGATCAAGACGGAGATCGTCTCGACTTCGAGACGAGCCAAGAGATCGCCGTTCTTCAAGCCTTTCCATGTGTCTGGGAACGGCGCGACGATACAGCCGAATGCGGCCAGTGCAGCGATGAGGTCACGAGGCACCGGCTCATCGAGGATTGCGTGTCGGCTCAAGCGACCAAACGCTCGAGATCCTCGCTCGCCACGAGAAGCGCCCCCTCGGCCTGCTCACGCGTCACGGTCGGAAAGTTATCCAAGAATTCCGCCAGCGACATGCCAGAGGCGAGATTTCCGAACAGAGCCTCGACCGGTACACGCGTGCCTTTGAACACAAGCGCTCCCGACATGATGTCCGGATCGCGTCCCATGATTTCGCCCACGTCCATAACAGATCCCTCTTTGGCGGCATTCTACGCCATCCGTCCCGGGTTGAGCACGTTCTTCGGATCGAACTGTTCCTTCAGCCGCCGCGACAGCGCTGCCAGCGGCCCAGGCTGCGGCTGGAATACGGCTGTCGCCGCCCGGACGCTTTCCGGCGCGCGCACCAGCGTCGCATGGCCGCCGCCGAAGCGCCGGATCGTCTCGCGGACGAGATCGGCCTCCGGCTCACCCGCCTCCATGCGCAGCCAGACGAGGCCGCCCTGCCAGTCGTAGAAGGCGTCGATCGCCGCCTGCATTCTCAGGCTCATCACGATCTCGTGGCCTCTCGTCGGCGTGACAGACAGGCGCCAGACCGGCTTCCGCGTCCCGTCGACGAAGGGGCGGACGTCGCGCACGTCGCGCCACAGCCGCCGGGACGCTTCCCGGTCCAACCGATCGACCTTGCCCACCTTTTCCAGCGCCCGTCCGAGATGGGCGGCACGCGCCTCGACGGAGGGGCCGAATCCGTCGATGCGGATCGCCGTCGCGGCCTCCTCGCCCAGCGCCCCTTCGGCGACGCGCGCGGCGACATACATCGGCAGATGCGCGGCGCCGGACACTTCCGCCGGCGAGCCCATCGAAGCGGCCATGGCGCCCGCCGCCTCGGCATCGGAGAGGCCACGCAGCACCAGCGTCGTCTCGGTCTCGCATGTCGGCAGGACCTTGATGGTGATCTCGCTCATCACCGCCAACGTACCGTAGGAGCCGGTGAGACCCTTGGAGAGATCGTAGCCGGTGACGTTCTTGACTACCCGACCGCCGGACTTGAAGATCTCGCCGCGCCCGGAGACGGCGCGGACGCCGAGGACGTGGTCCCGGGCCGCGCCCTGCTTCAGGCGGCGGGGGCCGGCGAGGTTGCAGGCGATCACGCCGCCGAGCGTCCCCTGGGCGGCGTCGAGCCCGTGCAGGGGGCCGTAGTCCATCGGCTCGAATTCGAGCCGCTGTCCATGCGCGTCGACCAGCGCCTCGATCTCGGCGATCGGCGTCCCGGCCTTGGCGGTAAGGACGAGTTCCTCGGGCTCATAAAGGGTGATGCCGCTCATCTTGGCGAGCGACAGCGTCCGCGCCGCCTGCACCGGGCGACCGAGCCCACGCTTGGATCCCGTGCCTTCGATCGCCAGCGGCTCCTCGGCGGAAACTGCGGCTGCGACGATATCCCGGATGTCGCCTTCAGTCTGCGGCTCAACCGAAAGCCGCTGCTCCGAAGCCTCAACGGTTGAACCTTGCATGCTCATGATGAACGCCGACGCATGAGGTCGGTCCGGACGTAGAGGTCTTGCACGGCACAGGAAAAGCCGAACTCCGGAAGTGCGATGCGATCATCGGGAGACCGCAACACCTGCCCCTGCCAGTTCTTCGACCGTGACCAGATCTCGACGGCGAAATCGGACTGGGAGATGATCAGAACGTACAAACAGTCCGGGTGATCGGCGTAACGCAGGCGTTTGGTACTGATGAACTCAGGGGTATTCGAATCCGACAGCACCTCGGCGACGAGATGGAAGCGCTCGGCGAAATAGGGATTGCCCTCGATCGTATCGATGATCGCGAGGTCGGCTTGCGGTCGAAATCCGGGATGAGCCGGGACCGCCAGGCCGACTTCGCGGATCGCGAAACGGTCCGGTGACTTAGCCTCCAGGGCATCGTTGAGCAGCTGCTCGAGATTTTGCCCGATGATTTGATGCTTCAGGCTCGGAGGATGCATCATCATGACGGGTTCCCCATCGATCAGTTCCCACCGCTCATCCTCGGACCGCGCTTCCAGAAATTTGAGGAAGCGGGCTTCATTCATGGGACCGGCCTCTCTCATCGAGGGCAAGGTTTCGATCGCGCTCATCGCTTGCTCTCCTTCTAGAACCGCGGCAGATCCGGAAAGGCCACCTGCCCCTTGTGGACATGCATGCGTCCCAACTCGGCGCAACGGTGAAGCTGCGGGAAGACCTTGCCCGGATTGAGCAGGTGCTTGTCGTCGAAGGCGCATTTCACCCGTTGCTGGTGCTTCATGTCGGTCTCGTCGAACATCTCCGGCATCAGGTCGCGCTTCTCGACGCCGACGCCGTGTTCGCCGGTGAGCACGCCGCCGACTTCCACGCAAAGCCTGAGGATGTCGTTGCCGAACTCCTCCGCCCGGTGGAGCTGGCCCTCTTCGTTGGCATCGTAGAGGATCAGGGGATGGAGGTTCCCGTCGCCGGCGTGAAAGACGTTGGCGACCCTGAGGCCGTATTTGTCGGACAGGGATTTCATGCCGGCGAGAACCTTCGGCAGTTCCTTGCGCGGGATCGTGCCGTCCATGCAGTAGTAGTCCGGCGAGATGCGCCCGACGGCGGGGAAGGCCGCCTTGCGTCCCGCCCAGAAACTGGCCCGCTCTTCCTCCGATTGCGAGACCCGGCATGTGACGGCGCCGTTGGCGCTGCCGACCGCCTCGACTTCGGCCAGAAGATGGTCGACCTCGGCCCCCGGCCCGTCGAGTTCGACGATCAAGAGCGCCTCGACATCGGTCGGGTATCCGGCATGGACGAAGTCCTCGGCCGCGAGAATGGCCGGCCGGTCCATCATCTCCATCCCGCCCGGAATGATCCCCTTGGCGATGATCGCCGCGACCGCCGCCCCCGCCTCCTCCGAGGTCGGGAAGCCGATCAGCACGGCCCGCGCTGTCTCCGGCTTCTGCAGGATGCGCACGGTCACTTCGGTGACGACGCCGAGCAGCCCCTCAGACCCGGTCATCAGGCCGAGAAGATCGTAGCCCTCGGCGTCGAGATGCATGCCGCCGAGGCGAACGACTTCGCCCTCGATGGTGACGAATTCGATGCCGAGCACGTTGTTCGCCGTCAGCCCGTATTTCAGGCAATGCACCCCGCCGGAATTTTCCGCCACGTTGCCGCCGATCGAACAGGCGATCTGCGAGGACGGGTCCGGCGCGTAGTAGAAGCCCCGGCCGGCCACGGCATGGGTGATGCCGAGATTGGTGACGCCGGGCTGCACGACGGCGCAGCGATTGTCGTAGTCGATCTCGAGCACCCGGTTGAACTTCGACAGCACGAGCAGCACGCCGTCCTCGAGCGGCAGCGCCCCACCAGACAGCGAGGTCCCCGAGCCGCGCGGCACCACCGGAATCTCCTCGCGGTGGCAGTATTTCAGCACCGCGGCGACCTGATCGACGGTGGATGGCAGGACGACGACCAGCGGGAGCTGGCGATAGGCCGTCAAGCCGTCGCTCTCGAACACCGCCATCTCGTTCGCCGCATCGACCACCCCTTCGCCCGGCACGATGGCGCGCAACGCCTCGACGATTGCCCGGCGGCGGGAAAGGATGGCCTCGGACGGCTTCGGCATCATCACGGACATCGGCGATCTCCCAATCTTCGCCTCAACTTACGCAGGGCAGCGACGATCGTCCACCGATCGGCGCCGGGCGGGGACGAGCGCGGCTCGTCGACGCGTCTGCGGCACACTCAATGCTCGCCGTCCTCGGCCGGGCGGACGTGGCGGCGCCTGATGCGCCCGACCACCATCCAGACGGCAAAAAGCGCGATCGGCACGAAGAGCGCGGTCAGGACGGTCGAGGAGACCGGAAAGCCCTCGTGCTCCAGTCCTTTGGCGAGATAGCCGAAAAGACCGACGACGTAATAGCCGATCGCCGCCACCGAAAGCCCCTCGACGGTCTGCTGCAGGCGAAGCTGCATCTGCGCCCGACGATTCATCGACGACAGGAGGTCGCGGTTCTGGTGTTCGAGTTCGACGTCGATCCGGGTGCGCAGGAGATTGGCGGATCGGGCGAGCTTCTCGGACAGATTGGCCTGACGCTCTTCGACCGCCCGGCAGGTGCGCATCGCCGGCGCCATGCGCCGCTTCAGGAAGGCGCTCCAGCTCTCTTGGCCGGCGATCGGCTGCTCCACCACCGCAGCCAGCCGCTCGCGGACGATCTCGTCATAGGCCCGGCTCGCGCCGAAGCGGTAGAGCACCGAAGCGGCCGACGCCTCGACCGCGGCAGCGGCGAGCGTAATCTCCTGCAGAAGCTCGCGCGAGTGGCCCGGCCCCGCCTTCATCTCCTCGGTGATCCGCATCAGCCGGCCCTCCAGCGCCTGGACCTCCGGCCCGACGGATTGGGCGAGCGGCAGGCCCAGGAGAGCGAGCGTGCGGTAGATCTCGATCTCGACGAGGCGCATCGCCAGCGCCCCGGCGCGGGCCGGCGGCAATCCGTCGTCGAGGACGAGGATGCGGGTCAGGCCGTCGCCGTCCTGGCGGAAATCGGTCGCCGCATGGGCGAGCCCCGCCTCCATCACCGAAAAGCAGAAGCTCGTCCTGTCGAAGATCTCGAGGGCGGCCTGCCCCTCGGCGTCGTTCGGCCGCATCTCGAGGTGGACACCGCCGATCAGCGGCCCGGGCGCCTCGAAATCGGCGCCGAAGGGATGGCCCGCGACGGGATCGCCGAAGCGCTCCGGCACCGGCCCTTCCCAGGAATAGGTGCAGAACTCGGTGTGGCGTTCCCAGCGCAGCTTGCCCTTGCCGAAGGGGAAGGCGTGGGTGCGCGCGTCCTTGGCCGGCGGCGGCACCCCGCGGCGCACCGACATGTCGGAGAGGATCTGATGGTCGCGGGCGCCGTGGTCGGCGTTCATGAAGGCGAGGACGACGAGCGCCCGCGGCAGCTTGATCAGGGGAAACGGGCGGGCGTGCAACTCCCCGAGCACGAGTGCCCGACGCGGATCCTGCTCGAACCGTTCGAGCGACTGTCGTGTGAACGTGATCGACGTCATCGAGCCCCCTCCCGAGAGACCGCCTTTGCTACAGGATGGCGGGTCGGGAGAAAACGCCAATTTGCGATCGTTCCAAATCGGGCTCAGGATCGCTACATGAGTCGGACGTCTCGACGAAGGTCGACCGAGCCCTCGTCCGCGCGGTGACGGTCGCAGATGACAGTGGAGTTTCAGTGCCTTGACCATGAACGGCATGACAGACGGCCTTTCCTCGACGAGCCCTTCGGCAACGGCGCCGACCGTGGCGCTGTTCGTCACCTGCCTGGTCGACCTGTTCCGTCCGAGCGTCGGCTTCGCGGCGATCAAGCTGCTCGAAGACGCCGGCTGCAGAGTGGTCGTCCCCGCGTCCCAGACCTGCTGCGGCCAGCCGGCCTACAATTCCGGCGACCGGGCGGACACCCAGGCGATCGCGCGGCAGGTGATCGAGACCTTCGAAGGTCACGACTACGTGGTCGCGCCATCGGGCTCCTGCGCCTCGACGCTGAAGAAGCACTATCCGGAACTCTTCGCCGACGAGCCCGAATGGCACGAACGGGCGACCCGGTTTTCGGCCAAGGTCTTCGAACTCGTCAGCTTCCTCACCGACGTCCGGGGCGTCACCGCCGTCGATGCCGCCCTCTCCGCGACGGTGACCTATCACGATTCCTGTTCGGGCCTGCGCGAGCTCGGCATTCGCGAGCAGCCGCGACGGCTGTTGAAGAGCGTCGAGGGACTGACGTTGAAGGAGTTGCCCGAAGCCGACGTCTGCTGCGGCTTCGGCGGCACCTTCTGCATCAAATATCCCGACGTCTCCAACGCCATCGTCGGCAAGAAGGCCAAGCACGTCGCCTCGACCGGCGCCGCATTGCTGCTGGCCGGCGATCTCGGCTGCCTGATGAACATGGACGGCAAGATGAAGCGCGAGAATGTCGGCGTCGAGGTGCGACACGTCGCCGAAGTCCTGGCGGGCATGACCGACAAGCCGCCGATCGGGGGCAAGCTTTGACGACGATCCGGCGCGGCCGGACGACGATCGAGGTCGTCACCGCCGACATCACGACGCTCGAGGTCGACGCGATCGTCAATGCCGCCAATCAGCAGTTGAAGGGCGGTGGCGGCGTCGACGGCGCGATCCACCGCGCCGCTGGCAGGGCGAAGCTTCAGGAGGCCTGCCGGGCGATCGGCGGCTGCCCGACCGGCGAGGCGCGGATCACCGATGGCTTCGACCTCAAGGCGCGCCACGTCATCCACGCCGTCGGCCCGCGATGGAAGGACGGCACGAAAGGCGAGGACGACCTCTTGGCCGGCGCCTACCGCCATTCCTTCCGGCTCGCCGAAGAAAGCGGTGACCGGTCGATCGCCTTCCCGGCGATCTCCGCCGGCATCTACGGCTTCCCGAAGGAAGGGGCGGCCAGGATCGCCGCTGCCGAAAGCCTCGCCGCCGCCGAAACTGGCAAGTTCGACCGGATCGTGCTCTGCTGCTTTTCCGGCGCCGATGCAGAGATTTACGCGGGTGCGTTCGAACGGGAGGCGACGTCATGAGCCTTGCCAAAAACACCCCGGCCACCGGGAGGCCGGTGCGATACGACGAGGACTTCGCCGCCTGGGCCTTCGAACAGGCCGAAATCCTGCGCACCGGCCGCCTCGCCGATGCCGATCTGGAGAACCTGGTCGAGGAGATCGAGAGCCTGGGAAACGGGCAGCTCCATGCGCTGGAATCTTATTATGCGCTGCTGATCTTCCATCTTCTGAAATGGCAGTTTCAGCCTGAGAGGCGGTCACGGTCGTGGTCGGGAACGATCCTGAACGCGCGTGCGCAACTTCGCCGGCGTGAGAAGCGCAATCCCGGCCTCAAAGCGCGGGCGGGCGAGATCGTCGCCGACATCTACCCCGATTCGCGGCGTCAGGCCGCGATCGAAACCGGTCTGCCGATCGAGACCTTCCCCGACACCTGCCCCTACTCGCTCGACCAGTTGCGCGATCCCGACTTCCTGCCGGAGTGAGACGATGAGCAATGCACCCAAGGTCGATGCTGCCGACGATCTCTACGACCGGGACGGCTATGCCTGGTCCAAGCGCGAGGCAGACCTTCTGCGCCAGGGTCGCTTTGCCGAGATCGACATCGCGAACGTCGTCGAGGAGATCGAGAGCGTGGGGAGATCCGAACTCAGGGCGATCGTTTCAAGCTACCGCCTCATCGCCATGCATCTCCTGAAATGGCAGCATCAACCGGAACGGCGAACGCGATCTTGGCGTAACACGATCAACCGGGAGCGCGGCACGCTGGAAATCGACGAGGCGAAAAATTTATCGCTCGCCGCGCGCCCTCTGCCACTGATCGACCAGGCCTACCGGACAGCCCGAAAAGACGCGGCCGACGAAACCGGCCTGCCGCTCTCGACCTTCCCTGAAACCTGTCCCTATACCGCCGAAGAGCTTCGCAGCCGCGACTTCCTGCCGGAGTGAGACGATGAGCAATGCACCCAAGGTCGATCCCGCCGACGACCTCTACGACAGGGACGGTTATGCCTGGTCGAAGCGCGAGGCCGATCTTCTGCGCCAGCAGCGCTTCGGGGAAATCGACCTCGCGAACGTCATCGAGGAGATCGAGAGCGTGGGACGGTCCGAATGGCGTGCCTTGAAGTCGAGCTACCGGGTGCTCATCCAGCACCTTTTGAAATGGCAGTATCAAGCGGAACGCCGTTCCCGATCATGGACGGACACGATCAGGACGCAGCGGACGAACATCGAATCCGACGAGGAAGACAGTCCGAGCCTGAAACGGGAAACCCGGACGATCCTGACCGCAGCCTATCGTCTGGCGCGAAAAGACGCTGCCGACGAGACCGGTTTGCCGCTCTCGACCTTCCCCGAAACATGCCCCTATACCGTCGAACAGCTTCGCGATCGCGACTTCCTGCCGGAGTGAGACGATGAGCCTTGCCAAGGACAAGCCTTATTACTCTGAACCGTCCGACTACGAGGACGACGTTTATTTGTGGGCGTTCGAGCAGGCGGAGTTGCTGCGGAGCGGACGGTTTTCCGAGCTGGACCTGCCCAACGTCATCGAAGAGCTGGAGGACGTCGGGCGCGAGGTCCGGGATCTCATCGAGGATGGCTACCGCAATCTGCTGGCGGCACTCCTCGAATGGGAAGTGGACCCTGCCTCCCGGACGCGTGAGAACGCAAAAGTCATTCTCGATGCGCGATTCAAGATCGAGGAAGGGGAGAAGGAATCCCGGTCGCTGCGCGACGGTGCGGACCGAACCGTCGAGAGTGTCTTCCCGGACGCCGTTCGCCTGACGATGATCGTCACCGGATTGCCCCGCGAGCGGCTTCCTGTCGAATGCCCTTACGATCTGGCATTTCTGCGGGACGTCAATGCAATGCCGAAAAGCGATGCCCACGACGACTGACGGATGAGCAAAAGTCGTCGCCGTGCCCATGTCTCGAGTTATATCCTCCTGATGCAACACCTATCGAAATGGCAATTTCAACGAGAAAGACGGTCCCGATCCTGGGTCGGCACGATCGATCACGAGCGCATCGGGATCGCCGGACGGGAGGCCGAAAGCTCGGAGTTCAGGGTGGCATCGGCAATGCATCTTGCGGACGCCTACAGGCGCGCGAGACGCTCGGCGGCGCATGAGACCGAGCTCCCGCTTTCGACCTTCCCCGAAACATGCCCCTATACCGCCGAACAGCTTCGCGATCGCGACTTCCTGCCCGAATAGGCCCCTCCATGCAGATCACCTCCCAGACCTTCAAGGCCAACACCGTCAAGGCGCTCGCCGACGTCGACCTCCAGCGGGCGCTCCGCCACGTCGAGAAAGGCTTCATCGGCAAGCGCCAGAAGGCCGCCGACGCCCTGCCGGAGTTCGACGCGCTGCGCGACGAGGCGGTGAAGATCAAGAACCATACGCTGAAGCACCTCGATCTCTACGTCGAGGCCTATGTGGCGAAGGTCGAGGCTTCCGGCGGCAAGGTGCATTTCGCCGAAGACGCCGACCACGCGCGGCGGATCTTCCTCGACATTGCCAGACGGCGAAAGGCCAAGACCGTCACCAAGGGCAAGACGATGATCTCCGAGGAGATCGGGCTCAACGCCTTCCTGGAGGAAAACGGCATCCTGCCCGTAGAGACCGATCTCGGCGAATACATCATCCAGCTCAGAGGCGAGCATCCGAGCCACATCATCGCGCCTGCGGTCCACATCAATCGCGACCAGGTCGAGGCCGATTTCCGCAAGTTCCACGTTCATCTCGACCCGGAGCGGGACCTGGTGAAGCCGGAAACGCTGCTGTCGGAAGCCCGGCAGATCCTGAGGATGAAATACGGCGAGGCCGACATCGGCGTCACCGGCGCGAATTTCCTCATCGCCGAGACCGGAACCTCGGTCATCGTCACCAACGAGGGCAACGGCGACCTCACCCAGCTACTCGGCAAGTGCCACGTCGTGCTCGCCTCGCTGGAAAAGCTGGTGCCGACGCTGGAGGATACCGCGCAGATCCTGCGCGTCCTCGCCCGCTCGGCGACCGGCCAGGAGATGAGCGTCTATACGACCCTGTCGACCGGCCCGAAGCGGCCCGAGGACGAGGACGGGCCGGAGGAGTATCACGTCATCCTCCTCGACAACGGCCGTTCCAACATGCTCGGCACGGAGTTCGAGGAGATGCTGCGCTGCATCCGCTGCGGCGCCTGCATGAACCACTGCCCGGTCTACCATGCGGTCGGCGGCCATTCCTACGGCTGGGTCTATCCCGGCCCGATGGGCGCCGTCCTGACCCCGTCGCTGATCGGCGTCGACAAGGCCGGCCATCTGCCGAACGCCTCCACCTTCTGCGGCCGCTGCGAGGCGGTGTGTCCGATGCGCATCCCGCTGCCGAAGATGATGCGGCACTGGCGCGAAAAGGAATTCGAGAGCCATCTGCAGCCGGTGGCGGCCCGCACCGGGCTCGGCGTCTGGGCGTTTCTCGCCCGGCGGCCGAAGCTCTACCGGGCGGCCGTCTCCTTCGCCATGCCGGCGTTGAAGCTTCTGGCCGGGC
Source organism: Jiella avicenniae (assembly GCF_021390325.1). Classification (GTDB taxonomy): domain Bacteria; phylum Pseudomonadota; class Alphaproteobacteria; order Rhizobiales; family Rhizobiaceae; genus Jiella; species Jiella avicenniae. The sequence continues at coordinate 31,690 of NZ_JAJUWU010000002.1, read as the reverse complement.
GCAAGGGCCGATTCCGCTCGCTGCCGCTCGCCGGCGGCTGGACCAAATGGCGAGACCTTCCCGCGCCGGAAGGGCGCACCTTCATGCAGGCCTACGCGCAGAGCGGCCATGGGCAGGAGACGAGCCGATGAGCGGATCGACGCGCGACGCCGTGATGGGGCGCATTCGCCGCGCCGTGGGCGCGAACCCGGCCAACGACGCGGCGCGGCGCGCGGCCGTCGCGGCCCGGCTGTCCGGCGCGCCGAAGGGGATCGTTCCCGAACGCGGGCAGTTGCCCCCCGCCGAGCGGCTCGACCTCTTCGTCACCATGGCGACCCGGGCCGACGCGACGGTGACGCGGCTCGAGGCCTATGCCGACGTCCCGGAAGAAGTCGCTGCCTTCCTGCGCGAGCGAAACCTTCCTGCAGAGATCAGGATGGGGCGCGACCCGCGGCTTGCCGGCCTCGACTTCTCAGGCACCGCGCTGACGGTGACGACCGGGCCGAGCGAGGGCGACGATCTCGCCAGCCTGTCCCATGCGACGGGCGCCATCGCCGAGACCGGCACCCTGGTTCTGACCTCAGGACCGGACAATCCGACCAGCCTCAACTTCCTGCCGGAATACCACCTCGTCGTCCTCGACGCCGCCGACGTTTCCGGCGACATGGAGGCGGTGCTGACGCGGATCAGGGAGCGTCACGGCAAGGGGGTCATGCCCCGCTCGGTGAATTTCGTCACCGGCCCGTCGCGCTCCGCCGACATCGAGCAGACGCTGCTTCTCGGCGCCCACGGGCCGCGGAGCCTGCACATCGTGGTGGTGGGAGAACCGACCGACGGAGCACGATGAGACGAGCTCCGCTCGCCAACCTGCTCCATCGTCCTTCGGGCGCTCGATCGCTTCGGAAAACCGGCCCGCGTTTCGGGATCTTAATCTAGCCGAGAAGCGGACCCGGAACGAAGTCCACTCCGTCGAAGATCTCGGCGAGCGGCAGCACGATGCCGAGCGTCGGGATCGCGATCGCCTCGCCGAGACCGACGACCCGTCTCTCGTCCAGCCAGCCACCCAGGGCCTCGTCCGACCGTTCGAAGACATAGACCTCCGGACGGTTGGGCTCGACATAGAGGATCGTCCGGATCGAGGGCACGGCCTTGTATTCGACGAGCTTGGCGGCCCGGTCGAAATCGCGCGTCGACGGCGAGAACACCTCCACCACGAGGACCGGCTGGCTCGCGACCAGGTCGTTGGGGTCGCGACGGCCACAGTCCACCCCGGCATCGGGTCGCCGGATCTGGTCGTGCCGCGTCCTGACGCAATAATCCGCCGTGAAGGCCTTGCATGGATTGCCTTTGAGGCGCTGGCGCAGCTCGGCAAGAACGTTCAGGACGATGGTGTCGTGGCGGGCCGTCGCGCCGGTCATCATCTTGACGGGCTGGCCGCCGACGAACTCGTAACGGCCGGGCCGGCCCTCCTGCCAGACCAGGAACTCCTCGATCGTCCAATGCTTCTGCGCGGCTTGGCTCACGGACTATCTCGTCGGGCTTCGGAAGCGACCCGCAGAATAGCAGCTTCAGCCCGCCCTTTGCAGCCGCGATTATGAGCACGGCGACCCTTGGGCACGACGGCACGGAAAGAGACGGGTCAACGACCTCGGCGCCATGGCTCGCCGCTGCTCTTCAATGGCCATGGAGACCCGTCATGCCCGTCGGATCGTCCTGGCTCTCGCCGCGATCGTCCTTCTCGCCATCCCAGGTCCGAGCGGCGACGGTCCTCGGCCAGCCGTTCGCCCATGGCCGCCGGACCGCCCTCGCCGGTATGAAAACGCGTTCGAGATGCGAAGACGCCGATCGATCAAGGCCGGCCCCGTCGGCATCGAGCGCCATCGGCATCGGGTCGAGGAAATCCCTCTTCCCCGCCAGCCGGCGGCGACCGTGATCCACCGCTGCAGCTCCGCCCGCGGCCGCCGCACGATCAGTGGCTGATGGCGCGGTCGAGGCCCGTCAGGCCCGCCTCGAGGCCGTTCCGCTCTTCTTCCGAAAGCGCCTTCAAAACGGCGGCTTCGGCTTCGAAGATCTTCGGCATGAGATGTCCGAGCGCCACTCCGCCCGCCTCAGTCAGCGTCAGATATTCGAAGCGGCGGTCCGAGGTCGCCCGCTCCCGCTTGACCCAGCCGCGCTGATCGAGCGCTGCGACGGCCCGGCTCACCTTCGTCTTGTCCATGGCCGTGAGTTCGACGATGTCGGACGAGGTCAGCTTCGCACTGTCGCCGCCGAGGGCGAGAAGCACGGCGAATTCGGGAGAGGTCAGCCCCTCTTCCCGCTTATGAACCCGCGACGTGATGCGGCCGAGCGCCGTGGCTGCGCGAATCAATCGGTTCGAAACGAGACCAGGTTGGTTTCGATGCGTCGGTCCTCCCATCGCCCGTTCCTTCCGATTGTTTTTGTCTTCGACGAATGCTGCCTCGTGTCGGGCCGGTCGGTTCTGATTTCCGCCGCCTTTCCAATTCGTCGCCACTCGACTCGATCCGTTGCCGCCCCCTCGTGCAAGCGCTGGGGTTGGATTGGATCTGGCGCAACTCCAGCTTTGCGCAGTTTTTCTTCGACTTTCAAGTCGAGACTGTTGAGATTGGCGGGCATTTCAAACGGCGGTGCCGGGTTCGATGGCCTCGGCAAAATCGCGCGGCGACGGGGCCCATCGGGGCTTCGCCGCCGGTGGGCCGAAGAGACTTTGCTTTTCGGCTGCCTTTTCCCTATAGCATCGCGCCAATCCGAACAGACCAAGCGCATAAGGATGGGTCCTTGTCCTCAACATTCGACCGGGTCGCCGACATCATCGCCGAAACCAGCGAGATCGACCGCGCGGAGATTACCCCGGAAAGCCACACGATCGAGGATCTCGGCATCGATTCCCTCGATTTCCTCGACATCGTCTTTGCGATCGACAAGGAATTCGGGATCAAGATCCCGTTGGAAAAGTGGACGCAGGAAGTGAACGAGGGACAAGTTCCGACCGAGGAATACTTCGTCCTGAAGAACCTCTGCGCCAAGATCGACGAACTGCGTGCCGCAAAGGCCGCCGGCTGACCGCGGCCCACCGCCGACGCCGTGCATCGTGCGGAGACGCCCGCACGGCGCCCGATACGGCTTCAGCCCCGGTGCGTCGGCGTCGATGACGTTGCCTGCCCGTCCGCGGGCGTCGAGACTTACGGAAGCTTCTCATGACTGACACGCCAAGGGACGTTCTGATCACCGGGATCGGTCTGGTCTCCTCCCTCGGCGAGGGCATCGGCACGCATCTCGATTTCTTCGCGCGTGGCCCGGGTCTGCAGCCCAACATCAAGAGCGAGGGATACGCGCCGTATTTCGTCCACGGGCTGCCGCCGATCGACTGGTCCCGGCAGATCCCGAAGAAGGGCGACCAGCGCCAGATGGAGACCTGGCAGAAGCTCGGCACCTATTCGGCCGGGCTGGCGCTGGAAGACGCCGGAATCCCGATGGACGAAGCCGTGCGCGGCGAGATCGACATGATCGTCGCGGCCGGCGGCGGCGAGCGGGACGCGGCCGTCGACGCGATGGTGATGGAGCGCGCGCGCGGCGCCAACGACGTCGGGGCGGTGATCAACGAGACGCTGTCGACCGAACTCAGGCCGACGCTGTTTCTCGCCCAGCTTTCCAACCTTCTCGCCGGCAACATCTCGATCGTCCACAAGGTCACCGGCTCGTCCCGCACTTTCATGGGCGAAGAAGCGGCCGGCATTTCGGCGCTCTATTCGGCCAGGGCCCGCATCGCCTCCGGCCAGAGCGAGATCTGCCTCGTCGGCGGCGCCTTCTCGGCCGAGCGCAAGGATCTGATCCTCAATTTCGATCTCGCCGAACTGATGCTGAAGGACGAATGGCGGCCGGTCTTCGCCCGCTCCGGTGACCATCAGGGCATCGCGATCGGCAGCGTCGGTGCCTTCCTCGTCCTGGAATCGCCGGAGCATGCCGCCAGGCGCGCCGCGCGGGCCTATGCCAAGCTGGTCTCGGCGACCGGCGATCGTGGCCGCCGGGAGCGGGAGCGGACCGAAAGGCGCTTCGCCGAGCTCCTCGCCGACGTCTCGCAGGCGGGCGACGACATCCTCGTCCTGTCCGGCGCCACCGGGCTCGGCGACCTCGTGGACATCGAGCGCAGCGTGCTCGCCGAGCGCCTGCCAAACGCGCCGGTGCGCGCCTATGGCACGATGCTCGGCCATTCCTTCGAGGCGCAGATGCCCGCCGGCGTCGCCCTCGCCGCCGGGGCTCTCGCCCGCCGGAGCGCGATCCCGCCCTTCGACAGCGGCGAGGAGCGGCCGGCCGAGAGCGCGCCGCGCCACGTCGTCGTCACCAGTATCGGCCATCTCCACGGCGAGGGCGTCTGTCACCTCGAGGCCATCGAAGGTGCCGGTTCGTGATGGTCGGGCCGGCCATGTCGCCGTGAGGCAGCCGGCCGGTCACGTCCGCAAAGTCGCAAGTCCGATCGATTCGAGGAATTGTCCATGAGCACCAGCGACACCGATTTTCTCGGCCGGCCGATCATCGCAGTCACCGGTGTCGGCATAGTCTCCTCGCTCGGAAAGGGCGTGGAGACCAACTGGGAGGCGTTGACCTCCGGCCGCTCGGGCATCCACCGCATCGATCGCTTTTCGACCGAAGGCCTGAGGACGACGATCTCCGGCAGCGTCGACTTCATGGGCGAAATGGGCGAGACGTCGACGGGCCTTTCCTATGCCATGGCGGAGGCCGCCGGCTCGGAAGCGATCCGGATGGCGGGGCTCGACGACGAGGATTTCGGCGCCCCGCTCTTCCTCGCCGCGCCGCCGGTGGAGATGGAATGGCAGCACCGGCTGAAGCTCGACGCGATGGACGGCAGCGCAATCGACGCCGCCGGCTACGACCGGCTGCTCCAGATCGCCCGCAAGCATCCCGATCCGTCGATCTATCACCTCACCCAGTGCAGCCGGATCTCCGAACTGCTGGCCGACCGGCTCGGGACGAGAGGCCTGCCGATCACGCTGTCGACCGCCTGCGCCTCCGGCGCCAGCGCCATCCAGCTCGGCGTCGAGGCGATCCGCCGCGGCGAGACGGACAGGGCGATCACCATCGGCACCGACGGCTCGATCACCCAGGAATCGCTGATCCGCTTCTCGCTGCTCTCGGCGCTGTCCACCAACAACGCCGTGCCGGAGAAGGCCTCCAAGCCCTTCTCCAAGGATCGCGACGGCTTCGTCATGGCCGAAGGCGCCGGGGCGTTGGTGCTGGAATCCCTGGCTTCGGCCAAGGCGCGCGGCGCGACGATCCACGGTCTCATCCTCGGCTGCGGCGAACGCGCCGACGATTTCCACCGCACCCGCTCCAAGCCGGACGGCTCGCCGATCATCGCGGCGATCAAGGCCGGGCTCGCCGATGCGGGACTTTCGCCGGAGGGCATCGACTACATCAACGCCCACGGCACCTCGACCCCGGAAAACGACCGGATGGAGGCGACCGGCCTTGCCGCCGTCTTCGGCGAGCAGCTGAAGCAGACGCCGATCTCCTCCAACAAATCGATGATCGGCCACACCTTGACCGCCGCCGGCGCCATCGAGGCGGTGTTCTCGATCCTCTCCCTGAAGGAGGGCATCCTGCCGCCGACGATCAACCACGACACTCCGGACCCGGCCATCGAACTCGACGTCGTTCCCAACACGGCACGGCGGCAGGAGATCGGCACGGTTCTTTCCAACTCCTTCGGCTTCGGCGGGCAGAACGCCTGCCTCGTCCTCGGCCGCGCCCCCGGCGCCTGAAGACGACCGGAGCATATTTCAGGACCGATCTTTCATGCGCGCACTCCAGCTCGTCGCCGATCGCGACCTTCGAGCCGTCGACGTTTCCCCTCCTCCCCCGCCGGTCGCCGGCGAAGTGACGCTGAAGGTGGCAGCCGTCGCGCTGAACCACATCGACGTCTGGGGCTGGCGCGGCATGGCCTTTGCCAAGCGCAAGCTGCCGCTGACCATCGGCGCGGAAGCCTCCGGCGTCGTCGAGGCGATCGGCCCGGGCGTCGCCAACATCCTGCCGGGCCAGCTCGTGTCGATCTACGGCGCCAAGACCTGCAGCCTCTGCCGGCACTGCCGGGCCGGCCGCGACAATCTCTGCGAAAACGTCGGCGGGGTCTACGGCTTCCATCTCGACGGCTTCGCCCAGGAGAAGATCAACGTCCCGGCCCGCCTGCTCGTCCCCGCCCCGCCCGGCTGCGACGCCGTCGGCGCGGCGCTCGCGCCGGTCACCTTCGGAACCGTCGAGCACATGCTGTTCGACAATGCCAGGCTCGAGCCCGGCGAGACCATCCTCGTTCACGCCGGGGGATCGGGCATCGGCTCGGCGGCGATCCAGCTCGCCAAGCGCATGGGCTGCACGGTGATCACCACCGTCGGGTCGGACGACAAGGCGGAAAAGGCCAAGGCGCTCGGCGCCGACCACGTCATCAACTACCGGGCCGACCGCTTCGAAGGCGTCACCCGCAAGCTGACGAAGAAGAAGGGCGTCGACGTCGTCTTCGAGCATGTCGGCGCCGACACCTGGGCGGGCTCGATGCTCTGCCTCAAGCGCGGCGGGCGGCTCGTCACCTGCGGCTCGACCTCGGGCGTCTCGACTCAGATCAACCTGATGCAGCTCTTCCAGCAGCAGTTGAAGCTTCTCGGCTCCTTCGGCTGCCGGATGGAAAACATGGCGAACGCCATGGAGAAGATCGCGCGCGGCCTCGTCCATCCGGTGATCGACACCGAGATCGGATTCGACGGCATCGACCTCGCGCTGAAGCGCATGGAGGGCCGCGAGGTGTTCGGCAAGATCATCCTCAGGCTCGACGACGGCGCTTCGGATCAGGCTGGCGGAGGCGGCGAAGCCACCGCTGCATGAACCCGCGCGTCTTGAAACTGGCGCTCAGGGCGAAGCGCGCCGGCGATTTCCTCGTCGCCAAGTCGCTGTTTGCGGTGCTGAGGGTGCTGCGGCTTCTCCCGGCGCCGGCGGGCCTCGCCTTCGCCGACCGGGCGGCGCGGCTGCTCGGCCCCCTGTCCTCGCGACATGCCTTGGCGAAGAAGAACCTCGCCCGCGCCTATCCCGAGAAGGACGAGGCCTGGATCGAGGCGACCGCCTTGGCGAACTGGGGCCAGATGGGCCGGATCGCCGCCGAATTCGTCTATCTCGACGATCTCTTCGACTTCGACCCCGATCGGCCGAACGAGGGGCGGATCGAGGTCGCCGGCATCGAGACCTTCATCGAACTGCGCGACCGCAAAGGCCCGTTCGTCTTCTTCACCGGTCATCTCGGCTGCTTCGAGCTTCTGCCCATCGGGGCTGCCGCCTACGGTCTCGAATTCACCGCCCTCTTCCGCCAGCCGAACAACGTCTATGTCGCCCGGCGCGTCCAGGCGGCGCGGCGCACCGCCGGCGGCCATCTGATCCCGTCGAAGGCCGGTGCCGTCTGGTCGCTTGCCGGCATCCTCAAGGGCGGCGGCTCGGTCGGCGTCCTCGTCGACCAGAAGTTCCGAAAGGGTGTGAAGACCACCTTCTTCGGCCTGCCGGTGAAGACCAACCCGCTCCTGCCGAAGCTCGCCCGCCAATATGGCGCCGAGGTCTATCCGGCCCGCTGCATCCGCCTGCCGAACAGCCGCTACAGGCTGGAACTCCAGCCGCGGCTCGACCTGCCCCGCGACGCCTCTGGCGAAATCGACGTCGAGGCGAGCTGCCAGGCGCTCAACGACGTCGTCGAAGGGTGGGTGCGCGAGCATCCGGACCAGTGGATGTGGTTCCACGACCGCTGGGCCATCGCGGGCAAGCGAAAGAAGCGCAAGGCGCTGTAGCCGCCCGCTCGAAGCATCCGGCGATCACGTCGCATCGCCGATGCTCTCGGCCGGTTCGATCGGGAGCCGGGGCGCCGAAAACCGCGTTCCACTTTTCGACGTTTCGCCCGGCACTTCACCAAGCACTGCGGACCTCCGCCGATCCCGCCGGCATCCGATCACGCCGGGGCCGCGCCGGCGAAACCGGGCGCCTGCATGCGGGTCTTCCCAGCGGGAATGCCGACACCACCCCACCGGGCGAAGTTCCGGGCGGGCCGGTGTCGGTTTTCAGGCGTCGTCGACGCGGCTCAGCGCTGGACGACGATCCGCGTGTTGCCCATGCCGGCCTGCTTGACCAGCGAGTAGAACGCCTTGGCATTGGCCGGATGGAGCCGCACGCAGCCATGCGAGGCCGGGCGACCGAGCCGGCTGACCGCGCCCGTGCCATGAATGGCGTAACCACCGGAATAGAACACCGAATAGGGCATCGGCGACATGTCGTACTTGCGCGAATACCACATGCGGTGCATCCGCTTCGGCTTCCAGCTGCCGGTCGGCGTGCGATAGCCTCGGCGCGCCGTCGACACCGGCCAGCGATACATCACCTTGCCGTTGCTGATGACGGTCAGCGTCTGGGACGAGAGATCGACCTTCGCGACGATGCCGGCTTCGGCACCCGTGACCACCGCAAAACAGGACGCGACCGTCAACGCGATCGCCAGAGCAAACTTTTTCACAACACCACTCCTGCCAAAACGTCGTCGTTTTTTCGCCCCGAAAAAGCCTAAGTCGAACAGCTCGCTGAATCAATTGCCAAAGACGTGATTGAAATCGGGACGTGGCGTAAGGTTACCGCAGGCGCGACATCGCGGCGGCAGCGGCCGGCCGAGGCGGAACGGTCAGGACCCGCACGACGGACGCATGACGGACCGCGCCGGCCCGCGGTGGACGGCAGAGGCCGAAGTGCAGACGAGGTCAGCCGCCCCTGGCCCGCTCCCCGTCGAGCGCCAGCATGTCGAAGTTGAAGTCCTGTCCTTCCGACTGGTCGCGTCGCCGCAGCGCCGAGCCGCAACCGGCGAAGCGGGTCTGGCAGGCCGCCAGCAACGCGCCCCCGAGGCCGAGCGCCTCGTCGAACAACCGCACGACGAGGAGGTTCGGATCCGGTGCATGCCGACAGAAGCGGGCCAGGGCGGCGACCGCGTCGGCGGGCGGCACCCGTGCGGCGAGAATGCCGAGGGCGACCGCCGGAGCGCGCCGTACGCCCTGCAGACCGTGCAGACACAATCGCGCGTCGTCCGGCAGGGTGGCCGTCCATTCGCCGATCGAACGCACGAGTTCGAGGCTCGGGGCACCGGCGCGGCCCGCATCCTCGACGTCGTCGAACTCGACTTTCAGGTGGTGGTCCGGCGCGACGTCCCGCGGTCCGAGATAGGAACGGCCGGGGGTGACGACGGACAGGACGTGCGTCGCCGCGAGATCGGCCTGAAACCGCCGCGCTTCCGACTGGCCGCAGACATGCATCCGGCAGGGCCAGCCCTGCAGATCCCGATCCCCGTCGACCAGCGAATGAAACGTCGCGACCAAAAGATCCTCCAGCGGCTTCGCTTGGCAAAAGCGTCCCGCGGCCACTATGCACGTCGCCCCCGCAGCACGCCAAGATCAAAATGCGATGCGGCAGATGACGGTGGGTTACATTTCGGTAATCGAGATCGCGCCCGTCATGCCCCTGTCCCGCCGATGCGGCGTCCTGGCGTGAAGTGTCTCGGCACCGCTGCTCCTCCGCCCGCCGACGCGAGCAAAAAAATCGGACGGCCTCGAAAAAAAGATTCGTCGCCCGGGAACCACCCCTCGACCGGCGCATTATTCAGGCACCCCCAAGCGATCATCCCCCTCGATCGCAGCATGCAGACGAAAAAGGGCAGCTCCCCCCTCGCTGCCCTTTTTCGTGTCTGCAGGTCATTCGTCACCTTCCCGAAACGACACAGCAGCGACGCAATCTTGCGCGCGCGGCAAACTCCGCTTGCTCCGGCGGCCGGTTCGGCGCTATCGCCGAACCCCGTTTCCCGCGCGGACAACCTCCCATGCAGACCGGCATCATTCTGGCCTTCGCGGCCTATTTTTCGTTCGCCTGCGGCGATGCGACGATCAAGGCGGTCGGTGGGCGTCTGCCGGTCTTCGAGGTGGGGTTCTTCCTGTCGCTGATCGCGCTGCTGCCGGCCCTCTTCACCAAGCGTCCCGAAGACACCTGGTCGAACGTCTTCGTCCCGAAGCGGCCCGGGCTTCTCCTCGTGCGCATGGCGAGCGGCACGCTCGGCGGCATTCTCGGCGTCGTCGCCTTCACCACCCTGCCGCTTGCCGAGGCCTATGCGCTGATCTTCCTCCTGCCGATCTTCGTCACGGTGTTCTCCTGGCTGGTGCTGAAGGAGGAGATCGGATGGCGGCGCTGGCTGGCCGTCCTCGGCGGTCTCCTCGGCGTCCTCCTCGTCGTCAGGCCTGGGTTTCGCGAGGTCCTTCCGGGCCATTTCGCCGCCGTCGGCGTCGCGGTCTGCGGGGCGATCACCGTCATCGTGCTGCGCGTCCTCGGGCCGAGCGAGCGGCGGGTGACGCTGATCGGCGCCGTCCTCTTCGCCGCGATCCTCGTCAACGGCGTCCTGATGCTGCCGGAATACGTGGCGCCTTCGCGCGATCTCTGGCCGCTGCTCGTCTTCGGCGGCCTCGTGGTCGGCGTCGCCCATCTGCTCCTGGTGCTCGCGACCCGCTTTGCCTCCGCCGCCCGCGTCGCGCCGACGCAATACAGCCAGATCGTCTGGGCGACGGTGATGGGCGCGATGTTCTTCGAGGAGTTTCCCGACGGGATCGCCATGGCCGGCATGGCGCTGGTCGCCGTCTCGGGCCTCTTCACCTTCGTGCGCGAAAAGGAAAAGACCGTCTGGCCGGAGAAGACGCCGCTGGTCCGCAACCGTTAGTCCGGCCGCTCCACCTGCCCGAGCCAGGCTACCGCCGTAAACGTTTCGCACTTGCGAAATCGCGCGACGCGCCGCAATCTTGTGCATCGGCGGGACGTGACTATAAGTCGGCGGCCCCATCGGACCTGTTCGGGAGACGCATTCCGTGGCCATCCGCAAGATACTCGTCGCCAACCGCTCGGAAATCGCCATCCGCGTGTTCCGCGCCGCCAACGAACTCGGCCTGAAGACGGTCGCGATCTGGGCGGAGGAAGACAAGCTGGCGCTGCACCGCTTCAAGGCCGACGAGAGCTATCAGGTCGGCCACGGCGCGCATCTTGCGAAGGACATGGGGCCGATCGAGAGCTATCTGTCGATCGAGGAGATCATCCGGGTCGCGCGGTTGTCCGGCGCCGATGCGATCCATCCGGGCTACGGCCTGCTGTCGGAAAGCCCCGAATTCGTCGATGCCTGCCATGAGGCCGGGCTCACCTTCATCGGGCCCTCGGCGGATACGATGCGCCGGCTCGGCAACAAGGTCGCCGCCCGCAACCTCGCCGTCGAGGTGGGCGTGCCCGTGGTCCCCGCCACCGAGCCGCTTCCCGACGACATGGCGAAGGTCCGCGAGATGGTCGCCGCGGTCGGCTTTCCGGTCATGCTGAAGGCCTCCTGGGGCGGCGGCGGGCGCGGCATGCGCGTCATCCGCGCCGAGAAGGACCTTGAGCGCGAGGTGACGGAGGCCAAACGCGAGGCCAAGGCCGCCTTCGGCAAGGACGAGGTCTATCTCGAAAAGCTGGTCGAGCGCGCCCGCCACGTCGAGGTGCAGATCCTCGGCGACACCCACGGCAACGTCGTCGACCTGTTCGAGCGCGACTGTTCGATCCAGCGGCGCAATCAGAAGGTCGTCGAGCGCGCCCCGGCGCCGTATCTCTCCCACGAACAGCGCCGCGAACTCGCCGCTCATGCCCGCAAACTCGCCGAGGCGACGAACTACGTCGGCGCCGGCACCGTCGAATTCCTGATGGATGCCGACACCGGCGCCTTCTACTTCATCGAGGTCAATCCGCGCATCCAGGTCGAGCATACCGTCACCGAGGAGGTGACCGGCATCGACATCGTCAAGGCGCAGATCCACATTCTCGACGGCGCGGCGATCGGCACGCCCGAATCCGGCGTTCCGGCACAGGCCGACATCAAGCTGAACGGCCACGCGCTGCAGTGCCGGATCACCACCGAAGACCCCGAGCACAACTTCATCCCCGATTACGGCCGCATCACCGCCTATCGCGGCGCCACCGGCTTCGGCATCCGCCTCGACGGCGGCACCGCCTATTCCGGCGCCGTGATCACGCGGTTCTACGATCCGCTGCTCGAAAAAGTCACCGCCTGGGCGCCGACGCCTGAGGAGGCGATCGCCCGCATGGACCGGGCGCTGCGCGAGTTCCGCATCCGCGGCGTCGCCACCAACCTGACCTTCCTCGAAGCCATCATCGGCCACGAGAAGTTCCGCGACAATTCTTACACCACCAAGTTCATCGACGAGACGCCGGAGCTGTTCCAGCAGGTCAAGCGCCGCGACCGGGCGACCAAGCTTCTGACCTATCTCGCCGACGTGACGGTCAACGGCCATCCCGAGACGAAGAACCGGCCGCAGCCGAGCGAAGATCACGCCCCGCCGGTGCCGCCGCTGTTCGACGCGCCCATCGCGCCCGGCTCGCGCCAGAAGCTCGACGAGCTGGGGCCGAAGGGCTTTGCCGACTGGCTGCGCGACAAGCCCGAGGTGATGATCACCGACACGACGATGCGCGACGGCCACCAGTCGCTGCTCGCGACCCGTGCCCGCACCTACGACATCGTCGCCATCGCCGAGGCCTATGCCCGCGGCCTGCCGCAGCTTCTGTCCCTGGAATGCTGGGGCGGCGCGACCTTCGACGTGTCCATGCGCTTCCTCACCGAAGATCCGTGGGAGCGGCTCGCCCTCGTGCGCGAGAAGGCGCCGAACATCCTGCTGCAGATGCTGCTGAGAGGCTCCAACGGCGTCGGCTACACCAACTATCCCGACAACGTCGTCAAACGTTTCGTCGCCGAGGCGGCCAAGGGCGGCGTCGATCTCTTCCGCGTCTTCGACTGCCTCAACTGGGTCGAGAACATGCGGGTCTCGATGGACGCGGTACAGGAAGCCGGCAAACTCTGCGAAGGCGCGATCTGCTACACCGGAGACCTGTTCGACCCGGCGCGGTCGAAGTACGACCTCAAATACTACGTCGCCCTCGCCAAGGAGATGGAGGCCGCCGGCGCGCACATTCTCGGCGTCAAGGACATGGCCGGTCTTCTGAAGCCCGCCGCTGCCCGCGTCCTGTTCAAGGCGCTGAAGGAGGAGGTCGGCCTGCCGATCCACTTCCACACCCACGACACCTCCGGCATCGGCGCGGCCACCGTGCTCGCCGCCGTCGAGGCAGGGGTCGACGCGGTGGACGCGGCGATGGACGCGCTTTCCGGCAACACTTCGCAGCCCTGCCTCGGCTCGATCGTCGAGGCGCTGAAGGGTTCGGATCGCGATCCGGGCCTGTCTGCGGCGGCGATCCGGCGGATCTCCTTCTACTGGGAGGCGGTGCGCGCCCAGTATGCCGCCTTCGAAAGCGACCTGAAGGGGCCTGCCTCGGAGGTCTATCTCCACGAGATGCCGGGAGGCCAGTTCACCAACCTGAAGGAGCAGGCCCGCTCCCTCGGCCTCGAAAGCCGCTGGCATCAGGTCGCCCAGACCTATGCCGACGTCAACGCGATGTTCGGCGACATCGTCAAGGTCACGCCCTCCTCCAAGGTCGTCGGCGACATGGCGCTGATGATGGTCTCCCAGGATCTCACCGTCGCCGACGTGATGGACCCGAAACGCGAACTCGCCTTCCCCGACAGCGTCGTCTCGATGATGCACGGCGATCTCGGACAGCCGCCCTCGGGCTGGCCGAAGGACATCCAGAAGAAGGTGCTGAAGGACAAGACGCCGATCACCGTGCGCCCCGGCTCGCTGATCCCCGACGCCGACCTTGCGGACGAGCGCCAGACCATCGAGACGAAGATCGAACGCAAGGTGAGCGACGCGGAATTCGCTTCCTATCTGATGTATCCGAAGGTCTTCACGGAATACGCGCTGGCGGCGGAGAAATACGGCCCGGTCTCGATGCTGCCGACGCCGAACTACTTCTACGGCATCGCCCAGGACGACGAGGTTCTGGTCGAGATCGAGCGCGGAAAGACGCTGGTCATCCGCTGCCTCGGCTTCGGCGAGACCGACGAGAAGGGCATGCGCACGGTGTTCTTCGAACTGAACGGCCAGCCGCGCCGGGTCAAGGTGCCGGACCGCGCCCACGGCGCCTCGGGCAACGGCGTGAAGCCCAAGGCCGACCCGACGAACGCCAACCATGTCGGCGCGCCGATGCCGGGCGTCGTCTCGACGCTCGCCGTCGCGGCGGGCCAGGAGGTCACGGCCGGGGACGTCCTCCTGTCGATCGAAGCCATGAAGATGGAGACCGCGATCCACGCCGAGCGCGACGGCACGATCGAGGCCGTCCACGTCAAGGCAGGCTCGCAGATCGACGCGAAGGACCTCCTCGTCACCTATGCGGGGTGACGGGCCTGCCGGCGTCGGCGGTGGCGTCGGCCGCGAGCAGAAAGTCCCGCTGCAGAGCGCGGAGAACGTGGTCGGCGCGGTCCCGGACCGTGGTCTTCGGTAAGACGTCGATCCGGTAGCCGAGGCCGGAATAGGCGGCCAGAAGCCGTTCATATTCCGCCACGGCTTCGGGCAGTCCGTGTCTGCGATCGTCGTCGCGGGCGAAGATTTCCGGCCAGGGCGGCGTCATGAAGACGCGGCGGTGGAAGCTTGCGCCCGCCGCAATCTCCGTCAGGCAAGTCTCGCCCGTCGCATGTTCGAGAGCCGCTGCGGCATAGATCAGACCGCGATCGAAAAACGCGATGCCGTCGAAGGCGGACGCCGCCTCGCAATCGCTTCGGGCCAGCGCGACGGCCCGGCGCGCGAAGGCCGCGAGATCGACCCAGGGCAAGGCCGATCCGTCCCCTCGCCGTTCCTCGGCGACGATGCGCCGTCCCGGTTCCTCGACGACGCGGTGGCCGCGCCCCGCCAGTTCGTCGAGCAGCGTGGTCTTCCCGCCTCCGGAGCAGCCGGAGAGGACGACGAACTTTGCCATGGCGTTCTCCCTGCGTACCGCCGTCCGTTGCTCCCGGGGTCCCTGACGCGGCGGCCCGGCACTGGTTCTTCCCCCGCTCTCCCATAGATGCGCCTGTCCCGAAGAACTTGCGACCGGAACCGATGCGCGCACTCATCCTGCAATATTACGAGCGGATCAGCGCGAGCTACTGGTTCATTCCCTCCGTCATGGCGATCGTCGCGGCGATCCTCGCCTTCGTGCTGATCGAGCTCGACGGCCTCGTGCCGAACGACGCGCTGGGTTCGAGCCCGTTTCTCTATGCCACCCAGCCGGACGGGGCGCGGGCGATTCTCTCGGCCATCGGCGGCTCGATGATCGGCGTCGCCGGCACGGTGTTTTCCGTCACCATGGCGGCGGTGGTCTTCGCCTCCGGCAGCTTCGGTCCGCGGCTCCTGACCAATTTCATGAACGACCGGGGCAATCAGGTCACCCTCGGCGTCTTCGTCGCCACCTTCGTCTATTCGATGCTGGTGCTCAGAAGCGTGCGCGACGGCGGCGACGAAAGCGTCTTCGGTCAGATGTTCGTGCCGAACCTCGCGATCTTCGGTGCGATCATCCTGGCGATCTTCTCGATCGGCGTTCTGATCTATTTCATCCATCACGTTCCCTCGAACATCCACATCTCCAACGTCATCGCCGGGGTCGGTCAGGGACTGCTCAAGCGGATCGACCAGGAGTTCCCGGCCGAGCCCAACCGCAGCGCGGAGGAGGACGACAACGTCCGCTGGCAGGTGCCGCCGTGTTTTCGCGGAGAGGGCGACCGGAAGGCCGGAAAGCGGGTTGCGTGGGAACGGCAGGAAGGGTCCGGCGACGACGGCGCCCGGCCCTTCGGCGAAATCGCATCCGACAGGACCGGTTACCTGCAGATCATCGATCGCGGGTCGTTGATCGAGGCGGCGAAAGCGGCCGACGTCGTCGTCCGGCTCACCTGCAGTCCAGGCGTCTTCGTCCATCACGGACGGACCCTGTTTCAGGTCTGGCCGGCGGAACGCTGCGGCGAGGACATCCGCGATCGGCTCCTTTCCTCCATCGCGGCCGGGAACAGCCGCAGCCCGCGCCAGGACATCAACTTCCTCTTCGACGAACTGGTCGAGATCGCCGGCCGGGCACTCTCGCCCGGGGTGAACGATCCCTACACGGCGATCACCTGCCTCGACTGGCTGAAGGCCGCGATGGCCGCGATCGCCGCCCGCCCTCCCGGCGATCCCTACATCGTCGACGCGGACGGACGGTTGCGGGCGATCATCGAGGCGGGCGACTTCACCAGCTTCATCGAGATCGGCTTCGGCCATCTCCGCCAATACGCCGCCTCGGACATGATCGCCGGCCAGCATTTCCTCACCTGTCTCGGCGAACTCATGCCGGCCTGCCGAACCGAGGACCAGCGACGGGCGGTGCACCTTCAGGCGAGCCGGTTCCTCGACATGTCGCGCGAGGCGCTCTCGGGCGCATCGCTGGCGACGGTCGAGGCGGCTGCAGCCCGGGTGCTGGCGACCGGCTGACAGCCTCAGCGCCGATCGTCTGGCCGCGCCTTCACTCGCATGCGCCGCCGGGCCGGCCTCGCGCACCGGCGGTTTCGCGCCATCCTCGACCCATTCTCTTCGTCGGTCCGCCGATCTCCGCCGCGCCCCGCTCGAAACGCCCGGCCGAACCCGGCCGGCCGACGGTTGCCCTTTTCCGGCGTGACGGAACGCTATGTCATGGTCGTCAAGGACCGGCTGGCTTCAGCCTTCAGTTCGTCGTGATGGAATCGCAATGAAATCGCTTCTGATCCTCGCTGCCGTCGCCGCTCTCTCCGGCTGCACCTCCGCCGCTACATCAACCGCCACCTCGACGGCCGTCCGGAAGCCGTCCACGGCCGAAGCGGAATGCGCGCGCTTCGGCTTCACGCCCGGCACCCAGCCGTTCGACAAATGCGCCGCCGACCTGCGGCAACAGGCGCAAACGCTGGCAGCGGCCCAGCGATAAAGGAAGCCTGCCGCGGAGCCGGATCAGGGATGCATCCCCGCGCCCTTCGCCGCCTTGTCGACGTCTTTCCGCGGGCCGAACAGGGCGATGCCGACGAGATCCGGCGCGTCGGCCGGTTCGGCGAGGAAGGCCTCTCGGTTGGCCACATCATGCCCGGTCGAGAACATCGCCTCGACATAGACGGCCCTTTGCAGTCCCCGTTGGATCGCCTGGTGAAAGGCGCGCTGCAGCACCTCTCGGGTGGCCGCAAGAATCATCACCGGCTGGCCCAGGAGGGCCGCATGCCGCCGCCCCGCGGCATCCTCGTAAGGCTCGCCCATCGCCGCCGGCGCCGCGCCCGCGATGCCCGTCGCCAGAAACGCCGTGACGTTCAGCTTCTGCCACATCGCCAGATCCTCCTTCACGAGAATCGCCACTTTGGTCTCGAATGTCACCGCTCTGCCCTTCTCGTCGAATGCGGCCCCGACGAGGCCTTACGTCTCAGACGACCCGTTCGTCTGGAACGCCCGTGCAGGCGGCGCGATAGGCTCCCGGCGTGATGGCGAAGGCGCGGCGGAACCAGCGACCGAGATGGCTCTGGTCGGCAAAGCCGCAGGCGGCGGCCACGGCAGCCGGACTTTCGCCCTCCGCCAGAAGCCGCCGCGCCTCGATGAGCCGGATCCGCACCAGATAGGCATGCGGCGAACTGCCATAAGCGGCGCGGAAGGCACGGGCGAGCGCGAACCGGTTGGCCGCACCGGACGCCGCGGCAAGATCGTCCGCGCCGATCTCGGCGGCCATTTCGTCGTGCAGTCTTTCGCGGGCGCGCCGGGCGATCACCGGCGCCGCCTCGGCCGGCGAACCCGTTCGTCCGGAAAAGCCGAGATGGGCGCGAAGCCGGTCGATCACGCGGTCGAGCCCGGCCTCCCGCGCAAGCCGACCTCTCGGCTCGGCAATGGCGGCGCACGTGCTCCGGATCGCCCCCGCCAGCAACGGATCGTCCGACAGGGTCTGGCGAAAGCCGCCCTCCTCCCGGGCGTGATCGCCGAGCCCTTCGCGCATCACGGCCTGAGGAACGTAGAGCATCTCGTAGGCGAAGCCGTCTTCGGTGACTGCCTGTCCGTCGTGCATCTCGCCGGGCTCGATCAGGATGATGCGGTCCCGCGTACTTTGCCGCCGCGCGCCGCGGCAGAAAAAATCCTGGACGCCGTGATCGGTCACGCCGACGAGCCAGTCGTCGTGATGATGCATGTCGTAGGCATGGCCGAAGAACCGGGCCGAGATCGCCTCGACCCCATTCGAAGGGTCGCGGCTGAACCGGATGCGATCGCGGCCCGCCATCGCGTCAGCCCTCGCCGCCTTCCTCGAACAGGCTCGCCTGCACCCCCTGATAGGCAGCGGGGACCGCCAAGCCGAGATGGCGGAAGGCATGCTGGGTGAGCAGCCGGCCGCGCGGCGTGCGCTGCAGGAAACCCTGCTGCAGCAGGTAGGGCTCGACGATGTCCTCGATGGCGTCGCGCGGCTCGGAGAGCGCCGCGGCGATGGTATCGATGCCGACCGGGCCGCCGCCGAAATTGAGCGCGATCAGGTCGAGATAGCGCCGGTCGAGCTGGTCGAGGCCGAGACTGTCGACCTCGAGCCGCGTCAAAGCCGCGTCGGCGACCTTGCGGTCGACCGTCTCGGCGCCGGCGACATGGGCGAAGTCGCGCACCCGGCGCAAGAGCCGCCCGGCGATGCGCGGCGTGCCGCGCGACCTTCGGGCGATCTCCTCGGCGCCGTCCTTTCCCATCGGCAGGCCCATCAGCCGGGCGCCGCGGGTGACGATGTGTTCCAGTTCGGCGACGGTGTAGAAGTTGAGCCGCACGGGAATGCCGAAACGGTCCCGAAGCGGCGTCGTCAGGAGGCCGAGCCGCGTCGTCGCGGCGACGAGGGTGAATTTCGACAGGTCGATCTTCACCGAGCGCGCCGCCGGGCCCTCGCCGATGATCAGGTCGAGCTGGAAATCTTCCATCGCCGGATAGAGGATTTCTTCCACGGCGGGGGAAAGCCGGTGGATCTCGTCGATGAACAGAACGTCGCGCTCTTCGAGATTGGTCAAGAGCGCGGCGAGATCGCCGGCCTTGGCGATCACCGGGCCGGAGGTGGAGCGGAAATTGACGCCGAGTTCCTTGGCCATGATCTGGGCGAGCGTCGTCTTGCCAAGGCCCGGCGGCCCGACGAAGAGCACGTGGTCGAGCGCCTCACCCCGGGCCTTCGCCGCCTCGATGAACACCTTGAGATTGGCCCTTGCGGCGGCCTGGCCGACGAAGTCGTCGAGCCGCTGCGGCCGCAGCGTCGCATCGACGTCCTCGCCGCGCTTGTCGGGCGAGATCAGGCGCGCGGTGTCGCTCATTCGAGGAGTTCCATCTCTGGTAGCCTGTTCGCCGCCTTGCGGTCGAAAGTCACCGATGACTGGCAGCCAGCCCGTCGTCCCAGACTAGCAATGACGGCGTCGGCAAAATCGGCATTCAGCGTTTCCATCCGATGCACGGCTTCGACGAGCGTGCCGAATTCCGCGAACTGGATCGTCTCGGAAGCTAGCAGTCGCGAAAAAATCGAAGCGGCGATCTTGCGCGGGATTCTGTACCGCGTTGTCAGAACCCAATGGAACTCGAGCGCGACGGACAGTGACACGTAACCGGGATCCTTGGTCGTCAACTTGGAAAGAAACGCGATCGCCTTGCGTGACTGAATCGGATCGTCCTGAAGAGCTGCTCTCAGAAGAACGTTGGTATCGATGCCTCGCATGCGTCACGCCGATCGGCCTTGGCGTATTCCTTTTTCCCGGCCCTCGACGTGATCGGAAATCCCTTCACCGACAGCGGCGTCGTAATCGTCCAAGGTGGTTTCCGGGATAGCATAGGAGGACAGCGCGCCATAAATCGCTGCAACGCTACCGTTGCGCGGTTGCAGGACGACGGAGCCATCCACCTCGACGAAAGCTAGTCGGTCTCCTGCCTCAAGATGCAGAGTATCGCGGATCGGCTTTGGAATGGTCACCCGGCCTTCAGCATCGACTATCACCTCGAACATCGCCATCTCCTTGTGTCCAAGCCGATGGTAAGCATGGTCTCTCAAATCCCTGCAACTCAATTCCGGCTCAGCGCCTTCAGCCCCAGCCGGATCAGCTTCGCGCTCTCGGCGCCCTCGCCCGCCTCCGCAACTGCGGTGGCGACGGCGTTCGCCGCCTGATCGCGCGAGTAGCCGAGATTGACGAGCGCCGAGACCGCATCGGCGATCGGGGCGGCCGCCGTGCCGCCGCCGACGTCCCGCTTGAGGCCGAAGCTCGCTTCGGCACCGGGGCCGGAAAACGCCGGCGCGCGATCCTTGAGTTCGGCGACGATGCGCGCCGCGACCTTCGGCCCGACGCCGGGCGCCCGCGCCACCATCGCCTTGTCCTGCAGGGCGACGGCGTTGGCGAGATCGCCGGGCGACAGCGTCCCGACGACGGCGAGCGCGACCTTCGACCCGACCCCCTGGACGGTCTGGAGCAGCCGGAACCACTCCCGCTCGGCCGTCGTCGCGAACCCGTAGAGCCGGATCATGTCCTCTCGCACGATCGTCTCGATGAACAGGACGACGGCCTCGCCGGGGCCGCCCAGCGAGGCGAGCGTCCGCGCCCCGCAATAGGCGACGTAGCCGACCCCGTGAACGTCGACGATCAGATGGTCCTCGCCGATCTCGTCGATGCTCCCCTTGAGTTTGCCGATCATCTGCGCCGCCCCGCCGGGACCAGGCGTCCCGTATGTTTTCGGGCCACCCGTCGGCGCCCGCTCCCATCGCGGGTAGGCGCATGAAGAGAACATGTCAAGAACGCAATCGGCCCGGCGGCATGAACGGCCGGCGGCCCGTCGCCACGCCCTCGTCGATGCTCGGCAAACGGCCGCCGCGGCACCCGATGGCGCCACGGCGGCCGAGCCACATTCCATCAAGGTTTCAGGCGTGGGCCCCTCAGCGGCAGACCGTCACGTGGCCGACCCTGTAGCAGTCGCGGCGATACCTGCGCCGATGCCGGCGCCGCGTCCGGATCCCGCAGGCGCGGGGATGACGGCGCCGGAACCAGCGATCCCTACAGCTGCCCCGGCGATGCCGGCGACGCCGGCGGCGGTAATGGTTGTGCCGGTAGCCGGTGTAGTGCGCGACTTCCATCTCGTCCGCCTCACCATCCGCGAGTGCGTCGAGCCTGTCGAGCAGGTCCCCGTCTTCCAACGGCGACGTCGCCGCTTCGGCCCGCGTATCGAACGACAGGACTCCGACTGAAGCGGCGCAGGCGGCGACGCCAAGCCCGGTCAACAGTCTGCGCCGCGTCGGATCCGGACGTTCCTCGTCCATCCCCGAACCAGAGCGCCGAAAAAGCTTGAACAACGACATGATTTTCTTCTCCGTTCCGTTGCCCCTTGCGTGTTCCCGGCAGCGCTCAGGTCTCGTGCCTTGGACGTTCCGTCTCTTCGACCACCAAGGACTCACTATGGACCAGTCTTATAGCGCGATGAAGGCCAGCGAGCCGGATAATGTCGCGTTTTCATTCCCTAACGTAATTTTTACCGCCAATCCGCTTTCCCGAATGGCGCTGCAGCCGATGAGGCATCGTTCGCAGTCGGGCCCCGGGGCCTGCGAACTAGCGTCTCAGAATGTGGCATCGCCCCGACGATGCGGCTGTGTCCTCAGGCTGCCCTCGAAGACGAGACCTGCAATTGCTGCCGGGTTTCCTGCAGCATGGCGCAACCGACATCGGCGAACCGGCTCTCGTCTCCCAGCGCCGCGTTGCACTCGACGAAGCGATTGAGCGAGTGGGCCGAAAGCTGGCGGGCGCGTAAGGCCTCGGCCCCGTCGAGGGCGCGCCTGTCCGTCAGTTGCTGCAGAACGTAGTGCAGGCGCGCCGAAACCACGGCGGCGTGAAACGTCTCGTCGACCGGATCGGGTTCCTGGCCGCCAACAAGACGGGCGACCTTCGGCGCCTGATCGCGCAGGAAGGAGCCGCCCTCCGACAATCCGTACAGAAGAGCATGGGTGCTCTCGATCACCAGCCCCTGGAGCACCGCGAGGCTGTCCGGGTAAGCCGCCGGGTTCATGAAGACCGCGCCCCAGATGTAGAAGGTCGAGGCGCCGGCGAAGCTGCTCTCCCGTTCTTCACCCCGGCACATCACGATTTCGCTCAAGAGCACGCGAATCTCGGCACCGAAGGCCGGAAGGTGGCGGTCGAGCCGTTGCAAGGCCGTGTCGATTTCCCCGCGCATCCGCTCGACGTCCTCGACCGGTGGCGCAAGGAGCGAGAGCGTGTCGGCATCTCCGGCTTCGAAGAAACCGGCGTAGCGCTGGCGCCGCGTCGGATCGAGATCCGCCCAGGAGAAGACTTCGGGCGAACCGACGCCGGCGTGGCGTCGATTGGCGGTGGGCGCTTGCTCCGGGTCGTGCTCGACGGCCTCGGAAATATCCTCCAACAGCCGGATGGAGCGTGGGATATCGTCGGCCTCGACCGCCTTCAGGAGTTCGAAGTACCGCGCGAAATAATCCGGTGCGATCCTGCGCCGTGCCCGGATCGATCGCCCGACCGTGAGCGCCTTGTGCGACAAGACGCCAGCTTTCGAGACGGCCTTGGCCATCGCATCGAGACTATCGGCAAGACGCTCGTTGATATCTTGCGAAAGTCGCAAGGCTCCCTGAGGATCCGGTAAGAACATCATCGCACTGC
Source organism: Jiella avicenniae (assembly GCF_021390325.1). GTDB lineage: Bacteria > Pseudomonadota > Alphaproteobacteria > Rhizobiales > Rhizobiaceae > Jiella > Jiella avicenniae. The sequence continues at coordinate 9,033 of NZ_JAJUWU010000002.1, read as the reverse complement.
ACACCTCCCACCGGCACCAGCGGTCGATTTTTATATGGTTCGTGTCCTGCCATGGGCAAACCAGTCTGGCAGGCGTGACGCCGGCTGACGATTGAAGTTCAACAATGAGCATGACGACCCAGTGTTGTGCAAGACGAATATTGTTGGAATGCGTGGCTTTATCACCAGTTTTGAACCTTCGGCATCGCGACAATTTGTCGTCTTCGGTCGCCGCAGGTTCGATACCCGGAAATTTCGACATCGGGCGAAGGAGCGCTGTCTATCCCCACCCGGCGATCTAGTTGAGCCCGCAGGCAAGTGAGGGAGGGCCGACATGGACGGGAGACTGAAGCTGCATGTTCCCGAGCCCGAGGTGCGGCCGGGAGGCACGCCGGATTTCTCCGGCGTGAAGATCGCCAAGGCGGGCTCGGTGCGCCGGCCACCGGTCGACGTCGATCCCGCCGAGATCCGGGACATGGCCTATTCGATCGTCCGGGTGCTGAACCGCGCCGGCGAGGCGGTGGGCGAGTGGGCGGGAACGCTCACCGACGAAGAACTGCTCGCCGGCCTGAAGACGATGATGCGGGTCCGCGCCTTCGACCGGCGCATGCTGATGGCCCAGCGCCAGGGCAAGACGTCCTTCTACATGCAGTGTCTCGGCGAGGAGGCGATCGCCTGCGCCTTCCGCAAGGCGCTCGAGCCCGGCGACATGAACTTTCCGACCTATCGCCAGCAGGGCCTTCTGATCGCCGACGACTATCCGCTCGTCGACATGATGTGCCAGATCTATTCCAACCGCCGCGATCCTTTGAAGGGCCGGCAGCTGCCGGTGATGTATTCCGCCCGCAAGCACGGCTTCTTCTCGATCTCGGGCAACCTCGCGACCCAGTTCGTGCAGGGCGTCGGCTGGGCGATGGCTTCGGCGATCAAGGGTGGCGACCGCATCGCCGCCGTCTGGATCGGCGACGGCTCGACCGCCGAGAGCGATTTCCATTCGGGCATGGTCTTCGCCTCGACCTACAAGGCGCCCGTCGTCCTCAACATCGTCAACAATCAGTGGGCGATCTCGACCTTCCAGGGGATCGCTAAGGGCGGCTCGGGCACCTTCGCGGCGAGGGGCCTCGGCTTCGGCATTCCCTCGCTCAGGGTCGACGGCAACGACTATCTCGCCGTCCATGCGGCGGCGAAATGGGCGGTGGAGCGGGCGAGGCGCAACCTCGGCCCGACGCTGATCGAATGGGTCACCTACCGCGCCGCCGCCCATTCCACCTCGGACGATCCCTCCGCCTACCGGCCGAAGGAGGAGAGCGACGCCTGGCCCCTCGGCGACCCGATCAAGCGGCTGAAGAACCATCTCGTCCTGCGCGGCGCCTGGAGCGAGGAGCGCCACGTCCAGGCCGAGGCCGAAGTCGACGCGGAAATCCTCGCCGCCCAGAAGGAGGCCGAAAGCCACGGTACGCTGCACACGGGGCCGAAGCCTTCGGTCCGCGACATCTTCGAGGACGTCTACGAGGTGATGCCGCCCCATCTCCGGCGCCAGCGGCAGAAGGCGGGGGTTTGAGATGACGATGCCGTACTGCTCCGAGCGTGTGCCTGCCGACGCCAGGCCTCCATTCGCCTCGGCATCGCCGGAGGGGGCCTCGGTACTCTCCCTTCGTCATCCCGGCCTTGAGCCGGGCTCCATTCCAAGCCGGCAAGGCCGCCGTTACGGTGGCGGAACAGGCGTTTTGCCCGTGACCGATTCTGGTGAGATCGGCGCAGAGGCATGGATCCCGGGTCGAGCCCGGGATGACGAAGCGGGAAAGCCTGGCCTCTCCGAGACCAGTTGCGGCTCAGCTGAGCGGGGACCGTCACCATGCCCCGCATGACGATGATCGAGGCGATCCGCGATGCCCATGCGGTGAAGATGGCGGAGGACGAGGACGTCGTCGTCTTCGGCGAGGACGTCGGCTATTTCGGCGGCGTCTTTCGTTGCACCGCGGGCCTGCAGGAGACCTTCGGCAAGAACCGCTGCTTCGACGCGCCGATCAACGAGAGCGGCATCGTCGGCACGGCGATCGGCATGGCCGCCTTCGGCCTTCGCCCGGTCGTCGAAATGCAGTTCGCCGACTACGTCTATCCCGCCTACGACCAGATCGTCTCTGAGGCGGCACGGCTGAGATACCGCTCGGCCGGCGACTTCACCTGCCCGCTGGTAGTGCGCATGCCGACCGGTGGCGGCATCTTCGGCGGCCAGACGCACTCCCAGTCGCCCGAGGCGCTGTTCACCCACGTCTCGGGGCTGAAGACGGTGGTGCCGTCCAATCCCTACGACGCCAAGGGCCTGTTGATCTCGGCGATCGAGGACAACGATCCGGTGATCTTCCTCGAACCGAAACGCCTCTACAACGGGCCTTTCGACGGCGACCACGACAAGCCGGTCACGCCCTGGTCGAAGCATCCGCTCGGCGAGGTGCCGGAGGGCCGTTACGCCATCCCCCTCGGCAAGGCCGCGATCCGCCGCGAGGGCTCGGCTCTCACCGTCCTGGCCTATGGCACCATGGTGCATGTCGCCGAAGCCGCGGCGGACGCGCTCGGCATCGATGCCGAGATCGTCGACCTGCGCACCCTCGTTCCGTTGGACGTCGAGCTGATCGAAGCTTCGGTGAAAAAGACCGGCCGCTGCCTCGTCGTCCACGAGGCGACGCTGACCTCGGGCTTCGGCGCCGAACTCGTCGCCGTCGTCGCCGACGCCTGTTTCTATCACCTCGAAGCGCCGATCGTTCGCGTGGCGGGATGGGACACGCCCTATCCGCACGCCCAGGAGTGGGACTATTTTCCCGGCCAGGCGCGGGTCGGCGGGGCGATGAAGCGCGTGTTGGAGGGCTGAGATGGGCACCTTCACCATCAAGCTCCCGGATGTCGGCGAAGGCGTCGCCGAGGCCGAGCTGGTCGAATGGCACGTCACGGTCGGCGATCCCGTCACCGAGGACATGACGCTCGCCGCCGTGATGACCGACAAGGCGACCGTCGACATCCCCTCGCCCGCGGCCGGCACGGTGACATGGCTCGGCGGCGAGGTCGGCGACACCCTTGCCGTCGGCTCGCCGCTGGTACGGCTCGACGTCGACGGTCCGGGCGGGACGAGCGAGCCGGACGAGAATTCGGGCGACTCGGCCGCTTCAGAAGATGTGACGCCCTCCAAGCCGCCGATCTCCCCCCCTGAGGGGGAGATGCCCGGCAGGGCAGAGGGGGGCGCCGAAGGGCACAAGCGTCCTGAATTCGACGCGCGGAACCGTGGCGCCGGCACACCCCCCTCTGGGCTGCCGCCCGCCAGGGCGAGCCACGGGTCTCGCCCGTCCTCCAGACCCCCCTCAAGGGGGGAGATCACGCCAGCCGCAAAGGTCTCGTCAACCTCCCAGGCTGCCCGCAAGCCCGGCGAAAAGCCCCTCGCCTCCCCCGCCGTCCGCCGCCGGGCGATGGAGGCGGGCGTCGACCTGCGCCGTGTCGCCGGCTCCGGCCCCGCCGGCCGTATCACCGCCGACGACCTCGCCGCCTATCTCGAGGGCGGCGCCGAGGCGCCGGCCGGTCGCGGCCGCCACGCGGATACCACGGTCACCGAGGTCAGGATCGCCGGGCTGCGGCGGCGCATCGCCGAGAAGATGGAAACGGCGAGCCGCCGCATCGCCCACATCACCTATGTCGACGAAATCGACATGGAGGCGGTGGAAGAGCTGCGAGCGGCGATGAACGAGGACCGGCGGGAAGACCGCCCGAAACTCACCCTCCTGCCCTTCCTGATGAAGGCCATGGTGATCGCGGTCCGCGAGCAGCCGGCGATGAATGCCCTCTATGACGACGAAGCCGGCATCCTCAGTCAGTATGGCGGCGTCCATATCGGCATCGCGGCCCAGACCGGCGCCGGACTGATGGTGCCCGTCGCCCGCCACTGCGAAGCCCGCGACGTCTGGAACTGCGCGGCCGAGGTCGCCCGGCTTTCCGAGGCCGCGAAGACCGGCTCGGCGAAGCGCGAGGAACTTTCCGGCTCGACCATCACCATCACCTCGCTCGGCGCCCTGGGTGGCCTTGCGACGACGCCGATCGTCAATCACCCGGAGGTCGCCATCGTCGGCGTCAACAAGATGGAGGTCCGTCCGGTCTGGGACGGGGCGCGGTTCATTCCCCGGCGACGCATGAACCTCTCCTCGAGCTTCGACCACCGGGTGATCGACGGCCACGACGCCGCCGTTTTCGTCCAGCGCATCAAGGCGCTTCTGGAAAATCCGGCGATGATCTTCGTCGAGGAGGCGGCATGAACGAGATCACCTGCCAGTTCCTCGTCATCGGCGCCGGTCCGGGCGGCTACGTCGCGGCGATCCGGGCCGGCCAGCTCGGCCTCGACACGGTGGTCGTCGACGACCGCAAGCCCGGCGGCACCTGCCTCAACATCGGCTGCATCCCGTCGAAGGCGCTGATCCATGCGGCGGACGAATATTTCCTCATGAAGGAAGCAGCTGCCGCCCGCGCGATTCCCGGGATCACCGCCGGAGCGCCGGGCCTCGATTGGGCGCAGGTGATCGGCTGGAAGGACGGCATCGTCAACCGCCTCAACAACGGCGTCACCGGCCTGTTCAAGAAGTCCCGCGTCAAGCTCGTCGAGGGCCGCGCCCGTTTTCTCGACGGCAAGACGGTGATCGTCAGCGGCGAGACCGGCGAGCAACGGATCACCGCCGAGACGGTGGTGATCGCCACGGGCTCGGAGCCCGTCGAACTCAAAGCCCTGCCCTTCGGCGGCAAGGTCGTCTCGTCCGCCGAAGCCCTCTCGTTGCAAGCGCCGCCCGAACGCCTCGCCGTCGTCGGCGGCGGCTATATCGGCGTCGAACTCGGCACCGCCTTCGCCAAGGCCGGTTCGGTGGTGACGATCGTCGAGGCGGCAGGCGAGATCCTGCCGCTCTACGACGCCGATCTCGTCAAGCCGGTGCGCCAGCGCCTCGCCCATCTCGGCGTGACGGTGATGACCGGGGCGAAGGCACAAGGCCTTGCCGGCGAAGACGGCGACCTCCTCGTCGAGACCGCCGAGGGCGAGGAGCGACGCATCCCCTGCGACACCGTCCTCGTCACGGTCGGGCGCCGGCCGGTCACCGAAGGCTGGGGACGGGAGGAACTGGTGCTCGACATGGACGGGGCGTTCGTCCGCACCGACGAGACACGGCGCACGGCGATGCGCGGCGTCTACGCCATCGGCGACGTCGCCGGCGAGCCGATGCTCGCCCACAAGGCGATGGCGGAGGGCGAAATGGTCGCCGAGATCGCGGCCGGCCACCGCCGCGTCTTCGACCACCGGGCGATTCCCGCCGTCTGCTTCACCGATCCCGAGATCGTCTCCGTTGGTCTGTCGCCGACCGATGCCAGGGCGGCAGGGATCGAAACCACCGTCGGCCGCTTCCCCTTCGCAGCCAGTGGCAGGGCGATGTCGCTCGGGCGCGAGGACGGCTTCGTCCGCGTCGTCGCCCGGGCCGACAATCATCTCGTCCTCGGCATTCAGGCCGTCGGCGCCGGCGTCAGCGAACTCTCCGCCGCCTTCTCGCTGGCGCTGGAAATGGGCGCCTGCCTGGAGGATATCGCCGGCACGATCCACGCCCACCCGACGCTCGGCGAGAGCTTTCAGGAAGCGGCGCTGGGGGCGCTCGGCAAGGCGCTGCACGTGTGACGATTGCGGGTGAGGCCCCTCGCGCCCTTCGAGGCCGCCTGCGGTGGCACCTCGGGATGAGGGGCTTCGTTCGTTCAACGGCGGCTTCGGGCTTACAGCTGAGGCGGACCGACAATGATCGGCGACCTGTCGGTAGCCCCTCATCGTGAGGTGCTCGCGAAGCGAGCCTCGAAGTGCGAGACGCTCGGCGCGGCCCGCCTGCTACACCCAATTCTCCACCCGCAGACCCGGCATCCGGTCGAATTCCCGCCGGTTGTTGGTGACGAGGATCAGCCCCTCGCTGCGCGCATGGGCTCCGATCTGCATGTCGTGCGGGCCACACGGCGTTCCAGCCCGTTTCCATTCGGCACGGAGCTGCCCATAATGAGCAGCCGCCTTGTCGGCAAATGGCAGCACATCCAACCGCGCCCCGAATTGCTCGATCGCCGTCAGGTTTTCTTCCCGTCTCGCGGACTTCTGGGCGCCGTAATGCAACTCTCCCAGCGTGATGCTCGATATGCAGAGTTGCTCAGCCAGGGCGTTGAACTTTTCGCGCACATGGGGAGCATAGGTCTTCATCACATAGATGCAGATATTGGTGTCGAGCATGTAGGCGAGCATCAGAACGGCTCGCGCTCCTCCGCCGGGGGCTGCTCCCGCTCCTCCAAAAAATCCTCGCTGACGCGCGGGCCGGCGAGGAACAGATCGTCCCACCGTCTGCCTCCAGGCACGATCATCCGACTGTCACCGATCTTGAGGATATCGACCTGATGGACGCTCTCGGGAAAGGCCACCGCCTTCGGCAGGCGCACGGCCTGGCTGCGATTGCTGGTGAAGATGGTCGAACTGGCCATGGCAGTCACTCCGGCAGTATATCCAGTCGGGATATACATGCGCGATCACGCCCGGTCATTCCACTCCACGATCACCGGCAGTTCGCCCCTCAGAACATCCGCCCGCCCTTCGGCACCTCGTGTCCCGGCCCGAGCAGCACGACCTCGCCGTTCTCGTCCGGCACGCCCAGCGTCAGCACCTCGGAGCGCATCGGGCCGATCTGGCGCGTCGGGAAATTGACGACGGCGATCACCTGACGGCCGACGAGTTCTTCCGGCGTGTAGTGCACCGTGATCTGGGCGGAGGACTTCTTCACGCCGATCTCGCCGCCGAAATCGATCATCAGCTTGATCGCCGGCTTGCGCGCCTCGGGGAACGGCGCCGCCTCGACGATGGTGCCGACGCGGATGTCGACCTTCATGAAATCGTCGAAGCTGACTTCGGGTGCGCGCTCGCTAGCTGCCATGGCCTGTTCTCGTCATCTCAAAACTCAACGCTTTCTCGCGCCATCGGCGATCAGCCCTTGGCGAGCGCTTCCGCCCGATCCCGCGCCGCCCGCATCGCTTCGTCCATCAGCTTTTCAAGCCGCTCCTCGCCCATCAAGACGTCGAGCGCCGCTTGGGTGGTGCCATTGGGGGACGTGACGTTCTTGCGCAGCTGCGCCGGCTCGTCGTTGGAACGGATCATCAACTCGCCCGCCCCCGCCACCGTGTGGCGGGCGAGGCGCATCGCGAGATCGGCCGGCAGGCCGAGCGCCGCGCCGGCTTTCGCCATGCATTCGGCGAGGTGGAAGACATAGGCCGGGCCGCTGCCCGAAACGGCGGTGATCGCGTCGATCAGCGCTTCCGCCTCGACCCATTCGACCGGCCCGGAGGCCTCCAGCAGGCTGGTCGCGGCGCCGCGATCGCGCTCGCCGGTGCGCTCGTTGCCATAGGCGCCGGTGATGCCGCGGCCGATCAGCGCCGGGGTATTGGGCATCGCCCGCACCACCGGATGCGGGCCGAGAAGGTCCTCGATCGCCGCGATCGTCGTGCCGGCCGCGATCGAAACGACCAGGGTCTCGGGCCGCATCGCCGCCTTCAAGGGCGGCACCGCTGCCGTCATCATCTGCGGCTTGACCGCGAGGACGACGATGTCGAACGCCCCCTCCGGCACGCCGGCGCGATGGACGACACCCTTCTCGATCAGCGGCTGCAGCGCCGGCCCGACCGCCGGATCGACGACCGTGACCTTCGAAGGGTCGAGCCCCTTCTCCAGCCAGCCGCCGAGAAGGGCCGAGCCCATGTTGCCGCCGCCGAGAAGGAGAATGCGCGCATCGATCATCGTCTCAGGCTTCTCCGACCGTCTCGAACATCGTCGCCTCCAGCGCCGCCTCCGCCGACTTGTCGGCCCAGATGACGAACTGGAACGCCTGATAGAACCGCTCGCAGCTTTCCAGCGCCATGGCAAGCATGCGCTCGGCCTGGCCGGTGGTGGCGTCGAGCCCGCCCGACAAAAGCAGGGAATGGCGGAACATCACCGCGCCTTCCTTGCGCCAGAGGTCGAAATGGCCGACCACCAGCTTTTCGTTGATGCGCGCGAGCAGGATCTGGATCTCCGCCTGCCGGTGCGGCGGGACCTTGAGATCGAAGGCGCAGGCGATGTGCAGCGCCTCCATGTCGTCGAGCCAGGAGAAGGAGACCGAATAGTCGGTCCACACGCCGGTGACCGCGACGGCGAGTTCGTCGTCGCAGGAGCGCTCGAACGCCCATTCGCGCGACGTCGCCACCCACTCGATCACGTCGACCGGGTTCGATTGTCGCAAGATCGTCATTTCATCGAACTGCATGAAGGATTCCCCGTATGAAAGATGGGCGGGCAGCCGCCCGCCGCGGCAGCCGCCCGCAGGGTGATTTGTTCGCCGCCGCCGACGAATCACCCTTGAGAATCAGCATACAGTCGGGGAGTCTTCACGCTAAGGCCGTTAACCGTATTTTCATCTCGATGCGCATCCTCGCGCACCGAATCGTCGATCGTCCGGCCGTTAAGCGACTCTGCGAGCAGGCGTTTCCGACTCGCGAAATCCGCCGGATGGTGCCGGCGAGGCTGTCGAAACCCTGTGGAAAAGCGGGTCAGACACCCGAGCCGTCGGCGCCGCCCATCTTCGCCTCGAGGTCGGCGAGCCGCTTCTTCAGCGCCTCGTTCTCCATCCGCGCCTTCATCGCCATTTCGCGGACCGCCTCGAACTCTTCGCGCTGGACGAGATCGAGCTGATTGAAGAAGCGCTCTCCCTGGGTGCGGAACAGCGTCTCCACCTCCCGGCGCATGCCCTGGGCCGTCCCGGCCGCATCGGTCATCACGCGGGCGAACTCGTCGAGAAGGCGGTTCGGGGCTCGGTTCGTCGGCATGGTCGTCTCCGGGTTCGAGATGTTTCCTGGCAGGTAGAGGCGCGCAGCGACTTAGACAATAGCGGCGGGGCGCCCCGATTGCCGATGCCCGATCGCCGGGGGACCAGAGCCCCGCGCACCGCCCCAGATAACCCGCCCGTCGTCAAAACGCCCCCGCAGGGCCGT
>NZ_JAJUWU010000001.1 GCF_021390325.1 Jiella avicenniae | reverse complement strand
CGGGGGCCCCCCGCGGGGGCCGGCCCCCGCGCGCCGGGCGCCCCGCGCCCGCGCCCCCCCCCCCCCCCCCCCCGGCCGGTCTTCAAAGCGTCGCCGCTTGGCCTTATGAGGGCTGCGACGCGGCCGCACCGACGGCAGGGCGTCCATGACCACGCGCGACGAGGCCCGCTTCGACCATGCTCTCTCTCCAGACCTTCGGCGTGCTGGCCTATCCGAACATCGATCCGGTGTTCCTGCAGATCGGGCCGATCGCGCTCCACTGGTACGGCCTCGCCTATGTCGCCGGCATTCTGTGCGGCTGGCTCTACGGGCGTTATCTCGTGGCCGACACCCGGCTCTGGCCGAACGGCGTCTCGCCGATCACCAAGCTGCAGATCGACGACATGATCCTCTATCTCGTCCTCGGCATCGTCCTCGGCGGCCGGCTCGGCTACGTCCTGTTCTACAATCCGCTGCAATATCTCGCCGATCCGCTCACCGTCTTTTCCGTCTGGGACGGCGGCATGGCGTTTCACGGCGGTCTGGTCGGCGTGACCCTGGCGCTGATCCTGTTCTGCCGGCAGTACAAGGTGCCTTTGTTCAGCCTGATCGACGTCGTCGCGGCTTCGGTGCCCTTCGGCCTGTTCTTCGGCCGTCTCGCCAACTTCATCAACAGCGAGCTCTGGGGCTCGCCGTCGAACGTTCCGTGGGCGATGGTGTTTCCGACCGGCGGTCCCGAGCCGCGCCATCCGAGCCAGCTTTACGAGGCCGCGCTCGAAGGCATCGTCCTCTTCCTCATCCTTCTCGTCGCCACCCACGCGTTCAAGACGCTCGGCAGGCCGCGGCTGACGGGCGGCATCTTCATTCTGTTCTACGGCATCTTCCGGACCATCGTCGAAGCCTTCTTCCGCATGCCGGACGAACAGCTCGGCTATCTCTATGGCGGCTGGCTGACCATGGGGATGGTCCTCTCCTTCCCGATGATTCTCGTCGGCCTCTGGGCGATCGCCACCGCAAAACCCGTCGCCTACGAGCCGAAAGACGGCGAGCATGCCGGCGCCAAGGCAGAGGACACCGCCCGCCCTTGAACGACCTCGCCCACAGGATCGCCGATCTCATTCGCCGCGAGGGGCCGATCGGCATCGACCGGTTCTGGAACCTCGCGCTGTTCGACCGCTCCGCCGGCTATTACGCCACGAAGAACCCGCTCGGCCGGGCCGGCGACTTCGTGACCGCGCCGGAGATCAGCCAGATGTTCGGCGAGCTGATCGGCGCCTGGGTCGCCGGCGTCTGGGCATCGCTCGGCCAGCCGCGGCCGTTTCGGCTCGTCGAGATCGGCCCGGGGCGCGGCACGCTGATGGCCGACATGCTGAGGACCCTGCGCCGCGCGGCGCCCGCCTGCCTCGCCAGCGCGAGCATTCATCTCGTCGAGACCAGCGAGACGCTGGCGGCGATCCAGGCGGAGACGCTTTCGCGCTTCGACCTGCCGGTCCGGCGCCATCGGCGCATCGCCGAACTCCCCCCCGGCCCGGCCGTGATCGTCACCAACGAACTCTTCGACGCGCTCGCCATCCGCCAGTTCGTCTTCGACGGCGAGACCTTTCGAGAACGCTGCGTCGGCCTGTCGGAGGCGGGACGGCTGGAATTCGTGCTTTGCGCCCGCCCGCACCCGCCGCTGCCGGACGAAGCCATGCCCCATCCGCCGGCCGCAGGCGCCGTCTTCGAAGTCTCGCCGGAGCGGGCCGCCCTCGCCGCAGCCCTCGCCGACCGCTTCGCCACGGAGACCGGGGCGGGCCTCTTCATCGACTACGGCCATGCGACGAGCGCGTTCGGGGATACGCTGCAGGCAGTGCGCGCCCACGCCCATGCCGATCCGCTCGACCGGCCGGGCGAGGCCGATCTGACCAGTCACGTGGATTTCGCCGGCCTGTCGCAGATCTTTTCCAGCCGTGGGCTCGCCGTTTCGCCGGTCGTCGAGCAGGGTGACTTCCTCCTCGCCCTCGGTCTCCTGGAGCGGGCGGGCAGGCTCGGCGCGCCGCTCGACGCCAAGGGGCGAGCCGACATCGAACGGGCCGTCGCCCGGCTGGCGGGGCGCGGCGCGGGAGAGATGGGCGCGCTGTTCAAGGTCCTCGCCGTGGCGACGGCACCGGTCCCTCTTCCCCCGTTCTTTGCCGCAGCGTCAGATTGACTTCGCCTCGAAGCTCCACCACGATCCGCGCCCATGGCCGATAGCACCACACGCGCCCGAGCGCTGAAGGACGACGACGTGATCCGCGCGCCCGAGCTTTCGGGCGAGAGGGTCGCGCATGGCTTCTTCACGCGCCGCGGCGGCGTTTCGACCGGGCTGTACGACGGCCTCAACGCCGGCGCCGGATCGAAGGACGAGGCGTCCCACGTTGCCGAGAACCGGGCGCGGGCGACGGCGACGCTCGGCCTTGCGCCCGACCGGCTGGCGACGCCCTGGCAGGTGCATTCCGCCGAGGCGGTGATCGTCGAGGCACCCTTTTCCGGCGAGCGTCCGCGCGTCGACGGCATCGTCACGGCCACCCCCGGCCTTTGCGTCGGTGTCGTCACCGCCGATTGCGGGCCGGTGCTCTTCGCCGATCATGACCACGGCGTCGTCGCGGCCGCCCATGCGGGCTGGCGCGGAGCGCTCGGCGGCGTCCTGGAAGCGACGATCGCCGCGATGGAAAAGGCGGGCGCCAGACGCGGCTCGATCACCGCGATCCTCGGCCCGACCATCACCCAGCCGAACTACGAGGTCGGCCTCGAGATGGTCGCCGCCTTCGTCGAAGACGACCCGGAGCGCGAGCGCTTCTTCCAGCCGGGAAAGGCTCCGGACAAGCGGCAGTTCGACCTTCCCGGCTTCATCGTCCGGCGTCTCGAAACAGCGGGTGTAAAGGCCGGCCTCGTCGGCCGCTGCACCTATGGCGAGCCGGACAACTTCTATTCCTTCCGCCGCACCACCCATCGCGGCGAGCCCGATTACGGACGGCAGCTCGCGGCGATCGCATTGCGGGACTGAACCGACATGCTCCACTTCGAACGCGCCGAATTCGACACGCGCCGCGAGCGCACGCTCGCGGAAATGGCGAACCGCAAGCTCGACGCCATGCTGCTGTTCTCGCAGGAGTCGATGTACTGGCTGACCGGCTACGACAGCTTCGGTTTCTGCTTCTTCCAATGCCTGGTGCTGACGGCCGACGGCCAGATGCAGCTTCTGACCCGCTCGGCCGATCTCAGGCAGGCCCGACATACCTCGATCCTCGAGGCGATCGTCATCTGGCGCGACCGCGGCAATGCCGATCCGGTCATCGAACTGCGCAACATGCTCGACGACATGGGTCTTCTCGGCATGCGCGTCGGCGTCGAGTGGCTGACCCACGGTCTGACCGGCATGGCCGGCCTCGGCGTCAACGAGCGGCTCGGCTCCTTCGCCTCTTTGAAAGACGCCTCCGACCTCGTGCCGATGCTGCGTGCGGTCAAGAGCGAGGCCGAGATCGCCCATGTGCGCGAAGCCGCGCTCCTGGCCGACGAGGCCTTCGAGGAGGCTCTCCCGCTGATCGTGCCGGGCGCAGACGAGGCGGAGATCCTGGCGGCCATGCAGGGCCACGTCCTGAGGCGGGGCGGCGACTATCCGGCCAATCCCTTCATCGTCGGTTCGGGACGCGACGCCCTGCTCTGCCGCTACAAGTCCGGCCGCCGCAGGCTCGAGGCCAGCGACCAGCTCACCCTCGAATGGGCGGGCGTGAAGGCGCAGTACCATGCGGCGCTGATGCGCACCGTCGTCGTCGGCGAGCCGAGCCAGCGGCATGTCGAGCTGCATGCAGCAGCCCGCGAGGCGCTTGCCGCCGTCGAGGCGGTGATGCGGCCGGACCATACGTTCGGCGACGTCTTCGACGCCCATGCCGGGGTGATGGAAGCGCATGAGCTGACACGCCACCGGCTTTCGGCCTGCGGATATTCTCTCGGCGCCCGCTACGCCCCGTCATGGATGGATCCGCCGATGTTCCATGTCGGCAGCCCGGCGGTGATCCAGCCGAACATGACGCTGTTCGCCCACATGATCATCATGGATTCCGACACCGGCACGGCGATGACCCTCGGCCGCACCTACCTCACCACCGAGACCGAGCCCGAGCCGCTTTCCCGACTGTCGCTCGACCTCTCGGTGGTCGCCTGAGATCACCGCGGGAACCGGCATCGTGATGCGGCGCGGCGAAAAGCGACGACTTTAACGTTTTCTTCCGACCCGGGCGGCATTGTCGACTCTGCTTCGATGCCGAAACACGGCCGGAAGGAGATCGCCCGTGGCAACGAAACCGGTGACGGAAAGACTCTTGCACTGCGGCACCCTGTTGACCGCGGGCATGGGCATCGCCCTGTCGGGCTGCACGGGCACCGACCTGTCGATCGCCATGGGACCGAACGGCCCGATCCCGCCCGCCGACATCGGCTCGACGTCGACGCTCGGCGCACCGCCCGCCTCCGCGTCGGCCTTGGCCGACGCGGCGCCGGTCGCCGCGGCTCCCTCCGGAAACGTCGCAGCCGCGCCGCTGCCGCCCGCCTCCCCGGTTCGGGGAAGCCCGCTGGCGCCGCCCTCGCAGCGGTTGGCGACTGCCAGTTCGTCCTCCAATCTGCGCTGGAACACCGGGCCGCAACCGGTCGGCTATCCGGCGCGAAGCTCTCCCCGGGATACACCGCCCCCTTCGGCGCAGTCCGAGGTCGCGTCGCTGCCGGAGCCGGTGGACGACGGATCGGCCGTTGCGCCTCTGGACGAGACCCCGCCCTCCCCGGTCGCCGACGAGGCGCCGCGGCAGCAGGCCTCGCTCGGCGCCCCCCGCCAGCCATCGGCGGCCTCGGGCCGCACCGAAGTCCAGTTCCTCCCCGTCGTCGGCGCGCCGCAAAGGGAGGCCGAACTGCTCGCCCGCGCCCTCTCCGAGGAATCCCAGCAGGCCGGCGTCCGGATTCGGCCGGCGAGCGGGCCGGTCGCGCCGCTGCGCCTCAAGGGCTATTTCTCCGCCTTCACCGATGGCGGCGAGACCGTGCTGGTCTATGTCTGGGACGTGCTGGACGAAAACGACCAGCGCATCCGCCGCATCCAGGGGCAGGAGCGCGTCGCCGGGACGAATTCGGACCCATGGTCGCAGGTCGATCTCGACGCGCTCCGCAAGGTCGCACGGGAGACGTTCCGGCAGGCCGCCAGCCTGGACGCCGACGTCGGCTGACGCGAACCCGGTGATGCGTCTCGCGAAACGCCGTCCGAGGCCCGGCATCCGCTGGCCCGAAAGGCGCCGAGGGAAAACGACGCCGACCGTCGCGCTTCGTTCACCATCATGCGGCAGCGCACACGAGTCGGGTTGAAGTTTTGGCGAAGGGTGCTAGAGCGTCCTTCCGCAGATCGGGCGATGATGGATCCGGCGACGGCCCCGCCATTCCGACCTGAGGTTCGCGCCCTTCGCCGAAGCCGGCGCAGCGCGAAATTCGAGTTCGGCGGCGTCCGTGACCGCAGGCGGGAGCGGCGCTCGAAGCGTTGGCGACCAGCTTGCCTGCGATCTGGCCCGGAAGGAATGGCAGCTTGCGCAAAAAAGATTTCTCCGCCTCGCGATCGAACGGAAAGAGGGCGATGAAGCTCTTCAGCGGCAACTCCAATCGCGCCCTGGCGGAATCGATCGGCGACTATCTCGAACTGCCGCTCGGCCAGGCGATGGTTCGCCGCTTCGCCGATCAGGAGATCTTCGTCGAGATCCAGGAGAACGTGCGCGGCGAGGACGTCTTCGTCATCCAGTCGACGTCGTTTCCCGCCAACGACCACCTGATGGAACTCCTCATCATCATCGACGCCATGCGCAGGGCTTCGGCGAGGCGCATCACCGCGGTGCTCCCCTATTTCGGCTATGCCCGGCAGGACCGGAAGGCCGGCGGCCGCACGCCGATCTCCGCGAAGCTGGTGGCCAATCTGATCACCGAGGCGGGTGCCGACCGGGTGATGACCCTCGATCTCCATGCCGGCCAGATCCAGGGCTTCTTCGACATTCCCACCGACAATCTCTTCGCCGTGCCGCTGCTCGCCCGCGACATCAAGGAGCATCAGGACCTCGAAAACCTGATGGTGGTCTCGCCGGACGTCGGCGGCGTGGTCCGGGCACGGGCCCTCGCCAAGCGGCTCGACGCCCCGCTCGCCATCGTCGACAAGCGCCGCGACCGGCCCGGCGAGTCCGAGGTGATGAACATCATCGGCGACGTCACCGGCCGCAACTGCATCCTCATCGACGACATCATCGATTCCGGCGGCACGCTCTGCAACGCTGCCGATGCGCTGATGAAGGCGGGCGCCACCAGCGCTTCGGCCTACATCACCCATGGCGTCCTGTCGGGTGGCGCGGTGCGGCGCATCGCCGCCTCCAGCCTGAAGGAACTGGTGATCACCGATTCGATCCAGCCGACCAGGGCGATCGAAGAGGCCGAGAACATCCGGGTCGTGACGACGGCCAACCTGCTCGGCGAAGCGATCGCCCGCACGGCGTCGGAGGAGTCGGTTTCCAGCCTCTTCGACTGAGCCGGCAAGGCCGCGCGCCGCGGCAGCCGTGACGCGGTGGCAGGCAGGAATGCCGTGCGACCGGCGTGACACCGATGCACCGCAGCAAACCCAATCGGCGCGAATTCCGGGGCGCCGAAATTGCTCTGCTCCGTCCAGGCGGAGGCTCCGAAGCCCCCTGATACAAGGGCCTTGCCGACCGCTGCGGCCTGCATGTCCCGGAAAAACGCCCTCTCGAAACGAGGGCACGACTGCGTGAGCGGCAGCGAAATTAACCTCTCGTTTACCTTGGCAGGTATCCTTCGGGGCGATTGCTATCGCAACTGCGAAGACGAGCGGACCATGCAGCCTGACACCGTCCTGCAGAAACGCGCGACCGAAAATCTCGGCAGGCACGCCCGGCGCTGCGCCAGAGGCCTCCGCCTGCCGCCGGGCGCGGCCCTTCTCGCCCTCGCTCTTCTCGGCGTCCATCGGGCCGACGCCGACGGTCTCGATGCCGACGTGCGGTCTTTCGCCGTCGCCTCTCTCTCCCGGCAGAGCGACCTGGCCCTGCGCCTGACCGGCGGCCAGACGGACAATCTGAAGACCCATCTGGAAGGCCTGCGGGGTGATGCCTGCGGGCCGATGGCGGTCCGTCTTTCGCTCGGACAGACCGACGCGACCGAGGCGTGGCAGCGCCTGATGTTGGCGGAAGACGAGGCTGCTTCCCGCTCGAAGACGCTGCAGACGACGCCGAAGAGCGACCGATGCGCCAATGCCGGCCGCGCCTGGACCGGCGGCGCGTTGACGCTGGCGACAGACGCCCCCGACGCCTCGGGGCGGGACTTCGAACGGGTCGAGACCAATCTTTCCGCCGGCCTCGATGCCCGGATGGCCGCAGATCTGGCGCTGGGCGTCGCGATCGGCGGCTCCAACGGCGACACGATCGAATCCGAAGGACGGACCCGCGGTCGTGCGGCGCTGGGCTCCATCTCCGCCTACGCTTCCTACCATCCGAGCGAATCGTCCTTCACCGAGGCGGCGGTCGGCCTCGCCAGGCTGAACGTCACGGACCGCGTCGTCGGCGCTTCCGGCAGCCTATCCGGCTCGACGGGCCATGACGGCCTCGGCGGCTTCGCCACCGTCTCGGTCGGCCGCCTGGAGCGGCTCGGTGGCCTGAAGGTTTCGCCCTTTCTGAAGGCCACGGGTCAGATCGTCCGGCTCTCGGAAACCCGGCAGCGGATCGGAGAGGCCGACTATCGGATCGCCTCCCGATATGCCACGCGCCTCAACGGCACGATCGGTGTCGACGCGTCGATGCCGCTGCGGCGGCTGCCCGACTGGATCTCGGTCGAACCCAAGGCCGGCGTCGAGATCGGTTACGCGCTCGATCACCGCACCGCTGCCTTGGTCGCGCCCGCCGGCAGCGGCACGGCGGAAGCTGTCGCGGAAACGGTTTCGACCGGGAAGACCCTGCTCTTCGACGTCGGAACGAGCGTCAAGCTGTTCGACGAATGGGCGCTCGATGTCGACGTGGAATCGCGACCGATCGCCGACGGCCGGCCGAAGACCCTGCGCCTGTCCTCGAGCTGGAACTTCTGACCGCCGCGACGACCGGCCGCCTCTTTCCCGCCCGCTGGCTACCGATTGCGCTTCGATCGTGTCTGTGCAATCTTCAGGCAACTTCGTTGCCCGTGGCGGCCATGGTTTTTCGACTGCGTGATGTCAGCTTCAAGAATGTGGTCTTCGGGCTCGTCTCGCTGGCCGGTGTGCTTTTCGCGGTCGGCCTTTTGACGCGCGAGGAGGTCGCCGACAAACCCTATCTGAAGATCGCCGGATCGGGATTCATCTTCAATTACCGCGTGGCGGACGCCTATTACGGCTTCACCGCTCTCGTTCAGAAGCCGGTGAAGAACTATTCGAGGATCGAGGCGCGCTTCGAGGATCCTTCCGGCGGTCCGCCACACGTCGTCACCCGGAAGCTGACCCCGCGATCGAAGCGCTACGGATTGCGATCGCCTCCGCTTCGCGGGATCGAGGCCCAGCGCCCCTATCACGTCTCGGTCCGGCTCATCCAGAACGGCGACGGGACCGTCCTCTTCGACGACGAGTTCACCGTGACCTCGCAGATCTCCGATGGCGTCGTTCCGCTGCAACCCCTCACCATCGGACCCGGCTATGCGCGCAATCCCGAGCTTCCCGACGGCTGGGCGGCCCCGGCCTCGGACCGAGGGTTAGATCATCCCAAATGAATTATTTGCGGCGAATGCGGTTTCCGCTGTTGCGCGTCGACCGCTTGCGGAGTGATATTCCCCCGTCTTCATCGCGCCGGCCGCCGGTGCCCACCCATCCTTTCAAGCAACACAGGAGAACCGTATGACACGGAATCTGAAGGCTCTCGGCCTCATCGTCGGAGCTTCTTTCACGATGCTGCCTGCCTTCGCCTCGAACGCCGCGGCAGCCGATGCGGAAAGCTGCAAGACCGTTCGCCTTTCCGACGTCGGCTGGACCGACATCACCTCGACAACGGCGGTGATGTCCAAGCTGCTCGCCGGCATGGGCTACGATCCGAACGTGAAGATCCTCTCGGTGCCGGTCACCTTCGCCTCGCTCGCCGACGACAATCTCGACGTCTTCCTCGGCAACTGGATGCCGGCGCAGTCCGAGCCGATCAAGAAATACGTCGACGCCGGGACGATCGAGCGCGTCCAGACCAATCTCGAAGGCGCCAAATACACCCTCGCCGTGCCGAAATACCTCTATGACGAGGGGCTGCACGACTTTGCCGACATCCACAAGTTCGCCGACCAGCTGAACGGCAAGATCTACGGCATCGAGCCGGGCAACGACGGCAACGCCCTCGTCATCGGCATGATCGAAAAGAACCAGTTCGACCTCAAGGGCTTCGAACTCGTCGCCTCCTCCGAGCAGGGCATGCTGTCCCAGGTCGCCCGTGCCACGCGCTCGAAGAAGCCGATCGTCTTCCTCGGCTGGGCGCCCCACCCGATGAACACCAACTACGACCTCGAATATCTCACCGGCGGCGACGACACCTTCGGTCCGAACTACGGCGGCGCCACCGTCTACACCGTCACCCGCAAGGGCTACGGCGAGGACTGCCCGAACGTCGGCAAGCTCCTGCAGAACCTGACCTTCGATCTCGACATGGAAAACAAGATCATGGGCAAGATCCTGGACGACGGCAAGGAGCCCGAGGAAGCCGCCACAGAATGGCTGAAGGCCAATCCGGACCGGCTGACGAAGTGGCTCGACGGCGTCGAGACGATGGACGGCAAGCCGGCCGAGCCGGCGGTCAAGGAATCGCTCGGCATCTCGTCCTGACATCGCCGGCCGTTCGGCCGGTCACGACCAAGCAAGGGGCCGGCCGGCGGCCGGTCCCCGTCGACGCCCCGGCGTCGCTCCCCTTCTCCCTGTAAGTTCGAGAGGAAGTCGTAGTCCGTGGAATGGCTTGAAGCCCACCCCTTGCCGATCGGCGACGTCGCCGAGGATTTCGTCGACTGGCTGACGGCGAATTTCACCCCCGTCTTCGACGGGCTGACCGCGTTTCTCCAGGCGGTGATCGACGCCATCCTGTTCGTTCTGACCTGGCCGCATCCCTTCGTCGTCATCGCCGCGTTCTGCCTGATCGCCTGGTTCGCCCGGCGCTCGATCTTCCCGGTGCTCTTCACGCTGCTCGGCTTCCTGCTCATCATCAATCTCGGCTTCTGGCAG
Source organism: Jiella avicenniae (assembly GCF_021390325.1). Taxonomy (GTDB): domain Bacteria; phylum Pseudomonadota; class Alphaproteobacteria; order Rhizobiales; family Rhizobiaceae; genus Jiella; species Jiella avicenniae. The sequence continues at coordinate 400,886 of NZ_JAJUWU010000001.1, read as the reverse complement.
GCCACCACCCAGACGCTGGCGCTGGTCATCGCGGCGACGGCGACCTGCATGATCATCGGCGTGCCGCTCGGCATCGCCGCCGCGCGGCGCGATTGGGTCTACGTGATCCTGCGCCCGATCCTCGATCTGATGCAGACGATCCCGACCTTCGTCTATCTGATCCCGGCGCTGATCCTCTTCGGCCTCGGCATGGTGCCCGGGCTCGTCGCGACGGTGATCTTCTCGCTGCCCGCCTCGATCCGCCTGACGCGGCTCGGCATCGCCTCGACGCCGACCCAGCTTCTCGAGGCCGGTGACGCCTTCGGCGCGACGCCGATGCAGCGCCTGTTCAAGGTCGAGATTCCCTATGCCCTGCCGCAGATCATGGCCGGGCTCACCCAGACGATCATGCTGTCCCTCTCCATGGTGGTCATCGCCGCCCTCGTCGGCGCGCCCGGTCTCGGCGTCCCGGTCCTTCGGGCGCTGAACGCCATCAACGTCGGCAACGGCTTCGAATCCGGCCTTGCCATCGTGCTTCTGGCGATCATCCTCGATCGCTTCTTCCGGATCGAGGAGAAGGGTCGATGAGCAAGACCGTCGTTGCCTTCGAAAACGTCTCGATCATCTTCGGCAGGAACCGCGACAAGGCGCTCGCCCTTGCCGACGCCGGCAAGAACCGGGGAGAAATCCGCGAGGAGACCGGCGCAACGCTCGGCGTCACCAACGCCACCCTCGACGTCAAGGAGGGCGAGATCGCCGTCCTGATGGGCCTGTCCGGATCGGGCAAGTCGACCCTCATCCGCGCCGTCAACGGGCTCGCCCCGGTCGCCCGCGGCCGGGTCGTCATCGATACGGGCCGCAATCCGGTGGATCCGAAGGACTGCGGCGCGGCGCGCCTGCGCGAGCTTCGCCGCCACGAGGTCGCGATGGTGTTCCAGCAGTTCGCGCTGCTGCCCTGGCGTTCGGTGGTCGACAACGTCGCGCTCGGCCTGGAATTCGCCGGCGAATCGAAATCGGCTCGGCGCAAGCGCGCGCTCGATCAGTTGGAACTCGTCGGCCTTGCGGACTGGGCCCATTCGCGCGTCTCCGAGCTCTCCGGCGGCATGCAGCAGCGGGTCGGGCTCGCCCGCGCCTTCGCCACCGACGCGCCGATCCTGCTGATGGACGAGCCGTTCTCCGCCCTCGACCCGTTGATCCGCACCCGGCTCCAGGACGAGATGATCGATCTCCAGCAGAAATTGAAGAAGACCATCATCTTCGTCAGCCACGATCTCGACGAGGCCTTCAAGATCGGCAATCGGATCGCCATCATGGAGGGTGGCCGGATCGTCCAGATCGGCACGGCGCAGGACATCGTGCTGCGCCCCGCCGACGACTACGTCTCCGATTTCGTCGCCCACATGAACCCCCTCAACGTCCTGACCGCCGGCGACGTGATGAAGCCCGTCGACCGCCACGACGCCGCCCCCGCCAACGTCGCCGCCATGGCCGATCCCTCGACGCCGCTGAAGCGCGTCATGGAATCGGTCAGCGGCGCCCGGGGCTCGGTCGTCGTCAGCCAGAACGGCAAGATCCTCGGCCAGATCGGTCCGCAGGAAATCGTCGATGCCCTGCAGAGGCATCAGGCCGAGGCGTGAGGTCCGGCCGGGGTTCCGTCCGACGTCGGGATCCCGGCCTTTTTCCGAAGACCGTTCCGATTTCCGGCGCGATGCTGTAGATGGCGAGCAAACCAGCCGGCCGTAGAAGGTGACGCGCGCCATGTCCGCCGACGCCGACCGCCGGAAGACGCACCGGAAAGTGACCCCATGAGCACCCTCGCAAGCGACGCCGCAACGGGAAGCGACGCAGCGTCGACCCGGCCGGGCGCACGGCGCCCCTACGAGACGCGGCGCACCTTCGCGATCATTTCCCACCCGGACGCCGGCAAGACGACGCTGACCGAAAAGCTGCTTCTGTCCGGCGGCGCCATCGAGATGGCCGGCGCCGTGCGCTCCAAGGGCAACGGACGGCGGGCGAAGTCCGACTGGATGGAGATCGAGAAGAACCGCGGCATCTCGGTCACCTCCTCGGTGATGACCTTCGAGAAGGACGGCATCAACTTCAACCTCCTCGACACGCCCGGCCACTCGGACTTTTCCGAGGACACCTATCGCACCCTCACCGCCGTCGACTCGGCGATCATGGTGATCGACGCGGCCAAGGGCATCGAGGCGCAGACCAAGAAGCTGTTCGAGATCTGCCGCCTGCGGGACATCCCGATCGTCACCTTCGTCAACAAGATCGACCGCGAGGGCCGCGACCCGTTCGAGATCCTCGACGAGATCGAGGCGGAGCTGGCGCTCTCCGTCGCGCCGATGGTCTGGCCGGTCGGCCAGGGCGGCCTGTTCAAGGGCTGCTACGACCTCGCCAAGAACGACTTCCTCTTCGCCGGCAACGACCGGACGCAGCATTATGCCGGCGGGCTCGACGATCCGGCGCTGCAAGCGGCGCTCGGCGAGAGCGCCTATGCGGGCTTCCGGGACGCGGCGGAACTCGCGGCGGAAGGCTATGCGGACTTCGACCCCGCCGCCTATCGCCAGGGCCACCTCACCCCGGTCGTCTTCGGCTCCGCGCTGCAGAACTTCGCCGTCGACCGGCTGATGGACTTCATCGCCGAACATGCGCCCGAGCCCCGGCCCCAGCCCTCCGACCGCGGGCCGGTCGCCCCGTCCGAGGACAAGGTCTCCGGCTTCGTCTTCAAGGTCCAGGCCAATATGGACCCCAAGCACCGCGACCGGGTCGCCTTCGTCCGCTTCTGCTCGGGCCATTTCAAACGCGGCATGAAGCTCGATCACGTGCGTTCCGGCAAGGCGCTCGCCGTTTCCAACCCGATCTATTTCGTCGCCCAGGAACGTTCGCTGACCGAGGAGGCCTATGCCGGCGACGTCATCGGCATCCCGAACCACGGCACGCTGCAGGTCGGCGACACGCTGACCGAGGGCGAGAGCTTCCGCTTCACCGGCCTGCCGGCCTTCGCGCCGGAGGTGCTGCGCCGGGTGCGGCTGGAAGATTCCATGAAGCTGAAGCAGCTGCGCCGGGGCCTCGAGGACCTCGCCCAGGAAGGCCTCGTCCAGGTCTTCCGTCCCACCATCGGCTCGGACTGGATCGTCGGCGTCGTCGGACCGCTGCAGCTCGACGTTCTCGCCTCGCGCATCGCCGGCGAATACAAGGCGGACGTCTCCTTCGAGCCGGTGCAGTACAACGTCGCGCGGTGGATCCGGGCCGACAGCGAACAGGCGCTGAAGGAGTTCATCCGCGAGAACACCATGAACGTCGTGCGGGACCGCGACGGCTGGCCGGTCTATCTGTGCAAGGACGACTGGGACCTGCGCTACATCATGAACCGCCACAAGGACATCGCCTTCGACGCGACCCGCGAGATCGTCCAGCAAGGCGACGCAGGGAAATAGGCCCGTTCTTCGGTCTCGCGGCGCGAAGCCCATCGCGTCGCCATCCTCGGCCACGCCCGACGGCCGGGCGCTCTCCCTTGAAACCAGATCCCTCCCCGACGCGCCGTCATCCTCGCCCTCGTGGCGAGGATCTACCGCCGCCGAAGCGATGAACCGTTGGCGAATGGCCAGTCTCCACCGGTTCTGTCCCGGCGATGGCGGCAGAACCTCGGCACGGGGCCGAGGAGGACGGTGTGGGGTTGCCCTTTCCGGCGTCGTCTCCGATGCCACCCGCCTCCCCAATCCGATGACGTCTTCTGGCCCGAGCGACGTCGTCACGTCCTTGACCGGAAGCCGAGGACGAAGTCGACGACCTTTTCCTCCGGCATCTCGCAGGGCTTCAGCAGAAGCCGGCCATCGCCGAGGAAGAAGACGTTGGCGCTGACGAAATCGGGGCCGCCGAGTTCCTCGGCATAAAGCCAGAGCCGGCAGCGGTCGACGGAGGCCTTGACCGTCAGTCCGTAGGGCCTGCCTTCATGGTGCCCGACCGTGTAGCCGGCCGGCAGAGCGGCCAACGCGGTCCGGAAGCGGCCGTCAGCGTCGGTCATCGCAACCTTGGTTTCCACGCTGCCCTCGCGGTACCGGCCGAAAAGACGCGGCCTCCGCTTCGGGCCTTCTACTCTGCTTCATTCGAAGCCCTTATCTCGTCGTCCGCCGAGCCATGGCCGGCCGGGCCGGCGGCCCGGGAACGACCGGCCCGGCCGTGGCTCTCCGGGCCCCGCCTGGCCTATTCGGCAGGCTGCGTCGCCGCGGCATCCTGCTCTTCGCTGGAAGCCTCGGCCTCGCCACCAGCGGAAACTGCGCCCGGCTGTACGACGTCAGGCGCGTTCGAAGACGACGTGTTTTCGACGGCGGATCTCGCTTCTGCCAAAATTGCGTCGACGTCGACGCCGACATCCCGAGCCGCTCCCGCGACGGCCTGACTGGCGTCGCGGATATTGTTGCGGAGCGGATCGAGGGAGACGTTGTCGTATCCCTCCCGCTGCAGCGTCTCGGCGAAACGGTCGAGCTGCTGCTCGGTCTCGCCCATTGCGGTGAAGGCGGTTGTCAGCGGCTCGCGGAGGGTCGTCGGATCGATCTGTCCGGACGCCGCCTCCTGCGCCGCTTCGAGATCACGGATCTGACCCTGCAGCGCCTCGTTCTCGCTCTGCGTGGTCTGCAGCTGGCCTTCCAACTCGGTGACCCTCGCCGCATTGTCATCGCCGCAAGCCGACAGCGTGAGAGCCATGGCCGCGGTAGCTGCAAGATAAAGATGTCTCATATTGGCGCGTCCTTCCTGTCTATCTCTTCAAGCGCGCTCCCCCTCATCCCGAGGGAAGCGCATCGTTCAGTAGATGCAAGAAATGCCGCGGCGGTTTCGTTCCGAAGAAACTCCTTTCTCGGCCAACAAGTGAGATAAGAGGCGATGATCGCAAAAGATCAGCTTCGCTGACGGCGTCGAGGCGTTTTGCTATTCATGCCACGATTTCACGCTAGATCAGGCGGTCATCTCGATCCGCCCCTCCTCCACCGCAAAGCACGCCACGCGCGTTGCCCCATGCTGCGTCAGTTCCGGTCGCTCGGTCCGGCACCGCTCGTTCGCATACGGGCACCGCGGGTTGAACGAGCAGCCCGGCGGCGGGCTGATCGGCGAGGGGAGCTCGCCGGTGAGGCGGATGCGTTGGCCTTTGGAAGCGGGGTCGGTGGCGGGCGTCGCGGAGAGAAGGGCGCGGGTATAGGGGTGGAGGGGCGTCGCGTAGAGCGCGTCCACCGGGGCGATCTCCACCGGCCGTCCCAGATACATCACCATCACCCGGTCGGCGACGTGCTTCACCACCGACAGGTCGTGGCTGATGAAGATGTAGGTGAGGCCGAGGCGCTCCTGCAGGTCGGCGAGGAGGTTGAGGATCTGCGCCTGGATCGAGACGTCGAGCGCCGAGACGGGTTCGTCGAGGACCAGGATCTTCGGCTCGAGGATGATCGCGCGGGCAATCGCGATGCGCTGGCGCTGACCGCCGGAGAACATGTGGGGATAGCGGCCGTAATGCTCCGGGCGAAGGCCGACTTCGGCAAGGGCGGCTTCCGCCTTCTTGCGGCGCTCGCTTGCCGACAGTCTGGTGTTGATCTTCAACGGCTCCTCGATGATCGATCCGACCTTCTGGCGCGGGTTGAGGGCGCCATATGGGTTCTGGAAGACGATCTGCACGGTGGAGCGCAGCTTCCCGACGTCGCCTGCGTTTTCGCCGGTGATGGTGACGCCGTCGATGGTGAGCGCCCCGTCCGACGGCGTCTCGATCATCGTCAGCATGCGGGCGAGCGTCGACTTGCCGCAGCCGCTCTCGCCGACGATCGCCAGCGTCTCGCCCTCCGTAACGACGAAGCTCGCATCCTTGACGGCCTTGAGGCCGAGAGGCTTGGCGAAGAGGCCGCGGCGGACCTCGTAGACCTGGCTGACGCCGGTGGCCGTGACGATGGCCTTGGCGTCGGTGGGCACGTGCGCCGGAGTGGGGGTCGAAGCGTCCATCAGGCGGCACTCGCGCTTGCGGGGTGGTTCAGCGGATAGTGGCAGAGCGCCTCGCCGAGGCTCGCCGGCTGGCGCGGCGGCACGACGGTGCGGCATTTGTCGTCGGCCCTGGGGCAGCGGGGATTGAACAGGCAGCCGTCCGGCCGGTCCCCCTGCCCCGGCACGACGCCGGGGATGGTGGGCAGCCGCGCGCCCGTCGAGCGCTCCGGGATCGCGGCGAGCAGCGCCGAGGTATAGGGGTGGTGCGGCTGGTCGAACAGGGTCGAGACCGGCTGGCGCTCCACCTGCTGGCCGGCATATTGGACGACGACGCGCTCGGCGGTCTCGGCGATCACCCCCATGTCGTGGGTGATCAGGATCATCGCCATGCCGCGCTCCTTCTGGAGATCGAGCAGGAGATCGAGGATCTGCGCCTGGATCGTCACGTCGAGGGCCGTCGTCGGCTCGTCGGCGATGAGGAGCTTCGGCCGGCAGGCGGTCGCCATGGCGATCATCACGCGTTGGCTCATGCCGCCGGACATCTGGTGCGGAAAGGCCGAGAGGCGGCGCTCCGGCTCGGGAATGCCGACGGCGTTCATCAGCTCGATCGCCCGCGTCTGGCGGCCCTTGCGGTCGAGATCGGTGTGGGCCTTGAGCGCCTCCTTGATCTGGTAGCCGACGGTGAAGCAGGGATTGAGGCTCGACATCGGCTCCTGGAAGATCATGGCGATCTCGTTGCCGATGATCTTGCGGCGCTCGCGACCGGACATCTTTCGCATGTCGCGGCCCTCGAAGGCGATCTCGTCGGCGGTGACCGTGGCCGACGGCGGCAGGAGCCCCATCAGACCGAGCATCGCCACAGACTTGCCGGAGCCGGATTCACCGACGATGCCGAGCACTTCGCCGGGCTCGACGGTGATGTCGACGCCGTCGACGGCCTTGAACGGGCCGGAGGCGGTGTCGAAGGTGACGGATAGATTGCGCAGGGAGAGAAGGGGCATGGTCTTACAAAACCGGGTCATGTGGTATAGATGATGGAGCGAAGGAGATCGTCATGTCTGCCTCCAAGCCTCGTCCGAAGCCGATTTCCGGCCCGACCGGTCCTCGCCCGGTCTACTGACGCCCTGCCCCAGCGACGTTTCGAGCGCCTGGACCGCGTCCTGGCCGAGTGCGGCGGCGTAGTCGCGCAGCGCGAGATAGTCCTCGATCATCCTGATCTTTTCCTCTCCGGGCATCGCCGCGAAACGGTCGCCTCTGAGATCATCCGCGAAATAGGCGATCACTTCCTGTTGCCGGTAGAACAGGACGACCGCGTCGATCACCGCATTCGGCAGGATCGAAATCTCGCCGGCGATCGAGCGATAGAGCGGCGAGCTCGGTTCCGTTGCGATGAACGGTACGTAGGTCGGCGATTCCTGCGTCCGCCGACGGACCCCCTCGAGGATCTCCGACCTTTCGTATTGCCGCAGGTGATGCACGGCGGAGCGGATCTCGGCGAGAATGGCGGTCTGGACGTCGCGCACCCGCTCGTCGCGCCTGCGGCTTTCGGCGCCCCTCGCCGTCCTGAAGCTGACATACCAGCCCAGCGCCGCGATCAGCGATGAGATGAACGCAGCGGTGACCGCCGGGCCGAGCCAACTTCCCATCCATCTCAGCTCCGCTTCATCTTCGGATCGAGCGCGTCGCGGAGACCGTCGCCGACGAGGTTGATGGCGAGCACCGTAACGAGGATGGCGAGGCCCGGGAAGGTCACCACCCACCAGGCGCGCAGGATGAACTCACGAGCCTCGGCAAGCATGGTGCCCCATTCCGGCGTCGGCGGCTGGGCGCCCATGCCGAGGAAGCCGAGGGCCGCCGCGTCGAGGATCGCGTTGGAGAAGGAGAGCGTCGCCTGGACGATCAGCGGGCCGAGGCAGTTCGGCAGGATCGTCACCACCATCAGGCGGAACGGGCTCGCGCCGACGACCTTCGCCGCGGTGACGTATTCGCGTCGCTTCTCCGCCATCACCGAGGCCCGGGTCAGCCGGACGAAATGCGGCTGCAGGACGAGGGCGATGGCGATCATCGCATTGGTGAGGCCGGGACCGAGCACCGCCACGAGGACGAGGGCGAGCAGCAGCGACGGGAAGGCGAGGATGACGTCCATCACCCTCATGATGACGGTGTCGAGCCAGCCGCCGAAATAGCCGGCGATAAGGCCGACGGCGATGCCCACCGTCACCGCCACGACGACGACGACGACGCCGATGAACAGCGAATACTGCGCGCCGAAAAGCAGCCGCGAGAGCATGTCGCGGCCGATCGCATCGGTGCCGAGGAGGTAGTCCCAGCTGCCGCCCGCCTGCCAGACCGGCGGCACGAGCTGGGCCTGGCTGTTGGTCAAGGTCGGCGAGTGCGGCGCAATCAGCGGCGCGGCGAACGCCGTGAGGACGATGAGAACGAAGACGACGAGGCCGAGCACCGCCCCCTTGTTTTCGGAGAAATAGAACCAGAACTCCTCCAGCATCTGCCGGCGGACGCTCTTTCTCGGGCGGTGGTCGGGAAGGTCGGTGCCGACGCCCTCTTCGGCTTCCTGCGCGCTGATATGGCTCATGGTGGCTCCCCCTACCCTGCCCGGACGCGCGGGTTGATCACGCCGTAAAGGATGTCGACGACGAGATTGACGAACATGATGATCATCGCGATCAGAAGCAGACCGCCCTGCACGACCGGGTAGTCGCGGCGAAAGACGCTGTCGACCATCCACTTGCCGATGCCCGGCCAGGAGAAGATCGATTCGGTGAGGATCGCGCCGGCCATCAGGACGCCGACCTGCAGGCCGATCGTCGTGACGACGGGGATGAGGGCGTTGCGCAGCGCATGGACGCCGACGACGCGGCCGCGGGACAGCCCCTTCGCCTTGGCGGTGCGGACATAGTCCTCGCCGAGGACCTCGAGCATGGCCGAGCGGGTCTGGCGGGCGATGACGGCGAGCGGGATGGTCGCGAGCACGATGGACGGCAGGATCAGATGCGACAGCGCCGAGAGGAAGGCGCCCTTCTGGTCGGACATCAGCGAGTCGATCAGCATGAAGCCGGTCGCCTGGGGGAAATAGTAAAGAAGCGAGATTCGCCCGGAGACCGGCGTCCACTGCAAGACGCCGGAAAACAGGATGATCAGGAGGAGGCCCCACCAGAAGATCGGCATGGAATAGCCGACGAGGGCTGCGCCCATCACCGACTGGTCGAACCAGGAACCGCGCTTGACCGCCGCGAAGACGCCCGCCGGCACGCCGAGGCAGACGGCGATGACGATGGCGCAGAAAGACAGTTCGAGCGTTGCCGGAAACAGCGTGAAGAACTCCTGGAGCACCCCGCGCTTGGTGACGATCGAGGTGCCGAAATCCCCCTGCAGCAGTCCCCAGAGATAGGACAGATACTGCATCACCAGCGGCCGGTCGAAGCCGAGCTGGTGCATGATCGCGGCATGGCGCTCGGGCGAGACCACCCGCTCGCCGGCGAGCATCTGCACCGGATCACCGGGCAGGAGCCGGATGAAGGCGAAGGCGATGATCGAGACACCGATGAAGGTCGGGATCAGGACGGCGACGCGCGATATCAGAAAGCGCTGCATGGTGCCCCTAAAGTCAGGTCGATTTTGTTGTCGTCTACGCGGCCGGGCTGACCCGGCCGAAGAATGATCTCACCCGTCGCGGCCGAGCCTGCGCAGCGCGATCCGCGAGGCATGGGACCGCACGGCATGGGCGAGAATCTCGAACAGCGGCGCACCATCCCGGTAGCTCGGAGGCGCCAGCGCGTCGGGACGCTGGGCCTTCAGCATCTCGCTCTTTGCGGAAAACTCGCCGCCGCGCGAGACCGCGATGGCGAAGCCGCCCATTTCGCGCACGAAGCCGAAGGCCTGCAAATCCGATGCGCCGTCGCCGACATAGATCAGCTGATCGAAGGCGACGCGCTGCTCCTCCTCCGCAAGGTCCGCCTCGGTCTGCGACGGTGCGTTGGAGCCGCCGAGATCGATCCCCTTGGCCAGCGCCTGGATGTAGCGCACCTTTTCCGGGTGCGAGATCATCTTCTTGACGCCGCGCAAGCGCCCGTCGTCGCCGACCTCGAAGGCCGAGCCATACTTGCGGTCGAAGGCGTCGGCGATCGGATGCGCGCCGAAGACGTCGAGATAGCCGGAGGAGACGATGGCAAATTCCAGCCGCACCTGCGGGTCGATGCGTTCGGCGATCTCGCGGAGCCGCCGCGGCATCGTCGCGGCGTCGTCGAATCCCCTGGTCGTCCGACCGGCCTCGCGGGCGTCCTCGACGGCAAACCGCTTTCCGCCTTTCTCGCACATCCTGCGGAGCCCTTCGAACTTCGCCAGGATGTCGTCCCAGCCGGCGTCGCCGAGCGGCCGGTAGAAGCGCTCCTTCCACTCGTCCACCTCGAAGCCCATCACGGCGACGAGCCGCTCGAACGAATCCTCCCCGAGCGTCCAGTCGAAGTCGAAGGCCAGGAGGATGCGGGAGTGAAAGGGATGGGTCGCAGGCATCAGCGCTTCGCCTCAACGTCGCAAAGGGCGGCCGGAGCCGCCCTTCGCCTGTTCAAAGAACGGTGGCCGGGCTTATTCCGCGATGTCGACGTCGTCGAAGCGGTGATAGCCGAGCGGATCCTGGTGGAAGTTCTTCACCGACTTCTGCATCGGCATGAACACCGTCGAATGATCGATGGTCAGCCAGGGCGCCTTTTCCTTGAAGACCATCTGGGCCTGCTCGTAGAGCTTGGCGCGTTCGGCCTGATCCGAGGTCGTCTTGGCCTTCTTGACCAGCGCGTCGAACTCCTCGTCGCACCACTGGGCGCGGTTGTTGCCGCCGACGGCGTCGCAGCCGAGCAGCGTATCGAGGAAGTTGTCCGGATCGCCGTTGTCGCCGGTCCAGCCGAGCATGGCCGCGCCGTCGCGGTCCTTGGCCTTGGACTTTTCCAGATATTCGCCCCACTCGTAGGAGACGATCTCGGCCGAGACGCCGACCTTCTGGAGATCGGCCTGCATCAGCTCGGCCGCCCGGCGGGCATTGAGCATGTAGGGCCGCGACACGGGCATCGCCCAGATCTTCATCGAGAGGTTCTCGACGCCGGCGTCCTTCAGCATCTGCTTGGCTTTTTCCGGGTCGTAGGGATCGTCCTCCACGGCGTCGTTATAGGACCACATCGTCGGCGGGATGGGGTTCTTCGCCGGCACCGCCGCGCCCTGGAACACCGCGTCGATGATCGCCTGCTTGTTGATGGCCATGTTGAGGGCCTTGCGGACCTCGACCTTGTCGAACGGCGCCTGGGTGGTGTTGTAGGCCATGTAGGCGACGTTGAGGCCCTCCTGGCTCGGCACCTCGAGGTTCGGATCGCTCTTCAGCGATTCGACGTCGGCGGCGTTCGGATAGGGGAAGATCTGGCACTCGTTGGCCTTGAGCTTCTGGGCCCGCACCGAGGCATCGGTGGTGATGGCGAAGATCAGGTCGTCGATCGGCTGCTTGCCCTTGAAATAATCCGGATTGGCCTTGTAGCGGATCACCGCGTCCGGCTGGTAGGCGACGAACTGGAACGGCCCGGTGCCGAGAGGCTGCTGGTTCAGCGTCGACTCGTTGCCGGCCTCCTTCAGCTGGTCGGCATATTCCTTCGACATGATCGAGGCGAAATCCATCGCGAGATCGGCGAGGAACGGCGCTTCCGGCCGGTTCAGCGTGAACCTGACCGTCAGGTCGTCGACCTTCTCGATCGACTTGATCAGATCCGGAAAGCCCATGCCGCTGGAATATTCCCAGCTGGCGCCGGCGACATACTGGTTCCAGGGATTGTCGCTCTTCAGCTGCCGCTCGAAGGAAAAGATCACGTCATCGGCGTTGAGCGTGCGGGTCGGCGTGAAGAAGTCGGTCGTCTGGAACTTCACGTCGGGGCGGAGCTTGAAGGTGTATTCCGTGCCGTCCTCGGAAATCTCCCAGGATTCGGCAAGGCCCGGCTCGATTTCCGTCGAGCCGTGCTTGAACTCCACCAGACGGTTGTAGACCGTGCGCGAAGCCGCATCGAAGGTCGTGCCGGCCGTGTAGAGTGCCGGGTCGAAGCCTTCCGGCGACGCCTCGGAACAATAGACGAGCGTCTTTGCCGACGCCGCCGACCCGAGGGCCAGAGTCAGGGCCGTCGCGGCGAGAAGCCGGGTCAGGGAATTCATTCAGCATGCCTCCTGTCAGGATCGGGCGGATCTTTTCGTCCGCTCACTGACTCTCATCCGACAGCTTTTGATTGTCGAAGGCAAGCCGGTTTTTGACCATTCATTCAAAAACGATGCTCGGTCCCCGTGACTTTGGTCGCGATTCCTCGAGCTCGGCAAGGACCTTCGCCGCGATGTCGCGATAGGCGGCGGCATGCGGCCCATCGGGATCGGTGGCGACCACGGGCCGGCCCGAATCGGAGCTTTCCCGGATCGCCATCTCGATCGGCACCTCGCCGAGGAACGGGACGCCGAGCCGCGCGGCCTCGTTCTTCGCGCCGCCATGGCCGAAGATGTCGTAGCGCTTGCCGGTGTCGGGCGCGACGAAATAGCTCATGTTCTCGACGATGCCGAGAACGCGGACGTCGACCTTCTGGAACATCGCAAGCCCCTTGCGCGCGTCGATCAGCGCCAGATCCTGCGGCGTCGAGACGATGACGGCGCCGGCGAGCGGCACCTGCTGGGCCATCGTCAACTGGGCGTCGCCGGTACCGGGCGGCATGTCGACGACGAGCACGTCGAGTTCGCCCCACTCGACCTCGCGCATCATCTGGGTGAGCGCCGACATGACCATCGGCCCGCGCCAGATCATCGGCGTCTCCTCGTCGACCATCAGGCCCATGGACATCGCCTTCAGCCCGAAGGCCTCGAGCGGAAGCATGGTCCGGCCGCCGCTCGTCTTCGGCTTGTCCTTGAGGCCGAGGAGCCGCGGGACGGACGGTCCGTAGACGTCGGCGTCGAGGATCCCGACCTTCAGCCCCAGAGCGGAAAGTCCGAGGGCGAGATTGACTGCCGTGGTCGATTTGCCGACGCCACCCTTGCCCGACGCGACGGCGACGATCCTGTCGACGCCGGGGATTCCAGGCTTGGCGGCAGGCGGACGCCCGGCCGGAGCGGGACGCCCCGCCGGCGCGGCTCGCGGCGGCTGCGGCGGCGCGGAATTGCGGGGCGAAGCGGCGCCGGCGGCCTTTTCCGCGGTCAACGCCACCATCGCCTTCGAGACGCCGTCGATCTTCCCGACCGCCGCCTCGATCGCCCGGCAGAACGGTTCGAAGCGCTGGGCTTCCGCCGCGGGGACGGTGAGCGAGAAGAAGGCCTTGCCGTCGGCAATGAAGATATCGGAAACGAGGCCGCGCGACACGACGTCGGCCCCGCCGTCCGGCGGCGTCATCTGGCGCAGGAGGTCGAGGATGCGCCCCTTCGGATCATCGGTCAAAACCTGAAAACTCCAAGACTGTCGAACGTTTCCGCCCAGATATCGCGGCGTGGCACGGTCGTCCAAGAAAAACGCCCGGCGGTCCGCGATCGAAGCGAATTGGCTTTTCCTGCCGGCCGGCTACATTGCCGCCTGTCGCAGGCGACGGCGATCCCGACGGGACGGCGCCGCGCGACCAGGAAAGACGTGGAGTGCCGGCAGGACCATGGAAGAGCGTAACGAAAAGGCAGCCGAGCCCGCAACATCGCCCCCGACCGGCGTGCTTCGCCCCGTCGACGACGAAGCCCGGCAGCTCGCCCGGAGCCTGCTGCGTGCCGCGCGGGACGCCTCGCTCGCCGTGCTGCGGCCCGGCGACGGATGGCCCGCCGCCAGCCGCACGCTGGTCGCGACGGATTTCGTCGGGCGGCCCGTCATTCTCGTTTCCAGCCTGTCGCTTCATGCCGCGGCGCTCGCCGCCGACGGCCGCTGCTCGCTGCTCGTCGGGCGCGTGGGCAAGGGCGATCCCCTCGCCCATCCGCGCATGACGGTGTTCGCCAAAGCGCGTCCTCTGGACGAGAGCGAGGCCGATGCGGTCCGCGAGCGCTTTTTGAGCCGCCACCCGAAAGCGGAACTCTACGTCGACTTTCCGGACTTCCGGTTCTTTCGCCTCGTCCCCGCGGGAGCCTCGCTCAATGGCGGCTTCGGCCAGGCTTTCGACCTCGCCGCGTCGGACCTTCTCGACGAGGCGGACGCCGTCCTTCCGGCGGCGGCGACGCGCGCCCGCGACCACATGAACGAAGATCATGGTGACGCGGTGGACGCTTTGGCGGCAAAGAGCGGCGAGGACGGCTCCGGCTGGCGCATCGCGACGGTCGATCGCCGCGGCTTCGAACTCGTCCGGAAGGATCGGACGATCCGGATAGAGTTCCGCTCCGACCCCGCGGGCGAAGGCGGCTACAGGAAGGCGTTCGTCGAACTCCTCAAGCGATGAGAAGCGGCAGCCACCGCTCCTCGCTCGCCACGGAACGGTCCCCGGTGGAAACCGGCGGTTCGGCCCAGCGCCCGTCCTCTTCGCCGCAACGCCTCAGACGTCGTAGCCCTCGGGGCAATCGGCGATGAAGCGGCGGTTGCCGCCGGCCCGACGATAGACGCACTGGCCGGGCGCGTTGGCGGCAAGACCGAGAACCGTGTCACCGGGTGCCGGGGCGGTCACAGGGATCTTGCCGGAGCGAAAGGGTGTGCTTTCGGCGTTTTCGAGGCCGAATACGGCGCCGAAGACCGGCGGCAGCGATCCGTCGCTATTCACGCAGCCCGCCAGCAACAGGAGCGACAGGGCGGCAAACCCGGCACGATACGTCCGCCCGGGCCGAGGACACGGCTCGAACCGTCCGGAGCCGGGCCCCCAGCCGACGCGAGACGTCTCTGCGTCGTGGATCGCGCCCTTCCCGTTCGTCGTCATAACCGCCATTCTTCCCGTCGTCCTGCGCAAAAACCCCGCCATGAAGGCGGGGTCAGGTTGCGGTCGGCAGCCGGTCGCTCGCAAAGAGCGACCGCGGCGCATCTCGGTCAGTACCCGCGTGGGCAGCGGTAGACGTTGCCGTCGGAATAGCGGCAATAGCCCGGGTTGGATTGCGAGCGACCGATCACATTGCCGGCAACCGCGCCGACGCCGGCGCCGATCGCGGCACCCGCGAGGGTCGACCCCGTATCGCGGCCGATCGCCTGTCCGGCGAGAGCGCCGACCGCGCCGCCGGCGAGCGCGCCGCCACCGGTATATCTGTCCTCGGTCGTGCAGCCGGCTGCGAGCATCGCGGCGACGGCGACGGCTGCGAGGGTAATCTTTCGGTACATGACAAATCTCTCAGGTTTCACTGTGACGTCCCCAGTCGGTGATGTTATAGGCGACTTGCCGCTTTCGTCACCACCGAGACCAGAGCAACGAAGCGGAAATTTGTGCTCCGACGGTAAACACGGATTCTTGACAGCGAATGCGGCACGTCCCGTTGCAACCGATCGCAACAGATTACGTCAAACGCCTTGCCGCGGGATCCGTTTCAGCCTGTGAAAATGGGGATTGCGCAATTGCGCCAGGGATTTACGCCTTCCCCAAGCACCATTGCCCAAAACGGAACCATGGTGCTGGGGCCGTATCACGCCGAAATCAGCGCGAAGCCACGAGGCTCGGCTCGGCATCGAAGCTGATCGCCAGACGGCCATCGCGCGAGACCGTCCAGTCGACCGTTGCGGACTGCTGGAAAACCTCTTCCGACACTTCCTTGCAAGCCGCGAGGACGCGTTTGTCCCCCGCGCCACTCAAGCGGATCTGCAGCGGCAATTCCTGACGGCACTCCGCAACCGTCTCGTAAGCCGGCACGGGGACGGGAATTTCTTTGCAGACAGACATATCGCCAGAGCATCCGACCAACAACATGAACGCAGCGACGTGTTCCATGACCACCTCTCCTTTGGGAAGCATAATAGCTCGGCCACGGTTTCGGTTCCGCCTACATGCCCGTGATCATGTCACGTTCGCGTGAGACCCTTGCCGAGGGGCCTTTCGCGGAAACCGGATCGGTCTGCTGCGGAACACCGGGCGATCGGGCCAGGTTCGTTTCCCCGACAGTGGAAATGGCAGATCGCTTGCAGGACGGTAAGACGAGCCCGTGGCGCCGCTCGTCACGGACGTTCGGAACCCGTTCGAAAGAAGGGCGAGAGCCGGGCGAGGGGTGGAGCCGAAACGGCGCGCGCTTGCCGCTCACGCCACCGATAGTCGTGGCGACGCCGTCGACGCGACATCAGTCGGCGCGGCCTCGAATTCGGGACGACCGCCTTTGGGATCTGAGCGTCTAGCCGGCCCGATTGGACGGCATGGCCTCGAACTGCGCCTCGGGGATGGTCAGCGTGTAGCGGATTCCCTCGGGAAGATATTCGAGTCGTGCCTCGCCACCGACGGCGTTCGGCACGATGCGCTCCAGGGTCGAGGTGCCGAACCGGGCGTCGCGCTCGGGCCGGACCCGGGGCCCGCCGCGCTCCTGCCAGACGACGACGAGCGCCGCCTCGTCGCCGACATCCTCGACGCTGGCCTTGATCGTCACCTTACCGCCCGGCACCGACAGCGATCCGTACGAGGCGGCATTGACGGCGAGTTCATGCAAGGCGAGGCCGACATGAAGGGATGCGGTCGGAGACAGATAGACGGCGAGCGGACGGAACTCGATCTGGTCCATGCCGTCCGGGGCGTACCGCTCGACCTGGGTCGTCACGAGGCTCTCGAGATCCGCCCCTCGCCAGTCCGCGTCGGTAACGATGTCCTGGGAGTAGGACAGCGACTGGATACGCCCGCGAAACCGAACCAGGAATTCCGGAACCGTGAGAGAATGGCGCGCCGTCTGGCTGGCGAGGCTCTGGATGATCGCGAGGAGGTTCTTCGAGCGATGCGACAGCTCGCGCAGGAGCGTCTTCAAGGTCTCTTCACGGCGCTTCTGGTCGGTGATGTCGAAGGAGGTGCCGATGATACCGCAGGCCTCGCCCGCGTCGTCGCGATCGACGTCGACGGAAATGTCGTACCAGCGGGTCTGAGTGCCGTGGACGATCGACATCTCGTAACGGACCGCCTTGCCGCTGGCCAGGACTTCCCGCTTCATTTCCATGGACCGGGTGGCCGCGGCGCCGCCCAGGATGTCCTCGTCACCCAGCCCGGTCTTCGCGCTCGCGAGCCACGACCGTCCGGCATTCGACACCCAAGAATAACGCAGATCCAAATCTTGGGCGAATACGGACATTTCCGTATTTTCGATCGCTCGCAAGATTTTCTGTCCCAACGTCAACAGAGACCACCACCCGCCGTCAGTCCGCCCGCAGTGATCGCCCGACAGACGATCAGAGCTAAACCGATAGATTTTCCAAGTCTTTCGTCCGCCGAAGCCCACCTGGACGTGAAAGTGAATGACGTTGCACGGAAAAGGTTCCGTAGCCGCGACCAAGTCATCATCGCCAGGCGGGGATCAACCCGTTCGCGCCAACCATGTTCCCGCCAAGCAACCAGAATTTTTCGCGGCAGGGGCCGGAAACCGCGGGCGGCATGCCGCCGCCCGCCCCGAAATCGACCTAGGCCGCCGCCCGGCTGTCGCTCTCGAAGAACAAGGCCTGACTGATCAGCGCCTTGACCATGTCGGGGTTGAACGGCTTGGTCACCAGGAAGGTCGGCTCGGGTCTTTCGCCCGTCAGCAGCCGCTCCGGGAAGGCGGTGATGAAGATCACCGGAACCGAGACCTTCGACAGGATCTCGTTCACGGCATCGATGCCGGAACTCCCGTCGGCGAGCTGAATGTCGGCGAGAACCATTCCGGGGTTTTGATTCTCGAAGAGCGCCATCGCTTCCTTGTGGGTCCGCGCGATGCCCGTCACCGTGTGCCCGAGGCTCTCGACCATCTGCTCGATGTCCATCGCGATCAGCGGCTCGTCCTCGATGATCATGATGTCGGTCGAAACCTGCCGCCCGATGTCCGAACTCGCCTGATCGATCATCTCGGAAAAACGAGTCTGGTCGACGCTCAGGATCAGCGCTGCTTCCTCGCTGGTGAAGCCCTCGACGGCGACGAGCAGAAAGGCCTGGCGGGGAAGCGGGGCGATCGCCTTGAGGTTCTTCGCCGCACGCTCCTCCCATGCGGAGGTCGGAGCGTCCTCGCGGACGTTCACATCGAGCGATTGCCAGAGCGAAGAAAACAATTTGTACAGGGAAATTCGAGGGGACTGATCTTCCGGAAACAGCGACGGATCGGCGATCAGTGTTTCGAGCACCGCTGCGACATAGGCATCGCCGCTCGACTGCGACCCGGTAAGCGCCCGAGAATAGCGGCGCAGGTAGGGAATGTGCGGCGCTATGCGGGATGACATCGACATTTAGGCTCCCCTCCTGTCCCTTGGACAAGACGACTATGTGGTGACGGACTCTGCGGCAAAGGCGACTCCACCAAGGAACAAGCGCGCCCGCCGCGAGTTCTCGTCTAAATGGGACAGTCGGCGCGCGCTGTGAAGACCCGGCCGAAAATTGGCCATGGCGGCACGACTGCGGCTTGCGGGATGGCGTCGTCGTTTTATCTCTTTTGCGGAAGTCGTCGACAAACGCGGATTCGAGATGAGCCTTTGCATCCACAGACGTCGCTACCCGGGCGGCAACACCAACTATCGGAACGGTCGATGAGCGATCGCGAAGCTGAGGACAAGAAATTGCAGACGGGACAGACCCAGAGATCGCAGCAGTCGTCAGGATTCGGCATCAACACGGCGATCGGCAAGCAGTTGAAAGCCTATTACGACGACGTGGCGAGCGAACCCGTTCCCGACCGATTCCTGAGCCTGCTCGATGCGCTGGACGAGGCGGAAACGGCGTCGAAGAAGAACGATCGGGAGTGAGTCCGCCCATGAGTGCGCAGTTCGATTTCCGCAAGGAACTCATCACGATCATCCCCAATCTGAGGGCTTTCGCGACCTCGTTGACCGGTTCTTTCGACCGAGCCGACGATCTCGTGCAGGAAACGCTCGTCAAGGCGTGGGACAAGCAGCATACCTTTCAACCGGGCACCAACATGAAGGCGTGGTTGTTCACCATTCTGCGCAACGAGTTCTACACGCAGATGCGCAAGAAGGGTCGCGAGGTGCAGGACGTGGACGGCATCCATGCGATGCAGCTCGCCGGTCACCCCGAACAACAGGGTCACCTCGACCTCCAGGACTTCCGCAAGGCCCTCGAGATGCTGCCGGACGACCAGCGCGAAGCGCTGATCCTGATAGGCGCCTCCGGCTTCTCCTACGAAGAGGCGGCCGAAATCTGCAAATGCGCCGTCGGAACGATCAAGAGTCGCGTTTCACGGGCACGGACGCGGATCGCCGAAATCCTCGGCGTTGAGGGTGACGGGGACTACGGCCCGGATTCGATTTCGTCGCAGATCATCGGGGTGGCGCCCGCCGCCTGAGGCGCTTGCGACGAAGGAACCGGCGGCCGGCGCCGGGGTTACTGCCAGGGCACGGACGGGCTTGCCCAATCGACCTCAAGGCCGGCTCGGCCAACACGCAATCCAGAGCCAACACGCAATCCAGAAAAGACGAACGGACCGATCGATGAGCGAGAACATGGCGAACAATCCCAACATTCCGGGTGGCGGCTCGGCCGGCGCATCGGGGGCGACCTCGGGTGCACGGACGCCGGGACAGGATCCGAAGACGCAGGCCGACCGGGCGAGCGTCGAGGAACAACTGAGCCGCCTGCGGGAAGACGTATCGTCGCTGTCGGATTCCGTGAGGAACCTCGCCACCCACGGCGCGGAGGACGTTCGCCGGCAGGCTTCCGCCCTGCGCGACGACGTTCGCCAGCGGGGCGAAGCCTACCTCCGGCAGGCGCAGGATGCCGCTTCCGATCTCGAAGAGGACGTCAGCGAACGGATCAGGGCCGAGCCGATCAAGAGCGTGCTGATCGCCGCGGGCATCGGCTATCTCTACGCCCGTCTCTTCCGGTAAGGCGCGATGGTCTGGCAACTCGTCGCCAAGTTGGTGACCGGCGAAGCGGGCGTCTACGTCGCCCGCCTTCGCAGGCTGATCGTTCTTTACCTCGCAATGGCGGTCTTCGCGCTGTTGATGATCGCCTATCTCATGACGGCGCTCTATGTCTGGATAGCGGCCCTCTACGGCCCGCTCGCCGCAGCGCTCGGCTTCGCGGCGGTGTTTTTCGTCCTCATTCTTCTCACCTGGATAGCCACGGTGATCGTCCGGCGGCCGCCCCGCAAGCGTGCCGACGACCGGCTGCAGCGTGACATAGCCTCGATCGCCGGCGTCGCTGCCCTTTCCAACGCCCCGCTGCTGTTCCAATCGGCGAAGCGCAACAAGAAGCTGCTCTTCGTGCCCGTCGCAGGTGCGGTCGGCTGGGCGATGTGGCGCGCGATCGAATCCTGGCGGACACGCGGACGCAGCGACGTCTGACAGGCCGCGCGGCGTGGTCAGTCGCGACCGGAAAGAACCGGCGCGGCCTGCCGCTCCTGTTGGAACGGCTTCTTTCCCAGGGCGTTTTTCCCTCAACCAATCGCCGCTTCCCTCCGGCAGCGCTCCGGCGACCGGGCATTGCGCGTGACACGCAATGCTCGGGCGGGAGCACGTCGGAGGACCGGTCGATCCAACCAGGCGTAATGGGCCATTGCCGTCCTCGCCGAGGAACCCGAAGGATACATCCCATGACCAAGCTGGACGAAGAACGCGCCAGACAAGGCCGCCGCGGCACCCCCGTCCTCATGATCCTCATCGTCGCACTCGCACTCTGCGCAGTCCTGTTCGTCGGGTTCCAGATCTACAACGCCAACGCACCCGATTCCGCATTGGAGAATGCCGAGCAGTCGGGGGCAGCACCGGCCCAAAGCGAAGCGAACACGAACGACGCGACGGTGGTTTCTCCCGACGCAGGCGGGACGGCAGGCGGCGCGGACAACGCACAGTGATCGCCCTTGAGCGCCGGCGATTGGGTCTCGCGCGCCCCGGGCTTCCCCCGGCGCGAGGAAAACGGGTCGCCGAGCGCGAGGCCAGAAATTGGGAACCTGACATCTTCGAGCGGAGACGGACGATGGCAAAGCAACCCAATACCGGGTCGACCCCGCAATTGAAGGATCCCGAACTCTACGAGGAATTGCGGGATCAGGGGAATTCGAAGGAGAAGGCGGCGCGGATTTCCAACGCCAAGGCCAATCCGGACATGCACCCCTCGAAGGCGGGCGGAAAATCGCCGCCTTACGAAGAGTGGACGAAGGACGAACTTTACGACCGCGCCAAGGAGATCGGCATCGACGGGCGTTCGGACATGTCCAAGGACGCTCTCGTCAAGGCGCTTCGGGCCCACTGAGTAGGCGCGTGCGCGAACGTATTGCGGTGGCGCGCGCCGCCTTGCCCGCCGTCCGGTCGCGACCGATGGTGGGAAGCCCGCCTCGCCCCGGCGGGCTCAGGGCGTAGACGAGGCCGCGCCCGGCGCCGGCACTGCGCTTTGGTCGGCTGGTGTCGCCTCTTCCAGATAGCTCGCATCCGCCGGCACGAGGACGCTCAGGCCGAGCGGGTGGAGTTCGACCTCGGACAGATCGTCGAGGAGTTCGAGTTCCCCGTCCCTGACGGCCCGATTCGACCGCGGTTTGCCGCGATGGGACAGCTGGACGTGCTTGGCGGTCTTGACCAGCAGCGACGGATTGCTCCGCCACTGACCGGTGAAGATGTCGAGGGTCAATTTGGCGACCCGACTGATATTTCGCTCGGTGCATATGTAGACGCCGAGCACCCCGCCCTTCGGATTGTCGGCGAAGGGAACGTGCCCCAGCCCGTAGAGATTGTTCGAGATGGCGATCGCCGAGCACAGGAGTCGCTCGGTGCGGCCGTCGACGTTGATCAGGAGTTCGACCTTGGGCAGCTTGCGAACAGCGAGGGTGATGGCCCGCGTCGTCGCCCAGATCTTCCCCAGCCGGGAGCGATAAGTGATCCTCTCCCGAAACCGCACCATCCGCGCATGCAGCCCGGCTGCGAACTGATGGACGAAGGGCTTGCCGTTGACGGTCGCGACGTCGACCTTGGTGATCGTGCCGCCGGCCAGCGCCTTGACCGCCGCCTCGAGGCCCAGCGGGATCTGCAGCGTCCGCGCGAAGAGGTTCATCGTCCCGGCCGGGAGAATGGCCAGCGCCGTATCGGTCTCGAACACGGCCGCCGCCGCCGCCGACACGGTTCCGTCGCCGCCGCCGACGAGAAGGACGTCCACGTCCTTGCGCTCGGCAGCCTGTTCGATGGCAGGGACGACGTCTTTTCCCGCAACGATTTCCACCGTGATCTCATGGCCGTGAACGGCGAACTCGTCCTTGATCAACGCGGACAGCCAATCGAGGTCCGTCGTCTTCAGAGTGCCGCCGTCGCCATTCAGAAGCGCCAATATTCGCATTGCCAATGAAACCATCTTGCTGCGGTCGCCGCTCGTGCGGCGGTCCGGGACCCTGAGCTAGGTGTTTTTCCGGGAATGTCGACGGCAGCAGGCATGTGCGATCGAAACTTCGTTCTCCATCCTGCCAGCGCCGCGACATGTCGCCCGGTGTCTTCGCTGCCGACCGGCAATTCGGCCTCCTGCCGGGCATCTTCCATCCTCATCGCCGCAATCGACCCTAGATGGGCGTTCGAGGGCGACCGACGTCGTTCCTCGCTGGAGAGATTACCAAGGAGTTCGAAATGGTCGAGTGGATTATCATTCTGCTGATCGTCGCCGCGATTGCCAGTCTTCTCGGTTTCCGCGGCATCGCTGGTGTATCTGCGGGAATTGCGAAGATCCTGATCTTCATCGTGCTTGCCGGTCTATTGCTGCTGCTACTGTTCGGCGTCATCATCGTCGCCTGATCGAATTGCCACGTGCCATGGGAGAGATCCGCCGGAAACGGCGGATTTTTGGGAACCGTTTGCCGGGTCGCAAGTTACTCAGCCATCACACGGCGCAGGATCGCTCTTTGCGAAGAGCGTCATTCGCGCTTGTCTATCTCTAATATAGACGAAGGTTTCCATCATGATCCGCAAGCTACTCGCAACGACGGCAATCGCCGCCTTTCTGACCGCCCCGGCCCTGGCACAGGACGCGGCCAACACCGGCCAGCAGCAGCCCGCAGCTTCCCAGACGACCGGCGACGCGTCGTCGAGCGGCACGGCGATGTCCGGCGACACCCAGGCCGCCGCCTCGGGCAACTACCTGACCAAGCTTTCCGACGACCAGTATCTTGCGTCCAATCTGAACGGCAAGACGCTCTATGACGGCGAAGGCGAAGACGCACAATCCGTCGGCGACATCCAGAACTTCCTCGTCGGCAGCGACGGCAAGGTCGTAGCGGCGATCGTCGACGCCACGGTCAACGACGAATCGAAGGTCGTCGCCATCCCGTTCCAGCAGATCGGCTGGACGATGGGTCAGGACAACGAGCCCCGGGCCGTCCTCAAGGCCGACATGAACGATCTTGCGAGCGCCCCGACCTTCCAGACCCGCGAGGAGCAGCAGGCCGCGCAGGAGCAGGCCGCCACGAACACCGCCCAGCCGGCCGGTGGTTCCAGCATGGCCACGGGCAACGCGCCGGCCTCCGGTGACCAGATGGCTGCTCAGCCGTCCGACGGTGCGATGCAGCCGGCCGACGGTTCCAGCGAGCAGTCGATGGCCGCAAACGACAGCGGCAACATGGCTGCCGGCAAGACCGATCGTCAGGCGGCCACGAGCGACGCAGGCGCGACGGATTATCCTGCGACCGTCGGGTCCGATCAGTACCTGACCGAGAACCTCATCGGCAGCGACATCTATTCCGGCCCGGGTGACGACGCCGACGAGATCGGTGCGATCAACGATCTCGTTCTCGCGTCGTCCGGTCAGGTCGAGGCGGCGGTCGTCGGCGTCGGCGGCTTCCTCGGCATCGGCGAGAAGGACGTTGCGGTTCCGTTCGACCAGCTCTCCATGGCGCGCGCCGAGAACGACGAGCCCCGCATCACCGCTGCCCTCGACAAGGAAGCGCTGACGCAGGCGCCGGAGTTCGACGACGACAAGTCGTCCGACCAGATGGCCGCGAACGAGACCGACCAGGCGCAGTCCAACGACCAGATGGCCGCGACGACCACAGGCGCTGCGACCGGCGCCGCGGCGGGGTCGGCCATGTCGAACGCCGGCGACCAGACCGAGCAGACGGCGAACAATGCCGGGCAGGCGATGGACAATGCCGGGGACAATGCGGAACAGACGGCCCAGAACGCTGGTCAGAGCATGGACAATGCAGCCGACAACACGCAGCAGTCGGCGCAGAACACCATGAATACCCAGGGCGACGCGACCACCACGGCTTCGACCGGTGGCAGCCAGCGCCAGGGCATGACCGCGGTCGAGAACGACTCGACCCTCTCCGCCGACGACCTGATGGGCACGACGGTCTATGGTCCGAACGACGAGAGCGTCGGCGACATCGGCGACATCGCGCTGAACGCCGACGGCCAGGTCGACGCCGTCATCGTCGACGTCGGCGGCTTCCTCGGCATCGGCGAGAAGCCGGTGGCACTCGGCATGGACAATCTGAACTTCATGCGCGACCAGAACGGGACGCTGTACCTCTACACCCAGTTCACCGAGGATCAGCTGAACAACGCGCCGGAGTACAACAAGGACACCTACGCCGATAACCGGGACTCCATGCGTCTCGAAGGCAATGGTGCCGACTCCGACGCAACGATGTCGGGCCAGCCGGCGCAGGGGACCGCCCAGCCGGCGAACTGACGCGAGCAAATCTTTCGCACGACAAAATGATTGGAGGGCCCGCTGCATGGCGGGCCCTTTTTTGCGAGAACGGGGGCACCGGCGTCCCAGCCGATCGCGCGAAACCGAGCCGAATTACAATTCGTTACGTGTTGCAAGTAAATCTGCCGGATTGTCGGATATGCTCCTGAGAAGGTTCGCGAGCCTTCCGCCCAACCGATTTCGGAGAACCGCCGCGCATGGCCATGATCCGGCAAATCCTCGTCACCCTCGTCGTGCTGGTGTTGATGGGAGCCGCCTACGTCAAGCTCGAGCCCTCCGCCGGACGGGCGTTGCTCGCTTCCGATCTGCCGATGCCGACACCGCTGCGCGAGGCGATCGCATGGCTCGCCCCGCCGGGAGGCGAGGCGCCGACGGCCAAGGCGACGGTCGGGCGCTCGCGGGGCGGTGGGCCCCAGCTCGTCGTCGTCAATCCCGTCGAAACCGGGCGCACCCGGACCCAGATGCGCGCCATCGGCACCGGCGAAGCGGCGCGGTCGGTGACGGTCTATCCCGACAACACGACCGGCGTGATCGAAACCGTATCGGTGCGCTCGGGCGACGAAGTCGAGGCCGGCGACCCGCTCGTCCTCCTGGAGCATTCCTCGGAAGAACTCGCCGTCGCGAGGGCCCGCATCGCCGTCGACGCGGCCGAGGAAAAGCTCACCCGCTATCAACGGCTGCAACAGTCGCGGACCATTTCCAGCGTCGAGGTGAACGACGTGATCCGCGAACGCGACAATGCGCGGCTGGATCTCCGCTCGGCCGAGATCGCCCTCGAAAAGCGCACGGTGCGGGCGCCGATCGCCGGCCGGAT
Source organism: Jiella avicenniae (assembly GCF_021390325.1). GTDB lineage: Bacteria > Pseudomonadota > Alphaproteobacteria > Rhizobiales > Rhizobiaceae > Jiella > Jiella avicenniae. The sequence continues at coordinate 375,374 of NZ_JAJUWU010000001.1, read as the reverse complement.
CGGCATCGTCTCCGTGGATACGGGCGATCTCGTCGGCGCCCAGACGGCGATCGCCACGGTCGACGACCGCAAGGAACTGAAGGTGGTCTTCTACACGCCGGAAAGCTTCGTTTCCGAACTGAAAAGGGATGCGCCGGTGCATGCGGTGCCGACCGCCCAGCCGGATGCGGTGTTCAAGGGCCACATCAGCGCCATCGACAGCCGCCTCGACGAGGCCAGCCGAACGCTCCGCACCGAGGCGCTGGTCGACAACGAGAACGACACGTTGCGTCCCGGCATGTCCTTCGCGGTCTCGCTTTCCCTCGACGGCGAGGAATATCTGTCGGTCGATCCGCTGTCGGTGGTCTGGGAGCGGACCGGCCCGATCGTCTGGAAGATCGTCGACGGCAAGGCCGTCAAGGCGCCGATCTCGATCGTCGAGCGCAACATCGACCGGGTCCTCGTCTCCTCGAGTGAACTCGACGCCGACGACGACGTGGTGGTCGAAGGGCTTCAGGCGATGCGGCCCGGGATCGAAGTCCGCACCGGTTCGGAGGATCGTGCCTCGCCGGTCGCCGGGGGCACATCCCCTGGCGCGGACACGAGCGCGGCCCGCCAGGCGGGGGAGCGACGGTCGGCCGCCGATAGCGCGGCCCTCCGCCCGTCTGGCTTCGTGCGCTCGGCCGTCGCGCAGGAAATGCCGGCGCCGCCCCCGGCCTCGCTCGAAAGGCCGGCGGCGCGAGGCCGAGCCTCTCAATCCGGGGAAGCCCCGCGCGGCGAGGAGAGCGGCCGGTGAAGCCCGAGGCGCCGATCGACGGCCTGACCGCCTTCACCAGCCTGTTCATCCGTCGGCCGGTTTTCACCATCGTCCTCAATCTCCTGATCGTCGTCGCCGGCCTCGCCGCCCTCAACGCCGTGGAGATCCGCGAGCTGCCGAATGTCGACCGGCCCGTCATCACCGTCTCGCTGGATTTCGACGGAGCGAGCCCGGAAACGATCGACCGTCAGGTCACCAGCCAGATCGAGAGCGCGGTCGCCCGGGTGACCGGCATCGAGTCGATCTCGTCCCAGTCGGAATTCGGCGACGCGCGGGTGACCATCGAGTTTTCCGACGCCACCGACCTCAACGTCGCGGCGAGCGACGTGCGCGATGCCGTCAGCCGGATCTCGAACCAGCTTCCCGAAGGCGCCGACGAGCCGCGCATCGTCAAGGCCGATGCCGACGCCCAGGCGATCATGCGCCTTGCCGTCACCGCCAAGACCATGAAGATCGAGGATCTGACGACCCTCGTCGAGGACCGCATCGCCGACCAGCTCGCCGCCGTCGACGGCGTCGCGGACCTCCAGGTCTACGGCGAACGCGAGAAGCTGATCTACGTCGACATCGATCCGGACAAGCTGGCGACCCGGGGCCTCACCCTCGGCAACGTCGCGACCGCGCTGCAGAACGCCGCGATGGACGTTCCCGCCGGCTCGCTGGCCTCGCCGAGTCAGCAGCTGATCGTCCGGGCGGACGCCAACGTCAATTCGCCGGAAGCCTTCGAAGCGATCTATCTCGACGACAGGACCCAGCTCGGCGACGTCGCCTCGGTGCGGTTCGGCCCGGACGAGGCCGCCTCGCAGCTAAGGCGCAACGGCGAGACCGGCATCGGCCTCGGCGTCGTCCGCCAGGCCGGCTCTTCCACGCTCGACATTTCCGAAGGCGTTCGCCGCGAAGTCGCCAATCTCAACCGCACCGTTCCCGACGGCGTCCACGTCGAGGTGACGAGCGACGACGCGACCTTCATCAACGGCGCGCTGCACGAGGTCGAACTCGCCATAGGCCTCGCCGTCGTCATCGTCGTCGCGGTGATCTTCCTGTTCCTGTTGAACTTCCGCGCGACCTTCATTCCCGCCGTGACGATGCCGATCGCCCTCGTCGGCGTCGTCAGCTTCATTTACGTCATGGGCTTTTCGGTCAACATCCTGACCCTCCTCGCCCTCGTTCTGGCGACCGGCCTCGTGGTCGACGACGCCATCATCGTCCTCGAAAACATCGTCCGCTGGCGCGACATGGGCGCCAAGCCGCGCGCTGCGGCGGTCATCGGCGCTCGCGAGATGTTCTTCGCCGTCGTCTCGACCACCGCGACGCTCGCCGCCGTCTTCGTGCCGATCTCCTTCCTGCCCGGCCAGGCGGGCGGCCTGTTCAAGGAGTTCGGCTACGTCCTCGCCGCCGCCGTGGTGATTTCCTCCTTCATCGCCCTCACCCTTTGCCCGATGCTGGCGGCGACGTTCCTGAAGGCCCGCGAGGACGAGGCGAAGCCGGGTTTCTTCGCCCGGGGGATCCGCTGGGTCGGAGCCCGTCTCGCCGGCTTCTACGCGGTCACGCTGCGCTTTTGCCTCGCCTTTCCCGTGGTCGTCGTCGCGGCCGCGGCGCTGTTCTCCTTCAGCGCCTACACCGTCTTCACGACGATGCCGCAGGAACTGACCCCGTCTGAGGACCGCGCCGTCGTGCTGATGCGCGTCAGCGGGCCGCAGGGAGCCAGCCTCGACTATACCAACGCCCAGGTGCGGCGGGTGGAAGACATCTTGATGCCCTATGTCGATTCGGGCGAGGCGAAGAACGTTTTCGCCATCACCGGCCGCGGCGGCGCCAATCAGGCCTTCATGGTCGTCAGCCTCGCCGACTGGTCCGATCGCGACCGCACCCAGCAGGAGATCGTCGCCGAGATCAACGGCAAGCTGAGGAACATCGCCGGCGTCAGAGCCTTCGCCATCCAGCCGAACTCGCTCGGCATCCGCGGCGGCGGCCAGGGGCTGCAATTCGCCATCGCCGGCCAGAACTTCGACGAACTCTCCCAAAGTGCCGACACGCTCGTCGAGGCGATGCAGAAGGACGGCCGCTGGGGCACGGTGCGGCTTTCCAACGACGCCACCCAGCCGCAGCTTTCCGTCGTCATCGACCGGGCACGCGCATCCGACCTCGGCATCGACATCGACGGCCTCGCCACCGCCATGCAGGCGCTGCTCGACGGGCGCGAGATCGGCCAGACCTACATCGCCGACAAGGAAGTTCCGATCCGGCTGATCACCACCAGCGATCCCGTCAACGACCCCGGCGACCTCCGCAACGTCTTCCTCAAGGCCTCCGACGGGCGGATCGTGCCGATGTCGACCGTCGCGACGATCGAGGAAAAGCCGATCGCGCCCTCGCTCGAACGCGAGAACCGCAGCCGCGCGGTGGCCATCACCGCATCGATCCCGGACGGCTACGCCATCCAGGATGCCTGGACCGACGTCCAGCGCTTTTCCGAGGACATGCTGCCGCAGACCCAGCGCCTGATCCCGCTGGCCGAGGCGGCGACGCTGAGCGAGACCAACAACGGCCTTGCCCTCGTCTTCGGCTTCGCCCTCGTCATCATCGTCCTCGTCCTCGCCGCCCAGTTCGAAAGCTTCGTCTCGGCCTTCATCATCATCGCCACGGTGCCGCTGGGCATAGCCTGCGCGATCTTCGCCCTCTCCTTCTTCGGAATGAGCCTCAATCTCTACAGCCAGATCGGCCTCGTGCTCCTGGTCGGCATCATGGCCAAGAACGGCATCCTGATCGTCGAATTCGCCAATCAGTTGCGGGAAAGAGGGATGCCGCTGCGCGAGGCGGTGGAGCAGGCCTGCCTCATCCGACTGAGACCGGTGATGATGACTATGGTGGCGACCGTCGTCGGCGGCGTGCCGCTTGTGCTCGCATCCGGCGCCGGGGCGGAGGCCCGCGTGGCGCTCGGCTACGTCATCGTCGGCGGCCTCGGCCTCGCCACCTTCTCGACCCTCTACGTCACGCCGGTCGCCTATCTGATCCTCGGCCGGTTTTCATCGCCGGTCTCCGAGCGGACGGCCGAACTCCATCGCGATGTCGCGGCGGCGGAACGGCGCCATGCATTGGAGGAAGACGAGGAGGACGAACGAGGCGGAGGCCATGGCGGGCATCCGGCGCCGGCGGAGTGAGGAGGACACAGCTCGGCTGCGGCTGCAGTCGCCGTCGGCCCGTTCAGGCCGTCATCCTCGGCCTTGTGCCGAGGATCTACTGGGATATCGGCACCAGAGTCGATCGAAAATAGCCAATCGCCAAGGATCCAACGCTTCGACGGCAATAGATCCTCGGCACAAGGCCAAGGATGACAGGGCGATGATGGAATGCGCCCGATACGTTCGCCGCAGTTCCCGCCCCGCAGCGTTCAGGGTACCGCACCCCATTCCCTCCTGCCCCGCAAATCATTAGAAGCGCCCCATGGCACCCCCTCCCCTCCTGCGCCTCGATGGCGTCGCGCTCACTTTCGGCGGCACGCCGCTGCTCTCCGGCGTCGAACTCAACGTCCTGCCGGGCGATCGGATCGCGCTGGTCGGCCGCAACGGCTCGGGCAAGTCGACGCTTTTGAAGATCGCCGCCGGCCAGGTCGAGCCGGACCGCGGCGAGGTCTTCCTGAAGCCCGGCACGACCTTGCGCTATCTCGCCCAGGAGCCGGACTTCGGCGATTTCGCGACGGTCGGCGACTATGTGGCCGACGGCCTCGGCCCGGCCGACGACCACTACCGCGTCACCTTCCTGATCGAATCCCTCGGCCTTGCGGAGGAGATCTCGCCCGCCAACCTTTCCGGCGGCGAGGCGCGGCGGGCGGCACTGGCCAAGGCGCTGGCGCCCGAACCGGACGTCGTCCTCCTCGACGAGCCGACCAACCATCTGGATCTTCCGACCATCGAATGGCTTGAAGACGAGATTCGCTCGATGAAGAGCGCCCTCGTCGTCATCAGCCACGACCGGAGGTTTCTGGAGACGGTGACGCGGGCGACGGTCTGGCTCGACCGCGGCGGCGTGAAGCGGATCGACGAGGGGTTCGGCGCCTTCGAAGGCTGGCGCGACAAGGTGCTGGAGGAAGAAGAGCGCGACCTGCAGAAGCTCGACCGCAAGATCGTGCGCGAGGAGCATTGGCTGCGTTACGGCGTCACCGCCCGGCGCACCCGCAACATGCGCCGCCTCGGCGAACTGCATGCGATGCGCCAGCAGCGACGCGACGCGCGCCGGGCCGTCGGCCAGGTCAGCATGCAGGCGGGCGAGACCCGCGAGAGCGGCAAGCTGGTGATTGAAGCGGAAGGCATCTGCAAGGCCTATGACGGCCGGGTGCTGGTGAAGGAGTTTTCGACGCGCATCGCCAGGGGCGACCGGGTCGGCCTCGTCGGGCCGAACGGCGCCGGCAAGACGACGCTCCTGAAGATGCTGATCGGCGAACTCGCCCCGGATGCCGGTAGGATCCGCCTCGGCACCAATCTCGACCTCGCCTTTCTCGACCAGAAGCGCGCGGCGCTGAAGGACGACGTCGGCGTCGCCGAGGCGCTGACCGACGGGCGCGGCGACCAGGTGATGGTGAATGGCGAGCCGCGGCACGTCGCCGGCTATCTCAAGGACTTCCTCTTCCAGCCCGAGCAGATCCGCACCCCGGTCGGCCAGCTTTCGGGCGGCGAGCGGGCGCGGCTCTTGCTCGCCAAGACGCTGGCGACGCCCGCCAATCTGCTCGTCCTCGACGAACCGACCAACGATCTCGACATGGAGACGCTGGATCTTCTGGAAGAGTTGATCGCCGGTTATCCGGGGACGGTGCTGCTCGTCTCCCACGACCGCGACTTCCTCGACCGGACGGTGACGGGGGTGATTTCGCCGAGCGGCGACGGCGTCTGGCTGGAATATGCCGGGGGCTATTCGGACATGGTCGCGCAGAGGCGGGAAACGGCCGCGACGACGAGAAAGCCGCAAAGGCCGGCGCAAACGTCAAAGCCTGACAAGGGATCCGGATCGTCCGGCAGCGCGGCCGGGGCCGCCTCGAAGGGGGCCGGCGCGGCGAAACTCTCCTACAAGCAGAAATTCGCCCTCGAAGCCCTGCCGAAGACCATCGCCGAGCTGGAATCGCAGATCGGCGAGGCGGAGGCGGAGATGGCCGATCCCGCGTTGTTTTCCAAGCGCCCCGAGCGCTTCAAGCAGCTCGCCAAGGCGATCGAAGAGAAGCGCGCCGCACTTGCCAGGGCCGAGGACGAATGGCTGGAGCTCGAAATGCTGAAGGCCGAGATCGAAGGCTGACGACCGCGTCCGGCGGCTCCCGTCGCCCGGGTGCCGTGCGGCGCCGGCGGCTTGAAGACATTCGGACGAAACGGCTGCCGTGTCGGCGGCTCTCCCGACTGGCGTGTCGAGACGAGTCCGCCATGAAAAAGGGGCCACCCTTGCGGGCGGCCCCTTCCATGCCTTGTGCCTCGAAAGGCTGCCTGCCGGTCTTAGCGGAACAGCGAGAGCAGCGACTGCGAGGAGGAGTTGGCGATCGACAGCGCCTGGACGCCGAGCTGCTGCTGGGTCTGCAGCGCCTTGAGACGGGTGGACTCCTCGGTCATGTCGGCATCGACCAGCGAGCCGACGCCCTTCGAAACCGTGTCCATCATCTTGGAGACGAATTCGGTCTGCAGATCGATGCGGTTCTGCACCGCACCGAGGCTGGCGGCGGCCGTGGTGACCTGCGACAGCGCCTCGTCGACGACCTTGATGTAGGCCTGGATTTTGCTTGAGTCAGCAGACGAGATGTCGATGTTCTCGACGCTGACCTTGTCGGTGGTGCCGCTCGCCGTTACGTCGCCCGCACCCAGGCCCATCTCGGCGACAGTCGGCGGGGTGCCGGTGCCGGTCGAGGCCGCATTGGTGACCGAGAAGGTCTCCAGCGACTTGAAGCTGACCGCACCCGCGGTGACGTCGACATCGATGCCATCGATACCGGCATCGGACAGCGCCTTTTCGTAGACGGCCTTCAGATCTGCTTCCGACCGGATCGTGTTGCCGTTGAGGCCGACGTCGGTCAGGGTCTGCTGGGTGATCTCGACCGTGCGGGCCGCTTCACCGTTCTGCGAGACCGAGAACGAGATCTTGTTGTCGGCGCCGAAGGTGATCGCCGTGGTCTCGACCGTCGTCGTGCCAAGCGCACCGGAGAACTGCGAAACGTCGATCTCCTTGTCGAGGATGCCGGCATCGGCGGAGTAGAGGCGATAGCTGTCGATGTCGACGTCGATGGCGCCGACCGAGAGCTTGTTGGCGGAATCGCGCGAGATCGACGAGACGATCTGCTTGGTGGTGGTGCCGTCGGTGTTCGACAGCCAGTTCTGGCCGGAGAACGAGGCCGAGTCGGAAATGGTCTTCAGCTGCTCCTTGAGCGCACCGATCTCTTCCTGAACCTTGCCCTTGTCGACGCCCTCGGACGTGGCGGTGGTCAGCTTGGCCTTGATCTCGGAGAGAACGTCCTTGGCCGAATTGAGGCCGGTATAGGCGGCGTCGACCGTGGCGGCGCCGATGCCGAGCGAGTCGACGACGGCCGACATCGCCTGGTTGTCGGAACGCATCGTGGTCGCGATCGACCAGTAGGCGGCATTGTCCTGGGCTTCCGAGACGCGGTAGCCGGTCGAGATGCGGCTCTGGGTCTCGTCGAGCGAAGAGTTGATCGACTGCAGGCTCTGCAGAGCCGTCATTGCGGACGTGTTGGTGTTGATGCTGGTCATAACTGGCGTTCCATACGCAAGATACTGATAGGAACAATCCGGGTCGGCCGGGATAACGAAACGGCATCATGCCCATGGCCACTTCTATTTCCGTTTGGCCACTTCGCTATGACGACAACATGGCGACCGGACTCACTCCAAAATCTTAATTCGAGAAATCGCTCGGAATATCCGGAGATTCTAGCCTAACGGATGGCGAATGAGATTAGTTAAAGGCCGAAATAGATTCACGATATCGATTCATCACGGCAATTAACCTTGAAGTTTTGATCGATCGACTTGATGCAGATTTGTTGCCGACATGCTTAACGTAAGGGCGACTTCAAGGCTGGGGAACGACGCCAATCCGCGGCGGTTGCGCGCCGGCAGGGCTGCAGGCCGCTGCTCCGAGATCAAGGCAGGGGGCGCCAGAACGCGAAAAGGCCCGGCGGAGGGCCGGGCCTTTCATTTCCGTCGGATTGCTCAGGAAGGGGCGGGGCCCCTCCCCTTGCCGCTTAGCGGAACAGCGAGAGCAGCGACTGCGAGGAGTTGTTGGCGATCGACAGCGCCTGGACGCCGAGCTGCTGCTGGGTCTGCAGCGCCTTGAGGCGGGTGGACTCCTCGGTCATGTCGGCATCGACCAGCGTGCCGACGCCTTCCGAAACCGTGTCCATCAGCTTGGAGACGAATTCCGTCTGCAAGTCGATGCGGTTCTGGATCGCGCCGAGGCTGGCGGCAGCGGTGGTGACCTGCGACAGCGCCTCGTCGACGACCTTGATGTAGGCCTGGATCTTGTCCGAGTCGGCAGAAGAGATGTCGATGTCTTCGACGCTGGTCGTGTAGGTGCCGCCCGTCGCCGTGACGTCGGTCGCGGACAGGCCCATGTCGGCGATCGCCGGAGGCGTCGTGCCGCTCGTCGCCGCATTGGTGACCGTGAAGGTCTCGAGCGACTTGAAGCTGACCGCACCCGCGGTGATGTCGACGTCGATGCCCTTGATGCCGGCATCGGACAGCGCCTGCTCGTAGACGGCCTTCAGATCGGCTTCCGAGCGGATCGTGAAGGTGTTGAGGCCGACGTCGGTCAGGGTCTGCTGGGTGATCTCGACCGTACGGGCCGGCTCACCGTTCTGCGAGACCGAGAACGAGATCTTGTTGTCGGCGCCGAAGGTGATCGCCGTGGTCTCGACCGTCGTCGTGCCGACCGCGCCGGAGTACTGCGACACGTCGATGCCCTTGTCGAGGATGCCGGCATCGGCGGAGTAGAGGCGATAGCTGTCGATGTCGACGTCGATGGCGCCGACCGAGAGCTTGTTGCTGGCATCGCGCGAGATCGCCGAGACGATCTGCTTGTCGGTATCGGCGTCGGTGTTCGACAGCCAGTTCTGGCCGGAGAACGAGGCCGAGTCGGAGATCGTCTTCAGCTGGTTCTGGAGAGCCGTGATCTCTTCCTGAACCTTGCCCTTGTCGACGCCGTCGGAGGTGGCGGTGGTCAGCTTGGCCTTGATCTCGGAGAGAACGTCCTTGGCGGCGTTGAGGCCGGTGTAGGCGGCGTCGACCGTGGCGGCGCCGATGCCGAGAGAGTCGACGACGGCGGACATCGCCTGGTTGTCGGAGCGCATCGTGGTCGCGATCGACCAGTAGGCGGCATTGTCCTTGGCTTCGGCGACGCGGTAGCCGGTCGAGATGCGGCTCTGGGTCTCGTCGAGCGAAGAGTTGATCGACTGCAGGCTCTGCAGAGCCGTCATCGCAGAGGCATTCGTCATAATGCTGGTCATAAGAATAAGCGTCCCATACGCAAGTACATCGAAGTTTTTGGGACAATCCGGATTGGCCGGGATAGCGAAAGGGCATCATGCCGGTGGCCGTTTCTATTTCGCTTCGGCCACTTCGCTATGCCCGCAAGATGCAGTCTCGATGCCTTCCGACTGGTTAATCCAGCGAGCCGATCTCGCTTTTGCTTGTAAGACGATTTCTTATGGTTAATTTGTGTAAAAGCGGTGTGGTTAATATGCTTCGAAGCGACGTGGTTAAACCTTCGTCACCGACCGTGGATCGACGGTCGACGACCCGACGACCCGGCGGTCAAAAGAAAAGGGCCGCCCAGACGGGCGGCCCTTCGGTCGATCGAAGCTGACTGCAGAGAGATCAGTTCTGGAAGAGCTGCATGATCGCCTGGCTCGAGGAGTTGGCGATCGACAGCGCCTGGACGCCGAGCTGCTGCTGGGTCTGCAGCGCCTTGAGGCGGGTGGATTCCTCGGTCATGTCGGCATCGACCAGCGTGCCGACGCCCTGGTCGATCGTGTCCATCAGCTTGGAGACGAATTCCTGCTGCAGCTCGATGCGGTTCTGGATCGCACCCAGGCTGGCGGCAGCCGAGGTGACTTTCGACAGCGCCTCGTCGACCACCTTGATATAGGCCTGGATCGCCTCGGACGTGACCGAGGTGATGTCGATGGCATCGACACTGATCGAGAAGGAGCCCGTGGCCGCGGCCGTGGTGTCGGTGTTGACGAGTCCCATGTCGGCGACCGCGATGGCGGACGTGCCGGTCGTCGCCGCGTTGGTCACCGAGAATCCCTCGAGCGAGGTGAAGCTCAACTCGCCAGCCGCACCGACGGTGACGTCGATGCCGGTGATGCCGGCGTCCGACAGGGCCTGCTCATAGACGGACTTCAGATCGGCGTTCGAGCGGATCTTCGTGTCGCTGAGACCGGCCGCGGTCAGGGTGGCCTGGGTGATCTCGACCGTGCGGGCGGCTTCACCGGCCTGCGACACGGAGAAGGAGATCTTGTCGTCGGCGTTGGCGAAGTTGATCGCCGTGGTCTCGACCGTCGCCGTGCCGAGGGCAGCGCCGAACTTGTCGATGTCGATGGCTTTGTCCATCAGCCCGTTGCCGGCCGCGTACATGCGGATGTTGTTCGTATCCACCGAGATCGAGCCGACCGAAAGCGTCCCGTCCGAGCCGCGCGACAGCGACGAGATGATCTGCTTGACCGGAGCCACCGCATCGGTGTTCGAAAGCCAGTTCTGACCCGAGAAGGAGGCCGAGTCGGAGATGGTCTTCAGCTGCTCCTGCAGGGCGTCGATCTCGCCCTGGATCTTCTTGCGGTCGACGCCGTCCGAGGTGGCGGTGGTGAGCTTCGCCTTGATCTCGGAGATCACGTCCTTGGCCGAGGACAAGGCGGTATAGCCGGTGTCGACGGTCGCAGCACCGATGCCGAGGGAATCGACGACCGCGGACATGGCGCTGTTGTCGGAGCGCATGGTGGTCGCGATCGACCAGTAGGCCGCGTTGTCCTTGGCTTCCGATACCCGGTAGCCGGTGGAGATCTTGTTCTGCGTTTCCTCCAGCATCATGTTGGTGTGCTGAAGCGTCTGCAGGGCCGTCATTGCCGCGACGTTGGTGATGATACTCGTCATACTAATCAACCTTTACGGGCAAGTCGTCCGCTCATTGGATCCTGCCGTCTCTAAAGGCCCTCGCTTCATGCCGGCGCCGATGGTGTTAACCTAGGTCGTTAACGTTAAACGCCGGTTAAAGCAGCAACACGAGTATTGTTACGTCAGAAAAACGATCGTACCAACGATCCCACAAGCATGTTCCAGCCATCGATCAGGACGAAGAACAAGATCTTGAAAGGAAGCGAGATGATCGTCGGCGGCAGCATCATCATGCCCATCGACATCGTCAGTGTCGCGACGATCATGTCGATGACGAGAAAGGGAAGAACGATCAGGAACCCGATCTCGAAGCCCCGCCGCAGTTCGGAGATCATGAAAGCGGGTATGAGGATGCGCAGATCGACGTCGCGCTCGTCGGCCGCCCCCTGCTCTTCCGGTTCGACCCGGTCGCGGCTGTTCGTCGAGGCGAGATCGTCGAACAGCGCGAGGTCCGAGGCCCTCACCTGGGTGAGCATGAACTCCTTGAACGGATCGGAGATGCGGTAGAACGCCTCCTCCTCGGTGATCTGGTTGTCGAGCATCGGCTGCAGCCCGTCGCGCCACGCCTTGTCGAAGGTCGGCGCCATGACGAAGAAGGTCATGAACAGAGCGAGCGAGATCAGGATGAGGTTGGCCGGCGTCGTCTGCAGGCCGAGGCCGCTTCTGAGGATCGACAGGGCGATGACGATGCGGGTGAACGACGTCACCATCACCAGAAGGCCGGGCGCGACCGACAGGACGGTGACGATGCCGAAGAGCTGGATGATCCGGCCGGACACCGAAGCATCGCCTTCCGGCAGGAGATCGGAGAGCGTCTGGGCGACGTTGTTGGACGCCTGTGCGAAGCTCGGATGGGCCGCAAGGAGAAGAACGGCCCCGGCCAGGCCGAAAGCGAGGAGGCCGCGCTTCATTCCGCCACCATGGTGCGGATGAGGTAGTCGACCACCGCCGTGGAGCGCAGCTTGGCCCGTTCGCGCAGATCGTCGCGAAGATGCAGGAGGCCGCGCGAGCCCTCCACCTGTGCCAGCTGGACCGACCGGAGAAAGGCGAGCGTGTCGGCCTCGACCTCGGCGGCGAGAACGTCGCCATTGAGGGTGCCGTCCTGCTTGACGACGAGCGAGGCCTCGATGCGCAGCCAGGCGTCCTCGGGCGAATAGATGTTGGTCAGGACCGGCTTCAGCTCGATCAGCTGCAGCGGCACCATGCCCTCCTGCGCGGCGGCGATGTCGGATTTCGGCTCGCCGTGGCCTTCGCCGTTCTTGTCCGCTTGGGCCTCGGGTGCCGGAGCGGGGGCCGCCGGAGCCGGCGCGCCCGACGTCAGCATCATCCCGATCCCGCTGCCGGCGCCGGCTGCGATCAGCGTCACCACCGTGACGGCGATGATGGTCGGCATCATGCCGCCCTTCTTCTTGCCGCCCTCGTCAAGTTCGGGGATGTCGGCCTCGGCCATCGAGCAAAGCCCTTCTCTCGCTCACGGTCCGCCTCGGCATCGTCATGATCCGCCGTCCCGACCGCTCGACCTTGCGATAAACCGGCTCGCTATCGCGAGACTTGCGGAACCGGCCCGCGGGCGCCGAGGCGACGCGAAACCGCCGGCGGAACGAAGATCCCGCCGGCGGTTTCGCGAAGAAGTGACCTGACGATCGTCAGTAGGGGGCGACGATGTCGTAGACCTGCTGGCCCCAGCCCGGCTGCTGCACTTCCGTCAGACGGCCGCGTCCACCGTAGGAGATGCGCGCTTCGGCGATCTTGTCGTAGTCGATGGTGTTGTTCGGCAGGATGTCGCGCGGCCGGATGATGCCGGCGATCGACAGCACCCGGACCTCGAAGTTCACCCGGACTTCCTGCTGGCCGGCGATGAAGAGGTTGCCGTTCGGCAGCTTCTGGGTGACGACGGCCGCAACGGAGAGGTTGATCTTCTCGGACCGGTCGACCGCACCCTTGCCCTCGGCCGCCGACTTGTCGTCCGCCGAAAGCGAGGCGTCGACGTCCGGCAGCACCCAGGTGCCGAGGAAACCGCCGAGCCCGAGCGAGGCTCCGATGTCGGAAGTGCGCGAGCGCTTGGAATTGTTGTCGAGCTTGGCCTGGTCGCTGATCTCGATCTTCACCGTGACGATGTCGCCGACGTCGAGAGCGCGCGGGTCCTGGTAGAAGGTGGCACGATCGTCGCTCCATAGCGAATGCGGCGTGCGCGGCCCCGCGGCCGGAAACGCCGGCTGGATCGCCACCGGCGGGTATTCGTACAGCCCGCTGCCGACCGGCGACAGGCCGGGCTCGCGCAGGGCGTCCTCCCTGGTGGTCGAACATCCGGCAAGGGCAACGAGCGCCACGACTGCAACTAGACTTTTCGTCACTTACGCCTCTCCTACGCCGGCGGCGCGTTGGTGCCGGCAGCGGTCTTCTGCACGATGCGTCCGGCGATCTCCGCCGCGGTATTGGTGTCCATCTCGCTGAGGATCGAGCTGGCCTGGCGCGCCTTGAGCTTGACGAGGACCGAGGCGGCGGCGTCGCGATCGAGCTTGGCGAGCTGTCCGGCGGCGGAGCTGGCGTCCATGCTGGCATAGATGTCGACGACGACGCCGGAGGCGCTGTCGAGGAACTTCCGGCGCTCGGCGAGCCACGCCTTGTAGTCGGCGCGCCGGCGCTCCAGCTCGTCGATCTGCTTGCCGACTTCGGTCTCGATTTCCTTCAGCTTCGCCTGCTGCAGGGAATAGCGCTTCTCCTGCGCCCGGTCGGCGATGTTGAGGCAGTATTTCTCAACCTCCGTCGCCGGGGCGGGACCTGCGACCGGATTGCCGTTTTCGTCGATGATCCGGACTTCCTGCGGCGGGATCACCGGCTTTTCGGCCGGCTTGGCGCCGCCGCCTTCCGCCATCGCGGTCGTTGCCGGGAGGAGAAGAACGGCGGCGGTCAGGACCGCCCGCAATCCGATCGTCTTCGTCGTGCGTCGCATCATTGCACCACCAGTTCCGCCTGAAGGGCACCGGCCGTCTTGACAGCCTGGAGGACCGCGATGATCCCCGTCGGCTTCAGACCGATGCGGTTGAGGCCGCGAACGACCGTTTCGAGATCGGCACCGCCGACATAGGCAAAGTTGCCGCCGTCCTGCTGGACCTCGACGAGGGTCTCCGACGTCACCACCGTCTGGCCGTCCGAGAGCGGCGCCGGCTGGGACACCGAGGGCATCTCGCTGACCCGGACCGTCAGATTGCCGTGGGTGAGCGCCACGGTTGAGATCTGGACGTCCTTGCCGATCACCACCGTTCCGGTGCGCTCGTCGATGACGACGCGGGCCGGCTGGTCCGGGGCGACCCTGAGGTCGCCGAGTTCGGCGAGGAACCGCGGAGCCGAGACCTTCTTCGGCCGATGCAGATGCACCGTGCGAAGGTCCTCCTCCTGGGCGACGGCGACGCCCCAGCGCTTGACCGCATAGGCGTTGACGACGTCGACGATGCGGATCGCCGTCTTGAAGTCGGGATTGAAGAGTTCGTAGGCGAGCTTGCCGTCGTCGTTGAAGGAACCGGGCACCTCGCGTTCGACGAGAGCACCGTTGGCGACCCGCCCCGTCGTCGGCACGCCCTGGGTCAGCTTTTCGCTGTCGCCCTGGGAGGTGAAGCCACTGACTGCGACCGGCCCCTGCGCGACGGCATAGATCTCGCCGTCGGCGCCGTAGAGCGGCGTCATCACCAGCGTTCCGCCCATCAGCGACGAGGAATCGCCCAGCGAGGACACCGTCACGTCGATACGCTGTCCGGTGCCGATGAAGGGCGGCAGCTCCGCCGTCACGGTCACCGCGGCGACGTTCTTGCCCCTCGGGCTCTGCGAGCGGATGTTGACGCCCATCCGGTCGAGCATCGACTGCAGCGACTGCTCGGTGAAGGGCGCATTGCGCATCGAATCGCCGGTTCCCTGCAGGCCGACGACGAGGCCGTAGCCGACGAGCTGGTTCGACCTGACGCCCCTGACCGAGGTGATGTCCTTGATCCGCACCGTGCCGACGGCCGAATCGGGATCGCCGCGGACCGGACGGAAGGGTTCACCGGGACCCTGGTCGGAAAGCATTCCGCGGCTCGCCACCATGTCCGCGGCGAGCGCCTGCGGAACGAGGCCGGCAAGGGCAAGAACGAGCCCGATGACGCGCAGAGGTCTCATTCCACGATCCTGATCGTTCCGTCGGCCTCGACGACGCCCGAGACGACGATGCCGCTGTCGATGTTGCGGGCCGTGACGGCGTCGCCCTGCGCGCCGGAGCGAAGGGCCGTGCCGAGACCGGTGATGAAGAGGCCCTGTTCGCGGTAAACCAGCGTCACCTGGGACCCGGCGGTGACGAGATCGGGCAGCGAGATGTCGGTCACGCGGATGGCGTTGCCGGGCAGCAGCGTTCGCTTGGCGACCATGCCTTCCAGCATCTTCTCCTCGAGGACGAAGAGACCCACCTTGTCGTCCTTGACGATGAAGTCGCCGGTGGAGAGCCCCCGCTCGACGATGGGCTGTCCCGGATAGACGATCGCCGAAGGCACCGGCAGGGTCAGTTCGGCCGCAGCCGAGGGGCCGGCGAAGAAGATAGCCAGGCCGAGGCCCGCGATCCGGCCGAGCCTCGAACCGAGGCGTGAGAGCGAACGGGAGCCGAAGGTCATGACGTTACCGCATGCCCTTGGAGACGACGCTCGACATCTCGTCGGCGGCGGTGATCACCTTGGAGTTCATCTCGTAGGCGCGCTGGGCGGAGATCAGCTCGGAGATCTCCTTGACCGGATCGACGTTGGAGTCTTCGAGATAGCCCTGGTTGATCGTGCCGTATCCCTCCTCGCCCGCGACGCCCGCCACCGGTGCGCCGGAGGCGACGGTCTCGCGGAAGAGGTTGCCGCCCTGGGCGGCAAGGCCGGCGTCGTTCGGGAAGGTCGAGATGGTCAGCTGGCCGAGCAGCTGCGGGGCGACCTGACCGTCGAGCGTGGCGTAGACCTCGCCGCTGGCATTGACCGTCACCTCGGTGGTGTTGGCGGGGACGGTGATGCCCGGGTCGACGGCGAAACCGTCGAGAGTGACGAGCTGGCCGTTGGCATTGGTGTTGAAGGCACCGTCGCGGGTGTAGAGCGTCTCGCCGCCCGGGCCCTGCACCTGAAACCAGCCATTGCCGTTGATGGCGAGGTCGAGCCGGTTGCCGGTCTGGTTCAGCGTTCCCTGAAGATGCACGGTGCGGATCGCCGCGAGGCGGACGCCGAGGCCGAGCTGCGCGCCTTCCGGAACGACGCCTTCGCCACCCCGGTTGGGCACGCCCTGCATCCGCTCGACCTGATAGAGCAGATCGGTGAACTCCGCCCGCGCCCGCTTGAAGCCGGTGGTGTTGATGTTCGCGATGTTGTTCGCGATGACCTCGACGTTGGTCTGCTGGGCGTTCATGCCGGTGGCGGCGATCGCTAGGGCGCGCATCGGATACTCCGTTTCTGGTTATTGCCCGCGAAGCCGGCGGCGATCACGGGATCGGCGATGACGGGGCCGGACGAACGCCGGCTGCCTCGCCGCAAGTCTCGGGCCGGAGCCCTTCCCGGCGGCGCCCTTCGGACACCCTCGCCGGCGTCAGATCGACATGCGCGAGAGTTCGAGATAGGCGGCGACGGCCTTGTCGCGGACGGCGATCGCCGTCTGCAGGGTGCGTTCGGCGTTCATCACCGCCTCGACGACGGCCTGGGTCGAAGATTCGCCGTTGACGCCCTTGATCGAGGTCGCTTCCGCCGTTTTCACGGTCGACACGGCGTCGGAGGCGAGCTGGGTCAGGACGGCGCCGAAGCTCTTGCCGGCCTCCACGCCGCCCTGGGCGACACCGCCGGTGACGAAGTTGTTGCTCGGGGAAAGCTCGACCCGCGGAAGGGCCGATCCGATGGCTGGGATCATGGTCAACTCCTCAGGAGATCAATGGTCATGTTGATGATTTCGCGAGCCTGCTTCACCACCTGGAGATTGGCCTCGTAGGAGCGGTTGGCCTCGCGCATGTCGGCCATCTCGACCAGCATGTTGACGTTCGGCATCTTGACGTAGCCGTCGGCATTGGCAGCCGGATTGCCCGGATCGTGCTCGACGACGAAAGCGGTCTGGTCGCGGCCGACGTCGGACACCTTGACGAGATCGGCGCCGGTCAGGCGATCGAGTTCGGAAGCGAAGGTCACCGTCTTGCGCTGATAGGGATCGGCGCCGGCGACGTCGCCGGTGGTATTGGCGTTGGCAATGTTCTCGGAGACGACGCGCAGGCGCGTCGACTGGGCCGACAGTCCGCTCGAGGCGATCTTCAGCGAAGAGACAATGGGATCGATCATCGGCGTCAGCCCTTCACGGTGTTGAGAAGCATCCGGTGGAAGGCTTTGACGATCGACGTGTTCAGCGAATAGGCGCGCGAGACCTCGCCCGCCTTCAGCATCTCCTGCTCGATCGCGACGTCCTTGTCGGTCGTGTTGACCACCCAGTCCTGCTGGCCGGTGCGCGCGACGCCCTCGCTGAAGCCGTCGCCCATGGCGATGTGCGCCTCGTTGTCGGCGACCATACTCATCCCGATCTGGTTCAGGACGTCTTCGAACGGTGCGATGTCCTTGGTCTTGTAATCGGGCGTATCGGCATTGGCGACATTCTCTGCGACCACCGCCTGGCGGGCGGTGAGCCAGGCGTTGCGCTGGGAGGTGATGCCGAAGAGATAGGCACTGTCCATGGCGAAACTTCCGTTGCTTCGACTGCCCCGGTTCTATGCCCAACCACTTGTCCGAAACTTGTAGGGAAGCTGCCGCGCCGTCGGCGCAAAATACTGTCGGCAAAGCACGCGAACGGGCGCCGCCGCGACGCGTCGGAGGGACCGCCGTTGCGCCGCCGGCGCATTTGCGTCCGGGCGTGAAGGAGGAAGCTCATGGCGAGGATGGGTGGCCCGGCGCCGTGCGCTCAGCGCGCCGCGGGGCGGAGGCGATCGGTGGACCGTCGCAACCGCTGCCCCGGGATGGCCTGCACCGTCCGACCCGCGATGCCCGGATGCCGTCGCGTGCGGAAGGCGATCGTCGAAATTGGCGTGCCGCCGGCGGCCATCGGTGATGGCTTGGACGATTCCCCGATGCGCGTCGAAGCGACGGACGGGTCCTCGACGACGGTGGTGCCGGCGTTCAGGGTCAGGTCTGCACGGGATTCGGGGCCGGGCTAAGGATCCGGGCCTCGTGAAAAAAAGCGGAGCATGACCGCACCCGGCCGATCGCGCTCCGACTGGAGATGGTCCGCCGGAAGGATCGCCCGGGCGATCAGTCGGGCGTCTTGAGATGAGCGTCGGCGATCGCGTTCATCAGCATGACGAGTTCCTCGTCCACCGTCGCCGGCCGATCGTCGAAGCTGACATGGACGATGTCGACCGCGGCGGTCGTCGCGCCGAGTTCGAGATGCAGATGGGCCGTCACCCCGGCGTGGCGGAACTCCAGCGCCAGAATGACGACCGGCACCTCGCCCCACTTCAGCCGCACTTCGCCGCCATCGGCAAAGCGAAGGACGCCGGGCTTCAGATAGAGTTCCGACGAGGAGGTGACGATATCGGCGAGATTGCCGTAGCGTTCCAGCCGCAGGAAGGCGATGTAGTCGACGACCTCGACGAGCCTCAGCTCCGCGGCCACCTCCTTGATGCCGTCCGCGAGCGCCCGCTCCCGCGACATCGTCGATCTTTTTCGAATGTCGAGCATGGCTAAGCCGTGGCTACCCCCATCTTGGCCCCGGACCGGGCATACAAATAGTAGATGATCTCGGCGACGGCCTTGAAGAACTGAGGCGGTATCATCTGATCGATTTCGACATGGTCGTACATCGACCTTGCCAAGAGCTTGTCTTCGATCACCGGCACGTCGTTCGCTTCGGCGATTTCACGAATCTTCAGGGCGAGCAGGTCGGTCCCCTTGGCGACGACGACCGGCGCGCCGCCTTCTTCGCGGACGTAGCGAAGCGCGATGGCGTAGTGGGTCGGGTTGGCGATGACGAGGGTCGCCTTCGGAACCTCGGCCATCATCCGGCGCTTGGTGCGCTCGCGGGCGATCTGGCGCTGGCGGGCCTTGACCATCGGGTCGCCCTCCATCTGCTTGTTCTCGTCCTTGATGTCCTGCTTCGACATCATCAGGTCGCGGTTCCAATGAAAGCGCGACAGGCCGATGTCGGCGGCGACGAGGACGATCGTCGCGATCGAGACGCCCGACAACAGCTTCATCGCCATTTCGAGGATGAGCTCCGGCAGAAGCACCGGATCAGCATACATCGTCTTCATCATCGTCGGGAAGCCCGCGACGAGGATGGAGCCGACGACGACACCGATGGCAACGAACTTGAACATGGACTTGCCGAACTCCGTCACGCCCTTGAGGCCGAATATTCGGCTGAAGCCGGACGACAGAGAAACGTTCGAGGCCTTCGGAGCGATCCGCTCGAAATTGATCTGCGGCGGATTTTGAAGAACCGAGGCGACGATGCCGGCGCCGGCGAAGAGGAGCACCGCCGGCATGAGGAAGCGGCCCATCTCGACCGCCAGCATTTCGAGCACGTGTAACGCATCGGCCCCCGTCTCCAACTCCCACTGGAGCGGATTCTCCATCGTCGACTTCAGGGCGAGGAGCAGATGTGCGGAGCCGTCCTTCACCTGAAAGATGAAGAAGGCCATCGCCGCCAGCAGAGAGGTCAGGATCGGAGCTTCCCGCGAGACCGGAAGGTTGCCCTTCTCGATCGTGTCGCGGATCTTCTTCTCCGTCGGCTGCTCTGTCTTTGACGATCGATCCTCGTCCGCCAACGATTTACTCCCTCAAGCCGTTGACGTTGGATGAATTCGCCGTCGCCTTCCAGGGCTTACGGTTGCGCAATGGTTACGCGGTCCGGGCCGTCAGTCTTCGGCCTGCTCGCGCAGCACCAGCTTGCCCTCGCCGGCGAGGCGAAGCGCTTCCTTGGCGATCTGGCGTCGAGCCCCGTCGATCTCGGCTTTCGGGAGGTTGACCTCCTGCTTGAGTTCGGCTTCGGCCATGCGCCTGGCTCTCGCGCCGAGCGAAGAGAGCACCAGCTCGACGATTTCCTCGGCGGCGCCGCGCAGCGCCTTGACCATGACGTCGGACGGGATCGCGTCGAACAGGGTGAGGCGGGACCGCAGCGGCAGAGCCGGCAGATCGTCGAAGGCGAAGAGAAGCTTCTCCAGCGCCTCGGCGTCCTTCGGACGGGTGGCGCGCAGGGACTCCAGCACCTCTTCGGAGGATTCCTTGTCGAGGCGGTTGACGATCTCGGCGAGGAAGGCGTGGCTTCCGCCCTCTTCCGTGTCGCCGCTGGCGGCGAGGAAGTTGCGCCGGATCTGGCCTTCGAGAATCGTCTGCACCGTGTATTGCAGCGGCTTCAGCGTCAGGATCCGCCGCATCACGTCGTTGCGCATCGCCGGCGGAAACTCGCGCACCATCGCCGAGGCGATCTCGGGGGGGACCCTGGCGAGGATGATCGCCACCAGCTGGGGATGCTCGGGCAGCAGTTTTTGGGCGAAAGCCGCCGGCTCCATCGCGGCGATCGCCTCGAAGACGTCGCCCTCGCGGCTCATGTCGACCAGGTCGGCCAGCGCCGGATCACGGCTGTCCGGATCGAAGATCGCGACGTATTCTTCCCGCGACAGGGCGTTCTCGAGAAGTTCGGCCATCTCCTTGGCCGGGCCGGTCAGCGCCACGCCCTTCTTGAAGTAGCTCTGGAACTCGTCGACCACCTCGTCGATATGCTCCGGTCCGACGGTCGGCAGCTTCGCGGCGCTTTCGCGGACGAGGCGAATCTCGTCCGGAGAAAGATGCTTCAGAAGACGCGCCGCCCCCTGCGATCCGAGCGCGAGCAGCAGGATGGCCGCGCGCGACCTACCGTCGTCGGGCAGACCGGGTTCGTTGCTGTAGGCGGCGATGATCGACATGGCTTATCAGGCGGCGCGAGACTTGCGAGCCTGCAGCTTTGAGCCGGGCTTCGCGACGTCGGTCAGGGTGATGCCGAAGCGCTGCTCCTCCTTGTCGATCACGACGATCTCGCCGCGGGCGACGATGCGGCCGTTGACGACGACGTCGACGGGATCGCCGACCTTGGTGTCGAGCTTGACGACGGCCCCGCGACCGAGCTTGAGGATGTTGGCGACGGTCATGGTGGAGGAGCCGAGAACCACTTCCATGGTCACGGGGACGTCCATGACGAGGTCGAGATCGAGATGATCGGCGGCGGGTTCCTCGATCACCTCTTCGTCTTCGTCGTCTTCCGCCTGGGCGCCAATTTGACCCATTGCAGCGGTCGGATCGAAGCCTGCGGGCATCTCGAAGCCGCCCAGATCGGCTTCCGCGTCGTCGGAGTCTTCGAGGTCGAGGTCGAGGTCGGAGTCGCTCATGGGTCGGCCTTTCGAGGGCTGGATGGGTATGCGGCAGCCGGTCCGGTGCGGCGGATGCCGCTACCGGACTAGCGGGCCAGACTGGCGTGGAGCCTGTCTTGCGCTGCGGCGAAGAAGTCCCGGTAGGGGTCGACGCCAGCTTCGGCGGCGGGGCTCGCCTCGCCACGGCCGACGAGCCCGCTCAGTTCGGCGGTGACGCGCCGGGCCTCGACCAGCTGTCGCTCGAGCTGGCGAACGGTGTCGACGCCTTCGTGGCGCGCTGCCACGATCGCTTCGGCCGCGCGGTTCAGCGAGACCTCCGCATCGACCAGCGCCTCGGCGAGATCGGTCTGCCGCAGGGCGCGCAGTTCCTTGTGCATGCGACCGCAGCGAAGCGCGGTGACGACCAGCGCGACGACGAGGAGCACGTCAATCAGATAGGATGTCATCGATGAACTCCTGAGCCGGATCGACGCGCTCTTCGACGCGCACCACGTAGGAATCGCGCGAGCGCCCGACCGTGGCGCGGAACATCGGCCGATCCTCGCATTCCAGCGGAATGAGACTGGTCAGGCCGACGTCCAGTTCGATCGTGGCGCCGACCCTGAAGCGCGCGACCTGCGACAGCGGGATCTTCTTCTTGCAGAGCACCGCTTCGATCTTGAGATCGCTCTGGGCGAAGCTCGCCTCGATTCCCTTCTTCCACGCCTCGTCCGCGCCGATCTCGGGCCGCTCGGGCGTACCGCTGAGAAACCGCCGGTGCGGCGAGAGAAAACTCTTCGGCAAGGCCAGGGAGAAGGGCGCGGTGAGGCCGGCGACCTCGATTTCGAAGCGGAAGACGAAATAACTCTCCGGCTCCTCGCCGAGGACCTCCGCCAGTTCGGCGGCGGAGACGAAGCTGCCGAGCGAGAGATCGAAGCTCGCCATCGGCTGGAACGCCCTCGTGGCGGTCTCCATCACCTTGGCGAAGAACAGCCGGATGAAGTGCTGATCGAAGGCGCTCGGCGTGCGCGACCTGGCGAGTTCGGCCGACGGCTGGCATCCGAGGAAGGTCGCCAGCACCACCTCGACGAGCGTGTGGTCGGCAAGAACGAAGCTCGGCCTGGCAAAGCGATTGGACAGGAGCGGGGCGATCAGCGTCGTCGCGAGCTCCTGGTCCTCCGGATCGGGCGCGGCCTCGACGCCGCACTGCTGGAAGACGATCTCGAAGCTGCCCGAAGTCAGTTCCTTGAGCCGGGCGGTCAGTTCCTCGCTCCAGACCCCGCACAGATGCGCGAGCCGCGGCAGCCGGGCCGGATCGAGTTCGTTCGCGCTCTTGAGGCGAGCCCGGATTTCCGCCGGGTCGGATTGAAAGGCGACCTCGCTCATCGGATCAGGCACCCGATCCGCCGCCGATGGTCTCGTTCTCGACCTGGTCGATGGTCGGACGATCGTGGGCCGAGATCACCTTGCGACCGTATTCCAGCGCCACCTGCGGCATGGCGCCGTTCATGTAGGCAATGAGGGTGGCCTTCACGATGATGAACATCCGCACCTTCTTCTCGCGGACATATTTGATCTTGGCGGCGATCGGACCGAACATGCCGTAGGAGAAGAAGATGCCGGCGAAGGTGCCGACGAGGGCGGCGCCGATCAGGTGGCCGAGGACCTCCGGCGACTGGTCGAGCGCGCCCATCGCCTTGATGACGCCGAGAACGGCGGCGACGATTCCGATGGCCGGCAGACCGTCGGCGACGTCCTGGAGCGCGTGCTTGGCTTTCAGGAGATCGTGGTGGATGGTCTGGATCTCCTCCTCCATCAACGCCTCGATCTCGTGCGGACGGGCATTGCCGATGATGATCAGCCGCGCGTAGTCGCAGATGAAGTTCAGCATCGGCGTATCCTTGATGATGTTCGGATAGGCCTGAAAGATCGAGGATTCCTTCGGGTCGTCGATATGGGCCTCGACCTCGGAGCGCGACTTCGAGCGCATCTCGCGCATCAGATTGTGCAGGAGCCCGAGGACCTCGAGGTAATCCTTCTGCTTCGGCACGGCGTTCTTGAGCGCGTCGCCCATCGCCTTGCCGGTATCCTTGATCGTCTTGCCGGAGTTGGAGATGATGAAGGTGCCGAGCGAGGTGCCGAGAATGATGACGTATTCGAAGGGCTGGACGAGCACGTCGAGATGCCCGCCCATCGCGACGAAGCCGCCCAAAAGACAGGCGAGCGCCACGACCAGACCAATCAGAATTCCCATTTGAACCTCGAATACGCGGTTGTTCCGTCCCTGGCCTACGGCACAAGCGCTTGTGCGAGCCTTGACCTCGCCGCCCTGCCGACCCCTGAAATCCGGGGGGCCCGGCCTTTCAGTCTGGGACAAGCCTGCGGCGGCATTGTCCGGCCGACACTCGCCGAGCCCGATCGCCGTCCCATGCCGCGTCGGAACCCGAACTCCTTATGAAAGAGGATGATCATGGAGGCTTCGCTTCCGGTCGCCTTGTCGGCACAGCTCGCCCTCGAGCGCCGCCTCGACACCCTGGCCCACAACCTCGCCAACGTCAGAACGGTCGGCTTCCGCTCCGAGGAGGTGAAGTTCGACGAGATGATCAAGAAGGGCGACGGCTTCGGCGCCGAGCCGATCAGCATGGCCTCGGAGGGCGCGAGCTTCCTCTCGACCCGGAACGGCGAACTCACCCAGACCGGCAATCCCCTCGACATGGCCGTCGCCGGCGACGCCTGGTTCGGTTTCCAGGGGCCGAACGGGGTCGTCTACACCCGCGACGGCCGCATGCGGATCAACCAGGCCGGGACGATGGAAACCTTGACCGGCTATCCGCTGGTCGACGCCGGCGGGGCTCAGATCCAGCTCGATCCCAATGGCGGTTCCGTCACCATCGCCCGCGACGGGATGATCACCCAGAACGGCCGCCAGTTCGGCGCCGTCGGGCTGTTCACCATTCCGGCGACCGCCAAGCTCACCCGCTTCGACACCTCCGGCGTCGTCCCCGACCAGGCCGCCCAGCCGGCGCTCGACTTCTCGCGGGCCGGCGTGATGCAGGGCTTCGTCGAAGGCTCCAACGTCAATCCGATCCTCGAGATGACGCGGCTAATCGAGCTCCAGCGCGCCTTCGAGAGCGCCGCCAACATGATCCAGTCGAACGAGCGCAGCCTCGGCGACGCCATCCAGACGCTCGGAGGGGCCAAATGAGCCTGACGCGTGAGGGAACGGCCGACTTCTCGGCCCTCGACATGCCGCGGGTGGCGATTTCCGGCCGGATCGTCGACGTCGGGCCGCAGGCCTTCCGCGTCGCCGGCCTGTCGCCCTTCGTGCGCCTCGGCGACTGCATCTCCTGCCCTGGCTCGGCCGGCGAGGAGATCGGCGAGGTGGTGCGGATCGAATCCGACAGCCTGACCGTCAAGCCCTTCGGCATCCGCTCCACCCTCGGCGTCAAGAGCCCGGCCCGGCGCATCGGCCCCTATACCGTGGCCCCGAGCGCCGCGTGGAAGGGCCGCGTCGTCAACGCCTTCGGCCAGCCGGTCGACGGCCACGGGCCGCTCGACAAGGGCGAAGACGAGCGCATCGCCGACGGCTCGCCGCCCCCGGCCCTGAAGCGCGGCCGGATCGGCAACCCGGTGCAGACCGGCATCCGTACGATCGACATCTTCACCCCCCTCGTCAAAGGCCAGCGCATCGGCATCTTCGCCGGCTCCGGCGTCGGCAAGTCGACGCTGATGGGCATGCTGTCGCGGGCACAGGGCTTCGACACGGCGGTCGTCGCGCTGGTCGGCGAGCGTGGCCGCGAGGTGCGCGAGTTCCTCGAGGAGACCATGGCCGGCGGCCTCGACAAGCTGGTCACCGTCGTCGCCACGGGCGACGAGAGCCCGATGATGCGCCGCCTCGCCCCGAAGACCGCGACGGCCATCGCCGAGTATTTCCGCGACCGGGGCGAGAACGTGCTCCTGATCATCGACAGCGTGACGCGCCTCGCCCACGCCGCCCGCGACGTCGCGCTCGCCGCCGGCGAGCCGCCGGTGGCGAGGGGCTATCCGCCGAGCGTCTTTTCCGAACTGCCGCAGCTGCTCGAACGGGCCGGTCCCGGCCTCGAAGGCTCGGGCACGATCACCGGCGTCTTCTCGGTTCTCGTCGACGGCGACGACCACAACGATCCTATCGCCGACGCCATCCGCGGCACCCTCGACGGCCACATCGTGCTCGACCGGGCAATCGCCGAGCAGGGCCGGTTCCCCGCCGTCGACGTGTTGAAATCGATCTCCCGCCTCGCCGACCGCGCCTGGAATCCGCAGGAGCGCGAACTGGTGACGCGGCTTCGGGCGATGATCGCGCGCTTCGAGGACACCCGCGACCTCCGTCTCCTCGGCGGCTACCAGCGCGGCTCGGACGCCACCCTCGACCAGGCCGTCGACCTCGTGCCGCACATCTACGACTATCTCGTCCAGCATCCCGGCAACCCGGTCACCGACAAGCCCTTCAAGGATCTGTCGAACAAGCTGAAAGAGGCGTTCGCGCAGCCGGCGGGGAAGTAGCGGCCGGCGGTTCCGGGTCCCATCCTCGGGCAGCCGCGGTCGTCCTCGGGTCGTCCGCCCTGCCGCTCGGCCCCATCAATAAAGCCAGCGCACCAGAAACAGCGTGATCACCGGGAACGTCGCCAGGATCGCGGTCCTGACGACGTCCGACGCGACGAAGGGCGCGGCGCCCTTGAAGGTGCGGATCATCGGCGTGTCCTTCGCCATCGAGTTGATGACGAAGAGATTGAGCCCGACGGGCGGGGTGATCAGTCCGACCTCGACGACGATCAGGATCAGGATCCCGAACCAGATGGCGAACTCGTCCGGCGACAGGCCGAAGTCGAGGCCGGAGACGATCGGGAAGAAGATCGGCACGGTGAGGAGGATCATCGACAGGGAATCCATCACGCAGCCGAAGGCGAGATAGGTCAGGAGGATCACCGTCAGCACCATCCAGGGCGAAAAGCCCTGCTCGACGACCCAGCTCGCGGCCTCCTGCGGGAGCTGGCTCAAGGCGAGGAAAGAGTTGTAGACCCCTGCCCCCAGGATGATCAGGAAGATCATGCCGGTCGCGACGGCTGTCTCGCGGACGCTCTCGCCGAGCGCGCCGTCCTTTAGCCCGCCGTTCAGAAGCGCGATCAGCCCGGTGCCGGCGGCACCGATGGCGGCACCCTCGGTCGGCGTGAACCAGCCGAAATAGATGCCGAAGACGACGAGGAAGAAGACCAGCAGCACCGGCCAGACCTCGAAGGTCAGCTGCAGCCGCTCGGCCATCGGCGCCTTGTCGCGCAGCCCGCTCGCCTCGGGCTTCATCCGGACGTAGATGGCGATCGTCACCATGTAGCCGAGCATGGCGAGCACGCCGGGAACGACCGCGGCGAGGAACAGCTTGGCGATGTTCTGCTCGGTCAGGATCGCATAGATGACGAGGATCACCGAAGGCGGGATCAGGATTCCGAGCGTGCCGCCGGCGGCGAGCGCGCCGGTGGCGAGGCCCCCGTCGTAGCCGAAGCGCTTCAGCTCCGGCAACGCCACCTTGCCCATCGTCGCCGCGGTGGCGATCGACGAGCCGCAGATTGCCCCGAAGCCGGCGCAGGCGCCGATCGCCGCCATGGCGACGCCGCCCTTGCGATGGCCGAGCCAGCCGTTGGCAGCGCGAAACAGCGCCTGGCTCATGCCGCCCTTGGCGGCGAACTGCCCCATCAGGAGGAACAGCGGGATGATCGACAGCGAATAGCTGGAGAACGTCGTGAAGGTGAGCGTCTTCAACTGCGCGAGGATCGGCGTGAACCGGCCGAGCACCAGCCAGTTGCCGAAGAAGCCGCAGATCAGCATCGCAAGGCCGATCGGCATGCGTGCGAAGATCAGGACGAGCAGGACCGGGAAGGACAGAAGGGCGATTTCGAGATTGGACATGAGCTACCGAAAACGCCACTTCAACCGTGATTCCGAGAGGCCGGAGCCTTGGCCGAGGCGACTTCGAAGAAGGAGCGCAGCAGCGTGTAGGCGCTGACGAGGGCAAAGGCCACGGCCCCGACCATCGACAGGGCGTAGCCCCACCACAGCGGCAAGGCGAGGATGAAGGTCGTCTCCCCGCTGCGCAGCTTGTCCTCGAGGCCGAGTTCCAGCCGCCACAGGATGACGACGGCCGCCGCCGTCATCAAAAGATTGCCGAGGAGATCCGTCACCGCGACGCCGCGCGGCCCCATCAGCCCGGAAAAGACGTCGACCGTCACGTGGCCGCGCTTCAACTGGCAGAACGGCAGGAAGAAGAACACCGCGACGCCCGAGGCGATCTCGATCATCTCGACGTCGCCCGGAACGGGGCCACAGCACAAATCGACGGTGAGCAGCGCGCGTCCGGCGATGGAGACGCATGTCAGGACGACGATGAACAACAGGAACAGCCCACCGACGAAGGCGAGCGCCGATGCGGCGACGTCGACGACGCGGCCGATCCGGCCTTCCTCCCTGACGATTTCCCCGGCTTCGCTCAATCGATCCCCCTCTCGCGCCTCGCACGTCCGTTCCCCTTCCGATCACCCGTCGCCCCGACGAAGCGGCGTCGGCACGAGCGGGCGGGGACTGGTGACGCCCTCCGCTCGACGGGCGGGACCGTCCGCGCCAGCCCCGCCCCCGCGATCACGCCTTTGAAACGCTCACTGGCCGGACGTCTTCTCGGCCGGCATGGCGCTCGTCATGCCGTCTGCATCCTCGGCCTTCCCGGTGGTCTGGGCGTCCTCGGCGCTTCCGGCGTTCTCTTCGGTGTATTTGGCGATCAGCGCTCTGGCGTCGTCGAGCAGGGCCTGCCGGCCCTCGCCCGCGGCGACCCATTCGTCGACCACCTGAGCGGCGGCATCCTTGAAGCGCTGGGTCTCGGCCTCGTCGAGGGTGACGATATTGTTGCCGGCATCCCTCGCCTTCTTCTCGCCGACGGCGTCCTGCCTCGCCATCGCCTCACCGGCCATCTTCGCGAGCTTCATGCCGGAATTGTCGTCGATCACCTTCTTCAGATCGTCCGGCAGGCCTTCATAGACGTCCTTGTTCATGACGATGGCGAAGGTCTGGGTGTAGAGGCCGTTCTCGCCCGAAAAGCCGGTGTGGTTTTCGACGAGTTCGGAGATGCGCAGCGGCAGGGTCACCTCCCAGGGGATGGTGGTGCCGTCGATCACGCCCTTGGACAGCGACTCGGAGACGGCCGGAACCGGCATGCCGACCGGCGTCGCGCCGAGCTTTTCCAGAAGCTCGTTGATCACCCGCGATCCGCCGCGGATCTTCATGCCCTTCAGGTCCTCGAGCTTGGTGATCGGGTCCTTTGTGTGGAAGAGACCGGGCCCGTGGGCGTGGACCGCCAGGAGATGGACGTCGGAGAATTCATCCATGTCGTTCTTCTCGACGAACTCCTGGAAGGCCTGGGAGGTCGAGACCGCGTCCGTCATGATGAAAGGCAGTTCGAAGGTCTCGGCCTTGGGAAAGCGACCGGGCGTGTAACCGAGCACCGTCCAGATGACGTCGACGACGCCGTCGCGCGCCTGGTCGAACAACTCCGGCGGCGTGCCGCCGAGTTGCATCGAGGGATAGTGCTGGACGGCGATCCGGCCGCCCGACTGCTCCTCGACCGCCTTGCCCCAAGGCTCCAGCACGCCGTGCGGGATCGTCGCCTGCGGCGGCAGCATCTGATGGATGCGCAGCGTCACGTCCTGCGCTGCCGCATAACCGGTCGCCACGGCGACGATGGCGCCGGCGAGCGCTATCCTGAATGTCGTCTTGAACATGAGTCCTCCCGTTTCGCCGCTGCCCGACACGCCTCCTGCCGGCACGACGAGCAGCCATCCGCAGCAGGTTGAGCGAAATGCCGCCGCAAAGCAATGCGCAGACGGCACGGCACACCCTCTCCGGCGGCGAGACAGCGATTATATGAACGAGGCAGTCGGTGAAATAACTTTCCCTGCGGAATTCATAACCTCTGTATTATCGATGTGGGGATCATCGATAGAAAGGCGCGTCGCTTCACGGCCGCGGGGATGGCCGCCGGCCCGGTCCGCGCCAGTTGCAGCCGCGGACGCGCGCGTGCCGCGCTTCAGGTAGGAGACAGAGATGACGACACCCCCCTTCAAGGCCGACCACGTCGGCAGCTTCCTTCGTCCCGAACGGCTGCAGAAGGCCCGCGCCGCATTCGCCGACGGCAAGCTCTCGGCCGAGGAGCTGCGCGCCGTCGAGGACGAGTGCATCGCCCAGGTGGTCAAGAGCCAGGAAAGCGTCGGGCTCCAGGGCATCACCGACGGCGAGTTCCGGCGCACCTATTTCCACGTCGATTTCCTCGAAAAGCTCGACGGCGTCGACGTGACCTATGGCGAGTTCAAGACGCATTTCCGCAAGGACAGCGGCGAGGAGGTCGGCTTCGCGCCGCCGACCATGCACGTCAACGACAAGGTCGGCCATTCGACACCGATTCAGGGCGCCGACTTCGACTTCCTGAAATCCGTGGTCACGAAGACACCGAAGGTGTCGATCCCAGCCCCCTCGATGCTGCATTTCCGCGGCGGGCGGGACGCCATCTCGTCGAGCGTCTATCCCGATCTCGAAGGCTTCTACGACGATCTGACCGCCGCCTATCGCGAGGAGATCAAGGATCTCGCCGACAGGGGCTGCCGCTATCTGCAGATGGACGACACCAACCTCGCCTATCTCTGCGACCCGGAGATCCGCGAGCGCACCGCCAAGCGCGGCGACGATCCGGACGATCTGACGCGGCTCTACTGCAAGCTCGTCAACGACGCGATCAAGGATCGCCCGTCGGACATGGTGATCTCGGTGCATCTGTGCCGCGGCAACTTCAAGAGCGCGTGGGTCGCCTCGGGCGGCTACGAGCCGGTCGCGGAGATCCTGTTCAACGAGATGGCGATCGACGGCTTCTTCCTCGAATATGACGACGAGCGCTCGGGCGACTTCGCGCCGCTGCGCCACATGCCGAAGGGCAAGACCGTCGTGCTCGGGCTGATGTCGTCGAAGTCGGGCAAGGTCGAGCCGGCCGATCTCGTCAAGAAGCGCATCGACGAGGCGGCGAAGTTCGTCGACCTCGATCAATGCGCTTTGTCGCACCAGTGCGGCTTCTCCTCCACCGCCCACGGCAACGACCTCACCGAGGACGACCAGTGGCGCAAGCTGGAGCGTTGCGTCGAGGTGGCGCACGCCGTCTGGGGCTGAACCACCGGCTCGGCGCCCCGAGAAGGGGTGCAGAGTTTTTCTTCGCCATGTGCAGATGACGACGACGTCCTCGTCGAACGACTTCAAAGGCGCGACGCGATGTCACATCCGCGCCGCGCCTTTTCTTTACTTATGCGAAGTTTTGTCGCAGTTTTCGCGATATTTTTACAACATCGAGCCTGATCACTTCAAAATCACAGAAACGCGAGTTGATCCCTCCAACGTAATTTGACGTCTTTGTCGAGACGAAAATGCCCGTTCATTTTCGCAGTTCAGATGGGGGATACATTTCAGATGAGACATCTACTGATCACGGCCGCTGCCGTGTCGACTTTCGCCACTCATGCATTTGCGGCAGATGCGATTTACGAACCGGCTCCGGCTCCGGCGCCGATGGAAATGGCTCCCGTGTCTTCGGGGTGGACGGGCCTTTACGTCGGTGTTCAGGGCGGTGGCGCCTTCAACCCGAGCGATCCGGATAACGTCGACCTGCGCACCAACGGCTTTGCCTTCGGCGGCTCGGCCATCCAGACCGCCTTCGGCAGCAACTTCGATTCGTCGTTCGATTCGAGCTTCGCCGGTGGCGCGCATATCGGCTACGACTACCAGATGGGCAGCATCGTCCTCGGTGCGCTCGCCGACATCAACGCCCTGAACGTGTCGCAGACCGCCAGCGGCTTTTCGAGCACGCCGGCCTTCTACACGGCGACGCGCGACCTCGACTATCTGGTCACCGCGCGGCTGCGGGCAGGCTACCTCGTGACCCCGACGGCGCTCGCCTATGCGACCGGCGGTCTCGCCTACGGCAAGGTCGACTACGGTTTCTCGACCAATTCGCCGGCCGTCGTCGCGCCGAATCCCGGCGCCATCATCAACGAAGACGAGGACGATTTCGGCTATACGATCGGTGCCGGCATGGAAGTCTTGGTCACGGACAACCTCTCCTTCGCCGGTGAATATCTCTACACCAATCTCGGCAGCGGCGACTCCTATACGCGCCTTTCGGGCGGTCCTTTCGGCGGCGGCGTCGGCGGCTCGACCGACTTCGTCTCCGACGACGACTTCGACTTCCACACCGTGACGGCCAAGCTCTCGTACAAGTTCCACTGAGGCGAAGCGGGCTGGGACGCGGAAGCGGCCGCCGCCCGACCATCGTCGCCAAGACGACCAGCAGATCGAAGGACCGGCAGACCGCCTGCCGGTCCTTCGTCGTTTCGGCAAGGTCGTCGACCGGCCGCGGACTGCCTCGCCACGGGAAATGCGACCTCCGCTCGGAGGCCGGCTCGGCTCAGCCTTCGCGGGCGTCGGGCGAAACTATCCAGCCGACCGGCCGTCCGGATGCGCCTCGCGCCGGGAGCGCCGCGAAAAGGCCTGCCAGGAAAACGGGATCGAGACGTAATAGGCGACGATCGTCAGGGTGAGCGTCTCCCAGAAATAGCTCACCAGCATCGCGACATAGAGAACCAGCAGCATGATGATCGGGATGGCATAGCTGCGCGGCACGCGGATGCCGGCGCCCTTGCCGGACCAGGTCGGGATGCGGCTCGCCATCAACAGGCCGACGAAGACGAGATAGACCGCGGCGAAGCCCGCCGTCACCTGCGGCAGGTTCGGATTGAGGCCGGCGAAGCTGACATACATCGGCAGCATGGCGAGCGCCGCGCCCGCCGGCGCCGGAACCCCGACGAAGAAGGCCGAGTGCCATTTCGGCCGGTGCGGATCGTCGAGCATGGTGTTGAACCGGGCGAGCCTGAGGGCACAGCCCGTCGTATAGAGCAGCGCCGCGGTCCAGCCGAAGGCGCCGGCCTCGTTGAGCAGGAAGGCGTAGAGAACAAGCCCCGGCGCGAGGCCGAAATTGACGATGTCGGCGAGCGAATCCATCTCGGCGCCGAAGCGGCTCTGCCCCTTGAGGAGTCGCGCCACCCGCCCGTCGATGCCATCGAGGACGGCGGCGCCGAGCACCATCGCGACGGCAAGCTCGAACTTTCCCTCGAAGGCGAGACGCACGCCGGTCATGCCGGCGCAGATCGCCAGGATGGTGATGAGGTTCGGCACGATCCGGCGAAACGGGATGCGCCGCGGCCGGCGCTCGTCGTCGTCGGAATGGCCGGGATCGAAGGGCGGAAACAATTTGTCGAGCGACATCAGTCGCGCCTCGCCGGCCAGGATTTCAGCATCTCGCCGAATTCGGCGATGACGGTCTCGCCGGCGATCGCGGTCTGACCTTCGGCGACCCGCGGCGTGACGCTGCCGGGCAGATAGACGTCGAGCCGCGAGCCGAAGCGGATGAGGCCGAAGCGTTCGCCGGCCTCGATCCTGTCCTCGACCTCGGACCAGCAGATGATCCGCCGGGCGATCAGGCCGGCGATCTGGACCACCCCGATCTCGCCCTGCGCCGTTTCGATCACCACGGAGTTCCGCTCGTTGACGGCGCTCGCCTTGTCGAGCTCGGCATTCTTGAACTCGCCCTCGCGGTAGAGTTTGCGCAGGATGCGACCGCGCATCGGCGCGCGGTTCACGTGACAGTCGAAGACAGTCATGAAGACCGAGACGCGCAGCACCGGTTCGCTGCCGAGGCCGAGCTCGACCGGCGGGGTGACGTGACCGACGAAGGAAACGCGTCCGTCCGCCGGGCTGATCACGAGGTGGTCGGCGACCGGGGTGATGCGCTCGGGATCGCGGAAGAAATAGGCGCACCAGGCCGTCAGGATCAGCCCGAGCCAGAAGAGCGGCTGCCACAGGAGACCGAAAACGACGGACGCGCCGAAGAACGCCGCGATGAACGGATAGCCGGCCCGATGGACGGGCACGAGGACGTTGCGGATCGAGGTGAGGATATGCACGGTCTTCGACTTCTTCCTGTTCTTTTCGCCCGATACCCCGCGGATTTAGCCGATGCGGCCCCTTCGCGATACCTCTTGCGGTGTTCTTCGCCGGCTGCCGGGATCACGATCCGGTCACGGTGGCGACGCCGCAAAGCCAACGTTGCGTCAAGCCGGCCGTTCCCTGAGGGGCCGGGCGAGCAGCCCGCAGATCGTGCGAAGGGCGTCACACCGGCTGCGTCCGCCGACGTTCGAGAACGCCCATTTCGTCGCTCTCGCGGGCCCGGCGCAGCGCTTCCTCGGCTTCCGTCGCCTCGCGCTGCATCGCCCACATCTCGGCATAGAGCCCGTTCATCGCAAGCAGCTCGCGGTGCGAGCCGCGCTCGACGATCTCGCCAGCCTTGAGGACGAGGATCTCGTCGCAATTGATGATGGTCGAGAGGCGGTGGGCGATGGTCAGCGTCGTGCGGTTCTTCGAGACGAGATCGAGCGCCGACTGGATTTCCTGTTCGGTATGGGTGTCGAGGGCGGACGTCGCCTCGTCGAGAACGAGGATCGGCGGGGCTTTCAGGATCGTCCGGGCGATGGCGACGCGCTGCTTCTCGCCACCGGAGAGCTTCAGCCCCCGCTCGCCCACCATCGAGGAGAAGCCGTCCGGAAGCTGCTCGATGAAGCCGGCGATCTGCGCGAGTTCGGCGGCGCGCACGACCTCCTCCTCGCTGGCGTCGGTGCGGCCGTAGCGGATGTTGTAGGCGATGGTGTCGTTGAACAGCACCGTGTCCTGCGGGACGATGCCGATCGCCGCCCGCACGCTTTCCTGCGTCACCCCGGCAATGTCCTGGCCGTCGATGGTGATCCGGCCGGCCTTGACGTCGTAGAAGCGGAACAGCAACCGCGAGATGGTCGACTTGCCCGCCCCCGACGGCCCGACGATCGCCACCGACTTGCCCGGCGGCACCTCGAAGGAGACGCCCTTGAGGATCTCGCGGGCCGGATCGTAGCCGAAGCGCACGTCGTCGAAGCGGATCGCCCCGTCGCTGACGACGAGCGGTTTCGCCCCCGACCGGTCCACGACCTCGGCCTCGATGCCGAGCAGCGCGAACATCTCCTCGATGTCGGTCAGGCCCTGGCGGATCTCGCGATAGACGAAGCCGATGAAGTTCAGCGGGATCGACAGCTGCATCAGCATGGCGTTGACGAAGACGAAGTCGCCGAGGGTCTGGGTGCCGTCCCGGACGGCCAGCGCCGACATCACCATGACGATCGCCATGCCGGTGCCGAAGATCACCCCCTGGCCGAAGTTCAGCCAGCCGAGCGAGGTCCAGATGCGGGTCGCGGCGATCTCGTAGCGGGCCATGGAGCGGTCGAAACGCTCGGCCTCCATCGCCTCGTTGCCGAAATACTTGACCGTCTCGAAGTTGAGCAGCGAATCGATCGCCTTGGTGTTGGCGTCGGTGTCGCTGTCGTTCATGTCGCGGCGGATGTTGATCCGCCAGTCGCTCGCCTTGATGGTGAACCAGCCATAGAGCCAGATCGTCACGGCGATGACCGCGACGTAGGAGAGACCGTAGGCGAAGCCGAAGATGATCGCGACGAGGGCGAATTCGAGGATCGTCGGGATGGTGTTGAGGATGGTGAAGCGGACGATCGCCTCGATGCCCTTGGTGCCGCGCTCGATGATGCGCGACAGGCCGCCGGTGCGCCGCTCCAGATGAAAACGAAGGGACAGCCGGTGCATGTGGACGAAGGTGCGGTAGGCGAGCCGGCGCACCGCATGCTGGCCGACGCGGGCGAACAACGCGTCGCGCAACTGGTTCAGCCCGACCGAGATGACCCGCGCGACGTTGTAGGAGACGACGAGAGTGATCGCGCCGGCGAGGACGATGGGCAGCCAGCCGGTCTCGTCGCCGGAGGGGCTGGCGGTCACAGTGCCGCTCGAGCCGTCGAGCGCATCCGTCGCCCATTTGTAGAAATACGGAACGCCGACGGTCAGAAGCTTGGCGAGAACGAGGAAGAGCGAGGCCCAGACCACCCGCATCTTCAGGTCCGGCCGTTCGCTCGGCCACATGTACGGCCAGAGATTTCTCAGCGTCGAAAACGTCTTGTCGCCGGAAACGCGCGGTGTGCTGCTATCGGACAAGCTGATCCTTCACGGGCCGCAAGCCGGCCGCGTCCTGAAATGGGATTGCAGTTTGGACCCGATCTAATCCTTGTCCGGGGAAAGATCGACCACCGGGCGGGAATTTAGCCCGGACCGAGCCGTCGCCGGCCCGTGCAGAAGCGATCGACGCCGTCGCGCGATCGAGGGTGGCGGACGCGACGGCTGCTCGTTCGAAGCCGGCAAGCGGACGCGTCGGCGTCCGTCCCGGCCTTCGACTATTCGACGCGGCTGGGAGCGGCCTGTCCGTCACCCGCCTCGCTGCGCTGCTCCTCCGGCATGCGGAAGACCTGTCCCGGATAGATGAGGTCCGGGTTGCGGATCTGATCGCCATTGGCGAGATAGATCACCGTGTAGCGGCGCCCGGCGCCATAGGTCTCCCGCGAGATGCGCCACAGCGTGTCGCCCTTGCGGATGATCACCCGGCTGGATTTGGAAGCGGCCAGCGCCGGCTGGCGGAGGACCGGAACGCGCCCCGACTTGCCGGCCGCCGCGACGTCGCCCGGACGATCGGCTTCGGCCGTGGGCATGACGGCGCCCGCGACGTCGGCACCGGGCTCCGATGCATCGGCCTCTGCCGTCGCCTCGCCGCCCGACGAGGACGCGGCCGCATCGCCGCCCTCGGCGTTCAGGCCCGCGTCCGTCGGCTCGCGCTCGCCCGTCCCTGGCAGTCCGGCGCTGCCAGCTTCCTCGCGACCCCCGCCTTCCTCGCGGCTGGCGACCACACGCCCCCCGCGTGTCGTTTCACCGTCCGCTTCGGCGAGCCCTTCGGTCACGCCCTCTGCGGCGCCGGAAGCGAGCGTTTCGAGCGGATCGAGAGGCGGCGCGACATCTGCTGCGGTCACGGATCCGGCATTGGCATTGGCAGGCGCGGAAGCCTCGGATGAAGCGGTTTCCGCATCCTCTTCGTCGCCGTTGCCGACGGCGGCAGGGATGCGGTCGAGGCTCGACCCATCCGCCTGTGCCGGCGCGTCCGCCGGTGCCGTCGAGGATCCCGGCGCGTCCGCGTCACCGGACATCCGGGCCGCAAGCTGGGTGTCGCCGTCGCTTCGCCCGTCGCCGGCCGGCGGCGAGACGAGACCCGTCGCGGGGTTGCCGTCGAGTGCCGCGCGGTCGGACGCGTCGTCGGCCGATCCCTCGCCGGCCTCGGCCGGGCGCTCCGCGATCTGCGCTTCCGCCGCTTCGGCCGGCGGATTTGACGCGGCCGCCGGTTCCTCCCGGCGATCGGGGACGGCCTCCGCCCGTTTGACCGGCGCGGCGGGCGGGGATGCCTCCCGTTCCGGAGCGGCCTGCCCCACCTCCGCGGCAGGCACCTCGCTTTCGGGAGCCTGCGGCGCGGCACTCACGCCCTTTGGCTTCCGATCGGACGTGCCGCCCGTCTCGGCGACGGCCGCAAGGGATGCGCCTTCCGGCCGGAAGAACGGCACCTCGACGCGGGCGGCAACCTCGCTCGGACCGGACAGCTGGTCGACCCGTATGAGGTGGTCGCCGACCGAAAGCTGCTGATCGCTCGAAACGACGAAGCGGCCATCGCGATCGGCGGTTCCCGCCGCGAAGGCCTCGTTGTCGACATAGACGCGGAAGCGCGTTCCGGGCTCGGCCGACCCGGCGATGAAGATCTTGCCGTCGTCGATCTCCACCGCCTCGACCCTCAGCGGCGCCCTGGCCGCGGAGGGGGAGGTCGTTTCGGCGGGGGCCGGAGCTGGCGCGGCAATCGACGCCTGCCGCTCTTCGGTGGAGTTGTCCACGGCCGGATCGCCTGCTGTTCCGCCAGACCCCGCGGCGGAGCGCTGCGGCGCCGTGTCCTGCGAGGCCGGTGCGGCAGCGACGTCCGTTTCGCCCGAGCCGGCGTCTTCGAGCGACTTGGCGGGGGCGCCCTCTTCGGCAGACCCATTCTCCTCTGCGACAGCCCCGACATCGGTGCCCGGCGCCGTCTCGCCGGCCAGCTCGCCGTTCGAAGCGTCGGCCGTGCTTCCGTCGGCGGCCGTCTCCGCCCCGTTCGGGCTCGCATCCTTGTCCCGGCCGGCATCCGCGATCGCGGGTGCCCGGGCGGCGGGCGTGTCGATCAGACGCGATGGCGCGCCGGGCTCCTCGATCATCGCGAGGAGGTCCTCCGACCTCCCGTCCTGCGGCACGGAAACCACCGCGGTCTCGCGGGACGTCCTGGTGGCGCCCCCTTCGTCTTCGGACTCGATCTGGATCGCGTGATCTCCGGGCGCGAGCGGCCGGTCGAGGACGATGACGAAGTCGCCGTCCCGGCCCGCCTCGTCGCTGCCGATAGTCTCGTCGCCGTCGCGCAGGGTTACCTTGCTGTTCGGCGTCGAGCGGCCGGCGACCAGCGTCGAGCCGTCCGGTTCGACGCGCAGAACGTCGAAGGTCGGCGCATCGGCAGCCGCCGCCTGCGCTGCCCCCGCCCCGGCCGCGTCCGAGGGCGAGCCAGGGCCGGCCCCATCTGCCGATGCCGCCTCATCCCTATCCCGACCCGTCTCCGAAGATGCCGCTTCCGTGGCTTTCTGCGGCGCGTCGGGCGCGGAGGGAGTGCCCTTCGCCGATTGCGGCGCCGCGGCATCGGGCGTCTCGACCGGCCGATCGAGCGCGGCGACTGCCTGCGTGTCGCTCGTCTGCGTCGCGGGGGCACCAGCCGGTTCCGACGAACCGCCTGCTTCGGCCGCTCCATTCGCGGCTTCGGCACCACCATTCCCGGCCGTCCTGCCGCCATCGTTCACGGCGCCGGGCTGGCCGGGCTCAGCGACCTCGCCCGCAACCGGCTCGGGCGCGGCTTCGCTGCCGGCGGCAGTGCTGGCCTCGGCAGGGGGCGCGGAGCGATCCGAAGGAGGCTGCGACCCCGCCTCCGCCGTAGCCGGACGATCGGCGCCCGACGCCTCGGATGTCGCCCCCTGGGAATGATCATCCGACGGCGTCCCCTCGCTTCCCGACCGACGGTCGCTCTTTCCTGCGGCGAGACGGTCCGCCCCTGCCGAATCGGTCGCGGCCACCGCGTCCGAGGGAGCGCCCTCACCGCCTCCGGGGCGTCCGGCCTCCGACGAGGCGGCCTCCGTCGCTTCGGCGTTCTCCTGCGATCGCTCCGGCGCAGCGCGGGAGGGAGAAGCCGCGGCACGGTCGGGCTCGCGCGAGGCATCGTCCTTGGCCTCGTCGTCGGCAGCCGAGACTTCCCTGGCAGTCTCGTCGCCGGCCTCGGCGGGACGTCCGTCCCGGCTTTCGCCTTGCGCACCGGAGGCGGTCTCGGCCGGCTTGCTTCCGCTCGAGAAACCCGTCGGCTCGATCGCGCCTTCCCGGGCCGCCGGGCGGTCGCCATCGCGTTCGGCGATCCGCAATTTCTCCGATTCCAGCATGTCCCAGTAGCCGGCGATGATCGCGACCAGGAGGACGAGACAGAAGAGGAGGATGCCAAGGGCTCTGCGCTGCATGTGACCGCTCGATCGGGCGGCAGAATTCGTGCCGCGGATTTTTTCCAAAAGGTGACTTGACGTTTATCGAACCACTGCAACGCTCACAAGCATTTGCATTGCCGGCGCCGCTCTCGCCCCCGGTGAGGGACGCCTGCCCGGGCCGGCTGACGCGGCCCGTTCGTCGCTTGACGGCTCGACCTTCGCCCTGTCGTTCGCCAAGACGGGAATTGACTTTTCCCGCCATGTCTTCCAATAAGCGACCCAGCGAGCGGGCGGCGTTCCGCGCGACGGGTGTTTGCGCTCGGATGGCCGCACCGGTTTCCCGGATTGAACACGACTGAAGGGCCCGCGTTCTGAACCCGCGCGGGATTTGACGATGAAGCGTACCTACCAGCCTTCGCGGCTCGTCCGCAAACGCCGCCACGGCTTCCGTGCCCGCATGGCGACGAAGGGTGGCCGCAAGGTCATCACCGCGCGCCGCGCCCGCGGCCGCAAGCGCCTGTCGGCCTGAGGCCGAGCAATCGGGCAGTTGTCGCGATCCATCTCGCGCCGGCATTCGCCGCGCGGGCCTTCGAGGCTGCGGGCGACTGCGCCGGGCAGGTGGATGATGCGCGACCCGTCGGGTCCGCCGGGCCCGGCAATTCGATGCCCGTCGGGTCCATCGGGACCCGGCAGTTCGAGGTTCGACCCGGCGCTGGTCGCATGAGGAGCGCAAATGTCGAATCGTCGCCGCTCAATTTTCCGCTAGTGGCCGCCGAAAGACTCAAGAAGCGCGCGGAGTTCCTCGCCGCACGGCGGGGCCGTCGGCTGAACGGCCCGTTTTTCTTCGTCGAGGCGCTGAAGCGGAGCGACGCCGGGCCGCCGCGCTTTGGCTTGACGGCGACGCGGAAGATCGGCAACGCCGTGGAGCGCAATCGCATCCGCAGGCGGCTTCGCGAAGCGATCCGTGTCTGTGCCGAGGCTGACATGGTGTCCGGCATCGATTATGTGATCGTCGCGCGCCGCGAGGTCCTCTCGGCGCCATTCGAGGTCCTGTCCGAGGAATTGCGACGGCGCTTTTCCCGGATGGCCGCACCGACGGAAAAGACGACGCCAAGCGGCAAAGCCGGCACCGAGCGCCGATCGAGGTCTTAAGTGATGGAAAACAATCGCAACTTCCTGATCGCGATGGCGCTTTCCATCGCCGTCCTGGTCGGCTGGCAATATTTCGTCGTCAGCCCGCGGATGGATAGCCAGCGCCAGCAGGCGGAGACGGCGCAGGGCGAGCAGGGCTCGCTGCAGACGCCGCAGACGCCGGCCGGTACCGATCAGGCCCAGACCGCGGCACCCGCCGGCCGCGAAAGCGTGATCACCAGCCCGCAACTGCCGCTGTCCGAGGACCGCGAGGCGGTCCTTTCGAGCGGCTCCCGCATCCCGATCGACACGCCGCAGCTCACCGGCTCGATCAACCTCGCCGGAGCCCGCATCGACGATCTGCGGCTGAAGGAATATCACGAGACCGTCGACGACTCCTCGCCGACGATCGTCCTGCTCTCGCCCGAGCAGCTGCCGAACGCCTACTTCGTGGAAACCGGGCTGATCGTCCCAGGCCAGGGTCCCGTCGTCGGCGCCGCCACCACCTGGCAGGCCGAACCGGGCGCGAAGCTCACCCCCTCTTCGCCGGTGACTCTGACCGCGACGGCGGACGGCATGACGGTCGATCGCACCATCTCGGTCGACGACAATTTCATGTTCACGATCGAGGACAGGATCGAGAACACCGGCGCCGCGCCGGTCACCGTCAAGCCTTACGGGCGGGTCGCGCGCTACTCCAAGCCCGAGGTCGCGTCGGCCTACGTCCTGTTCGAGGGTCTTCTCGGCGTGTTCGGCGACGAGGGCCTGAAAGAGGTCAAATACTCCGCGATCGAGGACGACAAGAAGGAGGGGCAGCCCTCTTCCGCCGGAGGCTGGCTCGGCATCACCGACAAATATTGGGCGACCACGCTGATCCCCGAGGGGTCGCGGCGCTTCGACAGCCAGTTCCTCTATCTCGCCGGCCAGCGGCCTCACTATCAGACGGAGTTCGTCTCCGACCCTATCGACATCGCGGCGGGCGGAAGCGCCACGGCGACCACCCGGAGCTTCGCCGGCGCCAAGGTCGTCGACATCATCGACGGCTACGAGGAGACGCTGAACATCCGCCAGTTCGGCCAGCTGATCGACTGGGGCTGGTTCTACTTCATCACCCGGCCGATGTTCCATGCACTCGACTTCTTCTACAAGCTGGTCGGCAATTTCGGCGTCGCGATCCTGATCGTCACGGTCATCCTCAAGCTGTTCTTCTTCCCCCTCGCCAACAAGTCCTACAAGTCGATGGCGCGGATGAAGACCGTCCAGCCGAAGATCATGGAGATGCGCGAGCGCTTCAAGGACGACAAGCAGAAGCAGCAGCAGGAGATGATGCGGCTCTACAAGGAGGAGAAGATCAACCCGGCAGCCGGCTGCTGGCCGATCCTCATCCAGATCCCCGTCTTCTTCGCGCTCTATAAGGTCCTGTACGTCACCATCGAGATGCGTCACGCGCCGTTCTTCGGCTGGATCCAGGATCTCGCGGCGCCCGATCCGACCTCGATCTTCAACCTCTTCGGCGTGATCCCGGTCACCCTGCCCCATCTTCTGATGGTCGGCGTCTGGCCGATCCTGATGGGCATCACGATGTTCATCCAGATGCGGCTCAATCCGACGCCGCCGGATCCGACGCAGCAGATGATCTTCACCTGGATGCCGGTGATCTTCACCTTCATGCTGGCGTCGTTCCCGGCCGGCCTGGTGATCTACTGGACCTGGAACAACACCCTGTCGATCATCCAGCAGAGCGTGATCATGAAACGCAACGGCGCCAAGATCGAGCTGTGGGACAATCTCAAAAACGCCTTTCGAAGACGGGAAAAACCCTCGGAAGGCTGAACACGCGAGGCGAAACGGCCGCGCATGAAATCCGGGGTCGACCCTGCGCCGGCCCCGCTTTTGCGAAGGGAGCCGGACATGCATGGGCCATCCCCTGAAACGCTGTATCCGCTTCCCGGATTTCCCCGCACGGTCTTCCTGAAGAACGTCGTCACCCGGCCGAACGTCCTCGTCGGCGACTACAGCTACTACGACGACCCGGACGGCGCCGACCGTTTCGAAGAGCGCAACGTCCTTCATCACTTCGAGTTCTACGGCGACCGCCTGATCATCGGACGGTTCGTGGCGATCGCCGCGGGAACCCGTTTCGTGATGAACGGCGCCAATCACGCGATGGGCGGCTTTTCGACCTATCCGTTCAACATCTTCCAGAACGGCTGGGAGGCGGGCTTCGACGTCTCGTCCTGGACGGGCCAGAGCCGCGGCGATACGGTGGTCGGGAACGACGTCTGGCTCGGCATGGAGAGCCTCGTCATGCCGGGCGTCACCATCGGCGACGGCGCCATCGTCGGGACGCGCTCGACGGTCGTCTCGGACGTTCCGCCTTATGCGATCGTCGGCGGCAATCCGGCACGCGTGGTGAGGAGCCGCTTCGACGAAGCGACCGTCGCCCGCCTCCTCGCCGTCGCCTGGTGGGACTGGCCGGTGGACAAGATCACCCGCAATCTCGGCGCCATCCGCGGTGCCGACATCGACCTTCTGGAGGCGGCACGATGACCGATCGCGAAGACACGAGGACGGCCACGAGCGAGGCCGACCGGCGCTTCTTCGCCAAGCCCTGGGTGTTCGTGCGCGGCGTTCCGGCACTGAAGTTCCTGCCGCCGGAAGGGCCGCCCGAAATCGCCTTCGCCGGACGCTCCAACGTCGGCAAGTCCTCGCTGATCAACGCGCTGCTCGGCCAGAAGGGTCTTGCCCGCACGTCGAACACGCCCGGCCGGACCCAGGAGCTGAACTTCTTCGTGCCGGACGGCTACGGGACCGTCGAGGCGGGCCTGCCGCCGATCGTGCTGGTCGACATGCCGGGCTATGGCTATGCCAAGGCGCCGAAGGAGCAGGTCGATGCCTGGACCGCCCTCGTCTTCGACTATCTGCGCGGCCGGCCGAGCCTGAAGCGCGTCTTCCTCTTGATCGACGCCCGGCACGGCATCAAGGCGAACGACGAGGAGGTCATGTCGCTGCTCGACAAGGCGGCGATGTCCTATCAGATCGTCCTGACCAAGACCGACAAGATCAAGCCGCCGGCGGTCGAGAGACTCGTCGCCGAGACGCTGGAACGCACCAAGAAGCGCCCCGCCGCCTTTCCGAGCCTGATCGCCACCTCCTCGGAAAAGGGCGGCGGCATCGACGAGCTGCGCGGCGCCATCCTGTCCCTCGCGGAATAGGCCGGGTGAACGAATTCCGGATTGGCGGGGACGTCGCGGCGACCTTCGTCTCGCCTCAGTTCCCGAAGCGCCGGACGAGCCTTTCCTCGATCCGCTTCAGCACGTCGCGATAGGCGTCGAGGATCTGCTCGCGGGAGCCGGTGACGACGGAGGGGTCCGGCATCGGCCAGAATTCGACCTCCACCGACGCGGTGCCGGTCGCGTCGAGGGCGACGTGGTGGGCTTCGGGGGCCATGGTGACGATCAGGTCGAAATAGCCGTCCTCCATGTCCTCGTAGCGCTGCGGCTGGCGGTCGCCGAGGGAGAGGCCGCGCTCGGCGAGGACGGTGTCCACGAAGGGGTCGCGCTGGCCCTGCCTTACGCCGGCGGAGGCGACGTAGACCGTGGCGGGCAGGATCTCTCTCGCCAGGGCCTCCGCCATCGGCGAGCGGATCGAATTCATGCCGCACAGGAACAGGACGGACGAGATCTTCGGCCTGACGTCGCTGGCCGGCGCGCCCGTTTCGGGACGTTCGTCGTCCGGCCGACGGCTCACAGGGCGGCCTCGCGGCACATCCGGTCGACATGATCGACCCGGCGATTCGAGATCGCCGTGGGCGCGGCCGGGATCGCCGCCGAAAGCCCTGGCGCCGGCATCTCGAGGCGGCGGTTCGACCGTGCTGGAAGCGCCTTCCCCGTCATGGCCGCCTCAGCTCCGCCAGTTGAGGACGCAGATCAGGGTGAACAGCCGGCGTGCGGTGTCGAGATCGACTTCGATCTTGCCTTTCAGCCGCTCCATCAGCGTCTGCGAGCCGTCGTTGTGGATGCCGCGCCGGCCCATGTCGATCGCCTCGATCTGCTGCGGCGTCGCCGAGCGGATCGCCTCGTAGTAGCTGTCGCAGATCATGAAATAGTCGCGGATCACCTTCCGGAACGGGGTGAGCGACAGGATGTGCGTCACCAGCGTCTCGCCGGCCTCGTCGCGAATGTCGAAAACGAGCCGCTTGTCGACGAGGGAAAGCTTCAGCTTGAACTTCGCGCCCTCCGGCGCACCGACCGGATCGAAGACGTTCTCCTCGACGAGGTCGAAGATCGCCACGTTGCGTTCGTGCTCGACGTCGGGGGTCGCGCGGCCGATCGTCTCGTCGAGTTCGACGTCGATCAGCCGGCCGGACTTGCTGGTCTCCGCAGCCATCGCCCGACCCTCAGAGGTTGAGCCGGACGGCCACCGACCGGCCGTGGGCGTCGAGACCTTCGACCCGGGCGAGTTCGATCGCCGCCGGGCCGAGTTCGCGCAGCTGCTCGGCGCCCAGCTTCAGGATCGAGGTGCGCTTGACGAAGTCGAGCACCGAGAGGCCGGAGGAAAA
This sequence comes from Jiella avicenniae, assembly GCF_021390325.1. Classification (GTDB taxonomy): domain Bacteria; phylum Pseudomonadota; class Alphaproteobacteria; order Rhizobiales; family Rhizobiaceae; genus Jiella; species Jiella avicenniae. The sequence goes on along the minus strand of NZ_JAJUWU010000001.1, from coordinate 330,784 downwards.
GCGCGCCGAGCGGGCGGTGGGCAGGACGTGGTTGGAGCCGCCGACATAGTCGCCGACGACTTCCGGCGTATGGCGCCCGAGAAAGACGGCGCCGGCGTTGCGGAGCCTGGCGAACAGCGCCTCGGGATCGGCGACGGCGATTTCCAGATGTTCGGGCGCGATGCGGTCCGACAGGGGAACGGCGGCATCCAGATCCGGCACGACGATGATCGCGCCGTGCGTCGCCCAGCTCGTGGCCGCCGTCTCGGCGCGGGACAACGTCTTCAGCTGGCGATCGACCGCCACCTCGACGGCGTCGGCGAAGGCGACATCCTCGGTGATCAGGATCGACTGGGCGGCCGTGTCGTGCTCGGCCTGGGCGAGAAGGTCGGCAGCGATCCAGTCCGGATCGTTGTCGCCGTCGGCGACCACCAGGACTTCCGACGGCCCGGCGATCATGTCGATGCCGACATGGCCGAAGACCTGGCGCTTGGCCGCGGCGACGAAGGCGTTGCCGGGTCCGACGATCTTGGCGACCGGGGCGATGGTCTCGGTGCCGTAAGCCAGCGCCGCGATCGCCTGGGCCCCGCCGATGCGGTAGATTTCCGAGACGCCGGCGATCCTGGCAGCGGCCAGGACGAGCGGGTTCAGCGCCCCGCGCATCGCCGGGACGACCATCGCGATGCGTTCGACCCCCGCCACCTTGGCAGGAACGGCGTTCATCAGCACCGATGACGGATAGCTCGCCGTGCCGCCCGGCACGTAGAGGCCGGCCGACTCGATCGCCGTCCAGCGGCTGCCGAGTTCGACGCCGATCGGATCGGTGTAGCGATCGTCCTGCGGCATCTGGCGGCGGTGATGGGCGGCGATGCGGTCGTGTGCAAGACGGAGCGCCGCCAGAGTCTCCGGCGCGGTCTGTTCGAAAGCCGCCTCGATCTCGGCCTCGCTCACCCGCATCCGCGCCGGGGTGAGGTCCAGCTGGTCGAACTGCCGGGTCAGGGCGATCAGCGCCGCGTCGCCCTCGCTGCGAACCCGCGCCACGATGGTCCGTACCGCTGCGTCCACGTCGGCCGCCTGTTCCCGCTTGGCGCCGAGAAGCGCGGCAAACCGCTCGTCGAAATCCGCATCCGTGGAAACGAGGCGCCAGGGCAATGTGAGTGTCCTCTCCGTCTTGCCCCTTCGGGCATCATATGCGTCGAGAGCCGGCCTCGGCCGTTCGAGGCGTCGAGCCCCGCCTGCTGCCGGGCAAGGCGCGTCGCGCTTCTTCAGGCGCGATGGTCCGGCCGTGCCAGGGTTCCCCAGGCGCCGCCGACATCGGCCAGCTGCGCCTCGATCACTTCGACGTCCAGCCTTATCGCGGAGCCGCCGGCAAAGACAAGTTCGACCGCTCCCGAGGGCGCCTCGCTCTCCTCGAACCTGATGGCAAGCAGGACGAGCACGTCGTCCGGCGCGAGATTGTCGAAACCGAGGCGGGCCGCGGCGGTGACCCTGTCGAAATGCAGGATCGCCCGGCGGCGCTCATAGGCCGGGCGGGAAAACAGGCTGAACTTCTTCGGCGGGACGAGCTTTTCCCATACGAAGCGGTTCATTTCCATCACGAACCTCCGCTCGGCCGGGGAATACTGCAGTTCCTCGACCCGCATCACGGCGTCCTGACAATGCGCCGAGACGATCGCAAGGTCCTCCGCATCGACGGCAAGCAGGCGCAATTGGTCCATACTGACTGGTGACCTCGTTTTCGGGAGCCTCTGTCGCGGCGTGTCACTTAGGCTGCGACCGCCGCCATGCAAGGAAGCCGCCGGCCTCCGAGCCCGGCCGTTCGCGCGATTGCCGGGAAGAGACCGGCATGACGCATCGGAAATTCGGGGGGCTTCGTTAGCACTTCCTTATCGGGCCATCGGCGAGGATGGCGAGGCTTGCGCCCGGCCGATCCGCTTCGGCCGCCATGTCACGGCGCATCCCGATTTGGAGCCAGACGCGATGATCGAGGGCCGCGCGGCAGTCAGGAACGACGGCGCCCGCTTCCAGGCGCTCGACGGCTGGCGCGGCGTCTGCGCGCTCCTCGTCGTCTGCTTCCACGCCCCGGTCACGGGGTTTGCCGAGACCAGCGGCCTCGTGCGCAACGCCTTCCTGTTCGTCGACTTCTTCTTCGTCCTCTCCGGCTTCGTCATCACCCACGCCTTCTACGGGACCCTCCGGGAGAGCCGCGACTTTTCTCGGTTCTTCCTGTTGCGGCTCGCCAGGGTCTATCCCCTGCATCTCGCCATGCTGCTGCTGCCCCTCGCCTTCGAATGCGCCCGGCTCGCCCTGAAGGGACCCGCCGAGACGTTCGCCGGCGGGACGTCGGTCGACGGGCTGATCGCGAATCTTTTCATGGTGCAGTCCTTCGGCTTCCTCGACACCTTGACCTGGAACTATCCGAGCTGGTCGATCTCGGCCGAACTCGTCGCCTATGCCGCCTTCGCGGCCGTCGTCGTCACCGCGCCGCGCCTGCTGGTTCCGCTCGCGGCGCTCGCGATCGTCGTCGGCCTTCCCGTCATCGCCATGGCGATCGGCAACATGGACGCCTCGTCCAATCTCGGCTGGCTGCGCTGTCTCGCCGGATTTTCGGTTGGCGTGATCCTGCGCCGGACGCTCTGGCGCGATGCGGCGGCAGCACAGGCCAGGCGCCATCCGACGAGCTGGAGCCTCGCGGAATTGGCGGTCGTCCTCCTCGTCGGCATCTTCGTGTCGCGGCAGGGCGGAACCGACCTCGCCTTCGCTGCGCCCTTCGTCTTCGGCCTAGCCCTCTACGTCTTCGCCCATGAGGGCGGCATCTTCAGCCGTGCCCTGAAGACCCGGCCCTTCGCCTTTCTCGGGCTGATCTCCTATTCGATCTACATGACCCACGCCTTCGTCATCGACCGCGTCCACAACGTCGCCTCGGTGCTCACGAAGGTGACCGGCACGGACCTCTTCGTCCGGTCCCCCGCCCGCAACGAGCTGATCGGGCCGCAGGCGTGGCAAGGGACGGTCACGCTTGTCGTCATCGTCCTAGGAACGATCGTCTTCAGCGCCCTCACCTACCGCTTCGTCGAGAAGCCCGGCATGGCGCTCGGCCGCCGGCTGGTGGGACGCCCCGACCGTGCCGGAACGTCTGGCGAACCGGTCAAGTCGCCCGCCGCCGCCTGAAAACCCCAAGACTTCACGATTTTCTTTTCGGACACGAACGGCCGCCTTCCTGGTGCCACGCATCGACATTGCAGAACCGGCCGAACATCAAAGCTTCGTCATCCAGGGCTTGACCCGGGACCCATTCTTCTGCCTCGCAACCAACCGATCCGGCCAGAAGATTCAACGGCTTCGGATGGATCCGTCGCTGCGGGATCAATGATTTGGAATGGATTCCGGCTCGGGGGCCGGGATGACGAAGCTCGATCTTCGCGACCATCCTTCCGCGCCGATGCGCCTCGCATGAGAGTGCCGAAGAAGCGGACAAGATGTGTGAATGCCGCCACCCGATCTCGGCGCGAAACGCCCCCCGCATGGCGCCGATCGGCCAAGTGGCCGGCCAGATCACCCGCCCGCATCCTCCACCCGGTGGCGGGCCAGGAGCCGCAGCCCCACCACCGCGAACCACACCATCATCCACACCGGATTGGCGCGCTCGAAGAGGAAGCTTTCGAGGAACGAGTTGAGGAGCAGATAGAACAGGATCATCAGGAGCGAGTCGCCGAGCTGCGTGCTCTCGGGGTCGCGGTCGATGCGCGCATAGTCGACGAGCGGCAGGATCACCAGCATGATCACCGCCAGGACGAGGCCCGGAACGCCCATCGAGATGGCGATGTCGAGATAGCCGTTATGGGCGTTGGGGCTGCCCCGCGGATCCCAGGAGAGCTCGAAGTTCCTCTCGGTGCCGGCGACGACGAGGGTCTGCCAGAAGGCGTTGAGCCCGAAGCCCGTCCATTCGTGTCCATGCCAGACCTCGACGGCGAAGCGCCAGAGATCCATGCGGCCGGTATAGGTGGTGCCGGGCGCAGCCCACTGGACGATGGCGTCGAGGGTCGGCGAGAAGATCGTGCCGAGGGTCAGAAGCGCCATCGTCACGATGGCGGCGAAGACGCAGACCGACAGCAGCACCCGCCCGCCGATGAGCCGGCCGAAGATGACGATCAGCGTGACGAGCGGCAGGAGTCCGGTCGCCGTCTTCGAGCCGGTGTGCAGCACGAAGTTGGCGGACAGTCCGGCGATCGCGAGGCCCCACCACACCATCCGGGCGCGCATCAGATAGATGCCGAAGAAGAACAGCGAGCCGATCACCGAGCCGGCGACGTTCTTGTGGGAATAGATGCCACGCCACAGGCCCGCATGTTCCGGTTCCGACCCCGAGCCGTCGTGAACGGCGAGATGCGGCCAGAAGAGGACGCCGAAATAGGACAGGCCGAGCACCGCCATCGCCGCGACGACGAGCACCAAGCGGAAGGCGCGGCCATCCTTCGGAAAGGTGTAGACCCCAGTCACCGCCGTCATGGCGAGCAGCGTGAACAGGGCGGAGCGGACGGCATTTGCCGGGCTCGGCGCCCACAAGGCGCTGGCGAACAGCCAGGCGGCCATCAGAATCCATGTCGGCCGCAGCAGCGAGACGACGACGTGGCGGTCCGACAGCATCAGATGACCGGCGAGGACAGCGGCGGCGAGGCCGGAATAGCCGAGCTGGTTGGCGAGATCGCCGGAATTCTGGTTGCCGTCGAAGGTGACGGCGAAGGGCGTGAAGGTGACGAGAACCGCCGTCAGCACCGCCGCGGCGACGAGGAGGCCGGCAAAGCCGATCCAGTCGACGGCCGGCGCGACCGGACCGGCGTCAGTTCCGTTCAGCCTGGCGGTATTGCTCATTGACCCGTCCGAACTCGGCCATCAGCCGCCCGATGGCGACCTGGCAGTGATAGAGGCCGATCGTCGCCGAACCCGTGCCGAGGCCGAGCCGCAGCGAGCGCCAGGGCGAGGCGGCGAGAAGGCCGAGGCTCTTGGCGATGCGCTTCGGCGCGCCGTGCCTGCCGCCGCGGCGCCGCTCGATGATCGCCGAGATGGCGCCGTTGCGCAGGCCCCGGGCGTTCAGCCAGGAAAACTCCGTGCGGCGCGACGGCACGGTTTCGAACACCGGCGCCTCGGCGCACCAGCCGAAGCGGAAGCCGCGCTCGCGGCAGCGCGAATAGAAGTCGGCGTCGCCGCCGCCGATGAAGTTGAAGGCGGTGTCGAGGAAGGGCGCCCCCATCGTCTCGAGCACGTTGCGGCGGATCAGAACGTTGCCGGAGGAAAACAGGATCGGGACGGAGCCGGTCGTGCGATAGTGCGGGGTGAAGACGGGGTGGTTTTCGTAGCGCGTCCGTGCGCCCGCCTCGAACCTCGCGACCTGCGGCCCGCCGACGATGTCGGCCGGAAGGTCGTCGGCCGTGGCGATCATCCGGGCGATCCAATCCTGCGCGGCGACTTCGTCGTCGTCGATGACGAGAAGGTTGCGCATCGCCGGAAAGCGTTCCAGCGCCGTCGTCCAGCCGGCATTGTAGGCCGAGCAGTTGCCGCGCTCCTGGGCGACGAGGACGAGACCCCCGATCTCGCCCGCCTCGAACAGGGGCCGCGCCGCATCGAGCCCGGCCCGGCCCTCGGCGTCGTTCTCCATGACGATCACGGCGAAGCGGGGCGCCCCGCGCTGGGCCGAAAGGCTCGCCAGTGTCAGGAGAAGATGCTCCGGCCGCCGGAAGGTCGGCAGCGTCACGACCGTGTCGATCGCCGCGTGGTCGAGCCCGGGGGACACGCATTCAACGGTGATCGTCTGCGACATGGGCGGTTTCCGAGCGCTTCGGGGTTTTGCCGCACGATAAACGAGGCTTGATGAAGAAAGTCTGGCCTCTCCGGCACGAATTGCGGCCGGCCTGCCGTCCCTCCCTTCCGAATTCGCGACAAAATTGCCGAATGGCCGAATTCCGCCACGGAAGTTAGGCCGATCGAAACATGTCTCGCTTACCTTCGAGCGATCGACCGGCAATCGGGCTGAGCGAATGCACCTTCTTTTCCTCTCTTCGCTGCTGCCCGATGGCGTGGCCACGACCGGCTTCGAAATCGCCAATGCGGCGATCGTCGCCGCCTATCGCCGGCAGGGCGTCCGCCTGACGATCGCCGGCTTTCGGCGCGAGGGTGCGCGACCGGCGCAGGAGGGCGAAATCGACCTCGGCACCATCGTCCTCGAAAACGCCGCGGCGACGGCGCGGCAGAAGGCGCTCTGGCTCCTCGGCGCCTTGTCGTCCGGACGGACCGTCTCGGCCGAGAAACTCGCCCGTCATTCGCGCTCCGGCCTGATGCGGCGGCTGGCGGAGGCAGACCCCGTCGACGGTTACGTGCTCAATTCGGTGCAGATGCCGATCGCCTATCCCTTCCTCGCCAACGACAAACCCGCGATCTTCGTCGCCCACAACGTCGAACATCGCTCGGCCGAAGAGAACGCGGCGAATGCCGACGATCCCCTCAACCGGTTGCTGTACCGCCGCGAGGCGCGGATCCTGCGGCGCGAAGAGACGCGGATCTGCCGGCAGGCGGCTGTCGTCCACACGCTGAGCGCCGACGATCGCGCCGGCCTCGGGCTCGAAACCGACCGCCGCGCCGTACCGCTGGCGCTGTCGATCGGCCGCGACGGCGGAATTGCCGACGACGGCGTGCGGCGGCACGACGTCGGGCTGATCGGCACGTGGAGCTGGGCGCCGAACCGCGTCGGCCTCGACTGGTTTCTCGAAACGGTCGTGCCGCTTCTGCCGGCCGACGTCACGGTCGCCATCGCCGGCCGGATGGACGGTCCGCCGCCGCAGGTGCCGGCGAACGTCCGCTTCGTCGGCCGGGTACCGGATGCGCAGGGCTTCGTGCGCGCGTCGCGCGTCGTCGCGCTGGCGACGAAGGGGGGCACGGGCGTTCAGCTGAAGACGATCGAGACCTTCGAGGAAGGGCTTCCCGCCGTCGCGACGCCAGCGGCGTTGCGCGGCATCGACGCCGTTCCGGAAAACGTGCGCGTGGCGTATGAGCCTCAGGCCTTTGCCGACGGGATCGCCGAACTGGTCGCGGCCGAGCGCGCCGGCGGCGCTGTTCGCCTCGACGGGGCGAGGTTTGCGGAACGCCAGCGCGCCGCGCTCGACGCCGGGATCACCCGCGGGCTGGCCATCTTCGCTGCGGCGGCCTGCAAGTCTTCGGTAACCACGTTGCCGGATTCCGCCCGCACGCCCGCGCCATCCGAAGTCGCGGAACGTATCTCATGCTGATGGAAGCCCTCGACACCGCACGCCAATCCGCCGCGGGCGCAACGCGCCGATCACCGCACATGGCGATCGGCAGCGTGGCGATCGCGGACATTTCGGGCAGAGAGGCGATCGAACGCATCGAGGCCGCGCTGTCGGCGCGCCGGATCACCAGGGTGGGTTTCGTCAACGCCCATTGCGTCAACGTCGCGCGGCGCAACACCGCCTACCGTGCGGCGATCGCGGATTTTCTTCTCCTGCCCGACGGCGTCGGCGTCGACATCGGCGCGAAGCTCCTCTACGGCCGCGCCTTCGCAGAAAACCTCAACGGCACGGACTTCATCCCGCGGCTGGTCATGGCGCTCTCGCGCCCCGCCAGGATCGCGCTCGTGGGCGCGGCGCCGGGCATTGCCGAGCAGGCGGCGGAAAACCTCGCGAGAGTGGTGCCGCAGCATGAGATCGTCGCCGTTTCGGACGGCTATTTCGGGACGGCCGGACGGGCTGCGGTCCTCGAGCGGCTGGAAGCACTCCGCCCCGACATCGTCCTCGTCGCCCTGGGGGTGCCGGCCCAGGAGATCTTCATCGCCGATCATCTCGACGAGCGCCACGGCACCGTCTTCGTCGCCGTCGGGGCGCTGTTCGACTTCATCGCCGGCAACGTCCCGCGCGCCCCGCGGCTCGCCCGCAAGCTGCGAGCCGAATGGATCTGGCGCCTGGCGCTGGAACCGAAGCGGCTGTTCCGGCGCTATGTCGTCGGCAATCCGGTGTTTCTGCGGGACCTTGTCCTCGACAGGCTGCGCGGCGCCGGTCGACGACGGCCGAGATGATGTTGCGACAATTCGATACACTGCAATCGCCTCCGAGCGGTTATGCTGCAGGGCAGCAAACCCGGAGAGAGACCGACGTGCCCACGGCCATCGCCACCGCCAGCTATCGCGGCGACTTCGAACGCTGCCGCCTACTGTGCGAGAGCATGGATGCCCGCGTCACGGGGCACACGCGGCATCTGATCCTCGTCGAGGCCGCCGACGTGCCCTTGTTCAGGCAACTCGCCGGGCCGAAGCGCGAGATCGTCGACGAGCGCGACCTTTTGCCGGGCTGGCTGCGCCCCTTTCCCGATCCGACGAATTTCGGCCGGCGGCGGATCTGGCTGTCGCCCTTCGGATGGCCGCTGCGCGGCTGGCACGTGCAGCAGCTGCGTCGGATCGCGCTCGCGGCGAGCCTCGACGAAGAGGTGATGGTCTCGATTGATTCCGACGTGGTGTTTCTGAAGGACTTCGACGCCTCGGTCTTCTCGCCCGCCGGCAAGACGCTGTTCTTCCGCCGGCCGGATGCGATCCTCGACGTCACGCCCGAACACCGCGACGAGCATCGCGCATGGTCGAAGAAGGCCGGCGAATTTCTCGGCATCGAGGCGCCCGAAACCACCGACACCGGCTATGTCGCGACCCTCATTCCCTGGCGTAGCCGGGCCGTGAAAGCCATGGTCGAGCGGATCGAGGCGGTGTCCGGCCGCAGTTGGCAGGCGACGCTCGCCGGCAGCCGCATCCTGTCGGAATGCACGATCTACGGCCGATTCGTCGACGAGGTGGAGGGGCTGACCGGCGAATACCTTCCGATCTCCGAATCGTTCTGCCGGATGTACTGGTCCGGGGCGCCGATGGACGAGGAGAGCCTGACGCGCTTCGTCGCGGATCTCGGGCCCGGTCAGGTCGCCGCCGGCATCCAGTCCTTCACCGCCACCGATCCCGGCCTCATTCGCCGGGCTGCGGGGCTGCGCTGAAGCGTGGCTCGTGGCGCCGGGACCGGACGTCCCAGTCGAGCGCCGTGTAGCTCGCCGCCGCCGAGACCATCCACAGCGCCAGGAAGACCCCGTTCAGCCCGGCGATCCAGGCCGTGTCGTCGGAAAACCGCTCCAGGAGCGCGATCAACAGCCCCGCCTTGATCAGCCCGACGAGCGCCAGGATCATGGCGCGCGTCGCCGTCCTGCCGCGCGCATAGAGAAGCTCGCTCTCGTATTCGACGAGATTGCGGAAGGCCGGCACGAGAAGCGCGACGAGGACGAAGGGCGCGGCGTCCGCGACGTTGTTGCCGAGCGCCCGCGGAAAGAAATGCAGGACGCCGCCGAGAAAAGCGATTCCTGCGACCGAGACCGCGGCGATCCCTGCCTCGAGGCCCCAGCGGATCCGCCAGGTCGACAGGAGGCCGGGCGTCTTCATCAGCTTCTGGACGATCATCGTGTTGAAAGAGCGGATCGGCAGGGCCGTGAGATCGACGAGCCGCATCAGGATCGCGTAGATGCCGGCCGTGTGGGGACCGCCGAAGGACAGGACGAGCAGCTTGTCGAGTTCGGACTGGAGGTAGAAGACGATTTCGGCGCCGGCGACCGAGAGGCTGTCGCTCATTCGGGCGAGATAGAGCCGCGGTGTCCATCTGAGGCGCTGCCGCGGATAGCAGGCGACCACCGTTCCCACCATCGCCGCGAGATTGGCGCCGAGATAGAACAGCGACCAGCCGACGAGACTGCCGTCGCCGAGGCCGAGGAAGGCGAGCGCCGCGAGAGCGCGCACAGCCGAGCCCGCGATGACGATGACGGCGCCGGTGAAGAACCGGCCCATGCCGTTGTTGACGATGACCACGACTTCCAGGAGACGCCAGCAGAGGACTTCGGCGACGACGACGGCGACGAAGGCCGCCGGCGCCATTTCGCCGTCGAAGAAGACGAGAAAGAAGCCGAGCGCGGCGACCGCCACCAGCGGCAGCGACAGGGCAAGCGCGGCGAGGAACCCCGCCGTGTAGGCGCCGATCAGTTGCGGACGGCGGGTGGCGGTGCGGTAGAGCGGCGAGACGAAGCCGAAGCCGGCGATCCGCGATAGGACGATGCCCGTCGCAGAGGCCGTGGCGAAGAGGCCGAAGTCGCCGACGGACAGACCGTTCGCGACCGACACGAAATAGGCGAGCGACAGCACCAGGCGTCCGCCGGACCCTGCCAGCAGCGAGGCGTAATCGCGCAGTAGATCTAAGTTATCCTTAAATCTTTCGATCAAGAATGGTCGCCGTGACATGCAGGTTTCCCACGAAAGGCGTCGCCCGATGAGGAATGCCGACGACATCGAAGACCGCCGGACTTCCGGCCCGACGGACGGACGGGCGGCCGCTCCGTCGTGGACACCGCTCCGCGAACGGACTAGCACGGGGACCTTAACGCGTCGTTCACTTCTGGCCGGCGGCGCCGCGGCCGGGCTCGCCGCGGCCTTGCCGGGGGGCGCGGCCGGACCGGCGCGGGCGGCGACGCAGCGCGTGCCCTTCGGCGCGGCGATCCAGAGCGAGTTGATGAATGGCGGGCCGACCTATCGCCAGCTCTTCGTCGAGCACTGCGATCTCGTCATGCCGATGAACGCCCTGAAGTTCAATCTCCTGCGCCCGACCCAGGACATCTGGGACTTCGAACCGGCCGACAAGGTGGTCGACTTCGCCCTTTCGAACGGCAAGACAAGTCGGGGGACGTGTCATGTCTGGTGGGGCGCGACACCGGACTGGGTCGAGGCGATCGAAAGTCCCTCCGAGGCCGAACGGGTGCTGGTCGAGCACATCGAGCGCGTCGGCGACCGTTACAAGGGCAAGCTTCTCGGCTGGGACGTCGTCAACGAGGTGGTGGCCAACGATCCCATCTACGAAAATCGCTCGCTCCGCGACACCTACTGGCTGCGCACCCTCGGCCCCCGCCACATCCCGATCGCCTTCAAGGCGGCGGCGAATGCCGATCCGAAGGCCGAACTCGCCCTCAACGAATACGACCTCGAATACGAGGGTCCCCATTACGACGAACGCCGCACCATCGTCCTGTCGATCGTCCGGCAGCTGCAGGACGCCAACGTCAAGATCGACGCCATCGGCATGCAGGGGCACCTGTACGCCGACAAGGTCATCGACGTCGACGCCATCGACCGGTTTCACCGCGATCTCGACGCGCTCGGCGTGAAGCTCCTGGTGACCGAACTCGACGTGATCGACTGGAAATCGGAGCCCGCCCCGCAATCCCAGGACAAGACCGCGGGCGCACTCGTCAAGCGCTTCCTCGACGCGCTGTTCACCCACAAGCCGCCCGAAATGGTGATCGCCTGGGGGCTGACCGACCGCTACAGCTGGATCAACGACGTCATGCCCCGCCCGGACGGCATCGAGAGCCGCCCCCTGCCCTTCGACCGCGAGCTGCGGCCGAAGCCCTGGTTCGACGTCATCCGCGAACGGCTCGCCGTCGCCTGAGCGCCGCCACCGTTCGCGCCGGCCGTGGATCGCCAAGGCGGAGAAGCCGTTTCGAGGGCGGGCGTTAAGAGTTTATTCAGCATAATCGCCGATTTTTACAGGCGATGATGTGGATTCCCTCACGCTGCGGTGGCGCGGATGTTTGCTAGAGCCGGTTCCAAGACCAGCCCGAACCGGAAAGTCACGCCTGCGGCGCCGGCGCGCACTCCGTCTGCGGCAGAGCCGAAGGCCGGCCCGCTGTTCGATCCCCTGCAGGTCGTCGGCGAGATCTGGTCGCTGCGCTGGCTGGTGATTCTCCTGACGCTGCTCGGGGCCGTCGGCGGCGTCGTGCTGGCGCTCGCCACGCCGCACAAATACACCGCCATCACCGAGATCCTCATCGATCCGCGCGACATCAAGGTGGTGCAGAACGAGGTGACGCCGAACGGCCTGCCGAGCGACGCGACGCTGGCGCTGATCGAAAGCCAGATCTCCGTCGTCTATTCGAACGAGGTCATGCAGCGGGTGATCGACAAGGCCGATCTCGCCGCCGATCCCGAATTCAACGGCACCGCCGATAGCCTCTTCCCGAGCCTGTCGCTGTTTTCCAGCCCGGACGATCCGCAGACCGAGCGCCGCCGCGAACTGTTGACGCTCGCCGGGCTGCGCGACGCGCTGCATGTCAGCCGCGATCCGAAGAGCTTCGTCATCAATCTGGCGGTCACCACCCGCAACCCGGAAAAATCGGCCAGACTCGCCAATCTCGTCGCCGAATCCTTCATCGACCAGTTGGGCAAGGTCCAGTCCGACACCGCCCGGCGGGCGAGCGACGCGCTCTCGTCGCGGCTTGCCGAGCTTCGCGAGCGGGTCGTCGAGGCCGAACGCGCCGCCGAGGCCTACAAGAGCGAGAACCGGCTCGTCGGGGTCGGCGGTCGTCTCGTCGACGACGACTACATCGTGCGCATCAACGACCAGCTCGCCAAGGCCCGCGGAGAGATGACGGCATTGCGCGTTCGGGCGGAGCAGATGCGGAAAGCCAGCGTCGACGACGTCGTCAAGGGAACGCTGCCGGAGGAACTGACGTCCGACAGCCTGTCGCGACTGCGCAGCACCTATTCCGACCTCGCCCAGCAGAACGCCACGCTCGCCGCGACGCTCGGCCCCCGCCATCCGCGGCGCATCGCTTCGGAGGATGCGTTGCGCTCGATCCGCGAGGCGATCCGCCAGGAGCTGGAGCGCATCGTCGCCGGCGCCCAGACCGAACTCGCCAGGGCCGAGCAGACCGACCGGGAACTCACCGCCCAGGTCAACGACCTGAAGGACAAGCAACTGGAAACCAGCGCCTCCTTCGTTCGTCTGCGGGAACTGGAGCGCGAGGTCGACGCCTCTCGTGCCGTGTACGAGGCCTTCCTGTTGCGCGCCCGGGAAACCGGCGAGCAGGAAAGCCTCAACACGGCGAACGTGCGCGTCATCTCCTCGGCCAATCCGCCCCTCGATCCTTCGAGCACCAGCCGCAAGATCACCGTCGTGGCGGCGACGATGGGCGGGTTCGTGCTGGGGCTGGGCCTTGCCGGGCTGATCGCCTGCATCAAGGTGCTGCGGCGCTCGCTTCGCGGGTCGCGAGACCGCGCCTCCGCCCGGGCCGACCGTGGCTCGCCGGTCCTTGCCGATCCTGTCCTCAATCGCCCGGCGTCTCTGGAGGACCACGACGACCCGCTTGTCGCGAGAGCGCAAGACGGAGACGAGGAACCGAGCCTCGCGACGCAGGTCCGGCCGACGGTTCACGTGCCGCCGGAACGGGTCCGGCGCTACGTCCGGCCGGACGTCCTTCGCGACGACGACGGCATGTCGCAGCGCGTCTCGCGGGCCGAGGCCGCGCTGAGCGAGACCTTCGAGGCGCCGTCGCGCTCCGCCGGCGCAACAGCCCTCCCCGTAGCCGCCGAAGAGATCGAAACGTCGAATGGTGTGGCCGCACTCGCCGGCCAGACGCCCCGGCCGGTCCGCTCGAAACCGGAGCGCGAGGCGCTGCGGGAAAAGCTGCGGACGATCGCCGAGCAGGCCCGGCTCGAAGCCGCGTCCGACCACCGCGAGCAGACGATCTACAACGAGGACATCGCCCGTCTCCAGAACGACATCCTCGCCGTCAAGCGCAATCTCGCCGACGCAAGAAGCCGGCGGCACCTGCAAGAGGCACCGCCGGCCGAGTAGTCTACCGTCGATCGCAGGTCACGCTCAGGCGACCTTGCGATCCTCGTGGCGGCCTTCTTCGACTTCCTCGATGATCTTCGCGATGAAGGCCGGCAGATCGCCGGGATTGCGCGAGGTGATCAGCGCCTGATGGACGACCACCTCCGTGTCCTGCCAGTTGCCGCCGGCATTGACGACGTCGGTCCTGATCGACTTGTACGACGTGACGTCGCGGCCACGAACGACGTCCGCCTCGATCAGCAGCCAGGGCGCATGGCAGATCGCCGCGAGCGGTTTCTTGGAATTGAAGAACTCGCGCACGAAGCTGACGACCTTGGGATCGGCGCGCAGGACGTCCGGATTGATCTGCCCGCCGGGAAGAACCAGTGCGTCGTAATCGGCCGTGCGGACCTGCGACAACTCCTTGTCGACGGGGATCTTCTTGTCCCAGTGATCCTGATCCCAGCCGGTGATCTCGCCGCCCTTCGGCGAAACGACGTGCACCGTCGCGCCGGCTGCGCGCAGCTTGTCCAAGGGTTCGGTCAATTCGACCTGCTCGAACCCGTCGGTGGCGAGAATGGCGATCTTCGCTTCGGTAATCTTCGGCATGATGATTGTCCTTAAGCTGAGGACACGGCGTCGCTCGCCGACGGCTTCCGGTGTCGGCCCGGCGCTGCGATCCCGTTTTCCTTGTTCGTGAGGACAACGGCAGCACCGGCCCGAGGTTCCGTGGCGAAAATCGGGCAAATCATTGGTGCCGTTATTCAATCTGTCCTTTGCGAAAGACCGTCCTCGGCCGCGATCGTCCCGTCGATGGCAGCAACGGCAAGTCTGAAGGAAAAGCCGGCGCGCAGCATGGCGGCGATTTCCTTGTCGCGGCGGTCGCCACGGCCGGGGCTGCGATGCGGACCGAAGCGGCGGCGTCGCGCATAGGCGGCGGCGGCGTCGGCCTCGCCGGTTTCGTCCTCATCGAGGGTCGTCTCGACGATCTCGCGCGGCACCCCCTTCTCCTTCAGCTTCGCCGCCGCCATCGTCCGCGACGTACCCTTGCGGCGCAGGCTCGAAAGCCGGGCGGAGGCATAGGCGCGATCGTCGAGGAAACCGAGTTCGGCAAACCGCGCCAGCGTCGCCTCGATCAGCGGTTCGTGCTGGTCGGCATCCTCGCCGGCCGCCGCGGCCCGCCGCTTCACCTTGCGCCGAAGCACCCGACGCAGGTTTTCCGTCGAACTCGCATAGCGTTCGAGATAGTAGCCCGCCGCCCGCATCAGCCAGTCGGCGCTGACGGGCTTCAGGCCGGGCGATCGCGTCGCCGATCGGGTCCTGCCTCCAGGAGAATCCCTGACTGCCTCGGTCCCCGACGCTTGGCTTTCGGCGGGCTCTCCCGTCTCCCAGCGGTCTTGCGTCATGCCGTTCGCCTCGCCCGCCTCATGCGGCATCGACGAAATCGGCGAGGCTGTCGCATGCGCCGCGCAGCAACCCCCGCAGCTGCGCATGGGCGAAATCGATGAACACCCGCACGGCAGGCAACATGGCGCGGCGTGAGGTGAAGGCGATGTGCAGCGTCTCACCCTCTCCGGCCCAGTCGGGCAGCACCCGGACGAGTTCTCCCGAACGGATCATACCGGCCGTGAAAGGTTCCGGCAGAAGGGCGATGCCGCCGCCCTTCTTGACGGCCTGGGCATGCACGGCGAGCGAATGCGAGACGATTCGCGGCTCGATCCGGATGGTCCGGGCTTCCCCGCTGCGATGAACCAGTCGCCAGATTTCCGTTTCGCCGGCCTCTCCGGCGTCACGAGCGATCGTTGCGAATTGCGACAGCTCCTCCGGGACGGCGGGCGAGCCAGCCTGCGCCAGATATTGGGGGCTGGCGACGAGCCGCGAGGCGACGTCGGCGATCCGCTTGATCACCAGATCGCCATCGCCGGGCTGATCCAGGCGACCGCCGCGAATCGCCACGTCGATGTGCTCCTCGGCCAGATCGAACCGCCGCTGGCCGATGACCATGCGGACGCGGACCTTCGGATACTGGTCGAGGAATTCGGGCAGGCCGGCGCCGAGTGTCGCGGCGCATGCTCCCGGCAGGCAGGCGACCGACACGAGGCCGCGCGGCTCGGCGCTCATCGCCGTCGCCAGCATCTCCGCGGTTTCCAACTCCGTCACCGCCACGCGGCATTTTTCGTAGAACTCGTGGCCGACCGGCGTCACCGCGAAGCTGTGGGTGGTGCGCTCGATCAGGCGGACGCCGAGATCGTGTTCGAGCGCGAGGATGCGCCGGGAGAGCGTCGATTTGCTGACGCCGAGATCGCGCGAGCCCGCATTGAAACCGCCGTTGCGAACCACGGCCTCGAAATAGCGAAAGTCATTCAGGTCGCGCATGTGTGTCCCAACTATGGGACAGGATGTCCCATTCAGCCCTCTACAGCAGTTCGTGTTGCACGGATAGAGCACCAGCAGGACTGGCTGCGACAATCTGTCTGGCGGCCATGAGTCCACCAGCACAGGAACAGACCCATGAAGACCCATCTGACCATCGCGGTTGCGCTCGGCGCGATCCTCGCGGCGTCGTCCGCCTCCCTCGCCGCCAGCTTGGTGCCGGGCTCGGGCGCCGACTTCACCTCGTCACCCGAGGTCAAG
The DNA here is from genome assembly GCF_021390325.1 of Jiella avicenniae. GTDB lineage: Bacteria > Pseudomonadota > Alphaproteobacteria > Rhizobiales > Rhizobiaceae > Jiella > Jiella avicenniae. The sequence goes on along the minus strand of NZ_JAJUWU010000001.1, from coordinate 314,483 downwards.
GTCGTTCCGAAGCCCCGCAGCGACGATGCCGTCACCACCGATTCGACCCGCGGCTATTCCACCCGCCCGGCGACGCGCCGCGCCACCGATCAATCGGACGCGGAGCGGGATTCCGCCGACACGCGTCCAATCATCCTGGTGCCAGGATCCGACGCCGACTTCTCGAATTAAGCGCCGCCACGGCGGCGAGGCTGCCGTCGGAGCGTTGCGCCCCGCGATTCGGACGGGGCGCAGCCTCGATCATACCGACGGTCGCCGATCGTCGGGTCGGCACGACGGCTGGTCCTGCGCTCCGCCCCCCGGGACGGGTCGCGACCACGTCCATCACTCCTTCGCCTTCTCGCTCGACGGCAGATAGCGGCTGTTCGGGCGTGGCGGCTGCCCGGCGATGCCCGCCACCCAGTCGAAGAAGCGAGCGACGGCCGCCGAATCGGTCTTTCCCGCGATGACGTCCTTCTGCGGGAATTCCTTCAGCCCGCGATAGCGCTTGAGCGCCCGCTCCGAGAGGCCGAAATAGGCCCTCAGTTCCTTGTCGCTCATGAAGCGCGGCCAATGTGGGGCGGGTTCCTCGCTCATGGCCGATGACATGGCCCGGATCGCCGCCGCCTGTCCATACGATCTTCCGGCGCAGCGACCGATTTCGCCGCGTCCGTCTTCCTGCCGGAAGACAGGCGGTGCGGTGCGGCAAAAGTCACCTCTCCCCGGCCGCTCGATCACCCTCCAAGCCGTAATTTTCGCTTATCATGCCAGGATGATCGCCACTCTTGCGCAATGGCGCGATTTTGCTTAACGCAACCGGACTTTCGCGCGATGACCTCGTCACCGCGCCTCCTGACAACCGGCGGCTCCGCCGGATCGACAAAGACGAAGCGGTGGACGGCGAAGCCGGCGTAGGCGGGCCTCGAAAACGTCGATCCCCGCCGGTTTGGGGGGATGCCGCATGTCGGCTCTCATGGCCGTTGCGCGCGGCATCGACAGGGTCACGGCACTCGTCGGGCGAGGCGTCTCGTGGCTCGTCCTCGTCGTGGTTCTGGTCAGCGCCGGCAATGCGGTGATCCGCAAGGTCTTCGACATTTCGTCGAACGCCTGGCTGGAGCTTCAGTGGTATCTGTTCGGTGCGATCTTCATGCTCGCCGCCGCCTGGACGCTGCAACGCAACGAACACATCCGCGTCGACATCGTCTCCAATTCCCTGTCGAAGCGCACCCGCGACTGGATCGACTTCGTCGGCCACATCGTCATCCTGCTTCCCTTCGCCGCGCTGATGATCTGGCTCTTGTGGCCCTATGTGCTCCACTCGTTCCGGATCAACGAATATTCGCCCAATGCCGGCGGTCTGATCATCTGGCCCGCCAAGGCGATGCTGCTCGCCGGCTTCGTCCTGCTCTTTCTTCAGGGCCTGTCCGAGCTGATCAAGCGCGGCGCCGTGCTCTTCGCCGGCTATCCCGACGAGACGCCGCAGGGCGCGAGCCACGCGGCGGAGGCCTCGGAACTCGCGACCCTCGCACCGGACGAGCCTCAGGGCGGCACGGAACGACCGACCGGCGCGAAGGGTCCGCTCGCCCAGGGGGAGCCGCGCCGGTGATCCAGTTCATCGCCCACAACCTCGCGCCGATCATGTTCGCCACCCTGGTGGTGGTACTGCTGCTCGGCTATCCGGTCGCCTTCGCGCTCGCCTCGATCGGCCTCGCCTTCTTCGTCATCGGCGTCGAGCTGGCGCCGCTGTCGAACGACATCAACCTGTTCTGGCCGCTGCTCGGCGCTTTGCCGGACCGCTTCTTCGGCGGGGTGATGTCGAACGACACGCTTCTGGCGATCCCCTTCTTCACCTTCATGGGGCTGATCCTGGAACGCTCCGGCATGGCCGAGGATCTGCTCGAGACCGTCGGCCAGCTGTTCGGCCCCCTGCGCGGCGGCCTCGCCTATGCCGTCATCTTCGTCGGCGCGCTGCTCGCTGCCACCACCGGGGTCGTCGCGGCCTCGGTCATCGCCATGGGGCTGATATCGCTGCCGATCATGCTGCGCTACGGCTACGACCGCCGGCTCGCCTCCGGCGTCATCGTGGCGTCCGGCACGCTCGCCCAGATCGTCCCGCCCTCGCTGGTCCTGATCGTCCTCGCCGACCAGCTCGGCCGCTCGGTCGGCGACATGTATTCCGGCGCGCTGGTGCCGGCGCTGGTGCTGACCGGGCTCTATCTCGTCTACATCTTCGGCATGACGATGCTGCGCGCCCGCTCGGCGCCGGCCCTGCCGCCGGAGGCCCGCACCCTCGGCGGCGGCGTCACCTCGCTCATCCTCAGCATCGTCGCGGCGCTCGCCATATCCTATGCGGCGACGCTCTATTTCGAGGGCGAGGTGCAGCAGGGCGCCGGCATCTGGGGCGCCGTCGTCGGCGTCGTTGCGATCTACACCGTCGCCGTTCTCAACAAGGCGCTGAAGCTCCCCCTCCTCTCCTATCTCACCCAGCAGGTGATCATCGTCATGATCCCGCCGCTGGCGCTGATCTTTCTCGTGCTCGGCACGATCTTCCTCGGCGTGGCGACGCCGACCGAGGGCGGCGCGATGGGCGCCGTCGGCGCGCTGATCCTCGCCTTCGGCAAGCGCAAGCTCAACACCGCCCTGATGGTCCAGGCGATGGAGGCGACGACCAAGCTGTCGGCCTTCGTCCTGTTCATCCTGATCGGCGCGCGGGTGTTCTCGCTGACCTTCTACGGCGTCAACGGCCATGTCTGGGTCGAGGAGCTTCTGACCTCGGTGCCCGGCGGCGAGACCGGCTTCCTCATCGTCGTCAACATTCTGGTCTTCTTCCTCGCCTTCTTCCTCGACTTCTTCGAGCTCGCCTTCATCATCGTCCCGCTGCTCGCCCCGGCGGCCGACAAGCTCGGCATCGACCTGATCTGGTTCGGCGTCCTGCTCGGCATCAACATGCAGACGTCGTTCATGCATCCGCCCTTCGGCTTCGCGCTGTTCTATCTGCGCTCGGTGGCGGCCCGCGTTCCCTATCTCGACCGCATCACCGGCAAGCGCATGGAGCCGGTGACGACCGGGCAGATCTATTGGGGCGCCGTGCCCTTCGTCTGCATCCAGATCGTCATGGTCGGCCTCACCATCGCCTTTCCGGGCATGGTCATGCGCTACAAGGCCGAGGCGCCGCCCCCCAGCACCCAGGACTTCAAGGTTCCGGGCTTCGGCAGCGGCAATGGCGGCACCGGCGGCGCGCCGAGCTTCGGCCTGCCCCCGCTCGGCGGTCGCCCCTCCTTCGGCCAGTCCGGCAGCGGCGGGGGTGCCGGCGGTTCGGCCGGATCGGGCGCCTCCGGCAATGGCGGCTTCGGCCTGCCGCCGCTGAGCTTCCCGGGCAGCCAGCCGGCCCCGCAGACGGGCGGCGCGGGCGGCCAGGGCAGCGCCCAGCCGGCCCCGGCCGGCCAAAGTGGTGCCGGACAGGCCCCGGCCTTCGGCCTGCCGCCGCTGCAACTCGGCAATCCCCCTGCGGCGGGCGGCACGCCCGCGCCGGCCGCCGGTTCCGGCAATGCAGCCCCCTCGGGAGCGAGCGAGCCGGACGGCAACGGCTCGGGCACCGCGCAGCCGGCGCAACGCACGTCGCAGCCGCCGGCGAGCGGCAGCGGAAACGCAGCGCCGGGCGGCATCGACCTGTCGCAGCCGCCATCCTTCAACTGACGTCCCGGCCACGCCGGAGAGCCGCGGCCACGTCGGGGCTGGCCCGGAACCGGAACCGCAGGCACAGGACAAACGGCCGGGACGCGGCCTGATTGACCCAAGGGCAATTTCACGCTTAGTGACGACGCGTCGCAGCCATCCCGGCCGCTTTGGGAGTCGATCTTGCCGTTTCGTGGATTCTTCTCCGCCGTCTTTCTCCTCGCTGCGGCAGGCCCGGCGCTCGCCAACGATTCCACCGCCAATTTCGCCGCCGGCGGTCTCGTCCTCGCCAAGACGGACATGATCGAGATGCGCCGCGAGGAGCTTTCGATCGGTCTCGACCGGATCCGCGTCGAATACGAATTCGTCAACGTCACCGACGAGCCGGTGACGACGACCGTCGCCTTTCCGCTGCCGGAGATCGAGATCGATCCCTTCGCCGGCAATGTCGATCTGCCTTCGGACGATCCCGACGATCCGTTCCTGTTCGAGACGACCGTGGACGGCAAGCCGGTGCAAATGGCGATCGACAGGACCGCTTATCGCGACGGCAGGAACGTCACCGAGCGGCTCGCGAAGCTCGGCGTGCCGCTCGCCCCCTTCGGCGACGGCGTCATCGCCGCCCTCGACGCGCTGCCGGAGGCCGACCAGCGCTCGCTCGTTGCCGACGAGATCGCGGTGGTGAACGAATACGACGCCGGCAAGGGATGGGAGCGGCATCTCGCCCCGAACTGGTCGCTCCGCCTCGCCTATCACTGGAACCAGACCTTTCCGCCCGGCAGGCCGGTCTCGGTCACCCACAGCTACAAGCCCTCGGTCGGCAGCTTCGTCTCGACCGAGGTCGGCGCCGGCTATCAGAGCCCGGAAGAGGCGCGGCAGTTCCGCGCCCGCTACTGCGTCGAGGACGACATCGTCGCAGCCGTCAAGCGCGCCGGGGCGAAGGCCGGCGTCGAGGGCGGCAGCTATCAGGACCGCTACGTCGACTACGTGCTGACGACCGGCGCCAACTGGGCCAGGCCCATCGGCACCTTCCGGCTCATCGTCGACAAGGACGCCCCGAAGAACCTCGTCAGCTTCTGCGCCAGCGGCGTGAAGAAGATCGCGCCGACGAAATTCGAGGTCGTCTACAAGGACTTCGTCCCGAAGGAGGACCTGCACGTCTTGATCCTGGTTGCTCCGACGGGGGAATAGGCGGCTGGTTGACGACGAGTTTCGGGCGTCGCGAAGTTCGACGCTACGTCATTCTCATGCCGCGTCCCTACAAGATTCACACATTCGAACAACGGACGGTCGCGGCTACGCCGCGTGCACGGGCGGGGTCGACTGAAACTGGCCGAAACCGTCGAATTGCGTCATCCTTGGGCTTGTCCCAAGGATCTACTGCCATCTCAACGACAGAATCCACGCAGAATAACCCTCAATAGCGAGGTGCCCAACAATCAACCCGCAGTAGATCCTCGGGACAAGCCCGAGGATGACGACGCGATGGTGTAAGCGCCTGCGAAATAACATGTCTTAGCGGTTCGATTGGGCTGAAGTCGGCATCCGCATCGAGCGACCCAGCGAGATGTATGAATGCTGTAGGGACGGGGGGACGAGATTAACGAACCGTCGGGGGTAGCGCCCGGCGGCAATCCGAAGTGCTCCCGGAAGCCGCTTCTCCCAAGAGCGCTTTCTGCAATGTATGAATGCGGTGGCGCTATGCCCCGCTCGCCCATCAGCCCGCAAACACGGACCACTGCAGCGGCCGGTCTGCCCGGAACACGACGACGCTGCCGTCCGCGCCGGCGTCGACATTGCGGAAGATCGCCGGGTCCGGCGCTGCGCGCCGCAGCCGGATCTTGTCCTCGTTCACCGGCAGGCCGTAGAAGGCCGGGCCGTTCAGCGAGGTGAAGGCCTCCAGCCTGTCCAGCGCGCCCTCCTCGTCGAAGACCTGGGCGACATAGGGGACGGCGACCGGCGCGTTGAAGATGCCGGCGCAGCCGCAGGCGCATTCCTTCATCGAGACGAGATGCGGGGCCGAATCGGTGCCGAGGAAAAACTTCGCGCTGCCCGAGGTCGCGGCCTTGCGCAGCGCCTGGCGATGGTTCTCGCGCTTGGCGATCGGCAGGCAGTAGAAATGCGGGCGGATGCCGCCCTTGAAGAGGTCGGTGCGGTTGATGATCAGATGCTGCGGGGTGATGGTCGCGGCCAGAGTGTCGTCGGCCTCCCCGACGTAGCTGGCGCCCTCCTCCGTCGTGATGTGCTCCATGACGATGCGCAGGCCCGGAAAGTCCTTGCGCAGCGGCGAGAGCACCCGCTCGATGAACACCGCCTCGCGATCGAAAATGTCGACCTCGGGATCGGTCACCTCGCCATGGACGAGCAGCGGCACGCCGGCCGTCTGCATCGCCTCCAGCACCCCGTGGACGCGGGAGAAATCCTTGACGCCGGCGTCCGAATTGGTCGTCGCGCCGGCAGGATAGAGCTTGACCGCCGCCAGATCGCCGCTGGCAGCACCCTCGGTGATCGCCGCCGGGTCGCTCGTCTCGGTGAGATAGAGCGTCATCAGCGGGCGGAACCCGGTCTCGTCCGGCAGCGCCGCCGCGATCCGGCTGCGATAGGCTCTGAGATCTTCCAGCGTGCGAACCGGGGGCACGAGGTTCGGCATGACGATGGCGCGGCCGAAGAGGGCGGCGCTGACGGGAGCCACGGCCTTCAGCATCGCACCATCGCGAAGGTGCAGATGCCAGTCGTCCGGGCGGATGATCTCGATCTCGGTGGGAATCGGTCTGGTCCTTCGGCGAAACGGCAAGGGTGCGGGGCTTGCGAGGGCAGCCCCCGAGCCCGGCTTCGGACGGCCCTTGCCTTGCGGGCGTCGTCCGGTTTGAAACAGAGCCTCGGCGCGATGTCCAGAGCCGTATCGCCCGGCTTGGAGGGGCGGGCGACGCGCCGGGTGTGCCGGCGGGCGCGCGGCGTCTCGTCCGGCTCGGTGGCAGGGCGGCGCAACGAGGACCGCGCCGGCCCGTCCGCCCGGCCTTCGCTCGGTCCAAACGCCCGTCCCTGCGGATTCCGAGAGCCGCTTCGCCTACGCCACCTGCCGCGGTGCAGCAAAATGCGGCACGCACAAAAATGTGGCCGGAGCCGTTGCGGCGGATTATTTTATGTGTAAACTAATTTTCGCCGGGGAGACGGGCGTCTTCCTGGGTGGAGACCGAGTAACGCCGGCCCGGGCAGGAGCAACGATTCCGCCCGCCGAAGAACTTCGCATGGGAGATGCAGGAATGACAAGTATCCGCACCGTCGCCATCGGCCTTCTTGCGGCGACGGCCCTTGCCGGCTCGGCCTTCGCACAGGAAAACTCCGGCGAAAAGCTGAAAGTCGGCCTGATGCTGACGCTGTCGGGCCCGGCAGCGGTGCTCGGCGAGCAGGCCCGCGACGGTTTCATGCTGGCGGTCGAGGACATGGGCGGCAAGCTCGGCGGGCTCGATACCGAGGTCATGACCGTCGACGACGAACTGAAGCCGGACGTCGCCGCCAACAAGGCGCGGGAGCTCGTCGAGCGCGACGACGCCGATTTCGTCGTCGGACCGATCTTTTCCAACATTTTCCAGGCCATCGCCAAGCCCGTCACCGACGGCGGCGCCTTCGTGATCTCCCCCAATGCCGGCACGTCGAACTTCGCCGGCGCGGAGTGCAACGAGAACCTCTTCGTCGCCTCATACCAGAACGACCAGGTGCACGAGGTGCTCGGCAAATACGCCCAGGACGAAGGCTATGGCCGCGTCTTCCTGATGGCGCCGAACTATCAGGCCGGCAAGGACGCACTCGCCGGCTTCAAGCATTCCTACGAGGGTGAAGTCGTCGGCGAGCTCTACACGCCGCTCGGCCAGCTCGACTTTTCCGGCGAGCTCGCGCAGATCGCCGCGATGCAGCCGGACGCGGTCTACACCTTCATGCCCGGCGGCATGGGCGTGAACCTCGTCAAGCAGTATCGCCAGGCCGGGCTCGACACGATCCCGTTCCTCTCGGCCTTCACCGTCGACGAGACGACGCTGCCCGCTCAAAAGGACGCGGCCGTCGGCTTCTTCGGCGGCGCCAACTGGGCGCCGGACATGGACAACGAGAAGTCCAAGGCCTTCGTCGCGGCCTATGAGAAGAAATACGGCAGCGTTCCCGGCACCTACGCCATGCAGGCCTACGACGCGGCCCAGATGATCGACGCGGCGGTCAAATCCGCCGGCGGCAAGCTCGGCGACAAGGACGCGATCCGCAAGGGCCTCGAAGCCGCCGACTTCACCTCGCTGCGCGGCGACTTCAAGATCGGCCCGAACCACTATCCGATCCAGGACTTCTACCTCGTCAAGGTCGCCAAGCGCGACGATGGCAAGTACCAGACCGAGATCGAGAAGAAGATCTTCGACGATTATGCCGACAATTACGCCAAGGACTGCAAGATGAAGTGAGGCTGGGCGAGCTGGATTTTCGCCAGCCGTTTGACTGGCGAGGATACGGCTTCCCCAAGACCTTTCGGGTCGGCCACGGCTCCTCCACTTCGTCATCCCGGGCTTGACCCGGGATCCATTCCAAGCCGTCTCATAGGATCGGATCTGCGGCGGGACACGGGTTCACTCTGAAGCGGCTTGGCGGTGGCGAGGATTTGGCATGGATCCCGGGTCAAGCCCGGGATGACGAAGCGGGGATGATTGACGCCCCGTCCGGCGAGGGTCGGCGACGATGCGCCTCGAAGGGCGAGGGGCGCCTGGCGCGACCCTCCCGCTGCCCTTCCGTAAGGCTGCGGCGGGTCCATTGTGAGGGCGGCGCCCGCCCCTCGCCCTTCGAGGCTCGCTTTGCTCGCACCTCAGGATGAGGGGCGTCAGGTGCTGCACCCGCACCCTCGTCAAACGCTCGGTCAGGGCGACGAGCTTGGGTGCGCATGCGAACGCTCCGGGGCATGAGAACGACGCAGGATCGATGTTCAACCTCTTCCTCCTTCAGGCGCTGAACGGCGTCCAGTTCGGGATCCTGCTGTTCCTCGTCGCGGCGGGGCTGACGCTGATCTTCGGCATCATGGACCTGATCAACCTCGCCCACGGCGTCCTCTACATGGTCGGGGCCTATTTCGCCGCGACCTTCACGGCGCTGACCGGCGACTTTCTCCTCGGCCTCGCCATCGCCCTGCCGGCCGCCCTCCTCTTCGGCCTCGTCCTCGAATTCCTGATCTTCCGGCATCTCTACGAGCGCGACCATCTCGATCAGGTGCTGGCGACCTTCGGGCTGATCCTGATCCTCAACGAGGGGGTCAAGATCGTCTGGGGCGCGGCGCCGATGAGCGTGCCGATCCCAGAGCTGCTGTCGGGATCGATCCCGCTGATCGGGCCGCTCCAGTATCCGTTTTACCGCGTCGTCATCATCACCGCCGGGCTGGCGACGGCCGTCGGTCTCTGGCTCCTCGTCAACCACACGCGGGTCGGCATGCTGCTCAGGGCCGGCGCGGTCAACGCGCCGATGGTCTCGGCGCTCGGCGTCGACATCCGCCGGCTGTTCATGCTGGTCTTCGGCTTCGGCGCGATGCTCGCCGGTTTTGCCGGCGCGATGGTCGCACCGATCCTTTCGGTCGAGCCCGGCATGGGGGACGGGGTCCTCATCCTCACCTTCGTCGTCATCGTCATCGGTGGGGTCGGCTCGGTGCGCGGCGCCTTCGTCGCGGCGATCCTCGTCGGCCTCGTCGACACGCTGGGGCGGACCTTCGGCCCGATCGTGCTCAGGGCCGTCATGGACCCCTCCGCCGCCTCGCAGACCGGGCGCACCCTCGCGCCGATGCTGATCTACATCCTGATGGCGGCCGTCCTGTTCTTCCGTCCGTCCGGTCTGTTCCCGGCGAAAGGAGCGGCGGCATGAGCGCGGGCACCTCCGACGTGGCGATTTCCGGCGCCGTGCCGGACGTCGCCCCGCGGCGGGGCGGTGTGCTTGCCGGCCGCGGATCGGCGCTGGCGGCGGCGCTGATTTTCGCCGCGCTCGCCGTGCTGCCGCCGATCGCCTCCGCCATCGGCGATCCGTTCCTCGTCGTCACGGCGACGCGGATCGTCGTCTTCGCCATCGCCGCCCTGTCCCTCGACCTCGTGCTCGGCTACGGCGCCATGGTCTCCTTCGGCCACGCCGCCTTCGTCGGCCTCGGCGCCTATGCCGTCGCGATCCTGTCATCCCACGGCATCGACGACGTCCTCGTCCAGGCGCTGGCGGCGATCGGTGCCTGCGCGCTCTTTGCCCTCGTCACCGGGGCGATCTCGCTGAGGACCAAGGGCGTCTACTTCATCATGATCACGCTCGCCTTCGGGCAGATGGCGTATTTCTTCATGGTCTCGCTGTCGGCCTATGGCGGCGACGACGGGCTCACCCTGTCCGCCCGCTCGACCTTGTTCGGCCTGCCGGTGCTGGCCGGCGATATCCCGCTGTTCTATGCGAGCCTCGCCGTCCTCGCCCTCGCCTTCCTCGGCCTGCGCGCCCTCACTCTCTCGCGCTTCGGCCGCGTGTTGCGCGGCACCAAGGAGAACCCCGTCCGCATGCAGGCGATCGGCTTTCGCCCCTTCGCCTTTCAACTGACCGCATACGTCATCGCCGGCGCCCTCGCCGGCCTCGCCGGCGTCCTCCTCGCCAATCAGGCCGAGTTCGTCTCGCCGGCCTATATGAGCTGGCAGCGCTCGGGCGAGCTCATCGTCATGGTGGTCCTCGGCGGCATGGGCACTCTCGTCGGGCCGATCGGCGGCGCCATCGCCTTCCTGCTTCTCGAAGACTGGCTGGCGCTGTTCTCCGAACACTGGAAGCTCGGCCTCGGCGTCCTGCTCGTCCTTCTCGTCCTCTTTACGCGTGGCGGCATCGCCGGCGGCGTCGAGCGGCTGTTCGGAAAGGCGCGGCCGTGAGCGAAGCCCTCCTCGCCGTCACCGATCTGCGTAAATCTTTCGGCGCACTGCATGTGACGGACGGAGTGAGCTTCGACGTCAGGACGAACGAGCTTCACGCCATCATCGGACCGAACGGCGCCGGCAAGACGACGCTGATCCACCAGCTTTCGGGCGCTCTCAAGAGCGATGCCGGCACGGTGCGTTTCACCGGCGCGGACGTCACACGGCTCTCGATGGTCGAGCGGGTCCGCCGCGGCCTCGCCCGCTCCTTCCAGATCACCTCGATCCTCGACGGCTTCACCGTCCTCGAAAACGCCGCCATGGCGGTGCAGGCGCGCTCGGGCTCGAGCTTCCGCTTTCTCCGACCCGCCTCGAAGGAAGCCGCGCTCAACGACGAGGCCATGGCGGCGCTGGCCCGCGTCAAGCTCGACGACCGGGCGCATCGGCGCGCCGGCAGCCTCTCCCATGGCGAGAAGCGCCAGCTGGAGATCGCCATCGCGCTCGCGACCGGCGCGAAGCTCCTGCTTCTCGACGAACCGCTGGCCGGCACCGGGCACGAGGAATCCGCCGTCCTCGTCGCGCTGATGCAGGAATTGAAGCAGAGCCACACGATCGTCCTCATCGAGCACGACATGGACGCCGTCTTCGCTTTGGCCGATCGGGTGAGCGTCCTCGTCTACGGCCGGCTGATCGCGACCGGCACGCCGGAAGAGGTCCGCACCCACCCGGACGTGCGCGCCGCCTATCTCGGCGAAGAGGAGGCCGCCTGATGCTGAAGGTGGAAGCTCTCGAAAGCGCCTATGGCGACAGCCGCATCCTCTTCGGCATCGACCTCTTCGTCGGTGCCGGCGAGGTCGTCACCCTGCTCGGCCGCAACGGCATGGGCAAGACGACGACGGTCAAATCGGTCTTCGGCCTGTTGAAGCCGCGCGGCGGGCGGGTGTCGATCGACGGCGAGGACGTCACCGGCCGGCCGCCGCACGTCGTCGCCAAGCGCGGGCTGGGGCTGGTGCCGGAGGGGCGGCAGATCTTTCCGACGCTGTCGGTCGAGGAAAATCTCGTCGCCACCCATCGCCGGACCTCGGTCAGCGGCCGGAGCGGCGCCGGCGCGCCGAAATGGACGCTCGACAGCGTCTACGCCCTGTTTCCGCGACTGAAGGAGCGCCGCCGCAACATGGGCAACCAGTTGTCGGGCGGCGAACAGCAGATGCTCGCCATCGGCCGGGCGCTGATGACCAATCCCCGCCTCGTCGTCCTCGACGAGGCGACCGAGGGCCTCGCCCCCTTGATCCGCGAGGAGATCTGGGCCTGCCTGACCGAGATCAGGAACGCCGGCGAGGCGATCCTCGTCATCGACAAGAACGTCGACGCGCTCGCCCGCTTCGCCGACCGCCACGTGGTGATCGAAAAGGGCCGCGTCGCCTGGGTCGGCACGACGGCGGAGCTCAAGGCGACGCCCGAGGTGAAGGAGCGGTTTCTGCATGTGTGAAATGCGCCGTTCCCCCTCTATGACAGGCTCGACGGGTGGCCGGCCTCATGAGGGCACCGTCATCCAACGCGGGATTTTCCGCGCGCATGTCCCCACACGATGTGCGCATCCTGTCCGGCCTCGTCGGCAGTCTCCCGCACCACACAATATCGGCGTGGAAAGACGGTCGCAAAGCTCGAAACTTCGTCATCCCGGCCCCCGAGCCGGGATCCAATCCTCTGCGTCGAAGCGGCCTTTCGCTTCAGAACGGACAATCCCGCGGCGACCCGTGGCTACGACGTCGTCAACGACTTGGAATGGATCCCGGCTCGGGGGCCGGGATGACGAAACGGTGGTGCTTCCACCTATTCTGCGACACCGGTGCGCCGCGCGATCTGCGGACCGCGGCGCCGCCAGCCAGCGCGCCGCCACCCAACGCGCCGTCATCCTCGGGCTTGTCCCGAGGATCTCCTGCGGCTGGATCGTCGGACCATCCGCAGGCGGAAGGGCGTTCGGTAGAGATTTTGGTGCGGCGGCGACGGTAGATCCTCGGGACAAGCCCGAGGATGACGAAGTTTCAATGGGTTCGGCTGCTCGGCACTTGCTGGTGCAGGCAGAGCGCCGCTCGCTGCAGGCAGCGCAGCGTTGCATGGAAGCAGCCGGACGCTGCGGCCACGGACTGACTTCCGAGACGCCTCGATGGGGCGAGCCTCAGGACGGCCGCGCGGAGTGGTCAGAACCCGGCATCCACCATTCGCATCCTGCATCCCGCGCAGCGCGTCGGGTCACCTCCCTTGCCGGAGGCGAGGACAGCGCATGCAATAGACACCCCAACCAGGAGCCCACCCCATGCCAGTCATGACCATCGGCGTATCCAAGGCCAACGAGGGGATGGACGGCATCAGCTGGAACATCCTCGGCCAGACCTACGTGCCGAAGCAGCATTCGGAAGCCTCCTTCTCCTGGCACGCGACGTTCCACGTCGGCAACTTCGTGCCGCCGCACATCCATCCGACCCAGGACGAGTTCGTCTACATGCTGGAGGGCCGGCTCGACGTCCTGCTCGACGGCAAGGAAGGCTTTGCCGAGCCCGGCGATCTCCTGCGCCTGCCGAAGGGCATTCCCCACGGCCTGTTCAACAAGACCCAATCGGACGTGAAGTGCCTGTTCTGGGTCGCACCGGCGCAGCGGCTCTACGATCTCTTCTGGGCTCTCCACAATCTCGGGCCGAAAGCCGACCCGGCCGACGTCGTCGCCGTCTCCGCCCGGCATGAGGTGGACTTCCTGCCGCCGCCCGACGCGGCGTGAGGACGCGTGTCGTGCCTGCGCGCGTGAAGTGGTGAAGGAGACACTGCCATGAAGGTCATCATCGTCGGCGCCGGCATCGGCGGGCTCACCACCGCCCTGATGCTGCATAAGCGCGGCATCGAGGCCGAGGTCTACGAGCAGTCGCCGGCCGTGCGCGAAATCGGCGTCGGCATCAACACCCTGCCCCACGCCATCCGCGAACTCGCCGAGATCGGCCTGCTGCCGGCACTCGATGCGACCGGTATCCGCACCCGCGAGCTCTACTACTACAACCGCCAGGGCCAGGAGGTGTGGCGCGAGCTGCGCGGCATCGACGCCGGCCACCCGGTTCCGCAGTTCTCGATCCATCGCGGCAGGCTGCAGAAGCTGATCCACGACGCCGTGATCGAGCGGCTCGGGCCGCAGTCGGTGAAGACCGGCCTCGCTTTTGCCGGCTGCATCCAGGACGAGGGCGGGGTGACCGCCCACTTCACCGACAGCATCAGGGGCGGCGCCGGCACGACGGTGCGCGGCGACGTGTTGATCTGCGCCGACGGCATCCATTCGGCGGCACGGCGGATGTTCTATCCCGACGAAGGCGCGCCCTCCTGGAACGGCGTCCTGATGTGGCGCGGCGCCACCGAATGGACGCCCTGGCGGGACGGGCGGACCATGGCCATCGGCGGCGGCATGGGGGCGAAATTCGTGCTCTATCCGATCGCCGAGGCCGAGGGCGGCAAGCAGCTGATGAACTGGGTGGTCAACATCAAGATGGCCGACGCGGCGAAGTCGCCGCCGCCCAAGGAGAGCTGGTCGCGCCTCGCCCAGCGCTCGCTGGTGCTGCCCTATGCGAAGCGCTTCGCGATCCCGGACTTCGACGTCGAGGCGCTGGTCGAGGCGACGCCGCAGGTGTTCGAATATCCGATGTGCGACCGCGACCCGTTGCCCCGCTGGACCTTCGGCCGAGTGACGCTCGTCGGTGATGCGGCCCATCCGATGTATCCCGTCGGCTCCAACGGTGCCTCCCAGGCAATCCTCGACGCGCGCTGCCTCGCCGACAATCTCGCCCGGGCCGAACACCCGGCCCAGGCCCTCTTCGCCTATGAGAAGGAGCGCCTGCCGGTGACGGCCGAGGTCGTCCGGATGAACCGCAAGGGCGGGCCGGAGCGGGTGATCGACGAGGTCGAGAAGCGTGCGCCGGCGGGCTTCGCCAATGTCGAGGACGTCATCCCCCGCGCCGAGCTGAAGGCGATCGTCGGCGGTTATGCCGGCAAGGCCGGCTTTGCCACCGAGGCGGACCGCCAGGGGACCGAACGCCGCGCGGCGAACGGCTGATTTCGTTCGGTTGCGGCCGCCGGTTGCCGGCTCGCGCCGAATTAGTTTAAGGTTAAAGGAAATCGCGCAGGACATCCGACCGTGAAGACCGATCACCCCCGACACGTCCTCGTCACCGGCTCCTCGCGGGGCATTGGTCGGGCGATCGCCAGCGCCTTCGTCGCGGCCGGCGACCGGGTGACGGTGCATGCCCGGACGGCAACGAGCGCCGAAGCGGCGATGGCCGATCTCGGCGCTCACGGCGCGGTTGCCGCGGACGTGACCGATGCCCTGGCGCTGCGACGGGCGATCGAGGCGGCCGTGGAGGTCGGCGGCCCGATCGACGTTCTCGTCAACAATGCCGGCGGTGCCGCGACGGCGCCCCTGTCGCGCCTCGACGTCGATCAGCTTCGCCAGATGATGGCGCTCAACCTCGAGCCGGTGCTGACCGCCATCAAGGCCGTCGTGCCAGCGATGAAGGAAATGGACGGCGGGCGGATCGTCACCGTCGCTTCGACCGCGGGGCTGAAGGGATACGCCTATGTCGGCGCCTACACCGCCGCCAAGCATGCGGTCGTCGGCCTCACCCGGGCGCTCGCCCAGGAACTCGCCGGCACCGGCATCACGGTCAACGCCGTCTGCCCCGGCTATACCGACACGGCGCTGATCGGCGACAGCCTCGACAAGCTCGAAGCGAAGACCGGCCGCTCGCGCGAGGATCTTCTGAAAGACTTCACCAAGGTCAATCCGCTCGGCCGGCTGATTGCGCCGGAGGAAGTCGCCGATTGCGTGATCTGGCTGGCCGGGCGAAACGCCGGCGCGGTGACCGGGCAGGCGATCGCGGTGGCGGGAGGCGAGATGTGAGCTCCACCCGCCTGCGCGAGCATGTCGACGCCGAATCCAAGCTCGACGAGGACACCGCGGACCACCGGGTGGAGCTGCGTCTGTGGCTGCGGCTTCTCACCTGCGCCAACCTCATCGAGGCCGAGATCCGCAAGCGGCTGCGGGAGAATTTCGACACCACCCTGCCCCGCTTCGACCTGATGGCGCAGCTCGAACGCGCCCCCGACGGCATCCTCCTCGGGGAACTCTCGCGCCGCATGATGGTCTCGAACGGCAACGTCACCGGCCTCGTCGAGCGGCTGGTCCAGGAAGGGCTGATCGAGCGGCAGGTCTCCGAGCGGGACCGCCGAGCCGCGCTCGTTCGGCTCACCGACCACGGCGCCACCGTCTTCGCGAAGATGGCGAGGGCCCACAGCGACTGGGTGGCCGAGCTTCTCGCCGGCCTCTCTGCTCACGATCAGAAGGCGCTGTGGTCGCGGCTCGGCGATCTCAAACTTTCCGTGCGGACGGCGACCGAGGGCGCCGCGGACGCACCCGAACCGGAGAACGACCGATGAAGCGCCAGAACGCCATCGCCGCGCCGCTCGCAGATTTTGCGCCAGAGCATTTCCGGCTGGCGATCGACGGCGGCATCGCCACGATCACGCTGAACCGACCGGAGAGGAAGAACCCCCTCACCTTCGAAAGCTATGCCGAGCTGCGCGACACCTTCCACGCGCTGCGCTTCGACGATGCCGTCAAGGCGGTGGTGATCACCGGGGCCGGCGGCAACTTCTCCTCGGGCGGCGACGTCTTCGAGATCATCGAGCCGCTGACGAAGATGGAAGCCGCCGAACTCCACGCCTTCACGACCATGACCGGCGACCTCGTCAAGGAGATGCGCGCCTGCCCGCAGCCGGTCGTCGCCGCCGTCGAGGGCGTCTGCGCCGGCGCCGGCGCGATCATGGCCATGGCTTCCGACATGCGGGTGGGCGCTGCCGACGCCAAGGTCGCCTTCCTGTTCAACCGCGTCGGCCTCGCCGGCTGCGACATGGGCGCCTGCGCCATCCTGCCCCGGCTGATCGGCCAGGGCCGGGCTTCCGAGCTGCTCTACACCGGCCGCTTCATGGGCGCCGAAGAGGGCGAGCGTTGGGGCTTCTTCAATCGCCTCACCGAGACGGGCGGCGCATTCGACGCCGCGATGGAGATGGCGACGGCGCTGACCGAAGGGCCGACCTACGCCAACTCCGTCACCAAGAAGATGCTGCAGATGGAATGGGCGATGGGCGTCGACGAGGCGATCGACGCCGAGGCGATCGCTCAGGCGCTGTGCATGAAGACCGGCGATTTCCGGAGAGCCTTCGAGGCTTTCGCGGCCAAGCAGAAACCGGTCTTTGCGGGGAACTGAGGCCGTGGCGGACAAAAGCTTCCTCGACTGGCCGTTCTTCGACGAGCGCCACCGCGCGCTGGCCGCGGAAGCCGACGCCTGGGCCGGCGAGAACGTCGCGTCGCTCGTCGACCACCACGACGTCGATGGCAGTTGCAGGCGCCTCGTCGCGGCCATGGGCGCTGCCGGCTTCCTCGCCCACGCCGCCCCCGAAGACGGCCGCTTCGACGTGCGCAGCCTCTGCATCCTGCGCGAGACCTTTGCCCGGCACGACGGCCTCGCCGACTTCGCCTTCGCCATGCAGGGCCTCGGCACCGGCGCGCTGACGCTCGCCGGCAGCGAGGCGCTGAAGGAGCAAGTCCTGCCCGGCGTGCGTGCCGGCACCACCATCGCCGCCTTTGCCCTGACCGAGCCGGAGGCCGGCTCCGACGTCGCCGAGATCGCCCTTGCCGCGACACCCGTCGGCAACGACACGATCCGGCTCGACGGCGAGAAGACCTGGATCTCCAATGGCGGCATCGCCGGGAACTACGTCGTCTTCGCCCGCACCGGCGAGGCGCCGGGCGCCCGCGGCCTCTCGGCCTTCTCGGTGCCTGCCGACACGCCGGGCCTCACCATCGCAGAGCGGCTGGAGACGACCGCGCCGCATCCCCTCGCCCGGCTGAAATTCGCGGATTGCCGCATCCCGGCCGCGAACCGGATCGGCGCGGCCGGGGCCGGCTTCAAGATCGCCATGGCGACTCTCGACGTCTTCCGCTCCACCGTCGGCGCGGCGGCGCTCGGCTTCGCCCGGCGGGCGCTTGACGTGACGCTCGATCGGGCACGAACGCGAAAGCTCTTCGGGGCGCCGCTCGCCGACATGCAACTGACCCAGACCGCGCTCGCCGAGATGGCGACGGCGATCGACACCTCCGCCCTCCTCGTCTACCGCGCCGCCTGGACCCGGGATGCCGGTGCGCCGCGCATCACCCGCGAGGCGGCGATGGCGAAGATGGTCGCCACGGAAAGCGCGCAAGCGGTGATCGACCGCGCCGTGCAGCTTCACGGCGGCGAAGGCGTGCGCTCGGGCTCGGTGCCGGAGACGCTCTATCGCGAGATCCGGGCGCTCAGGATCTACGAAGGCGCCAACGAGGTGCAGAAGCTGATCATCGCCCGCCAACTCCTGTCCTCCTGAGGAGAACCGCCATGTCCGCCTCATGCCATGTCGACCGCTTCGTCCTCGACAATCTGCCGCCGGCGGATCTCATGCCGGACTTCGTCAACCTCGACCGGCTCGGCTATCCGGAGATGCTGAACGCGACGGTCGAACTCGTCGACCGGCACGTCGCGGAGGGCCGCGGCGACCGGCCTGCCCTCCTGGCGCCCGGCGGCGTGCGCTGGACCTATGGCGATCTCGCCCGGATGATCGACCGGATGGCGAACGTCCTGACCGAGAAGCTCGGTCTCGTTCGCGGCGCCCGCGTCCTTTTGCGCTCGGCCAACAATCCGACC
Source organism: Jiella avicenniae (assembly GCF_021390325.1). GTDB lineage: Bacteria > Pseudomonadota > Alphaproteobacteria > Rhizobiales > Rhizobiaceae > Jiella > Jiella avicenniae. The sequence continues at coordinate 296,179 of NZ_JAJUWU010000001.1, read as the reverse complement.
AAGGTCGCGCTCTACATGGCGATCATCAAGGCCGGCGGGGTCGTCGTCGCGACCATGCCGCTGCTCAGATCGCGCGAACTCGTGCAGATCCTCGACAAGGCGAAGATCGGCCTCGTCCTGTCCGATGCGGCGCTCGGCGAGGAGATCGAGAAGGCCGCGAGGCTGGCCGCCGAGCGGCCGCGCATCGTCACATGGTCGGGCACGGCGAGCGGCGAGCTCGGCGCTCTCCTGGAAGGCGCGTCCAACCGCTTCGAGGCAGCGCCGACGCGGGCCGACGATCCCTGCCTCCTCGGCTTCACCTCGGGCACGACCGGCCTTCCCAAGGCGACGATCCACTATCAGCGCGACCTCCTCGTCATCTGCGACTGCTATGCCAGGGAGGTCCTCCAGGCGCACGAAGACGACGTCTTCATCGGCTCGCCGCCGCTCGCCTTCACCTTCGGCCTCGGCGGGCTCGTGCTTTTCCCGTTCCGCGTCGGCGCGTCGGCGGTGCTGCTCGAACGGGCCGGGCCGGCGGATCTCGCCAAGGCGATCGGCGAATACAAGGCGACGATCTCCTTCACCGCTCCGACGGCCTATCGCGCCATTCTCGCCAAGCTGGGCGAATACGACCTCTCCTCGTTGCGCAAATGCGTCTCGGCCGGGGAGACGCTGCCGAAGCCGACCTTCGACGCCTGGCTCGAGGCGACCGGCATCAAGCTGATGGACGGGATCGGCGCGACCGAGATGCTGCACATCTTCATCGCCGCGCGGGAGGACGAGATCCGTCCCGGCGCGACGGGAAGGCCGGTGCCGGGCTACGAGGCGAAGATCGTCGATCACGACGGCAAGGAGGTCCCGCGCGGCACCCCGGGGCGTCTCGCCGTGCGCGGGCCGATCGGCTGCCGCTACCTCGCCGACGAACGCCAGCGGGTCTATGTCGAGAACGGCTGGAACGTCACCGGCGACACCTATGTCGAGGACGAGGACGGATATTTCTGGTTCCAGGCGCGCAACGACGACATGATCGTCTCGGCCGGCTACAACATCGCCGGACCGGAGGTCGAGGCGGCGCTGCTCTCCCATCCGGCGGTGATGGAGACGGGGGTGGTCGGCGCGCCCGATCCCGAGCGCGGCAGGGTCGTGCGCGCCTATGTGGTTCTGGCCGAAGACTTCGAAGAGACCCCGACGCTCGCCAAGGAGCTGCAGGATCATGTGAAGCGCGAGCTGGCGCCCTACAAATATCCGCGCCAGATCGTCTTCGTCGACAGCCTGCCGAAGACCCAATCGGGCAAGATGCAGCGCTTCGCCCTGCGCCGCCAGGCGGAGGAAGAGGCGCAAAGACAGGGAGAAAACGCGTGAATTTCAGCCGGTCGATCGGCGGCGAGACGGAGACGTCCGCCGAGGGGATGGAGGACGACGGGCCGAAGGTCGTGCAGCCGGAGGGCTGGAAGAAGCCGAAGGGCTATGCCAACGGCATGGCCGGCCGCGGCCGCCTGGTCTTGACCGGCGGGCTGATCGGCTGGGACGCGAACGAGGTGTTCGCCGCAGGTTTCATCCCGCAGGTGGAACAGACGTTGAAGAACGTCGTCGCCGTGGTCGCAGCAGCTGGCGGCCGGCCGGAACACATCGCCCGCCTCACCTGGTACGTGAAGAGCATTGCCACCTACCGGGCCTCGCTCGCCGAACTCGGGCCCGTCTACCGCCGGGTGCTGGGCCGGCACTATCCGGCAATGGCGCTGGTCGAGGTTGCGGATCTCGTCGAGCCGGAGGCCCTCGTCGAGATCGAGGCGACGGCGATCCTGCCGGATTGACGGCAGTGGGCGAGGACGCCCAGCGCATCCTGCGAGCCGTCACACCGATTCACTCCCTCGCCGGCCCGTCGTCGAGCACGGCCGCCCCTCGAGAGGAACCCTGCCGCATGGCCTATGACGACATCTGGACGGGCGGCGATGAGATCGCCGACTACGATGCAGCCTATGACAACGGCGGCTCGATCGCCGATGCCGCGAGTTACGTCCCACGATGGCAGGCCGAGGCGCGAGCCTTTCGCGAGGCCCTGACGGCGACCGGCCGCGCCGAGCTTCGCGTTTCCTACGGCGAGAGGCCGCGCCAGCACTACGACCTCTACCTGCCGGAGAGCGAGCCGAAGGGTCTCGTCGTCTTCGTCCATGGCGGCTACTGGAAGGCGCAGGAGATCGGCAACTGGTCGCATTTCGCCGGCGGTGCGCTGGCGCGAGGCTTTGCCGTCACTCTGCCGGAATATACGCTCTGCCCCGAAGCGACGATCCCCGAGATCACCCGCGAGATCGGCCGTTTCCTCGATCGGGTGGCAACGAAGGTCCCTGGCCCGATCCGCCTCTCCGGCCATTCCGCCGGCGGCCATCTCGTCACCCGCATGCTCTGCACCAACGCACCGATCGCGCCCGAAACCGCGGCGCGCATCGACCGCACGGCCTCGATCAGCGGCTGCCACGATCTGCGCCCGATCATGCTCACCGGGATGAACGAAGCCCTTCGCCTCGACGCGCAGACTGCGCGGGCGGAAAGCCCGGCGCTTCTCGAGCCGCGGCAAGGCATCGACCTCTTCTGCGTCGCCGGCGGCGCCGAGCTTGCCGAATTCCGCCGACAGAACGGGCTTCTCGCCAATGTCTGGCACGGCTTCGGCGGCAGGACCCGCGCCGCCGAGATCTCCGGCCGCCACCATTTCGACGTCGTCGACGATCTGATCGATCCGGCGAGCGAACTCGTCTCTTATCTGACGGCGGAATAGAGCATGATCCCGAAAAGTGGGAACCGGTTTTCGGAAAAGATCATGCGCAGACTGGAAGATAGAGCAGGATGACGCGCGAAGCTCATCTCATCCCGCTCTACAGGATCGGCCCGAAAATCGGAATCGATTTTCGGAAAGCACGATCCGTAGATTCAATGGCTTAGAGCGTCCTTTGTGCGTCCGATTGGACGCACGGCGCCCTAACGCGTCAGCCCGTCGTCTGCGCCACCAGATAGCACCCGATCGCCCGCCTCAGATCGTCCGGCAAAGGCAGCGACTTCGGCGCCTCGCCCGACAGGTCGCAATGGACGATCACGTGGCGGGCGGTCAGCACCTTCCGCCCGTCCTCGTGATCGGCGCGGATGTCGAGCGTCACCGAGCTGCGGCCGATCGCGGCAACGGCGAGGCGGAAGACGACGATGTCTCCGAGCCGCGCCGGACCGCGAAAATCGACGGACACCGAAGCCGCCGGCATGCCCCGCTTCTCCTCGATGTGGATCTGGTGGAACGTGGCGCCGAGGGCGCCGTCGAACCAGTCCTCGACGGTCCAGTTCACCATCTCGACCAGCCGCGGAAAAAAGGCGATGCCGGCCGGGTCGCACTGGCCGAAGCGCAGCTTGTAGCGGACTTCGAAGATCTCGCCCGACACTGGAGCGGGATGAGACGAGCTTCGCTCGCCTCTCGCTCCATCTTCTTCTTGAAGCATGACCTTTTTCGAAAACCGGCTCTCATTTTCCGGGCTCATGCTCTACTCCGCCGCCTCGCGCTTCTGCGGCAGACCGAGTGTCGGCTCGTGCGGCCGGGGCCGTGCCTTGCGCCGCGTCTCGATCTCCTGCTCGCGCTTTTTCGACAGTTCGCGATGGGCCTGGTCTCGCCCCGAGAGATATTGCTTCGGCCAATGCTGGTTGCGGGCGTCGTACCAGGCGGCGGCCTCCCTGGTGAAATAGGGATTCCACATATGCGGGCGGCCGAGCGCCACGAGATCGGCGCGGCGGGTGTGGAGGATGGTGTTCACCTGTGCCGCCTCGGTGATCGCGCCGACGGCCATGACCGCCATCTTCGGGACGTTGCGGATCGCCTCGGCGAACTTCACCTGGAACATCCGGCCATAGAGCGGCTTCTGCTCGGCGATCGTCTGGCCGGCGGAAACGTCGATCAGGTCGCAGCCCGCCTCGGCGAAGGCCTCGGAGATCGCGAAGGTGGCCTCTTCGTCGATGCCGCCCTCGGCCCAGTCGGTGGCCGAAATGCGGACCGACATGGGTTTGTGGGCCGGCCACACAGCGCGCATCGCCGAAAACACCTCGAGGGGGTAGCGCAACCGGTTCCCGATCGAGCCCCCGTAGTCGTCCTCGCGCCGGTTGGTCAGCGGCGAGAGGAAGGACGCCAGCAGATATCCATGGGCGCAGTGGAGTTCGAGCATGTCGAAGCCGGCGCGCTCGGCCCGCTCCGCGGCTTGCACGAAATCGGCCTTGATCCGGTCCATGTCCGCCCGGTCCATCGCCTTCGGCGCCTGGCTGACGCCGTCCCTGTAGGGAAGCGCGGAGGCCGAGAAGAGCGGCCAGTTCTTCGCCTTTTCTTCGAGCGGCCAGTCCATCTTCTGCCAGCCGAGCTGGGTCGAGCCCTTGCGGCCGGCATGGCCGAGCTGCATCACCATCTTGGTCTTCGAATGGGTGTGGACGAAGTCGACGATGCGCTTGAATCCCGCCTCCTGCGCGTCAGTCCACAGCCCCGGACAGCCCGGCGTGATCCGCGCATCGGCCGAGGGGCAGGTCATCTCGACGAACACCATGCCGGCGCCGCCGAGCGCGTGGGAGGTATAGTGGACGAAGTGCCAGTCGGTGAGGTTGCCGTCCTCGTCGGCGGAATATTGCGCCATCGGCGACATCACGACGCGGTTCTCGACGACCATGTCGCGCAGCCTGAACCGGGTGAACATCGGCGTCGGCCGGCTCTTGCGGTAGTCCTCGCCGGTCTCGCGGTAAAGCTGTTCGTAGAAGGCGGTGTCGACCTTTGCGACGAAGGCCGGATCGCGGACGATGAGATTGTCGTAGGTGATCGATTTTGCCCGGCACATCACCACCATGGCGAACTGCTCCGGGCTCATGTCCCAGGATCGGTTCATGTGCTCGAACCAGGCGAGCGACACGTCGGCATTGTGCTGGATGATCTGGCAGGGCGTGCGGCGCTCGGCTTCATAGGCCTCGAAGGCCTCCACGGCGCTGGTTTCGGCGTGGTCGACGACCGCGTCCGACAGCCAGATGGCGCATTCCATGGCGAGCTTGGTGCCCGAGCCGATGGAGTAATGGGCCGAGGCCTTGGCGTCGCCGAGGAGGACGATGTTCTCGTGCCACCACCTGTCGCAGAAGATCCGCGGAAACTGCCGCCAGTTCGAGCGGTTGAGAAGCAGCGGATGGCCTTCGAGCTCTTCTGCGTAGAGGCCCTCGAGAACTGCCTTCGAGCCCTCCTCGTCGAGCCCGTCGAAACCGTGGCCGCGCCAGCAGGCCTCGTCCATCTCGAAGATCCAGGTCGAGCGGCCAGCCTCGTACTGATAGGTGTGGGCGCAGATGATGCCGTGTTCGGTCTCGCGGAAGAAGTAGTTGAATTCGTCCATCGGCCGGGTCGAGCCCATCCAGCAGAAGCGGTTCGACTGGATCGCCACCTGTGGCCGGAAGCTCTCGCGGAAATGCTCGCGGATGCGCGAATTCACCCCGTCCGCCGCGACGACGACGTCGCTGCCGGCAAAGCGGGTGGCGATCTCCTCCGGCGGGACCGAGACGCCGAAATGCATCTCGACGCCCTCCTCCCGGCAGCGCCCTTGCAGGATGGCGAGCAGCTTCATCCGCGAGATGCCGGCAAAGCCGTTTCCGGCGCAGCGCATTTCGGCACCGTGCTTGTGGACCGCGACGTCGTCCCAATAGGCGAAGTCGTCGCGGATGCGGTCGAAGGATTTGGGATCGCGCGACAGGAACTCGTGCAGCGTCTCGTCGGAGAAGACGACGCCGAAGCCGAAGGTGTCGTCCGCCCGGTTCTGCTCGTAGACGGCGATCTGCCAGTCAGGACGGCGTTTCTTGGTCAGCAGTGCGAAATAGAGCCCGCCAGGGCCGCCGCCGATCACCGTGATGCGCATCGCCCGCTCCTCTCGACCATCCTCGCATTAGTTTAGGCTTAAAGCATATTCGGATCAATCCTTGTGCCGGCGCGCCTTTGATCGGAAACGGGAGCAGACAGCGACATTCGGAAAAGACGCGGGAGCCGGGCAAATCGCGGCGCGGCCGGAACGCGGCGGCAACCTTGCCCGTTCACGCATTGGTGAGCCGTAGGTAACCGGCCAACTGCAAGGAAGAAGCTCATGTTGTGGACGATCGCCGTCATTCTTCTCATCCTCTGGCTCCTGGGCGCCTTCGCGTTCCATGTCGCCGGCGGGCTGATCCATCTCCTCCTGGTGATCGCCGTCATCGTCGTGATCTATCAGCTGGTTACGGGCCGTCGCCGGCTCTGATCGGGCGCCACAGACCGTCGCCGCCGCAGAACGCGGATCGCTATCTACGTCCTGCGGCGCCAATCCGGTTCGACGATCCCTGCTCTCGGAAAGGGATCGACCAGCGTGCCGCAGACGATTTGACCGAGCAGCGTCGGCAGCGGCGGGATACCGGCGAGAACGGGGACGAGACTGTCGCGCAGGAACGGCAGCACCCGCGAATCCGACTGGTAGACCGGGGTGAACAGCGCCGAGAGCGCCTGAAAGACCCGCAGATGCGGACGACGGCGGGCGGCGTAGTCGGTGATCGCCGTCGCCGGGTCGGCTGCAACCTCGAGAGCAGCCGCCAGCGCCGCGGCGTCGAGTAGCGCCATGTTGGCCCCCTGCCCGAGCTGCGGGCTCGCCGAATGGGCCGCGTCGCCGATCAGCACGAGCCGCTCCCCGACCGGCGTAGCGACCGTATGGTGGCCGTAGCGGGCGAACGTGAAGGCCTCGAAACCCTTCGCCCGGGCGAACAGCGACGCCGCCTCGGGAAAGGACCCCGCGATCCGCTCGCAAAAGGCCGGATAGCCGGCGGCTCGCAGCGCCTCGTTATCGCCGGGCTTCAGGCTGAAGAAGAGCGCCGCCTTCTCCTCGCCGTCGCCCGACGGCCGGCCGAGCGGCAACACGCCGATCATCGTGCTCGCGCGCCGATAACGCTGGACGAGGGTGTCGCCCGCGGTCTCGCCGGCAAAGGCGACACTCGTCCAGATTGCGCCATAGGGCAGCGGGCGCGGCTCGCTCGCGCCCGCAATCGCCGCTCGGAGGCGCGAGCGTGCGCCGCTCGCATCGACGACGAGATCGAAGCGGGCACTGCGGACGCCTCTCGATGAAACGAGGCGGATCGCGGGGCCGGCGGATTCGGTGCGGTCGCAATCGAAATCCGTCTCGACCGATAGGCCCTCGGCCCTCGCAGCATCGAACAGGATGTCGAACAGGGCGTGCCGGTGGATCGCCAGCCCGAAACGGCCGGCGCCGCCGTCGCCATAGGCAATGTCGAGGACACGCCGCAGGCTCTTTGCATCACGCCCCTCCAGCCGCCTGATGATGCGGCCACGCGCGATGGCGGTTTCGAGCAGCCCGAGCGCAGCCATGACCGACAGGCCGGTCGGCTGCAGCATCAGGCCGGAGCCGATCGGCTGCGGCTCCGCGAAGCGTTCGAACAGGGTGACGCGGTGACCCTGGCGACCGAGCAGCAGCGCCGCGGCGAGACCCGCCGGTCCGGCACCGGCGACGGCGATCTCCAGGGGCTTCATCAGCGGGCGCCGCGACAGGCGAGCGCCACCGTCACACAGCCTGGCCGCAGGCCCGCCGGAAGCGCCGCACCGTCTCGGCCATGCCGAATTCCAGCGCGTCGGCAGTGAGGCCGTGGCCGATCGACACCTCGGCGAGGTCCGGGATCCGGGCGATCAGCGGCGGCAGGTTGGCGATGGTCAGATCATGGCCGGCATTGACCGCGAGGCCGAGGCCGCGCGCCGCGTCGGCGGTCCGTCCGAGCCGCTCGATCTCCACCTCGGCGGCGGCCGCGTCGGCATAGGTCCCGCCATAAGGGCCGGTGTAGAGTTCGATCCGGTCGCAGCCCGTCGCCGCCGCAGCGGGAATCTGCGCCGGGTGGGCATCGGCGAACAGCGAGACCCGGGCGCCCTCGCCCCGCAGCCGGGCGACGATCGGTTCGAGAAACGCGCCCTCCACGCCAAAGTCCCAGCCGTGATCGGAGGTCGGCTGCGACGGATCGTCGGGGACGAGCGTCACCTGTTCCGGTCGCGCCGCCGAGACGAGGTCGAGAAATTCCTGCGACGGATAGCCCTCGATGTTGAATTCGGCTTCGGGAAACTCCTCGTCGATGAGCGCGCGGATCGCCGGCAGATCCGAAAAGCGGATGTGCCGCTCGTCGGGCCGCGGATGGACCGTCAGGCCGTGGGCTCCGGCGGCGAGCGCGATGCGGCCGAGGCCGATGACGCTCGGCCATGGCAGATCCCGGCGGTTGCGCAGCATGGCGACGGCATTGAGATTCACCGAAAGTTCGACCGTCATGTTTCCCATCCTTCCCCGTCTCGCCGGCAAGGCCACGACCGACGGGACGCTCCATCGCGCCATCCAGGCGCCGGCGCAAGCCCGCGCATCGGGCAGAGCCGCGCGGCTCTTCCGGCAGCACGGGCCCAGGCCGTCCGTCAGAGAGGCCGGGACCAGCGACCCGAACCCCTCCAAACTCCGATGGCACGAAGATTTTGCGTCGCCGCGATCGGGCAAGAGGCCGCGCAAAAAAACTTGCCTTGACGCCTTCCATGGTTGACTTCCGGGCCGGTCCCCCTTCCTCTCTGGGCCTCTACGAAATCCCCCGGGAGGAAGATTGCATGGGCGGTTCGAAATTCATTCCGATCGTCGTCGCCTTGATCGTCGGTCTGTTCATCGGCTGGCTGCTCGGGCCCGACGTCGACGACGTCAGCGAGAACGTCGACGAACAGATCGCCTCCCTGAAGGAGCCGATCGACCAGACGAGAACCGGGGTCCAGACGGTTTCCGATACGCTCAGCGCCAAGCTGGACGAGACCAACAAGGCCGTCACCGACGCGGTGGCCGGCCTGAAGACCGACATGGACCAGCTCGGCCAGACCCTTCAGAGCAAGACCGACGAGATTGCCACGGCCGTCCAGCCGAAGGCCGGTCAGGCGGCGGATGAGACCAGCCAGGGTCTCGCCGATCTCAAATCCGAAATCGCCACGCTGCAGGAGAGCGTGGCGGGCCTGTCGCAGGGCGGCGGCACATCCGGCGGCCAGGGCGGCGACATGGCCCGGCTCGTGCAGTCGGTCGGCGCGACCGGGGCGATCCTCGTCCCCGGCCAGTCGGCGATCTTCGGCTCCAGCCGCCTGACGCTTTCGGACGTCTCCGAGGGTTCGGCGAAACTCGCCGCCGGCGACGGCGAGCCGCAGGACGTGCAGGCCGGCGCATCGGTGGATGTCGGCGAAGGCTGCTCGGTCACCCTGTCCGGCGTCGCGGCCGGCGCGGCGTTCCTGTCGGCCGAAGGTTGCGAAGGCGGCTCCGGCCAGGCGGCTTCCGGCAGCTCCGAGGGCGGCCAGCAACAGGCGGCATCGCAAGACGGCCAGCAGGGCGGCCAGGGTTCGGGCCAGGGTGCCGCCGCCGCTGCCGCCACTTCCGAAGCCGGCGGCCAGCAGAGCCAGGGCGGCCAGCAGAGCCAGAGCGGCCAGCAGGGCCAGAGCGGCGGTCAGCAGGCCGCGGCGGCGTCGTCCGGGCAAGGCTCCGGCAATGGCGAGGGTGGCGGCTCCGGCGGTCCGGTTCCGGTCGGCGGCGTCGCGACCTTCGGCGACACCAAGGTCTTCGTCTCGGGCATCAGCGACGACGGCGCTATGCTGATGGTCGTGGGCGGCAAGCGCCAGCAGGTGGCGACGGGCTCGAGCTTCGACGCCGGCAACGGCTGCAGCGTCACGCTGGAAAGCACCGAGAACAACGCCGCGACCCTCTCGGCCAGCGGCTGCGAAGGCGGCGATGCAAGCCAGGGCGGGGCGCAGCAGGCCGGCCAGAACGCTCAGTCCGGCGAGCAGAGCGCCCAGCAGAGCGAGAGCGGCCAGCAGGCAGCGCAACAGAACTCGGGCCAGCAGGCCGAGGGCAGCGAGCAGCAGGCGGCGGCGTCCGGCGCATCCTCGGATTCGCAGGGCGGCCAGCAGGCCGCCGCAGCCGGCGGCTCGTCTTCGCAGGGCAGCCAGCAGTCGGCCTCCGGCGACAGCTTCGGGGCCGGCCAGACGGCGGTGTTCGGCGAGAACCGGATCTTCGTCTCGGCAGTGCAGGACAATGCGGCGACGCTCTTCGTCGTCGGCGGCGGGGGCCGCAAGAGCCTCGATGTCGGGCAGAGCGCCGACATCGGCAATGGCTGCTCGGTCACCCTCGACGCCGTGAACGAGGGCAAGGCAACGCTCTCGGCAAATGGCTGCGAAGGCGGCCAGTCCGGCCAGCAGTCGGGCGAGGCGGCCCAGCCGCAGCAGTCCGGCGAGGCCGCCGGACAAGACGCCGGGAACCAGTCCGCTCAGCCCGCCCCGTCCTCCGGCTCGTCCGATCAGGCGGCCGGGTCCGAGCAGGCATCGCAGCAGCAGGCGGCGGACGAGAGCCAGCAGCCCGAGGGCGTCGCGGTTGCCGCCGAGGGCAATGAGGCGGCTGAGGATCAGCAGCCCGCGGCCGATCAGTCCTCCGGTTCAAGCGAGCAGCCGGCTGAGACGGCCTCGCTCGGCTCGGACGGCATCAGCGCCGGTCAGACCAAGGCCTTTGGCGACCACAAGGTCTTCGTCTCCGCCGTGTCCGACAAGGGCGCGACCCTCTACATCGTCGGCGTCGGCCGCAAGGAAGTTGCGACCGGCAAGTCGGTCGATCTCGGCAACGGCTGCTCGGTGACGGTCGACCAGGTCTCCGGCAACGCCGCGGCCCTGTCCGGCTCCGGCTGCTGACGCCCGACCCGCATTCGCGACCAGCAACGAGACAGCGGGCGTCGTCCATCCCCGGACGGCGCCCGTTTTCTTTTGCGACCGATCCGGCCCCGGGCGGGCGCGCATCGGGACGCGAAGGCCGGTCGCGGTCTCTTCGGTCGCGCCCGGCTTGTCATCGCGGCCCACCGTCCCGGTCGAGATCTCGGGAGCGCAATCGGGTCTGCCCAAATAATGCGCAGGCGCGAAATTGATTACGGATTGACAGAGCGATCCCGGCTGGTAGTCTCCGTCAGACATACCGGCGTGAAGCGCCGGCGGCATTCAGGCCCCGCATGGCATCGGCGCAATTTCGCGCCGATGCCATGCGGGGCTTTCGTTTGAGAGAGGTCCCGCTTGAAGCGACGCGTCGAACTCGGTCTGCTGTTTTCCTGCTCCGGCAACTACCAGCTGCTTTCGGCCGCCTCGAAGGCCGGTGCCGAGGCCGGGATCGCCGCCGTCAACGCCGACGATCGCCGCACCGTCGCTTTCCAACCCGTCGCCCGCGATCCGGAGGGCAAGACCGATCGCTACGCGCCGCTCTGCGCGGAGATCTTCCGCGACTCCTCGGCACGGCACGTCGTCGGCTGCACCACCTCCTTGAGCCGCAAGGAGGTGATCCCGGTGCTGGAGAAATTCGGCGGCATGCTCTGGTATCCCTGCCCCTACGAGGGGTTCGAGGCGAACGAGCAGGTCGTCTACATGCATGCCTGCCCGAACCAGCACCTCGTGCCGCTGCTCGCCCACGTCATCCCCCGCTTCGGCCGCAACGGCTTCCTCCTCGGCTCGAACTACATCTGGGGCTGGGAGACCAACCGCGTCGCCCGGGACGTCATCGGCGACGCGGGCGGCGAAGTGCTCGGCGAGCGCTACCTGCCGCTCGGCGACACGGATGTGAGCCGGCTGATCGCCGAGATCCGGGCAAGCCGGCCGAACTTCATCCTCAACAACCTCATCGGCCCCTCCTCCTACGCCTTCTTCGAGGCCTATGGCCGGCTCGGCGAGGAGGATGGGCACTTCACGCCGGAGCGCTGCCCGATCCTGTCCTGCAACCTGACCGAAATCGAGCTGCCGGCGATCGGCCCGGCGGCCGAAGGCCATCTTTCGGTCGGCCCGTGGTTCGCGCCGGAACCGGGCGCCGCGAGCAAGGAGCGGGCGATAGGACCGGGCCGGGGCAGTGCGCCGGAGAACGCCGCCTCCTCCTTCTACGTCGCGGCCCACAGCGCGGTGATCGTCCTCGCCGATCTTCTCGATGCGGCGGGCGCGGCGGCGGAGGCCCCGCGGCCGGCCTTTTCGGGCCGGCACTTCGCGACGCCCTATGGCCGCATCGCCATCGACCCGGCGAACCAGCATGCCAGCCTGCCGGTGAAGATCGCCCGCGCGCGGGGCGGCCGCTTCGAGGTGGTCGAAGAGAGCCCCGCTGTCGTTTCGCCGGACCCCTATCTGTCGCGCTACGACCCCGCCCGCGTCTTCGGCCGGCCCAGTCTGAGAGCCGTCTCGTGACCCGGCGCGCCCGCATTCCCAATCTCGGCGGTGCGACCGCCTACGTGCTGCACCGGCCCCACCCCGCGACGGCGCCGCTGATGCGCCAGCTTACCGCCATCGGGCTCGTTGCCGTCGAGGTCTGGCCGGAGCTGCCGGCCGAAGCGCTCGGCGCGGATTTCTGCTTCTTCGACGCCGATCTCGGCTTCGACGATCAATTCCCCTGGAAGCCCGGCGAGGCGCCGATGCCGCTGATCGCCATGATCGGTTCGGAAGCGCCGGGCCGAATCGAATGGGCGCTCGCCGCCGGCGCCGACAGCCATCTGGTCAAGCCGGTCGGCAATTCCGGCATCTATGCCGCCCTCCTCATCGCCCGCCGCGGCTTCGAGGCGCGGCGGGCCCTTGCGGCGGAGGTCGAGACGCTTCGAAGCCGCGTCTCCGAACGCCAGACCATCGTCAAGGCCGTCGTCGCGCTGTCGGCCGGCGGCGTCGGCGAGGAGCGGGCCTACGGCCAGCTTCGGGCGCTGGCCATGACCTGGCAGGTGACGATCGAGGAGGCAGCCCGCCGCATCGTCGAACTCGAACGGGGAGAGCGCCGTGAGCAGCCCGTCGCAAAGTGACGCGGCCCTCGCCACCGGGCCGGCCGCCTCCCCGGCAGCCCGGCCGGCACGGCGCGGCGTCTTCGCGAGGCTGATCCGCCGGCCGCTGGCGGTTCTCGGCATCGCCATCATCCTCGCCACCGTCGGCGGGGCGATCTTCGCGCCTTATCTGACGGCTTTCACGCCGGACGACCAGATGTTCGACGGCCTGACGCTGGAGGGCGCACCGATGCCGCCGGGCGAAAAATTCCTGCTCGGCACCGACCTCCTCGGCCGCGACCTTCTCACCCGCATCCTCTACGGCGCCCGCACCTCGCTGATCATCGGCGTCGTCGCCAACGGCATCGCGCTCGTCATCGGCACGCTGATCGGCGTGACGGCAGGCTTCTACCGCGGCTGGATCGGCACCATCCTGATGCGTTTTACCGATCTGATGATGGCCTTTCCGGCGCTGCTTCTGGCCATCTGCCTCGCCGCGATCCTCTCACCCAGCCTGTGGATCGTCGCCATGGTGATCGCGCTGGTCAACTGGGTGCAGACGGCGCGCGTGGTCTATACCGAGACCTCGTCGCTGTCGCGCCGCGAGTTCATCGAGGCCGAGCGCTCGATGGGCGCCGGCACGCCGCGCATCCTCTTCCGCCACATCCTGCCGCATCTTCTGCCGACAATCATCGTCTGGGGCACCCTCGGCATCTCGACGACGGTGCTTTTGGAAGCGACGCTCTCCTATCTCGGCGTCGGCGTTCAGCCGCCGACGCCCTCCTGGGGCAACATCATCTTCGAGAACCAGACCTACTTCCAGGCCGCCCCCTGGCTGGTGTTCTTTCCCGGAGCGGCGATCCTCGCGCTTGCCCTCGCCTTCAACCTCGTCGGCGACGCGCTGCGCGACATTCTCGACCCGACCCAGACGGGGAGGATGTGAATGCTCGCCTATGTCGCCCGCCGGCTCGTCCAGTCCGTCCTGATCCTCCTCGGCGTCTCGCTGATCACCTTCGCCCTTCTCTACGTCCTGCCGGCCGATCCCGTCCGGCAGATCGCCGGGCGCTCGGCGACGCCGCAGACGGTGGAGAACATCCGCCGCCAGCTCGGCCTCGACCAGCCCTTCGTCGTCCAGTACGGCCGCTACCTGCTCGGCCTCGCACAGGGCGATTTCGGCCGCTCCTATCTGCAGCGGACCGAGGTCAGCGAGCTGATCACGGCAAGGCTGCCGGCGAGCCTGCTGCTCATGGCCGGGGCGATCGTCTGCGAACTGATCCTCGGCCTCACCATGGGGCTCGTCGCGGCGCTGAAGCGCGGCACGGCGACCGACCAGGCGCTGATGGTCTCATCCTTCGTCGGCGTCTCGGCGCCGCAATTCGTCGTCGGGCTCCTGCTTCTCTACGTCTTCGCCGTCCGGCTTTCGTGGTTTCCGATCGGCGGCTACGGCACCTTCTCGCACCTCGTCCTGCCGTCCCTCACGCTCGGCATCCTCGGGGCGGGCTGGTACTCGCGGATGATGCGCTCCTCGATGGTCGACGTGCTGCGCCAGGACTACATCCGCACCGCCCGCGCCAAGGGCCTGAGGCGGCTGACCATCATCCTGCGCCACGCGCTGCCCAACGCCATCCTGCCGGTGATCGCGATGATCGGCATCGACATCGGCATCTTCATGTCGGGGATCGTGGTGGTCGAAAGCGTCTTCGGCTGGCCGGGCATCGGCCAGCTCGCCTGGCAGGCGATCCAGCGCGTCGACATCCCGATCATCATGGGCGTCACCCTCGTCTCGGCCTGCGCCATCGTCCTCGGCAATCTCCTCGCCGATCTCGTCACTCCCTTCATCGACCCCCGCATCAAACTCCAATGACCCCGGAAAGGACCGCCGCATGAAAGCCTTCCTGTCGTCCACCGCCCTCGCGCTCGGCCTCGCCGTCGGCCTCTCCGCCCCCGCTTTTGCCCAGGACGGCGGCGGGGCCGGCGCCAAGACCGCCGAGTACCAGCCCGACCCGAGCGCCAAGGAAGGCGGTTCCATCGTCGTCACCTACAAGGACGACGTCTCCACCCTCGATCCGGCGATCGGCTACGACTGGCAGAACTGGTCGATGATCAAGAGCCTGTTCGATGCGATGATGGACTACGTTCCGGGCACGACCGAGCTTCGCCCGGCTCTGGCGGAAAGCTACGAGATCTCCGAGGACGGCACGGTCTTCACCTTCCATCTGAAGACGGGCGTCAAGTTCCACAACGGCCGGGAGATGACGGCCAAGGACGTCAAATACTCCCTCGACCGGGTCACCGACCCGAAGACCCAGTCGCCGGGCGCCGGCTTCTTCGGCTCGATCAAGGGCTATGAGGAGGTTGCCGCCGGCACGGCCGACGGCCTCTCCGGCGTCGAAGTCGTCGACCCGCAGACCGTGAAGATCACCCTGTCGCGGCCGGATGCAACCTTCCTGCACGTGATGGCGCTGAACTTCGCCTCCGTCGTGCCGCAGGAGGCGGTCGAGGAATACGGCGCTGATTTCGGCCACCACCCGGTCGGCACCGGCGCCTTCAAGCTGGCCGACTGGACGATCGGCCAGAAGCTGGTGTTCGAAAAGAACGCGGACTACTGGCGCGACGGCGTTCCCTATCTCGACCAGATCACCTTCGAGATCGGCCAGGAGCCGATCGTCGCCCTCTTGCGCCTGCAGAAGGGCGAGGTCGACATTCCCGGCGACGGCATCCCGCCGGCGAAGTTCCAGGAGGTGATGGCCGATCCCGAGCAGAAGGCCCGCGTCGTCGAGGGCGGCCAGTTGCAGACCGGCTACATCACCATGAACGTCACCATGCCGCCCTTCGACAAGAAGGAAGTGCGCGAGGCGGTCAACATGGCGATCGACAAGGACCGCATCGTCCAGATGATCAACAATCGGGCGATCCCGGCCAACCAGCCGCTGCCGCCCTCGATGCCGGGCTACGACGAGAGCTTCAAGGGCTATCCCCACGACCCGGAGAGGGCCAAGGCGATGCTGGCCGAGGCCGGCTTCCCGGACGGGTTCGAGACGGAACTCTACGTCATGAACACCGATCCGAACCCGCGCATCGCCCAGGCGATCCAGCAGGATCTTTCGCAGATCGGCATCAAGGCGGACATCCAGTCGCTCGCCCAGGCCAACGTCATCGCCGCCGGCGGCGCCAAGGACCAGGCGCCGATGATCTGGTCGGGCGGCATGGCCTGGATCGCCGACTTCCCCGATCCGTCGAACTTCTACGGGCCGATCCTCGGCTGCGCGGGTGCGGTGCCCGGCGGCTGGAACTGGTCCTGGTACTGCAACGAGGATCTCGACAAGGAGGCCGCCGAGGCGGACTCGATCGTCGATCCGGCGAAGAAGGACGAGCGCGACGCGATGTGGAGCGACATCTACGGCAAGGTGATGGCCGACGCGCCGTGGGTGCCGGTGTTCAACGAACAGCGCTTCACCATGAAGTCGCCGCGCATGGGTGGCGCCGACGATCTCTATGTCGATCCGGTCCACATCCCGATCAACTACGACTACGTCTACGTGAAATAATGTGCACCAACTGCGACTATACGATCCATCGCCACCAGCATCATTTCGGCTGGGACAACGCGTTCGAGCCGGCGGCACGCGTCGCCCCCGGCTCGACCATCGAGTTCGAGTGCCTCGATTCCTCCGGCGGGCAGTTCTCGCCGGAGAGTACCGTCGAGGACGTGAAGACCGTCGACTTCGGCAAGATCAACCCTGTCACCGGGCCGATCTTCGTCGAAGGGGCGGAGCCGGGCGATGCCCTGAAGATCACCATCGAGAGCTTCAAGCCCTCGGGCTTCGGCTGGACGGCGAACATCCCCGGCTTCGGGCTCCTTGCCGACGACTTCAAGGAGCCGGCGCTCACCATCTGGAAATATGACCCCGACACGCTCGAGCCGGCCCTGTTCGGCAAGAACGGGCGCGTGCCGCTGAAGCCCTTCGCCGGGACGATCGGCTGCGCCCCGGCGGAGCCCGGCCACCATTCGGTCGTCCCGCCCCGCCGGGTCGGCGGCAATCTCGACATCCGCGATCTTTCGGCGGGAACGGTGCTCTACCTGCCGGTCGAAGTCGCGGGCGCCCTCTTCTCGGTCGGCGACACCCATGCGGCGCAGGGCGACGGCGAGGTCTGCGGCACGGCGATCGAGAGCCCGATGAACACGGTCATGACCCTCGACCTCGTCAAGGACGCAAGGCTGAAGATGCCGCGCTTCACGACGCCAGGCCCGGTGACCCGCCATCTCGACGCCAAGGGCTACGAGGTGACCACCGGCGTCGGCCCGGACCTGATGGAGGGCGCGAAAGCGGCGGTCTCCCAGATGGTCGACCTTCTCGCCGGGCGCTACCAGATGGATCCGGTCGACGCCTACATGCTGGTCTCGACCTGCGGCGACCTCAGGATTTCCGAGATCGTCGACATGCCTAATTGGGTCGTGTCGTTCTACTTCCCGCGTTGCGTCTTCGAATGACTGGAACGCGTAATCCGATCGTGCGCCGGCGCGAGGTACCCCCCTCTGGGCTGCCGCCCATCTCCCCCGCAAGGGCGGAGATCAGGCGCGTCGATGACAGTGCCGATTCTGCAGCGTGGAGGGCAGGCGCTACAGCCTGCAGCCAGCCGATCTCCCCCCTTGCGGGGGAGATGCCCGCCCTTCGACGATGGCTCAGGAAGGCAGAGGGGGGTCGCGGCGCCGGCTTTGGAACACGGCTCGACGTCGTCAGTGAAGGCCTCCCGTCTCTCCGCGCCGCCGTCGCGGTGTCAAAGACGGACGCAGGATGTCCGACGATCCGATGAGCCTCATTCCGACCATGACGAGCGAACGCCGGCATCCTCCGGCCGTCCGCAGCGACGTGGTTCTCGCCGTCGAGGGCCTGACCGTCGTCGTCGCCGGCGAGGACGGCCCTCGCCCGGTCGTCTCGAACCTCTCCTTCGCGCTGAAGCGCGGCGAGACGTTGTCGATCGCGGGGGAATCCGGCTCCGGCAAGTCGATGACCTCGCTGGCGATCATGGGGCTCCTGCCGAAGCCGGGCGCCAGGGTCGCCGGCGGCTCGGTGCGGCTCGGCGAGAGCGAACTGACCGCGATGTCGGAAGGCGAGATGCGCCGGGTGCGCGGCAACCGCATCGCGATGATCTTCCAGGAGCCGATGACCTCGCTCAATCCGGTGCTCTCCATCGGTCGCCAGCTCGGCGAGGCGATCATGGCGCATGAGAGCATCGGCCGGGCCGAGGCGAAGCGTCGGGCCCTCGACGCGCTGCAGGCCGTGCGCATCCCGGATGCCGAAGGCCGGTTGAAGCAATATCCGCACGAACTCTCCGGCGGCATGCGCCAGAGGGTGATGATCGCCATGGCGATCGCGCTTCGCCCCGACGTCCTGATCGCCGACGAGCCGACCACGGCCCTCGACGGGACCGTCCAGGGCGAGGTGCTGGAACTCCTGCGCGACCTCCAGAAGGAACTCGGCACGGCGCTGATCCTGATCACCCACGACATGGGCGTCGTCGCCGAGATGGCGGACCGCGTCATCGTCATGCGGCACGGGCGCATGGTCGAAAAAGGGCCGGTCGGCGACATCTTCTCCGCCCCCAAGAACGCCTATACGCGGGAGCTTCTGGCCGCCGTGCCGCGCATCGGCGGCGGCGACGGTCGCGTCGGGACCAGGGCGCCGATGAGCCGCGGCCGTGCCGTTCCCGTCGTCGAAGTCGACGGCCTCGACGTGACGTTCGACGTCAAGGGCGGCTTTCTCTCGAAGGTCGAGGCGCATGTCCACGCCGTCGCCGGCGTGTCCTTCCAGATCATGCCGGGCGAAACCCTGTCGCTCGTCGGCGAGAGCGGCTGCGGCAAGTCGACGACGGCCAAGGCTCTGGCCGGCCTCGTGCCCTATCGCGGCGACATCCTCGTCGGCGGGAGCAACATGGCCGGGCACACCGGCGCCGAGACCAAGGCGCTGCGCCGCGACGTGCAGATGATCTTCCAGGATCCCTTCGCTTCGCTCGATCCGCGCATGCGGGTCGGCGATCTCGTCGCCGAGCCGATGGTCATCCATGCCATCGCCGGGCGCGAGGAACGCCGCCAGCGCGTCGCCGGCCTGTTCGAGCGGGTGGGCCTTTCGCCCGACCAGATGGACCGCTATCCGCACGAATTTTCCGGCGGCCAGCGCCAGCGCATCTGCATCGCCCGGGCGCTGGCGCTCCGGCCGAAACTGATCATCGCCGACGAGAGCGTCTCGGCCCTCGACGTCTCGGTCCAGGCGCGGGTGCTGCGGCTCCTGCGCGAACTCCAGTCCGAGTTCGGCATCGCCTATCTGTTCATCTCCCACGACATGGCGGTGGTGGAAAACGTCTCCGACCGGGTGGCGGTGATGTATCTCGGCCAGATCGTCGAAGCCGGCACCCGCGACCAGATCTTCGCCGATCCGAGGCACCCCTATACAAGGCGTCTGATCGCCGCCGTGCCGCAGCCCGACCCGGCACGCCGGCGCCCGGCCTTCGAGCGATCCGTCAGCGAGATCCCCAGCCCGGTGCGCCGGGTGGGCGATCCGCCGCGCCGGGTGCGGCTCGTCGACGTCGGCGCCGGCCATCTGGTGGCGGCACCGACGTAGCCGTGAACCCGCAACGGCGGCGGCGCTCCCTCGGGTGAGAAACCGCCGCCGCGTTTCTCCTCAGCCGTAGCTCGACACCGCCGAACCGGCGAGCGCCGCCGTGTTCAGCAGCCCGCGCACGGTGACGCCCGGCGTGACGATATGGGCGCGATTGCCCATGCCCATCAGGATCGGGCCGACCTCGAGACCGCCGGCGATCGATTTCAGGATGTTGCGCACCGCGCCGGCGGCGTCGGAATTGGCGTAGACGAGGACGTTCGCCCGGCCCTCCAGCCGCCCGCCAGGAAACAGCCGGTCGCGCAGCTCGTCGTCGAGCGCCGTGTCGGTGGTCATCTCGCCCTCATAGGCGAAGTCGAGGCGTTTCTCGTCGAGGATCTTCAGCGCGCCGCGCATCACCCGGCCGGATTCGTTGTCGAGATTTCCGAACTGCGAGCTCGAACACAGGGCGATCTTCGGCTCGACGCCGAAGCGGCGCACGTGGCGCGCCGCGGCGATCACCGTTTCGGCGACCTGGGCGGCGTCCGGCGTGATGTGGACGTGGGTGTCGGCGATGAACAGCGGCCCCCTATCGAGGATGATCAGCGACAGCGCGGCGACCGGGTGCAACTCCTCCGTCGCGAGGATCTGGGTGAGATGGCCGAGATGCCAGCGATACTCGCCGAAGGTGCCGCAGATCATGCTGTCGGCCTCGCCGCGATGGACCATGACGGCGGCGATCGCCGTCGTGTTGGTGCGCATCACCGCGCGGGCGAGATCGGGCGAGACGCCGCGCCGGCGCATCTGCTCGTAATACGTCCCCCAATAGTCGCGATAGCGCGGATCGTCCTCCGGATTGACGATCTCGAAATCCTCGCCGGCGCGGATCTTCAGGCCCTCGCGCTCCAGCCGGGCGTTGACGACGTCCGGCCGGCCGATGAGGATCGGCCGGTCCTGGGTCTCCTCGACCATCGCCTGGGCGGTGCGCAGCACCCTGTCGTCCTCGCCCTCGGCGAAGACGATCCGCCGGCTCGACGCGCGCGCGGCGTCGAACACCCGGCGCATCACCGAATAGGAGCGATAGACCTGGGCGTTCAGCCGGGCGCTGTAGGCTTCGAGGTCGACCGGCCGCGTCGCGACGCCCGATTCCATCGCCGCCTTGGCGACGGCATGGGCGATGGTCGGCAGAAGTCGCGGATCGAAGGGCTTCGGGATCAGATAGTCCGGCCCGAAGGTCAGGCGCTCGCCGCGATAGGCATGGCCGACCTCGGCCGACGCCGTCTCGCGGGCGAGCCCGGCGATCGCCTCGACGCAGGCGAGCTTCATCTGGTCGTTGATCTCCGTCGCGCCGACGTCGAGCGCGCCGCGGAAGATGAAGGGGAAGCAGAGGACGTTGTTGACCTGGTTCGCATAGTCCGACCGGCCCGTCGCGATCAGCGCGCCCGGCGAGGCCTCGCGCGCCTCCTCGGGCATGATCTCCGGCGTCGGATTGGCCAGCGCGAAGATGATCGGGTTGTCCGCCATCCGCCCGACCATCTCCTTGGTGAGGAGCCCCGGGCCGGAGACGCCGAGGAACAGGTCGGCCCCTTCCATGGCGTCGAGGGTGGTGCGCATCTCCGTTTCGCGGGCGAACTCGGCCTTTTCCGGCGACAGGTCGTTGCGCAGCGTATGCACGACGCCCTTGGAATCGAGCATGGTGATGTTTTCGCGCTTCGCCCCCATCACCAGGAACATCTTCAGGCAGGCGATGCCGGCCGCGCCCGCCCCGAGGGCGACGATCCTGATGTCGGCGATGTCCTTCCTGGCGACCTTCAGCGCGTTCACCGCCGCAGCCGAAGCGACGATGGCGGTGCCGTGCTGGTCGTCGTGGAAGACCGGGATCGACATCTTCTCCCGGCACAGCCGCTCGACGACGAAGCAGTCGGGCGCCTTGATGTCCTCCAGATTGACCGCGCCGAAGGTCGGCTCGAGGCTGGCGACGATCTCGGCGAGTTTTTCGGGGTCGGTCTCGTTCACCTCGATGTCGAAGCAGTCGACGCCGGCGAACTTCTTGAACAGGACCGCCTTGCCCTCCATCACCGGCTTCGACGCCTGGGCGCCGATGTTGCCGAGGCCGAGCACGGCCGTGCCGTTGGAGACGACCGCGACGAGATTGCCCTTGGCGGTGTAGCGGGCGGCGTCGGCGAGGTTCTTCTGGATTTCCAGGCACGCCTCGGCGACGCCCGGCGAATAGGCGTTGGAGAGGTCGCGGCCCGTCGTCATCGGCTTGGTGGCGCGGATCTCCAGTTTTCCGGGCCTTGGAAACTCGTGATAGTCGAGCGCCTCCTGGCGTTTCGACAAGGGCTTGGCGTCATCGTTCGACATGCGGCGTCTCTCTTCCCTGATTGTCTCGCTGGCCGATCATGCGTGCCATTTCCAGCATTCTGCACGAAAAGCCCCATTCGTTGTCATACCAACCGAACACTCTCAGAAGGCCGCCGGCAAGCGATGTTTCGGGCCCGGCGACGACGATCGACTCCGGCCGGGCCCTCAGATCGGCGGAGACCAGCGGCCTGTCGGTCCAGCCGAAGACCGGCGAGGTCCCGGCCCTCTCCCGCAACAAGGCGTTGACGGCCTCGACGGTCGCCGGCAGCCGAGTCGAGACTGTCAGGTCGATGGCCGAGACGCTGGCGGTTGGCACGCGGATCGCCCGCGCCTCGACGCGGCCCGCGAGTTCGGGCAGCACCGCGCCGATCAATCGGCCGGCGCTGGTCGTCGTCGGCACCATGGAGAGCGCCGCCGCCCGGCTCCGGGCCGGATCGCCGCGCGGCTTGTCGACCGTCGGCTGGCTGCCGGTGTAGCAGTGGACGGTGGTCATCTGGCCAGAGACGACGCCGAAAGCTTCGTCCAGCAGCTTCAGCAGCGGGGCCAGCGCGTTGGTCGTGCAGGAGGCATTGGAGACGACGCGCTCCGCCCCGAGTCGTTTCTCGTTGGCGCCGATCACCACGGTGGCGTCGGCGACCTTCGAAGGCCCGGAGATCAGGACGGCGCCCGCCCCTGCCCGAAGGCCGCGCTCGATCGTCGCGCGGTCGTCGTTGTGGCCGGTGCATTCGAGGACGACGTCGACGCCCGAAAGGTCGAGCGCCGAGATGTCGCGCACGGAATGAAACGGGATGTCCCGGCCGTCGACGATCAATACGCCCGGCCGCGTCTCGACGCGTCCGGCAAACGGCCCGAAGACCGAATCGTATTCGAACAGATAGGCGCAGGATTCCAGCGGCTCGATGTCGTTGATCAGGACGAGCCGCAGGTCGTCGTTGCCGGCCTTCGCCAGAATCCTCAGAATGGTCCGGCCGATCCGGCCGAAGCCGTTGAGCGCCAGGGTGGTGGGTCGTGAGGACATGGTCGCGTTCGTGGAAAGGTGGCCGCAGGATCCGGTCCGATGGGTCGGGCAACGACCTAGACCGTTTCACCGCCCGATGGGAAGCCTCGCAAACGTCTCCGCGACAGGTTCGGCGATCCCCCGGAGCCGATCGACGGGGCCCCCGGCCGTCGCTTTCGAGGTGAGCCGCAGCGCCGTTCGGCGTCGCGGCAGCGACGGTTCTCGCGCTCTCGAACCTGCCGCCTCCGTGCCTTCCCGGAGAGCCGATCGGCCGGGACGTCGCGGATCTCTTCGTCCAAGTCATTGCATGCAAAGACTTTTTGCACCGCGGTGATGGATTTTGCGGCACGGCAAAACTTTTGTCATCGATGTCGCTTTTGAAGCGTTCCACTTCGCTTTTGAGTTAGTCAAGAAACCGTCACTCTGCGATTTGTCGGCCAAGGTCAGCGGGGTTCGAGACATGCGCCGTTTTTCACTGAAAAGCCTCCTTCAGGAAGCCGCCTCCGGCCATCAGGGCTGGGAGCGCCAGTGGCGCGCGCCGGAGCCGAAGAAGGAATACGACGTCGTCATCGTCGGCGGCGGCGGCCACGGGCTGGCGACCGCCTACTATCTCGCGACCGTCCACGGCGTGACCAACGTCGCGGTGCTCGAACGGGGCTGGATCGGCGGCGGCAACACCGGCCGCAACACGACGATCGTCCGCTCGAACTACCTCTTCGACGAATCGGCCGGGCTCTACGAACATGCGATGAAGCTCTGGGAGGGCCTGTCCCAGGAGCTGAACTACAACGTGATGTTCTCCCAGCGCGGCGTGCTCATGCTGGCGCACAACCATCACGACGTCATCTCCTTCAAGCGCCACGTCTACGCCAACCGGCTGAACGGCATCGACAACGAGTGGCTCTCGCCGGAAGAATGCAAGGCCTACTGCCCGCCGCTGACGATCTCGCCGGACATCCGCTATCCGGTCCTCGGCGGCGCCTTGCAGCGCCGCGGCGGCACGGCGCGCCACGACGCCGTCGCCTGGGGCTACGCTCGAGGCGCCGACGCCCGCGGCGTCGACATCATCCAGAACTGCGAGGTCCTCGGCCTGAAGCGCCATCCCGACGGCTCTGTCGCCGGGGTCGAGACGAGCCGCGGCACGATCGGGGCGAAGCGCGTCGGCGTCGTCGCCGCGGGCCACACCGGCGTCGTCATGGGCCGCTTCGGCCTGAGGATGCCGGTCGAGAGCGTGCCGCTCCAGGCGCTGGTTTCGGAGCCGGTCAAGCCGGTCTTCCCCTGCGTCGTCATGTCGAACGCCGTCCACGCCTACATCTCCCAGTCCGACAAGGGCGAGCTGGTCATCGGCGCGGGCACCGACCAGTACGTCTCCTACTCGCAGCAGGGCGGCATCCAGATCATCAACCACACGCTGGATGCGATCTGCGAGCTCTTCCCGCAGTTCGGGCGCATGCGCATGCTGCGGTCCTGGGGCGGCATCGTCGACGTCACGCCTGACCGCTCGCCGATCCTCGGCAAGACGCCGATCCCGGGCCTCTTCGTCAATTGCGGCTGGGGCACCGGCGGCTTCAAGGCGACGCCCGGCTCCGGCCACGTCTTCGCCCACACGCTGGCGACCGGCGAACCGCACCGGATCAACGCGCCCTTCAGCCTCGACCGGTTCCGCACCGGCCGTCTGATCGACGAAGCCGCCGCCGCGGCCGTGGCACACTAACCATTTTCGTCTCCCCGGAGTGACGCTGATGCTCCTGATCGACTGTCCCTATTGCGGCAAGCGCCCCGAGGTGGAGTTCCACTGCGGCGGCGAAGCGCATATCGCCCGGCCCGAGACGCCGACCGCCGTGGAGGACGCCGACTGGGGCTCGTTCCTCTACTACCGGACCAATCCCAAGGGTCTCCACGCCGAGCGCTGGCTGCACGGCCACGGCTGCGGGCGCTGGTTCAACGCGCTGCGCGATACGGTGAGCGACGCCTTCGTCGCCACCTACGAGATGGGCAAGCCACGGCCGGACCGTGACGCCACCGCCGCCTCAACTTCCTCGAACGCCTGAACGGGGCCATCATGAGCCAGCCCTTTCGCCGCCCCTCCGGCGGCCGCATCGACCGGACCCGCCCGCTTTCCGTCAGCTTCAACGGCAAGCGGCTCGAAGGCTTCGCCGGCGACACCGTCGCCTCGATGCTGATTGCCTCGGGCCAGCATCTTGCCGGCCGCTCGTTCAAATATCACCGGCCGCGCGGCATTCTCTCGCACGGCTCGGACGAGCCGAGCGCTCTCCTCTCGGTCGACTGGCGGGCCG
Organism: Jiella avicenniae; assembly: GCF_021390325.1. Lineage (GTDB taxonomy): Bacteria > Pseudomonadota > Alphaproteobacteria > Rhizobiales > Rhizobiaceae > Jiella > Jiella avicenniae. The sequence continues at coordinate 271,127 of NZ_JAJUWU010000001.1, read as the reverse complement.
ACCGCGGCGCCGGCTACCGCGATCCGAACAACCGCGCTTCGGTGGTCGAGGCGCGTGACGGGCTGGTGGTAAACACCCAGAACCACTGGCCGTCGCTGGAAACCGACGTCGGCGCGGTGAACGACCTGTTGTCGCCGATCTTCGTCGCCGGCTTCTACTACAAGACCTTCATGTGGCCGCGGAAGTTCTGGGACAAGGTCTACGAGCCGGTGATCCGCCGGGCGGCCGGTCTCGGCGAGGCGCCCGAGGTGAAGGACGCCGACCGCTATTCCAACCGCCACGCCCATTGCGACGTGCTCGTGGTCGGCGCCGGCCCGGCCGGTTTCGCGGCCGCTCTCGCGGCCTCGGCCGATGGCGAAAAGCGCGTCATCCTCGCCGACGAGGGCGCCGAGCCGGGGGGCGCGCTGCTCAACGACGCCACTTCCACGATCGACGGCAAGCCGGCGATGGAATGGGTGGTGGAGAGCGTCGCGACGCTCGACGCCCGCGAAAACGTCGTGATCCTGCCGCGTACGACGGCCTTCGGCTATTACAATCACAACCACGTCTGCATGGTCGAGCGCGTCTCCGACCATCGCGCCGACGCGCCGGAGGGCCTCGCCCGCGAGCGGCTGTGGCAGGTGCGGGCCGGCGAGGTCGTGCTCGCAACCGGCAGCCACGAGCGACCGCTGGTGTTCGAAAACAACGACCGGCCCGGCATCATGCTGGCCGAGAGCGTGCGGGCCTTCGTCAATCGCTGGGCCGTCCTGCCGGGTAACGATCTGGTCGTCGCGACCTCTTCGGCCTCGGCCTACCGGACCGCGCTCGATGCCAAGGCTGCCGGGATGCGGGTGTCGATCGTCGACATCCGCCTGGAGGCCGACTGCGGGCCGGAACTGACGGCCGCGCAGGACGCCGGCATCACCGTGCGAACCGGCCACACCGTCATCCGCGCCCTCGGCGGCAAGCGCGTCGCCGGCCTCGTCGTCGCTCCGATCGGCACAAACGGCGCGATCGGCGAGAAGACGACGCTCGCCTGCGACTGCGTCGCCATGTCCGGCGGCTGGACACCCTCCGTCCACCTCTTCTCCCAGTCGCGCGGCAAGCTCTCCTTCGACGGCGAACTCGACGCCTTCGTGCCCGGCACCTCCACCCAGGCCGAGCGTTCCGCCGGCGCCTGCCGCGGCGTCTATGATCTCGCCGCGGTCATTGCCGACGGCCTGAAAGCCGGTGGCTCGGGGGCCGGCGGCGGAGCCTCGGCACCGGAAGCAACCGCCTCCTTCACCGGCTTCCAGCCGGTCCGCGTGCTGCCGACCGACGCCGATGCATCCAAGGTCAAGGCCTTCGTCGACTTCCAGAACGACGTCACCGCCAAGGACATCAAGCTCGCGGTGCGCGAGGGCTTCGAGTCGATCGAGCACGTCAAGCGCTATACGACGACCGGCATGGCGACCGACCAGGGCAAGACGTCGAACATGAACGCGCTCGGCCTCGTCGCCGGCATTCTCGACCGGCCGCTGCCGGCCGTCGGCACCACGACCTTCCGGCCGCCCTATACGCCCGTTTCCTTCGGCGCCCTCATCGGCCCGGCCCGGGACGAGCTGTTCGATCCCGTCCGCAAGACGCCGATCGACCCCTGGGCCGAAAGGAACGGCGCGGTGTTCGAGCCGGTCGCCCTGTGGCGCCGGGCGAAGTATTTCCCGAAGGCCGGCGAGGACATGCATGCCGCCGTCGCCCGCGAGACGAAAGCGGTGCGCACGCATGTCGGCATCTTCGACGCCTCGACGCTCGGCAAGATCGAGGTGGCCGGGCCGGATGCGGCCGAGTTCATGAACCGCATCTACACCAATGCCTGGACCAAGCTGAAGACCGGCGGCTGCCGCTACGGGCTGATGCTGCGCGACGACGGCTTCGTCTATGACGACGGCGTGGTCGCGCGCCTCGCCGCAGACCGCTTCCACGTCACCACCACCACCGGCGGCGCGCCGCGGGTGATGCGCCACATGGAAGACTATCTCCAGACCGAGTGGCCCGATCTCGACGTGTTCCTGACCTCGATCACCGAGCAGTGGGCGGTGATCGCCCTCCAGGGTCCGAACGCCCGCAAGGTGCTGGAGCCCTTCGTCACCGACATCGACCTGTCCGAGGCCGCCTTCCCGCACATGACCGTGAAGACCGGCTATGTCTGCGGCGTCCCCAGCCGGCTGTTCCGCGTCTCCTTCACCGGCGAGCTCGGCTTCGAGGTGAACGTTCCCGCCGACTACGGCGAGGCGGTCTGGACGGCGCTTTACGAGGAGGGCCGGAAGCACGGCATCACCCCCTACGGCACCGAGGCGATGCACGTGCTCAGAGCCGAGGTCGGCTACGTCGTCGTCGGCCAGGAGACCGACGGCACCGTGACGCCGGACGATCTCGGCCTTTCCGGCCTCGTCTCCAAGGTGAAGCCCGACTTCGTCGGCAAGCGTTCGCTTTCCCGGCCGGACATGGTCGCCGCCGGCCGCCGCCAGCTCGTCGGGCTCTTGACGAAGAATCCGGAGGAAGTGCTCGACGAGGGCGCGCAGGTCGTGGACGATCCGGCCCAGCCGATCCCGATGAAGATGATCGGCCACGTCACCTCCAGCTACGCCTCGTCGAACTGCGGCCGGTCGATCGCCATGGCGATGATCGAGGCGGGGCGCGAGAGGATCGGCGAAACGGTGTTCGTGACGACGCCGGCCGGCTTCACCGAGGCGGTCATTTCGAACGCGGTGTTCTACGACGTGAAGGGAGAAACCGCCGATGCTTGAGCGCAATCTCGCCCGCCGGGCGCCGACGGTTTCGCCGCTCGCCTCCCAATCCAGCGTGAGCGTGACGCCGCTCGATCCGCAGGGCCGCCTCGCCTTCCGGATCAAGCCGGCGGCGCTGGCCGGGCGCGAAACCGTCGACGGTTTCGGCCTCTCCGGCTCCATCAACTCGCGGACGGCGTCCGGGGAAGGCTCCGGCATGCGGACGGCCCTTCGCCTCGGCCCGGACGAATGGATGCTGATCACCGCGGCCGACGAGGTGGACGAGCGGTGCGAGGCGATTTCGGCCGCCCTTTCCGGCGTCGCGCACTCGCTGGTCGACGTCTCCCACCGGGACGTCAGCTTTTCGGTCGAGGGCCCGGGCGCCGACGCCGTCGTCAATTCGGGTTGCCCGATCGACCTGTCGGTGAAGGCCTTCCCGGCCGGCTCGGCCACCCGCACCATTCTCGGCAAGGCCGAGATCGTGCTGCAGCGCCTCGCAGCCGATCGCTTCACGGTGACCACCTGGCGCTCCTTCGCACCATACGTCCAGGGATTCCTGGTCGAAGCGACGCGAGCATGATCGGGGAGCATCGGTTCTCCGATCGGATCATGGCGATCCGAAACATCGGGGCGGACGATAGAGCCCGCTTCGAAGACACGCACTGAAGCTTGAAAGTCGCCGACCCGACGCGGGCCGGAAAGGAAATCGATCGATCAACAGGGGCGCGGCCGGCGCCCGCTCTCCCGGCCCCGATAGGGTGCAGCATGATGATGAACGACCTCGTCGCCCGCCTGACCCACCGCAAGAAGGGATACACGCTCGAAGCGCCCTTCTATACGGACAAGGACATTTTCGACGTCGACATGGAGGTGATCTTCGGCCGGCACTGGCTGTTCGTCGGCGTCGAGCCCGACGTGCCGGAGCCCGGCGACGTGATGGTCGTCGACATCGGCAAGAACTCCATCGCCATCGTCCGCGACGACGACGGCGAGGTCCGCGCCTTCCACAACGTCTGCCGCCATCGCGGCGCCCGCCTCGTCCACGAGGAGAAGTCGACGGTCGGCAATCTCGTCTGCCGCTATCACTCCTGGGTCTACGACACCACGGGTCAGCTCATCCATGCCGAGCACATGGGCGAGAACTTCGACAAGTCCTGCCACGGGCTGAAGCCGGTGCACATCCGTTCGCTCGAGGGCCTGCTGTTCATCTGCCTTGCCGACAACCCGCCGCAGGATTTCGACGAACTCGAGCGGGTGATGGCGCCCTATCTGGCGCCGCACAACCTGCGGGAAACGAAGGTCGCCTACCAACACGACCTGATCGAGCCGGGCAACTGGAAGCTGACGATGGAGAACAACCGCGAGTGCTATCACTGCGGGGCGAACCATCCCGAGCTGACCGTGCCGCTCTTCGCCTACGGTTTCGGCTTCGCGCCCGAGGAACTCGACGAGACCGAGCGCGAGCATGCGGAGCAGTATGCCTGCATGCTCAACGACAACCACCGCGACTGGGAGGCCGCGGGCCTGCCGTCGCGCGAGGTCGACCGGCTCGACGACATGGTGACGGGCTTCCGCACCGAGCGCCTGCCGCTCGCCGGCGACGGCGAGAGCCACACGATCGACACCAAGCGCGCCTGCAGGAAGCTGATGGGCGACCTGTCGAACGCCAAGGCCGGTGGCCTGCATTTCTGGACCCAGCCGAATTCCTGGCACCATTTCATGGGCGACCATGCGGTGGTCTTCTCGGTTCTGCCGCTCGACGCCGAGCGCTCGCTGCTGCGCACCAAGTGGCTGGTCCACAAGGACGCGGTCGAGGGCGTCGACTACGATCTGCAAAACCTCATCGGCGTGTGGATGGCCACCAACCAGCAGGATTCCGATCTCGTCGGCTACTGCCAGGAGGGCGTCGCGATGGAGGGCTACGAGCCCGGCCCCTATTCGCCGCACACCGAGATGCTCGTCGAGAAGTTCATCAACTGGTATGTCGGCCGGATGCTGTCGCATCTCGCCGAGACCCGCGCCGTCGCCTGAAGGGGCTCGCCGCCATGGATGCTCCCGCCCCGAAAAACCTCACCGTCGGTCCCGTGCCCACCGGCTACTACCGCTGGGAGCCGGAGGAGGACGACGTCCTGATCTGCCGCGCGGTGCGCGAGGAGACCCATGACGTCAAGACCTTCGTCTTCGCGCCGCGGCACAAGCGGCAGTTCGAGTTCGTCTCGGGCCAGTTCCTGACCTTCGAATTCGAGATCGGCGGCGAGATCATCCATCGTTGTTATACGATTTCCTCGCCGCCGACCCGGCCGGACACCGTCTCGATCACGGTCAAGCGCGTGCCCGGCGGGCCGGTGTCGAACTGGCTGCACGACGAGTTCCAGCCGGGCATGATGCTGAAGGCGACCGTGCCGATGGGCGTGTTCTCCTGGTCGGGCATGCAGGCGACGAAATATCTCTTCATCTCCGGCGGATCCGGCATCACCCCGATGATGTCGATGACCCGGGCGTCCTACGACCTGGCGCTGATCTCCGACATCGCCTTCGTCCATGCCGCACGCTCGCCGGCCGACATCGTCTTCCGCGACGAGCTCGACTACATGGCGAGGCGCAACCGCTCGATCCGCCCGACCTTCATCGTCGAGGACGACGCCGCTCTTCACACCTGGAGCGGCCATCGCGGCCGCATCGACGGGACGAAGCTCGCGATGATCTGCCCGGATTTCCGCGACCGAACCGTCTTCGTCTGCGGCCCGGCGCCGTTCATGAAGGCGGTGAAGACGACGCTGCAGGCAGCCGGCTTCGACATGAGCCGCTACCATCAGGAGAGCTTCAACTTCGACGACTTCACCGAGGAAGCGCAGGAACAGATCTCCGAAGCGACCGAGGAGATCGATTCCGGGGTCAAGGTCTTTCAGCTCGAATTCACCAAGACCGGCCGCACCATCGAATGCCCGGAAGGCATGACGGTGCTGGAGGCCGCCCGCCGCGCCGGCATGCGGCTGCCCTCCTCCTGCTCCAAGGGTCTCTGCGGCACCTGCAAGTCGAAACTGACTTCGGGATCCGTCGAGATGAAACACGGCGGCGGCATTCGCCAACGGGAGATCGACGCCGGCATGGCGCTTTTGTGCTGCTCGAAGCCGAAGACGGATCTGGTGATCGAGCGGTGATCGGGGCGGTGCTCATGGCCGGCTTGGCTGCCGCAGGACGCGGTCCTCGTCGCTCTACGCTCCCCTGGGTTCTCGGGACGGGGCCCGAGAATGACGACCGGGATGGGGGGATGGCCGCCTTTATTGGCAGCGTCGAGACTGCCACAGACGTTTCAGAATGGGCACCGCCACCCACGCTTCGTCATTCTCGGGCCCCGTCCCGAGAATCCAGGGCAGCGTCACCGCCCTGTGACCGTCAGCCGAAGGCGTAGGACACGATGGGCGGCTGGGTGTACATCATGGCGTCGGGACGGAACGGTACGCTCTATGTCGGCGTGACGTCCGACCTCCACCGCCGCGTCCTCGAACATTGCGAAGGCGATCTCGGCGGGTTCATCGCGCGCTACGGCTGCAAGACGCTGGTGTGGCAAGAGCGGCATGACGACATCGAATCCGCCATCCAACGCGAGACGTCGATCAAGCGCTACCGGCGGGCCTGGAAGCTCAGGCTGATCGAAGAGCTGAACCCGCAGTGGCTGGATTTATTCGATCGGTTTTCGGACGAGGATAATCCGTTCCGGCCGTCCTTCGTCCGTTCGTTCGAGGAAATTGCCGCCGGAGCCCGTCGATCCCCTGGATTCTCGGGACGGGGCCCGAGAATGACGACCGGGATGAGAGGATCGGCGCTTTTTCCGGCAGTGTCGGGCCTGCCGCGGACGCTGCAGGACAGGCACTGCCACCGAAACTTCGTCATTCTCGGGCCCCGTCCCGAGAATCCAGGGGCGGACGGGCACCATCGGTCGGTGTTTGCCCTTCTCGGCAACGGCGCTTGGGCGGACGAAGAAACCGCACGAGCAGAAACCCCGCTACTGCAACGCCATCGGATCGCACCCACTATGACGCAGGAGGGCTCTCCATCATGATCGCCAATGCCGAAGCTCTCCTGAAGCCCCTGACCATCAAGGGGCTGACCATCCGCAACCGGGTGATGTCGACGAGCCATGCGCCGTCCTACGGCAAGGACGGCAAGCCGCAGCAGCGCTATCAGCTCTATCACGAGGAAAAGGCCAAGGGTGGCATCGGCCTGACGATGTTCGGCGGTTCGTCCTCTGTGTCGATGGACAGTCCGGCGGCGCCGTGGAACCAGATCTCCGTCGCGGACGATTCGGTCGTGCCGTTCTTCCGGGAGTTCTCCGAGCGCATCCACCGGCATGGGGCGAGGCTGATGATCCAGCTGACCCATATGGGCCGGCGGACCAAGTGGGACACCGAGCACTGGCTGCCGGTGAAATCCGCCTCGGCGACGCGCGAACCGGCGTCGCGGGCGATCGCGAAAGCCCTCGAACAGGAAGAGATCGATCGCATCGTCGCCGACTTCGCCGCCGCCGCGCGGCGCTGCAAGGAGGGCGGGCTCGACGGCTGCGAGATTTCCGCCGCCCACGGCCATCTGGTCGATCAGTTCTGGTCGCCGCACTCCAACCATCGCACCGACAAATACGGCGGCAGTCTGGAAAACCGGATGCGTTTCGGCATCGAGGTGCTGTCGGCCATGCGCGAGGCCGTCGGCGACGACTACGTCATCGGCATGCGCATGTCCGGCGACGAGATGCTGAAGGGCGGACTCAGCCACGAGGACTGCGTCGCCATCGCGGCGGAATACACCTCCCGCGGTCTCGTCGACTTCCTCAACGTCATCGGCGGCCAGGCGCGCGACCACATCGCCCATGCGATCTCGCTGCCGAACATGTCGTTCCCGGTCGCGCCCTTCCTGTCGCTGCCCTCGGCGATCAAGCGCGAGGTGGACGTGCCGATCTTCCACGCCCAGCGGGTGACCGACCTCGCCACCGGCGCGCGCGCCGTCGCCGAGGGCCATGTCGACATGATCGCGATGACGCGGGCCCACATCGCCGATCCGCATCTCGTCAAGAAGCTTTCCGAAGGCCGGGCCGACGACATCCGCCAATGCGTCGGCGCCGGTTACTGCATCGACCGCATCTATGTCGGCGGCGACGCGCTCTGCATCCAGAACGCCGCGACCGGCCGCGAGGCGACGATGCCGCACGTCATCGACAAGGCCGCCACCCGGAAGACGGCGGTCGTCGTCGGCGGCGGCGTCGGCGGGCTGGAGGCGGCGCGCGTGCTCGCCGAGCGCGGCCACGCCGTGACCCTGTTCGAAAAGTCCGATCGCCTCGGCGGCCAGATCAACGTCGCTTCGAGGGCCACCTGGCGCGAGGCGCTTTCCGGAATTCCGCGCTGGCTGGTCTCCCAGTTGCAGAAGCTCGGCGTCGACATCCGCCTCAACACGGAGGCGGACGAGGCCGCGATCGCCGCCCTGTCGCCGGACATCGTCATCGTCGCCACCGGCGGCCTGCCGCAGAAGGGCGAAGCCAAGGGCTTCGAGCACGCGGTGACCACCTGGGACGTGCTGGAGGGCCGCTCGCAGCCCTCGGGCACGGTGCTCCTCTACGACGAGATCGGCGGCCACAACGCCGCCTCCACCGCCGAGGTGCTGGCGAAGATGGGCTGCCTCGTCGAACTCGTCACCCACGACCGGATGATCGGCGAGGAGATCGGCCCGACCAATCAGCCGGTCCACTTGCGCGAACTCTACAAGCTCGGCGTGCTGATGACGCCGAATTCCGAGCTGATCGAAATCTATCCGGAAGGCAACCGGCTGATCGCGGCGATCCGCAACACCATGACCGATGCCGAGGAAGAGCGGGTGGTCGACGCGGTCGTCGTGGACTACGGCACCCTGCCGGTGGACGACCTGCACTTTGCCCTGAAGGACAAGGCGAAAAACAGGGGGCTGACCGACGACCACGCCATCGTCGCCGGCGAGCCGCAGCCCTTCGAAATCAACGGCGCCGCGTCCGGGCAGGGCTACACCCTCTACCGCATCGGCGACGCCGTCGCCGGCCGCAACATCCACGCCGCCATCTACGACGCGCTGCGCCTGTGCAAGGATCTCTGAGGATGGGCGGGGCGCGATCGGAAAGCTGTGCCCGGGGGCCTGACTCTCGGGCGCCGCGCCGACTGGCATCTGCTCGCCCGGAAGGTCGAGGCGGTGGTACCCCCGCACGGCGCCGCGGGAATGGGTGCCGGCCATGACCGCCGCGGCCTTCCTCCCCTGGCTGATCGTCGCGATGGTCCTCGTCGCGGCCGTCCAGATCGGCCGGCGCGTCATGCTCTGGCGGGCAGGCAAGACCGCCCGCGTCGACTGGCTCGCCGGGCTGAAGGCCCTGCCGCGGCGCTATCTCGTCGACGTCCATCACGTCGTCGACCGCGACAAGTCCGCCTCGCGCATGCACGTGCCGACCGCCGGCGGTCTCGTCCTCGCATCCGGCCTTCTCGTCCTTGGCCTCGTACCCGCCCTCGCCGCCTCGCGGGTTTACTGGGCGTTCGTCGCCCTCGCCTTTCTCGTCATGGGCGCAGGCGTCGTCCTCGAAGTCCGCCGGCGTTATCCGCGCGCCCTGCCGCGGCTGTCGCTCGGAAGATGGCAACGTCTGCCCGTCCATCTCGGCGTCTTCGCCGCCGGCGGCCTTCTCACCGCCCTTTTGGCGGCGCTCGGAAATCCGCTGCCGGCGCTGTCCTTCGTCACCTTCCTCGCCGCCGCGGCGGCCGGCCTCGCCCTCGCCGGCACGGCGGGAACCGGGCCGATGCGCCATGCGCTGGCCGGCGCCACCCACCTCGTCGCCCATCCCCGGCCGAGACGCTTCGATCCGGCCTCGCAGAAGGGCGAGGCGACGGGGCTGCGTCCGCTCGACCTCGATGCGGAGAAGCTCGGCGCCGAAACGCCGGCGGATTTCGCCTGGAACCGTCTCCTCGCCTTCGACGCCTGCGTCCAGTGCGGCCGCTGCGAGGCCGCCTGCCCGGCCTTTGCCGCCGGCCAGCCGCTCAGCCCGAAGCATCTGATCGCCGATCTCGCGGCAGCGGCCGGCGGCGGCCACGCCCGGCCCTATGCCGGCATGCCCTATCCGAACGAGCGGGCGGTCGGCGGCGCGGCGGGGCTCGACGCGCCGATCGTCTCGCCGGAAGGCCTCGTCCACCCGGATACGCTGTGGTCCTGCACCACCTGCCGGGCCTGCGTCGAGGAATGCCCGATGATGATCGAGCACGTCGACGCCATCGTCGACCTCCGGCGCTTCCAGACGCTGGAACTCGGCGCCGTCCCGATGAAGGCCGAAGAGCCGCTCGCCCACTCGCGCGGCTGCGACGAGCCGAACGGGCGGCCGCTGTTCGAGCGGACGGATTTCGCCGCCGGCATGTCCTTGCCCCGGATCGTCGAGAAGGGCGAGGCGGAGGTGCTGCTCTGGCTTGGTCAGGCGGCCTACGACCTGCGCGGCCAAAGGACGCTCAAAGCCCTGATCCAGACACTGAATTCCGCCGGCGTCGATTTCGCCGTGCTCGGCGGGCAGGAGCGCGACTGCGGCGATCTCGCCCGCCGCCTCGGCGACGAGGCGACGTTCCAGCGGCTGGCGCGGGCGAATGTCGAGACCCTGTCGCGCTACCGCTTCGCCCGCATCCTCACCGCCGATCCGCACGCGCTGCACGTCATCCGCAACGAATATCCGGCCTTCGGCGGCAGCTACGACGTCGTGCATCACACCGCCTTCCTCGCCGAACTGGTCGAGAGCGGCCGCCTCGCGCCCGCCTCGCTCGCCGGCCGGGCAATCACCTATCACGACCCCTGCTATCTCGGCCGCTACAATGGCGAGGTCGAAGCCCCGCGCGCGCTGCTCGACGCCCTCGGCCTCGAACGGCGCGAAATGGCGCGCTCCGGCAAGCGCTCGATGTGTTGCGGCGGCGGCGGCGGCGCGCCGTCCGCCGACATCCCCGGAGACACGCGCATTCCCGACATCCGCATGGGCCAGGTGAAGGAGACCGGCGCGAAGACGGTGGCGGTCGCCTGCCCGCAATGCACGGCGATGCTCGAAGGCGTCACCGGCGATCGGGCCGAGGTGAAGGACGTCGCCGAGCTTCTGTGGGAGGCCGTCGAGGCGGGCCGCAGGACGCCCGCCGGCGCGGCGCCGGCGCGGGAGCTTCAACCCGCATGAGCCGAGTCCGGAAAGATCCGCGGGCCGAGCGCGTCGCCAGGACGCTGAGCGAGACCGGGCGGCGCCCGCGCCTCGACCTCGGGCGGCGCGAGGCAGGGCCGGCCTCCGGCCGTCCGCGCCGCGACCCTTGGCGGGAATGGGCTGCGAGCCTTGCGGGCGAGAGCGACACCGGCAACGGGCGCAAGCGCTACGACCGCTCGCAGCGACAGATGAACCGCGTCGAGGCGGCGCATTTCGCCCGAACCCGCGACGGGCTGGATGCCGTCGACGTCAGTCCCGGACAACCGGCCTTGCGGGTGATCGACGAACCGGCCTTCCTGGTCTTTGCGGTCGTCGCGGCGGCGGGTGGCAGGCTCTCGCGCTTCGACCGGCAGGTGCTCGGCGGCGCGAGGCTCCTGGCGGATGCCGGCGAAGGCGGCGGCGCCGTCGTCGCGATCGCGGCGGAAAGCATCGAAGGGCTCGGCGAGGCGGGCGCCGACCGCCTCGTCGTCATGCCCCGCGCTTCGACGCAGAGGGAGCGCGCCGAGGTGCTGAAGGCCGCGGTCGACGCACTGTCGCCGCGCCACGTTCTTTTTGCAGAAGAGGGAGACAGTGCCGACTGCGCCCGGCGCCTTTCGGTGGCGCTGGGCGAGCCGCTGTTTCCCGACGTCGAGCATCTGACGGCGCGCCAGGCCGTGCGCGCCATCCGCAACGCCGGCGCGGAAATCGGCCTTGCCCCGCCGCGGCTGATGACCCTCGGCGAGGACCGCGCCAGACCCTACGAAGACGTGCCCTGCGAGGCGCGGGAGATCGAAGGCGGGGGGGAAATCGCCTCGCCCGATCCGGCGATCCTTTCGGTCGAGATCATCCCCGGCGACCCGGCGAAGCTCGCCTTGAGCGAGACCGATTTCGTCGTCTCCGCCGGCAACGGCGTCAGCGATTTCGGCGCCTTTCGCGACCTCGCCGCCGCGATGAAGGGAACGCCCGGCGCCAGCCGCGTCGTCTGCGACGCCGGGCTGATGCCGCGGCAGGCCCAGGTGGGCGCGTCGGGGACGGTGCTCGCCGCCGACTGCTATCTGGCGCTCGGCATTTCGGGCGCGCCGCAGCATCTGCAGGGCATTGCCGGCTGCGAGCACGTCATCGCCGTCAACACCGACCTCCATGCCGCGATGATCGAGCGCGCGGGCCTTGCCATCGTCCAGGACGCCCAGCTCGTCATGCCGGCCCTCTTGAACCTCCTGAAGGAGCGCGAAGCATGAAGACGATCGTGCTGCTCTCCGAGGCGAAGAATCCGGTCTCCGGCCGGCAGCAGCCGTCGCGGCTCGAAGCTCAGGCGATCGGCCTCGCGGCAGGTCTCGACGAAGCTCCGCAGGGCCTTCATGCCGGGTCGAGCGAAGAAGGCGTCGCCGCCGGCCTCGGCCATGGTCTCGGCGGCCTCGACGTCGTGGAGACGCCCGCCGGCGACGATCCGCTGCCGGCACTGTCCGCCTTTCTGAGACGGGCTTTCGCGGGCGACGCGCCGCCGGCTCTGATTCTCTGCGGCCGGCGCGGCGAAGGCGGGCTCGAAACAGGCCTCGTGCCCTATCTTCTGGCCGAGATGCTGGGCCTGCCGATCCTCGCCGACGCCGTGGCGATCCGGCCGGGCGAGGCGCCGGAAACGCTCGTCGTCGATCAGGCGATGGCGAAGGGCGCCCGGCGCAGGATCACCGTCCGCCTGCCGGCGATCGTCACGGTCCATCCGCTGGCGCCCCCACCGCTGCCCTTCGCCTTCGGCCGAATGCGGCGGGGCGAGGTTCGGCGCCATCCGGCCCCGGCCGCCGATGCGCCGGCAGCCGGCACCCTTGCCGGGGAGCGCCCGCACCGGGCCCGGCCGAAGCTGATGCGCACGGCCGGCACCGCGAGCGGCGGGGCGAACCTTCATGTCGGCCCCGAGCCGGAAGAGGCCGCCCGGCTGATCCTGGCTTATCTCGAAGACAACGGCATCCGGCGGTACGGTCCGGCGTAGCGCCCCGCATCGGCGCGTTCGGCCGGCAGGTTCATCCGGCAAGGTTGCGGCGGCCTTACCCCCCTCTGTCCTGCCGGACATCTCCCCCGCAAGGGGGGAGATCGACCTCGCTCTGATGCCTCGCAAGCTTTGCGACGACACGCCCTGCCCAAAGGTGGAAGAAGCGCCTGCCGAACGTCGTAAATCGGTGCACGACGATCGAACGCCTGATCTCCCCCCTTGCGGGGGAGATGGCTGGCAAGCCAGAGGGGGGGTGCCTCGGCACCGATGTGGCCCGAAAGGGCGCGTCCTGCCTCAACGGGAGCAACTGCGCTTCAGGCCACCCGCCCTCTCGACAGCCGCCTCAGGCTCCGTGCGCCGCCAGCGTTCCCTGCGCTTCCGGAGCGGCACGCTGCGGCTGGCGGGCTTTTGCGGCGGCGACTTCGCCGGCGACCATCTCGGCGGTGATCGCCGACAGCGTCCAGCCGAGATGGCCGTGGCCGGTGTTGTAGAAAACGTTGGCCTGCCGCCCACGGCCGACCTTCGGCATCATGTTCGGCATCATCGGGCGCAGGCCGGCCCAGGGAACGACCGAGGAGGTCGAAACGGCGGGGAAGCGCTTGCGGCACCACTCGGTGAGCGGGCGGATGCGCGCATCCTTGATGTCGCGGTTCTCGCCGGCGAACTCCGCCGTGCCGGCGATCCGCAGCCGGTCGGCGCCGAGCCGCGAGGTGACGATCTTGGCGTGGTCGTCGAGGAGGCTCACCATCGGGGCGCCCGCGCGGCTCTCCTCGTCGGTGAGATTGACGGTGATCGAATAGCCCTTGACCGGATAGACGTTGACCCGGTCGCCCAGATCGCGGGCGAATTTCCGGCTGGCGACACCGGCGCAGACGACGATCGCGTCGAAGCGCTCCGGGCTCGATGCGTCCTTGGATCCCACCCGGCGCGAGAAAACGTCGACGCCGCTTTCACCGCGGGAGGCGAGCCGCGTCACGTCGGCGGAAAACCTCAGCCGCGTGCCGTGGCGGCGGCAGGCCTCGGCGAGGTTGCGGGTGTATTTGTGGATGTCGCCGGTGAAGTCGGATTCGGTGAAGAAGCCGCCGACGAAGTTGCCGCGGATGGTCGGCTCGATCGCGGCGATCTCCTCCGGGCCGACGGCGACGCGCTTCAGGCCGCCCTTCGCCAGCAGCCCGTTCACCCTGGCGGCGTGGGCGAGTTCGTTCTTTTCCTCATAGACGTGGAGAATGCCGCGCTTTTCGACGTCGAAGGTGAAGCCCTCGCGCTCGGCCATGCCGAGAAGATGCTCGCGCGCCTGGATGGCGAGCTTCGTCGTCGCGATGGTGTTCTGTTCGTAGTTGCGCGCCGCCAGCACGAATTCGGCCATCCAGGACAGCTTGTGCCAGGAGGGCTTGGGATCGACCAGCAGCGGCGCGTCCTTGGTCAGCATCCACTTGATGCCCTTGAGGAAGGTCGACGGTTGGTTCCACACTTCGGCGTTGGAGGCCGACAACTGGCCGCCGTTGGCGAAGGAGGTTTCCATCGCGGCATAGGGCTGGCGATCGAAGACCGTGACGTCGAACCCGCGGGCGAGGAGCTTGTAGGCGGTGGTGATGCCGGTGATCCCGGCGCCGATGACGGCGATGGAGGTCATGACGAGCCTTTCTTCCGCGTTGTCGCGGAGATCCGTGCTTGCCCCTCCCGTCATGAGCCTGAGAGCTTCACCGCGCACGGAAGAATTCCGGCGCGGCTTTCTCCTTCGGCGGACGACCCGAACCGGGCCGCCACTCTTCGGACTTTTCTGGACGAAACGGTCCCTTTTGCCTGAGAGTTTCCGGGGCGGTTGCTCCTTCGGCGCCGGCCTCGAAGGCCGGTCTCTCCCGTATTCGTCGATGACGTCGACTGTAACGCCGGACACCTTGCCCGACAATGACGACATAACCTTCAATTTTCGCATGGCTGCCATGCAGCCGACTCGCGCCTTCCGGCTGCGCGACGGCATCGGCATGGCAAGCGTCAGTCCATCTCCCCGGCGTAAAGCTCGTCCTGGAACGTCGCTCCGGATGAAAAGCCGAGCGGAGCGAAGCTGCAGGCGACGAGGCCTCCGTCGGCGGCAATCGCCGGGTTTCCGCGACGTGCGAGAAGAGATCAGACGAGCGTGGGCATCAAAGCCAAGATCATCGCCGCATTCCTGCCGGTCGCATTTCTCGCGGTCGCGCTGGGCCTTGCCGCCGATTTCATGATGGTCGAAGCGCCCCGCCCGGTCGCCGCCGCTCCGGCTCCCTCCACCGAACCGTTCGCGCGTCCCGACGCGACCGACGGATCGGCGGCGATCCGCACCTTCGCCGATCGCGCGGCGGCGGATCTCGAACGCCTGCGCCTCGCCGCCGTCGATCATGTCGAGGACGGCGCCAAGGAGAGCTATGACCGCTTTCAGACGGCCGCGAGCGCGCTCGCCGATCTCGATCCGGCGGACCGGACGCTGGTCGAGGCCGACGCGGCGCGCGGCGCGGCCTGGAAGCGGCTCGAAACCGACCTCGCCTCCTGGCGCTCGGCGATCGACACCTATTACGGCCTGCGGCAGGGTGAAAGCAGTGCGACGGCGGCCGTCGCCGAGGCCGGGCCGTTGGCGGTCGGTGCCATGTCCGACGTGATCAAGCTCGCCTGGCGGGCCTTCGACATCGAAGCGCTCTATCAGGCGACCGCGACCTTCGAGTCGCTGAATGCCAGCCTCGTTTCGGCCGAGCGCTTCCTGCGCACCGACGAACGCGCCGCCTTCGACGTCGCTCAGTCGAAGCTGAACGAGGCCGTCGGCCGCCACGCCGCGATGACCAAGCTGATGACCGATCCGGCGCAGCTCGAACGGGCCCGCGAGTCCCTCTCGCTGATGAAGGCCTATGGCGAGAAGCTCGCCGCCACCCGGGATCTCGCGGCCAAGATGCGGAGCCTGCGCTCCGGCCTGCTCGTCAGCGCGCCGCGACAGGTCGCCGAGAGCGTCTCCAGGCTTCGCCCTGCCGCGAGCACGCCCATGCCGATCCGGGACGTGACGCCGGCCGCAGGGGCGAATGCCGCCGCCGAGGCCGAGACCGACGACCGAGGCGAGGCGACGGACGCCGCGACAGCCTCGCTGCTGCCGTCGCATGGCCGGATGGCGCTCGCCGGCGGCCTGCTGATCGCGCTCGTCGCCCTCGCGAGCGGCCTCGTCGCCGCCCGCCGGACCGCCGCGCCGCTCGCCGGCCTCACGGTCGCGCTCAAGGAAAGAAGCGAAGACGCGACGGCCGAGGCGCTCGCCCAGGCGGAGCTGAAGGGCGAGATCGGCGACATCGCCCGGGCGGTGATCGCGATCGAGGCACGGAGCCGCGACCAAGACGCCGCGGCAGCGGCCTCCACGCAGCTTCGTCAGAGCGAGGAGAGCGAAAAACTCGCCCATGCGACCGCTGCGCTCGCGGCCGAACGCGGCAGGATCGACGCCGATCTCGACATCCTCGCCTCCGGCCTCGACCGGCTGGCGGACGGCGAGCTGACGACGCGAATTTCCGAAGCGCTGCAGACCGTTCCCCATGTCGGCCAGCGGTTCGACCGGCTGGCGGTCAATCTCGAGCAGACCTTCTCGTCGCTCCACATCGCCAACGCCTCGCTCTCCACCGGTCTTTCGGAGATCTTCGTCGCGACCGACGACCTCGCCCGGCGCACCGAGCAGCAGGCGGCCAATCTCGAACAGACCGTCGCATCGCTCGGCGACGTCTCCAACGCCGTCGCCGAGACGGCCGAGGGCGCACGGCAGGCGGAGCGCGCCGCGGCGACCGCCAGAGACACCGCCGGCGAAGGCGGCTCCATCGTCGGCAAGGCGATCGGCGCCATGTCGGCGATCGACCAGTCGTCCCAGAAGATCGTCAAGATCATCGGCGTCATCGACGAGATCGCCTTCCAGACCAATCTTCTCGCCCTCAATGCCGGCGTCGAGGCGGCACGGGCGGGGGAGGCCGGCCGCGGCTTCGCCGTCGTCGCCCAGGAGGTGCGCGGCCTCGCCCAGCGCTCGGCCGACGCGGCGAAGGAGATCAAGGCGCTGATCAACGCCTCTAACGGCCAGGTGAAGGAAGGCGTGTCGCTCGTCACCGCCTCGGGCAAGTCGCTGGAGGCGATCGTCGCCACGGTGGCCGAGGTCAGCGGCCTCGTCGCGGAGATCGCCAAGCGCGCCCAGGATCAGGCGGCGAACCTCAGGGAAGTCTCCAGCGCCGCCGACCAGATGGACAAGGCCACCCAGCAGAACGCCGCCATGGTCGAGGAGACGACGGCCGCCGCCCAGCAGTTGAAAACCGAGAACGAGACGCTGGCCGTGCTCATCCGCAATTTCGTCGGGGCGAAGGGTGGCGGCTCCCGCAAGGCCGAGCGGTCCGCCCATTCGCGCCAGCCCGCAAGATCCGCCTCTATCGGCGAAGTGCCGGCGGACGACAGCGACGATGACACCGTCCTGTGGAACGCCCCGCCGACCCGCCGCCCTGCCGCCCGCTCCGGCGGCGCAGCGGCAGCGGCCGCACAGCCGAGGGCGACGCAGGAGGTCGACGGCTGGGAGGAATTTTGAGGCTGGGGGCGATATCACCCTTGGGTACGACTGTCCGCATAGTCGTCGCCACGCCGGATCAGTCGCAGGTTCTCACCATCCTCACAGGCAGCGGATTTCGCCTCACTCCCCCCGTGGGAACCGCGCATTCTCCTCCACCACGTTCAAGTCCATGTGGTTGCGCATGTAGCGCTCCGAGGCCTTCTGCAGCGGCTGGTGGTCCCAGGGGTAGTAGGCGCCGTTCCTGAGCGCTTCGTAGACGATCCAGCGCCGCGCCTGGCTCTCGCGGACCTCGGCGTCGAAGCGGGCCATGTCCCATTGCGCCCGCATCTTTTCCTCGAAGGCCATCAAGGTCTTCGCATGGGCCGGATCGCCGGCGAGGTTGGTCAGTTCCTTGGGGTCGGCTTCGAGGTCGAAGAGCTGCGGCGCGTCGATCTCGCAGTGATTGAACTTCCATTTGCCCTCGCGGATCGAGACCAGCGGCGCGTAGGAGCCCTCGGCGGCATATTCCATGAAGACCGGTTCGGGGCGCTTTTCGCCGTTGACCATCGGCACCAGCGAGTGGCCGTCGGTCCAGGGCATGATGCCGCTCATGTCGATGCCGGCGAGGTCGCAGAGGGTCGGGGTCAGGTCGATGGTCGAAACCGGCTCGGCGACGCGCTTGGCGTCGAGGCCGGGCGCGGCGATCATCAGCGGCACGCGGGCCGATCCCTCGAAGAAGCTCATCTTGAACCACATGCCGCGCTCGCCCAGCATGTCGCCATGGTCGGAGACGAAGACGACGATCGTGTCGTCCTCCATGCGCGTGCGCTTCAAGACGTCGAGCAGCGAGCCGATCTTCTCGTCGACATAGGAGAGATTGGCGAAATAGCCGCGCCGCGCCCGCCGCACGTTCTCGGGCGTGATCTCGGACTTCGCCGCGTCGTTGGCGGCGTAGAGGCGCTTCGAATGGGCGTCCTGCTCGTCGAGCGGGATCGGGCCGACCTCGGGGTCGAGATGGGCACAGCCCTCGTAGAGGTCCCAGAACTTCCGGCGCGCGACGTAAGGGTCGTGCGGATGGGTGAAGGACACCGTCAGCGCCCAGGGCCGCCGGTCGTGGCCGCGCGACAGGTCGAACAGCTTCTGCTCGGCGAAGAAGGCGACCTCGTCGTCATATTCCATCTGGTTGGTGATCTCGGCGACGCCCGCGCCGGTCACCGAACCCAGATTGTGATACCACCAGTCGATCCGCTCGCCGGGCTTGCGATAGTCCGGCGTCCAGCCGAAATCGGCCGGGTAGACGTCGGTCGTCAGCCGCTGTTCGAAGCCGTGCAGCTGGTCGGGCCCGACGAAGTGCATCTTGCCCGACAGGCAGGTGTGATAGCCGGCGCGGCGCAGATGATGGGCATAGGTCGGGATCGCCGACTGGAACTCTGCGGCGTTGTCGTAGACCTTCGTTCGCGAGGGCAGCTGGCCGGACATGAAGGAGGCCCGCGCCGGCGCGCAGAGCGGGCTCGCCGTATAGCCGTTCTCGAACCGCGTCGAGCGCGCCGCCAGCGCTTTCAGATGCGGCATGTGGAGAAAATCCGCCGGCCCGTCCGGAAACAGCGTTCCGTTCGCCTGATCGACCATGATGACGAGGAAGTTCGGGCGGGCCATGGAGCGGTTTTCCTTGAGGCATGAAGGCGGGATCTTCGGGCGGCCCTTGCGGCATAACGCGCCGTGCCATGGTGCCGCAATGGGGTCGGCCCCGGCGGCAGCGGCGAAATCTCGCCGCACGGATGCACCGTCGAAGTCGGCGGGGCAGCGCCATGCGGCGGACGGCTGCCGTGGCGCCATGAGCCCATCGACTGAAGCGATCGGCCGCATCGCGGATTCGCATTGGCTTTCATGGCCGTGAGAGGATACAGCCGCGCCGAAAGGATGCGGACGATGCGGCAGGGCGAGCGAAACGAAGAGGCGGTGGCCGGCCGGGCGCCCGTCACCGAGAGCTGGCTCGGCCATGCCGGCGCGACGGTCAATCTCGCTCTGCCGCTCATCGGCGTGCAGCTCGCCCAGGTGACGATGAACGTCACCGACACGGTGATGGTCGGCTGGCTCGGCGCCGCCGAACTCGCCGCAACGGTGCTGGCGACCCAGGCCTTCTTCCTGTTCTTCATCTTCGGCTCGGGCTTTGCCCATGCGGCGATCCCCCTTGCCGCCGGGGCCGAGGGGCGCGGCGACACGCGCGGCGTCCGCCGCTCGATCCGCATGAGCGTCTGGGTGCTCGTGCTATACGGGGCGCTCACCCTGATTCCGCTGACCGTCCTGGAACCGATCCTCCTCGCCCTCAACCAGGAACCGGACACCGCGCGTCTCGCCGGCGAGTACATGGCCATCGGCCAGTGGTCTATGTTCCCGGCGCTGACGATCCTCAGCCTCAGGGCCTATCTGACGGTGGTGAACCGGGCCTATCTGATGCTCGCGGTGATCGTCTGCGGGGCGCTGGCCAATGCCGGGTTCAACTGGATCTTCATCTTCGGCCATCTCGGCGCGCCGGCGATGGGCGTCGCCGGCGCGGCCGTCGCGACGCTCCTGTCCAACACGCTGATGGCCGGGCTCCTCGTCGGCTACACCGTGTTCGCGCCGGGGCTGCGGCGCTACGAGCTCTATGCGCGGGCCTGGCGGCCCGACTGGCCGGCCTTCTTCGAGGTGGTCCGGCTCGGCCTGCCGATCTCGGCGACGATCATCGCCGAGGTCGGGCTGTTCGCCACCTCCTCGATCATGATGGGCTGGCTCGGCACGGTGCCGCTCGCCGCCCACGGCATCGCGCTGCAGATCGCCTCGATCTCCTTCATGATCCCGCTGGGGCTCGCCAGCGCCGCGACGGTGCGGGTGGGCCTCGCCTTCGGGCGGCAGGACAGGATCGCGCTCGGGCGCGCCGGCGCCGTCGCGGTCGTCATCGGCGGGACGATCGCCTTTCTCGCCGCGACGCTGTTCTGGACGATGCCCGAACGGCTGATCGGGCTCTATCTCGACGGGGCCAATCCGAATTCGGCCGACGTCCTCGCAACCGCCGTGCCGCTCCTCCTCGTCGCCGCGGTGTTCCAGCTCGCCGATGCCATGCAAGCGGTCGGCGCCGGCGTCCTCAGGGGCATGAAGGACACGCGCGTGCCGATGATCATCGCCCTGATCAGCTACTGGCTGGTCGGCATGCCGGTCGCCTATATCCTCGCCTTCCCGCTCGGCCTCGGTGGCCCCGGCATCTGGTGGGGCCTCGCCTCGGGGCTCGCGGCCGCGGCGGTGATGATGAACTGGCGCTATGTCAGGCGGGAGCGGTACGGGCTGGTCGGTCACTAGAGCGGGATGAAATGAGCTTCGCTCAATCCTCCCGCTCCATCTTTCTGTTTGCGCATGATCTTTTCCGAAAACCGGTTCCCACTTTTCGGGATCATGCTCTAACCGGTCGGTGGGCCGTCGCTCAGCGGGGCCCGACGTCGCGTCCGGAAAGGATCCTGTCGATCAGCCCCCATTCCAAGGCCTCCTCGGCGCTCATGAAGCGGTCCCGGTCGAGGGTTTTCTCCACCTCCTCGATCGTGCGGCCGCAATGCTCGGCATAGAGCCGAATCATCCGCCGCTTCACCTTCAGCATCTCCTCCGCATGGATGGCGATATCCGAGGCCTGCCCCTGGAAGCCGCCGAGCGGTTGGTGGACGTGCAGGCTGGCATTCGGCAGCGCGGCGCGCTCACCCGGCTGGCCGGCCATCAGAAGGAACGAGCCCATGGAGCGGGCGGTGCCCATGCAGAGCGTATGCACCGGCGAGGAGATGTAGCGCATGGTGTCGTACATCGCGAGGCCGGCGGTGACGACGCCGCCCGGCGAGTTGATGTAGAGATGGATCGGCCGCTTGGGACTTTCCGCTTCCAGGAAGAGAAGCTGGGCGCAGACGAGCCCGGACAAGGTGTCGTTCACCTCGCCGTTCAGGAAGATGATCCGCTCGCGCAAAAGCCGCGAATAGATGTCGAAGGAGCGCTCGCCCCGGCTGGACTGCTCGACCACCATCGGGACGAGTTGCATCGTGTCGCGCATCGGCGACCTCCTTCCGTTCGAATCTCAGGACTGTCTCGGCGCGTCAGGCGGCGCGCATGAGAGGCGGCCGGTTGGCGTTGGCCGGCTTGGGTGCCGAGACGAGCCGGACGTCGGTCAGAGTATGGACGATGGTCAAACGCGTACCGCCCGCCTCGTCGGGCCGGAGCTGGAAGGTCACCTCGCTTTCCAGAAACGGCGGCATGTCGTCCCGCATGCGGTAGCGCACCTCCTCCCCTTCGATCGATGCGAGCGGGACCGGGTCGACGGTCGCTCCTGCAGACAGCCATCTCTCCCGCAGAGCGCCGATCGTCAGGGCTCGCCAGACCTTTTCGGGCGCGGCGTCGAGGACGTATTCGAGCGTCAGTCCCGCCTCGGGCTCACGATCCGTCTCCTGGGTCATTGGTCCATGTCCTTCAACAGATCCTTCAAAGCGTCGATGCGCGCCGGCCAGTAGGCGCGATATTTCGCCAGCCAGCCGGCGATCAGCGCCAAGCCATCCGGATCGACCTCGTAATTGACGAAGCGGCCCTGCCTCTCCTCGCGCACGAGATTGGCATTGCGCAGAACGGCGAGATGCTGGGACATCGCCGGCTGCGATATGGCCATGCCCTCCCGCAAGGCACTGGCGTTCATCGCGCCGGTGGCGAGCTTTTCGAAGATCGCCCGTCGGGTCGGATCGCCGAGGGCGCGGAAGATGTCGTCGTCGTTCATGGCCAATAGATAAGTGAAAACTTATTTGATTCGCAAGCCCCTTCCGATGAGTTGAGCTCAAACGTAACGGCGCGGCCCCGTCGGGACCACGCCGTTCATTCGTTTCAGCGATGGCGCCGGAGGTTTACGCCTCCACGCGCTCGCCCTCGACATGCGCCTTCGAGCCGACGACGTAGAAGTTCAGCCGGTCGGAGCCGGCGGAGATCTTCACCGTCGATTCGTCGCGGATCTGGCCCATCAGGATCTTCTCGGCGAGCGGATCCTGCACCTCGCGCTGGATGACGCGCTTCAGGGGGCGCGCGCCATAGGCGGGGTCGTAGCCCTTCTGGGCGAGCCATTCGCGCCCCGTTTCGTCGAGCTGGATGGCGATCTTGCGATCGGTGAGCAGCTTTTCGAGCCGGGCCATCTGGATGTCGACGATGGCGCCCATCTCCGAGCGATGCAGCCGGTGGAACAGGATGACGTCGTCGACGCG
The DNA here is from genome assembly GCF_021390325.1 of Jiella avicenniae. Classification (GTDB taxonomy): domain Bacteria; phylum Pseudomonadota; class Alphaproteobacteria; order Rhizobiales; family Rhizobiaceae; genus Jiella; species Jiella avicenniae. The sequence goes on along the minus strand of NZ_JAJUWU010000001.1, from coordinate 248,428 downwards.
GTTGAGGAACTCCGGCCGGAACGACGCCCGGACCACCGCCATCACCTGCTCGCGCGCGGCTTCCGCGTTCTCGTCCTCGCCGAGCGCCACCAGGAACTCCGAACCGAGATTGGAGGTCATGATGATCAGCGTGTTGCGGAAGTCGACCGTCCGCCCCTGCCCGTCCGTCAGCCGCCCGTCGTCGAGCACTTGCAGGAGGACATTGAAGACGTCCGGATGCGCCTTCTCGATCTCGTCGAACAGGATCACCTGATAGGGCCTGCGACGGACCGCTTCGGTGAGCGCGCCGCCTTCCTCATAGCCGACATAGCCCGGAGGCGCGCCGATCAGCCGGGCGACGGAATGCTTCTCCATGTATTCCGACATGTCGATGCGCACCATCGCCGCCTCGTCGTCGAAGAGGAAATGCGCCAGCGCCTTGGTCAGCTCGGTCTTGCCGACGCCCGTCGGCCCGAGGAACATGAACGAGCCGATCGGCCGGTTCGGATCCTGAAGCCCCGCGCGTGCCCGGCGGACCGCCCGGGAGACCGCCTGCACCGCTTCGCCCTGGCCGACGACCCGCTTCTGCAGCGAGTCTTCCATCCGCAAGAGCTTGTCGCGCTCGCCTTCCAGCATGCGGTCGACCGGGATGCCGGTCCAGCGCGAGACGACCTGGGCGACGTGATCGGCCGTCACGGTCTCCTCGACCATCGTACCGGACTTCGCCCCGTCGTGCGCCTCGGCCTCCTTCAGCGCGGCCTCGAGCCTCGGGATCTCGCCATAGGCGAGTTCGCCCGCCCGCTGGAATTCGCCGCGCCGCTGGGCGATGGCGAGTTCGTTGCGCGCTTCGTCGAGCTGGCGCTTGAGGTCTGCCGCCTGGCCGAGCTTGGATTTTTCCGCCTGCCACGCCTGGGTGATCCGGTCGGACTCTTCCTCCAGATTGGCGAGTTCGCCTTCCAGCCGTTCCAGCCTGTCCTTCGAGGCGTCGTCGGTCTCCTTCTTCAGCGCCTCGCGCTCGATCTTCAGCTGCATCACGCGCCGGTCGATCTCGTCGAGGGCTTCGGGCTTGGAGTCCACCTGCATGCGCAGCCGGGCCGCGCCCTCGTCCACGAGATCGATCGCCTTGTCGGGCAGGAAGCGGTCGGTGATGTAGCGGTTGGACAGCTGCGCGGCGGCGACGAGGGCCGAGTCGGAGATGCGCACCTGATGGTGCTGCTCGTATTTCTCCTTCAGGCCGCGCAGGATCGAGATCGTGTCCTCGACCGTCGGCTCGGAGACGAAGACCGGCTGGAAACGCCGGGCGAGCGCCGGATCCTTCTCGACGTGCTTTCTGTATTCGTCGAGAGTGGTCGCGCCGATGCAGTGGAGTTCGCCTCTCGCGAGCGCCGGCTTCAGGAGGTTGGAGGCATCCATCGCCCCGTCCGCCTTGCCGGCGCCGACGAGGGTGTGCATCTCGTCGATGAACAGGATGACGCCGCCGGCCGCCGCCGAGATTTCCGACAGGACCGACTTCAGGCGCTCCTCGAACTCGCCGCGATATTTCGCGCCGGCGATGAGCGCGCCCATGTCGAGCGCCATCAGCTGCTTGTCGCGCAGGCTCTCCGGCACGTCGCCGTTGACGATCCTGAGCGCTAGACCTTCGGCGATCGCGGTCTTGCCGACGCCGGGTTCGCCGATCAGCACCGGGTTGTTCTTGGTGCGCCGGGACAGGACCTGGATGGTTCGGCGGATCTCGTCGTCACGGCCGATGACCGGGTCGAGCTTGCCCTCGCGCGCCGCCGCCGTCAAATCGCGGGCGTATTTCTTCAGGGCGTCGTAGCCCGATTCCGCAGACGCAGTGTCGGCGGTGCGGCCCTTGCGCAGGTCGTTGATCGCCTCGTTGAGGCCGGCCGGCGTGACGCCCGCCTTCTTCAGCATGTCGGCGGTCTTGGCGCTCTTCTCGATGGCCAGCGCGAGCAGCAGCCGCTCGACAGAGACGTAGCTGTCGCCGGCCTTCTTGGCGATCTCCTCGGCGGTGGCGAAGACCTTGGCGAGCGGCTGGGCGAGATACATCTGGCCCGCACCGCCGGTGACCTTCGGCATCGCCTTCAGCGCCGCCTCGACGGCGAGGCGCACTTCCTGCGGCCGGCCGCCGGCCTTCTCGATCAGGCCCGCGGCAAGTCCCTCCTCGTCGTCGATCAGGACCTTCAGAAGGTGCTCGGGGGAAAACTGCTGGTGGTCGGCGGAAACCGCCGCCGTCTGCGCCGCCTGGATGAAACCGCGGACGCGCTCGGTGTATTTTTCCAGATTCATGGATCTCTCCTCTCTGCGCCGCGCCCTCTTCAAAGGCACACGGCGCCGTTCCCGGAGTCCGGCTCCCGCGATCGGCGAGCCGCCCGCGACAGATATGGGAGCGGAGAAACCACGCCGGAAGAGGCGGCGGCAACAATCGTTGCAAAAATGTTACGCCCTGCGGAAGCCGGCAACGTCGCCGGCTTCGGGCAGTCCGCCTCGTCTCAGGCGCCGAACGCGGGGAGCTTCAGGCCCTCACGCTCGAAGGCCGCCCGCACCGCCGGACGCGCCATCATCCGGCGGGCATGGGCCGTCCATGCCGGAAAATCGCCGGCCATGTCGTAGCCGAGGAAGGACCCGTTGCCCCAGCTCCAGAACACCAGGAGATAGGGATCGGCCACCGAATAATTTTCGCCCGCCGTCCAGTCGTCGCCGGCGGCCGAAAGCTTGTCCTCGACCATCCGGTAGATCTCGCGCGTCGCCCGCTTGCCGGTCTCGACGACGTCGCGGCGCCCCTCGTCCGTCGTCGCATAGCGCTCGGCCCGGCGGATGTGGGCGTAGCTCGGATGAACGCCGGAGGAGAGAAAGGCCAGCCACTCGGCGCAGCGCGCCTCGCCATGCGGATCGGCGGGCCAGAGGCTCGCCTCCGGATGGGTCACCGCGACGTAGCGCAGGATCGCCGGGTTCTCGGTGACGACGAAGTCGCCGTCGGCGAGCGCCGGCACGCGGCCCTTCGGATTGATCTTCAGATAGTCCGGCGAACGCTGCTGACCGCCGGCGGTATCGATCCGCACGGCCTCGAAGTCGGCACCCGCCTCCTCCAGCGCGATGTGCGAGGCGAGCGAACAGGCGCCGGGCGCGTAGAAGAGCTTCATGCGGGCCATCGAAAAATCTCCTCCAGACTGCGGGCTGCGGGCGGGCGGCCCTCCCCCGGGCACGCCCTCAACGAAAGAGGGGCGGATGATCGCCATGACCATCCGCCCCGTGAAACTCTGCCGCCAGGCCTCGTCCTACTCGGCGAAGCGCCGCAGGACCAGCGAGGCGTTGGTGCCGCCGAAGCCGAAGGAGTTCGACAGAACGGTGTCGATCTTCTTCTCCTTCTTCTTGTGCGGCACGAGGTCGATCGCCGTCTCGACGGACGGATTGTCGAGATTGAGGGTCGGCGGCGCGACGTTGTCGCGGATCGCCAGCACCGAGAAGATCGCCTCGACGGAACCGGCGGCCCCGAGAAGATGGCCGATCGCCGACTTGGTCGAGGACATGGTGGTCTCGGACGCCGATTCGCCGACGAGCCGCTCGAAGGCTCTGAGTTCGATCTCGTCGCCCATCGGCGTCGAGGTGCCGTGAGCGTTGACGTAGTCGAGATCGGCCGCGGTGATGCCGGCCCGCTTCAGCGCCGCCGACATGCAGCGGAAGGCGCCGTCGCCGTCCTCGGCCGGGGCGGTGATGTGATAGGCGTCGCCCGACATGCCGTAGCCGATCACCTCGGCATAGATGCGCGCGCCCCGGGCCTTGGCGTGCTCGAGCTCTTCGAGCACGACGACGCCGGCCCCCTCGCCCATGACGAAGCCGTCGCGGTCCCGGTCGTAGGGCCTGGAGCCGCGCTTCGGGTCGTCGTTGAAGTGGGTCGACAAGGCCTTGCAGGCCGAAAAGCCGGCGAGCGACAGGCGGCCGACCGGCGATTCGGCACCGCCGGCGACCATGACTTCGGCATCGCCGAGGGCGATCAGGCGGCTGGCGTCACCGATGGCGTGGGCGCCGGTCGAGCAGGCGGTGACGACCGAATGGTTCGGCCCCTTGAGACCGTTTCGGATCGACACGTGACCGGAGGCGAGATTGATCAGGCTGCCCGGGATGAAGAAGGGCGAGACCCGGCGCGGCCCTTTTTCGGCGAGGATCAGCGAGGTCTTCTCGATACCTCTCAGGCCGCCGATGCCGGAGCCGATGAGGACGCCCGTGGTGATCTGGTCTTCGTAGGTCTCCGGATGCCAGTCGGCATCGTCGAGCGCCTCCGCCGCGGCAGCCACGGCATAGACGATGAAATCGTCGACCTTGCGCTGCTCCTTCGGCTCCATCCACTGATCGGGATTGAAGGTGCCGTCGTGGCCGTCGCCGCGCGGGATCTGGCAGGCGATCTGGCACGGCAGATCGGCGACCTCGAAGGACTCGATCCGCGCCGCGCCGCTCTCTCCGGCCAGAAGCCGCTTCCAGGTGACCGATGCGCCAGCGCCAAGGGGTGTGACCATCCCGACGCCGGTGATGACTACTCGTCTCATATCCGCTCTTTTGCCAGAAAGACGGGCCGACTTTCGTGGAGCCGATCCGACAATCGATCCCCGGTCGTCCGATCCCCGGCTCTCATTGCCGGGGAGCCGAATGGCTGAACCGAAAAGCTCCGCCAGAACCGATGAAACGCGAGCGTTTCAATCGTTCCGGCAACCGCCGGCCGCCGGCAGGCGACAGGGCGAGAAGCCCGGAACGGGATCGTCGGCCGATCAGGCCTGATTCTTCTCGATGAACTTGACGGCGTCGCCGACCGTGAGGATCGTTTCGGCCGCATCGTCGGGAATCTCGACGCCGAACTCCTCTTCGAACGCCATCACGAGCTCGACCGTGTCGAGGCTGTCCGCCCCGAGATCGTCGATGAAGCTGGCGTTCTCGGTGACCTTTTCCTGCTCGACGCCCAGATGTTCGACGACGATCTTCTTCACTCGCTCGGCGGTATCGCTCATTGTCATTCCTCTGCTGTGATGACGTTTGCCGTTCGTTAGACGCGAGACGGCCTTTTATCAAGCGGCGCGTCCCGATTTGCCGGCCGCACCATGAAGTTCACCCCGAAAAATCAATGGGGCGGCTCGTTAGCACCTTCTCCCGGTCTCGCCAATGGTGCCGTCCCGTCCGGCCGACGCGCCCGCCGAACGTCTCATTCGGGCCCAGCAAGGAAAAGATTCGGACAGATCCCTGCTCCGTTCAGATCATCGCCATTCCGCCATTGACGTGAATGGTCTGCCCCGTGACGTAGCCGGCCTCTTCGGACGCGAGATAGACGGCCGCGCTGGCGATGTCGGCGGCGTTCCCCATGCGCTTCGTCGGAATCATCGCGAGGATCGTCTCCCGCTGCTTGTCGTTCAGCTTATCCGTCATGGCGCTGGAAATGAAGCCGGGGGCGATGCAGTTCACGGTCACGCCCCGCGTGGCGATCTCCTGCGCGAGCGACTTCGAAAAGCCCACCATCCCCGCCTTGGCCGCGCAGTAGTTGGCCTGGCCGGGATTTCCCGTCACGCCGACGACCGACGTGACGTTGATGATCCGCCCGAAGCGCTTGCGCATCATCGGATGGGTCAGCTCGCGGGTCAGCCGGAACGCCGCTGTGAGATCGATTTCGAGGACGGTGTCCCAGTCGGCGTCGGACATCCGCACGAACAGGCCGTCCTTGGTGATGCCGGCATTGTTGACCAGGATGTCGACGCCGCCCAGCGCCTCGATCGCGGTTTCGGCGAGCTTCGTCTGGCCCTCGCGCTCGGCGAGATTGGCCGGCAGCACCGCACAGCGGTCGCCCAGTGCGGATGCCAGCTCGTCGAGCTTCTCGCGCCGGGTGCCGTGCAACCCCACCGTCGCCCCTTGCGCATGCAGCGCCCTGGCGATGGCCTCGCCGATCCCGCCGGTGGCACCGGTGATCAGGGCCTTGCGGCCGGTCAAGTCGAACATGGTCGTTTCCTCGGGTCGTTTCCTCGCGCGAACTCCCTGGCGCGCCGCAGGCTCGCGTCAGGCGGACCGGCGACTCTCTGCGAAGGCCCTGACCGCCTCCGCGGTTCCGATCGCCTGGGCCGAGAGCCGCTTGTCGATTCGCTTGGCGAGACCGCTCAGGACCTTGCCGCTGCCGATTTCGACGATGTCGGTGATGCCGGCGCCGGCGAGATACTCCATGCTCTCGCGCCACCGGACCTCGCCGGTGACCTGCCGCACGAGCTGGTCGCGGATCGCCTCCGGGTCGCTGGTCGGCGCTGCCGTCACGTTCGCGACCAGCGGCACGACCGGCGTGGCGATCGAAACGGTCCGCAGCGCCTCGGCCATCTTTTCGGCGGCCGGCGCCATCAGGCTGCAATGAAACGGCGCGGAGACGGTCAGCGGGATCGCACGCTTCGCCCCGAGTTCCGGGGCAAGCGCCACCGCCCGCGCAACGGCCGCAGCCGCACCGGAAACGACGATCTGGCCGCCGCCATTGTCGTTGGCCGGCGACAGGACCTCGCCCTCCGCCGCCCGGACGCAGAGATCGGCGACGCTCGCCGCATCGAGACCGAGGATCGCCGCCATGGCGCCCTCGCCCGGCGCCACCGCCGCCTGCATGGCCTGGCCGCGGAGGCGCAGCAGCCTTGCGGCTGCGCCGATCTCAAAGGCGCCGGCGGCGGCAAGCGCCGAATACTCGCCGAGCGAGTGGCCGGCGACGTAGCTCGCCTCGGCAACGTCGAAGCCTTCGACCTGAAGCGCCCGCACCGCAGCGAGCGACACGGCCATCAAGGCGGGCTGGGCGTTTTCGGTCAGGGTCAAAACGTCTTCGGGCCCCTCGAAGATCAGCCCCGAGAGCTTTTCCCCCAGCGCCTCGTCGACTTCCTCGAACACCGCCCGGCTCTCGGCATAGGCCTCGCTCAGCGACCGCCCCATTCCGACGGCCTGGCTACCTTGCCCGGGAAAGACCAGCGCCAGCGTCATCGTTTCGCTCCGTAATGCCATCTCAACTGCGAAGTGGCGTGGGCAATGAGGGCTGCCGGCCAAGCTGTCAAGCTTGCGCTGCACAAAGTCGCAGCACCTGCGCCTTGTTCCGCAAGCGGCATGACCGGCTGCGAGAGCCTACTCCTTCACCGCGCCGGTCATCGAGGAGACGTAGTAGTCGACGAAGAAGGAGTAGAGGATCACCACCGGCAGGGAGCCGAGCAGCGCCCCGGACATCAGGGCTCCCCATTCGTAGATGTCGCCCCGGACGAGCTCCGTCAGGACGCCGACCGGCACCGTCTTGTTCTCCGAGGATGAGATGAAGGTCAGCGCGTAGATGAACTCGTTCCACGACAGGGTGAAGGCGAAGATGCCCGCCGAGATCAGCCCGGGCACCGCGAGCGGCAGGACCACCTTGGTCAGGATCTGCCAGCGCGTCGCCCCGTCGACCAGCGCCGATTCCTCCAGTTCGAAGGGGATCGTGCGGAAATAGCCCATCAGGAGCCAGGTGCAGAAGGGAATGAGGAAGGTCGGATAAGTGAGGATCAGCGCCAGCCGCGAATCGAAGATGCCGACCTGGAAGACGATGAAGGCGAGCGGAATGAACAGGATCGACGGCGGCACGAGATAGGCGAGGAAGATCATCAGCCCGGTCGTGCGCGCGCCGGTGAAGCGGATGCGCTCGATCGCATAGGCGGCGAAGACCGAGGCGAAGAGCGAGATCGCCGTCGAGGCGATCGCGACCAGCATCGTGTTCCACAGCCAGCCCGGATAGGAGGTCTCGAACAGGAGGTACTGGATGTGCTCGAGAGTCGGCGAGACCACCCAGAACGGGCTGTAGTCCGTGTAGTTGGTCAGCTGCGCGTCGGGCTTCACCGCGGTGATCGCCATCCAGTAGAACGGGAAGAGCAGCACGAAGACGAAGCAGGCGAGCGGCAGGTAGACGACGAAGATCCGCCGCGGCAGCGTGTTGAACTGGTCCATGCCCTCCGAATCGTCCTGGAGTGCGGCATGGTTTGCGGGAAGCGTCTGTCGGCTCATCGGATGGCTTTCCTCAGTCGTTTCCGCCCTGCTGCCATTTGCGGCGCTGCAGACCGAAGAAGGAGAACAGGATCGCGGCAAGGAGGAACGGGATCATCGCCACGGCGATGGCTGCGCCCTCGCCGAGCTGGCCGCCGGGGATCGCCCGCTGGAAGGACAGCGTCGCCATGAGGTGCGTCGCATTGACCGGACCGCCGCGGGTCAGAACGTAGATCAGCTGGAAGTCGGTGAAGGTGAACAGCACCGAGAAGGTCATGACGACGGCGATAATCGGCGTCAGCAGCGGCAGGGTGATTCTGGTGAAGCGCTGCCACGAGGTTGCGCCGTCGAGCGCCGCGGCTTCGTTGAGCGACTGCGGGATGGTCTGCAGGCCGGCGAGCAGCGAGATCGCCACGAAGGGAATGCCGCGCCAGACATTGGCGGCGATGACGGCGGCTCTCGCATTGTTCGGATCGCCGAGGAAGTTGATCGGCGCGTCGATCCAGCCCCACTGCATCAGCACCCAGGAGATGATCGAGAACTGCGAATCGTAGATCCACCAGAAGGCCAGCGCCGACAACACCGTCGGCACCACCCAGGGCAGGAGGATGATCGCCCGGAAGAAGGTCTTGAACGGCAGATGCTCGTTGAGGATCAGCGCCAGCCAAAGGCCGAGGGCGAATTTCGCGACCGAGGCGACGAAGGTATAGAGGATGGTGTTGTAGACCGACAGCCAGAACACCGGATCGTCGAACAGCCAGGTGTAGTTCTCGAAGCCGATCCACTGGCCGTTCCGGCCGATGGTCGTGTCGGTGAAGCCGAGCCAGACGCCGAGGCCGAGCGGATAGGTCAGGAAGCAGAGCAGGAACACCGCCGCCGGCAGCATGAACAGGAGACCGAGCCCGTTGCGGCTTTCGACGAAGCGGCGCAACGCATTCGGGCGGGCGACGGCGTCGCTTCTCCCGCGCGATCCGGTGGTGTCTATGGTGGCCATCCGCAAAGGCTCCGTGGGATGCTTTCAGCCCGTCGAAACAAACGGGCATGCGATTCTGGTTTAAGAAGGCCGCCCGACAGGGCGACAGCATCAACGCATCGTCATTCTCGGGCCCCGTCCCGAGAATCCAGAGATCCTCGGGCACAAAGGGCTTCAGCTCCGTCAGGCGGCGGTGGCTGATGCCGCGGGAACCGCCCCTGGATTCTCGGGACGGGGCCCGAGAATGACGACGCCTAAACCTCGGTCGGCCGCCCTTCCTCGCAGATACCCCGCTCGTCAGTAACCGACACATCCCGGACGCGCCGTCATCCTCGGGCTTGTCCCGAGGATCTCCTGCCATCAACGCCACAGAAGCGTCGCAGGAAGAGCCGACCGGTCCGCCCTTTGCGTGGCGGCGGTAGATCCTCGGGACAAGCCCGAGGATGACGACGCGAAAGGCGCTGCCGACCCGTTCACCTGCGGCCAACGAAGAACGGCCGCAGCCCTCGCCCCATGGCGCCGCGCTGCAGAGGCGGGCGGCAGGCGCCGCACCGCCTCTCTCCACTTACCGGTAATACCGCGCGATCCGGCGTTCGGCGTTGGCGATGGCGTCTTCGGTCGAGCGCTGGCCGGTGACCGCCTCGGCGAACATGTCGACGAGGACGTAGTCGGCCATGACGCCGGCCGAGGACGGCCCGAGCGGGCCGGCATAGCCGTTCGGGCGAAGGCTCGCCGAGGCATTCGCATAGGCCTCGTGGACCGGGTTCGAGGTCCAGACCGGATTGTCGGCGAACTGCTTCAGAGGCTGGCAGCAATAGGCGCTGGCGCCTTCCAGCCAGGCATTGAACCGTTCCGGCTGGAACATGAAGGCGATCCAGGCCTTGGCGGCCTCGGGATATTTGGTGTGCTTGAAGACGTTGATCGTGGACGTCTGGTGCAGTTCGACCGACTTGCCGACCGGGCCGATCGGCATGTTGGTGGTGCGGATGTCCTCGGCGATCTCGGCCATCGCCGGATCCTTCCTGGCCGCATAGTACAGCGACACGCCGTTCGCCGTCAGCGACACCTGGCCGGCCAGGAAGGCGCGGTTGTTGTTGATGTCGAGCCAGCTTTCGGTGCCGGGGATGAAGGTCGCGTAGAGGGCCTTGGCATATTCGATCGCAGCCTTGGTCTCGGGGCTGTTGATCGCCACCTCGCCGTTCTCGTCCACGGTCTTGCCGCCATGACTCCAGAGCAGCCAGTGGGCGTAGTTGTTGCCGTCGCCGACGGCCTTGCCGTGCGGGAAACCGGCAGGGGTGCCCTTGTCCTTCATCGCCTGGCAGAGCTTCAGGAAGCCGTCGGTGTCCTGGGGGAATTCATCGAAGCCGGCCGCCTTCACGTGGCTGTCGCGGTAGCAGATGGCGTTGCCGATGGCGCAGAGCGGAATGGCGATGAACTTGCCGTCCGTGGTGGTGGCATAGCCCTTGAGACCATCGTACCAGCCGCCATAGGCCTCGCCGAGGGCGTTGCCGAGATCGGTGACGTCGACGAGCTTGTCGGGATACTGGAACGGATCGTCGAACCAGCTCATCACCATGTCCGGCCCGGAGCCGACATTGGCGGCGACGGCGGCCTTGGGACGAACGTCCTCCCAGCTTTCCTGATCGATCCGGACCTCGACGCCGGTCGCTTCGGTAAAGGCCTTGGTATTGGCGTTGAAGGCTTCCTCCTCACCGCCGACGAAGGGCACCCAGCGAAGCAGGCGAAGCGAAGCGCCCTCCTCCGGCTTGAACTCCGGCATCGTGCCCTGCGCGAAGGCCCGGCCGGCGCCGAACGGACTGCCGAGCGCCGCACCAGCGGCGAGCCCGGCCGCGCCCTGCAGCACGGTTCTGCGATTGATGGCCATGACGTTTCCTCCCTGTCACAACTGATTCGTCTGTCTCGATCCCGATCCGGCCTCACGAGCCGGACCCAATTCGACCTCTCCTCTCCTCCGGCCTGCGGCCGGGGCGCTGCGGCTTGGCGCCTTTGCGCCCGAGGTCGCCGCAAACTCGTCACGTCATGCCGAAACCCGCTCTCCCGACTTGGCGTCGAACACGTGGACGCTCGCGGCATCGACGCCGACCCGGATCTCCTCGCCCGGACGGGCCGAGATCCGCTCGCGGAACACGCAGGTCACCGGGCTCTCGCCGAGCCGCGCGAGGACGTGGGTCTCCGAGCCGGTCGGCTCGACCACGTCGACCGTCAGCGGAACATCGCCGCCGAGATGGAAGCTCTCCGGCCGGACGCCGTAGACGAGTTCCCGGCCGGCCTCCGCCGTGCCGGGCTTGTCGATGGGCAGACGGATGGCGTCGCCGGTTAGAAAGCGCTGGCGGTCGTTCGCCTCGACGCTGCCGGTCAGGAAGTTCATCGCCGGCGAGCCGATGAAGCCGGCGACGAAAAGATTGTCCGGCTTGTCGTAGAGATCGAGCGGCGTGCCTACCTGGGCGACCCGGCCGTCATGCATGACGACGATCTTGTCGGCCATGGTCATCGCTTCGATCTGGTCGTGCGTGACGTAGACCGTCGTGGTCTTCAGCCGCTGGTGGAGATTCTTCATCTCCGAGCGCATCGACACGCGGAGCTTGGCGTCGAGGTTGGACAACGGCTCGTCGAACAGAAACACCTGCGGCTCGCGCACGATCGCCCGGCCCATGGCGACGCGCTGGCGCTGGCCGCCGGACAACTGCCGCGGATAGCGGTCGAGGAGATGCGACAGGCCGAGGATTTCGGCGGCAGGGCGCACGCGCTCGGCGATCTCGGCCTTCTTCACCCCCTTCAGCGACAGCGAGAAGCCCATGTTCTCGGCGACGGTGATGTGGGGATAGAGCGCATAGTTCTGGAACACCATGGCGATGTCCCGCTCCTTGGGCGGCAGTTGGTTGACCACCCGGTCGCCGATCCAGATCTCGCCGGCGGAGACGTGCTCCAGCCCGGCCAGCATCCTGAGCAGCGTCGACTTGCCGCAGCCGGACGGGCCGACCAGAACGACGAACTCCCCCTCCTCTATGTCGATCGAAACCCCGTGCAGTACCTCCACGGTTCCGAAAGCCTTGCGGACGTCCTTGAACGTCACTGATGCCATCCGCGCCTCCCCCCGGCGTATTCCTTGGCGGCATACTGTCTGCTTCCTCGCCCGAGTGCAACAGGGGAGTGTGAAGACCCGAGCGATCACCTGAAATTCGCGTCGAGAGGCCCGATGTCGAGCGGCGATCTCGTTGCGGAATGCAAGCTTTTGCACCGCAACGTATACGGTGGAAAGCGCCGTCAGGCGGTCTCCACAGAGGCCCGGTCCCGACGCGCCCCCCGCCTCACTCCGGCCGGATCAGGACGGTGATGCCGAAAACCACCAGGGCGACGAGGGCGATCTTCCAGAAGTCGCCCCGCTTGCGCAGGCCCGGCAGGCCGAACGGACGCACCAGATGGGCGCCCATGAGGAGAATGAAGAGCAGCGAGAAAAGCTTGTTCATGGCCGATCGCCGTACAGCATCGGCGGCAAAGACAGAAACCGGTTGCCGCTGGTCAATGCAAACGGGCTCCGATCAGGGCGTCCGCAACGCGCCATGGGCGACGACCGGGCCGGTCGGCAGGCCCGTCGGCGAGCCGCCCGCCGGCTCCATCGAGACTGCGAGCGCGGCATCGGGCTCGACCACCTGACGGTTCGAGACGTCGAGGACGACCGGCTGGGACGCATGGAGCAGCCCCAGCGAACGGGGCGCAGCGCCGTCCGGCGGGACCACCCAAAGCTCCGGAACGCGTCCGCCGTCGGCGGGACTGGCGACCGGGATCAGCGTCGCCACGTCGTGATCGTCCTCGCTGTAGAAGACGACGGTGAAGAGCGGCTGGCCGTTGTCGCTCGCCAGCGTCCCGGCGAGGATGAAGTCGGCGGGTGTCGCCTGTTCGCCTCCCATGCCGCCGAGATCGGTGAGATTGCCGGCGACGACGATGAGGGCCGCGAGGCTGGCGGCCGCAAGCCCCATGCCGGACAGGCCGATCCACTGCCAGATCCCCGACACCCGGCGACCCTTCGGCTTTGCCGGCGAAACGCCGGGGCGCTCCAGCCGTCGCATGCGGGCGAGTTCCTCCGCGATCCGCGGCCAGACTCCGGCCGGCGGCTCGACCGGTTCGATCGCCTCGTAGAACGGCGCCAGGCGGGCGTTCCAACCATCCACCGCGCGGGCGAAGACCGGGTCGCGCTCGATCTGCCGCTCGGCAGCGCGGCGTTCGGCCCCACCGAGGACGCCGAGCACGTACTCGGCGGCCCGATCGGCCTCTCCCACCTCTTCGCTGCGCAGATCGCTCATTGCGCCAGGCACTCCCTCAGTTTGATCAGCCCGCGCCTGATGCGGCTCTTGATCGTGCCGAGCGGCACGCGCAGCCGTTCGGCGAGTTGCTCATACGTGATGCCGCCGTAAAATGCGGAGGCGATCGAAGTCTGCGTCGGCGCGTCGAGCGCCCCGAGGCATTCGCGGAGCCGGCGGCCGTCGTCGCTTGCGGCCATCAGCTCGAATGCGTCCGGCCCGGCATCGGCGACGTCCGCGGCCGCTTCCATCGGCCGCTCGCCGCCCCGCCGGCCGATCTGGCGCAGCCGGTCGATCGACCGGTTGCGGGCGATCGTGGCCAGCCAGGTGATCGGGCTCGCCCGCTCGGAATCGAACCGGTCTGCCCGCCGCCAGACCGTCAGATAGACGTCCTGGAGGACGTCCTCGGCTTCCTCGCGGTCGTTCAATATACGTAGGCACACACCGAATAGCTTCGCCGAGGTTCGTTGATAAAGCTCCCCCAGCGCGTCCTGCTCTCCGACGGCGAGACGCCCCATGATTCCGACGAGCACCGCCCGCCCCTGATCCGGCTGCAAAAACGCACCTCCCACGCGATACGCCGGGCCTTCCGCCCACTGAACCAGTGGCAAACAGGTTCGACGCCTGATTGTCAACGCCGGACGACACCGGATCGCGCGGCGAAGAAGCGGCTCAGTAGGGAGCCTCTTCCGGTCCCGTGGCAACATACACCGATTTGACCTGGCTGTAGTGCTGCAGCGCCTCGCGACCGTTCTCGCGTCCGATCCCGGAGCGCTTGACGCCGCCAAACGGCATTTCCACCGGCGTCAGATTGTAGGCGTTGACCCAGACGGTGCCGGCCTGGACCCGCGCCGCGACACGATGGGCGCGCGCGAGATCGCGGGTGTAGACGCCGGCGGCGAGGCCGAAATCGGTGGCGTTGGCTCTGGCGACGACCTCGTCCTCGCCGGCGAAGTCGAGGACGCACATCACCGGTCCGAAGATCTCCTCGCCGGCGATCTTCATGCCGTCCGTCACGTCGGTGAACACCGTCGGTTCGACGAACCAGCCTTCCTCGAAGCCCGCGACGCGGGCCGCACCGCCGCCACAGGCCAGCGTCGCGCCTTCCTCCTGGCCGGCCTTCATGTAGGAGAGAACCTTGTCGAACTGCGCCTTGGAGACGAGCGGGCCGAGATGGGTCTCGGGATCCATCGGATTGCCGAGGCGGATCGCCTTCGTGCGCTCGACGAGCTTCTCGACGAAGGCGGCGCGAACGCTTCTCTCGACGAAGACGCGGGTGCCGTTGGAGCAGATCTGGCCGGTCGAATAGAAATTGCCGAGGATCGCGCCGGACACCGCCGCGTCGAGATCGGCATCGGCGAAGACGAGGATCGGCGACTTTCCGCCGAGCTCGAGCGTGACGTGCTTCGCCGTCTGCGAGGCAGCGCCCATGACCCGCGCGCCGGTGCCGACCGAGCCGGTGACCGAGACCTTGGCGATGGCGGGATGCGACGACAGCGCCGCGCCCAGTTCGCCCTTGCCCTGCAGGACGTTGAAGACGCCGTCCGGCAGGCCCGCCTCGGTGTAGATCTCGGCGAGCTTCAGGGCCGAGAGCGGCGTCACTTCCGAGGGCTTGAAGATCATCGCATTGCCGCAGGCGAGCGCCGGCGCGCTCTTCCACGAGGCGATCTGGATCGGATAGTTCCAGGCGCCGATGCCGGCACAGATGCCGAGCGGCTCGTGGCGGGTATAGGCGAAGCCGTTGGGAAGCTCGATGTGGGCGCCGCGCATGTCGGCGGCGAGAGACGCGAAATATTCGATGCAGTCGGCGCCGGAGGCCGCGTCGGCGACGCGCGTCTCCTGAATCGCCTTGCCGGTGTCGAGGGTCTCGAGCTGGCTGAGTTCCTCGTTCTTCTCGCCCATCAGAGCGGCGGCACGGCGCAGGATCCGCGAGCGCTCGGCACCGCTCATCGCCGCCCATTCGGCCTGCCCGCGCCTTGCCGCCTCGATCGCCCGTTCCAGCATCCCCGGCGTGGCCGCATGGAGGGTCGCGAGCGTCTCACCCGTCGCCGGATAAAGGCTTTCGAAGGCCTCCCCCGCCTCGTCCTCGGCATAGGTGCCACCGACGTAATGGGAGGCTTTGGGCTGGGCTCGCATGGGGGTCTCCTGGTTGCTCGGTCGCGGTACGGGGCGCGGCGTTCCGGCCTCCATATCGGCCGATGAGGGGGGACGCCAACTCCCTTCTGCCGTCGGTCTCCTCGCGCAGCCATCCAAATCGCGCCGGCGAGAGCGGATCGAATGCCGTTCGGCGAAGTTTACGGTGCAACCACCAAACATGGGAGACGGACATGGCAAGCCTCGAAGAGACCCGCGAACGGATCCGCATCACGCCAGAGCCGCAACCGGTGACGGTCTATTTCAACGACGTCGTGGTCGCTTCGACCAAGGAGGCGCTGAAGCTCGAGGAGACGGGCTACGACCCGGTCTACTACATTCCGCGCGACCGGGTCGAAATGGCCTATTTCGAAGAGACCGACAAGCGCACCACCTGCCCCCACAAGGGCGAAGCGCGCTACTGGACGATCTCGGCGATGGGCCGCGCCGGCGAAAACGGCGCATGGTCCTACGAAACGCCGCACGAAGGCGTGAAGGAGATCGCCGGCTACGTCGCCTTCGACAGGGACGCCGTGCGGATCGAGGTGGACGAGGCCCCCACCAAACAATCGTGGTGAGGTTCCCCCCGCTGTTCACCGCCGCCGGGGCGTGACGCGTCGCCTGCGGAGCCGGCCCGGGATGCGCTCTCGACCGGATAGCCGGGGCCGGCGGGGATCGCCCGGAAACGTCCCGGCGGATCGCGCCGGGACTGGCGGCGAGACGATCCCGCCGCCAATACCGCCGCAAGGCAGCCCGACCGCCTATTGCGTTTGCATGGCCCCCATCCCGCCATGGCCGGCGTGATCGGTCTTGCCAGTGGCGTTCGGCTTGTCGACGGCGAGTTCGACGTCGACCTCGCCGGCTTTCTCGAACTTCAGCGTCAGCGGAACCCGCTCGCCCTCCTTGAAGGGCCTCTGGGGCTTCACCAGCATCAGATGATAGCCGCCGGGTTCCAGTGTGACCGTCTGGCCCGCGGGTATGACCAAACCGTTCTCGACCGGGCGCATGGTCATGACGTCGCCGTCCATCTTCATCTGATGGATCTCGACCTTGCCGGCCGCCGGCGTCGAGCCGCCGAGAAGCGTGTCGTCGGACGTTCCGGTGTTCTCGATGGTCATGTAGCCGCCGGCGACCGGCGCGTTGGGCAGCGTCGCGCGGCTCCAGGGATGTCCGATCTGCAGATCGCCGAGCTTGTAGGAATGGGCGTAGGCCGTCGTCACGATGGCGATGGCGGCGGCAAGGGCGGTTGCCGCGAGGGTGACACGCATGAGAGGTCTCCGGATGAATCGGCCGCGCCGCTCCTTGGGCTGCGGCGAATTGAAGTGTCGGACGGTTCAGGCGGAGAGAACCGGCGGGCCGCGCTGGCGGAGTTCGCCGCGCGGCAGCGGTCTGGAGAAATTTCGGCTGCTCTCGAAACGAAGCTGCGCGGCCGTATCCGGATCGGTGAAAATGACCGGCGCAACGTCGGAGCCGAGCGTCGCCGGAAGCGGCCCGGACGCCCCGCAGAGCGTCGCGCAGGCGCAGTCGGGGCAGTGTCCCGAGCCGCCGCCAGCGGGCGCGTCGGCTCCTCGCCAATCCACCGGAGCCGGCGCCCCCGAACAGAGGATCTGCGGCCCGTCGGCGAACGCCACGTCGAGGCACGCCTGCCCCGCGGCGACCGCCTGCAGCAGCATGAGCTGGACGAGGACGGCGGCGATGGCCGCCGCCGAGGATCTGTCACGGAGGAACAGCCGAAAGGCGCGCATGTCCGAGCTTGTGGCAGAGAACCGGGCGACTGTCATCCGCCCGGTGCGGGCCAGACGACTTTCCTCCAGGCCGGCGCCCGGAGGAGATCGAAGCGTAGCGACAGCGTCGCGACGCGTGCGACTGACCGTCCGTCAAACCGCGGCAAACTTCCGTGAAGCGCTTGAAGCGCCGGCGACCTGCGGCTACGCCTTGCCCATGACGTCATATCGCGCCCTCGCCCGCCTCTTCGCCGTCCTCATCGTCCTCGCGCTCGGCGCCGCGCCGGCTGCGGCCTTCGACACCAAAGCGCCGACGGCGATCCTTCTCGACGTCGGCACGGGACGCGTTCTCTACGAGAAGAACGCTGACGACCCGATCCCGCCGGCGAGCCTCGCCAAGCTGATGACCGCCGCCGTCGTCTTCGACATGATCAGGAAGGGCGAAGCCTCGAAGGAGGATACGTTCGAGGTCTCCGAAAAGGCCTGGCGCGAGGGCGGCGCCAATTCCGGCGGCTCGACGATGTTCCTGCCGGTCCACAGAGAGGTCGCGCTCGGCGACCTGATCAAAGGCCTGATCATCCAGTCGGGCAACGACGCCGCGATCGTGATCGCCGAGGGGCTGGCCGGAAGCGTCCCGCAATTTGCCGAGAAGATGAACGCCGAGGCCAAGGCGATCGGCCTCTCGCACTCGCATTTCGTCAATCCGCACGGCCTGCCGGCGGAAGGCCAGCAGGTGACGATGCGCGATCTCGCCGTCCTCGCCGAATATCTGATCAAGACCTTCCCGGCGGAGTATCCGCTGTTTTCCGAAGAGAGCTTCCGCTTCAACGGCATCACCCAGAAGAACCGCAATCCCCTCCTCGCGCTCGGCGCCGACGGGCTGAAGACCGGCCATACGGCGGCCTCGGGCTACGGCCTCGTTGCGTCCGCCACGAAGGACGGCCGGCGCATCGTCCTCGCCATGTCCGGCATGACGTCGGCCGAAGAGCGCGCCCGCGAGGCGAAGCGCCTGATGGATTTCGGCCTGCAGGACTTCGAGGAGGTGACGCTGGTTAAGGCCGGCGAACCGCTGGGCGCGGCCGAGGTCGCGGGCGGCGCGGCGCGCACCGTGGCGCTGGTGGCACGACAGGACCTGGCGGTGCTGGTGCCGCGCGGCAGCCTGTCGGGCGTGACGCGCCAGATCGTCGGCAACGGCCCCATCCCCGCCCCGGTCGCGAAAGGCCAGCGGGCCGGCTGGGCGCTGTTCACCCGCGGCGACGAGACTCTTCGCGAAGTGCCGCTGTTCGCCGCCGAAAGCGTATCCCGGGCGAACGTCTTCTCGCGCATCGCCGGAACGATCGCCGATCAGTTCGCCCCCGCCCCGGCTTCGGTGCCCGCTCCGCTCTCCGACTGACGTCCCTGATCCGAGGCATGCGCGCGACACATGGCTGAGCGATTGCGCTTGACGCGGCGCAGCAAAACGTCGATATGACGGGCATCACGCCGTGATCGCGCGATCGTCGTTCTTCAAAGCTCATCCTTGAATTTGGAAGCATGCGGCGAAATCGGATCGGCCTTTTGGCTCCTGCCATCGGCCAGCCCGACACGGCCCGCCGACCCGTCCGCCCGCGCGAAGACGGTCGGCACTTTCAGCGGCCCCGAAAACACCGGGCCGCATGCATCCAAAGGCATGCTTTGACCTCTCAGAATTTCCAGGCGTTCGGCCTTGCCGACACGCTTCTCAACGCGCTTGCGCAACTCTCCATCACCGAGCCGACGCCGATCCAGTCCCAGGCGATTCCCGCCGTCATGGCCGGCCGCGACGTTCTCGGCATCGCCCAGACCGGCACCGGCAAGACCGCGGCCTTCTCGCTTCCCGTCATCCACGCCCTCCTGAAGAAGGGCGGCCGTGCGGCGCCGAGGCAGACGAAGGTGCTGATCCTGACGCCGACCCGCGAGCTCGCCTCGCAGATCGCCGGCAACGTCAAGTCCTACACCGTCGGCACCAAGATCAGCCACACCACCGTCTTCGGCGGCGTCTCGATCCGTCCGCAGATCGCCACGCTTCAGCGCGGCGTCGACATCGTCATCGCGACGCCCGGCCGGCTGCTCGACCTGATGAACCAGCGCGCCATCGACCTTTCGGCGGTCGAGCACGTCGTCCTCGACGAGGCCGACCGGATGCTCGACATGGGCTTCGTGCGCGACGTCATGAAGATCGTCGCCAAGCTGCCCGCCGAGCGCCAGTCGCTGCTCTTCTCGGCCACGATGCCGCGCTCGATCGGCGACCTCGCCGCCAAGATCCTGACCAAGCCGGTTCGCGTCGAGGTGACGCCGGAAGTCGTGACCGTCGAGAAGATCGACCAGAGCGTCTTCCTCGTTCCCCAGAAGGCCAAGAAGCACTGGCTGATCGACCGGCTGTCGGATCAGAGCCTTGCCAAGGTGGTGATCTTCACCCGCACCAAGCATGGCGCCAACCGGCTGGCCGGCGATCTCGAAAAGGCCGGCATCCCGGCGCTGGCGATCCACGGCAACAAGAGCCAGGCGGCCCGGCAAAAGGCGCTCGCCGCCTTCCAGCACGGCTCGGCGCGGGTTCTCGTCGCGACCGACATCGTCGCCCGCGGCATCCATGTCGACGAGATCAGCCATGTGGTGAACTTCGATCTGCCGGAAGAGCCGGAGAGCTACGTCCACCGCATCGGCCGCACGGCGCGGGCCGGCCATTCCGGTATCGCGATCTCGCTGATCGATCCGTCAGAGCGCGCCAAGCTCAAGGCGATCGCCCGGCTGACGGGCCAGAGCCTCGAGCCGCAGAAGACCGACTTCGTCGTGCCGGAAGGCGCGACGAACGACGTCGACGACCGCCCGGCACGCGACGCCCGATCGCCGCGGGGCCGCAACGGCCAGCAGCAGCGCCGCGGCAACGGCGGACAGGGCGCGCCGCGCAATGCCGGTGGCGGCGAGAACCGCAGACAGGACAAGCCCGGCGGCAACCGTCGCCGGCGCAGCGGTGGCGGCGGACAGCGCCGGGCCGTCGCCGGCGCCTGACGCCAGGCAGTCACGAATGAAGAGCGGAGCGCGGGGGAAACTCCGCGCTCTTTTTTCGTCATTGGGATGCGGCGCGTCGAAGGATCGGTGTTTCGATCCGCACGGTCATCCACGTTGTATTGACCCATCGTGTCCGACGCCGTTGGCCGTCCCCCGAAAGACGCGAGATCCGCGTGGCGGATTCGCCGCAAAGCCGGACCCTTCGTCATCCCGGCCTCCGAGCCGGGATCCACTCCTCTGCGTCGATTTTGCAGTTCGCTGCAGAAAAAACAGTGCCTTGGCAAGGGCGCGCGAGATGTCGTCACCGATTTGGAATGGTTCCCGGGTCAAGCCCGGGATGACGAGGCGGTGATGTTTCGCCTCTTGCTCGGCGAGGGGGCACCGCGCGAATTACCGGCTACAGCTCCGGCGCGGGGCGCGACGCTCGGACGCCGTCCCGCCCGTTCCGCAGCACGACGTTGCGCGACGGGCGCCAGATCGCCATATCCCATGCAGGTTGAACGTTAGGAGACGGCGATGGCCGAGACGGTGAAGGTCGACATCCCCCACAAGCTCACCCGCGAGGCGGCGAGAGGCCGCATCGAGGGCGGCTTTGCGAGCCTGCGCCAGGACATGCTCGGCGGCATGGTGAAGTTCGAGGACAGCTGGGACGGAGACCATCTCGATTTTCGCGCCCGCGTCATGGGCCAGACCGTCACCGGCCGCCTCGACGTCCTCGACGACAACGTCCATGTCGAGATCGACCTGCCGGGCTTCCTCGCCTCGATCGCCGGCAAGCTGAAGGGCAAGCTGCAGAAAGAGGGCACGCTGCTTCTCGAAAAGAAGTGACGCGCCGGGCGATGCGCGCCGACGAGGCTTCCGCGCCCAGCCTCGGACCGACGGGCGAGGACACCGTGGCGCCCGCCCGACGATGACCGAAGCGCCTTGCGGCCTCACCCCTTGCGGCTTGCCGCCGAGAGCGCCGCGTCGCGCATCTGGCTGAGCGTCTGGCGCGGCGTCAGCGCCTCGGGCGAGATCACCAGATCGAGGACGGCGCCGGTCGGCGAGGCGAGCGCCCGTTCGAAGGCGGCGGCGAAATCCTCCGTCCGCTCCACCCGCTCGCCGTGAAAGCCGTAGGCTTTCGCCAGCATGACGAAGTCCGGGCTCTTCATGTCGGTGCCCGAGACCCGCGCCGGATAATGGCGCTCCTGATGGGCGCGGATCGTGCCGTAGATGCCGTTGTTGAGGACGAGGACGATCGGCTGGGCGCCGGCCTGCCTGGCGGTGGCGAGTTCCTGCGAGGTCATCTGGAAGTCTCCGTCGCCGGCAAAGCAGACGACGGTGCGTTCGGGATGCACGACCTTGGCGGCGATTGCCGCCGGAACGCCGTAGCCCATGGCGCCGGCCTGCGGTGCCAGCAGCCGCGCCTTCGGCCCGAACTTGAAGAATTTGTTCGGCCAGACGGCGAAATTGCCGGCGCCGTTGGCGAGAATCACGTCGTCGGGCAACACCTCGCGCAGATGCGCCGTCACCTTGCCCATGTCGACGGGCGAGGGAAGGTCGGGCAGGTCGAAGCCGGCTTCGTAGGCCGCGCGGGCGGCCGATCGCCATCCCGCCCAGTTGCCCGAAACGGGCTTCATCTCACCCAGCGCATCGGCAAAGGCGTTCGGCCCGGCATGGACGCCGAGAGCCGGACGGTAGACCTTGCCGATCTCGCGATCCGAGCCGTGGACGTGGACGATCCGCTGCGCCGCCTCGGGAACGTCGAAGAGCCTGTAGCCGTCGGTCGAGTTCTCGCCGAAGCGGACGTTGACGGCGAGGATGACGTCGGCCTCGGCGAGGAGCTTCTTGATGGCCGGCGCCATGCCGACCCCCGCTTCGCCGCAGAAGGTCGGGGAGAAGTTGTCGTACTGGTCCTGATAGCGGAAGACCGACACGACCGGGATGTCGGCAGCCTCGGCGAAGGTCTGGAGTTTGGCAGCCGAGCCTTCCCGCCAGTTGCAGCCGCCATAGAGGATCAGCGGTCGCTCGGCCTCGCCGAGGATCTCGCCGAGGCGCGTCATCGCCGCAGCCGGCGGCGCGGGCTCGAAGATCTCCGTCCGGGCCGACAGGGGGGCAACGTCGGTCGTCGCCGTCAGCATGTCCTCGGGCAGCGCGATCACCACCGGACCGGGCCGGCCGGTGGTGGCGGTGATCCATGCCTTGGAAAGGATTTCGGGAATGCGCTCGACCTGGTCGATCTCGACGGCCCATTTCGCCATGGTGCCGAAGACCGCCGGGTAATCGAGTTCCTGAAAGGCCTCGCGGCCCTTCATGTCGGTGCCGACCTGGCCGACGAGGAGAATCATCGGCGCCGAGTCCTGCATGGCGGTGTGAACGCCGATCGATGCATTGGTGGCGCCCGGACCTCTCGTCACCATGCAGATGCCGGGGCTGCCGGTCAGCTTGCCGTAGGCCGCCGCCATGAAGGCGGCCCCGCCCTCCTGCCGGCACAGCACGTAGTCGAGCCGGCCCTTGGTATCGTAGAGCGCGTCGAGCACCGCCAGATAGCTCTCGCCCGGCACGCCGAAGCTCTTGGTGGCGCCCAGCGCCAACAGACATTCGACGAGTAGCTGGCCGCCGTTTCGCATCGATCGCATTCCTTTTCCGGGGACCTTTCGGGAGCGCGGCAAAGCTGCGGCAAGCCGCGCGACGAACCGAAGTCCGCATGGCCGTGGAGATGACAGGATCTCCCGAGGCCCGCAATCCCTCCCCTCCGTTCCGCCACCGCCGCGCTTTCGATCGCTCCCCGCCATGAAGCCTGCCGAACGTGGGGCAGGCCCTTTCGAGCGACCTCCTCCCGCGCGGACAAGGGTGCCGACCCATGCGCGGCTCGAACGGATCGAAGTCCGAGACGATCGTTGCCTCTCGGCATCAACGGCCGGTCGCCGCCAGCAGCGTACCGCCCAGGGCCCGGCCGGTGTCGCCAAGCAGCGCGATGTAATCTGCGCGCACGTTTCTTCGGCGCGCGAGTATCGACGTGGTTTCGACGTTCGCGACCCTCATGGAGCCGCGCGGTCGAAGCTTCGCGATGGATGGAGAAGAGACACCGGATGTGGCGCTCCGATACGCGGAACCTTCTTCGAAGCCAACGACATCCGGTGTCGACGTCAGTTCTACTGGGAGGCGGTTACCGTTCCCTTTACTCGGGACCGGCGACCCGAAAATCTTTGCCCGGCCCTTCGCGGGGAACGGCACCGAGACAGCGCGCAGGCGGCCAGTCGCCACCGATCAGCCGTCGGAGGACAGCCGCGTGTCGTTCGCTTCCAGACGCAGGACGCTCGGGGCGAGACCGGCCGCGACGATCGCGTCGACCACGTCGATCACCCGCCACGGCATCCACCGGCCGCTCAGCGTTTCGGCCTGCAACGTCAGGCAGGCGACCACCGTGGCGGCCTGCGCAGCCGCCAGCCCCTCGAGGAAGGCGCCGGACTTTTCGGTGATCGCGAGGCGGGTTTCGGTCCGTTCGAACGGCGAATAGATCGCGATCTCGTCGACCAGCCGCGGGATCCGCAGGCACAGAACGCGCGGCACGCCGTAGACGAGAGCCAACAGCGCGGAAAGAGAATCCTCCGCCGAGCGGTCCGGCAGTTCGGCTCCGCTGCCACGGCGATCGACCGGTTCGATCGTCGAAGAGAGTGCGGTGGGGGGATGGTGGCCGTTCGGCAAGAGGCATCTCCCAAGGTGCGCGACGTTCCGCGTGTCCGGCGACCGGGTCGGCGGACGTCGGCCCGGACCGCGGCGAAACACCGATCTCCGAGGAGATCGAGTCACGATGATTTGTGCAATGCAATATAGCGGCCCGCGGAGCCGTTCAATCGTTCTTAAGTGGCAGATGTCCGCAAGCCCGCGGTCGGATGGATCGACCGGGACGGTCGGGGCGGAGCCGGATGGTCAGGCCGCCTGCCGGACGCCGGATTTTCGGCGAACGTCCGTCGTGCCGTGCAGGGCGGCGCTGGCTTCCGTCAGCTGCCTGTAGCATTCGGAGAAAACGTCGAGATCGACCGGCGCCTGACGGATCAGCGCCCGTTCGATGGTATCGCGGGAATATCCGGCCTTGAGAAGCGCGCCGACGAGCGCGCTGACGAGTTCGGGTTCTTCGAGACGTCGGACGGAGCGCTCATACATGGTGGTCGTGTCCCCCTCATCGGCCGGGTCGTCGGCGGCAGGAGCGACTGCGGATCCGAACCTGGCGGTCGATCGACCTGAGCACGCAAAGCTGACCCGAAGCTTGGGGACTTCGGCATGAAACTGCCGAAAAGCGGCCGGATGGAAGGTATCGATCGCAATGGCAGCAATGACGATGATCGTTTCCCCCTTTAGCCGCCTCGATGACGATTCGGTCCTCCTCGCCGATGGGGCGATGGGAACGAACCTTCTTGCGGCGGGTCTTCCCGCCGGCGTGGCGCCGGAACGATGGCTGACCGAACGACCGGAGGCGATCGCCGCGCTCCACCACGCCTTCGTGGCAGCCGGATCGGACGTCGTCCTGACCTGCTCCTTCGGCGCGAATGCCCCTCGCCTCGCTTTGTGGGGCGCCGCCATGCGAACGCGCGAGCTGAACCGCCTCGCCGCGGATCTGGCGCGTCGGGCGGTAGAGCGCGCATCGCGGCCGGTCCTGGTCGCCGGGTCCGTCGGGCCGACCTGGCGGGACGCGGTGTCGGGGTACGCGTCGGCCGAGGACGAGGCCGTCGGGGTCTTCGCCGAGCAGATCGCCGGACTGAAGGCCGGCGGGATCGATTTCGTCTGGCTCGAAACCATGGTGTCGGCTGCAGAAGCGAGAGCAGCCGCAAGGGCCGCGATTTCGGTCGGCCTTCCCTACGTCGCCACCGCGAGCTTCGGCGCCGGCGGGACGACGCCGGCCGGCCTGTCTGCGCCTCAGTTCGCCGCTGTCTTCGAGGGACTGGAGGTCGCCCCGCTCGCCATCGGCACGAATTGCTGCGAGGGGCCGGACACGACGCTCGCCTGCGCTGCCGCGATGGAACGCCTGCCGGGCGTCCGTCTCGCGGTAAAGCCGAATTGCGGCCTGCCCCGGAGCGTCGGCGAAGATGCGGTGCATCCGGAAGGGCCCGGCTCGATGGCGCGGTTCGCGAAGGCGGCGATCGAGCGCGGAGCCACCATTCTCGGTGGCTGCTGCGGGGCGGAGCCCGCCCATGTCGCGGCCATGCGGCAGGTGATCGACCGCCACGGCCGAAGATCGTGAATGAGACGAACCGGGAGGCCTCGACCGCTAAAAGAGAGAGGCCCAGGCGAGCCCGAACTGCCGGCCCACGGCGACGGTTCACGCACATCGGCAGCACCACATCGGCGTGCACCGCAAAAATTTGCGCCCCCGATCGTCGGACCCAGGGCGAAATTCAGGTTAACTTAACAAAAATTCGACTCTCATCGGCCGTTATCACAATTGGCTCGGTTTGGTCATGCGGTCTATCGTCGCGGTCGTCGTTCTCGTCCTGCTCACCGGCCACGCCGCCTTCGCAACCGAAGCGGCGGGCTCCGTTCCCCAGCCGAACGACGACGCCCATGTCTGGGTGCTGATCTCCGCCGGGCTGGTGCTGTTGATGCAGATCGGCTTCCTCATGCTCGAAGCCGGTCTCGTGCGGTCGAAGAACTCGATCAACGTGGCGCAGAAGAACCTGCTCGACCTGCTCCTGTCGATCGTCGCCTTTGCGGCCATCGGCTTCATGATCGCCTTCGGGGCAGACAGCGGCTACGGCTTCGGCCATGAAGAGCGCTTCGCCTTCCTGCGCGACCTGACGCCGGCCGAACACGCCTTCTTCGCCTTTCAGGTGATGTTCTGCGGCACCTCCGCCACCATCGTCTCGGGCGCTGCCGCCGAGCGTCTTCGGCTGGCCGTCTACGGCGTCGTCTCGTTGCTCATCGCCGCCTTCATCTATCCGGTCTTCACCCATTGGGCCTGGGGCAACGCGCTCCATCACAGCCAATCGGCCTTCCTCGCCAATATGGGCTTCATCGACTTCGCCGGATCGACGGTCGTCCATTCGACCGGCGCCTGGGTCTCGCTCGCCGCCTGCATCGTGCTCGGGCCGCGGATCGGCCGCTTCGCTCCCGACGGCACGCCACGCCGCATCCAGGGCCACAGCGCCGTCCTGGCGACGGTCGGGGCGATGATCATCTTCGTCGGCTGGATCGGCTTCAACGGCGGCTCGACCATCAGGGCGACGCCGGCGATCGCCGGGATCATCGCCAACACCGTGCTGGCGGCAGGGATCGGCGGCACGGCAGGCTATGTCTACGGGCTCTGGAAGGACGGCATCGCCCGGCCGGAGATGCCGATCTGCGGCCTGATCGGCGGCCTCGTCGCCGTCACCGCCGGGTGCCACATCCTCGACGGTCTCGGCGCCATGGCGATCGGTCTCGTCGGCGGGCTGGCCGCCATCATCGGCAATGACATCGTCGCCCGCTGCCGCGTCGACGACGCGGTCGGCGCCATCGGCTGCCACGGCTTTGCCGGCATCGCCGGAACCCTCGGCCTCGCCCTCCTCGCCCCGAGCGAAGCGCTGGTCGACGGCAGCCGGCTCGCCCAGCTCGGCATCCAGGCGGCAGGCGCCGGCGTCAATTTCATCTGGGCGTTCCCGATCGCCTATCTGTTCTTCAAGCTCGCCGACCGGATCGAGCCGATCCGGGTCAGCCCGGCGGACGAGGAGCGCGGCCTCAACCATTCCGAGCACGATACCGTCCTCGGCACCGGCAATGTCGAAGCGGCGCTGGGCGGCTTCATCTCCGGCACGATCGACCTCAGCCACCGTCTTCCCGTCGAGATCGGCGACGAGGCCGAGCGGGTCACCCGCCTCTTCAACGGCTTTCTCGACGAACTCGAAAACTCGGAGATGGCCCGGCGCGATCACGAGGCGCTGCGGCAGCGAACGCGCGAGGCCGAACGCCTGACCGCCATCGGCGATGCCGCCTTCGAAGGCCTCGCCGTCGTCGTCGAGGGGCGCGTCGTCGACATGAACGCGGCCTTCGCCCGATTGCTCGGCGCGGATGCCGTCACGCTGAACGACATGCCGATCGACGGCCTCGTCGAGGCGGCCGGCCGGGACGTCCTCGCGGGGATGACGGATGCCGACGCCACCAGGGGGTTCGAGCTCTCCCTGCGGCGGCTGGACGGATCCCTCATTCCCGTCGAAGTCCGCTCGCGCGCCATCGTGCTTCGCGGCGTTGCCGCGCGGGTCATGGCCTTCGTCGACATCAGCGAGCGAAAGGCCGCCGAGGAGAAGCTCCGCTTCACCGCCCACCACGATTCCCTGACGCAACTGCCCAACCGGGTTCTCTTCACGAGCCGCCTGGAAGCGGTGATCATGCGGGCGCGGGAAACGCGGCGCAGCGCCGCCCTGATCAGTGTCGATCTCGACCACTTCAAGGACATCAACGATCTCTACGGCCACCCGGCGGGCGACGCGGTGCTGCGCGCCACCGCCGACCGGCTGCGCGAAGCCGCCGGGCCGACCAGCATCGTCGCGCGCCTCGGCGGCGACGAATTCGCCGTCGTCCTGACCGAGACCGCCTTCCGCAACCAGGTCGCCGATCTCGCTTTCCGGATCGTCCGGACCCTCTCTGCGCCGGTCGACGTCGGCAACGGCATTCAGATCCGGCCCGGCGCCAGCATCGGTTTCGCCCTCGCCCCGGACGATGCCGTGGAACAGGAGGCGCTGATCTCGCGCGCGGACGTCGCGCTCTATCATGCCAAGCGCAGCGGACGGAACACCTTCGCCGGCTTCGAGACCGGCATGGACGCAGAACTGAAGGTGCGCCGCGAGCTCGAGGCCGATCTCGCCAAGGCCGTCGAACGGGGCGAGCTGTCGCTCTGCTTCCAGCCCCGCGTATCGATGAAGACCGGCACGATCATCTGCTATGAAGCTCTCGCCCGCTGGAACCATCCCGAACGCGGGCTGATCGGCCCCGGCATCTTCATTCCGATCGCCGAACAGTCCGGCAAGATCGACGCGATCGGCAACTGGGTGATCCGCGAAGCCTGCCGCCTCAGCCTCGACGATCTCGCCGGCGCACCGATCAGCGTCAACGTCAGCGGCCATCAGCTGCGCAGCCGCGGCTTCGTCGAAAACGTCCTGCAGATCATCGAAGAGGCGCGATTCCCGCCCGAACGTTTCGAGATCGAACTGACCGAGAGCATCCTCGTGGAGGATCGCGACCGGGCGCTGGCAATCCTCAAGGCGCTGAAGCGGCGCGGCATCAAGCTCGCCCTCGACGACTTCGGCACCGGATATTCCTCGCTGAGCTATCTCAGGGCCTTCCCCTTCGACACGATCAAGATCGACCGCAGCTTCATCATGAACCTCGCCCACGACGACAGCTCGCTGGCAATCATCGAGGCGGTGATGAATCTCGGACGGGCGCTGAAGCTCTCGATCGTCGCCGAGGGCGTCGAGACGGTCGAGCAGCTCACGATCCTGTCGAGCCGGAGCTGCGACGAAGTGCAGGGTTTCCTGTTCTCCAAGCCGCTGCCGGTCGACGCCGTTCCCCGCACGATCGACGACGCTTTGGCCGGAATCCTGCGCAAGGTCGTCGAAAGCAGCCGCCCGCTGACGCGCCGCGCCGGGTGATCGGGTAAAGGCTTTCGCACGGCGCCCCGAGGTGCCACTCTGACCGGAAGGCCCCGCGAACGCGACGCGCATTGCGTAAGTAGCGCCGAAGTCTGAGTTCAAGCCTCGACGACGTCGATGAAGCTTTCCGGCGCGTCGGTCTCGATCTCGACCACCCAGAAGTCCGGGTCGAAGCGCGCCTCCCGCCCGAACCTTTCGTCGAGAGCGGCCTCGTCGGCCGCCTGCTCGGCCATGAAGCGCCGGCTGCCGTCGTCGTCCGCAAGGCTCTGGACCGCCGGGCCGAACAGCGTGATGGCGCCATCGCGCGAACGGGCGACGACGAAGATCGCGCCGGCGGCATCGGCGCCGCGGCGCACTACGGCGGCGAAGCCGCCGGCCGCAAACAGCCGTCGCACCAGTTGGGCGACGAAGATCTCGCTGGTGATCCGCACCTCGAAGGGCTTATTCGACGAGGCCGATCTCGGCAAGCCGTTCGAGGACCCGGGGCTCCGGCTCGCCGGTGACGTCCATGCCTTCCAGGGCCTCGAAGGTTCGGATCGCCGCCCTGGTCTTTTCGCCGAGCACGCCGTCGACGGTGAGGCTGGCAACCTGGGCCGAGGACAGCGCCGCCTGGATCATCTTGACCCGGTCGGGCTCGGCGAGCGCGGCGAACCTGCCGCCGGAAGCCGGCTTCGGTCGTTCGGCGGCGCTCGGAGCGACGACCCGCCCCCCCTGCCCCGAGGAGATCGAGGCGGTCTCGGCCGGATCGGGCCGTTCGAGCGGCCTCGGCGCCGGCGCGGGCACGTGCGCCAGACGGCTGGCCGTTTCCTCAAGCGAGGACGGTGCTGCCGCCCGCTGCTGCACCGCTGCCGTCGGAGCCGGAACGGCCGGCGTCTCGTCGGCTCCCTGCGATGGCTCGGGCACGGTCGTCGCCGCCGAACCGAACCTCTCCGGCGCGGGGGTGCTGGCGACAAGCCGCGTCGCCAGCATCGGGTTCTGATGCCGGCCGTGCTGCTCGTAAAGGCCGTTGACCGTGACGCTGGTCGCCGTCACGGCGAAGACGGCGATCCCGGTCGACAGGGCCGGATGGCGCGCGACGAGACGCAGGAAGCCGGTCGCTGCGCGCGACGACAACGCTGCGGCCGTGTCGAGCAGGCCTTCAGGCCGAGCGGCGCTTTTCACGGTTTTGCGTCTGGGAGTTCGTTTTGCTGCGGGCATCACTCAACGCGACGATCTTTTCCTGGGGTGAATCGGACGGGTCCTCGGCGGCGGGCGACCCGGCGGCGGGAAGCCGGATCGTCACCATCGTGCCGACGCCCGGCTGGCTCTCGACGGTCATGCCCCCACCGTGCAGTTCGGCGAGGCCCTTGACCAGCGACAGGCCGAGGCCGGTCCCCTCGTAGCGCCGCGACAGGCCGGAGGAAACCTGGACGAAGGGGATTCCGAGGCGGGCGATGTCGGCCTCGGCGATGCCGATGCCGGTGTCGCTGACCAGAAGCTCGCAGAAGCCGTTGCGCACGCGGCTTTCCAGCGTCACCGCTCCCGCCTCGGTGAATTTCAGCGCGTTGGCGACGAGGTTGAGGAGGATCTGGCGGCAGGCCCGGCGATCGGCGACGAGGGTGACGCCGGCGCCCGACCTGACGTCGAGCCGAAGCCCCTTGCGACGGGCTTCCTCGCGCATGAAGTCGCCGACTTCCGTCATCAGGGCGGACAATTCGAACGGCTCCGGGTCGAGTTCGTAGCGGCCGGCCTCGATCTTCGACACGTCGAGGAGGGTGTTGACGATCGACAGGAGATGCTCGCCCGACTGGCGGATCAGGCCGACATATTCCTTTTGCTTGGAACTTTCGAAGCCGCCGAAATACTCCTGGTCGAGGACGTCGGAAAACCCGATGATGGCGTTGAGCGGCGTGCGCAGCTCGTGGCTGACGGTGGCGAGGAAGCGGCTCTTGGCCGCCGAAGCCTCCTTCACCGTTTCGAGATCGCAATCGGCGTTCACCGCGCCGTCCGACGCCGCGGCGAGCGCGATGGTGACGACGGGAGCGGACTTGCCGGAATCGTCGGCTTCCTCGAGGCGGCCGATCGTCAGAACGAAGCGATCGAAGCCGCCGTCCGCCACCTTCAGCCGCGCCTCGACCTGCCCCGGCGCGCCTCCGGCGCGCGCGGCATCGATCGCCTGCATCACCGAAAGCCGGTCGGCGACGTGGCACAATTCGCCGAACAATTCGCCGGGGCATCCCCACGAAGGGCCGGCCATCGCCCCGGCGGCCGCCGTCGACGCATGGTCGATCCGGCCGCCCTGCGAGACCTCGAACATCATCGCGCCGAAGGATTCGGCCGCACGCCGGCAGGCCGAGCGCTCCGAAAAGCCGCCGGTGCGGCCTTCCGGCAGGCCCGTGCGAGCGGGATGGCGCCTGAGGCTGGCAAAGCGCAGGCCATAGAAGAGGACGAGAAGTCCGAGCGCCGTCTCGCCGGCGGGCAGATGCGAGAGGCCGAGGCCGCCAGCCAGCAGCAGACTGCCGCAGGCGAGCGAAACCACCGCCAAACCGCCAGCCAGCCTGAAGCGTCCCGCCGCCGCGGCCTCGAGCGGCAGAACGGCGAGGATCACCGTCGCGAAATTCGCCATTTCGGGGTTGCCCTGGGCCGCAAGAGCGAGCCCGACGGAGACGATCGTGCCCCAGAACCAGAGCACCGCGTCCGGCCGCCCGGCGATCGACAGAAAGGCTGCCGATGCGAGCGCCACGGCCGCGAGAATGAGCGGAAAGGCCGTCACGGACGCCGAATTGCCCATGGCCAGAAGAACCGGCGCCGAAGCGGCCATGGCGAGGGCGACGGCGAGGAAGCACCGCAGGACGAACGCCTGGAAGCGACGCTCGCCGCCTTCCGTGATCGACGGTGCGACGAACTCGTCGAGCCGCAGGTTCAGGAAGCGGATCGCGCCCCGTGGGACACGCCGTCCTGTGCCCGCTGGACGCTTCGACGCTTGCCTCATACTCGAACTCACCTTGGCAAATCACCCGTCGTGCCGGGCGGGCCGTCGAACGGCTCCCTGGCGACCGGGCGATCATGGCGGGGGCGCATTAAGGAAGCCATAAGCGGCGGCTTCGCCGAGCTTGTCCGAGGCCTGCGATCCCCAGGAAACTATGCGATTCATACGTTTTCGACGTGCGAACATGGTTAACGAATAGCAACGACGCAGCAGATCCGGCCGTGCCCCGGCTCTCTGCCGAGCCGAAGATCCGAATCGATCGACTTTTGCTAAAATTTTCGGAGCAATTTCAACGTGACCTTCCAGCCCACCTGCCAAGATGGATGAAATGAAGCCGTGGCCCGAAGCAGAGACGGGATCACGGCACGAGACCAACTGGACGGGGAACGGCGATGATTCGCTTCGTCATCAAGGTGGGGTTCTTTCTGGGGCTGATCGCGCTCGTCGTGCCGAGGGAGGACGACGGCACCGCCGGGCCGCCGATCAATCCCTTCGCGCTGCTTTACGGCGCACAGGCGGCGGTCTCCGACCTGTCGAACTTCTGCGAGCGGGCGCCTTCGGCCTGCGCGGCCGGCGGCGACGTCGCGAGATTTGCCGGCGAGCGGGTCGCCGAAGGCCTTGCGATCGCCTATGGCTTCGTCGGCTCGGCGGTATCGGAGCGCCGCGGGGCCGGTTCGTCCGGCGGCCCGGTGCAAACGGCAGGCACCGTGGCGGCCGAGCCCCGCAGCGGCTCCGGCGATGACGCCCCGGTCACGGCCTCGCCGGCGCGCACCGACGCGGTCACCACCGCGGCGATTTCGGCCAGGGCCCCGGCGATGCCCCATGTCGCCATCCCGCGCGACCGGGCGCTGGATGCTCCGGCAGGCGCCGCCCTCGGGCAAAGGGTCGTGGGCGCCGGCCGCCTGCCGAAGGTGGAGAGCCGCCCGCTGCAGACGGCGACGAGGAGCGACCGTCCGGCCAAGACCGTTCCGGTGCCGGTTCCCGCCCCCCGGACCTGACAGGGACGGTCGCAGCGCCTATATGTCGGCCACGCCGACAGCGACCACCGGATGGTTCGAGGCGGTTGCAAAGCCGGAGCCGGCATTGCGGCCGGAGTTTAAAGCCAGTCCGGCCGCAAGACGACAGCGCCTGAAAACCGGAGCGGCCATGCAGACGATCGACGAGATCATCGCGGATTTCGAGCTTCTCGACGACTGGGAAGACAGATACCGCTATCTCATCGAGCTCGGCCGGGCGCTGCCCGGCCTTTCGCCGGACGAGATGACCGAAGCGACCAAGGTGCGCGGCTGCGCCAGTCAGGTCTGGCTGATCAGCGAGAGCGACGGCGAGACCCCGCCGCATCTCTCCTTCCGCGGCGATTCGGATGCCCACATCGTCAAGGGGCTCGTCGCCATTGCGCTCGCCCTCTTTTCCGGCCGCAGCGCCGAAGACATCACCGCGCTCGACGCCGAGGCGCTGTTCTCCCGCCTCGGGCTCCAGGAGCACCTCACGCCGCAGCGCTCTAACGGTCTGAAGTCGATGGTCGCGCGGATCAAGAACGACGCCAGAGAAGCCGCCGCCGCGGCCTGAGGGCCGCCCCGTCGCGATCGCCGGAGCGGCCGACGCTCACGCCCGGCTCCGCCCGTCGCCTTCGTCCTTCGGCGCGCGCCAACGACGGATGCGCCCCTCCCGGATCTCGCCCTCGCGATCGAAACCGTAATGCCGGGCGAGCATGGCGAGCCCCGTCTTCAGGAGCAGCTTCGCCGAACGCGCCGGCCACTGCCGCTCGCGTTCCACCGTCTCCAGACCTTTCAGGAAGCAGCAGACGTCGAGGACGAGGCCGGAGAGTTCCGGGCCGACCGCCTCGCAGGCGGCAGATACTCGCTGTCTGGCATCGATCGCCGTGTCGCCGAGATCCCCGCCGCCGGCCCGCCGCGGGGCGCGGGGCATGGCATCCCACCGCTGGGTCAGCGACGGCGTCATCTGGCCCCGAGTGAAATCGGCGCGGATCCGCTCGCCGGCCATCGCCTCGGCGGCGCTGAGAAACGGCTCGCCGCCGCGTCCGCGCCGCGTCGCCAGCCGCGTCAGCGGCGTTTCCTCGTCGTTGAATCCCGGCCCCGCGCTCATCGCCGCACCTTCGACGACAGCTTGACGGCAATCCCGGTGTCGATGGCCCGGCAGGCGGTGATCGCCAGAGCTTCCAGGCGCTCCAGCATGAGATTGCAGGCCGCGTCGTCGCGCCGGTCCTCCACTCGCCGGATGGCATGGGCGATGCTCGTGCGCTCGCGGCCGAACGCCGTGCCGATCCGCGTCAGCGAGATGCCGAAGGTCGTGTTGGCGAGATACATCGCGGCGTGGCGGGCATCGCAGGCCCGGCTTTCGGCGCGGCTGGGCCGGCGGATCTCGGCCACCGGCACGTCGAAGCCGAGCGCCGCGATTTCCTGAGCGAGGCGGCAGGCGGCATCGGCGAGGCGGTCCCGATCGTCCTCTCCGGCCGCCGGTTCCGCAGGAGCGCGCATGAGCGCCCCCGCAGCCTCCCACCACAAGGGAGGCGTCCGACAT
The DNA here is from genome assembly GCF_021390325.1 of Jiella avicenniae. Classification (GTDB taxonomy): domain Bacteria; phylum Pseudomonadota; class Alphaproteobacteria; order Rhizobiales; family Rhizobiaceae; genus Jiella; species Jiella avicenniae. Next base: position 214,160 of record NZ_JAJUWU010000001.1, on the reverse strand, counting down.
CCCTCGGTTGCGCCCGTCGTTTCGCGCGGCATTGCCTGCTGCATGGTCCGGTCTCCTGGCCTGGGTTTTCACCGCTTATAAGCCAAGCCCGACAATATGTGAATATCTTCCTATCACGACAAAAATCCGAACCTTCTTCAAAGCTATACATTGCGGCGCTTTTAGGCAATTCCCCACAGAAAATCACGTCGACACCTGCAGGAAGATATCCCCGCCCTGCCCTGTCTCGGCGATGCTGGCCGGCGCCCCTTCAGCCGGAGTCCCAGCATGACGACAACCGACGACCTCGCTCCTCTCCTCGAAATCATGTCCGCCCGAATTCGCCGTCAGGTGGAGGCGCGGCGGGAAGAGGACCGCATCGTACGCGAGCGGCTCGAACTGCAGGCGGCGCTGCGGCGCTACGGCGCGGCCGGGCCCACCGTCGCAGAGGCCTGCCGCGTGGACGACGTCGGCCGGCTCGACCCTTTCGTCCACGGAGCGGTCGGCGAGCGCGTCGGCCGCGAACTCCGCCGCCAGACGCGTCTTCGCCGCAGCCGCGACCCGCGTTACGACATCAACCGCCACATCGTCGTCGCCCGCCTGACGCGCTGGCTGGCCGGAAGCGGCCGATGGATCACGGCATCGCCCGACGAAGCCGAAGCAGCGCATGGCAGCCGCGGCAGGACAGGCAAACCCCATGTCCGGCCCCACCGAGCCGGGAGGGACGCCTCGCCGCAGCACCGGTCGAAGCATCGGCGCCGGCCGAATCGCGTGCGACCAAAGTCTAATGTCGGCGAATAGACGGGCATGATGCGAAATCAGACCGTTGACATTGGTCCGCGCGGTGTCTCTCATCGCGCCGAAAGGAAGAGCCCGGGAGGAAATCGGGGTCTTTGCTTGTCCATTCGGGAGGAATTCGCATGCGCATCGACAAGAGCCTTCTTGCCGCGACGGTGGTCGCAGGCCTCGCAATGCCGGCCGGCGCCTTCGCGCAGGAGGTATCGGACGACGTCGTCAAGATCGGCATCCTCAACGACCAGTCCGGCGTCTATGCCGACTTCGGCGGCAAGTGGTCGGTCGCGGCGGCCGAGATGGCGGCGGCCGACTTCGGCGGAACGGTGCTGGACAAGCCGATCGAGATCATCAACGCCGACCACCAGAACAAGCCGGACATCGCCTCGAACATCGCCCGCGAGTGGTACGATACCCAGCAGGTCGACGCAATCATGGAACTGACGACCTCGTCGGTGGCGCTCGCCGTGCAGGGCCTGTCGAAGGAAAAGGGCAAGATCGACATCGTCACCGGCGCCGCGACGACGGAGCTGACCGGCAAGCAGTGCAGCCCCTACGGATTCCACTGGGCCTACGACACCCATGCGCTGGCCGTCGGAACGGGCGGTGCGCTGGTCAAGGCCGGCGGCGACACCTGGTTCTTCCTGACCGCCGACTACGCCTTCGGCTATTCGCTCGAGGAGCAGACCGGCAACTTCGTCAAGGAGAGCGGCGGCGAAGTGCTCGGCTCGGTCCGCCACCCGCTGGCCTCCAACGACTTCTCGTCCTTCCTTCTCCAGGCGCAGGCTTCCGGCGCCAAGGTCATCGGCCTCGCCAATGCCGGCCTCGACACCGCCAACGCCATCAAGCAGGCCTCGGAATTCGGCATCGTCCAGGGCGGCCAGAAGCTCGCCGCGCTGCTCTTCACCCTCGCCGAGGTCAACGGTCTCGGCGCCGAAGCGGCCCAGGGGCTGAACCTCACCGAGGGCTGGTACTGGGACCAGAACGACGAGAACCGCGAATTCGCCGAGCGCTTCATGGAAAAGACCGGCCGGATGCCGAACATGATCCAGGCCGGCACCTATTCGGCGGTGCTGAGCTATCTGAAGGCGGTGAAGGCCGCCGGCACCGACGAGACCAAGGCGGTCGCCGCCAAGCTGCACGAGCTGCCGGTCGAGGATCTCTTCGCCAAGAGCGGCAAGGTCCAGGAAAACGGCCGCATGGTCTACGACATGTATCTCTTCCAGGTGAAGAAGCCGGACGAGATGAAGGGCGACTGGGACTACTACACGGAAGTCTCCACCGTTCCCGGCACGGACGCCTTCCTGTCGGTGGAAAACTCCGGCTGCGACGTCTCCGCCTTCGCCAACTGAGTTCCGGCAGGTGACGGGAGGGGGGCGTCCGCTGCGGCCCCCTCCCTGCCACGACCGTCGGGACGACACGTATCTCTTTCGGGCCGAGTTGCCGGGGGAACCGACCGGCGGGTGGGATTTCGCCAAACCGGGCGAAACGTTGCCGGACGATCGGGGCCGCGCCTGCCTGGCCGAAAGCGGCTGCGACGTCGCCCCCTTTCCGGCAGGCCGAGCCGCCGCGGCCTGAAGTCGCGACGAAGGTCGCTCGCCACCGGACCATGGCCCGATCACGACAGGAGAACCCGAACGCAATGAGTGCCACTTCGTCGGACGCGATCCTGTCGGCCCGCGGCCTCACCAAGGAGTTCTTCGGCTTCAAGGCCGTGAACGACGTCGATCTCGACGTGATGGAAGGAACGATCCACGCCCTCATCGGCCCGAACGGCGCCGGCAAGACGACGGTCTTCAATCTCCTGACCAAGTTTTTGACGCCGACCGAGGGCCGGATCGTCTTTCGCGGCGAGGACATCACCGGGGTGAAGCCCGCCGACGTCGCGCGGATGGGGCTGGTGCGCTCGTTCCAGATCTCCGCCGTCTTCCCGCATCTGACCGTCCTCGACAACGTCCGCGTCGCGCTGCAGCGCAAGGAGGGTCTCGCCACGCAGTTCTGGCGCTCGAACCGCCTGCTCGGCCGGCTGAACGAGGAGGCCGAGCGGCTGATCGACGCTGTCGGCCTCTCCGCCTTTTCCGCCCACGACGCGGCCGAACTGCCCTATGGCCGCAAGCGCGCCCTCGAGATCGCCACCACCCTCGCGCTCGATCCGCCGGTGCTCCTCTTCGACGAGCCGATGGCCGGCATGGGCGTCGAGGACATCGGCCGCATTTCCGATCTCATCCGCCGCATCGCCAAGGGCCGGACGGTGGTGATGGTCGAACACAATCTCAACGTCGTCGCCGACCTCTGCGACCGGGTGACGGTGCTCGCGCGCGGCGAGATCCTCGCCGAGGGCGACTACGCCACGGTCAGCAACGACAAGCGAGTGCGCGAAGCCTATATGGGGAGCGACGATGAATAGCGCCGGAGCACAGCGTCCGAACGGCGCCGAACCGCTGCTTCGGGTTCGCGACCTCAATGGCTGGTACGGCGAAAGCCACGTCCTGCACGGCGTGTCGCTGGATCTCAACGAAGGCGAGACGATCACGCTCGTCGGCCGCAACGGCGCCGGCAAGACCACCACCTTGCGCGCCATCATGAACCTTCTGCCCAGGCGCGAGGGCGAGATCCGCATCGCCGGGACGGACATGATGAAGGTGCCGGTGCATCGCACCGCCCATCACGGCATCGGCTACGTGCCGGAAGAGCGCGGCATCTTCGCGTCGCTGTCGGTCTCGGAAAACCTCATGCTGCCGCCGAGGGTCGCCGAGGGCGGCATGAGCGTCGAGGAAATCTTCGAGCTCTTCCCGAACCTTGCCGAACGGCGGAACTCGCCGGGCACGAAACTTTCCGGCGGCGAGCAGCAGATGCTGGCGATCGCCCGGATCCTCAGGACCGGGGTGAAGATCATCCTGCTCGACGAGCCGACGGAAGGCCTCGCCCCGGTCATCATCCAGAGGATCGGCGACGTCCTGATCGAATTGAAGAAGAAGGGCATGACGCTGCTTTTGGTCGAACAGAATTTCCGCTTCGCCCGAAAGGTCGCCGACCGGTTCTATCTGATGGAAGACGGCCACATCCTGGAGAGCTTCCCGACGGCCGAACTCGATGCCAAGATCGACCGGCTGCACGAAGTCGTGGGCGTGTGAGGACCTGACAAAATGACGATGCTCTTCGGCATTCCCCTCCCTGCCCTTCTCGGCCAGCTCCTGATCGGCTTCATCAACGGCTCGTTCTATGCGCTCCTGTCGCTCGGCCTCGCCGTGATCTTCGGGCTCTTGCGGGTGATCAACTTCGCCCATGGCGCGCAATACATGCTCGGCGCCTTCACCGCCTATCTCCTGCTCTTCTACACCGGCATCGGCTTCTGGCCGGCGCTGATCGTCGCGCCCTTGATCGTCGCGGCCATCTCGGCGCTGATCGAGCGGACGATGCTGTCGCGGCTCTACGACCTCGACCATCTCTACGGCCTGCTCTTCACCTTCGGCCTCGCCTTGATCATCGAGGGCACCTTCCGCTGGTACTACGGCGCGGCGGGCCAGCCCTATGCCGGACCGGCCCTGCTTTCGGGCGGCACCAATCTCGGCTTCATGTTCCTGCCGAACTATCGCGGCTTCGTCGTCGTCGCCTCGATCGTCATCTGCCTCGCCGTCTGGCTCCTGATCGAGAAGACCCGGCTCGGCGCCTATCTTCGGGCCGCGACCGAGAATCCGCAGCTCGTCCAGGCCTTCGGCGTCAACGTGCCGCTGCTCCTGACGCTGACCTACGCGCTCGGCGCCGGTCTCGCCGGCCTTGCCGGCGTCCTCGCCGCGCCGATCTACCAGGTCTCGCCGCTGATGGGCTCGAACCTCATCATCATCGTCTTCGCCGTCGTCGTCATCGGCGGCATGGGGTCGATCGGCGGAGCGATCGTCACCGGCTACGTGCTCGGCATTCTCGAGGGCCTGACCAAGGTGTTCTATCCCGAAGCCTCCAACATCGTCGTCTTCGTCATCATGGCGATCGTCCTGATGCTTCGGCCGGCCGGCCTGTTCGGCAAGGAGATCTGACGATGTCGAGCCTCACCCAATCCGGCACCGCCGCGCCCCAGGGCGAGAGCATCGAGGCAGGCCACGCGCGGCAGAAGAACCTGTCGCGGATCGGCCTTGCGGTTGCCATCGTTGCCGTCGCGGGGCTGATCGCGGCGCCCTTCTTCGTCTATCCGGTCTTCCTGATGACGGTGCTGTGCTTCGCGCTCTTCGCCACCGCCTTCAACCTTCTCCTCGGCTATGTCGGGCTGTTGTCCTTCGGCCATGCGGCCTTCTTCGGCGGCGCCGCCTATTTCGCCGCCCATGCCGCCAAGGTGTGGGGATTCGAGCCGCTCTCGGCGATCCTCGTCGGCGCGGTCGGGGCCGGCCTCATGGGCCTTGCCGTCGGCGCCCTCGCCATCCGCCGCCAGGGCATCTATTTCGCCATGGTGACGCTGGCCCTGTCGCAGATGATCTTCTTCATCTTCCTGCAGGCGCCCTTCACCCACGGCGAGGACGGCATCCAGGGCGTGCCGCGCGGCGATCTCCTCGGCCTCGTCGACCTCAACCGGCCGCTGAACATCTACTATTTCGTGCTCCTCGTCTTCCTGTTCGGCTTCTTCGCCGTCTGGCGCATCGTCCACTCGCCCTTCGGCCACGTCCTCCAGGCGATCCGCGAGAACGAGAACCGGGCGATCTCGCTCGGCTACCGGGTGGAGCGCTACAAGCTCGCCGCCTTCGTCATGTCGGCGACGATCGCCGGTCTGGCCGGTGCGATGAAGGCGATCGTCCTGCAGATCGCGACGCTCACCGACGTCGCCTGGCAGATGTCCGGCGAAGTCGTGCTGATGACGCTGCTCGGCGGCATGGGAACGATCTTCGGCCCCTCGCTCGGCGCGGCGGTGGTGGTGACGATGCAGAACTATTTCGCGACGTCCGACGTGCCGGTTACCGTGATCATCGGCGTCGTCTTCGTGCTCTGCGTCCTGTTGTTCCGCAGAGGCATCGTCGGCGAGGCGATCCGGCTGATGAAGCGGTAAGCGGGAGGCTTCCCGCGACCGGCGCCGTCAGCCGAGCGCCGCGGTCAGCCAGAAACTGTCGGAATAGACGTAGAGGCCGGCTGCGCCGAGCGCGATGCCGTAGGGAACGCCGGTCTCCGTCTCCATCAGGCGATCGACGAACTCCACGCCCGTCACCGGCAGGAAATGCCCCCGCAGGACCAGCAGCGTCACCGTCAGCGCGCCGCCGACGAGGGCGGAGAAGAGAAGATACTCCGCCGACAGCATGCTCGGGCCGAACCAGAGCGCGGTCGCCGCGATCAGCTTGGCATCGCCGCCGCCCATCCAGCCGGCCGCAAACATCGCGAAGGTGACGCTGAGGCAGAGGAAGCCGACGAGGAGATGGCCCCCGAAGGTCGGCCAGGGCATGCCGACGAGATATGCCGCCGGCACGAAGGCGGCCGCGAGCACGATCATCACCCGGTTTTCGATCTTCATTTCCAGAAGATCGGTCAGCGCGCTGTAGATCATCGCGAAGGGAAAGACGGTGAGGAGCAAAACTGTGGTGAGCATGGCGTCTCCTTTCACCGCGGCGTCCCGATCGCAGGGACCTGCCACCGCGTTCGGCGCGAAGCACCTGCGCGCAAGACCATGGACGCAAAAGGTGAGACCTTCGTTTACGAGGTCTTCGTCCGGCCGGGCCCGGCGCGGTGCCATGCCGCCCCCGTCCCGGCCCGTCGACGTCGAGGCGAGACCGACGGAGCGCCCGATCAGCACAGGGGCAGAAACGATCGTGGGCAGCCGGCAAACTGCCGGCCGCCCACGTTGCGATCCGTCGACGCGTCGTCCGAAGACGACTGCGAGGATTACTTGCCGGAAACCATCTTGTCGCCGATGTTGCCCAGGGCTTCTTCCATCTTCGGCGTGAAGATCGCGAACATGGCGAGCAGGGCGACGGCCATGATACCGCCGATCAGGCCGTATTCGATGGCGGTGGCGCCGGATTCGTTCTTGGCAAAGCGAGCGATGAGATTGGACATGGTGACTCCTTGAGATCTCGGGGTAGCGCGCCCGTCGACTGTCCCGTCGATCGGGTGAGGCTGACCCTAGCCGCGTGCCGTTGCGATGGGCTTAAATTGATTGGTTGATTTTTACTTATTCGGCGCTTCGCCCGATTGTCACTGGTATGGACCATCGTCGAGCGACGCCGCTGACCGATTGGACCGCCCACGGCCCAGCCGGCCTTCGATCGGCTCGCAGCAGGACGAAAGCGCTACGTCTCAACGGTTTCCGTGATTGCTCGGGGCGCCCGCGCCATCGCCCGTTAATGCTTCGTTCAGCGTGATCGGCGAGAGTGGCAAACAATCCGCCACCAAAATGATCGATCGGATTTTTCACCATGGCCCTGCGAACAGCCGTCGCCTACTTGCTGTCGACCATCGTCTTCCTGGCGGTTTCGCCGAATCTGGCGGCAGCCAAGGAACCGCTTTCGGTCGAGATGGACCAGGCCAAGGTGATCGAACTGGAAAAGCCGGCCGGCACCGTCATCGTCGGCAATCCCGCCATCGTCGACGTGCAGGTTCTGTCGTCCAACCGTCTCGTCCTCACCGGCAAGAGCAGCGGCATCACCAATGTCGTGATCCTCGGCGAAGACGGCGAGGCCTTCGTCGACGAACAGGTCTCGGTGCAGACCTTCGAGGACAACACCGTCCGCGTCTATCGGCAGGCCAGCCGTTCGACCTATGCATGCACGCCGAAATGCGTTCCAACCGTCACCGTCGGCGACGACATGAACAGCTTCGGCGCGGTCGTGCAGCAACAGACCCAGCGCCAGAACATTGTCGAACAGGCCGCCAAGGGCAACTGATCACCGCCGTGTCGCAGCGGTGCGGCGGCTGCGTTCGCCGACACGCCGTCGCTCGACGTGCCGGCCACGGCGGCTCGAAATCGACGTCGCCCGAGCGCCTGCCCGCCCGAAGGTCGGTATCACGGAGCAGGAAGAGAGCGGCGACACGTCCCCACCGAACGCGCTCCACGCGCCGCCATATGGCAATGGGCGATGGCCCCGGGGGTCGTCGAAATCCTTGCTTTCGATGAAAGTCTCTCCCCCAACGTAACGCTTTCCTAAGTCTTCTCGGCCATTCTCCCGGCGGTGCTCTCGGGCCGCGCGGGCCGGGCGAAAACGGCCGCATCGACTGAAAGACGCCGTTCGGCATCGATTTTCGGAAAGTGCGATGCTCACGATGAAAGACCACGACGTTTCGGCCCCGAAGGCCCGGCACCGCAAGGCGGGGACCGACGCGGACCGGCAGGCACCCGGCCGGCGAGGCATCCCGTCCTTTCTTCGCAACCGCGACGGCGCCGTCGCGATCGAATTCGTCATCCTGGCGTTCCCGTTCTTCGTCCTGTTGCTCGTCCTGATGGAGACGGCGACGATCTTCTACGCCGAACTCGTGATGGATCGCGCGGTATCCAAGATCGGGCGGGAGGTTCGCACCGGCCAGATCACCAGCGCCGATCTGACCAAGGACGAATTCAAGGCCAAACTCTGCACCGAGGTGAAATTTCTCTTCGACTGCACGAAGCTGCAGGTCGACATGAAGACCTACGGGTCGTTCGGCGCCGTTCCGATCGGCGCACCGATCAAGGACGGCGATCTCGACACGACGGGCTTTTCCTACACCAAGCCCTCCGGCGAGACGATCACCTCCCTCAAGGCCTATTACAAGTGGCCGCTCTACGTCGACGTCCTGCGCCAGATGGCGACCAGCATGAGCGACCGTTCCTTCATGGTGGTCGGCAGCGCAGCCTTCATCACGGAGCCGTACTGATGATCATCGGCCGCCTCGATCGCCTCCGCTTCGCGATGCAGCGCGTCTTTGACGCGGCAGCAAACCTGCCGCGCGACAAGCGGGGCGTCGCCGCCGTCGAGTTCGCCATCGTCGTTCCGTTCATCGCAATTCTCTACATGGGTGGCTCGGACGCGGCGGTCGCCCTCGCGATCAACCGCAAGATCCACAATGCGGCCGGCACGATCGGCGATCTCGTCGGGCAGGTCGAGGTCGCGACCCCCAGCCAGATCGATTCGCTGTTCGACGTCACCGCCTCGCTGATGCAGCCATACGACGCGTCGAAGGTGTTTCTGCGCGTCACCCAGGTGAAGATCGACGCGAACGGCAAGGCGACGGTCGACTGGACCCGCTCCCACAATGCCCTGGTCGGCACGACGCCGCTCGTCGCCGGGCAGACCTACGACCTCCCCACCGAGTTCGCCAACGAAAAGGGCATCTACGTCCTCATGACGGACGCCTATTACGACTACGTGACGCTCGGGGGCTTCGGCCTCGTCGGACCGATCAAGATGGGCGAGACGAGCTATCATACGCCGCGCCTCGGCGATAAGGTGGTCTGCTCGGGCTGCTGATCCGGCTGTCGATCGCAGCAGGCATGCCTGAATTTCGCGGGGTGACGGGCCGCCGGTCTTCGGCCTCGCGCAACGGGCAGGAGGCGGACATGGCGCGGGCGATCATCCTGGTGCTCGATTCCTTCGGCATCGGCGCGGCGCCGGATGCCGAGGCGTTCGGCGACGAGGGATCCGACACCTTCGGCCACATTCTCGAGGCCTGCCGGGCAGGTCATGCGGACGTTTCGGGCGGACGGCGCGGCGAACTCGCCATTCCCAATCTCCAGCGGCTCGGCCTCCATGCGGCGGCGGGACGCGGCGAAGGCGCCAGGCGCCCGGAAGCCGTGTGGGGCTCGGCCCGCGAGATCTCGCGCGGCAAGGACACACCCTCCGGCCATTGGGAGATCGCCGGCGTGCCGGTGCCCTTCGAGTGGGGCTATTTTCCGAGGACCGTGCCGACCTTCCCGCCCGAACTGATCCGTCAGATCATCGACGACACCGGCCTTTCCGGCATCCTCGGCGACAGGCACGCCTCGGGGACCGAGATCATCCGTGAACTCGGCGAGGAAAGCCTGTCGAGCGGCAGGCCGATCTTCTACACGTCCTCCGACAGCGTCCTGCAGATCGCCGCCCACGAGACCGCTTTCGGTCTCGACCGCCTCTACGACGTCTGCGCGGCCGCCCGCCGCCACGTCGATCCCCTGAACATCGGCCGGGTGATCGCCCGGCCCTTCGTCGGCGAGAGCGCCGAGACCTTCACCCGAACCGCCAATCGCCGCGACTACTCCGTTCCGCCGCCGGAGCAGACCCTGCTCGACCTGGCGGTGGGGCGCAGCGTCCACGCCGTCGGCAAGATCGCCGACATCTTCGCCCATCGCGGCATCTCCCGGATCTGGAAGGGAGACGGCAACATGGCACTGTTCGATCGGACCCTCGATGCGATGAACGAGGCGGCGGATGGCGATCTCGTCTTCGCCAACTTCGTCGACTTCGATTCTGAGTACGGCCATCGGCGCGACGTCGCCGGCTATGCGGCGGCGCTCGAAGCCTTCGATCGCCGGCTGCCCGAATTGCAGGCCGTGATGAAACCGGGCGACGTTGCGATCGTCACGGCCGATCACGGCTGCGACCCGACCTTCGCGGGCACCGACCACACCCGCGAGATCGTACCCGTCCTCGCCTTCGGCCCCTCGCTGGAGCCGAAGCCGATCGGCCGGCGCGAGAGCTTCGCCGACATCGGCGCGAGCGTCGCCGTGCATCTCGGCCTCGATCCCACCCGCCACGGCAGGAGTTTTCTGTGACCGCTTCGCGGCCGGCACGCGGGACCGGCGCCGGGCCGTTTCCGCTCGCAGAACTCCATTGCCACATCGAGGGGGCAGCGCCCCCCGCCCTGGTGGAGCGACTGGCGCAGAGATACGGCGTCGACATCTCGGCGATCATCCGGGACGGCGCCTATGTCTGGCACGACTTCACCAGCTTTCTCGCCGCCTACGATCATGCCGCGACGGTGTTCCGCAGCGAGGAGGACTATGCCGACCTCGCCTTTGCCTACCTGCGCGAACTCGCGGCGCAGGGTGCGCTCTATGCCGAGTTCTTCATCTCCCCCGACCACGCGCGATCGAGCGGCACGGAACCGGAGGTCTACGCCCGCGGCCTCGCCGCGGGGATCGTGCGGGCGCGGGACGAGACCGGGATCGAGGCGCGCATGGTCGTCGTCGGCGTCCGCCATCTCGGGCCGGAGGCCGTCGAGGCGGCGGCGCAGTTTGCCGCCGGGCCGAGTCGGCCCTTCGTCACCGGATTCAACCTCGCCGGCGACGAGCGGATCGGCGCGGCGCGCGATTTCGCCAAAGCCTTCGACGTCGCCCGCGATGCCGGGCTCGGCCTCACCGCCCATGCCGGGGAGCTCTGCGGGCCGGACAGCGTCCGGGAAGCCATCCGATGGCTGAAGCCGTCGCGGATCGGCCACGGCGTGCGCGCCGTCGAGGATCCGGCTCTCGTCCATGAGATCGCCGAGAAGGGAATCGTCCTCGAAGTCTGCCCGGGTTCCAATCTCGCCCTCGGCATCTATCCCGCCATCGCCGCCCATCCCTTGAAGCGGCTGGTCGCGGCGGGCGTCCGGGCGACGCTCGGATCGGACGACCCGCCGTTCTTCCACACGCATCTTTCCCGGGAATACCGGCTGGCGGCGGAGAACGGCCTGACCGACGCCGAGCGGATCGGCCTCACCCGCAACGCCATCGAGGCGGCCTTCGTCGAGGAAGACGTCAGGCGCCGACTGCTCGACCGCTTCCAGATCGCGGCGCTTTCGCTTGGCTCGCCCGCCACATCCGACTAGACCGGAGAAAAGATCCGATATCGCCGGGCGAGCAGGAATCCACCCGTCGACCACATCCAACGCGCGAGCCGAAAGAGAGGGCATCATGGAGGGCATCACCGTCATCGACCATCCGCTGGTCCAGCACAAGCTGACGATCATGCGCGACAAGGAAACGTCGACGGCGAGCTTCAGGCGGCTCCTGCGGGAGATCTCGACGCTTCTGTGCTACGAGGTGACGCGCAATCTCCAGCTGACGACGGTGCGCATCGAGACGCCGATGACGACGATCGACGCGCCGACGCTGGAGGGCAAGAAGCTGGTCTTCGCGTCCATCCTCAGGGCCGGCAACGGGCTTCTCGAGGGCATGCTCGACCTCGTCCCGGCCGCCCGCGTCGCCCATGTCGGCATCTATCGCGATCACGAGACGCTGCAGCCGGTCGAATACTACTTCAAGGCGCCGGAAGATCTCGCCGATCGTCTGATCATCGTCGTCGACCCGATGCTGGCGACGGCCAACTCCGCCATCGCCGCCATCGAGAAGCTGAAGGAGCGCGGCGCCCGCAACATCCGCTTCCTGTGCCTGCTCGCCGCACCCGAAGGCATCGAGCGTTTCCGCGCCGCGCATCCCGACGTCGACGTCTATACTGCCGCGATCGACAGCCATCTCAACGAGAAGGGTTACATCGTGCCCGGCCTCGGCGACGCCGGCGACCGGATGTACGGCACGAAATAGGCGGCCGCCTCCGATGCCGGTCGAGCCGTCGCGGTCAGGCCGTCGCGGCAAGTTGCGGTCGCGGCACCGCCGCGACGCCGCCCCATCCGCTCCGTTCGATGAACAGCGTCGTCTGCAGCGCGCTCATCGGCCGGGCGAAGAGGTAGCCCTGGCCGAGCTGGCATCCGGCGTCGCCGACGAGCGCCAGCAGTTCCTCGGTCTCGATGCCCTCGGCGACGACGGTGGCGGAGATGTCGCGGGCAAGGCCGCAGATCGCCCGGACGATCGCGGCGCTCTTGCCCTCGTCGACCATCGTCGAGACGAAGGACTTGTCGATCTTGATCTTGTCGAAGCGGTACTGGCGCAGATAGCCCATCGAGGCATAGCCGGTGCCGAAATCGTCGAGCGCGATGCCGACGCCGAGCGCCCGCAATTCGTCGAGCACGCTCTTGGCATTGCCGTTGCGGATCAGCACCGTTTCGGTGATCTCCAGGATCAGCCGGTGCGGCGCCACGGCGTGACGAAGCAGCGATTGCCGGACATGGGCGACGAAGGCCCTGTCGCCGAGTTGAAGGGCCGAAACGTTGACGGAAACGGTCAGGGGATCGGGCCAGTTGGCGGCAATCGACAGCGCCCTGTCGAGAACGAAGCGGCCGATCTCGACGATCGCGCCGTTCTCCTCGGCGAGCGGAATGAAGAAGTCCGGTGACAGGCGCCCGAGATCGGGATGATCCCACCGCAACAGCGTCTCGAAGCCGTGGGCCCGCAGATTGCCGACTTCGACGATCGGCTGAAACACCGTCTGGAACTCGCCCCGCGCGACCGCGCTCGCCAGGTCGCGTTGCAGGAGACGGCGCTGTTCCAGTTGGCTGCGGAACTCCCGCGAAGCGACGACGATGCGATCGCCACCGCCGCTCTTGGCGCAGTACATGGCCGAGTCGGCGTCGAGCAGCAGGCCCTCGAGAGAGGCTTTGCCCTCGGCCACCGCCGCGATGCCGATGCTGAGCGTCGGCCGGCGGTCGTTGCAGTCGACGGCGAGTGCGCCCAGGCGGCGGGCCGCCTCAGCACAAGCGTGTTCCGCCTGCTGCTCTGCCCCGGCGCCGACGAAGAGAAGCGCGAATTCGTCGCCGCCGATGCGCGCCACCTGGCCTGAGCGGGCGGTCGCCGCCTTGAACACCCCGCCGAGGTCGCAGAGCAGCCTGTCGCCCCGCTGATGGCCGCTGCCGTCGTTGACCTCCTTGAAATGGTCGACGTCGATGACGGCGACGGCGACCTCCCTCGCGCCAAAGACCCGCTCCGCCCAGGTCTGGAACGCCGCGCGGTTCGGCAGGCCGGTCAGAGGGTCGGTCAGCGCCTGTCTCCGGAAACGCAGCTTCTGCTGAATCAGCACGACCACCAGCACGAGGCCGATCCCGAACAGGAGCCTCAGATTGAAGCCGAGATCGGCCAACGCGTTCGAAAGCCGAACCCGCCGGCCCTCGACGATGTCGCCATGGACGGCGTTGGCGGTCGTCGTCAGCCGCGAGAACGTCCGGGCCACGTCGTCGAACCGGCCGACCATCCGGCCGGCGATTTCCGGCTGCTCCATGACGGGTCGCAACGAGACGAACTCGTCGCATGCAGCCTGCAACGCGTCGCGGGCGACGAGAGCGTCGCGAAACGGCCGTCCGACCATCCGGGCGGGCAGTGTCTCGAGCCGCGTCGCCACCACCGAAAACGCCGTTTCGAGCTGCTGCCGGTCGACGTCGCCGGCCCGGAAGCGCTCGATCGACCGGGCCAGTCTCTCGATCTCGATCTGCGCCCGGGAATAGTCGAATGTCGCGTTGTAGGACGACGCTTCGAACAGTCCCTGCTGATATTTCTCGGTCTCGACGGACGTTCCCATGGCCGCCAGCGCCAGAAGCGTGGTGGCGAGCAACAGCGCGGCGACGAACCATCGCGCGTTGGCCAGGTCGTTCAACGAAAAGCGCTTCATGACAGACCGATCGCGACCAATTGCCATACCGCACGGGAATAATATTGCTGCGACTGCAGGCAGGGATCGGCATCGAAGGGAAACATCAGGAACACCGGCCCCTTGGACGACACCGGCATGAAGACCCCCTCTTCCCGGATGGACAGGATCGCACGGCCTTCGATCAGCATCCGCGCATCCGCCGTCACCAGATAGTCGTTGAGGGCGAGCAGCCGCAGCGGCTCGGAGGAGGACGGGAAGCGGGCGAGCAGATGCTCGACGGACGGACCCTCGTAACGGGTGACCGCCTCCGTCCAGGGGGTTCGCGTCGCGATCCGCGACTGTGGCATCGCGGCGAGATCGTTGCGGCTGAAGGCGGCGAGCCTCTCTCCGCGGCGAGTGACGGAAAGGACGGCAGCAGCAGGATCGTCGAGGCCGGTTTCGGCCGCCGCGAAGCGGACGTTCCTCAGCGACACCGCCGCAAACGCGCCGGCGCCCAACAGATCTCGCCTCGTGATTGCCATGACATCGACCTCGCCTGCCGGAGACGGGGTCGATCATGTGGATAGATCATTGCAAGTGAGTTAAAGCCGCCGATCGCCCGTGAATAACGGGACATATCTTCTCAAGACGATGAATGGTTTTTACTTTCGATCGGCATGTTTTTCCCGAAATTTTGTAAGCGCCCCAGATCGTCGACGGCCACCATCGAAGCGACTTGCCCCCCGGCGCCGGGATATGGCGCGCTGCCGGCACCGCCCTGTCCGACCTTCCTTTTGCGAGATCAGGGTCCGGCAGAATCCATGCCGGCGCAAAATCGGCTCTGGGCTTTTCACTCGTCGGGCATCGGTCGAGACGACCGGCACGCAAGACGCCAAGGTCGACAGACCGGCACCGATCAAACCCTCAGGAGAGCCCGACAATGATCCGCAACACCCTCATCGCCCTCGCCACCGTCGTCGTCGCCGGCACCGCCCTTTCGGCCCCGGCCAGTGCCAAGAGCTGGCACAAGCCGCACTACGGCTACGACACCGTCCGCTACGAGAAGGTCTGCCACGTCGAAAAGCAGAAGGTCTTCGCCGGCTACGACGAGTGCGGCAACAAGCTCTGGGTCTGGAAGCGCGTCAAGTCCTGCCACTGAGCGCTACGACCCGTCCTCCCGCTGTCCGGCCATACCCCGTTACCGGTCCCCTCCCCGCCGCTCGCGAGGGGCCGGACAGCCCATGGAAACCGCCCCGTCCTCCCCGGGGCGGTTTCTCGTTTGCCGGTCCGGCGGAAAGGCTCCCTCTCGCCCCTGGCCGGAAAAATTCGCAATTCCGCAACGTCAGAAAGTGGAACGCCCCGTCCTCGATGCGGTTTGCCTCATCCGAAGCGGACACATCGCTGTAATGAGGTACGTTCCCATGAAGAATCGTCACATTCCCCTCGCGCTCGCTGCTGCGACCGCCCTTTCCCTGCCCCTCTTCGCCATGCCGGCTTCCGCCGCGGTGGAAGCCGGGACGCTGGGTTGCCACAGCAAGGGCTCCACCGGGTTCATCGTTGGCTCGTCGGAAGAGCTGGTCTGCGAATTCACGCCCGCCGGCGGCGGCCCCCGCGAGGTCTATGCCGGTTCGCTGGACACGTTCGGTCTCGACGTCGGCGTGACCGGACGGACCGTGATGACCTGGGCGGTGGTCGTGGCCGACGGCACCGCCTACCAGCAGAGCGCACTTGCCGGCACCTATGTCGGCGCGACGGCCGAAGCTTCGGCGATCGTCGGCGGCGGCGCCAACGTCCTCGTCGGGGGTGCCAACGACAGCTTTACGCTGCAGCCGGTCAGCGTCCAGGCACAGGAAGGGATCAACGCGGCGCTGGGCGTTTCCAAGCTCACCCTTCAGCCCGCGGTGGCGGTGCCGGCTGCCGCGGCACCGGTCGCAGTGCCAGCCCAGCCGGTCACTCCGGACGGCAGCGTCGTCCGTCCCGAATAGCCACGTTCGAAAAGACACGTCGCGAACGGGCGGTGCCGGAAACGGCGCCGCCCTTTTTCATTGCGGTCTTCGTCTTCGCCTTGAAGCGTGCCGCGCTCTGCAAATAGCCGGCACCGCGTGGGTTTTTGGGCTTTCGGGCGAAATCCGCTATCGATTTGAGGGATTACGAATCGACAAGGGCAGATCATGACCATCCGCGTGCACAAGGGCGACCTTCCCGACCTCTCCCGCTACAACGGCCCCGTGGCCATCGATACCGAGACGCTCGGCCTCGACACGCGACGCGACAGGCTCTGCGTCGTCCAGCTCTCGCCGGGCGACGGCACCGCGGACGTCGTCCAGATCGCCAAGGGCCAGCGCGAGGCGCCGAACATCGCCGCGCTCCTGAAGGACGCATCGAAGACCAAGATCTTCCACTACGCGCGCTTCGACGTCGCGGCGCTCTATCACGCCTTCGGGGTCATGACCGCCAACGTCTTCTGCACCAAGATCGCCTCGCGCCTGACCCGCACCTATACCGACCGCCACGGGCTCAAGGACCTCGCGCGCGAACTCATCGGCGTCGACCTGTCGAAGCAGCAGCAGTCCTCGGACTGGGCAGCCGAAACCCTGTCCCAGGCCCAGATCGAATATGCCGCCTCGGACGTCCTCTATCTCCACGACATCATGGGCGTCCTCTACAAGCGGCTCGACCGCGAGGAGCGCATGGATCTCGCCAAGGCCTGCTTTTCCTTCCTGCCGACCCGGGTGAAGCTCGACCTCGCCGGCTGGGGCGAGGAGGACATCTTTTCCCACTCCGCCTGAGGCCCGAGGGCGGGTCGTAGCCCCGGCCAAAAAGGCGCGACCGGGCCGAAGCTTGCCGGCGGCTTTCCGAAAAATTCGCCATCAATGACGAATGTACGCGTTGCGTCACCCGATGTCGCAATCCGAATGTCGCAAAGAGACGGAAAAGACCACATCCGGCGCAGAGCGCAACGCCATCATGAAAGGTTCGCCGCCATGCTCCGCAGCCTGTTCCATACCGAAGCCGCCCAGACCATCGCCGTCACCGGGCTCCTGTTCGTCGCCGTCGCCATCGCCGCCGGCTTCCTCAATCTCGTCGCCTGAACGGCACGACGGGCTGAGGGGCCGCGGCGCGGCCCCTCAGACCACGATCCGGCGGAGCGCATCGTCCGGCGCGCGCCGCCCATGCCACTGTTTCGGATAGCCGAACGAGACTTCCTCGAACCGGACCCCGTCGACGATCCGGCTCGACGGCATGTGAAGGTGGCCCGAGACCACCGCGCCGGCGTTGAAACGGCGATGCCAATCCTCGGTCCGCTTCGTGCCGCACCATAACGAAAAGCGCGGAATGCGCGGCGGCCGGGCCAATTCCTCCCGCAGCGGCCAGTGATTGACGAGCACCCGCGGGACGCTCTCCCCGCCGAGCGCCAGGAGCCGCGCCTCGGTCGATTCGCAGCGCGCCCGGCACCATTCGGAACGGCTGGCGAACGGCGCGGGCGAGAGAAACTGTTCGTCGGCGCAGCGCACCCCGCCCTGGCGCGCCCAGGCCAGCGCGTCCTCCGCGGCGACATCCGGCGGGCGGAAGGAATAATCGTAGAGCAGGAACATCGGCACCAGCCGGAGCGCACTGCCATCGATCTCGATCAGCGGGTAGTCGTCCTCGGGCGTCAGCACACCGTAGTCCCGGCAGAGTTCGACGAAGGCGCGATAGCGGTCTTCCCCCCGCCGCGGGGCTTCGCCGGGAGCCGCGCCGCGCTCGCCGACCGCCCAGAGTTCGTGATTGCCGGGCACCCAGACGAGTTGCCGGAATTTCGGCGCGAGGGTCTCGAAGGCGAGGCGCAGGTGATTGGACGTCTCGCCGACGTCGCCGGCAAGGATCAACCAGTCGTCCGGGCGCGGCCGGATTTCGGCGAGGGCCTCGCGATTGGCCGCAAAGCCCAGATGAAGATCGGCGACGGCGTAAAGTCTCACGAGGCGCGCCGCCCGCTCTCCCCCGGCAGGACCACGTCATCGACGGGCGCAGCCTCCTCGGCAGCAGCCTCTTCTAGCGGCACGACGCGTCGCAGGCGCAGCCGCAACGCGTCCTGCCGGGAAGCGACGGCGAGAGCGAGCCGATGGCTCGACCCGACGGCCCGCCGAAGAAAACGCCAGCGGGCCGGATCGTCCGGGCAGCTCGGCTCGAAGCAGATCGTCGGCGCATCGCCGGTGATGTCGTAGGCAAAGCCGTCGAGCGGCAAGGCGAGGCCCATGCCCCGCGCCTTGATGTAGGCCTCCTTCAGCGTCCAGAAGGCGAAGAAGCGTTCCGTCAACTCCGCTCCTTCGCCGGCCCGGACATAGGCGGCCTCGCCGGGGGCGAAATAGCGGTCGCAGAGCCTGGCGAGTTCGTTTTCCCGGGAGATCCATTCGACGTCGACGCCGAGGTCGCAGTCCTTGCCCACGGCAAGCGCGACGAGGCCTCTCGTATGGGAGAGATTGAAGACGAGACCCGGCGCGAGATCGGCCTGATCCGCCCCGATCGCGGGGCGGCCGTAGCGATTTGTTTCGAAGCGCCAGGCGGCCGGGGCGACGTCGGCGTAGCGCGACAAGGTCGTCCGCACCAGCGCGCGGCCGGTCAGATATTCCCGCCTCGCGCCATCGACCCGGTAGCGCTCGTAGCGGGCGCGCTCGGCCGGATCGAGCAGCGGCAGCCATGTCTCCCGCCGATCGCCCGCAAGAGCCGGATCGGCGAGATGGATGTCGATGGTGCGGGGATCGAGCACGGCTTCGGGCAGGATGAACTCCCAAACGACTGGCGCGCGACGACGACTGTCGCCCGCGGAGGAGAAGGCCCGAATGTGGGAACGCCTCGCCGGCTTCGCGAGGAGCAGCACCGCCGACGAGATCGAAAATCGACCGCGAGACGCGGCGAGCGCCTCAGCCGGCGGCGACCGGCATCGACAGCGAGAACAGCGCCGAGAAGATCAGGCCGAAGAAGATGATCCAGCCGAACACCGTGTTCGACTTGAACAGGCCGAGGCACTGATCGGGATCGTCGATGTCGAGGCTGAGGATCTGCCAGACCATCTGCACCGCGCCGATGGCGAGCGCCGCGTAGGCGGGCCAGGAAGGGCCCCCCGCAGCGCCCATCGGGGACGTGGCGAAGGCGGCGAAGAACAGGATGATCGTCCCGAGATAGAGGACCGTCAGCGCTTCGCGCGTCCGCTGGCCGAACAGGCGAGCCGTCGACCTGACGCCGACGAGCGCGTCGTCCTCCTTGTCCTGGTGCGCATAGATCGTGTCGTAGCCGATCGTCCAGAGGATCGACCCGGCATAGAGCAGCAGCGGCGACAGCGACAGCGAGCCCCAGTGGCCGGCCCAGCCCATCAGCGCGCCCCACGAAAAGGCGAGGCCGAGGCCGAGCTGCGGCCAGTCGGTGAAGCGCTTGAGAAACGGATAGATCGCCACCGTCAGGAGCGACAGGATGCCGAGAAGCACCGCGAAGGGATTGAACTGGAGGAGGACGAGAAAGCCGAGCAGCGACTGCAGGACGAGAAACAGCTTCGCCTGCCCGCGGCTGACCCGCCCGGAGGGCAGCGGGCGCGAGCGGGTCCGCGCCACCTTGTCGTCGATGTCGTGATCGACGAGGTCGTTGTAGGTGCAGCCCGCGCCGCGCATGGCGATCGCGCCGACGAGAAACAGGAACAGGTGCCACAGGCTGGGCAGTCCCGTATGCACCGCGCTCGGCGCAACCGCCTGGGGCGCCAGCGCCGCCGACCACCAGCAGGGCCACAACAGGAGCTGCCAGCCGATCGGCCGGTCCCAACGGGCGAGCTGAGCGTAGGGCCAGATCGCCCTCGGCAGCCAGCGATAGACCCAGTTGTACACCGGCGCGTCGGAGACCCGATCGGGTGATTCAGCCAGGCTGGTTTTGAGATTCGCCATGGCGACCACAGTGTGTGCATGATTGCTGCAGTCAAGTGAAAATCACGCCGCAATCCTTCCTGCCGCGATTTTTTCGCCAGCCGCCGTCCTTGACCTCGCGGCCCGTCGGCCCCTATCGCCACTCTCATGAAGAAGTCAGACAGCGGCTCGAGCCAGGAAATGCGCATGGATGTCCTCTTGATCGGCTCCGGCGGCCGCGAACATGCCCTCGCCTGGAAGATCGCCCAGTCGCCGATGCTGAACCGGCTCTATGCGGCGCCCGGCAATCCCGGCATCGCCGAATGCGCGGAAATCGTCTCGCTCGACGTCGCCGATCACGATGCGATCGTCCGCTTCTGCCGCGATGCCGGCATCGGCCTCGTCGTCGTCGGGCCGGAGGCGCCGCTGGTGGCCGGTCTGGCGGACCGGCTGGAGGAAGCCGGCATCCTCGTCTTCGGGCCGTCGGCGGCCGCCGCGCGGCTCGAGGGCTCGAAGGGCTTCACCAAGGATCTGTGCTCACGCCACGACATTCCCACCGCCCGATACAAGCGCTTCACCGACGCGGCCGCGGCCAAGACCTATCTCGACGAGACCGGCTATCCGACGGTGATCAAGGCCGACGGGCTGGCGGCCGGCAAGGGCGTGACCATCGCGACCAACCGGGCCGAGGCGATGGCGGCGGTCGACGGCTGCTTCGAAGGCGACTTCGGCGGTCCGGGCGCCGAGATCGTCATCGAAGAATTCCTCGAAGGCGAGGAGGCCAGCCTCTTCTGCCTTTGCGACGGCAGCAGGGCCGTCGTGTTCGGCACCGCCCAGGACCACAAGCGCGCCTTCGACCGCGACCGCGGACCGAACACCGGCGGCATGGGCGCCTATTCGCCGGCTCTGGCGATGAGCGAGCGTCTGGTCGAGCGGGCGATGAGGGAGATCGTCGAGCCGACGCTGAAGGGCATGGCCGAGATCGGCGCGCCGTTTCGGGGCATCCTCTATGCCGGGCTGATGCTGACCGAGACCGGGCCGAAGCTGATCGAATACAACGTCCGCTTCGGCGATCCCGAAGCGCAGGTCCTGATGATGCGTCTCGACAGCGATCCGCTCGAGGCCTTCCTGGCGGCCGCCAAGGGCGACGTCTCCGCCGTCGCGCCGACATGGTCTCGGGACCGGGCGCTGACGGTGGTGATGGCGGCGGAAGGCTATCCGGGAAGCTACAAGAAGGGCACCGAGATCACGAAACTTCCGGCCGACGACGCGGTCACCCACGTCTTCCATGCCGGCACCAGCCGTGACGGCGACCAGCTCGTGGCGACCGGCGGCCGGGTGCTGAACGTCACCGCGCGCGGCGCCACGGTGCGCGAAGCGGCGGCGCGAGCCTACGCGGCGGTGGATCAGGTGGGCTGGGACGACGGCTTCTTCCGCACCGACATCGGCCACCGGGCCATCATGGTCGAGGGTGCCTGACCCTCGACGCCGGACGGTACGACCGGGCGAGGCGTCCGCACCTCTTCGCTCGGGAATTGCGGGTGCGTCAGCCCGTGGCGCAATGCCGTTCCTGCAGCCGATCGCGAGGCCGGATCACTTCGCGGGCCAGGCATAGGCGATCTTGCGAAGCGCCTTGTCGGCAAACCGCTCCTCGCCTTCGGCGATCACCTCACCGCCCAGCCGCTCGTAGAAACCGGTGGCCAGCGAATTGTCGGCGAGCGCCCAGACGGCGTGACTTTCGAAGCTCCGCTCGCGCAGAAGCTTCCGGCTGGCAGCAAAAAGGCGCCGGCCGAAACCGACGCCCTGGTGGGACGGCTTGAGATACAATTCGTAGATTTCGCCGTCGACGGCGAGGGCTTCGGTCCGGTTTCGCCCCATGGTGGCGTAGCCGATCGTTTCACCGCAATATTCGACGACGAGGATGCCCGCGCCGCCCTGCACCGCGCGCTGCCACCAGCCGGACTGCCGCCGCTGGAGGATCGAATTCAGGCAGCCATGGGGGATCAGGCCTGCATAGGCGCCGCGCCAAGCCGACTCGTGGACGTTCGCCAGGGCGGCGGCGTCCCTCACTTCGGCAAATCTTATGGCGGTGGTGATCGTCGGCATCGCTTCTCAACTCCCGAGATGCGATTTCGATCCATCAAGCTTAAGATTTTTTTACCAAAGCGGCGAAAACCTGTCGCCGGGGCAATTGCGCCCCTCAGCGCCGCGCGAGCACGCCTTCGGCCAGGGCCTTCTGGATGCCGGCGATGTTCGACCGGCGCGACAGTTCACGGACGAGCGGTGGCTGGCCGCTCATCCAGATGGTCATTTCGGAATCGGCGTCGAAGGTGCCGGCCGTCTCGATCGAAAACGTCGTGATCGCCCGATAGGGGATCGACTGGATCGTCCGCTTTCGGCCGGTCATGCCCTGCTTGTCGACGATGATCAGCCTGAGATCGGTAAAGACGAGCATGTCCCGCACCACCATGAAGGCGAGGACGATTTCTTCGCCGTCGATCATGATCGGTGCCAGTTCGGCGCGAACCTCGTCCACGTCGACGTCGCTGGTCAGGCCCATCAGGCCGGATAGAAGTCCCATCGCCGCTCATCTCCTCGTTGGTGCAAAGACGGTCACGCCCCGCCCCCGGCGTGCCGGATCAGGACATAAGGCGGAAAGCGGAAAAAATCCGGCGCCACCCCTAAGTTTTTCTGTCGTATGCGATGAGAAAATTAAAGTTCCCTTTACTCCCGCCCTCGCTACCATCGCGGCAAAATCCGGGCGCCCTCAGCGCCCGACGACGCCGTCTGCGGCGCGACAGGGAGGACGACGTGAGACACGGCATCAGACAGCTCTTCATTCCCGGACCGACCAACGTGCCGGACCGGGTGCGCCGCGCCATGAACGTGACGATGGAGGATCAGCGGGCGCCGGATCTGCCGGACCTGACCCTCGGCCTGTTCCGTGACCTGAAGCGCGCCTTCAGGAACGAGAGCGGCCGGGTGTTCATGTTCCCCTCCTCGGGCACCGGCGCCTGGGAAGCGGCGGTCCAGAACACGCTGGCAAGCGGCGACAAGGTGCTGATGGCCCGCTTCGGGCAGTTTTCCCATTTGTGGGTGGAGATGGCCCAGCGTCTCGGCCTCGACGTCGACGTCGTCGACGTCGAATGGGGCAAGGGCGTCCCGCTCGACGCCTACGAGCAGCGGATCGCCGCCGACACCGGTCACGAGATCCGTGCCGTCTTCGTCACCCACAACGAGACGGCCACGGGCGTCACCTCCGACATCGCCGGCGTGCGGAGGCTTCTCGACGCCCATTCCCATCCCGCCCTGCTCTTCGTCGACGGCGTCTCCTCGATCGCCTCGATCGACTTTCGCCAGGACGAATGGGGCGTCGACCTCGCCGTCGCCGGCTCGCAGAAGGGCTTCATGCTGCCGGCCGGCCTGTCGTTCCTGTCGGTTTCGGAAAAGGCGCTCGCGGCGAACCGGGACGAGCGGCCGAAGATGGCCCGCAGCTATTTCACCTTCGCCGACCAGATCGCCACGAACGATCAGGGCTATTTCCCCTACACGCCGCCGACGCAGTTCTTCCACGGACTGCGCGCCGCGCTCGACATGCTCTTCGAGGAGGGGCTGGACAACGTCTTTGCCCGGCACCGGCGCCTCGCCGAAGGCGTCCGCCGCGGCGTCGAGGGGCTCGGCCTGAAGCTCGTCGCGGCCGGGCCGCAGTGGCATTCGGACACGGTCTCGGCGATTACCGTGCCCGAGGGCGTCGACGCCAACCGGGTGATCAAGATCGCCTACGAGCGTTACAATACCTCCTTCGGCGGCGGGCTGGCGCGACTGAACGGCAAGGTCTTCCGCATCGGCCATCTCGGCGATCTCAACGAGGTGATGTGCCTTTCGGCGCTCGCTGCGGCGGAGATCTCGCTCGCCGACGCGGGCGCGGACATCACGCCCGGCGCCGGCGTCGCCGCGGCCCATGCCCATTTCCGCGAGGCGAACGCACCGGTGCTGGCCGAGCGACAGGCCGCCGAATAGCTCGGCGCCGGTCGGGCGGACGCGGAGGTTTTAGCCCGCCCGAAACCCGCGATAGGTCGCCGCGCCCGGCTCGGCGACGGCCGATTCCGTCGTCGCCATCGCCCCGATGCTCTCGTGCAGCGGCGACTTGATGCAGACCGGATCGGTGTTCGCCGCGTCGCCGGTCAGAGCCAGGGCCTGGCAGCGGCAGCCGCCGAAGTCGACATGCTTGCGCTCGCAGGAGCGGCAGGGCTCCTTCATCCAGGACGTGCCGCGATAAGCCTCGAAGGCCGGCCCGTCGTACCAGGTCTCGGCGAGCGAGTGGTCGCGGACGTTCCAGAAGCCGAGATGGGTGATCGTCTCGGCGGCATGACAGGGCAGCACCTTGCCGGACGGCGTGACCGAGAAGGTCCGCGTTCCCCAGCCCCCGTTGCAGAGCTTCGGATAGCGGGCATAATAGTCCGGGAACACCGCGTCGATCACCAGCGTGCCCTTGAGGCGCTCGCGGGCCGTCTCGACCTCCTCGATGGTCCGGTCCACGTCCTCGCGGGCGGGCATCAGCTGCGCCCGGTTCTTCAGCGCCCAGCCGTAATATTGGGTGTGGGCGATCTCCAGTCGTTTGGCGCCGAACTCCACCGCCTTCTCGATCATCTCCGGCACCTGATGGATGTTCATCCGGTGGATCACGGCGTTGAGCGTCAGCGGCACGCCGCGGGCGACGACGGCCCGCGCGAAGGCCTGCTTTCGCTCGAAGCCGCCTTTGTAACCGCCGACGCGCTGGGTGATGCCCTCGTCGGCGCCTTGCATCGACAGCTGGATATGGTCGCAGCCGGCCTCGACGAGCGCGTCGAGCTTCGCCTCGTCGACGCCGATCCCGGAGGTGATGAGGTTGGTGTAGAGGCCGACCTCGGCGGCATGGCGCATCAGTTCGACGATGTCGCGCCGCGCCGTCGGCTCGCCGCCGGACATGTGAAGGTGGATGACGCCGAGTTCGGCGGCTTCCGAGAACACGCGCTTCCAGGTCTCGGTATCGAGTTCCGAAGACTTCGGATCCAGCTGCAGCGGGTTGGAACAGTAGGTGCAGCGCAAGGGGCAGCGGTGAGTCACCTCGGCGAGAAGACCGAGGGGCGGCTGCGGCCGGGGCTCGACCGCCGCACTCGGGCGATCGAGAAGAATCGTTTCGCTCATAAGGTCACCATCTGCTTGTCGGACAGATCCGTCAGGAGTGCCTCGACATCCGGACGGATCGTCGCCTCGTCGGCGGTGAACAACTGGGTCAGTTGACCGAGGATCTCCTTGAACGTCGTCCTGCCGTCGATCCGCTTCAAGATCTCGGTGGCGATCGGATCGGCCTCGAAGATCCGTTCCGGCCCGAGCAGCACGTGGCGGCCGCGGGCCTTGTCCTCGCGGAACTTCACCCCGCGCGGCAGGGCCGGGACGGTGTCGTCGGCGATGCCCCGGAGTTCCGCCATCAGGCCGCCTCCCGGCCGCTCTCCGCTTCGCCCGGACGCCAGGCATCCGGCGGCGTCAGGGCCGGCTCGACATAGGCGTAGTACAACGCATCGAGCTGCGCCCACAAAACCTGGCACTTGAAGCGCAGCGCCGCCATCACCGCCTCCTGCTTCTCGCGCGTGTCGGCGTATTCGAGGCAGTAGCCGAGAGCGAAATCGCTGTCGCGCTTGGCCTGCACCGGCCGCTTGTCGAAATAGGCCAGGGTTTCCTGCGAGATGAAATCGTAATGCGCCAGCATGCCCTTGGTGCGCACGCCGATGACGTTCGGCGAGAAGAGCTCCGTCAGGGACGAGGCGATGGCTTCGAGCAGCGAGCGGTCGCGGACGAAATGGACATAGGCGTCGACGGCAAAGCGCGTCCCGGCGAGGATACCCCGGCCGGACATGACGTAGTCCCGATCGAGGCCGACGCCGTCGGTCAGCGCGATCCACTTCTCGATGCCGCCGCGCTCGGTCTCGGAGCCGTCGTGATCGAGAATGCGCTGGCGCCACTCGCGGCGAAGCTCGACCGTGCCGAGCCGGGCGAGGATGTAGGAGTCCTTCACCGGAATGTTGGCCTGGTAATAGTAGCGATTCAGCGCCCAGGCCTGGACCTGCGCCTGATTCAGCCGGCCTTCCTGCAACAGGGTCTGAAAGGGATGGAGCGAGTGGTAGCGCGTCTCGCCGATCCGGCGCAGCGCCGCCTCGAGTTCCGGACCGGTCATCATCTCGGATCGGGAATTAGTCATAAGGCGATCTCCATCCCGTCACGGGTGACCGTCCAGCCGGCGGCCTCGACGGTCCCTCTTTCGCTCGACCCCTCGACGAGAACGGGGTTCGTGTTGTTGATGTGGATATAGGCACGGCGGGCAATGTCGAGCCCTTCGAAGGCGTGGAGGCTGCCGCCCTCGCCCGAGATCGGCATGTGGCCCATGCGCCGGCCGGTCTTCTCCCCGACGCCGGCCCGGCGCATCTCGTCGTCGGCATAGAGCGTGCCGTCGAAGAGCAGCGTGTCGGCGCCGCGAATGCGCGCTTTCAGCGTCTCCGGCAGATGGGCGCAGCCGGGAATGTAGAAGGCGGTCTTTCCATGCGCCGAAAGCTTCACGCCGACGGTCATCTCGCTTTCCTCGCCGACGTCCACCTCGCCCTTTTCCATGAACAGCGGCACCTTGCCGGGCACGGAGAAGATCTCGACGAAAAGGCCCGGCAAGGGCTCGAAGCCGACGCCGATCGCCACCGGGCGCTTGTCGACGAAGGCCGGATCGAGCACCTGGAAAACCGGGCTGTCCGCGATCATGCCGAGAACGCCGGCGGTCCCGTAAAGCGGAAAACGCTGCTTCTCGCGCAGCGTCAAAAGCCCGGCGATGTGATCGACGTCGCCATTGGTGACGAGCACGGCCGAGATCGGCGTCGCCCGCCTCCCGGGGGGACCGGCACTCGCCGCCGGCGAGAGCCGTGGCGATTTCAGGATCTGATCGCGCAGATCCGGCGAGGCGTTCAGAAGGAGCCAGTTGCGCCCGTCGGCGGAAGCGGCGATCGAGGACTGGGAGCGCGCTACGACCCGTTCGTCGCCGGCCCAGTAAAGCCGGCAGACATCGCACAGGCAGTTCCACTGCGGATAGCCGCCGCCGGCCGCCGAGCCCAAAACAAAAAGCCGCAGGCGGTCATCCCGCCCGCGGCCCATATCGGCAGTCACGACCGATTAGAATTCGACGGGCATGTAGCCGTTGATTTCCATCGCCATGCAGATTTCGGTGACAACAGGCTTGTTCCAGGCCATAGCTCTCTCTCCCGTTTGCATTGTGGATGCTCTCTCCCGCGGCGAACCCGCAGGAACAGATCGCATCCCGCCACTACCAATATGCCGCTTCACGCGCGAAGTATAAACCCGGCGAGCGCGGTTTCCCGGGAATCGGGAAGAGTTCCCACAACCGGCATCCCGACGATCGCCCGGTCGTCCGCCGATGCGGGCCGGGGCGGCATCAGGGCGACGAGGATCAGGAGGGCGGCAAGGATACGCACATGCTGTCGATCCGCCTCGACCGATCGCGTCGGTGCCGAAGGATCGCCCGGCCGTCCGCTGCCTCGACCGCCCGGCCGATGCCGCGCCCCGGCCGAGGCGCCTTGCGGCGGTCACTTCAAGAGAACGATCTGCACCCGCCGGTTCTGCGCGGCGAGCGGGTCGGCCTGGTCCTTCAGATCGCTCTCGCCCCGCCCGGCGACGACGAAACGCTCCGGCCCGGCGCCGGTCAGCGACACCAGCCGATCGCGGACCGACGCAGCGCGCTGCGTCGACAGGACCTGGTTGTAGGTCTCGCTGCCGGCCGCATCGGTGTGGCCGATGACGACGAAACGATCCTTCGAAAAGCGCTGATCGGTGACCAGCCGGGCGAGGTCCTGCAGCTCGGTCCCGGAGGCCGGCAGCGGCTCGGCGGAGCCGTAGGCGAAGAGGATCTCGACGTCGATCGACGGCAGGGGCGCCTCGGCCGCCGGATCTTCCTCGACGATCAACAGCCGCGTCCGCTCTCCCGCGGCGAGCTCGGCATTGGCGGGCGCCGCCTTCGCGCACTCGTTGCCGGCGACGATCTTCAGATCGCACAGCTCGTTGCGGCTGAAGCTGCGGGCGGCCTCGGCCGCCTTCCCGCCGCAGCCTTCGCTCTTGCCGGCGAGGCAATCGCCGAGCGCCGGTCCGGCAGGCTCGGCGAGCATGGTGTCGAGGTCGATCGATTTCAGTTCCTGGGCATGGCCGGCGGAGGCCCCACCCAAAATCATGGCGAAGCCGATGGTCCGGGCGAACTGGGCCAAGTGGCCGGCCGGATGTCGCCGGATCGCTTTCGCCGCAACCCGTCTCGATGAAAGATCCTGCACCTTCGAAAGGCGGGGCGCCGGCGTTTCGGCCCGATGGGCTTTCGTCATGCCGCTCATGCCGTCTGATCCATCTTCGTTCGCGCGACTCACCGACCGAAGGCATCCCGACGATGCGGGCAGCCATCGACGCCGGTGGCCAGGCGTCAAGCTTCCCCAAGGTCAGATTATCTGTCGCGGCCGTCCTGTCAACCTTCGGCCCGAACGGCTTCGACCCTGCCCGACGGGTCAGCCTCGCGCTGTGCCTTCGAGCGCATCGACGAAGAGCGAGGGCTGGCCGATCTGGCCGCCCTTGAGGACCACCTGCAGGCCGTCGAAGGCGGCCTCGGTGCCGTGGCAGCGGCAGATCGGTGCCCCGCGACCCAGCGGATGGGCGACCTCCAGCGCCACGACCGGGATCGACTCCAGCACCCGGCCGGACGTGTCGCCGCCGGCGACCACGATGCGCTGCAGGCCGAAGGCCGGTACGGCCCGCGCCGCGACGATGCCGAGGGTGCGGCCGATCGCGTCCTGGGCGGCCGAGAAGCTGGCCGCGTCGGTGCCGGCTCGCTCCTTCAAAGCGACGAAGGCCGGATCGTCGACGGTCTTCGCGGCAAAGACGACGACGCTCCTGCCGGTCGCGAAGGCGGCCGTCGCGGCCTCCATGATGCGCGCGACTTCGCCCTCCTGCCGCGCGGCATCGACCGCCGCCGCGACGTCGAGCCGGATCGCGGCGAAGCCGGCCGCCTCGGCCCCGGCGATCTGCTCGGCGGTGACCGGCGAGCAGCTTCCCGACAGGACCAGCAGGCGATCCACCGCCGCAGCCGGCGGAAAGGCCGGCGCTTCCGGCGGCAGGATGCCCGTCTCGCGCCAATGGGCGACGAGGGCGTATTGCAGGCCGGAGGACGAGGCGCTGAAGATCCCCTCTCCCGCCCCTTCCCAGACGAGGCGGCCGGCCGCGCGCTGGGAGACGTCGTCGGCGACGTCGACGAAGGTGACCGCGCGCTCCGCCCGGGCCTTCTCGCGCTCGGCCTCGGCTTCGCCCCGCGCCAGGCTGGCGATGTCGATGCCGAGGATCCGGCGCTCGGTCTGCTCTTTGAGGTGCAGCCGCAGATCGCTCTCCCGCATCGGCGTGACGGGATGGCGCGACATGGTCGGATGGCGGTCGATCCGGTAGCGCGTGCCCCCCGTCGCAGCGAAGAGGTTGCCGAAGACGAGCCAGCGGCCGAGATGCGGCGCCCCGACGATGCTCGGCGACCAGTCGGCCGGGACGAACCGGCTGCCGATGTCGATCGCCCGGCCGATCGAGCCGGTCCGCGGCGAGGAATCGAAGGTCGAGCACACCTTGTACTGAATGATCCGCGGCGACAGCCGGGCCAGCGCCTCGAAACGGGCGGGAAGATGCGCCTCCATCCACTCGGGCGACTGCGAGCGCGCCGTCCCGGCAATGCCGACGACGGGATAACCGGCAAAGCGCCGAAGATCTTCCGTGCCCGGCACCCGGGTGAAGAGGACGGTCGGCAGTCCCGCCAGGGCGGTCACTTCCAGAGCGTCGGTGGACCCGGTGAAATCGTCGCCGTAGAAGGCCAGCATCACGGTTCCGGTCGTCATGAAAACGTCTCCGCGGCCTCGGCCGGTTCGGGGGCGCGTTTGGAGGCTTCGCCGAGAGGACCTCCAGCGATTGCGGCGTCGAAGCCTCGCCCGGAGGACCCGATGCCGGCTACGATCCGGCCGGGATGGGCGACGCAGCCGGCACGGAGGAAGAGCTCGCCCGAAGCGAGGCGCGCCGGAACCGGAGCGGCTCGTCTTGCCGTCTGGCCGGAGGAGAACGCCGGCATGACGACGTTCGGATGGCTTTTCGTCGTCAAGGTCAGGCAGCCCGCGCAGAGGCGACGAGGCCGTCACCCATTCCCAGAACTCGTTGGCAATGCCGTTTACATGGTTGTGGCCGACGCCGGCAAGGCGCCGGACCACCCGGACGACGCGAGAGAAGCCGTCGTCCGCCGCGCCGCAGGGATGGCTCCAGCCATCGCGACGGGTCGGGATCGGCAGTCGAGGATCGTGCCACGGCGCGGCCAACAGGCATGCAGGGCAATCGCAAGCGCCGTCGGCGATCGCCCAGGGCAATCGCTCGAAGCCGGGCCCAGGCTGGCGGTTGGCCTGATCTTCCCCCTTGCGGGGGAGATGCCGGCAGGCAGAGGGGGGTGACCAAGCGCCGGACTGCTGGAGAGTGGCGCGAGACCCCCCTCTGGGTTGCCACCCATCTCCCCCGCAAGGGGGGAGATCGAAGCGTCATCGATGGCACCTGCCTTCGAGCGATCCCCCTGAGCAGGTATGATTTCCGATTGACAGATCGGGCCCCCTCATGCGCGTTGGCGGGACCATGAGCAACGATTTGCCCACAGCAAACGCGATGGGCGGGGCGCCGCGCCTCGACGTCCACAATTCCGATGTCCCGGCGGTCTGCCGCGCCTGCGAGGCGCGCCATCGCGGGGTCTGCGGCGCGCTGACGCCGCAGGAACTGACCCGGCTCAGCCGGCAGACCGTCAAGCAGACGGTCGAAAGCGACGGCGCGCTCGTCTCGGCCGGCGAGAACGTCAGGCATTATTCCAACATTCTGTCCGGCGTCGTGAAACTCACCCGGCTGATGGCCGACGGGCGCCAGCAGATCGTCGGCCTGCAGTTCGCGCCGGATTTCGTCGGCCGGCCGTTCCGTCCCACGAGCGACGTGACCGCCGAGGCCGCGAGCGAGGTGAAGCTGTGCAGCTTTCCGAGGGAGGTCATGGACGAGATGATCGCCCGGTCGCCCGATCTCGAACGCCGGCTCTACCAGCAGGCGCTCGACGAACTCGACGAAGCGCGCGAATGGATCTTCGCCCTCGGCCGCAAGACCGCGGCGGAAAAGGTGGCGAGCTTCCTGCTGATGATCGCCGAGAACGTCGATCCCGAGGCGAAGGACCGCCACCAGCCGATTCGCTTCGAAATTCCCCTGAAGCGGGCCGACATCGCCGACTTCCTCGGCCTCACCATCGAAACGGTCAGCCGCCAGATCACCAGGCTGAGAAAGGCCGGCGTCATCGTCGTCGAGAACAACCGGATGGTGACGGTGCCGGACCTCGGCCGGCTGAGAGCACGGTGCGAGGTGGACGGGGAGTAGGGACGACGGAGAAGCGGAATACGGGCTCTGTTTCCAATCAGAACTCTTCCCATGCCTTTGCGTCGGCTTTCGGCGCGGCTCCGCCCGTTCCAACGACCCTGAGCTGGGGAACGGACCGATCGGCCGGGACCGCGCGCCTCGCCGGGGCACGGCTTTCCGGCGTGGCCCCGAACCGACCTGCCTGTCCTGTCCGGGACGCAGCCGTTTTGAAGCGGCCCGTGAGATGGGAGAGACTGTCGGTCTCCTTTCCGAGGGCCTGGGCCGCTGCGGTCGCTTCTTCGACCATCGCGGCGTTCTGCTGCGTGACCTTGTCCATCTGGTCGGCAGCGGCCGAGACCTCCTTCAGGCTTGTGCTCTGCTCGCGGGCACCTTTGGCGATCTGCATGACGATCGCCGACATCTCCGCCACCTGGGCGACGATTTCGTTCAACGATTGGCCGGAGGCCGTCACGAGTTGCACGCCGCTTTGGACCTCCTCGCCCGAAGCCGAGATCAATGCCTTGATCTCCTTGGCCGCTTCGGCGGAACGCTGGGCAAGCCCCCGCACCTCCTGTGCGACCACCGCGAAGCCTTTGCCCGCCTCGCCGGCCCGTGCCGCCTCGACGCCCGCGTTGAGTGCGAGGAGGTTCGTCTGGAAGGCGATCTCGTCGATGACCGTGATGATCTGACCGATCTGGTCGGAGGACTTTTCGATCTGGGTCATCGCATTGACGGCCTGGGAAACGATGTTCCCGCCCTTTTCGGCATTGCGTTGAGCCTGCAGGGCAGAGTCGTGGGCCCGGGCGGCGCCATCGGCCGTCTCATTCACCCCCTTCGTCACTTCAGACAGCGCCGCCACCGTTTCTTCCAGGCTCGCGGCCTGCTGTTCGGTACGCCGTGCCAAGTCGTTCGAGGCGATGTTGATTTCGTCGAGCCCGACATGGATCGACCCCGAGGCGGAAACGACCGCGGCAATCACCTCCTCGAGGCTTTGGATCGATGCGTTGAACTGGTCACAGATCTCCTCGAACCCGACCATCCGGCTGCGTTCCATCCGAACGGTAAGATCGCCGTTCGACAGTGCCGTGAAGGCGGGAGAGACGTTCCGGATGAACTCCCGGCGCGCCTCTTCCGTCGCAGCAAGCTCGGCTCGACGCCGTTGCTCTGCGGACGTACGGCCCGCCTCCAGCGCTTCGGCTTCCAGCCAGCGCTTCTCCTCTTCGGCCTTGCGGAAGACGTGGAGAGCACGAACCATGTCGCCGATCTCGTCCCTGCGATCGGCGTCGGGCAACACTGCCGTCGTGTCACCTTCGGCAAATTTCCGCATCGCCACGGCCGTCAGGCCCAAAGGCAGCGTGACGGAGCGGCCGACGACGAAGAGAATCGCGGCGATCAGCAAGACGAGGAAAACTGCCGATCCTATCATCGCCTTCAACGCGAGCGAAGAGATCCAGGCGCTTTGGGTGTTGGCATCGACACGGGCACTGGAGACGGCCGCGTTGACGGTTTCGAACAGCGGCTCGATCTTGCTGAACGTGTCGCTGAGCTGATTGCGGAGTTCAGCCGAGGCAATCGTCGCCTTGGTGAACGCCAGAAAGCTCGACTCGTAGCTCTGAAGATCGTCCATCGCCGCCCGATAAGAGTCCGGCGCGCCGAAACGAGCCACCGGCAGCGCGCGTATCTGGGCGAGCTGATCCTGAAGCTTGCCGATGTATTTGGGATCGCCGCGCAGCATGAAGTCCTTTTCGTGCCGACGCAGCATGAGCATCATGACCTGGAGTTCGGGGTCGCCGAGTTTGTTCAACGTGTCCTCGAGCGAGTGAACGGCCGCCCGCAACGCGCCTTGATGACCGCTGGTCTCGTCGAGACCCAGGGCCTGGGTCACCTCGACGGCTTCGCCGAACTGCCGGCGATAATCCGCGAAGAGCGAGACCATCCGCGTGACATCGCTCGCAAGCGGGCTCAGTTGCTCCGTGGCGTCGATCATGCCCGACAGAGAGGCGAGCTCCGCCTCCAGCTCCGACGCCACGGTTTCGTGCCCGTCGGCATACGTCATGTCCTTGCGAAGAAAGAAGTCCTTTTCGCTTCGCCGCTCTTCCAGAAAGGCAATCTCCACCTGATCGATCAGGCGTTCGGTCTCCATGGCTCGATCCGCCGCATCGTCATAGGCCGACCGAATGCTCCGCTCGACGACGAAGGTCGTGGCCAGACCCAGCATCCCAATGATCGAAATGGACGCGACGATTCCAATGCGGCGGGATATTTTGAGATCGGAGAGACGCACGGCAAAGACCTTTCATCGACGCGGGCCGCGACAACGCGCGGCCTTTGCCGGAGAAATACTCTCACCCGCTTAATCTCCACCTAATGTCCAGAGAAACCCTTTTCAGAAAGACGCCATAGAATTCATAAGCCTAACCCATTAATCCCTTTAATCTCGGCTTACCGAGCCCAGCACCCCGACGTGACGGCGCAAACACCGACCGGCGGCCTCATGGCGCGGATCATTCGACCGGAAGCGAGGCGTCTGTTCCTGAGCCCCGCCCGTCACACCGCCTTCGAATAGCGCGCCGCGCCGCTCTGGAGATGAGCGTCGAACCACGAGGCGACGGTGCGGGCGAGGCTTCTTGCCGCGGGGCGGATGGCGAAGCGGCGGCCGTCGACCTTCACCAGCCCGTCCGGATCGCTCGCCGCCAGACGCAGGGCCTCGCGGACATAGGGCTCGGCGGCGGAGCCGAAGCGCGCCGACAGCGCATCCAGATCGAGCGCGAAGTCGCACATCAGCCGCTCGATCATGTGGGCGCGGACGACGTCGTCGGGCGTCAGGCGGTAGCCGCGTTCGGCGGCCGGCTCGCCCGCGGCGACGCGGCCCTGGTAGAGGCCGGTCGGCACCGTGTTCTGGACGTAGCCGCCGGCAAAGCTCGAGATCGCCGAGGCGCCGAAGCCGATCAGCGTGTCGCAGGGATCGGCCGTATAGCCCTGGAAGTTGCGGCGCAGCGTCCCCGCGCGCGCGGCCTTGGCGAGCCGGTCGCCATGCAGCGCGAAATGGTCGATGCCGATCGCCTCGTAGCCGGCGCCGCGGAATGCCTCCGACGCGCGCGCGGCGTCCGCGAGGCGTGCTTCCGGCCCTGGCAGATCCTCCTCGCGGATCATCGTCTGGTGCTTCTTCACATGCGGCACGTGGGCGTAGCCGAACAGGGCCACGCGCTCCGGCCGGAGCGCGACCACCTTGTCGACCGTCGCATCGAGCCGCTCCGGCGTTTGCAGCGGCAGGCCGTAGAGCACGTCGATGTTGATCGAGACGAGGCCGGAAGCGCGCAGCTTCGCGATGACGTCCCGCGTCTGCTCGAAGCTCTGCGGCCGGTTGATCGCCGTCTGGACGGCAGGGTCGAAATCCTGGACGCCGATCGAGACCCGGGTGACCTCCAGGGCGCGCAGACCCGCCAGCGTCTCGTCCGTCACGTCGGACGGGTCGATCTCGACGCTGATCTCGGCGTCCGCGGCAAAGTCGAAGGCGGCGTGAAGCGCCTCGGACAGGCGTTTCACGTCGTCCGCCCGGACGAAGCTCGGCGAGCCGCCGCCGAGATGCAGCGCGCCGAGCCGCGGCGGGAAGCCGAGGCGGCGACGGAAGGCGGCGATCTCCTGAACGAGCGAGCCGACATAGGCCTCGACAGGGTCGTAGCGCCGGGTCTGCTTGGTGTGGCAGCCGCAGAACCAGCACAGCCGGTCGCAGAAGGGAATGTGCAGATAGACGGAGACCGGCTCGGCCGGACCAAGCCCGCGGCAGAGTTCGGCCCACGAAGCCCGGCCGACGCCCTGGGAAAAATGCGGCGCCGTCGGATAGCTGGTGTAGCGCGGCACCTCGGCGCCGTAGCGGGCGAGCACCGCGCGGTGGTCGATCGTGGTCCTGAACGCCGTCATCGGCTTCACCCCATCTTCGCCAGAAGCGGAACGAGATGTTCCTCCTCGAAGGCGATGTGCCGCCGAAGCCCTTCGAAGAAGCCCCGCAGCATGTAGCCGAGCGCTTCTGCCGCCGGGTTCTTCGCCGATCCGTTCGGTTCGGCGGCGACGATGCCGAACGCTCCCCGTCCGCGTCGCTGCGAAGCGGCCTGCGGGACTTTGCCGCCCCGCTGCTCAGCCGCCCTCGTCCTGACGTAGTCGATCAGCTTTTCGGCCAGCTCGTCGCCGAAGCTCTCGTCCTCCCAATGCTCGAAATGCAGGCGCTGCAGCGTCGCGAACAGTTCCGGGGACGCATCGCGGCTCCTTTCGAGCAGCGGAAAGACGGTGTCTTCCTCGAAACGGTGGGCGCGGCGAATGCCCGACCCGATGGAGCGGGCGACATGCAGCGTCTGCTGGGCGTCGAGATCGTCCGGCAGGCCGTCGGCGATCGCCTCCAGCGCATCGCAGAGCCGGCGCTGGGCCGCGAGCTGACGCGACAGCGCCGCGGCGACCTCGGATCCCGCAGCCGCCGGGGCGGCGCCGAAGCCGGTCCCGCTCGGCACCGGCCGTGCCGTCCTGACGCGGGTCGCAGCGGGGTGGAAGACGACGATGGCGCTCTCGACGCCTTGGTACGAGACTTCGGCCGGAAACTCGTCCGGGGACTGGGACCGGGGCTGGAACGTCATGGCGCGGCTCCGATGGCGATGATCACGCGATCTGTCTCGCCGATCGGCTCCGGGACGTCCTTGATCCAGGTCAAGGCGCGCCCCTGCGGAAGCTGACAAGTGCAATTTCGATCCCGGCGTTCGGCCCGGCCGCTCCGGCCGCCGCTTGCCGCCGGTTCGAGCGAGGGTGGGTTAATTCGATGAAATACACGACCGAGACGATGCTCGTCGGTCTTGCCGCGTTCCTGGCGCTGCTCGGCGCCGGCTTTGCGGCGGACGAGCCATTCAGGGCACATGCCTATGTGCTGTTCGTCGTCCTGGCGCTGGCGACGATCGTGCTGATGCGCCGGATCGACTTTTCCGGCGACAAGATGATCCCGCTGCGGGCGGACGGCTCCGGCGCGAGGCCGGGCGGCGTCGCGACGACGCGAAGCGAGAGCGCCGCGTCCGTGGCCTACATGGACGACGTCGTCCGCTACGGCGTCGTCGCGACGGTGTTCTGGGGCGTCGTCGGCTTTCTCGTCGGCGTCGTCATCGCCTCGCAGCTCGCCTGGCCGGATCTCAACATCCAGCCCTGGTTCAATTTCGGCCGCATGCGGCCGCTCCACACCTCGGCGGTGATCTTCGCCTTCGGCGGCAACGCGCTGATCGCGACGTCCTTCTACGTCGTCCAGCGCACCTGCCGGGCACGGCTGTGGGGCGGCAATCTCGCCTGGTTCGTGTTCTGGGGCTACCAGCTGTTCATCGTCATGGCGGCGACCGGCTATCTCCTCGGCATCACCGAGGGGCGGGAATATGCCGAGCCGGAATGGTACGTCGATCTGTGGCTCACCATCGTCTGGGTCGCCTATCTCGCGGTCTTCCTCGGCACGCTGGTGAAGCGCAAGGAACCGCACATCTACGTCGCCAACTGGTTCTACCTCGCCTTCATCGTGACCATCGCGATGCTGCACGTGGTCAACAACCTGTCGCTGCCGGTCTCCTTCGTCGGCGCCAAGAGCTACTCGGCCTTTTCCGGCGTCCAGGACGCGCTGACCCAGTGGTGGTACGGCCACAACGCGGTCGGCTTCTTCCTCACCGCCGGCTTCCTCGGGATGATGTACTACTTCGTTCCGAAGCAGGCCAACCGGCCGGTCTATTCCTACCGCCTGTCGATCATCCACTTCTGGGCGCTGATCTTCCTCTACATCTGGGCCGGCCCGCATCACCTCCACTACACCGCCCTGCCCGACTGGGCTCAGACCCTCGGGATGGTCTTCTCGATCATGCTGTGGATGCCCTCCTGGGGCGGCATGATCAACGGCCTGATGACGCTGTCGGGGGCCTGGGACAAGCTGCGCACCGACCCGGTGCTGCGGATGATGGTGATCTCCATCGCCTTCTACGGCATGTCGACCTTCGAGGGTCCGATGATGTCGATCAAGTCGGTGAACTCGCTCTCGCACTACACCGACTGGACCATCGGCCACGTCCATTCCGGCGCCCTCGGCTGGGTCGGGATGATCTCCTTCGGCGCCGTCTATCATCTGACGCCGAAGCTCTGGGGCCGCGAGCGGCTCTACTCGCTGCGCCTCGTCAACTGGCACTTCTGGCTCGCCACCCTCGGCATCGTCGTCTACGCCGCCGTCATGTGGGTCTCGGGCATCATGCAGGGCCTGATGTGGCGCGAATACGGGGAGGACGGCTACCTCGTCTATTCCTTCGCCGAGACCGTCGCAGCCATGCACCCCTACTACATCCTGCGCATGCTGGGCGGGGCGATGTTCCTCGTCGGAGCGCTGATCATGGCCTTCAACGTCTACAAGACCATCCGCGGCGACGTCCGCCGCGAGGTGCCGATGGGCGGCGCCCGGACGCTGCAGCCGGCCGAGTGAGGACACAGAGATGACCGACAAGAACAACGGCAATCCCGCCCTCGACGGCGCCCGGCCGGAACTGAAGGCCGATCCCATCGCCAGGGGCATCCTCGCCCATCACGGCAAGATCGAGCGCAACGCCACGCTGCTCCTCGTCCTGTCGCTCCTGGTGGTGACGATCGGCGGCATCGTCGAGATCGCCCCGCTCTTCTATCTCGAGAACACCATCGAGAAAGTGGAAGGGGTGCGGCCCTATTCGCCGCTCGAGCTCGCCGGCCGCAACATCTATCTGCGCGAGGGCTGCTACAACTGTCACAGTCAGATGATCCGCCCCTTCCGGGACGAGACCGAGCGCTACGGCCATTACTCGCTGGCGGCGGAATCGATGTACGATCATCCGTTCCAGTGGGGGTCCAAGCGCACCGGGCCGGACCTCGCCCGGGTCGGCGGACGCTATTCCAACGAGTGGCAGGTGCAGCATCTGACCGATCCGCGCTCCGTCGTGCCGGAATCGATCATGCCGTCCTACGGCTTCC
The DNA here is from genome assembly GCF_021390325.1 of Jiella avicenniae. Lineage (GTDB taxonomy): Bacteria > Pseudomonadota > Alphaproteobacteria > Rhizobiales > Rhizobiaceae > Jiella > Jiella avicenniae. The sequence continues at coordinate 175,699 of NZ_JAJUWU010000001.1, read as the reverse complement.
TCCTGAATGCCGATCTCGACATGCAGGATCCGGCCGGACATCTGGCGGCGAACCGGGCCGTCGGCGTGCCCTATGACGACGCGATGGTCGAGAATGCTTCGGCCGATCTCAAGGCGCAGGTCGATCCGGACGGCGACACCTCCGGGCTGCTCGCCCGCTATCCCAAGGCGGTCGTCGCCGATTTCGACGGCAATCCCCAGCGCCTGACGGAGATGGACGCCCTCGTCGCCTATCTGCAGATGCTCGGCACGCTGGTCGATTTCTCGGCCTACGACCCGCAAGAAAACCAGCGCTGAGGAGGCGACGATGGACTTCGACTATCACGCCATGCGCGCTTTCGCCGACTCCTGGGGGCTGCTCGCAATGGCCCTCTTCTTCCTCGGCGTCGTCGGCTTCGTGCTGCGCCCAGGCGCCCGCCGGGCGGCCGACGAGGCCGCCGCCATTCCCTTGAAGGAGGACTGACCCATGGCCGAGACCAGGGACGTCGATCAGATCACCGGTGTCGAGACCACGGGCCACTCCTGGGACGGCATCAAGGAACTCAACAACCCGCTGCCGCGCTGGTGGCTGTGGACCTTCTACGCCACGATCGCCTTCGCGCTCGTCTATACGATCCTCTACCCCGCCTGGCCGCTGGTGAACTCCGCCACCTCCGGCCTGCTCGGCTGGTCGAGCCGCGGCCAGCTGGCCGAGGCGACCGCCGCCGCCGATGCCGCCCGGGCGGGCCAGCTCGAACGGATCGCCGCGCTCTCCGTCGAGGAGATCGAGGCCGATCCGGATCTGCGCACGATGGCGATCGCCGGCGGCCGGGCGGCCTTCAAGGTCAACTGCGTCCAGTGCCACGGCTCGGGCGCGGAAGGCGGGCCGGGCTATCCGAACCTCAACGACGACGCCTGGCTGTGGGGCGGTTCGCTCGACACCATCCACACGACGCTTCAGCACGGCATCCGCTATGCGACCGACGACGACACGCGGATTTCCGAGATGCCGGCCTTCGGCCGCGACGGCATCCTCGACCGCGAGCAGATCGGCGACGTCGCCGAATACGTCCTCTCCTTGGCCGGCAATGCCGGCGACGAGGCGGCTGCGCAAAAGGGCCAGGCGGTCTTCGCCGACAACTGCGCCGCCTGTCACGGCGAGACGGGCGAAGGCATGAAGGAAGTCGGCGCGCCGGCGCTGAACGACGCGATCTGGCTCTATGGCGGCTCGAAGGCCGACGTCCTCCGGCAGGTCACTGCCCCTCGCCACGGGGTGATGCCGGCCTGGGAAGAGCGCCTCGGCGAGACCACGGTGAAGGAACTGACGGTCTACGTCCACAGCCTCGGCGGCGGCCAGTAGACCGATCCGGCAAGCCTGCCGAATACGAGATGCGGCCCCTGCCAGCGATGGCGGGGGCCGTTTGGCGTCGGCGACGATGCCGGACCGTGTGGGAAACGGCATTTGTATTCATGGTCCCGGCCGTGCCCTCGGGAGAACGATGCCTATCCCGTTGCGATTTCAATTTTTACGTGCATAACTTGCATCGGCGCGCAACCGATCTCGCCAATGGAGGGCCGGCATGCCCCAGCCGAGATGCGAAGCGGAGATCAATTTCAGGAAATGGTCGGTCCGCGACCTGGCGAAGTGGAAGCTTGCGCCCTCGGTCCTCGGCGGTGGGAAGGATTATCTTTTCGCTTTCAAGGATGAATGGGTCCGATACAATCGAGCCGGCATTCTCGCGGCAGCGAAGCGCCATGATCTGCCGCCCGAACTCGTCGCAGGGGTCGCCTGGATCGAGGTCGCAGGGGACCCGACTTTCATCGATCGGCTCGCCTTCGAGGTCAGGACCGTCGTCTCGCGTGCCGGTGAAACGATCGACGGCTCTCTCGGCGTCTCGAAGCCGCCCGAAAAGACCTCCTTCGGCTCGGTGAGCATGCAGCTCGAAGTCGCTGCGGAAACCATCGGCGCGAAGGCGAGAGACATGGATACGAAATCGCTTCGCCAGCTCGGCGCCTGCCTGGAACACGACGGAATCAACGTCGATCTTGCGGCGAGGCATCTCAGCGCATTGGCCGACCACGATGGTTTCGCGCGTCCCCTTACGGTCGAAGACGCGCGCGTCGTGGCGACGCGTTACAATCGTGGCAAGGAGCCGACGCGGGCGGAGATCACGAAGAATGCGAGCTATGGTGACGCCGTCGTGAGACGTTACGCCCGGATGCGTCTTCTCCTGCGGTAGCCGACGGGCGCCCGCCGCGGGTCAGGGAGCCGCGCGGGACTTCAACTCTTGCCGCAGTGTGCCGTGCAGAGTGCGGCCCGTCACCCGGCCCGGTTCGGGCCTCTGCGCGGAGCATTTCGCGCGGGTCAATCCCTCGCCTTGCCGGGCTGATGAACATCCTCGTCCTGCAGTGCCCGCCAGGCGGCGCCGTCGACGTCCTCGTACTGGCCGCTCTTCAGCGCCCAGAAAAAGGCGCCGAGGCCGAGAAGACCGAGAAAGAGAGCGATCGGGACGAGGAAGACGAGCGCGGTCATGCGGGCAGCTCCAGCGGCTTGCCCTCCGGCGCCGTCTCGGCGGCGGTGGCAGCAACGGTCTTCCGTCCGGGAACGTCGCCGGCCAAGGGACCGCCCCGGCGCTTCGCGCGCGCAAGGCGAAGGCTGTTGGCGACGACGACGATCGAAGAGGCCGACATGGCGATCGCCGCGACGAGCGGCGTGACGAGGCCGGCCATCGCCAGGGGAACCGCGACCGCATTGTAGAGAATGGCGAGGGCGAAGTTGGTCTTGACCAGGGTTTTCGCCCGCCTCGCGACATCGACGGCGAAGGGCACGGCGCAAAGGCTTTCGCGGGTGAAGACGAAGTCGGCGGCGAGCCTGCCGGCGTCGCAGGCCGAGGCCGGCGCCATCGAGACGTTGCCGGCCGCAAGGCTCGGCGCATCGTTCAGCCCGTCGCCGACCATCAGCACCTGGTGGCCCTCCCCCTGGAGCGCATGGATGCGGGCGATCTTGTCCGCCGGGCTCTGGCGGCAGGCCGCCCGCTCGATGCCGAGCATGCCGGCAAGGCGCCGCACCGGCGCTTCGCCGTCGCCGGACAGAAGCTCGACGGACAGCCCGGCGTCGCGAAGCGTCGCGAGCGCCGGCACCGCCCCCTCGCGAACGGCCTCGTCGAGGCTGAAAGTCGAGATCGGGGCGCCTTCGAAGGCGAAAGCGACGCTGCCCTTCTCACCGCGCCTGCGGTTCTCCTCGATGCCATGGCCGAGCCCTTCGTCGCCGCGCGGCCCATCGGCCGCGGCAATTTCGGCGACCCAGCCGGGCCGGCCGAGCCGGGCGCGCCGCCCGTCGACCAACGCCTCGACGCCGGAGCCGGCGATTTCGCGAACCGCTTCCAGCTCGGGTTCGACGCCCGCGCCGAGCCCGGACCGGATCGCCCGGGAGGCCGGATGGTGGGAGCGCGCGGCGAGCGCCCGAGCCGCGGCGTTCTCCGTCCCGGACAGGACGTCGGTCCGCGACAGCCGCGGCGTTCCGGTGGTGAGCGTGCCGGTCTTGTCGAACAGGACGGCGTCGATCTCGGCGAGCCGCTCCAGCGCCGAGCCGTCCTTCATCAGGATGCCGGCCTGAAACAGTCGCGAAGCGCCGACGACGTGGACGACCGGCACGGCGAGACCCAAGGCGCAGGGGCAGGTGACGATGAGGACGGCGATGGCGACGGTGACGGCCTGATACCAGTCTCCCCCCGTCGCGACGAGCCAGCCGAGAAAGGCTGCGGCGGCGAGACAATGCACGGCCGGCGCGTAGAGGCGCGCCATGCGGTCCGCGATCCGCACATAGGCGCCGCGGCCCTGTTCGGCCGCCTCCATCATCGCCGTCATCTCCGCGAGGAAGGAGTCCTTCGCGCCGCTGATCGCCTCGACGTCGAGCGCGCCGGTGAGGTTGAGAACGCCCGCCTCGACGCGCATGCCCGCCGTCGCCGAGACCGGCTCGCTCTCGCCGGTGACGAGGGAGCGGTCGAGATAGCTCGCGCCCGCGATTACCCGGGCGTCGACGGGCATCCGCTCGCCCGCAGGCACCCTCAGATGCATGCCCGGCGTGACCTCGTCGATCGGGACGACGACGAGGTCACCGTCGACGATCCGCGTCGCCCCCTTGGCGGCGAGCCGGGCGATGCCGAGGACGGCGCTGCGCGCCCGCTCGCGCATCAGCTGGTCGAGATAGCGCCCGACGAGCAGGAAGAAGGTCAGCGTCACCGCCGCGTCGAAATAGGCCTCACTGCCGCCGGAAAGGCTCTCGTAGAGGCTGAGGCCGAGCGACAGGAGAAGCGCCAGCGAGATCGGCACGTCCATGTTGAGCCGCCCTGCCCCGAGCGCCGCGAAGGCCGAGCGGAAGAACACCTGGCCGGAGATCGCCACGGCGGGAACCGCGATGAGCGCCGAGATCAGGTGGAAGAGATCGCGCGTCGCCTCGTCCGCCCCGGACCAGACGGAGACCGACAGGAGCATGACGTTCGCCGCGGCGAAACCGGCGATGCCGAGCGCCAGCAGCAGCTTGCCGGACTCCTTTTCGCGCGCCAGCTGCTCTAGATCGCCGAGATCGACGGGGGTTGCCGGATAGCCGAGGCGCTGCAGCGTCTCGACGAGACGAAACGGTGTCGTGCCGGACGGGGCGCCTTCGGGCGAAAGGACGACGGTCAGGCGGCGAAGCGTCAGGTTGACACGCGCCGAGGCGACGCCCGCAAGCGGGTTGAGAGCGTCCTCGATGGCGGCGATGCAGGCGCCGCAGTGGACGGCCGGAACGGAGAAGACGTAGGTGGCCGTACCGTCGACGCCGAGGCGGCCGGCATGCTTCAGCTCCTCGCCGCGCAGATCGGCGCCGGTCGCGCGTTCCTCGTTCTCCGCCAGTGCGAGCGCCGGGCTGCAGCAGCTCATCGCCCCCTCCTCAGCGCACGCTGAAACGCACGGCGCGGTGCCAGGGGGTCTCGCCCGGCCTTTCGACGACGAGCCGCGCCTCCCAGCGGCCGGCGGTCAGCGCGGTCTCGCCCGCATAGCCGCCCTTCGGGTCCGGACCGAGCGTCAGCGTGCGGTCGAAATTGGCATTGACCGGATGGCCGATGGTAGCCGTGACAGTCGCCCCCCTCACCGGCGCTCCATCGGCGTCGGTCAGGCGCAGGCGAAAGCGGCCAGCCTCATAGGCGGTTTCAGCCTTCCAGCCGCGGGCGAGTTCCCGCTCGCGCTTTGCCGTATCGACGTCGAAGGTCTGGCTGGCGACGTAGCTGTTCGGCACGACGAGCCCGCTCCAGGTCGTCTCGGCGAAATAGGCCATGGTGAGGTTCACCGAGATGATCGTGCCGAAGAACAGGACCATGACGAGGGCCATGTGCCGGCCGGTGAATTCGCGGGGAGCGGAAGACTTCATGCTCATCGGCCTTTCTCCGGTGCCTCGAAGGCGGCCTCGTATGAGGCGCTCTCGGAACTGTTCATGTCGTTGAGGCGGAAGCGGAAATCCGTCGTTCCGGGCTGGACCTCGCCCTTCGGCTGGACGACGAAGAGCTTGAGGGTCCGGAGGCGATCCGGATCGACTGTGACGGCGAAGCTCCGTCCTTCCGGTTGGTGCAGCTCGTCGGAGAACATCGCCGCGCCCGGCAGCCCTTCGAGCTTCAGCACGAATTCGCGCGGCTCGGGGATCATGTTGAGCAGCTTGACGGTGTAGCCGTTGCGGATCGAGCCGTCGCTGAGCCGCACATAGACCGGGTTGCGGTCGCGCTGGACGTTGAGTTCCAGACGCTCGCGAGCCGTCAGCATGAACAGCATGCCGAGGCCGATCGCCACCCACAGGCCGGTGTAGATCAGCGTGCGCGGCCGCAGGAAGACGTGCCAGTCGAAATGCCGGACGGCGGAGACGAAGCGGCCGTCGGCGTCGCGCACGCGGCCGGGCTCGATCGCGCCGCTGACGGGGTTGGTCGCCAGCGCCATGTTGGCGTCGTAGTCCTTCAGCGTGGCATAGGAGATCAGCCCGCGCTCGCGCCCCAGCCGGTCCATCACCCCGTCGCAGGCGTCGATGCACAGCGCACAGGTGATGCAGGCCATCTGCTGCCCGTCGCGGATGTCGATGCCCATCGGGCAGACGGCGACGCAGGCATTGCAGTCGACGCAGTCGCCGACGGCGAGTCCTGCGGCCTTGGCCTTCTTGGCGCCGTGGCTGCGCGGCTCGCCGCGCCAGTCGTTGTAGGTGACGACCAGCGAATCCTCGTCGAGCATCGCCGCCTGGATGCGCGGCCAGGGGCACATGTAGATGCAGACCTGCTCGCGCATCAGGCCGCCGAAGACGTAGGTGGTGGCGGTCAGGATGGCGACGGTCGAATAGGCGACGAAGGGCGCGTCGCCTTCGAGAAAGTCCTGCAGCAGCGTCGGCGCGTCGGCGAAGTAGAAGATCCAGGCGCCGCCGGTGGCCACCGCGATGACCAGCCAGGTCGTGTGCTTCATCACGCGCTTGCGGATCTTGTCGAGGCTCCAGGGCGCCTTGTCGAGCTTGATCCGGGCGTTGCGGTCGCCCTCGAAGAACCGCTCGACCACGAGGAACAGATCGGTCCAGACGGTCTGCGGGCAGGTGTAGCCGCACCAGGCCCGGCCGACGACGGAGGTGACGAGGAACAGCCCGACGCCGGCCATGACGAGGAGACCGGCGACGAAGATGAATTCCTGCGGCCAGATCTCGATGAAGAAGAAGTAGAAACGGCGATGGGCGAGATCGATCAGCACCGCCTGGTCCGGCGCGAACGGCCCCCGGTCCCAGCGCAGCCACGGCGTCACGTAGTAGATGCCGAGGGTGACGGCCATGACGATCCATTTCAGTCGACGGAAGTTCCCCTCGGCCCGCCGCGGATGGATCTTCTCGCGCCTGGCATAGAGCGGCTGGCTCTGCTGGCGCACCGGCGCATTGACCGGCTCGACGTCGTATTGGTTGATCTCTGGGCCTTGCAGCATCGGACGGTTCCCGCTTGGCCGCCGCTTTCGGGAGGCCATGGTGCCGCTGCTCTATCCGGGCCCCGCTCCACTGTCCTTGATCTCGGTCAAGACGAGCGCACACCTCGCCGATCGAAGGATTGCGGCCGATGCCGCTTGTGCCATAGATCTCGGGCGAGGCGGGCGACCAAGCATGCACCCGCCTTCGCCATGCTGACGGGGACCCGGCCGTGACCAAGCGCGAGACGAGACGCAACCGCGCCAGGGCCGCCGTGCCGGACCCCGCCGCCGCGGCCGCGGCCTTTTCGGCCGCCGTCTCGCGCGGCGACTTCGCCGCCGCCGCGACGGCCCTCGAGGTGCTCGTCGCGGCGGATCCGGGCAATGCCGTCCTGCATTACAACCGCGCCCTCGCACTGCGCCTGTCGGGCCGGCCCCGAGAGGGGCTGGCGGCCGCTTTGCATGCCCGCTCGCTCGATCCGAAACATGCGAAGGCCTTGTTCGAGATCGCCGCCTGCGGCCTCGAAGCCGGCGAGGCAGGGACCTCCCTCGATGCCGGCACCGCCTATCTCACGGATCATGCCGGCGACGCCGACGCGGCGCTGAACGCCGCACGTGCGGCCCTCCTCCTCGATCGTCCCGGCGAGGCCCTCGCCTTTCTGGATCAGGTCGCGGCAAAGGAGCGTGGCGACGACCACTCCCTCTGCCGGGGCGAAGCGTTGCGCGATCTCGGCCGGTTCGACGAGGCGGAGGCGGCCTGGGCCGAGCTTCCCTCCAGCTTCGGCGTGATCGTCCTTTCCCTGCGCACGAAGGGGCCGCGCGGTCGCCTGATGCTCACGCAGGGCCGGTCTTCGCCCTGAAACGCTTGCGGTAGACGCCCGGGTCGGCGTCGAGCGCGTCCTGCAGTTCGAGGCTCTCCGCCAGTTCGCCCGCGTTCATTTCGCGGCAGGAGATCGCCGGCGTCGTCCGCTGGACGAGAACCCCCTGGGCCACCGGGGTTCCTGCCGGAAGGACGCCTTCGAAGCCTTCGTCGACCCAAAGCGCCGGAAAATGCACGAAACCGCCGGCAAAATCGTCGACGAGCCCGGTCAGCGTGCGAAACGGCAGGTCGAGGCGGTTGTGCGGATGGGAAAACAGCATCGACCAGCCCTGTGGCAGGCGCATCGTCCAACCATTGGTGAACTTGACCGCGAAGCGCTCGGGATCGGCGCCGGGAACACCGGTCAGCTGCTCGGGCAGATGCACGCCGAGCGGCGATCGCGTCAGCCGCGCCAGCGGATGGGCGGGCAGGCCGCTGTCCCATTCGAACACGCCGTCCTTCACGCTGAGATCGGCGATCAGCGGGAAGACGATCCCCGCCCCCATCGCGTCGACGAAGGGCGGGCACTGCTTGACGGTGCGCACTTCGCCGCCGCCGAGAAGCGCCGAGACGGCGCTTTTCGGCATCGCCTTCAGCCAGTCCGGCAAGGCGCCGATGGCGGGCTTCGGCTCGGGAAGCCGGCCTTTCCAGCCGGGCAGGCAGCGGAGTTCGATGGTCATGGTTCGACTGTGGCGAAAGCATCGAGGCCGGGCAAGTCGGCAAGGCGGCGCGGCAGCGGGGCGGGCGGGGTGCCGACGGATCAGCCGTCTGCGCGGTTCTGCCGTTCCGCCCGGATCCGCCCGCTCGCCCAGACGAGCGCGGCGATCACCGTGACGACGATGAAGATCACGCCGATGGCGTTGATCATCGGCGACAAGCCGAAGCGCATGCGGCTGGCGATCTCGGTGACCAGCGTATAGTCGGGCCCGATGGCGAAGAAGGTGGTCGGAAAATTCTCGATCGACTGCAGGAAGGCGAGCACCGAGGCCATGCCGATCGTCGGGGCAAGGAAGGGCAACGTCACGCGCCGGAAGGTGAAGAACGGCGTCGCGCCGAGGTCGGCGGCGGCCTCGTCGAGGCTGCGATCCTGGCGGGCAAGACGGGCCATGAACATCAGCAGGCAGTAGGAGGCGATGAAGGCGGTCTGCGCCATCATCGCGGTGAACAGCCCGGCATCGACGCCGAAGGCATCGCGCCAGAAGATCATCGTGGTGACGCCGAGAACGATGCCGGGAATCATGATCGGCGCCACCAGGATGGTGTAGAGGATGCCGTTCGCCCGGCTTTCCAGCCGGGTGAGGAGCAGCGCGCCGGCGAGGCCGAGCGGGATGGCGATGGCGATGACGCCGCAGGCGATCAGCAGCGAATTGAAGAGCCCCGTCATCATCCGCGCATCGGCAAAGATGGCGGCGAACCATTTCAGCGTGAAGCCCTGCCAGACGGTGATCGACGGCGAGGGATAGGCGTTGAACGCGGCGGCGACCATGATCGCGATCGGCGCGAAGAGAACGAAGAAGAACAGGCCGAGATAGACCTTCAGCAGCGTGTCGCCGATGCCGGGAGCGTAGCCCCGTTCCGCCGCCCTGGCGGACACCGCCGCCTGATCCACCGCGGCGGGCCGCCCGATCGTGGTGCTCATCTGGCGATCTCCCGGATCGAGACGCGGAAGGCCGACAGCACCATCAGGATGAAGACGATGCAGCTGGCGAGCAGCATCAGCGAATAGGCCGAGCCCTGGTTCCAGTCGCCGGTGTCGAAGAAGCGGCGATAGATGACCTGGCTGAACCAGTCGGGATGCAGGCCGCGGCCGACGAGTTCCGGCACCGTGATGACGCCCGCCGACAGCATGAAGACGACGATCGATCCCATGGCGATGCCCGGCTTCGCATGCGGCAGCACCACCCGGTAATGCACCCGCCAGACCGAGGCGCCGAGATCGCGCGCCGCCTCGACCTGGCTGCGGTCGAGGGTGCCGAGGGTGTTCATCAGCGGAAACATCATGAACAGGATGTAGGCATAGGCCATCACCAGGAAGACCGAATTGTTCGACGCCACCCATTGCGGCGGATTGGCGCCGACGATGCCGAAGGCCTGCAGCGCCGAATTGAGGACGCCCTCCCGCGCCAGGATCATCACCCAGGCATAGACGCGCAGGAGTTCGTTGATCGAATAGGGGATGACGAGGAGAAGCAGGATCGCCCCCGCCCCGAGCGCGCCTTTGAGGTTCGAGGCGAAATAGGCGACCGGATAGCAGACGACGAAGGCGATCGCCGTCACCAGCGTGGCATAGAGGATCGTCTTGACGAAGATCTTCAGATGCAGCGGCTCGATCGACGAATAGTTCTGGACGGAGTAGCGCGGCGCACTGGCCGCGGCCTCGATCAGCTGTGCCTGCTTCTCCTTCAGAGCGGCCATCTCGGCCCCGGCGGCATCGCGCCTTTCCTGCAGCGCACCGATCTCCTCGGTGAGGCTCTCGGCGGTCCGTTCGCCGCCCTGTCCGCCGCCGAAGGAGGGCAGCAGCGGCGATGACGGGGCGGCCGGCGAGGCCCCTCCGCCGCTCGGCCGGCTGCCGGCCGAGGGAACGCTCATCCCAGGCACCATGAAGCCGCCGCCACTGCCGGAATTGGCGCCGGACCCTTCTTCGGGCGAGGACGCCGCCTCGTTCAGATCGGCCAGATCCTTCTTGCGGGCCTCGATGTCGTAGGCCAGCGTCGCGATGTCGCGGGACAGGCGGTTGATGGCGTTGTTCGTCTGGCTGAGGTCGTCGTTGCGATCGACGTAAACGAGGGAGCGCTCGCCCATGGTCAGCAGCGGCGCGGCGATCATGCCGCCGATCCAGACGGCAACGAGAAGGACGATCACCGTGGTCAGCGGTGCGCCATAGGTGCGAAGCAGCGCGCCCACGATCAGTGCTCCGCCACGGCAGCGGCGCGTCCGTCCGTCACCGGCATGACGATCGCATCTTCCGGCCGGAAGCCGATCACAGTCGCCCCCGTGGCGGGGTGGACGCTGCCGTCATTGGCAAGATGCAGCACGATTCGGCGGCCCGTCGCGTCACGAGTGACGAGATTGAGATAGGGCCCTTCCAGTTCCCGGCCTTCCACTTGCGCGGCGAGGCGATTGACGCCGTTCCTCTCGTCATCGACGAGCCCGGTCCGTTCGGGCCGCACCATCAGCACCGCCTGATCGCCGAGGGCGACGTCCGGCGTGCGCCGGCCGGTGAAGGTACCGCCCGGGCCGTCGATCCTGGCGAATTCCTTCTCGACCGAGGTGACCTTGCCGGTGAAGACGTTCTGTTCGCCGACGAAGCCCGCGACGAACGGCGTCGCAGGGGCGTCGTAGACGGCGGTGGGCGTGCCGACCTGCTCGATGCGCCCCTTGTTCATCACCGAGATCCGGTCGGACATGGTCAGCGCCTCGCCCTGGTCGTGGGTGATGTAGATGAAGGTGACGCCGGTGCGCTTCTGCAGCGCGCGCAATTCGGTGCGCATGTGCTGGCGCAGCTTCAGGTCGAGCGCCGAAAGCGGCTCGTCGAGGCAGAGGACGGCCGGCTCGACGGCGAGCGCCCTCGCCACGGCGACGCGCTGGCGCTGGCCGCCGGACAGCTGATCGGGGCGCTTGTCGGCATGCGCCTCCAGCGCCACGAGGGCGAGGAGCTCGTCGGCCCGCGCCGAGCGCTCGCGCCGGGAAATACCCCGCGCCTCGAGACCGAAGGCGACGTTTTCGCGCACGCTCATGCGCGGGAAGAGCGCCAGAGACTGGAAGATCATCGCCGTCGGCCGGCGATTGGCCGGCAGATGATCGACCGCTTCGCCACCGATCAGCACGTGGCCGGCGCTCGGCCGCTGGAACCCCGAAAGGATCCGCAGCAGCGTGGTCTTGCCGCAGCCGGAGGGGCCGAGGATCGAGTGGAACTCGCCGGCCGGGATATGAAGATCGGTGGGATGAACGGCGGTGAAACCGTCGAAGACCATGGTGACGCCGGCAAGCTCGACGCTCTTTCCATCCATGCCGATAGTCCCCTCGCCTCGTTTCGGCGCGCCACGATCGGCCCGCCTTTCCATTCTATCGTCAGAGCGCCGGCAACGCTTCGCTCTCGCTCGGCTCGTCGTCGAACATGCCGGCGAAAAAGTCCGGTTCGTCCGACACGGCTCGTTCTTCGAGCGAGAACACCTGCCGGCGCAACCACTGCGTCAGCGTGACGGCGTCCTGAAAGCCTGCGATCACCGCCGGCTCGATCGGCCGCCCGACGGTCATGGCGATGCGCCCGTCGATCATCCGTGCCGCCTCGTGAAACAGGAGAGCATAGCGTAGCGATTGCGACAGGTGGCTGGCAATCTGGAACAGGCGCGAATTCTGCCCCGGGACGTGGACCGGCAGGACCGTCGCCCCCGAGCGCATGATCAGCCGCGCCGAAAGCGGCCCCCAGTCGAGTTCGACGGCGCGGCGGGCGAGCGGCCGCGGCGTCGTCATCACCGCGCCGGCGGGAAAAACCAGCAGGCAGCCGCCGCCCTTCAGATGGGCGAGCGCCCCGGCGCGGGCCTTGATATTCGCCCGCTCGGCCTCTCTCGTCCCCGAAAAATCGATCGAAAACAGCTTCGCGGCCAGTTCCGGCACACGCGCCAGCGCCGAATGGGCGATGATCATGACGTCGCTCCGCACCCGCCCGAGCAGGCAGCCGAGCGCGATGCCGTCCATCGCCCCGAAAGGATGGTTGGCAACGACGGCGAGCGGCCCCGTCCGCGGGATCCGCGACGCGCCGCGAACCGCGAGGTCGACGTTCATCCGCGTGATCGCCTCGGCGAAGAAGTCGCCGCTCGCCGGATCGTCCAGAAATTCCCGATAGAGCCGTTCGAGACGGGCGCGGCCGCTCGCCGCCTCGAGGGCGAGACACAAGGGACGCATGAGGCGATGGTCGATCGTCGCCGCATAGGACATCCGCACAGGGGGACGCCCGGCCGGGCGCAAGAGCGTCTGCGGCCTGACCTCGTCGTGGCTCCGGATCGGCGTCAGGTCGTCCAAGTCTCGCACCCTTCCCGAACGAGCCGCCGAAACGGCCCTCAAGCGAATGGCGGCGCGCGAAACGATCCGGCTCGCGCGCCGCAGACGTCGACCCTGGTCGAAACGTCAGCCGTGTCCTTTCTCAGGAGGCGTTGGTGATGCGCTCGGCATATTCCTGCTGGCCGGCCGCGAAGAACGGCGTGTCCGGCTGCCACCACCAGAGATTGGCGAGGTTTTCAGACGTGTAGACTTCCTGGAACTGCTTGGCATAGGTCTCGCCGGCATGCTGGGCGGCGCCGTCGACGCAGGAGTTGTAGCCGGTGTTGGCGCTCATGATGCCGGCCATTTCCGGATCGAGCATGGCGTTGACGAAGGCATAGGCCTGTTCGAGATTCTCGGCGCCGGAGGGGATCGCCATGGAATCCATCCATGTCATGCCGCCCTCTTTCGGCATGCGATATTTCAGCTTTTCGTTGTCGCGATTGAGCAGGAGACCGGTCGAGTCCCAGGTCTGGCCGACGACGGCGCCCGACTGCTGGAAGGCGTTGAGGGCCTCCGTCGCATTGTTCCAGAACGCGCCGAAATTCTGCTTGTGCTCGACGATGAAGGCCGCGACCTTGTCGAAGACGCGGCGCATGTCCTCTTCGCTCTTGTAGACGTCGAGCATGCGGTTCGACTTCAGTTCGCCGATCGCGTCGAGATAGAGACCGGTGCCGATGAGCACGGACTTCTGCCGGAAGGCGGCCTTGTTCTCGGCGCGCGGGTCCCAGAGCATGCCATAGGACACGTCGGCGTCCGTGGCATCGTCGAAGACGGAGGCGTCGTAGGTGACCGCCTCGGTGCCCCAGTTGAAGGGAATGGCGACGCGCTTGCCGTTCTGCACGGCGCCAAGCTGGATCGAGTCGCGATACATCGACTGGATGACGTTACCGACCTTAGCCTTCTCCTCGTCGATCGGCTGGAGCAGGAACTGGTCGCCGTCCTGGTAGTTCGCGACGTTGGTCACCGAGGGAAAGATGACGTCGAAGCCCTTGCCGCCGGAAGCCTTGAGCTTCTGGGTCGCCTCGTCGTTCGAGCCGTAGGTCGACAGGTTGAGCTTGATGCCCGTGTCCTTCTCGAACTTCGAAACCATGTTCGGCTGGACGTAGTCGCCCCAGGTGAAGACGTTGACGGTGCCCGAGCTCTGGCCGAAGCCCGGGCGCGTCAGCACGGCGGGAGCGGCGAGAAGGGTGGCGGAGGCCGCGCCGGCCTTCAGCATCGAGCGGCGCGTAATCGGATTGACGAAGGTCATGGAAAGCTCCCATCCGTTGGAATAGCGGATCTGCCGGCGCCTTTTAGTCGCCTCGGATGACGTTTCGTTATCGTCCCGATGACGACGAGGTGACGGTGGAAAACACTGTGTCACAGCGGCGTCATTGTTCAAGCCGAAGAGTTGTGACCGACGATCAAATGGGGACGACGACATGGACGGGCGTGAGGTCTTTTCGGCCGCAGGACGGTTCTTTCGCGGCAACATCCATACCCACTCGACGCGGTCCGACGGGGCCCTGTCGCCGGGCGACGTCTGCGCCCACTACCGCGAGATGGGCTACGACTTCCTGTGCCTGTCGGATCATTTCCTAGCGAAGTTCGACTTTCCGATCACCGACACCAACGAATATCGCGGCGACGACTTCACGACGATCCTAGGCGCCGAGATTCACGCCCCGCAGAACAGCCAGGGCGAGATCTGGCACGTGCTGGCCTGCGGCCTGCCGGCGGACTTCGACCCGCCCTTCCCCGACGAGCGGATGGAATCTCTCGCGGCGAGAGCCCGCCATGCCGGCGCCTTCGTCGGCATCGCCCATCCGCAATGGTCGTCGCTGACGATCGAGGACGGTCGGGCTCTCGCCGACGTCGCCCATGCCGTGGAAATCTGGAACACCGGCTGCGCGATCGAGGTGGCCCGGGGCGACGGCACGGCGCTGCTCGACCAGCTCCTCAACGACGGCCACCGGCATCTGTCCGGCTACGCCACCGACGACGCCCACCTGAAGATCCCCGACTCGGGCGGCGGCTGGATGATGGTGAAAGCGGAGCGCAACGAGCCTCGGGCGCTTCTCGAAGCGATGAAGGCCGGGCTCTATTATTCCAGCCAGGGGCCGGCGATCGAAGCGATCGAGACCGTCGGCGACACCGTCGTGATTCGCACTTCGCCGGCCCGGATGATCTCCCTCGTCGGCCGGGGCAGCCGCGCCGAGACGGCCTTCTCGGACGAGGCCGCCCTGACCACGGCGGAACTCTCCCTGCAGCGCTTTGCCGGCGACTGGTGCCGGGTGATCGTCAGCGACGGCGAAGGCCGGCTCGCCTGGTCGAACCCAATCTTCCCGTCCTGAAAACGGTCGTCGCGGGGGCCGCGCCCCCCGCCCGCGGCGGCCGGTCAGTCGGTCGTTGTCCCGACGGCATGATCGAAGAGCAACTCGAACCGGCTGCCGAGAAAGCGCGAACGGGCGTATTGCACCGGCTCGCCCGATACCGCCGCCGTGAGGCTCGTCGTCTGGATCAAGGGCGTCGCCAGCGGGCAGTGCAGCCGCTCGGCGTCGTGGGCATCGGCGGCGATGGCCGAGACCCGCGTCCACAGCCGCCTGCAGCCCGACAGTCCCAGGGTTTCGAGCGCTCTGGAGATCGAACCCGTCTCGGCGAAGCCGGCGACCATGCCCGGCACGCGCGCCTCCTCGAACCACAGCGTCGAGACGATCACCGGCGCGCCGTCGGCGACGCGCAAAAGCTCGAGGCGCGTCAGCGGCGCGGCGATGCCGCAGCCGAGAAGGCCGGCGATCTCGGCCGACGCCGGCTCGCGGGTGGCGCCGACCATCGATCCGCCGGGCTCGCGGGAGGCGGCGCCGATATTTTCCGAAAAGCGGCTGCGCGGCCCGACGGGATAGGCGATGCGCCCCGGCCGTGGGGCGACGAAGGTGCCCCGGCCGCGGGCGGCCGTCACCAACCCCTCTTCGCTCAGCGCGGCGATCGCCCGGCGCACGGTATGGCGATTGACGGCAAAGCGCTCGGCGAGCCGCATCTCGCTCGGCAATGCGCCGGCGAGACGCCCTTCCGCGATGTCGGCGCGCAGACTGTCGGCGATCTGCCGCCAGCGCGCGATGCCCGCGGTCTCGGACGTCGCCACCTGCATTCCCCTTTGCCTGCGCTCGTCGAGTCGGCGCCGTCATGCGGCTCGCCGAAGACGACGCCAACCGTCATTTCCGTGTCACGAAAATCGTGCTACATGAGTTCTATTCAGTTGTCTATACAAATAGACAACACAGACGATCGACGGATGGCAGAGACATGGCGGACGTTTCCAGCAACCCCGATCCGGCCCCCTCCGCAGCCCGCCGCCGCGCCGTCTCGGCCTTCGCCCAGGCGGATGCCGGCTTTCTCGAGGCGGCGTGGCAAAGCCTCGGCGAAGGCCGAACGGTCGGAGCGCTACGCGGTCCCGAAAGCGGCCTCGTCATGGTGCGCGGCCGGGCGGGCGGGGGCGGGGCGCCGTTCAATCTCGGCGAGGCGAGCGTGACGCGAGCGAGCGTGACGCTCGACGACGGCGCGGTCGGCCATGCGATGGTGCTCGGGCGGGACGCACGACGCGCCCGCTTTGCCGCCGCCTTCGACGCGCTCTGGCAGGACGAGACGATGCGGGAGGCGATCGAGCGGGACGTCGTCGCCAACGTCGAGGCGGCGCTGGCGGAAGCCGACGCCGAGCGGCGCTCGGAAACGGAGGCGACGAAGGTCGACTTCTTCACCATGATGCGGGGAGAAGATTGATGGTCGCGGCAAACCCGCTCGATCTATCCCGCCGCGCCGTCGCCGGCGGCTTCGCCGACCCGGTGTTCGACGCCCAGGCGGTATTTTCGGCGATCCTCGGAGCCCTGTCGCGCCCCGGAACGATCGTCGACACCGGCGCGCGCGCCAGCCCGCCGGCGCCGCTCTCGCCCGCCCAGGGCGCGGCGCTCCTCGCCCTCGGCGATGCCGATACGCCGGTTCACGTCGGGGACGCGGGCGAAACGCTGGAGGCCTGGCTCGGCTTCCAGACCGGCGCCCGGCTTGTCGGGGCGGCCGAGGCGCGGTTTGCCGTCGTCCCCTGCTTCGACCGCGCCTGTCTCGAAACCTTTCCGCTCGGAACACTCGGCTATCCGGACCGCTCGGCGACGCTTCTGGTCGAGGTCGCCTCCTTCGGATCGGGAGAGGCGTTGCGGCTGTCCGGCCCCGGGATTTCCGGCGAGACGACCGTTCGGATCTCCGGCCTCGGGAACGACTTCGTCGCCGCCCGGCGGACGAACCGGGCGCTGTTTCCCTGCGGTCTCGATCTCGTCCTGACCTGCGGGACCGAGATCCTCGGCCTGCCGCGCACGACCATCGTCGAGGAGGCGTGAGATGTACGTCGCGGTGAAAGGCGGCGAGGCCGCCATCGCCAATGCCCATCGGCTGCTCGTCGACCGGCGGCGCGGCGACCGCCGCGTCCCGGCCCTGACCATCGAGCAGATCGCCGGGCAACTGGCGCTCGCGGTCGACCGGGTGATGGCGGAGGGCTCGCTTTACGACCCGGAACTCGCCGCCATGGCGGTGCGTCAGTCGCGCGGCGATCTGATCGAGGCGATCTTCCTGATCCGGGCCTATCGCACCACCCTGCCCCGCTTCGCAGCCTCCTCGCCGATCGACACCGGCAGGATGCTGATCGAGCGGCGGATTTCGGCGACCTACAAGGACCTGCCCGGCGGGCAGTTGCTCGGCCCGACCTTCGACTACACCCACCGGCTGATCGAGCCGGACATGGCGGAGGACGGCTTCGTCGCCGAGCCCGCCCGGCGCGATCCGGGCGAAACCGGTCCGGCGCCCCGGGTGACGGACATTCTCGGCGACGAAGCGCTGATCGAGGGCGACGGCCGGGACGGCGGCGGCGAACCCGCCGACCTCACCCGCTCGCCGCTCGCCTTTCCCGCCACGCGCGACCTTCGGCTCCAGGCGCTCGCCCGGGGCGACGAAGGCTTTCTGCTCGGCCTCGGCTATTCCACCCAGCGCGGCTTCGGCCGGACCCATCCTTTCGTCGGCGAGATCCGCATCGGCGAGGTCGAGGTCGAGGTGGACCTGCCGGAATTCGGCTTTCCCGTAGTGATCGGCCGGGTGCGCGTCACCGAATGCCAGATGGTCTCGCAATTCACCGGCTCGAAATCCGAACCGCCGCAGTTCACCCGCGGCTACGGGCTGGTCTTCGGGCAGATGGAGCGCAAGGCGATGTCGATGAGCCTCGTCGACCGGGCGCTTCGGGCCGACGAATTCGAGGAGGAGCGCCGCGCCCCGGCGCAGGACGAGGAATTCGTCCTCGCCCATTGCGACAACGTCCAGGCGACCGGCTTCGTGGAGCATCTGAAGCTGCCGCACTACGTCGACTTCCAGGCCGAACTCGACCTTTTGCGGACGATGCGGGCCGAGCGGCCCACGGCTGCGCCGCCCACCGAGGAGCCGGCGGCAGAGAGGGACGGTTCGCAATGATCTGTCGTCCGTCCTCAGTCGTCGCGCCTGCGACGAGCCTCCCCGCCCTCGTCGTCTTGCTCGCGCGGCGGTCCGGCGGAGCCGCGCCCGTGCCGGCCGGTCGCGGGATCGCGGTAGACGAGGAAATACCAGCCGGCCACGATCCCGAAGAGCACGGCGCAGAGTTCGCCGATCGCCATCCAGGCCATGTTCGGATCCTCCCATCCGGGGTCGTCTCAGCCGAAGACCGCGGAGGAACAGCATGACCGCCGCGCTGCCCGCCTACAACTTCGCCTATCTCGACGAGCAGACCAAGCGGATGATCCGCCGTGCGATCCTGAAGGCCGTGGCGATCCCCGGCTATCAGGTGCCGTTTGCATCGAGGGAAATGCCGATGCCCTATGGCTGGGGCACCGGCGGCGTGCAGGTGACGGCGGCGATCATCGGGCCGGACGACGTCCTCAAGGTCATCGACCAGGGCTCCGACGACACCACCAACGCCGTCTCGATCCGGGCGTTCTTCGCAAGGGTCGCCAATGTCGCCGTCACTACCAAGACGACCGATGCGACGATCATCCAGACCCGCCATCGGATCCCGGAAGCGCCCCTCACGGAGGGTCAGACGCTGGTCTATCAGGTGCCGATCCCGGAACCCCTGCGCTTTCTCGAACCGCGCGAGACCGAGACGCGGATCATGCATGCGCTGGAGGAATACGGGCTGATGCACGTCAAGCTCTACGAGGACATCGCCCAACACGGACACATCGCAACGACCTACGCCTATCCGGTCAAGGTCGAAGGCCGCTACGTGATGGATCCTTCGCCGATCCCGAAATTCGACAATCCGAAGATGAACGATTCCCCGGCGCTGCAGCTCTTCGGCGCCGGCCGCGAGCAGCGGATCTACGCGATCCCGCCTCATACGCAGGTGAGGAGCCTCGACTTCGAGGACCATCCCTTTTCGGTCCAGAGTTTCTCCCAGCCCTGCGGCCTCTGCGGCGCCACGGGGGTCTATCTCGACGAGATCGTCACCGACGACCACGGCGGCCGGCTATTTGCGTGTTCCGATACGGACTACTGCGAAGAGCGCCGGGAGGCGGGGCATTTCGGGGTGGACGGGGCGCCCGTCCTGACAGGGGCGCGGCCATGAGCGCTTTCGAAAGCGTGGCGGCGGCCATACCCCCCTCTGCCTGCCGGCATCTCCCCCGCAGGGGGGGAGATCGAGGCTTCGATGGATTCGGCTTGACGAGTTCCGTCCTGGTAATTGCCGACGTCAAACGTTCGGTCAGGTGGATCGAAGAGCGGAACGGCCGACGACACCGCGGATCTTCCTCATGGGGGAGATGTCCGCCCGTCGATACGGGTTCTGGAGGACAGAGGAGGCCGCTCCAGCTACGCGCCGTCGGCAATCATTCCGCCGGAGCAGCCTCGCGCAGGATCGCGTCGATGCGTTCGCGCCAATCGTCACCGGCGCGGCGGAAGCGTTCGACGACGTCGTGCTCGAGGGCGACCTGCGTGCGGCCTTTCAACCGCGCCTGGGCCTCTTCCCACGTCATGAACTCGGCGTCGTCCTCGATCGGCGGATTGTCGGGATCGGCAAGCGCATCGGCGGTGATCGCCGCGTCCTCCTCGGGTGTCATTTCGGCGAGGGCAAGCTTTGTCAGCCGCCGCGCCTCGGCCCAATCCTCAGCCGTCGCTTTCGTCCGGATTGAAACTTCCCGTCTCACGATCATAGCGCCTGACCTCACGCTCGTTGGCTTTCCTGAAGGATATAATGCGAATGCGTTGATGTCGCTCGGTATAGATCAGGACATGCAGGCGCTGGCCGATAAAGCCGATCGCCTGCACGCGCTCCTCTCCATAATCCGTGCGCCGGTCGTGGGTGATCACCGCCGTCACGAAATTGAAGCGCAATGCGTCTTCGAAAGGGGGCCGGCCGAGGCTGCGATTGGCGGCGGCCTTCTTCTCGTCCCATTCGAAGATGCGCGTCTCATTCATGCGACAACGCTACCACATGTTGTCGCGAATGACGTACTTCTTCCGGTTGGTACCGCACGGAGTGCCCGCCCATGACCGACACCCCCCTCCTCTCCGTCGCCGCCCTCACCCGCCTCTACGGCCGGCACGTCGGCTGTAAGGACGTTTCCTTCGACCTCTATCCCGGCGAGATCCTCGCCATCGTCGGCGAATCGGGCTCCGGCAAGACGACGCTCCTCAACTGCATCTCCTGCCGGCTGGCAGCGAGCGGCGGCAGCGTTTCCTACCGCATGCGGGACGGCGAGACGCGCGATCTGGCAGGTCTCAGCGAGGCCGAGCGGCGCTTTCTGATGCGCACGGACTGGGGCTTCGTCCATCAGAACCCCGCCGACGGCCTGAGGATGCGTGTCTCGGCGGGCGCCAATATCGGCGAGCGGATGATGGCCGTCGGCGATCGGCATTACGGGCGCATTCGCTCCACCGCCGAGGACTGGTTGTCCCGCGTCGAGATCCCCGGCGCGCGCATCGACGACCGGCCGACGGCCTTTTCCGGCGGCATGCGCCAGCGCCTGCAGATCGCCCGCAACCTCGTCACCGCCCCGCGTCTCGTCTTCATGGACGAGCCGACCGGCGGGCTCGACGTCTCGGTCCAGGCGCGGCTCCTCGACCTGTTGCGCGGCCTCGTCGGCGAAATGGGTCTGTCGGCGATCGTCGTCACCCACGATCTCGCCGTGGCGAGGCTTCTCTCCCACCGCATCATGGTGATGAAGGCCGGCCGGGTGATCGAGAGCGGGCTGACCGACCGGGTGCTGGACGATCCGCAGCACGCCTATACCCAGCTTCTCGTCGCCTCGATCCTGGAGGTCTGAGCCATGCACGAGCGTTCGCGAGCGACGCGGCTCGTCGTCGAAGACGTCGCCAAGAGCTTCACCAACCATCTGCGCGGCGGCATCCATCTGCCGGTCGTCCGCAACGTGTCCTTGGCGGTGAAGGCCGGCGAGGTGGTGGTCCTCGGCGGACCGTCCGGGGTCGGCAAGTCGTCGATCCTGAGAATGATCTACGGCAATTACGGCGTCGAGACGGGCCGTATCCTCATGCGCGGGGCGGCCGACGAGCCCTTCGTCGATCTCGCCACGGCAAGCCCGCGCGAGGTCATCGTCCTGAGACGAGACGTCGTCGGCCATGTCAGCCAGTTCCTCCGGGCGATCCCGCGGGTCTCGGCCCTCGACGTCGTCGCCGAGCCGCTGCTTGCCCGCGGCGTCGAACCCGCCACGGCCCGCAAAGACGCGGCGCGGCTCTTGGAGCGGCTGAATCTCCCCGCAGCCCTCTACGAGCTTCCCCCGGCGACCTTTTCCGGGGGCGAGAAGCAGAGGGTGAACATCGCCCGCGGCTTCCTCACCGATCACCCGATCCTCATTCTCGACGAGCCGACCGCCTCGCTCGACGCCGCCAATCGCGACGTCGTCTGCGACCTGATCGCCGAAAAGCGCGAGCGGGGCGTGGCGATCCTCGGCATCTTCCACGACGAGGAGGTGCGCGGGCGCATCGCCGACCGGATCGTCGACGTCTCCGGATTTTCCGCGCGCGAAAGAGCCGCCTGATGCCGAAATATTCCGAAACCCCGCTGATCCATCAGAGCGCCGAGGTCGAAGCCTGCCATCTCGGCCGCTACACCGAGATCGCCGAGCGCTGCCGCGTCTCCGAGACCCGCCTCGGCGATTATTCCTATGTCATGCAGGACTGCGGCATCTGGGCGAGCGAGATCGGCAAGTTCGTCAACATCGCCGCCGCCGTCCGCATCAACGCCACCAATCATCCGACCTGGCGCGCGACGCTGCACCACTTCACCTACCGGGCCGGCGACTATTTCGACGGCGAAGAGAACGAAGCCGAGTTCTTCGACTGGCGGCGAGCCCATTCGGTGCGCATCGGCCACGACGTCTGGATCGGCCACGGCGCGACCATCCTGCCGGGCGTCACGATCGGGAACGGCGCCGTGGTCGGGGCCGGCGCGGTCGTCTCGAAGGACGTCGAGCCCTATACGATCGTCGGCGGCGTGCCGGCGCGGCTCATCCGCCGGCGGTTCTCCGAAGAGGTCGCCGCGGGCATGGAGCGGCTCGCATGGTGGGACTGGCCGCATGCCGCGCTGCATGCTGCGCTTCAGGACTTCCGCACCCTCGACGGGGCGGCGTTTCTCGCCAAGCACGGCTCGTAAGCCTTTTCGATCATTCGCGAATCAATCGTCATCGAAGCATCGCAAAGCCGTCATCGAACTCTCATGCAAGGGCTCTAAAGCTCCGGTGACGCGGCAGCGCGACACCGATCAGGAGCACCCGATGACGGCGATCGCAGTCGAAAACCTTTCCAAGCGTTTCGGCAGGAAACAGGCCCTCGCCGGGGTCGATCTGACCATCGGCCGGGGCGAGATGGTGGCGCTGATCGGCGCATCAGGTTCCGGCAAATCGACATTGATGCGGCACATCGCCGGACTGGAGCGCGGCGACGCCGGCTCGCTGATCGAGATCCTCGGCAACGTCCAGCAGAGGGACGGCCGATACGGCGCCGACATGCGCAACCTTCGCGGTGACATCGGCGTCATCTTCCAGCAGTTCAATCTGGTCGCCCGGCTGCCGGTGATCACCAACGTGCTCTGCGGAATCCTCGGCCGCATCTCGGCCTGGCGCGGCACGTTCGGCTTCTTCACCAGGGCCGAAAGGATCGCGGCCATCGAGGCGCTCGGCCGGGTCGGCATCCCCGAGGTCGCCTGGCAGCGCGCCTCGACGCTCTCCGGCGGCCAGCAGCAGCGCGCGGCGATCGCCAGAACGCTGGTGCAGCGTTCGAAAATCCTCCTCGCCGACGAGCCGATCGCCTCGCTCGATCCCGCCTCGGCGCGGCGGGTGATGGACGTTCTCGCCGACATCAACCGGAGCGAGGGCATGACCGTCCTCGTCTCCCTGCATCAGGTCGAATATGCCCGCGTCTATTGCGACAGGACCATCGCGCTTCGGGACGGAAAGGTCGTCTATGACGGCCCGTCCGACGCCCTGTCCGACACCTTCCTGACCGAACTCTACGGCGCCGCGTCCGAAGAACTGGTCCTGCCGCAGAAGCTGCCGGTCAGGGGCGAGGCCCGTCCGGCCGAGACGTCCGACCGACGCGCTGGCGTCCGAAAGAAAACCCTTCAGCCGGCGTGAGCGACGTTTCAGCGACCGGCCGACGATCCCCAGACCACCAACAGGGAAACCAGAACCCATGAAGCTCATCTCGAAAATGCTCGCGGCGGCGGCCATCGCCCTGTCGCTCGGCGGCACGGCCGTCGCCCAGAACGGCGAGACGGTCAATTTCGGCATCATCTCCACCGAGAGCCAGCAGAACCTGCGCCCGAAGTGGGAGCCGTTCCTGAAGGACATGGAGGAACAGACCGGCCTCACCGTGAAGCCGTTCTTCGCGTCCGACTATGCCGGCGTCATCGAGGGCATGCGGTTCGGCAAGGTGCAGGTCGCCTGGTTCGGCAACAAGTCGGCGATGGAAGCCGTCGACCGGGCCGACGGCCAGATCTTCGCCCAGACCGTCGATGCCTCGGGCAATCCTGGCTACTGGTCGCTGATCCTCGTCCCGGCCTCCTCCAAGCTGACCTCGCTCGACGATCTCCTGAAGTGCGACAAGACGCTGAACTTCGGCCTCGGCGATCCGAACTCGACCTCGGGCTATCTCGTGCCGATGACCTTCGTCTTCGCCCAGAGCGGCGTCGACCCGAAGGAATGCTTCAAGACGGTAACCAACGCCAATCACGAGACCAACGCCATGGCCGTCGCCATGGGCCAGGTCGACGCGGCGTCGAACAACACCGAAAATCTCGCGCTGATCGAGAAGAACCAGCCGGAAGCCTTCAAGAAGATCAAGATTCTCTGGAAGTCGCCGCTGATCCCCTCCGATCCGCTGGTCATCTCCAAGAAGGTCGACGACGCCACCCGCGAGAAGATCGAGACCTTCATTTTGAACTACGGCACCGACAAGTCGCAGGGCGACGCCGCCGAGGAGAAGCAAGTCCTCGCCGGCCTCGAATGGGCGCCGTTCAGGAAGTCCGACGACGACCAGTTGCTGCCGATCCGGGTGATGGAAGTTTCGAAGAAGATCGGTCAGATCCAGGCCGACGAAAAGATGGACTCCGCCGCCAAGAAGGCCGAGATCGAGAAGCTCGAAGCCGAGAAGGCCGAGTATCAGAAGAAGATCGAGGCCAACGAGAAGAAGCCCGGCGCCTGACCAGGCCGACGAGGCTCGCCCGCCCTTTCCGGCGGGCGGGCTCTTCCCCGCGGCTGGCCGCCGAACCGGTGGCCGGCCGTTTTGACGCGGCGCTTTCCACGGACCAGCGGAGCCCTCGATGTCGACGACGAGCGAACCCCTTTCCGCCGCCTCCCCGTCGCGGGCAGCGCAGGCCATGCCCGACATCAATGCCGGCCGCGACTGGTCGCGCACGCTCTGGAACCTCGCCATCCTCGCCGGCGTGGTCGCTGCCCTTGCCATCAGCTGGGGCCCGGCCGAGATGGGGCGCTGGACCTTCCTCTTCACCGATGCCGCCAACATGGCGGACTATGCCTCGGGCTTCCTCAATCCCGACTTCACCGACTGGCGCTACTACGTCGAGGAGATGGTCGTCACGGTCGAGATCGCCGTCTGGGGCACCTTCCTGTCGCTGATCGTCTCGATCCCCTTCGGCATCCTGTGCGCCCACAACATGGTGCCCTGGTGGGTGCTCCACCCCTGCCGGCGCCTGATGGACGTCTTCCGGGCGATCCACGAGGTGGTCTGGGCGGTGCTCTTCGTCGTCGCCGTCGGCCTCGGCCCCTTCGCCGGCGTCATGGCGCTGTTCGTCCACAACACCGGCATCATGGCGAAGCTGTTTTCCGAGGCGGTGGAATCGATCGATCCCCGGCCCGTGGAAGGGATCCGCTCGACCGGCGCGACGCGCATCCAGGAGGTGATCTTCGGGGTCGTCCCCCAGGTGCTGCCGCTGTGGGTCTCCTACACGCTCTATCGCCTCGAGACCAACGTTCGGACGGCGACGATCCTCGGCGTCATCGGCGCCGGCGGCATCGGCCAGGTGCTGTTCGAATCGGTCCGCGGCTTCTATTATCCGCAGTCGTCGGCCATCCTCGTCATCGTCGTCGTGACGGTGGTCCTCACCGACCTTCTCTCCCAGCAGCTTCGCAAGTTCGTCACCTGACGCGCCGCGAAGCTCCGCAGTGACGGGATCGCCCGTCGCACTGCCCGAAAGAGCCCCGAATGCCCGCCGAAACGACATTGTCGAACGCCCGCATCGTCCTTCCCGACGAGGTGATCAGCGGCCATCTGGTCATTCGCGACGGCAAGATCGCGGCGATCGGCGAAGGCCCGGCGAGCGGCGAGGACATGGAGGGCGACGTCCTCATTCCGGGTCTGGTCGAACTTCATACCGACCACATCGAGACCCACTTCATGCCGCGGCCGAAGGTCTTCTGGGACATGTTCGCCGCGCTTCAGGCCCATGACGCGCAGATCGCCGCCTCCGGCATCACCACCGTCTTCGACGCGATCCGCGTCGGCACCGACGAGGACGCGACGCTGACCGTCGACACGATGGAAAAGCTCTCGAACGTCATCGCCGAGGCCGCGTCGAGCGACGATACGCGGGCGGAACACTTCATCCACCTCAGATGCGAGGTCTCGGCGCCCGATGCGGAGGAAGGCTTCGAGCGGCTGTCGAAGAACCCGCGGGTGCGCCTCGCCTCGCTGATGGACCACGCGCCCGGCCAGCGTCAGTTCGTCAGCCTCGAGACCTACCGGGTCTATTACCAGAAGAAGAAAGCGCTGTCGGACGAGGCCTTCGAAAGCTTCACGCAGCGGCGCATCGCCGAATCCGAGGCAAACAGCGGCCGCTCGCGCCGGGTGATCGCCGCCGGGGCGCGCGAGCGCGGCATCGCGCTCGCCTCCCACGACGACGCCACCGAGGCGCATGTCGCCGAGGCGCTCGAACTCGGCACGCAGATCGCCGAGTTCCCGACCACCCTCGAGGCGGCGAAAGCCTCGCACGGCGCCGGCCTCGGCGTCCTGATGGGCGCGCCCAACATCGTGCGCGGCGGCTCCCATTCCGGCAACGTCGCCGCCCACGACCTCCTCGCCGCGGGTCAGCTCGACATCCTGTCGTCCGACTACATTCCCTTCTCGATGTTGCAGGCGGCGTTTCTGCTGGCGCGCGAAGGAACGCTCGACCTTGCGCCTGCCATTCGCCTCGTCACGGCCAACCCGGCCCGGGCGGCGGGCCTTGCCGATCGCGGCGAGATCGCCCTCGGCAAACGCGCCGACCTCGTGCGCATCCGCGAGCCGCGGCCGAAGCGCCCCCCCCTCGTCGTCAGCGTACATCGGGCCGGCCGCCGTGTCGCCTGAACGGGAAAGCGCCGACGTCCGCGGCGCCTTCGTCGCCGTGGTCGGGCCGTCGGGCGCCGGCAAGGACACGCTCATCCGTCTCGCCGCCCGCCATTTCGCCGGCGACGAGCGCTTTCACTTCGCCCGGCGGTTCGTCACCCGCAAGGCCGACCCGGACGCCGAGGATCACGCCGAGCTCGACGAAGCCGAGTTCGAACGCCGCCGGAACGAGCAGGGCTTCGCCCTCGCCTGGCGCGCCCACGGCCTCGGCTACGGGCTCGATTTTAGCCTTCACGCCATGATCGCAGACGGGCGGACCGTGATCGCCAACATCTCGCGCCGGCAGATCGCCGATGCCGCCGCGGTCTTCCCGCGCCTCGCCGTCGCCCACGTCGCCGTGCCCAGATCCCTGCTGGTCGAGCGCATCGTCCGGCGCGGCCGCGAGGACCGGGCGGGGGCGCTGGCCCGCGTCGAGCGGGAGGCGCCGCTCGACCTGCCGCGAACGGTCTGGCGCGCGGTGGAGATCGACAATTCCGGCCCGGTCGAACAGGGCCTGTCGCGGCTCATCGCCTTTCTGGAAAACTGCTGACGTCCTTCGCTGAGCGGGTGCGACCCCGCGCATGCCGGAAAATCAAACCAGCGTGGAAATGTTGTGAGATGCGCGCAGGACCTGTAGCGTGCGGTGGTTAGCCGACACAGATCCAGCCGCACGAACGCAGAGCATTGATCTTCTCGCCGTGTACGTACATTGTAAATACGCGTAGGCGGCCATGACGTTCGATTGGGACGAAGGCAAGCGGCGCTGGCTGATCGATGATCGCAAGATCGACTTCGAAGATATGAAGGCCCTTTTCGACGGGCGCCCTCGGCTATCCTATTCCTACCCGCGGGACGGTGAGGATCGCACCGTTTCCCTCGGCGAGATCAATGGACGCCTGTTCGCCGTGGTTTGGATGTGGAGGGGTACCACCCTCTGGATGATCACGGCCAGAAGGGCATGGAAGCGCGAGGAACGTCACTACCTCGATATGGTGGAAAGGCACTGATGACCCACCGCGGCAAGACGGATTTCGAACTCGTCGACGACGATGCGGAACTGACCCGGCAGGAACATGACGACGTGGACCTGAGCGGCATTCCCGCCGACTGGCTTTCCCATGCCCACCTGGAGACCGGCATTCCCGCCCCGCGGTCGCCGGTGAACAAGCGTCCCGTCACCATTCGGCTCGATTCCGAGGTCGTCGACTACTTCAAGGGTCAAGGGCGGGGGTGGCAGACCCAAATCAATGCCATCCTGAAAGCCTTCGTCGACCGCAAGCAGGGCGGCGCCTGAGCCGCTGATCTTTCTGGAATTCTTCCAATTCCAATCTTTGCTCGGCCGGTTGACAGATAATCTTGACCGTCTTAGCCAAGATTGGGCAAACGATCCACACACGCCACGCGCAACTTGCCGCACCGTTCACTGGGTGATTCCACGCCCGGGAGGAGACCTGTCGCCATGAATTCTTCCGCCCGCTCCGCAACCTTCACCCTCGCGGCCGCCGCCGCGCTGCTTTCGAGCGGGGTCGCGCTGGCCGAGACGCCGGCCCCGAAGGCCGTGCTCGAAAACTACGCCGACATCGCGCTCGCCGGCTACGAGGACGCTCTTGCCAAGGCCAAGGAACTCGACGCGGCGACCGATGCGCTGATCGAAAAGCCGAGCGAGGCGACCCTGCAGGCCGCCCGCGACGCCTGGCGCGCCTCCCGCCCGGCCTATCAGCAGACCGAAGCCTTCCGCTTCGGCAATCCGATCGTCGACGATTGGGAAGGCCGGGTGAACGCCTGGCCGCTCGACGAGGGCCTGATCGACTATGTCGACAGCAGCTACGGGTCGGAGTCCGACGAGAACTCCCTCTACACCGCCAATGTGATCGCCAACCAGACGATCACCGTCAACGGCGAACAGATCGACGTCTCGACGATCACGCCGGAGCTTCTGCAGGACAAGCTGCAGGAGGCCGGCGGCATCGAGGCGAACGTCGCCACGGGCTACCACGCCATCGAATTCCTGCTCTGGGGCCAGGACCTCAACGGCACCGAGGCCGGCGCCGGCGAGCGTCCCTATACCGACTATGCGACAGGCGATGCCTGCACCGGCAGCCATTGCGACCGCCGCGGCCAGTATCTCGATGCCGCCACCGACCTCCTCGTCTCCGACCTCGAAGAGATGGTCGGCAACTGGAAGGCCGACGGCGCGGCGCGCAAGGCGCTCACCGACGATCCGACGAAGGGCCTTTCCGCGATCCTCACCGGCATGGGCTCGCTCTCCTATGGCGAACTCGCCGGCGAGCGGATGAAGCTCGGCCTGCTGCTGCACGATCCGGAGGAGGAGCACGACTGCTTTTCCGACAACACCCACGTGTCGCATCTCAACGACGTTCTCGGCATCCGCAACGTCTATACCGGCAAGTACCAGCGGGTGGACGGCAAGACGGTCGAAGGCCCGGCGATCGCCGATCTGGTCGCGGCCGAGGCGCCGGAGATCGACGAGGAGATCCGCGCCGATCTCGACGACAGCGTCGAGAAGTTCCAGGCGATCGCCAAGGCCGCCGAGGACGGCGAGGCCTACGACCAGCAGATCGGCGAGGGCAACGACGCCGGCAATGCCCGCGTCCAGGCCGGCATCGACGCACTGATCACCCAGACCCGGGCGATCGAGCGGGCGGTCGCCGCCCTCGACCTCGGCGGCGTGACCATCGAAGGCTCGGATTCGCTGGACAACACCCAGGCGGTCTTTCAGTAAGGCGCCGGGCGGACGGGACGTCCGTTCGAAGAGAAGATGCGAGGGGCCGCCGGGGCGGCCCTTTTCGCCGTGTGAAGTACGGATGGAGACGCTCTCATGCGTTTCGCCACGAAAGTGACGCTTCTGGCCGGCATGATCCTTCTGCCGGCCGCAATCCCGCTCAGCGCCAGCTACGGGATCGATCGACCCGCGCGGCACGACCTTTCGAAGAAGGACCTCGCCCGGGTCCGAGCCGTGACGCAGCCGACGACGGATTTTTCCGAGCCGGAAAAATTCGAGGCGATGCAGGCCGGCGGCGCGACCTCGACCAAGCTCGTCAACCGCGACTCCTTCTCCCAGGTCTCCGCCAACCAGAGCTTTGCCGGCGAGGATCGCTTCAAGCTCGGCAATGCCCTTTTTCGCAAGCTGTGGGTCTCCTCCCCCTCCTCCACCGAAGCCTCCGACGGGCTCGGGCCGCTGTTCAACTCGCGCTCCTGCCAGTCATGCCACCTGAAGGACGGGCGTGGCCACCCGCCGGAAAACGGCGAGCCGGCCGTCTCGATGTTCCTGCGGCTTTCGGTGCCGCCGAAGACCGAAGAGGACCGGCAGAAGCTCGAAAACCACGAACTGACGCGCATTCCCGAGCCGTCCTATGGCGGCCAGCTGCAGAACTTCGCCGTGCCGGGGCTGAAGCCCGAGGGCAAGATGGCGATCAGCTATCGCGAGGAACCCGTCACCCTCGCCGACGGCACCGTGGTCAGCCTCCGCCACCCCACCTATTCGGTCGAGGATCTCGGCTACGGGCCGATGGCGAAGGACGTCATGCTGTCGCCGCGCGTCGCCCCGCCGATGATCGGCCTCGGCCTCGTCGAACAGATCGAGACGGCCGACATTCTCGCCAATGCCGATCCGAACGACGCCGACGGCGACGGCATTTCCGGCAGGGCCTCGATGGCGCGCGATCCGGAGACCGGCGAGTTCGTTCTCGGCCGCTTCGGCTGGAAGGCGACGACGCCTTCGATCAAGGTGCAGAGTGCCGAGGCCTTTTCCGGGGACATCGGCATCTCGACGCCGCTCGTCACCGATGCCTTCGGCGAATGCTCGATCGCCCAGACCGTCTGCCGCGATGCGCCCTCCGGCGTCCAGGAGCGGCTCGGCGAGGTCGAGGCGCCGGACCCGATCCTCGACCTCGTCACCTTCTATTCGCAGAACCTCGCCGTGCCGGCCCGCCGCGACGTCGGCGACCCTGAGGTCCTGCGCGGCAAGAAGCTGTTCTACGATGCCGGCTGCACCTCATGCCACACGCCGAAATTCGTCACCTCGAAGGACGCGCCGGACAAGGCCCAGCGGTTTCAGCTGATCTGGCCCTATTCGGATTTCCTCTTGCACGACATGGGCGAGGGTCTCGCCGATCACCGCCCCGTGGGAGACGCCTCGGGCAGCGAATGGCGGACGCAGCCTCTGTGGGGCATCGGCCTCACCGAGACGGTGAACGGCCACACCCTGTACCTCCACGACGGCCGGGCGCGTAATCTCGCCGAGGCGATCCTGTGGCATGGGGGCGAGGCAGAGGCCTCGCGCGAGGCCTATGCCGCGATGGATGCGGCCGATCGCGCCGCGCTGCACCGTTTCCTGGAGTCCCTATGAGCTTCGACATGCCCCCTCGCCCGATTGCGCCCCGATCCCGCCCGGCCCGTTTCCGGTGGCTCGCAGCCGCCTTGGCCGTCCTCGTCGCGCTGCCGGTCTCAGCCGTGCCCGCCCTCGCCCAAGAGGACGGCCCGCCCGAGACCACCAAAGCGACGCGGGAACAGAAGCTCGACGTCGTCTGGAACGCCATCGACGGGTCCATCCGCCCCGGCTACGCCGCCTTCGCCGACGCCGCCGACGAGGCGAAGGAGGCGATGGGCGACCTCTGCAAGCTGCCGGCCGGCGAGAATCTCGAAGGCGCGCGGGAAGCCTTCGCCGATCTCGTCCGCGCCTGGTCGCGGGTCGAGTTCGTGCAGTTCGGTCCGGTGATGGAGGACAATCGCGGCTCGCGAATCCTGTTCTTCCCGGATCGGCGCGGCATCGGCCTGAGGCAGGTGCAGGCGATCCTCGCGGACGAGGACGAGAGCGCCACGACGCAGGCCGGACTTGCGGACAAGTCCGTCGCCGTACAGGGGCTCGGTGCCCTCGAATACGTGCTTCACGGCACGGGCGCCGACACGCTGGCGACGAAGGAGGGCAATTTCCGCTGCCGCTTCGGTGAGGCGATCACCGCCAATCTCGCAGAACTCAGCGATGCGATCGAGGCGGACTGGAGCAAGGAGGCCGGCGGCATCGCCGAGCGGCTGACCGGCCCCAAGGACAGCGACCCCGCCTATCGGAGCGCAGACGATTCCCTGAAGGAGATCGTCGGCGTCTTCATCAACGGCTTCGAGGCGATTCGCGATCTGAGGCTCAATCCGGCGATGGGCGAGAACGAAAAGAGTGCCAGGCCGAAGGCCTTCCTGTTCTACCGCTCGGAACTCGCCCTCGCCTCGCTCCGGGCGAATTTCGCGGGGATGAAGGATCTCTTCGCCGCTTCGAACGTCGGCTCGCTGCTCCCCGAGGCGCATGCCTATCTGAAGGATTCGATCCTGTTCGAATTCGAGAACGCCGACATGGCGCTCGGCAAGCTCTCGCCGCCGCTGGGCGAGGTGGTCGGCGACACGGCAAAGCGCCAGAACCTCACTTATCTGCTGATCGTCACCGACAGCCTGCAGAGCCAGTTCGCCGGGCAGCTCTCGCCGCTGCTCGGCCTTTCGGCCGGCTTTTCCGCCCTCGACGGCGACTGAGCAGGACGACCTAACAGTGAATGGCTGAAAGGAAGCGGACGATGCGCCTCTTTCCCGGAACGACCGTCGCGCGCGGCGCCCTCCTCGACCGCCGCAGCTTCCTGATCGGCGCCGGCGCGGCCTTCGCCGCCGGACTGTCGCCGCGCGGTGCCGCGGCCTTCGAGCGGGCGGACGCCCTGTTCGGCGCCTCGTGCCTTCGCCCCGACGGCAGCTTCGGCTGCGCCGTCTTCACCGATCGCGGCGAGATCGTCTCGACCGTCGCCCTGCCCGACCGCGGCCACGACGTCGCCTTCGACGCGGTTTCCGGCCGTGCGGTGGTCTTCGCCCGGCGTCCGCGCACCTTCGCGATCGTCTTCGACCCGACCTCCGGCCAGACCATCAAGACGCTGACGTCGCCCGAGGGGCGGCATTATTTCGGCCACGGCTTCTTCTCGCCGGACGGGCGGCTGATGTACGCCACCGAGCACGACTACGATGCGGCCAAGGGCCTCGTCGCCGTCTACGACGTTCAGGCCGACTTTGCCCGTATCGGCGAGTTCGACGCCCACGGCATGGACACCCACGAGGCGCTGCTGATGCCCGACGGCGAGACCATCGTCATCGCCAATGGCGGCATCGAAACCCATCCGGACTACGGCCGGCAGATGCTCAACCTGCCGACCATGGAGCCTTCGATCGTCTTCATCGATCGGCGGACCGGCGACCTGATCGACAAGCAGCTTCTGCCGCAGGACCTCCACAAGCTGTCGCTGCATCACATCGCCATCGACGCCGGGAACCGGGTGTGGTTCGGCGGCCAGTATCAGGGCGCGGCCTCCGACGCACCGCCGCTCGTCGGCTTCGCCGAGGCCGGCAGCCCGTTGTCGCTGACGGAACTCGCCCCGACCGATCTCGCCTCCCTGTCGAACTATGTCGGCTCGGTCGCGGCGAGCCGGGAGGGCGAGCGCATCGCCGTCTCCTCGCCGGTCGGCGGCACGGTGATGATCCTCGAGGCGAAGACCGGAAACGTCCTCGAACGCATCGGCCTCGCCGACGGCTGCGGCCTCGCGCCCGACGGCACCGGCTTCCTCGCCACCTCCGGCAAGGGGGCGGTCATGCGGCTGGAAGAGGACGACGCGACGGCGGCGTCCGACCTCGAATGGGACAACCACATCCTGGCGCTCTGACGCCCGATCCGTCCCACATCGATACCGGCGACCTTGCGAGTCTGTGCCGTTTCGGCACGGCCAAGGTCGATTCGTGCCGTTTCGAGGCAGAATTTCATGGCACGAAACCTGCTCATCCCCGAAAGAGTTAAGAATTCGTTACTTTCGAGGA
Source organism: Jiella avicenniae (assembly GCF_021390325.1). GTDB lineage: Bacteria > Pseudomonadota > Alphaproteobacteria > Rhizobiales > Rhizobiaceae > Jiella > Jiella avicenniae. The sequence goes on along the minus strand of NZ_JAJUWU010000001.1, from coordinate 142,135 downwards.
GAGACCCATGGCTCGCCAAAGCCTCTTCGCCGCGACGACGATCCTTGCCGTCGCCACGGTCTGCATGCCGCTCCACGCCGGGCCCGCCGAGGCGGAAGATGCCCCCCGGCATCACATGCGGAACGATACCGGCCAGGAGCGATACCGCCGCGACGGCGGCGCCGTGCGACTGCCGGCCGAGAACCGGGCCGGCGGGCGTCACGAAGGCGACCGCGGCCACGTCTTCAGGGCGAATGGCGACGCCGGTCGGATCAACGGGATCGATCGCCTGACCGGCAGCGCCTCAGCCCCGGACACGCTGCAGGAATTCAACGAGGACAACCTCAACACCGCGCCGGATATCTATTCCACCAGCGAGCGGGAAGAGTTCCTCGAGGACGGCGGCAGCATCAGTGCCTCGACCTTCCGCGTCGACGCGGCGCCGATCGTCTATCGCGGTGGCCTGCGGCCGTTGCGCGGCCCGGCCGCGGGCCACTGGCGCCATGTCGTCGTCCAGCCGACGAACATCAGCGACCGCGGCTCGGTCAGCTTCCTGACCTCGGACGTCGGCTACGAGCGGGGCAATCGCGGCGCGTTTCGGCGTTTGTCGGGCGGCTCGGTCGGCGCCGTCGGCGGCATCCGGGCCTCGTCGAGCGCGCCCAAGATCATCGACGTCGAGGCCGCGCGCCTCGATCGGCGGCGGATGCCGCCTTCCGGGATCGATACGATCTGGACCGGCGGCGCCAAGATCATCCGCATCGCCAAGGACTACCGCCGCGGCGACGATACTGCGTCATTGAAGTAAGGAGCCTCGGCCTCGCGACGGACGTCAGCGCAGAAACGGGTTGGTCCGCCGCTCGTCGCCGATGCGGCTGCCCGGCCCGTGGCCGCAGAGGAAACCGACGTCGTCGCCGAGCGGCAGCACCTTGTCGCGGATCGATCTCAGAAGCGTCTCGTGATCGCCGCCCGGCAAGTCTGTGCGGCCGATCGATCCGGCGAACAGGACGTCGCCGAGATGGGCGAATCTCGCCGCACGATGGAAGAAGATGACATGCCCCGGCGCATGGCCGGGCGTGTGGAAGACCTCGAAGGAATGGCTGCCGAAGGAGAGCGTCTCGCCCTCCTCCAGCCAGCGGTCGGGCGTGCAGTTCTTCATGCCGGCGCCGACCCCGAACATCTTCGACTGCTCCTCGATCGAGGAAAGCAGCAACTCGTCGTCCTCGTGCGGGCCGACGATGGGAACGCCGGTCAACGCCTTCAGGTCCATCGCCCCGCCCGCATGATCGAGATGGCCATGGGTGAGCCAGATCTCCTCCAGCGTGATTCCGACGTCCTTCACCGCCGCGACGATCTGGTCGGCGTCGCCGCCCGGATCGATGACGACTCCGACCTTGTCGTCGGCATCGAACAGGATGCAGCAATTCTGCTGGAACGGGGTAACCGGAACGATTCGGGCGCTGAGCTGGGTCACGGGGCACTCTCTGCTGATGGATGAAAACGTCGCTATGGCGTTCGTCAGGACGAGACGTGGCAGCGAAAGCGGGGTGGCACAAGACGGCCATCCGGGATTGCGTGATACGAGACGCTATTTCGAGGCGAACCAGATCACGTGCCGGGCGCCGCGCTTGCCGCGATGGGCCTTGACGCGCACCTCCTCGACGGTGAAGCCGCCGCGGCCGAGCCGCGCCGCGAACCGCTCGTCCGGGCCCTGCGACCAGACCGCCAGGACGCCGCCCGGCGTCAGCGCCCTGCGGGCCTCGCCGAGCCCCTTCGCCGTGTAGAGCGCGTCGTTGGCATCGCTGGTCAGCCCCTCCGGTCCGTTGTCGACGTCGAGCAGGATGGCATCGAAGCGCGATCTCGCCCCGGCGATGACCGCCGCCACGTCTTGGAGGACGATCTCGACGCGCGGATCGTCGAGGCAGCCGGCGAAGATGTGCGCCATCTGCCCCCGCGCCCAGTCGACGACGGCGGGGACGAGCTCGGCGACGACGATGCGGGCATCGGTCGGCGCGACGGCGAGGAGCGCGCGCAGGGTGAAACCCATGCCGAGGCCGCCGACGAGGATCGTCGGAGACGGGTGCCCGGCGATCTTCTCGACGGACAACCGCGCCAGCGCCTCTTCCGAGCCCGACAGCCGGCTGTTCATCAGTTCGATCCGCCCCAGCATGATCGAATATTCGGTGCCGCGCCGCATCAGCTTCATGTCGCCTCGCGCGCCGGGGATCTGCGATGTGGCGAGGTGTTCCCAGGGGATCATCGGCAAGCTTCGTTTACAGGAGAACGGAACGGCGGCCGGTCGGCCGCGCTGGAGGCCGCCGTCTTGTCATCGAATGGGTCGCCCTGCCAAGGGAGCCCGGGGCGTTTCTTCGTCCCTGCCATGCTCGCGGCATGAGATGCGGCGGGGCCGGCGGCAAACCTTCCGCGAATCCTGTTGCCGCCCGACCCGAAGCGCCATAGAGCTTCGCACCGGGCGTGCCATCCGATCATACAGCCTGCCAGCCAGAGCCTTCAGCCGATCCGCCGCCCGGATCGCCGCGGCGACGACGGTCGCCGGCGAGTGTCGCGCAGGAATTCGAGCCGAACCATGACCGCCCGTCCCCTCCCTGCCGCTCCGCTCGCCGGCACCGTCGCTCTCGGCGTCGTCCTGATGCTCGTCGGCGACTTCATGTTCGCGCTCAACGACGCCATGGGCAAATGGCTGGTCGCGAGCTTTTCGGTCGGGCAGATCCTGTTCGTCCGGTCGATCGGCGCCTTCGTGATTCTCGCGCCGCTGCTCCTGCGCCAGGGCAAGGCCGCCCTCTTCAAGGCCGAGCGGCCGGGGCTGCAGGCGGCCCGCGCCGCGTGCGCCACGGCCGATACCGGGCTGTTCTATGCCGCCGTCGCGACCATGCCGCTCGCCGACGTGATGACGTTCTACATGGCCGGGCCGATCTACGTCGCCGCGATCTCCCACGTCTTTCTCGGCGAAAAGGTCGGCTGGCGGCGCTGGCTGGCGATCCTCGTCGGCTTTGCCGGCGTCGTCGTCGCGCTGCAGCCCTCTTCGGCCTCGTTGTCGCTCGCCTCGCTCTTCGCCTTCTTCGGCAGCATCAGCTTCGCAATGACGCTGATTCTCGCCCGGACGCTTCGCAAAACCAGCGACGCGACCCTGGTCGGCTGGCAGACGCTCGCCGCCCTCGTTGCGGGGGCGGTCATGACGGCGACGACGACATGGGTAACGCCGTCCGCCCTCGACCTCGGCGCTCTCCTGCTCCTCGGCGTCGTTTCCTGTTCCGCCCACATGCTGATCACCCGCGCGCTGAAGCTCGCACCCGCCTCGACGCTGGCGCCGCTGCAATACACGCTATTGCTCTGGGCGGCGGTGTTCGGCTTCGTGTTCTTCGGCAACCTGCCGACCCCGCAGGTGCTCGCCGGCGCCGTGATCATCGTCGTCGCCGGCCTTTTCCTGTTCCATCGCCAGAAAGTGGTGGACGACGGCGTGCCGCCGAAGACCGTGCCGCGCACGCTGCACTGAGCCGCGCAGGCGGCGTCAGGTCGCGATGTCGTTGCGCCGGTAGTGGTAGCGATAGAGTTCCCGCCGGAAGCCGAGCGAGCGGTAGAGCGCCAGCGCCGGTTCGTTGTCCGAAACCACCGCGAGGCAGGCGCCTCGGGCGCCGCTCTCCACTGCCCAGCTCATCAATGCATCGAGCACGGCACCGGCATGTCCACGTTGCCGATGGGCAGGATGCGTCGCCACCGCCTCGACGACCATCAGCCCGCGATGGATGACGCCATAGGCGATCGCGGCGAGCGAGTCGCCGATGCGCAAGCCCGCAAAGCGCTTCGGCAGGACGATGCAACCGACCGACTGCCGAAACGTCGCGACGGCCTCGGCGGATGCCGCTCCGATCGTCGTAAAGGCGGCGATCCAATCCTCTCCCACCGCATCGACGAGTTCGACGGCCGGGTTGGATGTGCGCGGTCGCCGAGCGAGGTCGGTGTAGAGGACGCGCGTGGGCGCCTGAAGGCCGTAGCCACGCTCTTCCAGCGGCGCGTCTATCCCCCTGACGAGCGAGGGCACCCGAAAGATCGCCGGCCGCCCCAGCTTTGCGTAGATCGCCTCGACCTCCGGCAGGATCGCGACGGGGTCGGCGGCACGGCGCCGAGGAGGCGACACGCAATTGATCCGGCGAACGGGCCCTCCCGCCGCGCGCAGCAGCCACCCGTCGATCTCGATCTCGACCGGCGAGGGCCGGGCGTTGCGACAGGCCTCTTCCACGCGCCAGCAAAGCTCCGCCGTCGCCATGGCCGGCCCTCCGTCACACCGCGCGGGGAAGAAGCGCCGAGGCGCTCCTTTCCGCAGTCCGTCGGCTACTCGGCCGCAGCCTGCTTCGGCATCACCTCGGCGGCGTAGTCGTCGACCAGCCGTTTGGAGATAGCGCCCGGCGTGAACCGCCAGTCGGCGATCTCGGAGACGGGCGTGACCTCGGCGGCAGTGCCGGTGAGGAAGCATTCGGAAAAGCCCGAGAGCTCTTCCGGCATGATCGCCCGCTCGACCACCTCGATGCCGCGGCGTTTGGCGAGGTCGACGACGGTGCGCCGCGTGATCCCGTCGAGGAAGCAGTCGGGCTTCGGCGTGTGCAGAACGCCGTCCTTGACGAAGAAGACGTTGGCGCCGGTGGCCTCGGCCACCTGGCCGCGCCAGTCGAGCATCAGCGCGTCGGCGTAGCCCTTCGCCTCGGCCGCGTGCTTGGAGATGGTGCAGATCATGTAGAGACCCGCCGCCTTCGACTTCGACGGCGCGGTCATCGGGTCCGGCCGGCGATATTCGGCGAGATCGAGCCGGATGCCCTTCATCTTCTGCTCGGGGTCGAAATAGCTCGGCCACTGCCAGATGGCGATGGCGACGTTGATCCGGTTGTTCTGGGCGGCGACGCCCATCATCTCCGAGCCGCGCCAGGCGATCGGTCGCACATAGGCGTCGGAAAAGCCCTGGCGGGCCAACAGCTCGGTCGTCGCCGCGTCGATCTCGTCGGCCGTATAGGGCACCTTGAAGCCGAGGATCCGCCCCGATTCGATCAGCCGCTCGGTATGCGCGCGCAGTTTGAAGACTTCGCCGCCATAGGCACGCTCGCCTTCGAAGACCGCGCTCGCATAATGCAGGCCGTGGGTCAGGACGTGGATCTTGGCGTCCTTCCAGGCGACGAACTCGCCGTTGAACCAGATTTCGCCATCGCGTTGATCGAATGGAACCGCGCTCATGGTGTTTATCAGCGCCACTAGCCGGGCGCTCTCCCTAGATTGCCGTTGGACGTGGGATCGCACTGCGGGCAGAATTGACGCGGGCGCAATGCGAATGGACGGCGATTGATGATATCTGCTCGGTGCCGCGAAGCGGTATCGCGCGGTTTCCACATCCAGAATGCCGATGTAACAATAAACGAAAATTACGTCAATGGTGCTGACCTATCTTATGGACACTCCGGCCGTTCGAAGCGATGCGACGCGGGAAGGCGAGCGCGCCATCGTGCGTGATCCGCTGCCGACGCAGGGCTTGCTCGACTTTCGCGTCATCGAGCTTTTCTTCTTCGCCTATCGCGAATTCACCGCCGATGCGGACTCGATCCTCGAGCGCTACGGCTTCGGCCGGGCGCACCACCGGGTCCTGCATTTCGTCAACCGCGATCCCGGCCTGACCATCGCCGAACTCCTGGAAATCCTGCAGATCACCAAGCAATCGCTGTCGCGGGTCTTGCGCCAGCTGATCGACGAGGGTTTCATCTGCCAGCTTCCCGGCGACGAGGACCGGCGCCAGCGCCGGCTCTATCCGACGCAGAAGGGACGGGCCCTCGCCGTCGAACTCTCCGAAGCGCAGGTCCGCCGCATCGACGCGTCCCTCGCCAAGACCACGGACGAGGACATGCGGCCGATCGCCGCCTTCCTGAAGGCCATGGCGACCGACCGGGCTTCCGCCCGCGACTGGTTCGAGCGCAAGGACATCACTTGGAAAGATCCGGAATGACCGAGCCCGAGAGCGCCGCAGAAATCGCCCCGAGCGGCATCGGCGACGACGCCCCGCACATTCTCATCGTCGACGACGACCGGCGCATCCGCTCCCTGCTCTCCCGCTTCCTCGCGGAAAAACGCTTCCGCGTCTCGGTCGCGGCGGACGCGGCCGAGGCCCGGCGGATCCTTTCCGGCCTCGATTTCGACCTCGTCGTCGTCGACGTGATGATGCCGGGCGAGAACGGCATCGATCTCGTCCGCGCGATCCGCAAGACCCGCGACGCGCCGATCCTGATGCTGACCGCGCGCTCGGAGACCGAGCACCGGATCGAGGGGCTGGAAGCCGGCGCCGACGACTATCTCCCGAAACCCTTCGATCCGCGCGAACTGCTCCTGCGGATCAACAACATCCTGAAGCGCGGCGGCCCCCAGCCGGTGACGAAGCTCGAGCACGTGCGCTTCGGCCCCTTCGCCTTCTCTCTCTCCAAGCGCGAACTGAAGCGCGGCGCCGAGATCATCCGCCTGACCGAGCGCGAGCAGGAAATCATGGCGCAGTTCGCCGCGAAAGCCGGGGAGACCATCCCGCGGCTGGAGCTTCTCGGCGAGGAGAGCGAGGTCGGCGAGCGTACCGTCGACGTCCAGATCAACCGGCTGCGGCGCAAGATCGAGCAGGATCCGACCAACCCGATGTGGCTGCAGACAGTGCGCGGCATCGGCTACCGGCTGAACGTCGATTGAGGCGCCGCGTCGGCGGCATCTTGGGTTTCAAATCGAAATCTTCGGTGAGATCTGATCGCATCATTTGGACAGATCGCCGATCCGGAATATGTTGCGAGATCGGCGTCGATAGAGATTGCGGATCATGACGAAGACCGATCATGACTCCAGCGACCGCGGCTGGAGTTTATACGAAACACGGCAGTTGAGACGTGCTGCCGAACACCTCGCGGCTCATACCCATGCCGAGGCGGTCATATTGTTCGGCAGCCGGGCTCGCGGGGACAATGGCCCGGACAGCGACTGGGACCTGTGTGTGATCCTTCCCGATACCGTCGGACCCGGTCTGTTCAATCCCGTGAACCTCTGGTCGGAGGCTTCGGGCTTCGGACTTCCCATACAGGTCTTCCCAATAAGGCGATCAATCTTCATCGAGCGATCGGCGGACATCAACAGCCTGAGCCATGATGTCCTGCGGGACGGACGGCCGATCATCGGCCATTTGGAATGTTTTCCCGGCATCATGGAGCGGGCGTGACGGCGAGCGCGAAGGACTGGATCGAGAAGGCCGATGCCGACCTGGACGGGGTTCGCAGATCGCTTCTTCCCGATCCCGACGTCAACGAGGAGGTCGCCGCGTACCATATCCAGCAGGCGGCGGAAAAACTGCTCAAAGCGGCGTTGGTTCATGTCGGGGTCGCCTATCCGCGCGGTTCCGGCGGCCATGACCTGCAGGCCTGCGCCAATCGCCTGCCCGCGAGTTTCCCGCTGCTTTCATTCGCTCGTGATCTGGTGCCATTTTCTCCATGGGGAACGGCCTTCCGCTATCCTGACGATGATCCGGCGACGGTTGCTCCACTTCCGAACAAGGCCGAACTCGAGTCTGCTCGGGTCAGGACTGAAAAGTTTCGCGACCAACTCGTCGCCTTGATCGGCATGAACACATCACCCTAGCTGCCATATGGGCTTCCGAAGCTACCCGTTCCTCGCCCCTCACCGCTTGGCGTCCCTGACCGCATGACCCTGATCGACCGCCTCTTTCGTCCACGACGCACGCGCTCCGGCACGCCCAGCCTGCGCGAAATGCGCCGGCGGCTGCCGTCGGAGCGGATCGCCCGCCTGTTCGAGCGGCTGGTCAGCCGCCGGCCCCGCCGGATCGATCTCTGGCAGGGGCCGCTCCGGCCGATCCCGCGGATCATCCGGCGCTTCATGCCGAAGGGGCTCTATGCCCGCTCGCTGATCATCATCATCGCGCCGATGGTGCTGCTCCAGTGCGTCGTCACCGTGGTCTTCATGGAACGGCACTGGGCCATGGTCACCGAGCGCCTGTCCCAGGCGGTGGTGCAGGACATCGGCGCGGTCGTCGACCTGATCGAGCGTGACCAGGACCCCGGCGATTTCGACGAGATCCTCGACGTCGCCCAGCGGCGGCTCGACCTCAACGTCTCGCTGCTGCCGCAGGGCGAGCTTCCGCCGCCGGCGCCGAAGCCGTTCTTCAACATCCTCGACGGGATCCTCTCCGACGAACTGACCAAGCAGATCGGCCGGCCGTTCTGGATCGACACGGTCGGCAATTCCAAGATCGTCGAGATCCGCATCCGCCTCGACGAGGGGATCCTGCGCGTCTTCGCCCCGCGCAACTCCGCCTATGCGTCCAACACCCACATCTTCCTCATCTGGATGGTCGGCACCTCGCTGGTGCTTCTGCTGATCGCCGTCCTGTTCCTGCGCAATCAGATCCGGCCGATCCAGGCGCTCGCGGCGGCGGCCGACGACTTCGGCCGGGGCAAGCCGATGCCGCCGGACTTTAGGCCGCGCGGCGCATCGGAAGTGCGTCAGGCCTCCGTCGCCTTCATCCAGATGCGCGACCGCATCGAGCGCCAGATCGAACAGCGCACGCGCATGCTGAACGGCGTCAGCCACGATCTGCGCACCGTCCTCACCCGCTTTCGCCTGCAGCTCGCCCTTTTCGGCGAGGGAGAGGATCAGGACGCGCTGAATTCCGACATCGACGAGATGCAGCGCATGCTCGAAGGCTATCTCGCCTTCGCCAAGGGCGAGGCCGGCGAGGACGTCAGCGAGATCGACCTCGAGCCGCTTTTCGACCGCTATCAGGCCGAGGCGGAGCTGAAGGGCAAGTCCCTCACCTACGAGATCAAGGGCGATTCCCGCGTCACCGTCAGACCGGATGCCTTCACCCGGATGATCTCCAACCTCGTCGCCAACGCCATCCGCCACGGCGAAGCGGTGCGGACCACCGTTAGCCACGATTCTCGCTGGCTCTCGATCGCCATCGAGGACGACGGGCCGGGCATCGATCCCGAGCAGCGCGAGGCGGTGTTCAAGCCCTTCGTGCGCCTCGACACGGCGCGCAATCTCGACGCCGGCGGCACCGGCCTCGGCCTCGCCATCGCCCGCGACATCGCCAGGGCCCATGGCGGCGACATCCTCCTGTCGGAGAGCGCCCTCGGCGGGCTGAGGGCGCTGATCCGCGTCCCGGCTTAGAGCGAAATCCGACTAGGTTAATTCCGCCATCTCGCTTCGACGTGTTGCAACATTTCGGGATCATTCGCTAGACTAGAATGGGATTTCGTCGTCCAGCTCTCGCGCGGAGGTGTATCCGTGCTCGGTTGGTTCCGCCTTTTCTGACTCTGGAGGTTTCCGCTTCAGGTGTTGGGTGACGACGAAGAAGTTGATGGCGGCCGCGAGATGCACCGCTAGTTCTGCATAGGGCTGTGGAACTTCCATGACGGCGGCGCCCTGGCCATGGCCTCCGAGTTCGTTTCGAAGGATGGCGACCGACATCAAAGCCTTGGCGGCAGCACGCGCTTTCGGGGTAGGCAGGTCGTCCATGCCATACGAGATGAATTCTTGCTGGAGCTTGTCGATCGTGCCGGACTTCCCGGTCACGGCCTTGAGCGTGCTCTCGACGCTGTGCGCTGCATAGACGATCGCATCGCGGGAGGCACCGTCCGTCAAATCGTCGCGTGCCCGCATGAACTCTGCGTGCGCACCCGCCAGTTCGGGAGAGCCGAGCAAGTCTGTGGCGCGGGCCAGAACCTCCTCTTCGAGAAACGCCGAGTCCATTCTGAAAAACATGCCGTCGGCGAGTCGCCACGGGCATGAGAAGTCGACGAATGCGTCGTTGATGGCACGCTGGAACGCGGGCTCTCCATCCGGCATCAGCGCGTACATGATCTCGAGTATGTCCAGCACCTCAGGGCCGCTGCCGCCGACGAATATAGCGTGCAGTCGATTTCCTCGGCTGCTGTCTCGGCTGTATCTCGTAAGGCCAAGAAGCCGTTCGTATTCACGCGCTGTTTCGTCGAGAACGGAGGTACTGCTCCACCATGCCGGATTGTCCTTCGTGTTGTAGTGGATCACCTCGTTCCATTCCTGTGCCGTCAGCCAGAGTCTGTTGCGCAAGCGGTCAGGAATATCTGTGTGGAAGGCCCGGTCCTCAATCGCCTGGCCGTGGCGGAGGGAGAACGGGCGAATCTTCGCTTCTGGCAGATCAGGCATCGGTTGGCTCCGCCACTCCGATTTCGCGCAGGAACTCGTCGTGACCTAGAGCGGCGGGCCTAATAGCTTCGGGCCTCATGTTTTTGATGGGCGTCCAGCCTGTCTCACCAGGGAGTTGGGCGTTCCAATAGCCCCATCCATCAAGGCGGGTGGGCGTTCCCTTCTTGGTGCGTCCGACGCCGCTGGCAGCTCCGGAGGGGCTGTCGAACGCTCGACCTCCCACAACCCACATACCATCCACGATTTCTCCCGTGTGATCGGTCTTGTTGTAGGTCATGCGCACCTTTGTTCCGTGTGGAAGGGTGACCCCATCCCCGAGCCATGCGCGCCCTTGCATACCATTGTTCGCCGCATTCTGTTCGGTAGCGTCCACATCCCTTTTTGGAAGGCCGAGAAGCCTCCGCAGCGCGTCGTTGGGGCGCTCGGAAAAACTCCTTCGCTCGGCCTCGATAGCCTTGTGGACATCGAAATCGATCTCAATGGCACGGTAGTCTGACACGTTCACACTCCTCCGTTTACTTTGTTGAGTAGTAGCGAGTAGCTCAGGAGGTGTCAAAGAGATTTTACGGTGTGAGGGGTAAACCACTCTCTGGTTGATGCCTACACTAACTTTTGGCAGGTGCCTTTCTCGCGGGATCGCCGACCCGCGACGATGCGCCTCGTGTCACCCAGGCGCTCCGTCTAAGCGCCATTCGATTTGGTTCGGGCGGCGCGGGAGAGATCCCGTCACACCACGCGACGCACCGGGTCCCCCGCGACGAAGCGGTCGATGCTCTCGACCACCTGGCGCCAGACCTCGCTCTGCGCTTCGTTGCTCGCCCAGGCGACATGCGGCGTGACGATGACGTTCGGGCGGTTCAGAACCTTGAGAAGCGGGTTTTCCGGCGCCGGCGGCTCCCTGGTCAGGACGTCGAAGCCGAAGCCGGCGATCAGCCCCTCCTCCAGGGCCTGGACGAGATCCGCCTCGTCGACGAGACCGCCGCGGGAGGTGTTGACGATCAGCGGCTTCTTCTTCATCCGCCTGAACTCCGGCATGGCGATCACCCCGCGCGTCTTCGGCGTCAGCGGGGCGTGGAGAGTGATGACGTCGGCGGTCTCGATCACCTCGTCGAAGGGCGTGTAGAGCGGGCCGAGACCCTCGACGCCCTTGTGGGCCGCGAACATCACCGTCATGCCGAAGGCCTCGGCCCGCTTCGCGACGCCCTTGCCGATGACGCCTTCGCCGATGATGCCGAGCTTGCGGCCCGCAAGATCGAAGATCGGGTGGTTGAAGAAACAGAACTGGCCCGCCTTCTGCCAGGCGCCGTCGATCACGTCCTGCCTGTAGCCGGAGAGCGAGCGCGACAGAGCGAGGATCAGCGCCATCGCATGGTCGGGCACGGTGTTTTCCGCATAGCCGCGGACGTTCGAGACCGCGACGTTCCGCTCGCGGCAGGCGTCGACGTCGATGACGTCGTAACCCGTTGCCGCCACGGTGACGAATTTCAGATCGGGCAGCTTTTCCAGGCTCTCGCGCCGGATCGGCACCTTGTTGGTCACGGCGATCGTCGCGCCGGCCAGCCGCTCGGCGACCTCTTCGGGACGAGTGGACGGGTATTCCACCCATTCGTGCCCGGCCGACGGCTTGGTCAGCACGATGTCGGGGCCGATGGTCTCGCGGTCGAGAAAGACGATCTTGGTCATGTGGCGCATCCTCCGGTCTCTGGGTGCCCTCGGCTTCCCTAGTGCCGGAACCTTCCGAGGCTGTCCATCGGGCTCGATCGAACTTCCCGCCGCGCAAACGCCGCCGAAATGCCGGCTTAGCGGCCCGTTCACGACTTTCTGCAAGGCTCGACCCTGAAAGGTGGGATGAGATGGGGCTGGCACGAGAGCGAGTTCGCGATACCGCGGAAACACCGCTGGCGATTGCCGCGCCGTGGGCCTTCGGCGACGGGCTTCGGCTCGGCCGACGCGGGGCGATCTTCGGCCTTGCCGTGCTCATGGGGCTCGCGGCGGGGTCCCTCGCAGCGCGCGCATCCTCCGCCGGCGTCGGCGTCGAGGTCACGATCGGCGACGTGAGCGTCCGGCTTCTCGGCGCCGAGAAAAACTGCCTGCGCAAGGCCGGGCAGGGTGTCCTCGTCACCGTCGGCGATCATCGGATCGTCGTCCTGCCGGACGCCGTCCGCTTCGATGGCGTGGAAACGAGGCTGGAGGATCTGCGCCACGTCGTCGTCGATGCCACCGGCTGGGGCCTCTCCGTCGCCGCCGACGGAAGAACCGTTGCGCGGATCGACGAAGCGGAAGGTTTGGCGGAGGCGGCCGGCAAGGGCAACACGCTGGCGCTGAACGACCTTGCGGTTCGGTTCGCCACTGGCGAGGGCGTGGCCCGCGATGGCGCCCGCGCCGCCGGTCTCTATCGCCGGGCCGCCGAGGGCGGCCTGGCGCTCGCCGCGCGCAATCTGGGCCAGTTGTTGTGGGACGGGGACGGCGTGGCGAAGGACCGCACTCAGGCGGTCGCCTGGTTCCGCAAGGCCGCTGGCCAGGGGGACGCCGTGGCCATGCAGGCGCTCGGATCGGCTCATTACGGCGGCGAAGGTGCCCCGCGGGACCTCGCACTTGCGGCAGGCTGGTTCGAAAAGGCCTTCGAAGCCGGCAATCCCGAGGCCGCGAACGATCTCGGCGTCATGCGCTTCAAGGGCGAAGGCGTGCGCCCCGATCCCGCCGCGGCGCTGCGATATTTCAGCCTCGGCGCCGAGCGCGGCAGCATTGCCGCAAAGCGCAATCTCGCGCTGCTGCAGCAGCAGGGATCGGCTCTCCCCGGCGAGAGGAACGCCCAATGAAAAGGCCCCGCTGCGATCGCGGGGCCTTCGAATTCGCCGGATCTGGACGAGATTAGATCGACCGCGCCTAGTTGCGGCCCTTGATCCAGTCGTCGATCTGGCGTTCGGCCTCTTCCTTCTCGATGCCGTACTGCTCCTGCAACCGGCCGGCGAGGATGTCCTTGTTGCCGTCGATCTTGTCCATGTCGTCGTCGGTCAGCTTGCCCCACTGTTGCTTGGCGGAGCCCTTGTACTGCTTCCACTGGCCCTGGATCTGGTCCCAATTCATGGCGATTGCCTCCATTTGACGTTCGGGGGACGAACGCCCCGGCCGCAGGAGTGTTCCGTCGGCCGGCCTTTCGACGGTCAGACCGTCTTCAGCATGCCGCCGTCGACGAAATAGGTGGAGCCGACGGAGTAGCTCGCCTTGTCCGAGCACAGAAAGACGAAGAAATGCGCCATCTCCTCGGGCGAGGCGAAGCGCTTGATGTCGGCATATTCCTCGGCGACGCCCTTCAGATGGCCTTCCCAGTCGCCGCCCGTCTCGGCGGTCAGCTGCCGGGCGGTCTTCATCCAGTCGGGCGTCAGCACGAGGCCGGGATTGACGCAGTTGACCCGGATGCCGTCGCCGATCACCTCGGTGGCGAGGTTCTTCGAAAACATCATCAGGGCCGCCTTGGTGACGTTGTAGATCGGCTCGTAGAACAAGGGCTGGACCGCGCAGATCGAGGCGTTGTTGAGGATCACACCGCCGCCCTTTTCCCGCATCTGCGGCATCAGACCGCGCGAAAGCCGCACCGCCGCCATGACGTGGAGATCCCAATAGGCCTGCCACTTTTCGTCCGGCGCCTCCATGATCGTCTCGTTCGAGCCGGTACCGGCATTGTTGATCAGGATGTCGGCGCCGCCGAAGCCGCGTGCCGCCGCGATCACCGCGTCGGTGCCCGCGACCGTCGCCACATCCGCCACGACGCCGAGGGCGCGGACGCCGTGAGCGGCGGCGATCCGCGCGGCCTCGGCTTCGGCGCGCTCCTTGCCGCGCGCGGCGAGAACGACGTCGGTCCCCTCCGCGGCCAGGCCTTCGGCCACCGCCAGCCCGATGCCGACCGAGCCGCCGGTGACGACGGCGACCTTGCCCTTCAATCCGAGATCCATGCGTCCTTTCCTCCCCTCGTCTTTTTCCGAAGTCCTTGGACGGGACCCTATCCGATTCGGCGAAGTGGTGAACTCCTTCGGCCGGGCGATGGCCGTGATCGGAGACCTCAGGTCGCCCGCAATCGCTCATGGGCAGCCCACGCCGCCGGGCGTCTCGCTATTCCGCCTCGTCCTCGTAGCCGACGAGATGCAGCGGCTTCGCCCGCCTCTGGCGAAGCTCGCACCAGCGAAGCAATGCCTCCTCCCGGCCATGCGTCACCCAGACTTCCTGCGGCGCCAGTTCGTCCAGCGTCTCCGTCAGCTCGTCCCAGTCGCAATGATCGGAGACGATCAGCGGCAGTTCGACGCCGCGCTGACGCGCCCTCTGGCGCACCCGCATCCAGCCGGAGGCAAAGCTCGCCACCGGATCGGGAAAGCGCCGCGCCCATTTGTCGGCAAAGGCCGAGGGCGGCCCGACGATCACCGCGCCGGCGAAGTCGCCCTTCCTGCCGCCTTCGACCGTCGCCGGCTTCAGGACGCCGAGATCGACGCCCTGGCTCTGATAATAGTCGCAGAGCTTCTTCAGGGCGCCGTGGATGTAGATCGGCTCGTCGTAGCCTCGATCGCGCAGGTGCTTGATCACCCGCTGCGCCTTGCCGAGCGCATAGGCACCGACGAGATGCGCCCGCTCGGGAAAATGCCGGAGCGAATCGAGGAGCTTGCCGATCTCCCCGGCCGTGTCCGGATGGCGGAACACCGGCAGGGCGAAGGTCGCCTCGGTGATGAAGACGTCGCAGGGGACCGGCTCGAAGGATCGGCAGGTCGGGTCGGCACGGCGCTTGTAGTCGCCGGAGGCGACGATCCGCAGGCCCTTCCACTCGACGGCGATCTGGGCGGAGCCGAGGACGTGGCCGGCGGGGTGGAACGACACCGTGACGTCGCCGATCCGCGTCGTTTCGCCGAGCTTTGCCACCTGCCGTTCGGCACAGAACGCGTCGCCGTAGCGCAGCGCCATGATGTCGAGGGTCTGGCGCGTCGCCATCACCCTGGCGTTGCCGGGCCGTGCGTGGTCGGCATGGCCGTGGGTGACGAGTGCCCGGTCGACCGGGCGAACGGGATCGATGTAGAAGTCGCCGGGCGGGCAATAGAGGCCCTCCGGCATCGGCCGCAGGAGGTCTTCGGGTCTGATCATGCGGCAAAGCTAGAGCATGATCCCGAAAAGTGGGAACCGGTTTTCGGAAAAGATCATGCGCAAACAGAAAGGTGGAGCGGGGGATGAGCGGAGCTCGTTTCATCCCGCTCTCGTGCGCCTCGCGCCATCCCACAGGCCGGATTGCGACCCGTCGACGAGCCTGTGCACTTCCCCTCGCCACGCCGGCGCGCTAGCGTCTCGCCTTGCAGTGCAACATCGCCCGAGACCTCGCCCATGAGTCGATCCGCCGAAGCCCGCGACAGCGTCGAAACGCCCGAACGGCGGCGCTCGCGCTTCGGCGACTGGTCGGCGACGGCGACCCATCACACGCCGGCCGAGGACGCCCAGGCGATTCTCACCGGCGTTCTCCTCGCCGCGCTCGGCCTTTCGATCCTCGCCCATCTGGAGTTTCTGACCGGCGGCGTCGCGGGTCTGGCGCTGATCGTCTCCTACGTCTTCGGCATCAATGTCGGCCTCGCCTTCTTCCTGATCAACATCCCGTTCTATGCGCTGGCCATCGGCCGGATGGGACGCGCCTTCACGATCAAGACCTTCATCGCGATCGCGCTTCTGTCCCTCGTCTCCTGATGGCTTCCGATGGTGTTCTCGATCGCCTATATCGATCCGCTCGCCGGCGCCGTGATCGGCGGGCTTCTGATCGGCTTTGCCCTCCTCGCCCTCTTCCGTCATCGGGCGAGCCTCGGCGGGGCGGGGATCCTGGCGATCTATCTGCAGGATCGATTCGGTTTCAGGGCCGGCCTCGTGCAGCTCGCCTTCGACCTGACGATCCTCGTCATCGCGCTGTTCGTGGTCGACCTGTCGGCGGTGATCTTCTCGCTGATCGGCGCGCTGGTGCTCAACGGCTTCCTCGCCATCAACCACCGGCCGGACCGCTACATCGCGACGTGACGCCCCGCTATTCGGCGGCCGCCTTGCGGGCGCCGAACTCGCCGACGATCACCTCGCGCTCGCGCGGCAGATAGGAGGCGCGCTCGGCCGGCGTCTGCGAATACTCCGCCTCCAGCCGGACGACCGCCTTCAGCATCTCCTCGCGCAGCCGGCACTGCATGGTCCAGCCGGCGGAGGGATCTTCCGCCGCGGCCATGAACCGGACGACCATTCCCATGTCGTCCTGGCCGATCACCTGGACCTTCGCCTGATCCTTGTCGACGACGTCTTCCGCCCGATCGACGAATTCCTCGAAGGCCGATCGCAGCTTGTCCACGTCCGCCCGGTGATCGAGCTTCAGTTCGACCGTCTTGGTCAGCTTGGCGTCCTGCTTGGTCCAGTTCTCGAACGGCGTCGAGACGAATTCGCTGACCGGCACGATCAGCCGCCGGTTGTCCCAGACCCTGAGCTGGACGTAGGTGAAGTTGATCTTCTCGACATAGCACCACTTTTCGTCGAACAGGACGGCGTCGCCGATCCGGGCGGTCTTGGCCAGCGCGATCTGCAGGCTGGCCATGATGTTGGCGAGGATCGAGCGGGCGGCGAAGGCGAAGATCAGGCCGATGACGCCGGCCGAGGCGAGCAACGAGAAGCCGAGGGTCTGGAAGGCGTTGATCTGGATGAGCACCAGTGCCGTTCCGAGGAGGAAGGCGATGACGATGGTGACCCGCCGCGCCGCCGAGATGTTGGTGTAGAGATCGCGCTCGGTCGCTGCGCCGGAATCCGTCAGATGGTCGAGGTTCTGGCGCACCACCCTGTCGAGGATCGCATCGACGACCCGGACCGCGACCAGCGCCAGCGCAATGACGAACAGCGCCGACTGGAGCGGCCCGAGGAACATGTTCACCGCACCGGAGAAGGTGAAGAGCATGGTCTTGACCAGCGAGAAGGTGCCGACGCAGACCATCAGGGCGAACGGAACCTTGATCATGTCGATGATCCGGGCGCCGATACGCGTCGGCTGATGCTCCTGCACCTGGCCGAGACCGCGATAGGCGAACCAGGCGGCGAAGATCGCGCCGATCAGGATCAGCGGCAGGGCGATCACCTCCCAGACCGCGAGCGTCCAGAAGGCGCGCTTCTGCAGGAACTCCGGCAAGGCCCGCTCGAACGAGGTCGGCCCGTAGATCGCGTGCATCGCCATGATGTTGTCGACGGTCTGGCTGGAAAATACCCAGACGGGGTCCTCATCCTGCGGCTTGACCCTCGCGATGCGGATCGAGACGGGACGCCGGTCGAGCTCCAGGATCGTCAGGCGGATGTCGCGGCGCGGTTCGCCGGCCATCGGGTTCTTGCTCGAGGCGTTCGCCTGCATGGCGTCCGGCCGGTCCGGCAGACTGCCCCAGTCGAGCCACATCGCCCGTTCCATGACCTCGTAGAGCCGCTTGGCGAGAACCGGCCCCATCCTGGGCTGGACGTCCGGAGAGACGTTGGAGAGATCGAGCGCTTGGGCCGCCGTCTTCCAGTCCTCGCCGCGGGCCGCGAAGACGAAGGTCTCCATCATCGACTGCGGCGTTTCGAGGTCGACATGGCCGTCGGCCGGTTCGAGCCCGGAATGAATGGCATCGACCTCGAAATAGCGGCCCGAGGCCGAATCCTGCCCGAGAGCCGGACCCCCGATCCACAGAAGGATTGCCAGATGGAAAAGTATTGCCGGCCAAATTCTCACGTGATCGCGCTGCCTCTTCTATCCGATCGAGCCACGATGCGGCACATAGAACTCGGACAGGCAAGGAACAGCACGAAATGCGGTTGCGGAAGATCTCGATCCGCAGTCCGTCTACGCTCGAACCCGAGATTTTGGGGCTGATGCGTTTCGTTCGGGCGCCCGCATCAACGGGACGGCGCGCCGGCGCTCACATCACCGCGCCGATCTGCCAGGGCACGAATTCGACCGTTCCGAAGCCCTGCGCCTCGCTCTTGGTCTTTTCGCCGGAGGCGACGCGCAGCATCATCCGGAAGATCTCCTCGCCCTTTTCTTCCATTGTCGCGCCGCCGAGGATGGCGCCGCAATCGACGTCCATGTCCGGCTCCATCCGCTTCCAGAGGTCGGGATTGGAGGCGATCTTGATGCAGGGAACCGGCATGTAGCCCGAGACGCTGCCCCGCCCGGTCGTAAAGGTGATGAGGTTTGCGCCCGAAGCGATCTGGCCGGTGACCGAGCACGGGTCGTAGCCGGGGCTGTCCATGAAGGCGAAGCCGGGACGATCGATCGGCTCGCCATATTTGTAGACGCCGGCAAGCGGCGCATGGCCGGCCTTGGCGACGGCCCCGAGGCTCTTTTCCAGGATGGTGGTCAGCCCGCCGCGCTTGTTGCCGGGGGACGGGTTGTTGTCCATCTCGCCGTGATTGCGGGCGGTATAGTCCTCCCACCACTCGATCAGGTCGATCAGCTTGCGGCCCGTCGCCTCGTCGACGGCGCGACGGGTGAGAAGGTGTTCGGCGCCGTAGATTTCCGACGTCTCGGAAAGGATCGAGATCCCGCCGTGGCGGACCAAGAGGTCGGACGCGACGCCCAGCGCGGGGTTGGCGGTGATGCCGGAATAGCCGTCGGACCCGCCGCACTGCATGCCCATGACGAGCTTCGAGGCGGGCGCTTCGGCCCGCACCGACCGATCGGCCTCCGCCGCGAGTTCGCGCAGCGCGCCGAGCGCGCCGTCGATCGTCGCCTTCGTCCCGCCGCTTCCCTGGATGGTCATGTAGCGGAAACGCGCCCCGTCCTTCAGCGCGTCCCGGCCGACGAGATCGGCGACCTGCATCACCTCGCAGCCGAGCCCGAGCATCAGGATGGCGCCGAAATTCGGATTGTGGCCGTAGCCCGCCAGGGTGCGGAACAGGGCCTCGTAGCCCTCCCCCTTGCCGGACATGCCGCAGCCCGAACCATGAACGATCGGCACGACCCCGTCGACATTGGGGAACTCATCGAGAAGGCAGCGGCGCGCGGCCTCTTCAGCGACGAAGCGGGCGACCGAGCCGGAACAGTTCACCGTGGTGAGGATGCCGAGATAGTTGCGCGTCCCGACCCGGCCGGAGGGCCGGTGGAAACCCTGGAACGTCGGCTCGCC
This sequence comes from Jiella avicenniae, assembly GCF_021390325.1. Lineage (GTDB taxonomy): Bacteria > Pseudomonadota > Alphaproteobacteria > Rhizobiales > Rhizobiaceae > Jiella > Jiella avicenniae. Next base: position 122,798 of record NZ_JAJUWU010000001.1, on the reverse strand, counting down.
CGGAGCGGGCGGCAAAGCCTTAGCCGCCATGCCGAAGGCGTAGTCCTGCTTGTGCGTCCCCATGCCGAGATTGTGAACGTGGACATGGGCGCCGGGCGCGATCTCCGCAGTCGCAGCGCCGATGATCTGGCCGTATTTGAAGACCGGTTCGCCGACCCCGATCCGGCGGAGGGCGACTTTGTGTCCGGCCGGGATCCTTTCGCGCGTCGCCATCCCGCCGTCGAAGGAAAAGCCTTCGGGGATATCTTTGATGGCGACGGCGACGTCGTCGCGCTCGTTGAGCTTCAGGGTCGTTACGGTCATGCTCGTCTCGCCGTTCATGGGGTGACGAGCACTTTGACCACGGGTCCCCATTTTCGACAAGCTCCAGAAAACAAAGCGAAAGACCGGCGCGGGCCACGCTCTGCGAAGCGACGGCGTCCGTCGGAATGTCGCCGCCCCCGATCGTGGCGGTCACCGCCTCGAAATCTCTTGCCGGTCGGCCGTGTTTCGACCATCCGCAACAGGGCGCGTTGCCGAGGATGCCGAAGGCGCCGGTCCGAGGAACGGGGGCAAAGCGCGACGCCGGCCGCATGCCGCCCCGGTGTTCACGATCTTCCGGCCGTCGTATATGCCCGACGTATGGACCAATCCGCCGCCCCGACCTTCACCCTTCTCGGCCAGACCCGCACGGCCTCCCGGCCGGAGCCGGCGCTCTATCTCGTCGCGACGCCGATCGGCAATCTGTCCGACATCACCCTCCGGGCGCTGGAGATCATCGCCGGGGCGGACCGCCTCGCCTGCGAGGACACGCGGGTGACCGGCAAGCTGTTGCAGCGCTTTGCCATCGAGCGGCGGATGACGCCCTATCACGAGCACAATGCGCAGGACGCCGGTCCGGCGCTGATCGAGACCGTTCTTTCCGGTGGATCCGTCGCGCTGTGTTCCGACGCCGGCACGCCGCTGGTCTCCGATCCCGGCTACCGGCTGGTGCGGAGCGCGCATGAGGCCGGCGTCAAGGTCGTGCCGATCCCCGGCGCCTCGGCGGTGACGACGGCGCTCGTCGCCTCCGGCCTTCCGTCGGACGCCTTCTTCTTCGCCGGCTTCCTGCCGCAGAAGGAAAAGGCGCGGGCCGAGCGGCTCGAAGAACTCGTGCGGATCCCCGGCACGCTGATCCTCTTCGAGGCGCCGCACCGGATCGCGGCCAGCCTCGCCGCCATGGGGGAGACGTTTCCGGAGCGGGAGGCCGCCGTCTGCCGCGAACTGACGAAACTGCACGAGACGGTCTATCGCGGCACCTTGCCGGAACTGGCGGCGCAATTCGCCGCGATGGGAGAGGTGCGCGGCGAGATCGTCGTCTGCATCGCGCCGCCGCCGGCCGGGAGCGTGGCGGGCGAGGCCGATGCCGACCAGATCCTCGCCGGCCTCCTCGGCGAGATGAAGCCGGCCAAAGCGGCGCAGGAAGCGGCACGGCTCACCGGACTTCCCCGCCGCGACCTCTACCAGCGCGCCCTGGAGCTGAAGGCGAAATGAGCCGCCCGCCGCACAAGGCCGACGCGGGGGCGGCGAAGGCGAGACGCCGCCATCTCGGCCGCGGCCATCGCGGCGAGTGGCTGGCGGCCTGGGCGCTGCGGCTGAAGGGCTACCGGATCCTCGCCCGGCAGTACCGCACCAGGCTCGGCGAGATCGACGTCATCGCAAGGCGCGGCGACCTCGTCGCCATCGTCGAGGTGAAGGCGCGCCCGACGCTCCTCGCCGCGATGGACGCCGTCGGCCCTTACGCCCAGCGGCGGATCGAGGGCGCGGCCGATCTCTGGCTTGCCAAGCAGAAGGACTACGCAAGGCTTTCGATCCGCTTCGACATCGTCGCCATCCTGCCGCGCCGCTGGCCGGTGCATGTGAAGGACGCGTGGCGGGGGCGGTCGTAGGCTTATGTGGGGAGCTCGAGCTTTCGACGTCGACGCCCTTCGCGCCCCCTCTGCCCTGCCGGTCCATGACGGGCCGAGAACCTCACCCTGACGGGTTACCTCGAGGGCATCGCCCCGGCATAACCGCCGGCGATCCCCGTCCCGTCCTTGCGCGCATAGCCACGCGGCGTATAGGCCCAGCGCTTGCCGTCGCCGGTCGAAACGACGCGGGTGTTGGACGAGCCGACGATCACCACCGTCAGCATGTCGACCTCGTCCACGTCGAGCGCCTCCAGCGGCACGATCCGCACCGTCTCTCCCTTGCGGCCGAGATTCGCGGCCAAAATCACCGGCGTGTCGGCCGGGCGGTGCTGCAGCAGCACGTCGCGGGCGAAGGCGAGTTGGGTCCGGCGCTTCTTCGAGACGGGGTTGTAGAAGGCGATGACGAAGTCGCCCTCCGCCGCGGCCTTCACCCGCCGCTTTATGTCGTCCCAGGGCGTCAGGAGATCGGAGAGCGAGATGGTACAGAAGTCGTGGCCGAGCGGCGCGCCGGCGCGGGCGGCGGCGCCCTGCAGGGCCGAGATGCCGGGCGAATTGACGATTTCGATCCGTTTTGCGGCGTCCGTGACGTCGCCCTTGTCGAGAAGCTCGAAGACCAGCGTCGCCATGGCGTAGATGCCGGCGTCGCCGGAACAGACGAGGGCCACCCTCCGTCCCTCGCCGGCCAGTTCCATGGCGTGGCGCACCCGCGCCTCCTCCTTGCCGAGGTCGAAGTCGTGGCGGGTCTTGCCGCCCGTCAGCGGGCCGAGAAGATCGAGATAGAGCGAATAGCCGACGAGATCGGTCGAGGCGGCCACCATGCGGCTCACCTCCGGCGAACGCCAAGCCTCGCTGCCCGGGCCGATGCCGACGACGAAGAGCGTGCCCCGCGCCCGGCCGATGGTCGCGGGATCGACCGGCTCCGGCGCCTCGCCGAGGGCGGCGGTGACCCGCTTCGACTTGCGCTTGGCGATCCGCAGCCGGCCGGCCGCGCCGACGCCGGCAAGCGCCGCGCCCTCCGCGACGCCATGGCAGCCGACCTCGGCGAAGACGACGTCGGACGGGTTCTCCAGCCGCGGCGCCTCCTCTTCCAGACGCGCGGCGGCAAAAAACCGCGCCGGGACGCCGAAATGTTCAGCCACCGCATGCACCGCCGCTTCGTCCGCCTTGACGTCGAGGCTGGCGACGGCCGCCAGCGACAGGGGGCTGACGCCGGCTTCGGCCAGCACGTTCTCGGCAAGGGCGATCGCCTCTTCGGCGGGCGCGCCGCGCTCGGCACCGAGGCCGAGGACGAGGGTCTTCGGCCGGTAGAGGAGTTCGTTCGGCAGAGGAGAGCGGCCCGTCGATGTGACCGTCAGCCGGACGGTCGCGACGTCGGACGAGTCGTTTTCGGCAAGCGGGATCGCCGAGGCTTCGAGCCAGGGCGCCGCCGCCTCGAGGCGCGCGCTCGCGCCTGAGACGAGCGCCGCCATCACGGCCTTGGCGTCCTGCGGGTTCTCCAGCGCATACCCCGCGGGCGGCGCGTCGAGGGCGACGCCGAATTTCACGTCGCCTGCCGTCGTCACCGCCGCGAAGCCGTCCGTCACCGCCGCGATGCGGCGCGCGAGGTCGTTGGCGCCGTGATGGCCGCCGAGAAGCGGCACGACGGCCGAGCCGTCTTCGGCGACGGCGACGACCGGCGGTTCGGACTGCTTGTCGGAAAGAAGCGGCGCCAGGATGCGGATCAGGGCGCCGCTCGCCATCAGCGCGACGAGCGGCCGACCGGCCGCGAAGAGACCGCGCAGGCTCTCGCCGACGCCGGGGGCGGCCGATCCGATTGGTGCGCCGGTGGTCTCGGCGCGTACCGCCCGCGCTCCGACGCCGATCGCCTCGCCTCCGATCGCCGCCGCGATCCGATCGGCGAGCGGCTTCGCCGCCTCGGTGAGATGGATGACGGCGGGTCTGTCGTTCGGCACGGCGGTCAGGCCCGATCTGTCGGATTGGAAGGGATCGCGAGAATCCCGGCTGCCTCGCGGGCATAACGGCGCGCGATGGCCGGCTCCTCGCCGCGATAGCCGAGGATCATCGAGAAATAGGGCGCGGCACCCGACACCTCGGCGAGTGGCATCACCCGCTCCTCGGCCAGCGTCACCCGCTCGCAATAGACCGCGCGATCGAGAAGGCCGAGCCGCGCGATCAGCGCCTTCACCCGGTCGAAATGCCGGCCGAGCTTCATGATGACGAAGGCCTCGACGCCTTCGAGCTTTTCGGTCAGCGCCGCGTCGTCGAGCGGGCCGGGAATGACGGTGAGGACGTCGTTGCGCGAAGCGATCGGCTGCAGCGCCCGCGCCGCCGAGGCCATCGGCGAGGCGACGCCCGGCACGATCTCGACCGCGTAGCGCTCGGCGAGGCGCTCGAAGAGATACATGAAGGAGCCGTAGAAGAACGGATCGCCCTCGCAGAGGACGGCGACGTCCTCGCCGCGGGTCAGCCGCGCCGCGATCGCCTCGGCCGCCCGGTCGTAGACCTCGGCTGCCGGAAACCGCTCGACGCGCATCGGCACGACGATCGGGATCTCGTCCTGGTCGCCGGCGAGAAACCCGGCGACGATCGACCGCGCGAAGCTCTGGCCGTGATCGGGCGCCGGATAGGCGACGACCGGGCAGGATTTCAGGATCCGCAGCGCCTTCAGCGTCAACAGCTCCGGATCGCCCGGGCCGACGCCGAGGCCGTAGAGAATGCCGCTCATCCGGCCTGTCCCGTGCCCGGCCGGGGTCTCGGATGGGGCTTCGTCAGATGCCAGTGGACGACCGGCATTGCCGGCTTGAAGCCGCGGAACGGCCCGACCGTCTCGGCCCGGTCGATGGCGATGCGCATCAGTTCCCCACCGAGCCGGCCGTGAAGATCGATCAGAATCGCTTCCGATTCCAGCGTCACCGCATGGGCGACCATCCGCCCGCCGGGCTTCAGCGCGTCGAAGGCCGCCGCGAAGACGCCGTCCGACAGGCCGCCGCCGATGAAGATCGCGTCGGGCGCGTCGAGCCCGGCATAGGCCTGCGGCGCCGGGCCCTCGACGATCAGGAGTTCCGGCACGCCGAGCGTCGCGGCGTTCTCGGCGATCGTCGCGCAGCGCTCCGGCTTCGGCTCGATGGCGACGGCGCGGGCTCGGGGCGCGGCCCGCAGCCATTCGACGGCGATCGAGCCGGCGCCGGCGCCGACGTCCCAGAGCAGCGCGCCGGGCATCGGCTCGAGCGCGGCGATCGCCAGGGCCCGCAGCGTGCGCTTGGTCATCTTGCCGTCATGGACGAAGGCGTCGTCCGGCAGGCCGGCGACGGTCGGGCGCGGGGTCGCCGCGCGCCCGGCGACGCATTCGACGGCGACGAGGTTGAGATCGGCGCCATCTTCCAGATCGTAGCCGGCCGCCAGGGTCTCACGGATCGCCTCGCGCTCGCCGCCGAGATGTTCGAGCACCACCAGCCGGCTCTGGCCGAAGCCACGGCTGGTCAGAAGCCGGGCGATCTCGCGGGGCGAGCCTGCGTCCTCGGACAGGATCAGCAGCCGCTCGCCCGGAAAGAGATGCCGCGACAACTGGTCGACCGGCCTTCCGTGGACGGTGAGACAGGCGGTGGTCTGGATCGGCCAGCCGAGCTTGGCGGCGGCGAGCGAAAACGCGGACGGCGCCGGCAGCACCCGCATCGCGCCCGGCGAAACATGGCGTGCGAGCGTCGCCCCGACGCCGAACCACATCGGATCGCCGGTGGCGAGGACGACGGTCGGCGTCCCGGCGCGCGCGAGCAGCCGATCGAGCGCGTCGGCGAAGGGCTTGTCCCACGGAACCGTCTCGGCCCGGGTTTCACCCAGCATGGCGAGATGCCGCTCGCCGCCGAAGATCGTTCCGGCCCGGTCGATCGCGTCGAGCGCCTCGCCGGTCAGGGAGGAAAGGCCGCCATCGCCGATGCCGACGACCGTCAGCCAGGGGCCGTCCGGCGCCGGCACGGCCGGGTCGTCGCCGCCCGTCTGCGCCTTGCCGGCAAGCCAGGGACGGACGGGATCGCTCACGGCTCCTTCGTCCCCATGGCGAGCGCGTTGACGGCCGCCGCCGCCAGCGCCGAACCGCCGCGCCGCCCGGACAGGGTGACGAAGGGAACGCCGCGGGAATCGGCGAGAAGCGCGGCCTTCGACTCGGCGGCGCCGACGAAGCCGACCGGCATTCCGACGATCAGCGCCGGGCGCGGCGCGCCTTCGTCCAGGCGCTCGAGCAGGCGGAACAGCGCGGTCGGCGCGTTGCCGATGGCGACGATCGCACCCTCGAGCAGATCGTCGCTCCAAAGGTCCACCTGGGCGGCCGAGCGGGTGGTCGCGTTCTTCTCGGCGATGCGGCGGGTGCGCGGGTCGGTGAGGCGGCAGACGATCTTGTTCTGCTGCTTCAGATTGGCGGAGATGATGCCGTGGGCGACCATTTCCGAATCGCAGAGGATCGGTGCGCCGGCGTCGAGCGCTGCCTGGCCTGCGGCGACGGCGCCCTCCGAGACGGCGAGATCGGTGACGATGTCGGTCATGCCGCAGGCGTGGATCATCCGGACGGCCAGCGCCTCGGCCTCCTCCGGCACGGCCGAAAGATCCGCCTCTTCGCGGATGATCCGGAAGCTCTCGGCATAGATCGCCGCCGGGTCCCGCAGATAGCCGTCTTCGGCAGCGCCATTGGCGAGGTCGTCGAGACCGCCACGGTCGGGAACGAGATTGGCCTCCTTGAGCTGGTCGAGGCCGACGATCCAGCCTTCCTCGGCGAGGACCGCGGCGAGTTCCTCCTCAGACAGCCCGCGCGGCACGTCGAGCAGAGGCGCGAAGCGATCGGCCGCGTCGAGCCTTGCGAAGAGTTCGGCGAGCGTGTCGACCTGCGCCTCGTCGAGGCAGGATTTTTCGCCCTTCTCGATGTCGACGAGGCCGGGATAGATCTCGGCGAGGACGATGGGTGCCGAGATCGCCTCGGCGAAGCGGGTCTCGAAGGGCCAGACGGCGATCTTGCCGGAAAATTCCGGATCGGCGCGAAGATGCTGCAGCCGGGCGATGCCGGTGATCGCCTGGCTGCCGACCGAACCGGTGAAGTTCAGCTTCCAGACGGGCTGGGCCTTGCCGGTGCGCGCCTCGGCCATGCGCTTTTCGGGCAAAGCCGTCGGATAGGGATCGGGCTTGGTCACGGACAGGCCCGGCACGTCCTGGTGCATCGGCCGACCCCAATACATCGGCGCGAAGGAGAGGCGCTCGCGGTTGAGGCGGCCCGTCACCTCGAAGCGGTTGGAAAAGTTGTCGTCCCGGTCCTGCATCGCCTCGGCGAAGAAGCTCCAGAGCGCCTGCCAGCCAGCCTCGCCGGTGATCGCCGAGGCGCCGCCCTGCGGATAGCCGAAAGGAAAGTCGAAGCCGGCGAAGACGGTCTTGTCCTCGGCGAGCGCATCGCGAAAGAACTGTCTCAGCCGGGCCATCGCCGCCGAGCGGGTCGGCGGGTTCGAGGTCTCGATCATCCGCACCTCGCCGCCTTCCCGCTCGGCCAGCGCGATCCAGATCGAATCCTTGCCGGTGGTCGGCGTGTTGGCGGCCGACCAGTCGACGATGGCGTAGCGGTCGAAAAGGGGCATCGGGTCGTCTCGTCTTCTGGCGCGTCGTCAGCCGGCGCGTCGAGCGCTCGAACTAGCGCATCGATCGCGGGCCGAGAGGGTGGTCGGCATGCGGATAGGGATGGTGGTGGTGCCCATGGTCGTGGGTGTGGCCATTCCCGCCGGCATGGGAATGCCCGTGATCATGGGCATGATCATGGCCGCCGTCACCATGATGATGATGGTGATGGCCGTCCCCGTGGTGGTGGTGATGGTGGGTGCCACCGTCATGGTGGTGATGATGACCGCCACGGGAGTGATCGGCGTGGGAATGTCCCGCGGCGGACTTTGCGCCCGCGGCAGGCTTTGCCTGACAGGCCCCGGTACAGGTCGTGTCGCAGAGCTTGCAGTCGGCGGACGAGCCGATGCCCTCGACGTGGTGGTGGTGACTCTCCTGGGCGAGCCCCACCTCGGCCTCGAATCCCAGCACCTGCTCGCGATACTTGCAGAGCTGGCAGTTCATGTTGTTGGTGCCTTCGAGGATCTCATCGAGACGGTCCACGAAGGTCTCGACCACCAGATCGTGGTCGCCGAGATAGGGCGCTTTGAGGAATTTGATGTCCGGATGGGCGGCCGCCACGGTGTCGGTCTGGTCGTAGATCCGCCGCACCAGGATGCCGGTGAAGAGGAAATAGGGAAAGACGACGATCCGTTTGTAGCCGAGCTTGGCGGCATGGGTCAGCCCCGGCCCGACCAGCGGAAAGGTGACGCCGGAATAGCAGGTCTCGCCCCAGCCGAAACCGAAGCCTTCCCACAGCATCCGCATGACCTTGGAAACGTTGGAGTTGGCGTCGGGATCGGAGGCGCCTCTGCCGACCACGACGAGCATCGTGTCGTGCAGCGGCTCGCCGTCCTGCCAGCCGTCGGCTCTCAAGCATTCCTTGATCCGCTCGCCGGCGGCGCGCAGCATCTTCAGGTCGATGCCGAGCTCGCGGCCGTAGTTGATCGTCACGCCGTTTTCGGCGGCATAGGTGTTGAGCACCGATGGAATGTCGTTCTTGGCATGGCCGGCGGCGAACAGCATGCCCGGCAGCGCCATGATCTCGCGCGCGCCCTCGCCCCGCAGCCGGTCGAGCCCGTCGCGGATGATCGGCTTGGCGAATTCCAGATAGCCGTAGTCGGTCTTCCAGTCCGGCAGCCGGGCCTTCAGCTTCTCGGCGAGCCCGGCGAATTCGCGCACCGCGCCCTCGTCGCGGCTGCCATGGCCGCACAGCATCAAGGCTTTCATGACGTTCCCTCCTAGTCCGTTGACGACGCCGGAGGAGCCGCGAACCCTCGTCGAGGATCGGCGGATCGTTCCGACAGCTCCGTCTTGGCCCCCTGCTTGGGTCGGCCGCACCGGAATCGCTTTCAGCCCCTTCGGGAGGGGCACCGTCGATTGATCGCCATGGGGTAGATGGGAATTGCGGCGCGGTCAAACCCGAACACGGCGAGAGCTCCGCGCAACCGGCGCAACCCGCCCGCTCACCGAAGGGCCGGACCGTCGTCGAACCCGCCGCCTGGATGGGCCGCTTTCGACCGACAGCGCCGGGAGCGGCTCGTCGGCTACGTCGCAGGAAGGTTGAAGGCCTGCCGAAAGGCCGCCAGCGCGTCGTCCGGATCGCCGCTCGCAAAGGCCTCCATCCCGACGGCGCCGTCATAGCCCATCGCCGCGAGCGCCCGGGCAATGCCGGCATAGGCGATTTCGCCGGTGCCGGGCTCCATTCGGCCCGGGACGTCCGCGACCTGGATCTCGCCGATCCACGGCAAGGCGGAGCGGCAGAGTTCGATCAGATTCCCCTCGCCGATCTGTGCGTGATAGAGGTCGAGATTGAGCTTCAGCCCCGGCCGGTTCACCGCCGAAACGAGCGCCAGAGTGTCCGCCGCCCTCGCAAAGGGCACGCCCGGGTGATCCACGGCCGTGTTGAGGTTTTCCAGCGTGAAGACGACGCCCTTTTCCTCGGCGAGATCGGCGATCCTCTCCAGCGTGTCGCGCGCCTTCAACCACATGGCGCCGCTGACGGTCTCGCACGGCGTCACCGGCAGTCCACCCTCGCCGAGGCCGGTGCCATGGAGGTTGAGCCGCCGGACGCCGAGACGAAGGCCCACCTCGGCGGTCTGGCGCGCCGTGCGCAGGAGCTCGGCGGCGCCCTCGTCGTCGGCGAGGCGACCGGACAGATAGCCGTTCATGATCGAAAACGTCGCGCCGGATCTCTCCAGCATGGCGAGGTCGTGATCCGGCCAGTTCCACAGCCCGACCTCGTAGCCGAGTTCGCAAAGACGCTTCACCCGCCACTCCATCGGGCGGTCGCGCCACAGCATTTCGGCGCAGGCGGCGAGAGTGAAGGCCATGGTCAGGCTCCCGCCATCACCTCGGCGACCGCGACGGGGCGGCCCTCCTGGCGCGAGCGGTTCGCGGCTTCCGCCAGAGCCAGCGCGTTCACACCGTCCTCGACGGTGGCCGGCACGGGCTTGCCGCCCTCGACCGCGTCGACGAAGGCGGCCCATTCGATCTGATAGGCGCGCATGTAGCGTTCGAGGAAGAAGAACATCGGCTTGGCCGAGGAGACGCCTGCCGCGGTCGACTTGACCACCGTGTTCTCGACCTCGTTCCTCGCCTCCAGCATGCCGTCCGAGCCGAGCAGCTCCACCCGCTGGTCGTAGCCGAAGGCGGCGCGGCGGGAGTTGCGGATCGTAGCGAGCCGCCCGTCCGAATAGGTCAGGACGACGACGGCGGTGTCGACGTCGCCGGCCTCGCCAATCTCCGGATCGACCAGGCAGGAGCCATGCGCCATGACGCTCTCGGGCATGCCGAAGAGAAAGGCGCACATGTCGAAGTCGTGGATCATCATGTCCCGGTAGAGCCCGCCCGAGACCTTGACGTAGGCGACCGGCGGCGGCGCCGGATCGTAGGAGGTGACGGCGAGCATTTCGCCCCTGCCGATCTCGCCGGCGTCGAGGGCCGTCTTGATGGCGGCGAAGTTCGGATCGAAGCGGCGGTTGAAGCCCATCATCACCGGCTTCGCCGACTTGGCCGCGATCTCGCGGACGCGTCGCGCCCGCTCGAGCGACAGGTCGATCGGCTTTTCGCAGAAGATCGCCTTGTTCGCCGCAACGCCCTTTTCGATGAGTTCGGCGTGGGTGTTCGTCGAAGAGGCGATCAGGATCGCGTCGATCGCCGGGTCGGCGAGAATGTCCTCAGGGGTGCGGACGGCGATGCCGTGCTCCTTCGCGAGGCTATCCGCGGCCTCGGCGACGACGTCGGTGACGGCGACGAGGTCCGACCGCGAATCGGCCTTGATCGAGGCGGCGTGGACCTTGCCGATGCGGCCGGCGCCGAAGAGTGCGACTTTCATGGGTTTCCTCCCTGTCCGGCGGGGCGGACGATCGTCAGATGTCGGAGATTTTCGGATGTCAGAGATTGACGCGCCGCCCCTCTCGGGCGGAGACGTCGATGGCGTGTATGACGGCCTCGAACGACAGCGCGGCGGTGAAGTCGGGGTGGTTGGGCGCATCCCCGGCGATGGCGCGCAGGAACGAGGCCGCCTCGATGGTCTTGAGATCGCCGAAGCCGAGCTGATGGCCGGGCGCCGGGCAGAAGGCGCCGTAGGGCGGATGCTCGGGGCCGGTGAGGATGGTGCGGAAGCCCTGCTGGGAACGGGGCCCGTCGTTCACATAGAGCTGCAGCTCGTTCATCCGCTCCTGGGAAAAGGCGATCATGCCTTTCGTGCCGTGCACCTCGAAGTCGAGCTTGTTCTTGCGCCCCCAGGCAGAGCGCGAGGTGGAGAGCGCCCCTTGGGCACCGCCGTGAAACCGCAGGATCGCGCTCGCCGCATCCTCGTTCTCGACCGTGCCGCGGCCGGAGCCGTCGCCGAGGGGCCGCGTCTGATGGATGATCTGCGTATCGGCGACGAGGCTTTCCACCGGCCCCATCAGGCCGACCGCCATCGAGACGAGATGGCAACCGAGATCGCCCAACGCGCCGAGGCCGGCATCGGCGCGCTTGGCCCGCCACGTCCAGGGAAGGTCGGGATCGGCCTGATAGTCCTCGTCGACGATGCCGCGGAAATGCACCGGCCGGCCGACGACGCCTTCCTCGATCAGGCGGCGGGCATGGGCGAAGGCTGGGTTGTGGATGTAGTTGTAGCCGATGATCGTGCGGACGCCGCTTCGCCGCGCGGCCGCTTCCATTTCGCGGGCGTCTTCGAGGGTCAGCGCCATCGGTTTTTCGCAATGGACGTGCTTTCCCGCCGCGATCGCCGCCAGCGCCATCTCCTTGTGAAGGGCGTTGGGCGTGGTGATCGAGACGATGTCGACGTCGGGACTGGCGGCGAGTTCGCGCCACTCGTCCGTCGCGGCCTCGAAACCGAACTGCCGGGCCATCGCGTCGGCCTTGTCGCGCGGGGTGTCGCAGAGCAGCGCGAGCCGCACCTGCGGCAGATCGCCGAAAACCGCCCCCGCAGCGCGATAGGCCAGCGCATGGGCCTTGCCCATGAAGCCGGTGCCGATGAGGCCGAGACCGATCGACATTTGCCCTCCCCGATTTGGAATATCTATTCCATCAGGGGGATGCGCCTGTATAGTGCCGCTGTCAAGATGGGAGAATTCCATGGTCGAACCCGCAGCGCTGGAAGCAAAGGCACCCGAGAGCGTGTCGGAACTCATCGAGCGGCTCGACGGGATCGCCGACATGCTGCCGAAGCGGCTCGGCCAGTGCGCCGAGTTCCTGCGCCACAACATCCATCTCGTCGCCGTCTCGACCGTCGCCGATCTTTCGGCCGGCGCGGGCGTCCAGCCCTCCGCCTTCATGCGCTTCTGCCAGGCGCTGGGCTTTTCCGGCTTCTCGCAGATGCAGGCACTGTTTCGCGCCGAATACCGGGAGTTCCGGCCGGACTATGCCGAACGGCTGTCGCAGCTGCGGACACGCGGTGGCGAAGGGCCCGGATGGCTTGCTGCAAACTTCGCGGAGGCCGGTCACAAGTCGTTGGTTTTCCTGATGAACGACCTCGACAGCGGGAAACTCGCCAAGGCCGCCGAGCTTCTCGCTTCGGCCGGCACGGTCCATCTCGTCGGCCTGCGCCGGGCCTTCGCCATCGTCAGCTACATGGGCTACCTGCTCGACAAGATGCAGGTGCCGACGGTCATTCACCGCACCTCCGCGCAGATCGAAAGCGATCACGCCATCCGCCCGGGCGACGCTCTCTTCGCCGTCAGCTTCAAGCCGTTTTCCCAGGAAACGCTGAGCCTTGCCGCCAGCGTCGCCGATCGCGGCATCCCGGTGATCGGCCTCAGCGACACCGAGGACGGGCCGCTGAGCGAGGCCGCCACCGTCCTTCTCGTCGCCCGCGAGGTCGACGTCGGGGCCTTTCGCGTCCCGACCGCAGCGCTGACCCTCGCGACCTCGCTGGCCGTCGCCGTCGGCCAGAATCGTGAATCGGCCGATTGACAAGCCGGGCTTCAGGGGGCAAAAATAGAATAAATCTTCCAAAACCGTTGGCCGAATTTGCCGGGAGGACGGTGGAAGATCGAAAGGTTCGGCAACGCCGGACGCGGCCGGGAAGGCCGTGCAGTGCATTCGCTCAGCCGAGGGAGGAACCATTGAGCATCTTGAAGAAACTCGCCGTCGCAGCCGTCGCCCTGACGATTGCCGGGCCGGCCGCCGCCCAACAGATCATCGTCGTCACGCACGGCCAAGCCAACGACCCGTTCTGGTCCGTCGTCAAGAACGGCGTCGAGGAGGCTGCGAAGAACACCGGCGCCAGCGTCGACTACCGGGCGCCCGAAACCTTCGACATGGTGCAGATGAGCCAGCTCATCGACGCCGCCGTCAATCAGGAGCCGGACGGCCTCGTCGTCTCCATCCCCGATGCCGACGCCCTCGGCCCCTCGATCGAGCGGGCGGTCCAGGCCGGCATTCCGGTGATCTCGATGAATTCGGGCTCGGACGTTTCCAAAACGCTCGGCGCCCTGCTCCATGTCGGCCAGGACGAGTTCACCGCCGGCAAGACGGCGGGTGAAAAGCTCAAGGAAATGGGCGGCACGACCGCGCTCTGCGTCAACCAGGAAGTCGGCAACGTCTCGCTCGACCAGCGCTGCGCCGGCTTTACGGAAGGCTTCGGCGGCAAGGTCGAGGTGCTGCCGACCTCGAACGATCCGACCGAGGTGAAGTCGAAGGTGCAGGCGGCGCTGGAATCGAACCAGGACGTCGACACCATTCTCGGCCTCGGCGCCGCGACGGTCGGCGAGCCGGCGGTCGAGGCCGTTCAGGCGGTCGGCCGCGGCGACAGCGTGAAGGTCGCCTCCTTCGACCTGTCGGCCGGCTTCCTCAAGGACGTCGCCGACGGCAAGGCGGCCTTCGCCATCGACCAGCAGCAGTTCCTGCAGGGCTATCTGCCGGTCGCCTTCCTGGCGCTCGACGCGAAATACGGCCTGATGCCCGGCGGCAACGTGCCCTCCGGCCCGAACCTCGTCACCAAGGACAAGGCCGAGCAGGTGATCGAACTGTCGTCCAAGGGCATTCGCTGACGCCATCGGCGCTTTCGACCGATCACGCAAACGACCGACGAGCCGCAGCGCCGAAGCCGCCGCGGCTCGTCATCGCCCAGGAAAATTTCTAGGAATCGCCATGGCAGACGTCTCGGAATCCGTTCAGGACGAGCGGGTGAAGCAGGAAGGCTTTGCCACCAGACTGATGAAGCGGCCGGAACTCGGCGCACTCGCCGGCGTCGTCGCGGTGACGATCTTCTTCCTGTTCACCGCCTCGGATACGATGTTCACCCTGTCCGGCGTGATGAATTTCATGACCCCGGCGGCCCAGCTCGGCATTCTCGCCATCGGCGCGGCGATGCTGATGATCGGCGGCGAGTTCGACCTGTCGATCGGCTCCATGGTGGCCTTTTCCGGGCTGATCTTCGGCGCTTTCGTCGTCACCTTCGGCATGCCGCTGGTCATCGCCATTCCCGCGACCTTCGCCATCGCCGCCGCGCTCGGCGCCCTCAACGGCACGATCGTCTTGAGGACCGGCCTGCCGTCCTTCATCGTGACCCTGGCCTTTCTCTTCATCCTGCGCGGCGCCTCGCTGGTCGGCCTGAAGATCGCCACCGGCGGCTCGACCCAGCTGCGCGGCGTCCGGGATGCCGTGGAGGGGGACTTCCTGACGCCGATCTTTTCCGGCGACGCCTTGACGGGCCTGTTCGCCTGGCTGGCCAAGCAGGGACTGATCGACCGGTTTTCGAGCGGCATGCCGAAGGTGCCGGGCATACCCGTCGAGATCCTCTGGTTCGTCGCCTTCGCCCTCGTCGCCACCTACGTCCTTCTGCGCACGCCCCAGGGCAACTGGATCTTCGCCTCCGGCGGCGACGAGAATGCCGCGTCGAACTCGGGCGTGCCGGTGCGCCGGGTGAAGATCTCGCTCTTCGTCCTCACCGCCTGCTGCGCGACGCTCGTCGCCATCATCACCGTCATCGACGCCGGCTCGACCGACGCGCGGCGCGGCTTCATGAAGGAGTTCGAGGCGATCATCGCCGCGGTCATCGGCGGCTGCCTTCTGACCGGCGGCTACGGCTCGGCGATCGGCGCCTTCTTCGGCGCGATCATCTTCGGCATGGTCACCATCGGGCTGACCTACACCACCATCGACCAGGACTGGTTCCAGGTGTTTCTCGGCGCCATGCTGCTCGCCGCCGTCCTGTTCAACAACTTCATCCGCAAACGCGTGACGGGAGAGCGCTGAGATGGCCGGCGACACCACCTTTCACCATGGCGATCCGAAGGTCGGCGCCGAGCCGATCGTCCAGATGCGCGACATCGAAAAGCACTTCGGCAACATCATCGCGCTCGCCGGCGTCAGCTTCGACGTCGTGGCCGGCGAATGCCACTGCCTGCTCGGCGACAACGGCGCCGGCAAGTCGACCTTCATCAAGACCATGTCGGGCGTCCACAAGCCGACCAAGGGCGAGATCTTCCTGAACGGCAAGCCGATGGCCTTCTCCAGCCCGCGCGACGCCATGGAGGCCGGCATCGCCACGGTGTTCCAGGATCTGGCCATGATCCCGCTGATGTCGGTGACCCGCAATTTCTTCATGGGCCGCGAGCCGACCAAGGGGAAATGGCTCACCAAGCGCATGGACATCGACAAGGCGAACACCGCGACGATGGACGCCATGCGCGAGATGGGGATCCGGCTGCGCTCGCCGGACCAGGCCGTCGGCACCCTGTCCGGCGGCGAGCGCCAGACCGTCGCCATAGCAAGGGCCGTCTATTTCGGCGCGAAGGTTCTCATCCTCGACGAGCCGACCTCGGCGCTCGGCGTTCGCCAGACCTCCAACGTGCTCGCCACCATCGACCGGGTTCGCAAGCAGGGCGTCGGCGTCGTCTTTATCACCCACAACGTCCGCCATGCCCTCGCCGTCGGCGACCGCTTCACCGTGCTCAACCGCGGCAGGACGCTGGGCACGGCGAAGCGCGGCGACATCACCGGCAACGAGCTGCAGGACATGATGGCCGGCGGCCAGGAAATGGCCGCGCTGGAAGGCTCGCTCGGCGGGACCGTCTGATGGAAAAGAACCTCGATCTCATCACCATCGGCCGCTCCTCCGTCGATCTTTACGGCGGGCAGGTCGGCGGCCGGCTGGAGGACATGCGGAGCTTCGACAAATATGTCGGCGGCTCGCCCACCAACATGGCGACCGGAACGGCCCGGCTCGGCCTCAAATCGGCGCTGATCACCCGCGTCGGCGACGAGCACATGGGGCGGTTCCTGATCGAGGAGCTGCGCCGCGAGGGTGTCGACACCACCGGCGTCGTCACAGATTCCGAGCGGCTCACCGCCCTCGTCCTCCTCGGCATTCGCGACGACACGCAGTTTCCGCTGATCTTCTATCGCGAGAACTGCGCCGACATGGCGCTGTCGGAAGCCGACATCGACGAGGCCTTCATCGCGAGGGCGCGGGCGGTCGTCGCGACCGGCACCCATCTCAGCCATCCGCAGACGGAGGCGGCCGTCCTGAAGGCGATCCGCCTCGCACGGGAGCACGGCGCGCGCACCGCGCTCGACATCGACTACCGCCCCAACCTCTGGGGCCTCGCCGGCCACGGCGCCGGGGAGGAACGCTTCATCGCGTCGAAAGCGGTGACGGCCAAGCTCCAGTCGACGCTGCCTCTGTTCGACCTGATCGTCGGCACGGAGGAGGAGTTCCACATCGCCGGCGGAACGACCGACACCGTCGAGGCCCTCAGGGCGGTGCGCGCCGTCTCGGCGGCCACCCTCGTCTGCAAGCGGGGCGCGGCGGGCGCCGTCGCCTTTACCGGCGCCATTCCGGCGAGCCTCGATGACGGTGAGGCCGGCCCCGGCTTTCCGATCGAGGTGTTCAACGTTCTGGGCGCCGGCGACGGCTTCATGTCGGGGCTCCTGAAGGGCTGGCTCGACGGCGAGGCCTGGCCGCGCTCGCTCGAATATGCCAATGCCTGCGGCGCCTTCGCCGTCTCGCGCCATGGCTGCACGCCGGCCTATCCTTCGCTGGCCGAGCTCGAATTCTTCCTGAAGCGCGGCGTCAGGGAGAAGGCGCTGCGAAAGGACGCGGAGCTCGAACAGATCCACTGGTCGACCAACCGCAAGGGCGAATGGCCGGTGATGCGGGTCTTCGCCTTCGACCATCGCATGCAGCTCGAAGAGATGCCCGGCGCGACGACGGAGACAATCGGCGCCTTCAAGCAGCTTTGCCTCGACGCTGTGCTGAAAGTTCAGGCCGGGCGGCCCGGCTACGGCCTCCTCTGCGACGGCCGGCTCGGCCGCCAGGCGCTCCATCGCGCGGCCGGGCGCGGCCTGTGGATCGGCCGGCCCGTCGAATGGCCGGGCTCGCGGCCTCTGATGTTCGAGCCGGAGATCGGCACGGATTGCGGCGGGCTCGCCGAATGGCCGGCCGAGCACGTGGTCAAATGCCTGTGCTTCTGCCATCCGGACGACGATCAAGAACTCTGGGCCGAGCAGGAGGCGAGCATTGCGCGGCTGTTCGACGCCTGCCGCCGCAACAGGCTGGAATTCCTGCTCGAGGTGATCCCGTCCAAGGCCGGCCTCGTCGACGACGAGACGACGGCGGAGGTGATCCGTCGGTTCTACGACCTCGGCATCCATCCCGACTGGTGGAAGCTCGAGCCGATGGCGAGCGAAGCCGCCTGGGAGAACGCCTGTGCCGCCATCGCCGAGAACGATCCGCATGTGCGCGGCATCGTCATGCTCGGCCTCGACGCCTCCGAAGAGGCACTGAAGGCAAGCTTCGCCGCAGCCGCCCGGTTCGACCTGGTGAAGGGCTTCGCCGTCGGGCGGACGATCTTCGGCGAGGCGGCGAAGGCCTATCTCGCCGGCACGCTTTCGCCGGACGAAGCCACCGCGATGATGGCGGAGAAATACGGCCGGCTCTGCGCCCTCTGGGATGATGCACGGGCGGCCGCAAGGACATCCGGCAGGGAGACGACGCGATGACGACGATCCGGCTGACCGCCGCGCAGGCGATGGTGAAATATCTTTCCGTCCAGATGACCGAAGAAGGCGAGCCTTTCCTCGGCGGCGTCTGGGCGATCTTCGGCCATGGCAACGTCGCCGGCATCGGCGAGGCGCTCCATGCCGAGCGTGACGCGATCACCACGTACCGGGGTCACAACGAACAGACGATGTGCCACGCCGCCATCGCCTATGCCAAGCAGTCCGGCCGACGCCGCGCGATGGCCGTCACATCCTCGATCGGTCCCGGCGCGACCAACATGGTCACCGCCGCCGCCCTCGCCCATGTCAACCGCCTGCCGCTGCTGCTGATCCCCGGCGACGTCTTCGCCAATCGCGGCCCCGATCCGGTCCTCCAGCAGGTCGAGGACTTTTCCGACGGCACCGTCTCGGTCAACGACTGCTTCCGGCCGGTCACCCGCTATTTCGACCGCATCATGCGGCCGGAACAGCTCCTCACCGCCCTCCCCCGCGCCTTCCGCACCATGACCGATCCGGCCGAGTGCGGCCCGGTCTGCCTCGCCTTCTGCCAGGACGTCCAGGCCGAGGCCCATGACTGGCCGGAAAGCTTCTTCGAGCCGAAGATCTGGCGCATCCGCCGGCCCTATCCGGACCCGGTGGAGCTCGCCGGCGTCGTCGACCTCCTGAAGGCGGCCGAAAAGCCGGTGATCGTCGCCGGCGGCGGCGTCCACTATTCCGGCGCGACCGAGGCGCTGAAGGCCTTTGTGGAGAAGCACCGGATCCCCGTCGTCGAGAGCCAGGCCGGCAAGTCGGCGCTCGCCTGGGATCATCCGATGAATCTCGGCCCGGTCGGCGTCACCGGCTCCTCCTCGGCCAACGTTACCTGCGCCGAAGCCGATCTCGTCCTCGGCGTCGGGACGCGCTTCCAGGACTTCACCACCGGCTCGTGGAACCTCTTCAAGAACCCGAAGCGCAGGCTCGTCTCGCTCAACGTCGCCGCCTATGACGCGATGAAGCGCGGCGCCGAGCCGCTCTGCTGCGATGCTGAGGTCGGCCTCGAAATGCTGTCGGAGGCCCTGGGCGAGACGCGCTTCGCGGAGCCGGATCCTGCGCTGAAGACCGAATGGTTCGCCGCCGTCGATCCGCTGACGGCCCGCCCGGAGGGCAACGAACTGCCGACCGACCAGCAGGTCATCGGTGCCGTGCAGCGGGCGAGCGGGCCGAATACGGTGGTGATGTGCGCGGCAGGCACCATGCCGGGCGAACTCCACAAGCTCTGGAAGGCGCCGCGCCCCGGCGCCTATCACATGGAATACGGTTATTCCTGCATGGGCTACGAGATCGCCGGCGCAATCGGCATCAAGATGGCCGAGCCCGATCGCGACGTCGTCTGCATGCTCGGCGACGGCTCCTACATGATGGCGAATTCCGAGCTGGCGACCGCGGTCATGCTGGGACTGAAGATCACCGTCGTCCTGACCGACAATCGCGGCTTCGGCTGCATCAACCGCCTGCAGATGTCGGCGGGCGGGGCGGAGTTCAACAACCTCCTCGACCACACCGAGCGCGCGCAGGCCTCGAACATCGACTTTGCCGCCCATGCCGCCTCGATGGGCGCGGCGGCGGTGCATGTCGCCTCGATTGCCGAGCTGGAATCGGCGCTGGAGCGGGCGAAGGATGCGGCAGGCCCGTTCGTCGTGGTGATCGACACCGATCCCTATCCCTCCAGCGAGCCGGGCGGCCACTGGTGGGACGTCGCGGTTCCGGAAGTTTCCGAGCGCGAGGAGGTTCTGGAGGCGCGCAAGGCCTATGAAGAGCAGGTGAAGATGCGGGCCGGCGGGTGATGCGTCGGTCGCGCAGGGTAACTGGCTGCACGGGATTGCGCCCTGCACGCCCCCCTCTGCCCTGCCGGGCATCTCCCCCACAAGAGGGGAGATCGGCAGCTTTGGGCGGTGGCGACCCGTCTGCTTGCGTCGGTGCTGCGCGCGATCGAAGAGCGCGGCCGGCGACGGCGATCGATCTCCCCCCTCGTGGGGGAGATGCCGGCAGGCAGAGGGGGGCGCGGCGCGGCCGATCCGTGTCGAGTCCTCGCCATCCTCACACCGCGCGACCGCATCCTGAAACCAAACGACACCACCCCCCTTCCCTCACAGGACCCCACCCATGATCCGCTTCGGCACCAATCCCATCGCCTGGTCGAACGACGACGACCAAACCCTCGGGGCCGACATTCCCCTCGAGACCTGCCTCAGGGAGGCCGGCGAGATCGGCTTTGCCGGCATCGAGAACGGCCACAAGATGCCCTGGGATCCGGCCGAGCTGAAGGCAGCCCTCGCCCCCCACGGCCTCGCCTTCGTGTCCGCCTGGTACTCGCTCAACCTCCTCGTCCACTCGGCCGAGGAGGAGATCGCACTGATCCAGCCGCATCTGGACAGGCTGAAGGCGATGGGCTGCACGGTCTGCATCGCCTGCGAGACGTCGAACGCCATCCACGGCAACGACGGGGCGAGCCTTGCTGCCTCGCCGGTCCTGCCGAGGGAGCGCTGGGCGGAGTTCGGCGAGAAGGTCGAAGCGGTGGCACGGCACTGCGCGGCCGAGGGCGTTCCTCTGGTCTATCACCATCACATGGGAACGGTGGTCGAGACCCCGGCCGAACTCGACCTGTTCATGGCCCATACGGGCCCGGCGACGCGGCTGCTCTTCGATGCCGGGCATTTCTATTTCGGCGGCAACGGCGTCGATCCGGCGCCCTATCTGCAAAAGCATATCGGCCGGGTGTCGCATTTCCATGCCAAGAACGTCCGGCCCGAAGTCATGGCCGAGGTCCGGCGGGACGGGCTGTCGTTTCTGGAGGGCGTCCGGCGCGGCGTCTTCACCGTGCCGGGTGACGAGGAGGGCGGCGTCGATTTCGGACCGTGCCTGAAGCTCCTCGCCGAGAACGGCTATGCCGGCTGGATCGTCATCGAGGCCGAGCAGGACCCGGCGGTGCGCAATCCGGTTCAATATCAGTCGCTGGGGCTGAAGACCTTGAAGGCGCTGGCGAAGGACGCCGGCCTGACCGAAGGGTTCTGACCGCAGCACCCGACCGGCCGACGGGCGGCAAGGCACCAATTCGCCAAGGCACGGGGCGAACGAGACGACGAAAGACGAAAAGGAGCGCCGCGATGAGCGATCTGTTGCGCAAACCGACCGGCACGACCGGCAAGGTCCATGTCATCACGCCGGAGAACGCCAAGTCCCCGCTGTCGCCGGACTGGACCTATGTGGGCTTCTCGCTCTACCGCCTCGCCCCGGGCGAAACCGCCGGCGAGGCGACGGGCGATCGCGAGGCGATCCTCGTGCTGGTGGAGGGAAAGGCGACGATCTCGGCAGACGGCGAGGAGTTTGGCGAGATGGGCGATCGCATGGACGTCTTCGAAAAGACGCCGCCCCACTGCCTCTACGTGCCGAACGCCAGCGAGTGGTCGGCGACGGCCACCACGGCCTGCACGCTCGCCGTCTGCACCGCGCCGGGCTCCGGCGGCCACGAGGCCGCGCGGATCGGGCCCGAAGGCATCTCGCTCGCCGACCGCGGCAAGGGGACGAACCTTCGCCACATCAACGCCATCGCCATGGAGGAGCGCGACGTCGCGGACTCGCTGCTCGTCACGGAGGTCTTCACCCCCGCCGGCCACTGGTCGTCCTATCCGCCGCATCGGCACGACGAGGACGCCTTTCCGGACATGACCTATCTCGAAGAGACCTATTACCACCGGCTGAACCCGGCGCAGGGCTACGGCCACCAGCGGGTCTTCACCGAGGACGGCACGCTCGACGAGACGATGAGCGTCTCCGACCACGACGTGGTGTTGGTGCCGAAGGGCCATCACCCCTGCGCCGCGCCCTACGGCTACGAGATGTATTACCTCAACGTCATGGCCGGCCCGCTGCGCAAGTGGCGCTTCAAGAACCATCCCGACCACGACTGGATCGCCAGGCGCGACGCCTGAAACCTCTGAGGCAACGCAGCGGAACATCGCCTCGGAGATCGGCCGGAGGGCAGCAGGACGCCGTAGCCGGTGGAGGCAGAAGTCGGCCGGAGCCTACTGCGGTACGCCCTTCAGCGTGGCGTTCTCGGCTTTGACGGTGCCGCCGTCCCTGCTCGCCTCGATGGCGAGGATCCGGCCGAGGCCCGGCACCGTCGAGCCCACCTGGACGTGCCAGAGTTCGCCCGGCGAGGCGAGATGCGCCTCGTCGCCGAACACCATCACGATCGAGAAGTCCTGCGGCTTCAGCGCCCACGGCCGAACCTGCACCGGCACCGGCAACGCCGCGACGTCCGAGGCCTCGCCGTCATCCTCGGCCTTCGAGGTCGAGCCGACGGCGATCGGATCGATCTCGGCTTCGGCCATCCGCTCCATCAGGAGCCGGTCGAAATAGCCCGGATACATGTAGGAGATCGCCGTCACCACGGAGAAGAAGCTGGTCGACAGGACGAAGAGGCACAGCGACAGCGCCTTGACGATCCGGTCCGACTGGTTTGCGGCGTTCAGCTTCCGGGCAGCCGAAACGGACGCGCTCTGACTCATGATGACGACCTCGATGCGTGGGGAGACGGGCGAAGCGGCATCATGCGGCCTCGACGTTTCCGAGCATCGCAGGCCCGGGTTAATCTTTTCTCGATGGGGTCGGGCGAAGGCCGCAAGTCGACGAGGCTGATCTTGGCGCGGTTCAGGGTTTGTTGAAGGGATCGCGCCTAACCTGTTGCCATGCAGGACTCACGGAGCGAACAACGGGGGAAGGACGGGCGCCTCGATGCGCGGCGGCGCACGAGGCTGCGGCCGGTGAAGCTCGCCGGCCTGTCCGGCAAGTTCCTCGACGACGGCATGCTCTACGATCGATCGCGGGGCGGCGCGCGCATCCGTCGCGGTTCGGACCGCCCCCTCCCGCCACGCTTCTTCGTCCTCGACGAAGTCGAGTTGCGATTGGCGCCGGTGGTGATCGTCTGGCAGGCGGGTCGCGAGATCGGCGTGCGCTTCGTCGGCGCCGAAATCCAGCCGACGCGCGCCGACATCCGCCGGCTCACCGGGCGTTACTACGCGTTGCCGGAATGACGTCGACGACGGCGGGGCGAGCGAGGTCCGGCCTGCCGGCTCCCCGACGCAGCCGGCGCCGTCACGGGCGGGCCGGGATCAGTGGCCGGCGCTGCCGATCTTGACGGGTTCGCCGGCGGACTTGTCGCCGCCGGCGTTGCCGCTGCGCGCGTCCTTCTTGGCGATGTAGTCGAACTGCTCGACGAGAAGCTCGTGCAACAGCTCCTGGCCGAAGCGGGCATTGACCGCATCGCGGATCGACGTCGTCAGTTCGGTCAGGTCGAATTTTTCGGGCCGCTCGAAGTCGAAGCTGTCGGTCGAATAGAGCCGCCGGAAGACCTCGTCGAGGATGAACGGATCGGGCGGCACCTTCAGCGCGTTTCCGACGCTGCCGTCGATCGTGTAGACGAAACGGGCGAGGATGTAGCCCTTGATCGTCTCGTGCGAAATCATCGGAATGGTCACGCTTTCGGTCGAGCGGTAGTCGAGCCCGTCGAAATAGGTCGGCTCCTTGCTCACCGCCGCCTCCGGCGCCGGGGCGAAGACCGACGCCATCACGTAGCTCGATCCGAGCGCGACGATGGCGGCCCAGACGCCGATGCCGATCAGCTTGATCACCGGTTCAGCCCCGGCGAACGACGGCAGTGGTGTAGGTGCCGTCGGAATCGGCCGCCGCGATGGTCGCCGCGATCACGCCGCCGATCTCGTGGCTCGCCTTGACGTGCAGGCCGAGGATCCGATGGTTTTCCTGCAACGCCTTCTTCAGAAGCCGCAGCCGCTCCTCGATGCGGGTATCCCGCTCGTTCTGGCCGGCGAGCGCCCGTGACAGGCGGCTGAGCTCGAGCAGGCAGTGGTTCTTGCGGGTGGTGAGTTCGGCGAGCGGCTCGCTGGTCTGGCCGCGAAGCGTGTCGATTTCGAGTGAAAGGATCGATTCCAGCCGATCCGCCGCCTTTTCGATTGCCTGGTACATCCGAACCATCCTTGTTTGTCGTTATGCCGCCGCTCGCATCGAGCGGCCGGGTCGATCATTCGCCCGGGGCGTCGGTGGGCGGCGGCGGGCCGCCCGCCGGTCAGCCGCCGTGCCGCGCGATACGGTGGGTCGCCGCAAGCGCGGCGTCGTTCTCTGCGTGGAGCTTTGCCGTGCCATCGCCGAGCACTGCGCTCGCGCGGCCCTCCGCCGGCGCGCCACCCTTCTTGGCGATCGTGTCGGCAATGCCGATGC
This sequence comes from Jiella avicenniae, assembly GCF_021390325.1. GTDB lineage: Bacteria > Pseudomonadota > Alphaproteobacteria > Rhizobiales > Rhizobiaceae > Jiella > Jiella avicenniae. The sequence goes on along the minus strand of NZ_JAJUWU010000001.1, from coordinate 98,511 downwards.
CGCCACCCTTGGCCATTTCGTTGCCGATCTCTTCGGCCAGCATCGAGCGCCAGATGTCGCCGGCGGTTCCCTTGCCGAAGAATTCCGATTCCCCGCTCGGCAGCATGGATTCGACGAAACTCCTGAGAACGAAGCCCTCGAACTGTTCGAGCGGCGGCACGTCGCGCGCCTCGTGCTTGACCAGGGGACGGATCGTCGACTGCGCCGAGTTCCCCGTCCCCGCGGCCGTTCTCGACGTCTCGCCCGCCGTCGCCAGCGCTGCCGCGAAGCCTTCGCCCGCGGCCGGCGTCGCGGTCGGCCGCGCCGTCCGACCGACGGCCTCGGCTTTCGTCGCGGCAAGGGCAGCCGGATTGATCGAGAAGTCGTTGGAGATCGTCATGGACGCATGCCGTGCCGCTTCGGTTGCCGGATCGTTGCCGTCGTTCTAGTGCGCCCGGCTTATTCGAAGCTTGTTGTGCGGGCGAGGAAGGCGTCGATGCTGGCGTCGCGCTGTTTGGCCTCGTCCTCGGCATCCGCCAGCCGCCCGGTGCGGTTCCGGGCCTTCTCGATGCTCTTTTCGACCCGGCGCACCTGCCGCAGGCGTTCTTCGGCCTGGCTCTCGGCCTCGGTGAGCTTCGTGCGTTCCGCCTCGTTGCGCCGAAGGTTGCTGACCTTGGCGCCGACGAACAGACCGTGCAGGGCGTTGTCGACGCCGAGGCTGGCGAGAATGTCGGCATCCGACTTTTCCAGGGCGGAGCGCTGCTCGCGCAGCTGGCCGATGCGCCATTCCTCCAGGAGGCGCTTCTGCGCCTGGACCTTGAGGATGCGGTTCAGCCGTTTGACCCGGTCGGCGGTCTCGCTCATCCGTTCAGCACCCAGTTCTGGAATTCCTGCATGAAGATCGTCATGAAGTCCCCGATCGTATAGCCGAAGAGCACCACCCCGCCGGCGAGGACGAAAGGCAGCGAAATGAAGTAGATCGGGATCGCCGGCGTCAGCTTGTTGGCAAGGCCGATGGCGAAATTGACGATCACGGCGTAGAGGATGAACGGGCTGGAGAGCCGAAGGCAGAGGAGGAAGGCCTCCGACAGATTGTCGGTGACGGCGATCAGGCTCGCCTGGGCGGTGAAGCCGATCGAGGGAACGATCGCCGAATAGGAGGCGACGAGCGCCCGGGCGATCTCGGCGTGAAGGTTGAGCACGAAGATCAGCGTCGTCGCGGTCATGGTGATCAGCGTCGTCAGGGCCGCGGAGCTGTCGTTGTCCTCGATCGACGGACCGAGCGCCTGGCCCATGCCGATGAGATTGGCGACGAGATGGCCGGCAAAGCTCAAGGCGAGCATGAAGATGCGTCCGAGCATGCCGATCACGAAGCCGACCAGCGCCTCGGAGAAGATGAGACGCAGCCGCTCCGCATCGTCGCCCGTCCCGACCAGCGGCTGGACGATGGGAAGCAGACCCGGCGCCAACGCCAGCGACACGGCGAAGGACAGGAACAGCCGGACCTGGACCGGGATGCGGACCGACGAAACCCCCGGCATCACCATGAGGCAGGTTCCGACCCGGCAGAAGATCAGGAACAGCGCCAGGGCGACGTCGGGAAGCGCGCCGATCACGAGATCGAACCGATGGGGCGGATGTCGACGCCGCGGGCGATCTCGACGTGGCTGAGGACCGGCAGGGTGACGAAGATCCGCTCGATCATCATCCGGACGTAGGGCCGCGCGTCGGGCGCCGAGACGAGCACGAAGGATTCGCCCTGGTCCATCTTGGCGCGGATCACCTTGGTCGCCTCTCCGGCGAACTGTTCGACGAGACGCGGATCGATGTCGAACTCGACGACGTCGCCCTTGGCGTCGCGCTTCAGCGCCTGGTGGAAGGCGAGATCCCACTGGTTGCCGAGGCGCAGCACCGAGAGCTTGCCGTTGTGCAGGAGATCGCCGCAGATCTGCTGGGCCATGCGCATTCTGACGTGTTCGACGATCTGCTCGGACCGTCGCACATGCGGCGCGATCTCGGCGATGGCCTCGAGGATGAGGTTGAGATTGCGGATCGAGACGCGCTCGGCGAGCAGGAGCTTCAGCGCCGCCTGCAGGCCCGAATAGGACATGTGGGTCGGGATGATCTCGTCGATCAGCCGCTTGTACTCGCTGTCGAGCCGGTCGAGCAGCACCCGCATGTCCTTGTAGGACAGGAGCTGCGCGAGGTTGTTGCGGATGACCTCGGACAGATGGGTGAGGACGATCGACAGCGTGTCGATCGGCTCGAAGCCCTGACGCTTCAGCTCGCCGGTAAAGCTCTCCGACACCCAGGCCGCGCGCATGCCGAAGGCCGGCTCCTTGGTGATGTCGTGCGGGACGTCCGGACCCGGCGCATCGCCGAGCACGATCATCATCTCGCCGAGGCGCAGCGGCTGGGAGGCGACGGTCGTGCCGTGGATCTTGATCTGGTACGATTTCGGATCGATCGTCAGGTCGTCCGACAGCTTGATTTCGGGAACGACGAAGCCGTAGCGGGCGGCGAAGCGCTTGCGCATCTTCTGGACACGGCGGGCCATTTCCTCGCGCTTGGCCAGCATGTGGGCCGAGGTCTGCTTGCCGAGCACCAGCTCGATCTCGACCATCTTCAGCGATTCCTTGACGGAGTCCTTCTCCGCCTCGGCGCTGAGCTTCTCCTGGGCGGCCTTTTCCGCGACGACGGCCGCCTCCGCCTGCCGGCGCTGCTTCGGGACCGACCAGGCGACGAAGGCCATGGCCCCCGCCGTCGCGATGAAGGGCAGGAAAGGCAGGCCCGGCAGCAGCGCGAGAAGCGCCATCAGCGCCGCCGCGACCATCAGGGCGCGGGGATAATGTCCGAGCTGGTTGAGAACCGCCGTCTGCGCGGCGCCGCGGGTTCCGCCCTTCGAGACGAGAAGACCGGCGGCGAGCGAGACGATCAGCGCCGGGATCTGCGAGACGAGGCCGTCGCCGACCGACAGCTTGGTGAAGACGTCGGCCGCCGCGCCGACTTCCATGCCATAGCGGGTTACGCCGATGACGATGCCGCCGAAGACGTTGACGGCGGTGATGATGAGGCCTGCGATGGCGTCGCCGCGGACGAATTTCGACGCACCGTCCATCGAGCCGAAGAAGGAGCTTTCCTCCTCCAGCTCCTTGCGGCGCCGCTGGGATTCCTTCTCGTCGATGAGACCCGCCGAAAGATCGGCGTCGATCGCCATCTGCTTGCCGGGGATGGCGTCGAGGGTGAAGCGCGCGCCGACCTCGGCGATACGAGTCGCGCCCTTGGTGATGACGAGGAAGTTCACCGTGATCAGGATCACGAAGACGATGATGCCGATGAAGAAATCGCCGCCCATGACGAATTGCGAGAAGCCGCCGATGACGTGACCGGCGGCGTTCACGCCCTCGTGGCCCTGCGACAGGATCATCCGCGTCGTCGCGATGTTGAGCGACAGGCGCAGCATCGTCGCCAGCAGGAGGACGGTCGGGAAGGCGGAGAATTCCAGCGGCTTCTGGATCCACAGCGCGACCATGAGGATCAGGATCGACAGGGCGACGGAAAACGACAGGCCGATGTCGATGAGGAATGGCGGGATCGGGACGAACAGGATGGTCAGGATCATCACGACCGCGAGCGCAAAGCCGATCTCGCGGTTGCCGGACTTCCTGTCGTTCTGTGCTTTCTGAGCGCTGGGGGCACCGGGCTTCAGAATGTCGACGGCCATGAACCAACCCTATCTGCGGTCTCTGGTGGCGGACGTGCCGGGCCCGTACGCCGGACTCAGGTCGTCGCAGATCAAGGTTGCTTCAGGCTGATTTGGTCTCATCGATCGACGGCCACGAAAAAGGCCCGCCGGATCGGATCCGGCGGGCCATGGGATTTGCGCTCGGCGACTTTCGCGGATCCGTCGGCGGTCAGCGATCGAAGCCGGACTCGATCCGCGAGTAGGATTCCTGGGTGAAGGCGTAGACCTGCGCCCCGGTGAAGGACGCCGTCAGCGCGATGACGACGAAGATCGCCAGGATCTTCGGCACGAAGGTGAGCGTCACCTCCTGGATCTGGGTGAGCGCCTGAAACAGCGCGATGACGACGCCGACGGCCATGGCGGCGGCAACGGCCGGCCCACAGCCTGCAACGATCGTCCAGACGGCCGATTGGACGATCTCGATGGCTTCCGCTTCGTTCATGGCTATTCGACCACCGTGCCGGAACCGAGCAGGACCGTCTTGCCGCCGTCGGTGACCGCTTCGATCCCCAGACTGCCGGCCCTGACGGCCGCGACCACGCCGCTGGTCTGGCCGTCGGCAGAGGTGATCGTCCGGCCGATCAGCGAATTCGCCTGGGTCAGAGCCGAAACCGCCATCATCGAATCGAGCCGCGAATTCGTCTGGATCTGCTGTTCGACCGAGGAGAAGGTCGCGAACTGGGCGACATATTCCGTCGAGTCGGTCGGATTGAGCGGATCCTGGTTCGACATCTCGGCGACGAGAAGCTTCAGGAACGCGTCGTAGTCGAGCGTCGACTTCTTGCTGGCGGTCGTGATGCTGCTCGACTGCGAGGTCGTCGCAACGGAGGAGACGGCGCCGACGCTCATCTCAGGCTCCCGCAGCGAGGCGAAGCGGCGGCTCGAACTTGGCGACCGGGCTGCCGACGTCCGAGACCTCGCCGAGTATGTCGTCCTCAAGCGGGATCATCGAGCGGATCCGCTTCAGGCCCTCGAAGGTGCGGCCGCGAGCGATCAGATCCTCGACCTCGAGCAGGCCGTCGATGATGTCGCGGTTGCTGTAGGTCTTCAGCATCGCCGGATGCGCCTTGCCGAAGAGCACCATGGCCGCCTCGGAGCTGTTCGGATCCATCAGCATCATCTGCACGATGAAGTAGAGCTGCCGCATCGGCGTCTTCGCCTGCTCGGCCTGCATGACGTGGCTCTCCAGGAGGAAGGTCACGTCGTTGAGGAATTCCAGGGTCGTCTTCCGGTCGACCTTCAGGACGGCGCCGTTGACGAAGATGCGCTCGCCGGCCCGCAGAGAAATGCGCAGGATTGCCATGGTCAGTTCAGCCCGTTGCGGATCAGGGTGGTGATTTCGATGATGCCTTGGAAATTGCTCGACCGGCCGAGACGGATCGCTTCTGCCTCGCGCATGATCCACAGTCCGATCGAGATGAGCTCAGCACGCAGATTTTCGGGCAGGCCGTTCTCGGCGCTGGACAGGTCCTCGACGAGGATCGCCCAGAGACTCCTCGTCATGTAGATCGCCTCGATCGCATCTCGGGATCGTGGCCCGTTCTTCTCTGCGCGCTCCAGCAGGTCGATCGAATGGTCGAGCGCCTGGCGTTCGCGTTCGCGTGCGTTGATCTCGACGTCCTCGGAGATTTCCGCATAGGAGAACTGGTACATTCCTACCCCTTGATCCTACCCGTTGAACGGCTGGCAGCCGACGTTCGGGCTTGGTGAACTCAATGATTGGTTTCGATGGGCCGCCTCGGCGCCCCAACGCGGTCGTCGGTGCTTGCCACGCTCAGCAGAGCGCGCCGGCGAAAATCCTCTCGTCGCCCGGACGGGCGACGGCGCGGGTCACGGCGGTCGGTCCCCCGTCCCTGCCGGCTCGCCGCTCCGGCCCGTGGCCGCCGCACGGCCGGTCCTTCCCGAGGGAGTCGAACGTCGTGCCGGTCCGGACGGAAAAGAGCGGCGGCAAGCGCGGCTTTCGTCCGTCCGCCCCGTCTGTCGTCCGCGATGCTGTTCCTGCAGTCGCCATCGGTGCACCCAAGCTCAGAGATAGTTCAACAGGCTCAGTCGCGAGATGCGCGCCGTCAGCGCATAGGACGTCTCGAGCAGCGTCTGCAGCCCGGTGACCCGGGTACTCGCCTCGTATTGGTCGACCTCTTCCAAATTGGAGATCGATATGGTCAGGACGTTCTTGCGGGCGTCCAGCGTCTCGTTGGCGATGTCGAGCCGTTGCTGGCTTCCGCCGATCTCCGCCTGCAGTTCCGTGATCTGGCTGAGCCCCTTGGAGAGAGTTTCGATGGCGCGGCTTGTGAGAAGCTGGCGCGCGCTCTCGTTCATGTTGGCGTTGCCGAGGTCGGACAGCATCACGTAAGCCTTGGCGATGTTCCGGAAGGCCTCTTCGTCGGACGAGTAGGAGGTCTTGATCGACTCGCTGTCGCTGATCCGGTTCACCGTCGTGCCTTCGCCGGCATTCGACCAGTTGTCCTTCCAGCCGCCGTTCGGACCTGTCGGACTGGTCGAGAACAGATCGTCGAACGCACCGTCGAGGAAGGCCTCGAGATCGCTCGCGCTGATGTCGGCGACGGCCGGATCGCTCTGGCCGATCCCGAACGCGGCGGTGAAGGCGGCTGCCGTGGCGTCCTGGGCCTTCGACCCCTCGAAATAGGTGCCGGCGGTGCCGCCGCTCGCCGTCGCAAAGCCGATCGCGGGCTTGTCGGTCGCCGTGCCGGAGAACAGGAAGCGAGCTCCCGCAGAACTGTTGAGGGCGCCGACGAACTGCTGCAGGCTCGCCCTCGCCTGATCGATGTTGGCAGTCGTGCCGGGGTCGCTGGAGCCGTTGGCGATCAGCGAGGAGAGCAGCGAACCGCCGGTGGCCGCAAGCGAGTCCATGGCGTTCTGCATGATCGAGAAGCGCTGGGAGATGATGGCGTTGGTATCGAGCTGCCGGGTGGCGCTCTCGTTTTCCGAGCGGAGCGAAATCGACTGGCTGGTCCGCAATCCGAGCGTCAGACCGACGTCCGCGAGCCGGCCGGTCGTCGCCTGCTTCTGCATGATGACCAGCTCCTGCTGGATCTTCGAGACGGCGTTGCGGGGCGCGGACAGGATCGAATAGTTCGACACGAGAAAATTTGTCATGGCGAGGCTTCTCAGACGATCTGGAGGATGGAGTCGATCATTTCGCCGATCGTCGAGATCAGCTTGCTCGATGCCTGATAGGAGCGTTCGAGATCGAGAAGATGGGCCATCTCCTCGTCGAGATTGATCCCGGTCAGGTCGGAGAGCGATTCCTGGGCCCGCGACAGCACGGTCGAATGGTAGTCGACGTTGTCGTTGGCTGCCGACCGCTTGTCTTCGAGCCAGCTGATCGTGGAGGCGATGTAGTCGCCGATCGTCCCGGATGTGCCGGCCCCGAGGGAACCGTCGAAGCTGCGCTGCCCGGACAGATTGGCGATGAGAGCGTTCAGCCGTTCGCTGAAGCCGGCATTGTCGTTGGTATTGTAGTCGATGCTCTGGCCGGAGATGTTGCCGTCCCGCAGATAAGTGGGATCGGCGACGACATTCGCGGCGACGCTGATGCGTCCGGCAAAACCGGTCTTCGAAGCGGTGGCGTCGACGATGGTGGACGATCCGTCGGCTGCGATCGAAAAGAGCCCGGACCAGGACGTGGTCGAGGTGACCGCATCGGGCTCGGAAAACGCCTGCACCAGCGAAGAGGCGATCTCGTCGAACTGCCCCTGCAGGGTCACGGCGGTCTCGTCGCGGAAGGTCAGCAGGCCATAGATGCTGCCCGACTTGATCGGCATGCCGGCCGACGCGCCGCTGACGCTGACGCCGTCGATCTTGAAGCTGCCGCCGACGACGGTGGCATCGTAGGCCGATTTCGGCGAAAACTCGATTTGCCGCGCCGTGGTCTCGAACAGGGTGATGCCCGAGTCGGTATGCAGCGTCATGTCGTTGCCGGCCCGGACCTGGACGTTCAGCCCCACATAGCCGGACAGTTCCGTGACGATCTGGTCCCGCTGGTCGACCTCGTCGGTGATGTCCTGACCGGTCGCGGTGCCGACCATGATCTTGTTGTTCAGCTTCTCGAACTTCTCGAGCAGGCCGTTCATCTTGTTCGCCGTATCGGCGAGTTGCCGGTCGGCATCGGTTCGCGCCGCCTGGATGGCGCTCGTCGCGGCATTCAGGCTGTTGGCGAGATCCGAGGCCGCGCTGACGGCGGCGCGCGCCGTCTGCGTGTCTTCGGGGGTCACGGCATATTGCGACAGGGCCGCCTCGAGCTCGGTCAGACGAGCCGCGGGCGAGGCGATCGAATCGGTGTCGCCGATGACGCTCCGGATGGAGTTGAGCGCCCCGTAGGTGACGTCGGCCGCCGCCAGGGAGGCGTTGGCGCTGGTCATCGAGGTGAACAGCGCCTGATTGCTCGATTGGGAGATCGAGCCGATCGACACGCCACCATAGATCAACGAGGACTGGGTGGCGAATTTGCGCGTGGCGGCTGGATTTTCCGCATTCGCGACGTTGCGGGAAACCAGCGCCGATTGCTGCGAGACCGTGGCCAGCGACGACCGCGCGCTCGAGAAGGCGGAAAGTAGAGACATTTCGGTTTAACCCCGTCGCGAAAGCCGCCGCGCGCCGATCAGCGCTTCAGGTTGATGATGACGTCGAGGATTTCCGAGCCGGTCTGGAAGACCTTCGAATTGGCGCTGTAGGAGCGCTGGGATTCGATCATGTCCGTCAGTTCGGTGGCCAGATCGACGTTCGACTGTTCGATGGCGTTGGACTTCAGCGAGCCGAAGCCGTTCACCCCGGGAATGCCGTTGACGGCGGCACCGGAATCGGCATTGGCGGAGTAGACGTTGCCGACGCCCGCGGTCAGCCGATCCGGGCTCGAGAAGGTCGCGAGATTGATCTGATAGAGCGGCACGGTATTGCCCGTGCTCATGATGCCGTTGACGACGCCCTCGTCGCTGATCTTGAACTCGCTGATGAAGCCGGCGGGATTGCCGTCGGGCGTCACCTTGGCGGAGAAGTCCGTGCCGTACTGGGTCAGCGACTTGAAATCGAGGTCCATCGTGCTGCCGTCGGCGAGCGTCAGGCTCTGCGCCCCGACGGCAGTGGTCGGCAGGCCGGTCACCGGGTTGAACGACACGTCGAGGCTGTAGTCCACGAGGGTCTCCGGAGCGGTCGCCGTGTAGGGGAAACCGCCGTTCGTCGACTGCGACTGATCGAAGATCGAGATCGTCCAGTCGTCCGTCGCATTCGTCGGACTCTCGGCCGTCTTGGTCATGTAGATGTCGAGAGTGCGCGCTTCGCCGAGCTGGTTGTAGACGACCTGCGAGGTCTTCTTGGTGAAAGCCGTGTCGGCGGGAGAGGTCGCGCTCGGGGCCGTGCCGCTGGCAACGGCCTTGGCGGAGGACGGCAGCTGTACGGAAAACTCCGCCGACTCGGTCTTCTTCGGGGCGATCAGCTTGCCGACGGGCAGCTCGATCGGGCCGGTCGTGCCGTCCGTCAGCGACGTGCCGGTCAGCCGGTAACCGGCGGTGTTGACCAGATAGGTCGTCTCGGTTCCGCCGACGTTCTGCGTTTTCTCGACGAACGAACCGGCCCGCGTGTAGAAGTCGCGGCCATTGGCGTCCTGGACGACGAAGAAGCCGTCTCCCTGGATGGCGACGTCCGTCGCCGAAGACGTGCTGGCGGTGCTGCCCTGCTGGCTGATGGTCTGCCGGACCTGTGTCGTGACCGAGCCGGAATTGTACTGTCCGTCCGACTGCGAGAAGATCAGCGAGGAAAATTCCGTCTCGCTGCGCTTGTAACCGTCGGTGTTGGCATTGCCGATATTGTCCGAAATGGCCGACAGGCGGTTCGCCTGTGCGTTCATGCCCGACACGCTGGTCCTGAAAACGCCGTTGATGCTCATGGTCCGTGTGGCTCCGTTGTCTGCCCCGCTGGACCACGGATAAGCCGGAAAGCTTGTGCCTAGCTGTGAAGGGCCAGCTTCGACCGAGCATAAGGGCAAATAAAAAATGCCTCGCCGAAAAACAACGGCAAGGCATTTCTCCTTAATACTTTAGCAATAAATCGGTCGTTACTCTACACCGATGCCATATCCGAGATAACGCTTGGAAGAAACCGGATCGTACCCGAGGCGCATCTTCAGCTTCTTGCGCAACTTGGAGATGTGACTTTCGATGACGTTCTCCTCGACGTTCTCGTCGAAGATGCCGTAGATGGCGTTGAAGAGCTGCTGCTTGGAAACCCGGCGGCCGCGGTTGGACACCAGATATTCGAGGATGCGGCGCTCGCGGCGCGGCAGGGCCATCGCCTTGCCGGCGACTTCGGCGTCGCGGCCGTCCTGATAGACGCAGATCTCGCCGACCACCGTGCGGGTCGCCTCGGCGTTCTCACGACGGCGAATGGCGCCGACGCGGGCCAGGATTTCCTTGACGTGGACCGGCTTGGCGACGACGTCGTCGACGCCGGCCGCGAAGAGATCGAGAGTCCCGTCCAGGTTGCGGCTCTCCGAAAGCGCGATCATCGGCGCAGTGGACCGCGAACGGATCACCCGCGGGCATCCCGCCCGATCGTCGAAGTCGCCGAGCAGGAAGGCTTCGACCGCCGAGATGTCGGCGTCGGGCGCCGTCTCGACCCAATCACGAAACTCGCTGGAATGGAAGGTCGCCGTCGAGACGCCCTCGCGTGCGAAAAGCGACTCGTAACCGCTCGTCACCAGTTCCCGATTATCAACCACTACGATCATTTTCAGCCCCTCGTCCGCCGCCGCGTTGTTGGTAAAGAAACGGTAACCTGACGCGAGTCTTGCACCAATCCCAAGAATTTGGGGTTTGTTAACCATGCCTTTCGTTTTGAGGTTCAACTCACTGATTTTTAAGGAAAAAGTTTTTGGTTAACGAGAGCTTAACGGCGCGCGGCGGGCATTTTGCCCGCCGCGAAACCAAAAACTTTCCGATCGCACCGCCCGGCGTGCCGCGCCGGGAGGCGCTTTCACAGATAGAACGAGGGGTCGCGGCCCGGATTGCGACCGCCGGCCTCCCCCGCCCCGTCGACGGATCTTGCGCCCGGTGCAACCTGCGAACCCCGCTGGCGGCCCTCTTCACGCCGCGCACCCTGGCCCGCCTGGCCATCCGAGGCGAACTGGCCGCTCGCCGATCCCTCGCCGCGTGACTGGCCGGAGGCCGAAGCATCGCCGGGAACGCCCGGCTGACTTGCCGCGCGCGTGCCGGCCGCATCGCGCGCACCGACGGTGACGATCGCCTCGTCGACGTCGAAGCCGGCCGACTTCAGCAGCGACTTCAGCCCCTCGCCATCGTCCTTCAGCCGGTGTGCCGTCTCCGGTTCGCTGGCCTCGATGTGGACGGCGAGGTTGTCGCCGATCAGCTTGAGCGTGACGTTGACCTTGCCGAGCTTCTCGGGGGCAAGCTGGATCTGGATGGTCTTCAGCGCGGCGCCGCCCGCCCTGAGGCGCGTCCGGTCCGCGCCGGCCGGCGCATTAGCGGCCGGATCCATCCGCACGAGCGCCGTTGCGAGCGCATCGGCGACCTGGGCCGTCGGAGCCGAGAGCATGCCTTGCCGTGACGCCGCGACGGTCCCCTCTTCCGAACGGACGGACTGGCTGGAAGGCTGCCTGAGCGGCTTCGTTCTGGCGAGTTCGTCGAGCGGCGGCATTCCCGGCCTTTCGCCGGCCTCGGCCCTCTGTTCCGGACGCTGGGCACGGTCAACCGCGGCGGGAACCGTCGAAGACGCGGCGGAGCGCAACGGCTCGGCCGTCGGCTCCGTGCCCTGCATACCCTCTGTCGGCTCGGCGGCAACCGGATGCTCGCTCCGCGACGCCGCCGGCGTGGTGGCGGCAGCCTCCGGCTGAGCGCCGGACACGGGCATCGCGCGGCTCGCCGGTCCCCTGGCTTCGTCGGTCGGCATAGCCGCCGCCGGCCGATCGACGGCGCGAGGCTGCTGTTGCTGGTGCTGACCCCGATCGCCCTCGTCCGTCACCGGAGCGCTCGTCGCGACGGCCGGGCGCAACGGTTCGGCGCTCGATCCGTGGCCCACGCCCTGCATCCCCTGCGCCGGCTCGCCGGCCGGTGCCGTGGCCGCCGCGCCCTCGCTACGAATCCGGGTCGAGGAGGACGCCTCTGCCGGTCGATCCACCGGCGCGGCGACAGCCGACGGAGACCCGCCGGCGAACGCCGCATGACCGGTCGCGGTGGAGCCGGCGCGGAGCGAACTCTCCGTCGTGGTCGATGCCGCAGTCTTCGCCGGGGTGGCCTCACCCGTCACCGGAGCATTGCGACCTCCCCCCTCGGGGGCGGGATCGTTGCGCGATGAGACGCTTTCCGATGGCCGGGACGGAGCCCGCGCCTCGGAAACGGGCGCTGCGCCGCCGAGGTCGGCGCGCCTCGGCGCGCTCTCGCCCGATGTCGCGATACCGGCCGCATCCCGTTCATGCCTTGCAGCCGATGGCGAACCGGCATCGGCCGCCCCGGCAGACCGGGGATCCGTCGGCACGGCTGCCCGAAGGCCGTCACCGGAAGCAATCGGATCGACGCCATGCCGGCTGTTCTCGACCCCGTTCGCCGCAGCGATCGCGTCCGCCCGCCGGCCGGTCGGCGCAACGGACTCGCGTGCGTCGCTCGGCCGCCCTGGTTCGACGCCCGGATGGCCGCTCTGCCGCGTTCCGAATTCGCGGTTCGGCAGCGCTTCCGACGCGCCGGATGCATTTCTCGCGGCCGTGGTCGCGGACGAACGCTCGGCACTTGAATTCTCACGGCCTTCGACCGAGGACTCCGTGCCTCGGGAGTGAGGCAGGCCCGAGGTCCGACCGGCGTCTTCGGGCAGCGGGGCGCGCGCCGGCATGCCGCCGGACGGTGCCTCGGCCGATTTCGGCGTGACCGCGCCGTCGGCGCCGGTCGAGGCGGCCGCCCTGCCGTCTGCGGCCCCCGAGGCCGGCATCGGAACGCCGGGCCTTCCCTGTTCGAACGAAGCGGGCGCATCGCCTCTTCCACCCGTCGCCGGCTTTGCGGCAGGGGGCGCCGCCGGCGCCGCGCGATCGGCCGGCGAGCCACGTTCTGCGACTGCGGCGGCGACCGTCGGGGTGACGCCGCGGGCCGCGCCGTCCGCAGTGTTGGCAAGGCCCGATCCCGCCGCGACATTCGCCGCAGCGGCAAACGGCGTCTCGCCCGTCGGTGTCCGCCGCCCCGGCAGATCACCGAGGTCCCGGCCATTGCCGGTATCCGCCTGGACGGCCCGAGCGGCGAGCGCCGTGTCGTTGGCCGCAGGCGTTTCCGACTGCCGGGCGGCTTGCGACTGCAGCGCCGCCGGAGCCGGCTGGAACGGTTGCTCCTTCGGCGCCGTCGCGGAAAGCGTCTCACCGAGGACCGAAAACGCGCTGCGTGCCGATGCGGTGCCCGCCGGGCTGCCGGCCTCGACCGTGGAGGGACCGGTGCGACCGGCGGATGCATCGCCGCGACCGGCACGTTCGCTCCGGCGGGTCGCCGGCTCGAAATCCGTCCGCATCGAGACGAGGTCCACCCGGGCGCCGAGACCGAGCGAACGCGGCGAGCCGGGCTGTTCGGGAAGCCGCACGGTGGTCATGCGCGTCGCGTCCACCGCCGCGCCGGCGGCATGTGCGCTTGCAGTCGCCGGCCCCGTGCCGGCAACGCCCCCGGAGCTGGCGGCGGCGGCTCGTCCCGCGAACGGCAAATCCGACGTTCCTGCAGCGAGCCCGCGTCTTTCCGGAACGGTGAAACTCGCGCGACCGGCTGCGTCCGACGTCGTCGCCGCTGCCTGCGGCGTCTCCGCGCTCGCCGGCCTCGTCACGCCCGACGTGGCAGTCCGCGCGGCAACCGGCGCGGCCGCGGCGCTGCCGCCTTGCGGCCGGACGTCCCCGATCGTCGGGCTCGCTTTAGCGGCGGAGGCCGTGTCGCCCGCCCGGGCGAGCTGCGCGGCGAAAGGCGTCCCGGCATGATCGAACTCGCTCGGGCGCCGTTCCGCCTCGGCCGCGGTCGCAGCGACGATGCGGCTTTCGAGACTGAACCCGCCGAGGATTGCCGCAAGCTTGGCGTCCGGCGAAACCTGCGCGGAGGATCCGGCCTCGACTGTCGCCCTCGCCGGGGCCGAAGCCTCGTCGAGATCGACGGGATCGACCGCGTAGCTGTCGCCGCGTCCGACGGTGACGATGATGCGCCCGCTCCGCGGCCGTGCCGGCGCGACGTCTTCTCGCGCCTTCTCGTCCACTTCGCCCGGCAGCAGGACGCCGAGCCGTTCGGCGACCGCTTCGGCGGAAAGCTGCAATTCCACGGCCGGCACCTCGTCGCCGGCGCCGGCCTGCAGGATCCGCAGACGACGCAATTCCGGGTCGAGCTCGGCGAGGAGCCGCTCGTGCGGCGACAGCCTGCTCTGCCGCCCCTTGCCGTCGACACGCGGCGCGAGGTCATTCTCGGACTTCGCTTCGCCGTCCTTCGTCGTTGCGAGCGATAGTCTTTCCGCCTCTGCCGCAACGTCTGCGCCTTCGACCTGCCCGGCGCCCTCCTTCGCGGCGATCGCCGACTTCGCCGACACGGCCTGCTCTTCCGTCCGCGACGTGCGTCTTCCGCGCGACGTGGCGGCTTCGCCGTCGCCCTTCGCCCCCGCGCCTTTCACCGTCTCGGCCTTCGCCTTCGATGGCGAGCCCTCGGCGGCTCCGGCATCGCCGGTATCGGCGTTGCCGGACGTCTTCGCATCCAGAACCGCGCCGGGCTTTTCCGCCGAAGCGACACGCGCCGGCTTCCTGCGTCCGGCGGTCGTCTCGCCCGCTTCTGCCGTGGTGACCGCGCCCTCGTCCTTCGCCGTGGCGAGACGGCTCGCGCCCCTCGTCTCCGCCTTGCCCTCGCCGCGATCGGTGCCGACGGTCGCATGCTGCCTGGCGAAGTCGCCCTGGCGGCCCGCCTGCAAAGCGGATCGCTCGGTCGGCTTGGCTTTGGCGGACGAGACCGTGGCTGCGCTCTTGTCGTCGCGCGCCGAACCGAGGCCGCGCATGGCCGCGGCGAAGCCCTCTCCTTCGGCCGCATGGCCGGCCTTCTCCCGACCCGCCTTGCGCCCGGCAGCCACCGTCGAAACGTCTCCCGACACTCCCCGAGCAGCCGTCATTTGTCCATGTCCTTCAAATCACTGCGTACGGCATCGAGAAGCTTCGTCGCCCGGTCGACGACGGCGGAATCGATCGGTGTCGCCTCGGCGGCATTCGTCTTGTCGTCGGCACCCGTTCCGGCATCGGCCATCAGGGGCTTGCGGATCTCGCCCAGCACCGAGAGCGCGGCGTCGTAGAGCTTGCGGTCGGCGGGATGCAGGCTCTCGCGGTCGATCTCGTCGAGCTTTGCCAGCGTCTCGGCCGGATCGCGCTCCGTCAGCGTCGAGGCCGAGACGTAGAGCAGCGCCCGCTGCCGCGCCTGCGCGGTGAGTCCGGAGACCTCCAGGACCTTCGCGCCCGCCATGCCGGCGAGTTTCATGTTGCCGGCGATCAGCGCCCGGCGGCCGATCGACAGATAGATGTTGAGCTGGTCGGCGAGCGGAATCCGCTCCACCGCATCGGCGATCAGTTCCACCGTCTTTTCGGCCTGATCGACGGGCCGCCCGACATAAAGCGCCGTGAACCTCGCGCGAAAGTTGCCGGCGTAGACGGAACGCGCATAACGGTCGAAATAAAGCCGTGCGTATCCGTCGGCCCGGTCATGGTCGCCGAGGTCTTCGGCCAGCACCATCGCCAGCCGCAGCGCCGCTTCCTCGAGCAGCGTCCCGGTGCCGTCGAGCATCACCCGCCGCAAGCGCTCCAGTGCCTTGTCGGGCGCGGCCTGCGCCTGCATCTGGGCCACGGCGAGATTGATCTGCGCGGCCAGGCCAGGCTCCATCGCGTCGACGTCGAGCGCCGACAGAAGCTTCTGGGCGTCCGTCTGGCGGTTCTCGACATAGGCGAGCGCACCGTCGAGCAGCGGCCGGACATCGGCGGGAAAATCGTTCTTGGCGAGCACCATGCGCAGCACCGAGGGCGGCCCACCGCTGAGGACGAAAAGGGCGGCGGCGCGCTGATTGCGGCCGTCCTTCCAGGTCTCCTGGGTCGCTCGCTCGAAGGCCGGGCCGTACCACTGCAGGAGCCGCGACTGGACCCGGTTGGCGGAGACGTTGCCGCGCGCCGCCTGATCCTGGAGGAACTGCAGCGAACGGATCACCTGATAGGGCTGAGGTCCGCGCGTCGGCGCGGGCTCTTCGGCATGGGTGGCGTGTGCGCTGTCCGCGCCATGGGCCGCATCACCGTCGCCCTCGGTGGTCTCGCCTTCATGCCCTGCCCCACCCGCGTCGTGGTCGGCAGCGGCGCCGTCGTGAGCCTCGGCGCCGTTACTGGCGTGGGCGTCGTCCGCCGCGCCATGTCGGCCCGCTTCGTGCGCGTCCTTCCCGACCGCCGCCGCAGCGCCACCGCCCCGCCGGGCCGCTTCGCCGGCCTGGCGCACCTGCTCGGCGGTGCTGTGGCCGGCATCGTCATGCGCCTCTTCGCCCACGGCCGGGGCCGCGAGCACGAGGGCGAGGAGCGCCAGGAAAGGCGCCATGGGCGGAACGCTGGAACGCATCAGGCGCTGGGCTCGGTCAGGAAGATTTCGATGCGCCGGTTGATCGCAGCTTCGGGATTCTTCGGATCCTTGAGCTCGCGGTCGGCGAAGCCCTCGATGGCCTTCACACGGCCCTCGTCGAGGCCGCCACGGGCGAGCATGTAATAGGCCATGTGAGCTCTGGCCGTGGACAGCCGCCAGTTGTCGTACTCGCCGCTGGTATAGGGCCGCGCGTCGGTATGACCGCGGATGGTGATCTCGCCCGATCGCTTGGACAGCACCGCGGCGATCTTTTCCATCATCAGGATGGCATCGGCGCTCGGCTTGGCCGACCCGACCGGGAACATGCCGGACGTGACGTCGTCGGCGAGCGAGATGGTGATGCCGCCCTTGCCCTCGACGACCTCGACATTCGCCGGCAGATCGCCGCCGAGCTTGGACAGTTCGGCGCCGAGATCGGCCCGCAGCTTCTCCGCCTCGCCCCCTTTGCCGGTCTTGCCCTCGCCCTTGCCGGCCTTCGACAAAGTGCCGTCGTCGGCCTTACCGGCGGCGTCCCTGCCACGACCGCTCGGCGCGCCCTCGTCCTCGCCGGCCTGCTTGAAGCCGGTCTTGTCCTTCTGATCGCCCTCGGCCGTGGACTTGCCCGGCTCGTCGACGCCTTCGCCCTTCGGTCCCTTTTCGGGATCGGTCATCGGATCTTCCGGCGGCAGGACGGCGGTGCGGAATTCGATCGGCGGAACGTCTTCGAGCCGGCCGCCGCTTTCCATCATGTTGGGCGAAAGCTGCCAGGAATCGGGATCGAAGGGATCGCGATAGGCCTCGCCGCCGTTGAGCCCCGGCAGGCCGGAACCGTCCGGCTTGCCGCTCATCTCGCCGTCGCCGTTCTTGTTGCTTTCCGAAACGATCTCGGTGAGCACGGAATAGGGATCGCGAAAGATCGACTTTTCCTCGCCGCCCGTCTCGTTGCCGGCGACGGGGTTGCCGCGCGGATCGCCGTTGGTCTCGGCGGCGCTTTCGCCGTTCTCGTTCTGGGTGCGATCGGCGCCGTCGTCCTTCTGCTTGATGCCTCGGGTGGCCGGCGAAGGATCGTTGAGCTTGATCGGATTGAAATACTGGGCGACCTGCTTGCGCGTCGCAGTATCCGACGAATTGGTCAGCCACATCACCAGGAAGAACGCCATCATCGCCGTCATGAAGTCGGCGAAGGCGATCTTCCAGGCGCCGCCGTGGTGGCCGTCGTCGCCATGGCCGCCGCGACGGACGATGATGATCTCCTGGTGTTCCAGGTGGCCGGCCTCGGACTGCTCGCTCACTGCAAGGCCTCTTCCAGCGCGCGCTTCCAGTCGGCGAGACGGGTTTCGAGCGTCGTCTGATCACAGGAAATGCGGATGTCGGAAAGGCTCTCGTCGGCCTCGAAGGCGACGAAGCCGCGGCGCGGGCCCAGCGCCTCGGCAAAGGCGTCGAGAAGCGCCGCCGGACCGACCGCCTCGAGCGACAGGGCGCGCCCGTCGAGAGACAGGGTCGAGACCGCGGCAGCGAGTTCCTCGACCGTCTGGCGGCTGCGGATGTCGATCGCGATCGGCTTCAGAACGCTGGCAAAGGACGTGCGCATCGCCGTCTCGATGCGATCGAGCTTGTCGGTGAGAAGCTCGGCGAGCCGGCCACCCTCCTCTTCCAACGCCTCGCGCCGGGCCGCTTCGACCGCCTCGGCCGTGGCCAAGGCAGCCTTCGCACGCTCGGCTTCCACCGCGGCGGCAACCGCTGCCTCGACGCGCTGGTCGATCTCGGCGAGAGCTTCCAGCCGGCCGTCCTCGCGGCCTTCCGCCCGGGCCGCCTCGACGTCTTCCTCGGTCACCTGCGGGAGCATCGGCAGGGCCGGCTCGGGGTCTTCGCCGAAGGTGGGAGTGTCGAAGCCGAAGTCCGCGGCGTCGAAGTCGACGCTTTCCAGGGCCTTCGCCTCGTCGCCGATTTCCGGAATCGCCTCGAGATGTTCCGGCACCTTCCGGGCGGGGCGCTTCTTGACCGGCAGGCCGTCGGCCACCAGCGTCAGGTGCTCGAAGCTCGTCTTCTTCTGCGGCGCCGGCCTCGCCGTCTTCAGGCTCTGGAAGGGCTTGTCGCTCTCTTCGGGAAATTCCGTGAGATAGTCTGCGAGAGAGATCATCTCTTACGCCGCCTCTTTGTGGTTGATCCATTGCTTGAGCACGTTCGCGGCCTTCAGCTCGTCCTGATCGAGCAACTTCGCGATACGAGCCTGCGGGCTCTCGTTCTCGGACTCGTCGAACTGGCCGAGATAGGCGGGTGCGCCGCCCCCGAACTGGGATATATCCGGCGTACCTTGTGCGAACTCGAAACCGCCGGGCAGCTCCAGCCCGCCCGGGCCATCCTCGGCGCCGAGGCCCGGGAGCGAGCCGTCTTCGAGCGCCAGGGCGCCATTCTCTCCGGCCGGCGTCTGCACGATCGCCCGGATCGCCGGCTTGAGACCGAACCAGATCACCAGGACGGCGACGGCGAGGATCGTGAAGGCGTTGATCAGCGTGCCGGACTGGCGCATGAACATCTCGCCGATGCCCGGCCCCGGGACGGGCTCGAGAGCGCTGTCGGAGGCGATGAAGTCGACGGCGGTCATCTTCAGCTGGTCGCCGCGCTGATCGGAAATGCCCGCAGCCGAGGCGATGAGCGCCTGGAGTTCGGCAAGCCGGGCGTCGATCTGGGCATCGGTGGCGTTCTCGCCGAGCGATTCCTTGAGGCGCGCCCGGTTGACGACGACCGCGACCGACAGCTTCTCGACGCTGTAGCCTTCGCTCGTCGTCTGCACGGTCTTTTCATTGATCTCGTAGTTGGTGAGTTCCTCGCGCCGCTCGTTGTTGTCCTTCGAGGACTGGCCGCTGTTGGTCTGGGCGGCGCCGCCGGCCGGCTGGATGTCCTGCTGGACGCCGACGGCGTTCTCCTTGGTCGAATTCTCGCTCTGGGCGTTCTCGCGGATGGTGCGGGTCGAGCGCTCGACGCGAACGTCCGGATCGAAGGTCCGCTCGGAGATCTGCCGTCTGTCGGTGTTGAGCCGTGCGGTGACGGAGGTCTGGAAGTTGCCGATGCCGAGATAGGGCGACAGGGTCCGGCGGATCGAATCCTCGACGCTCTTGGCAACGATGCGCTCGATGCCGAAGAGCTTCGTCGGCGCGCTGGAAGCCGAATCGTCGCCGGAGGCCAGCAGCGTGCCGTCGGACGACAGGATCGTCACCTCGTCGGGCGTCATGCCGGGAATGGCGGACGAGACGAGATGACGGATCGCCTGCGCCGAGGAGAAATCCTCCGGCTGGTCGGTCCGGATCACGACGCTCGCCGACGGCTTCCTCTCGTTGCGACGAAAGCTTCCCTCGTCCGGCAGGACGATGTGGACGCGTGCCGCCCGGATATGGGCGAGCGACTGGATCGTCCGGGCGATTTCGCCTTCCAGCGCCCGCACCCGGGTGATCTCCTGCATGAAGGAGGTGAGACCGATCGAACCGAGATTGTCGAACAGCTCGTAGCCGGCATTCTCCGACCGCGGCAGGCCCTTCTCCGCAAGCAGCATCCGCGCCGGTGCCGTGGAGGCGAAGGGCGTCAGGATCGCGTCGCCCTTGGCGCTGACGTCGAAGGCGATGCCCGCTTCGGTCAGCGCCGCGCCGATGCGCGTCACGTCGGTGCGGTCGAGGCCGGAATAGAGCACCTCCATGTCCGGCCGCGACAGATAGTAACTTCCAAGTCCGACGAGTGCTATCACCAGAAAACCGACGAGACCGAGCGCGGAGAGCTTGCGCGCTCCGAGACCGGAAAGATTCGTCAGGATTTGCTGGGCCTGCCCGCCAATGGCCAAAGCCATGGATCACTCCTCGCTACGCACGAACTGCATGAGTCGCGAGGGACAATGCCGGTCAAAGCTTGCGCGAGGCCCCGGTTAACAAACCGTTAATGCATGGATTTCCCTGATGATTTCAGCCACCCGCCAAGGCCGCCGCAGCAACCGTCGCGAGCCGATGCAAGGCTTCGCCGGCAGAACGGTTGAAATCCCTCGAACGAAACGATTGCAGGAAGTAGGTAAAATCGGCATCCGACGGACGGAACCTGCATGTCGCGGCCGACATCCACTCGGCCGACGCGGACATTGCCACGGCCGTGACCTCGATCGTGCTCGGCGAAGCGAGCGTCGCGACGATCAACTCCATCATCGGCCACATCGCCGGGAGCGCCAAGCAGATCCCGAAACACGATCTTGCCCGCCATCCGGAGATGGCCGACACTTTGATCGGCAAGATGGTCGCCTGGTTCGAGAAGGGCGATGAGAACGCCCTGTGAACGGCCGTGAGACGTGAGACCTATTCCAAGGTCTCAAACGTTCTCGTCTCGTTCCGTTGAAAACGGCCTAAGCCGTTGAAAAGAATGGTGGGTGATGTAGGGATCGAACCTACGACCCGCTGATTAAGAGTTATCAATTATCTCAGTAAAATCAAAAGCTTATGAATTAGACCGCGCAAAAATCTCACGAATTGCGGCCATTCATCGCCGCTTTGTTGACGGCCGAGATGATCGCGTCCAGCCGCTCGTTCGTCTCCCGGCGCGTGTCGCGCAGTTCGTGACGCAGCTCGCTCACGGTGGTTTCGATCCGGCCCATATGGGCGTTGAAGTCGTCGCGCCGGAGATACTCGTCTCGCGTCCGGTTGATGCGGTCGTGCAGCACGTCGTCACCCATTTTGATCGTGCTCGTCAGCTGACGATCGCGCGCGATGAACCCACCGATCAGGCCGATGAGAGCGAACGCGGCGCCGATGATCCATCTCAGTTCCTCGCCCACGCGTCCGCCCTGATCATTTCATACAATCACATTCAAGCCGGAAGCGTTCCGGCTATCGCTCCACGGCGTCGTGGCGCCGGCATTCCGCCGGCTTGTAGATGCCGACGCCGCAGCCGCCGGCGACCGTGTCGTCGATCGCCTCCTGGTCGGCCGCCGTGGCTCCGCGAGTGCCGGGCAAGGCCGTGCCCAGCGCGCGGCGGATGTCATTCACCGCCGAGGCATCGGCCGGTAGCGAACTCGTAGCGCATCCCGCCAGCCACGCACTCGCGACGAGACAGGCGAGCATCCTCGCCAGCGTCGCCGGCCTGCCGGCTGCGATCGGAGATCCGGGCGCGTTCTTCATTCCTGCCTTCCTTCTTGAGCGTGTTGGCGACCCAGGCGCCGGCAATGCCGATGCCGACGGCGAGGAGAGCCGCGACGAGGACCTTGAACTGGATGCCCATCGCGTCCTCACTTGTTGGCCGGCGCGTCGTAGGCGCGCCGGAAGGCGAAGAAGGCGGCCGTTGCCGTGGCGACGACGAGCGTGACCAGGCCGAAGCCGATGATGATCTGTTCCGGCGTCAGATCCGGAAACCAGCCGAAGGCTTTCAGCGTGCCGGCGATGGCGGTCGGCGTCCCGATGCCGGCGATCGAGCCTTGCGCCGCCCCCTTGGCCGCGCCGATCGCCTTGCTCACGCTGGCGATCAGATCCGGCGCCGCACTGCCGGCCCGATCACGCGGCGCCGGCGACGGGACGGGCACGGGCGCCGCCTCTTCCGGCGACCAGGCGGTATCGGGGATCTTCGCCCAGCGGCGCCAGGCGGCCGCCAGCTTGTCGTCATAGCCGTTCTTCTCGAAGCCGGGGCCGTTGTAGCCCCGCGCGAAGCCGCGCCAGTCGTGGCGGCGCAGCTCGTCGTCGAGCCCGGCCGAGACGATGAATTCGACCATCGCCTTGAGATGGTTCTCCTCGTCGGCCATGAACGCCGTCACCATCTCGTCGACGGTGTCGTATCCGGCGAGTTTGTGGTTGAAGCCCATCACCTGGCCGAGCCCCCACGATGCCGCGCGCAGCGCCGCCGTCGCGTCGATCGCCATCGCCTGTTTCAATCGCGGATAGCTGTCGGCCGGATAGTTCCGCCGCCACTTCGGATAGGCGAGGCCGAGGCGCTGTGCCTCGCCGCGCTTGCCCTTGGGAAGCTCGCGCCAGAAGATGTGCGGCTCGAACAGCATGCGCGGACGCCCGAGGGCGTCGAAGCCGTGCCCGTTCGTCTCGGCATCGAGCACGGCGTGGATCTCGTCTTCGCCGACGCCGATCAGATGCCCGAGCCGCGGCAGATCGAGATCGTCGATCCGCTTGGCGGCGCCGCGGAAGTTCCGAAAATCCATGGATTGCTCCTCGCCTACGCAGCCTCAGCCGAACACGCGCCAGTCGGTGGCGGAAAAATCCGTATCGGACGGACGCCAGGGCACGACCGAACCGTCGACCAGCGTCAGCGCGAACATCGGCTGGCTCGCCTTTGCATCTTTACCGGGAGACCAGTGCGGCTCCCAATAGATCGACATGCCGTCCGCCCAGGCGTCGCGCCGGGCCTTGCCGCCATTGCGGACGGCGGCGAATGCCTTGCCGAAATCGCAGGCCTCGTCGCCCGTCCCGGCGGGCCGATAGTTCGCTTGAAACTCCGCGTCGGAAAGGATCGCCCAATCGGCCTTGAGTTCGACGCCGTCCGTGACCCAACGGCCGATCGGGACGAGCCATTGACCGGGGCGCATGAGGACGGCACCGGCGAGGGTCGCAACGCTGACGGCCTCGGCTTCGTCCGCCAGCTTGAGGTAGGCGCTGTCGCCGAGGCCGGCAGCGGCAATGACCTCTGCGGCGCTCTCGGCCCCGCCGGTGAATTGCACCGCGTCCACGACGATGGGAATGCGTTCGTATTTCCGCATGGCGCGGGACCTTTCTCTGGGGTTAGGCGGTCCGATATTCGGCTTCGAAGAGGAAGCTGCTGCCCGCCTGCACGTTGGCCCAAGGCAGTGCGCCGCCGGAGTTGCCCGAAGCCGCCCTGATGTAGAGGGCGATGGCCGAGTTCAGCATCACCCCGTTGGATGGCGCGGCAGCGCCGAACCCGGTGGCCTGCTCGACGCGGACGATCTGATCGCCGGGAGACGCCGGCAACGGCATTCCGGGAATGACCAGGCTGGTCGCGCCTGCGCCTCCGGTCCCGACGTCGCCGACGGTGAGCCGGCCCCACAGCTTGCAGCGCTTGCGCCGGGGGTCGTAGACGTAGTTTGCGGTCTGCACCGCATAGGTGACGCCGGTTGCAGGTGTCGCCTGGTTCAGCGTCGGCACGGCCGTCTTCTTGACCGCCGGGCCGGTGAGCCGGCCATTGTCGACGATCTCGTATCCGGGCTGCAGGTTCCCGGTTCCGATCGAAGGTGTGCCGTTCGGCGTGTACCGATCGACATAGTTCTGCCCGTCGCCGCCCGTCGTCTCGTCGACGATGCCGTAACCGTTCGCTCGGACGGTCAAGTCGTCGATCGTGTTGTACATTGCATCGCCGGTGAACTTGACCGCCGTGGATTTCTTCGTCGGCGACGTGTAGTGCCCGCCCATCGGGATTTTCACGCCACGGACAGTCACGTTCCGGGTGTTGTGTAGTTGCAAAAATGTCTCTGCGTCGTAGGTGAGCTGCCCCGGATTGACGCTTGGCGGAATGCCGAGCAGAAGCGTCCCCTCCGAGATGAACAGCCCGGCAAGATTGCCGACATACATCGCCGTCTCGAAGGCGTTGATGTCGAAATCGCTGAGATATCCCCCGAAGCCTTTGATGTACCCCGTGGCGTGAACCGGACTGGTGTGGTCGATGTAGACGCCACGGCGTGGCCCTCCGGCACCGCCGAAACGCTTGCCGAATACGCCCTCGCCGTCCCACGACGCCGCATTGAACAGGGCGAGGATGCCCGTATCCCAGGGTCCGGCGTAGTCGATGTTGAACCACTGCGGCCCGTAGCAGTTCAGGAATGTGAAGCCGTTTCCGGCCTCGAAGAACTTTTGCTTGTACTGCTTGTCGTAGAACAGGTTCGTGTTGGCCCACGCGTTGCTGATGCGCGGTATCCACAAATTTTCGAAGCGGAAGCCGGCTTTCCAGCGACCGCGTATCTTGCCGCCGAACGGCAGAGACCCGCCGACGTTGATCATGTCCCATACCCACGAGGGTTGCCGTGGCGAGCCCCATCCAGCCCCGCCGGGCGTGACATTGGCGACGACCTCCAGTCCGATGCCGGAGGTGTTGGACGCGAGCGCGTCCGTCGCAGGATCGTCGTCGGCGTGGGCAGGCTGCTCGCTGAGGATCGTGAAGCCAGCGCCGCCGCCGACCTGGTTGTTGGCCTGCGGCTCGATGTAGATGCCGGCGTCCGTCACGCCCTCGGGAAAGACGATCTGGCTTTGCCTCAGCCCGTTGCTCACCCCGAAGATGCCGAATGTCGTGTAAGGCTTGTAGCTGGCCGTGGACGGAGGAGCATCGAAGATGCGCGTCAGTCTCTCCTCGCTGTAGACCGGATAGATGGGGAGCTGGCAGACCCCGAAATAATCCTCCTTGGCGATCGCCACGAAGTCGTTCCAGGCAGCGTTCATGTTGCCGCCGGGCTTCAGCGGCCCGAACTCTTCGAGCTTGTAGAGCCCGCGCTTCGGCCGATAGTGCCGCCCCTTGGCGTCGGTCCGCTTGAGCGGAAACGTCGGCTCGGTGTCGACGCGCTCCCAGGCGATGGAGGCCGGCGGCGAGGTCGGGTGTCCGAGGACGTTGATGACCGGTGCGGGGAACGCCGTATCGACGGCCGCGATGTCGTCGGGCGTCGCGACCGTGAGCACGTTGCGCTCGGCGAACAGGTCCTCGACGCGGCGGGCGTAGCGGGTGGCGTTGCGCTCGAACTCCAGGAGGTCGTCGGACCCGGCCGCGCTCGGCAGGCCGGGCCGGGACAGCCACCAGAAACGTTGACCGGACGCGTCGTCGAAAAATCGGCTGGACCCGGTGTCGGCCGGAACGAAAAACCCGCCGAGGCCATCCTCGACTGCAGCCTGTCCGTAGACGTAGATCGGCTGCCCCTCGGGGATCGTCAGGCCCGCACCGTCCGCGCCCCGGATGATGTCGATCGTCGCGTAGATCGGGACGTTGCCCTGGTTGACGTAGTCGACCAGGCGCGCCCGGTAGTCGGCGACGATCGCCGCATCTGCGGCGAGGCGAGCGGCGGTCTCGGCAGCATCCGCGGCGCTCCGCTGCTGGCTTTCCGTCCGCAGGGCCTCGGTGAGGACCGGCAGCCCCGCTTCGACGGCAGCGACGTCGCGGCGTTGCTCCTGCGCGATCATCGTCAGATAGTCGAGATCGGCGTTGATCTTCGCCGTCGCGAAGGCGAGCCCCGGCAGGAAGTCCGACCGCCGTTCGACCGGCGAATGGCCCTGCATCGTGTAGACGTCTCCGTCGAGCGACGGCATGACGAGCTGCAGCGATCCCCCGCTCTCATCGCCCGGCCCGGTCGGAAACACGTAATCGACGTTGAGCGTCAGCGTTTCAGTCGCGCCGCCACGCTCTCGCAGCACCCGCATGGCCGCTTCGCTGCGGATTTCGAAATCGTAGTCGAGCACCGTGGTATTGGCCGGCGGGGCGGCGATCACCTGACGGTCGTCGGAATAAAGCGGCGCGTTGCTCATGGCCGGCGACCGTAAGCGGGCCGTCGCGGCGTCATGTTTCCGATAAAAGTGGAGCGGTGTCCGGAGGCGGCAGGCAGGCAGGCCGCCTCCGGAGGCCGGCAGATCGGGTGAAACGCCGGCGGGGCGCGGGCGGCAGGTGCCCGCCGCGCCTTTCTACCGGCGGGCCGGCGCCGTCATGTTTCCGCTATGGCGGCAAGATCGATCCCGATCCCGCGCTTCGATCCGCCGGGGATGCGCATCGTCCGCCGCGTCCAGGCGAAGCGCCCGCCGGCGAGTGCCGCGTTCCAGCGCCCGTCCGCCCATGGCGTGCCGGAAAAGTGCCGCGACAGCGCCGGATGCTGGTTCGGCACGAAGAGCTGGAACCCCTCCTCCCGCGTTCGCGGTCCGACGATGCCGAGCCCGGCGGAAAACAGCGCGTCCCGTTCTGGCACGCCGGCGCCGATCGCCGCCCGGATCGTCAGCCCGTCTTCGATCCGCGCGGCGAGGAGGTGATCCAGACAGGCGGCGGCGTTCCGCGCGCCGGCCTCCGCGTCGCTCGCCGGCGCGTCCATCGCCGGCAGCTCCAGCCGGTGCCACAGCGCCCGCGCATTGTCCCGGCCGAACAGCCGCAGCGCCAGCCGGACCGCCGCCACCTTCGCCATCAGCGGCGCTTCGGTGTCGACGATCGCCGCCGGCGTCGTCTCGTAGCGGCCGGTGCGGCGGATCGCCGGGATGACTTCATGCGCCAGCCAACGCTTGAACCGTTCGGCCGCCGGCTTGCGGGAGCGGAAGACCAGGCGGTAGACGCCGGGCTCGGAGATGACGACCATCGTCTGATGTCCCGAGGGGGTACCTACAGTACAGGTACCCCTCTCGTCGCCGTCGAGGCTATCGAGCGCTTGATGGTGCTTTTCGATTTCGAGGCAGCGGCACACATCCTTGCCGGCGAACCACGGCTCACCGTCGCGCTCGACGACGCGCACCAGATGTTCCTCGAAGGCAAAATTGGCCAGCCCGCTCAAGCGTCCGCCTCCGGCAGCATCGAATGGGCCAGCGCGATGGCCTCGTCGTGCGTCGCCTCGCAGCCGTTCCACGGCGAGCACCGGTCGAAGATCAGATAGGCGAAGCGCCGCTGCGCCTCCTCCAGCGTCTGCGGCCGATGCCGCAGGAGATCGAAGAAGGCGGCGTCCTGTTCGGCGAAGGCCGCCCGCATCGCCGCCGTCGCGGCTTCGGTCATCGCGATTTCTTCGATGTCGGCCGCCGCGTTGTAGGCCTCGGTCAGCGCCTTGTGGCGCCGGATCAGCGCCTCCATCGGCGACGGCGCGACGGTGCCTGCGATGGCATTGGTGAGAACGACGGCCCCGGCGATGTGGCCGAACAGACCACGACGGGTTATAGGCTGCACAGCCTCGGACATGGGTTGCTCCATGGTTCGTGGTTAGAGCCGGGCGCGAAGTTGCCTCTTCCGTCCGGCTCGTCTATATTTCTGACATCAACAATGGATTGTCAATGTCAGAAAATAAGAACCCAGTTGGCCGCCCAGCGATCAATGCGACGCCAATCACAGTTCGGGTTCCGCCTGAATTGCTGGCCGCGCTCGATCGCGTCATGCCGGAGATTGGCGCGGAGACTCGACCTGAAGCTGTACGGATGATATTACGCGACTGGCTGGAAGGTTTTGACGAGAAGCGCGATGGACGAGCAAGAGCTGATTGAGTTCTTAAACCAGCCGTCAGAAACTCCACCGTCAGCATCTGAGCAGGTTTTTGATTGGCCTCAGAAAGGTCACGACGCCAAGTATGGTGGAGGATTCTACTTCGAAAAGCCGCGCCTTCCGGCAAACATTACATATGCGGGAGGGACAGAGCCTTCGTTTTGGGGTGACCTCCGTTCGGAAATCGTTTTCGAGGGCACTAAGGTCTCGCGGGCACTGCATCTTGATCAAATGCCTTGGCCCGCATTGATCGAAACCATCACGATCGCTGCGGCATTTTATCTGTTGTTCGCCAGGCTCAAGTCAGGGCCACGGCGAGGCTGAGTTTCCCCGGGTGCCCACCAGAATTCCTGGCCGAAGTTCCTGCGCCAGTATTGCTGCTGCCGCTTGAATGCTTTCTGCGCCTCCGGATCGACGACGGTCTGAAGCTGGTCGAGCACGTTCCGCTCGAAGGCGAGCTTCAGATACCAGATGTTCCCGCCAGGGATGGAGCCCTTGGCGAACTTCACCAGCTCGCGGCCGAAATGGGTCTTTTCCCCGCTGGCGAGCTGGACGAGGTTGCCGGCGGTGAGGTTCCGGAAATCGTTGATCTTGCCGACGGCCGGACCGGCGATCGTCGTCGCCATGCCGCCGCCGTAGCGATTGATGTCGGCAAACAGGAAATCCCCATAGATACCGAAGCCGCCGCCTTGGAGTGACGCCGCGGTCCAAAAGCTTGCCGTATCCATGTCGCGCGGGTCGCGGCCGTTGGCGACCTGTTTCAGCTGAATTGCGGCGGCGCCGAAGATGGTCGTCGTCAGCAGCAGCGATCCGGCATAGCCGGCGGCGCCCGTCTTGTCGCCGCCGGCGATCATCCGATGAATGCGCGCGCCGTGCAGCAGCAGGAACACCGTGCCGAAACTTTTGAACTGCGACAGGGACCGTGCGACCTCGCCGATGAAGGTTCCCGGTTGGACGTCGGAAATCAGCGCCGTGCGCGAGCGGTGCGAGCCGGACGGAATGGCGAATTCGGTCTCGGCCTGGATCATCTCGAGATAGCGCATGGCCAGCGCGTCGCCGCCCGCCTCGGCGATCTCCGCCGGTCGCAGCATGGCGACACCCCGGCCGGTCTGATGCAGCTTCGCGTTCTGCATCATCTTCCAGTCGAGTTCGGAAATTCCGTAGCGAGCGAACGTGTTGCGGAAGGCATCGGGCAGATCGGCGTAGGACTTCCCGACGAGCTTGGCCGCTTCGTACTGGAAGGACAGGCCGAAGGCGTGCTTGCCGGCCTGTGTCCATGGGGTGAGGCCCGAATAGGTCAGCACCCGATCGGCCAGATATTGCGACCAGGCCGGGCCGCCGAGGGTGCCGACATAGCGCGCCTGCGTATGCATGACGTGGGCGGCGCTGTCGAGGATCAGCCCGGCCGCGACGGCCTCGCGACGCGTCGACGGTATCGTCGCCGAGATCGCCTCCTTGATGGTGCTCGCCGCCGGAAGTCCGGCGAACTTGCGGGCGATCATCGCCGTGCCGAGATCGGAGACCGACGAAATCGCCGCCTGGCCGAGCACGCTGGCCGTGATCAGATTGCGAACCACGCCCATGCGGTTGGCCCACTTTGTGCTGACCGGTGTGTTCGCCGCGCCCCGGATCGACGCCCAGACGTCGTTGATGCGCTTGGTCATGGTCTTTGCCCGATCGGTGGCGTCCGATCCCTCTCCAGGGATACGTCCACGTCCGCCTGCGGCCTTAGATGCCGCTTCCTTCTGGATCGCCTGCCGCAGCCAGTTCATCGTCCCTTCCGGATTGGGGCCGAGGATTTCCATCGCCGCGATGTCGCGCGCCATCATGTTGATGTGGCCCATCATCGCCGCGAAGGCGTCGCCGCCGCCGAACATCTCCTGATAGGACAGCCAGTCGTCGGCCGAGCGGAACACCAGGAAGCGGTGCTCGGCGCGCTGATTGGCCAGCGAGCCGCGGCCGAAGGGCTGGCGCGAGGGTTCGCGCTTCGACCAGCCGTCGGTCGCGACGGTCTGCCAGATTTCATCCAGGATGCCGTCGATCTCGCGGGCGGTGATCGCCTTCCCTGTGAGCGGATGCGTCATCCGGCCGAGATCCAGCATCGGCCGGATCGTTTCCTTCCACTTCTCAGGCCCGACATTGCGCAGCGCTCGCGCGTCGTGATGCTGCGGCGCGCCCCAGTTCTCCAGCTTGCCGATGGCGCCACCCGCCGAATTGAACCGCTGCCGCAGCCATTCGGCCGTTTCCGTCCAGGCCTTGGCTAGGCCTTTCGCCGCCTGGTCGCCGCTGTCCTCGCCGAACAGCTCGCGCATCACGTTGCGCATGTCTGCGACGTTCCATCGCGCCTTGTCGCCGGCGAGCGCACCGCGCCGGAAGTGATTGAGAAACGTCTCCATCTTGGCGTGGGCCATACCCTGCAGCGCCCTCTCGCGCCCGGCGACGGACGCGAACTTCGCCGTCCCGAAATGCTCCAGCATGTCGAGCACCGCGGCCGAAATGTCCGCCTCGCCGCGCGCGTCGCGGTAGCCGGCAAGGTTCATCTCGATCTCGCGCAGCTTCTTCAGTGCGAGCTTGGCCTTGCGCTTCTTGTGTGCCGTGTCGGCCTTCAGCTCGTCGATCAGGTCCTGGCGCGCCTGGTAGTCGGCCGTGGCCTCCGCCCCGTCCGCATGACGCTTGCGAAAGTCCTCGAAGCGGGCCTTCAGCCGCTCGGCGTCCCGGCGGGAAATCTCCTCGCCGGCGACGGCGCTGTCGAGACAGGTAGCGAGCGACATGCGGCGTTCCTCAGATCCTGCAGGCTTCGATGACGCGGGCGGCATTCTCGTCGTCGGCGATCGCGGTGAGCCAGTCGCGCATCAGCATCACGTTGCCCTCGTCGTCGATGAACGGATAATCTTCCAGCCCAGCGATGTCCCGGTCGCCGATCAGATCCTCGTCGACGGTCGTCGCCGGGTCGTCGAGGCCGTCGGCCCTTGGTTCCGGACCGCGCGGCGCCATGGCGGCCGCGATCTCCTCGTCGCTCCAGCCCGGAAGGTTGGGAATGGGCTCGCCGTCGTCGCCGACGACGACGCGGGCGGTGCCATCCTCGGCGGTTTCCGCGACCTCGTATGTCAGCATGCGCTCGACCGCGTCGGCCGGGTGCAGGCCTTCGTCCTGGACGGCCCGCATCGCCTTGACGATCAGGTCGTCGGAAATTCCCGGACCGGAATAGCGCGCGACCTCCCGCGCCAGACCGTCGAGGTGGCCGCGTTCGGCGTCGATGTCCGGTGCGCGTGCGGCCGCATCGAGGCCGGGCAGGATCTCGCCGCCACGAAGATCTTCGTCGAGAAGATCCAACAGATCGCGCGGCGTCGAGCGCGCCATGGCTTCCTCGGGAGATCCATAGAGGCGATCGAGATAGCCGGCTTCGGCCGCCATCTCGCGCGCCCGATCGAGGGCAAGCCCGTCGTCCTTGATCAATCTGCCGGTGAAGCGCTCGGCAACCTGGCCGCCGGCAAGGGACGCCACGTCGCCCGTCTCGTCTTTCAGTCCGCCGGCGCGCATCAGGAAGCTCGAAAGCCTCGTCGCCGTGGGCGCGGCGGCGGCGCTGTCGGCCGGAGCCAGGCGATCGACGATGCGCGCGACCTGGTCGTCGTCGATCGGAAACGTCAGAAGTCCCGGGTCGTCGCCGTCCAGCGCTCGGCCTGCGGCGACGGTGGCGGCCTGGTGGCGGTCGGCGCGCATATCTGCCGGCCTGGCGGCGTCGACCAGCTGCACGCGGTCGACCTCGTCGAGCGCACCGCGAGCCTCGGCCGGAAGCGCCTCGCGGATCGGCTCCAGCATCTGGCGCTGTGCCGCCATGTCGCCAGCAAGCGCCGATCGCAATTGCGTTCCGGGATCTGCCGCCCGCGCGATCTCCGCCGCCATCTCGTCGCGCGGTCGTGCCCCGCGACGGCCGATCGCGCCGATCGCCTCTCCCGCCCCGCCGATCGCTCCACCGAGGAGCCCGCCGACGGCGGCCGCCATGGCGACATTTCTGGCCCCCTCGTCAAAGCCGGACGGCAAGCCGATCTTGCCGCGCCAGTTCTGGACGGCGGGCTGCAGAGCCGCTTCGACACCGCCATTGATCAGCGCCTCTCGCGTCGCGACCGACAGGATGCGCGCCGCGACCGTTCGTCCGGCGCCCGCTCCGCCGCCGAGCAGCATCGAGGGGACGAAGGTCGGATCGTACAGCGACCCCGCGCCGGCGCCGGCGATGACGGCGGACCATTTGGCGAGCCCGTCGCGGCTGTCGGCGAGCGTGGCCGATCGCCGCTCCGCCTCGACTGCGAGACTGGCGGCGTCGGCCTCGATCGACGTCTGCGGCTGGATCGCGTCTCGCGCTGCCGGATACTGCTGCGCGAGTTCGGCCAGGCGTCGTGTGAAAGCGTTGCGCTCCCGCTGGAAGATCGCCTGACGGCGATCGCTGGCCGTCTTCTGGCCAGGATCGAAGTTCAGCGCGTTGACAGGGCGCTCCGTTTCGAGACGTTTCCACTCCGCATCTGCCCGGCGTTCGGGGTGTTCGAGCGTCACGCCCGTCGCCTTGCGAACCGCTTCGATGCGACGATCGTAGGCCTCCACCAACGCCTGCTCGCCGGAATTGATGCTGTTGGCGTAGCGCTGGCTCTCGACGGCCGCGCTGGCAATCTCGGCCATCGTCGCCTCGCCACCGGCGAAGGTAAGACCACGCGGCAGCCTTGGCTTCTCGAAGAAGAAGCTCATCGCGCGACCTGTTCCGGGTTCTGCGCGTCGAACAGACTTTCGCTCCAGGAACGGCCGTCGTCCACCGCGCCGACGCCGCGCTCTCTCTGGCTGTCCGTCAGCGCCCTCAGATCGAGTGTCCACGGCTGCCCGTCGGCGCCGAGCACGTAGCGGGGATCGTAGGACGACGGGTCGCCGAGCGTCATGTGATAGAGCCCGTCGCCGGCGGCGACGAGGCGGCCATTCCTGAGATCCTTCGGCCGGATCGGCACGCCGTTGACGCTCTTGATCGGCGCCTGGGTGGCGAGATCGTCCTGTGAAAGGTTCCAGATCAGCGGCTCGACCGCGTCGGCCATCATCATCGCCGGCGCGATCGTCTTCACCCCGTTGACCGAGACGATGCCGCCCATCTTGACGTCGCCGACGCTGTGGCCGCCGGCGGCATCGTCGAGGCTCTTCAGATAGAGGTCCTGGGCTTCCGAGCCCGGCTCGTCGAAATCGTCGATCGAAAGGCCCTGCCGGCGGGCTCTGGCCTCGAACAGCAGCGCGGCCGTCTGCGTGATTGCCATCTGCGTGTCGGGCATCTGCGCCAGCGCCGCGCCGAGCCCCGTGCGCGCCACGTCGGCGAGCTGGGCCGGCGGCGGCAAGGTCTTCTCGTACCCGTCGAGCTTGCGCCAGGCGAGCGCGTCGGCGACTTCCAGCGCCACCGTCTGGCTGCCCGTCGCGTCGTAGAGCCCGGCCACATGGGCGACGACTGGGGCATCCTTGGAGATTTCCTTCAATGCCTGGGGCGTCTTGTCGCCGAAGGCTTCCCGGAGAGCGCCCGCGACGACGGGCAGGTTTTCCGGATTGTCTTCGAGGCTGCGCGCCAGCGCCGTCTTTTCCGCCGGCGTGAAATACTTCGGCTCGGTCCCGTAATGGGCGCCGATCGCCTCCGCATCGTTGCCGCGCTCGACGAGGCTCTTGACCATCCCCTCGGGCGAAGAGAAGTCCAGCGGCTCGATCCTGGCGACGCCGGCGCGGTCCGCCCATCCGACGGGATCGTCGGCGAGGCCCTTCGCCATTTCGCTCTTCAAGCTCTCCATGACGTCGAGCGTCGTCAGAGCTGCGGGCGTCGCGCCGTCCTGGACCATTCGTGTCTTGAGAGCGCCGATCTGCGCGTCGACCACCTGCGGCCGGGCGCCGATATGCGCCCGCTGCCAGTTGGCGAGACCGTCGAGAAAGTCGAGGTTCTGGGCGAGCGCCGGATCGTCGGTCGTGGCAACCGCCGCCCGCAATGCCTGGCGTCGATCGTCCGGAACCGGAAACCCCTTCTTCAACAGGCCGATCTGTCCGGTGATTTCCTTGTCGATGGCGCGATTGCGTTTGTCGGCCGCGACCTGATCCGCCTCGATCCGCCGCGTCATGTCGGCCGTGATCCGGTCGTAGCTTTCCGCGTCGACCTTGCCGCCGAAGCCTTTGCCGTCCTGCCATTCGCGCTGGAACGTCTCGGCGAAGCGGGCGCGAGAGACCGCGTCAGGCTGGTTGTCGAAACCGCCGGCGATGCGCGTGGAAAGCACGTCGGTCTCGATCTTGCGGCGCAGCCGGCCCTTCTGCACCTCGCTCAGGGCCGAGCCGGAGATCTGCCGGTCCATCGCTTCCATCTCCGCCGCCAGGGCGGCGTCGGCATTGGCGTCGGTTCCGGCG
Source organism: Jiella avicenniae (assembly GCF_021390325.1). Classification (GTDB taxonomy): domain Bacteria; phylum Pseudomonadota; class Alphaproteobacteria; order Rhizobiales; family Rhizobiaceae; genus Jiella; species Jiella avicenniae. The sequence continues at coordinate 64,611 of NZ_JAJUWU010000001.1, read as the reverse complement.
ATCCGGGCGATGCGCAGCGCGTTGTCCTGGCGGCTGGCGAGCGTGTCTTCGAACACCGCCTGGCGCTGATCCTCGAAATTCTGTTGCCAGCGCGTCGCGGCCGAACGCACCAGGCCGAGCTTGCGCCGCTGGAAGGCGCCTTCGATCATCGCCGCCTCGCGGGGCTCCAGCCCCTCGCGATAGCCGCCGCGCAGGGCGTCGAGCGCGGTGGAGAGCGCCGCCGGGTCGTCGGGCGTCTGCATCGCCAGCGCGTCCATCTGGGCGCTCATGGCGGTTTCCAGGCGGTCGAGATGCATCCCGGTCACGGCGGCGTTGAATGCGTCGCCCCGGATCGTGCCGGGCCGCATCCGCTTTGGAGCGACGTCGCCCGGCGTCAGATGGACGTCGATCGCGGGCGGCGTTCCCGCCGTGCCTGGAGTGCCGGGTTCGAAGCGCGCAGGCGCCCCGGCGATCGTCCCCTCTGCCGGGGATAGCGCGGCCGCGGCAGTCGGAGCCGGCGCCAACGCCTCGCCGGCTCCGGCCAGTTGCCGAGCGTGCTTCAGCCGCTTCGACCAGGCATGGCCGCCGCGCGGATTGCCGGGCGTCCAGCCCTGCGGCCGCTCGAAGCCCATGAAGGCCGCCGTCGCCTGTTCGACGTCGGCGGCGGACGCCAGCGCCTTGCCCGCCGATCGCTCGCTCGTGCGCAGCTCGTGCATCACGTAGTCGAGCTGCGTCTCGACCATGTCGGGGCTGCGGCCGGTCGACGCCGCGAAGCGCTTCAGGCCGGCATAGCGCGCGCCGCGCCATTGGAACATGCCGAACGCGGTGCCCTGGTCGCCGACGGCGCCGACGGGCCTGAGATTGCTTTCCTGAATGCCGTGGCCGACGATCGCCGCCGATTGATGCGGCTTCAGGCCGAAGCGGGTTTCCAGATACTTTTTCGCGAAGGCGGCGCGCGAGACGAGATCGCCTGTCAGCGGCGCCGTCGATCCGGCCGATGCCGCGGTGTAGCGGCCCGGCGTTCCGGCCGTTCCCGGCGTGCCTTCCTTGAAGGCGAAGTCGACGCCCGGCATCCGGACGCTGGCCGCCGCCGCAAAGCCCGCTTCCTGGCCTTCCCGCGCCGCCTGCTGATCGGCCATGCGGCCGAGCCGGTCGGCGATCCGCCCCGATGCGGATGCCAGCGATGACCAGACGTCGGCCGCGCCGGTATCGACGAAGCCGGACACCGCCCCGCGACGCGGTGCCTGGGCGGCGAACTCGGGAATGCGCGCCATGGGTCAGCCCCGCCTGTGAATGTCGATGGCGCCGTCGGCGAGCGATCCGGCGGCGCCGATATATCCTTGAGCAGCCGCATTGGCGCCGCGCGAGCGGAGGTTGCGCGCGCGGCGGCGTCCGGCGAGCGTGTTGGCGCCGGCGGTCGACGAATTGATCGACAGCTCGTTTTCCGCGTCCCGCGTCGCCTGGTCGCGCGCCGCCTGCGCCGAGACCGAGCCGAGATCGACGCCGCTCGATGCGAAGGCCACGGTCTGGTTGGCGATCGTCGAGGCGAGTTCGGCGCGGATCGCCGCCGAGGTTTCCTTGCCCTCGATATACTCGTTGCGGGCGCTGAACTCGGCCTCCTGCGCCTGTGCCTCGGCCTCCCGTTTGGCGGCCTGGCCGGCACCGATCGAGGCGACGGCGGAAAACACCGTGCCGGCGCCCGACAGCAGCGACAGCGTGCTGGCGCCGGAAACGGCCGTTCCGACCGCGCCAGCCGCCGTCCCGGCACCCGATGCGGCAGACGCAAAGAGGGCTCCGACGAATTCCATTACATCACCACGTCTTTGGTCACGGATCGGACGGTGAGAAAGCCCGGCCGCAGCTGCGTGACCGTGACGGTCGCGGCGTCGGTGAAACCATGCATGCCTTCGGCTTCGCAAAAGCCGGTGAAGGGCGCGTCGAGCGGAGCGCGATCGAGGATCGTCTCGTCGTTGGCGGCAAGCGGCATGTCGAAGGGCGCCGACCCGTTGCAGGCGATCGCCAGGCTCGTCGTCTCGACGACGGAGAGCTTGGCGCGGACGACGCGCTTCAGCCGCGCTTCGCGCTGGTTGGTTTCCTGCTCTCGGCGCACCGGCTGATCCGTCGCCGTCGCTGGCAGCCAGGTCCCGACGCGCACCATGCCGCTGACCGGAACCGGCAGCGTCACCTGGCCGGCGGTGACGGTCACCGGGCCGATGACCTGTCCCTCGGCGACGATCCAGACGGAGCGGCCCTCGAAGCGGGCGGCGACCGTGAGCGTCGCCGACGGCGTGACGACCTCGAATTCCGTGCCCTCGTCGAGAAGCTTGATCGGTGCGAAGCGCTCCAGCCGGATATCCGTGCCGCCCGGTCTCTCCCGCTCGCAGAGAAACCACAGATCGTTACTGCGATCGACGACGGTGGAGACGAACTTGCCGTCGGTCCGCCACGGCGCGAAGCCGGACACGTCCTGCGTCCGCAGGATGGTCAGCGCCGTGGCCGTGCCGTCGGCATTCGCCATTACGGCGAGGTCGGCATCGATGCCGTTGGCGGACCGGCGCTTCGCCATGTCGACGACGCCGTCGACCAGGAAGGCCGACAGGACCGAGGCGTTGCCGGCGGTATAGTTCTGGTCGATCTCCGAATAGGAGAGGAGCCGCAGCACCTCGCCGCCCTTCTCGACGTAGAGGATGGCGTCGTCCGTCTGGACGGGCGGGACGCCGGGCTCGATGCCGGGCGACGGCGAACGGACGATGTCGGGAGTTTCCTCGGCGCTGAGCTTGCGGTTGCCGTAGAAATAGACCGCATCGGTCGAGAACATGATCAGCGTCCGGCCGAACAGCGCGTCGACGATCGCCGCGCCCTCGCTGTCGGCGATGTCGTAGACCAGCGCCGAGACTGCCGTCTTGATTTCCGAGGACAGGTCGAAGGGCTGCGAGGTCACCGAGGAGAGCTGTGTCGCCGGTCGCGACCGAAGCCCGAACATGTTGAGCCGGCCCATCGCGAAGCGTCCGACGGCGGGAAAGCCGCGTGCGGACGAAATGATCGGCTCGCCGCCGGGCTTGCCTTCGCGGAGCGTCCGGATCGAAACGAAGCCCTCCGCCTCCTGGTTGGTGCCGATCATCGTGAGGACATTGCGTTCCTTGGTCTTTTCTGACGCGAACTCGACCTGGAAAGTGTCATTGTCGTCGCCCGTGACGATCAGTCCCGGTCCGACGTTTGTAAGCCCTTCGAGGGCTGCCTTGACGGCTTCGTTCGAGGCCGTGCTGATGAGTGTGGTGATTTCGCCTTCGAACGTCAGATCGTAGGTATTGGTGCTGTAGCCCTTTATCTCCTGGATCTCATTGACGCCGTTCGTGTACTGCGCCCCGTAATCGACGTTCGGGATGTTGGTGAACGGCGCTCGGGCGATATTCCACTCTCGGTCGTCGCCGAGGCGGAGCATCTTGCGCGGAGCGAGATCCGGGTGAAACAACAAGATGCTGTCGTAGCTCGCCTCCATCTGCACGCTGCGCACCTCGGGCGAACCGAGATAGGACGGTATGGACGCCTGCCAGATGCCGGCGACGAAGATGTCGATCGTCTGATCCGTGACGACGAGCTGGAAGGACGTGCCCTCGGCGTCGCGTGCCGCCCTGACGACGGCCTTCGAATTGTCCGCCCGTTCCGACCACAGGGAAATACCGGAGAGCGACACCGTCCCGCTGGCCTTTGTCGCGTCCAGGCAGACGCGATAGCGGCTGAAGGCGCCGATCGCGTTTCCCGGCGCGCCGACGGAAAATCGTCGGCTGCCGCGATTGCGCTCGATCTGCGCGCTGAGAGCGCGGCCGAAGGTGCGCCAGGTCGCGCCGTCGAGATATTCCACGATCAGCGCGCCGGCGCCCCCGCTGTCCGATACGGAGACGTCTTCGACGTCGAGGAACGTCAGGGATCGCGCCGTCGGCAAGGTGACGTCGGCGATGACGAAGCGATTGCCGGCGGCCTCGTCGGTGACCGTCTTCTGCGAAGCGACCAGAGTGGCCGCCGATCCGCCGTTCGGCATCGCGACCATCGCGGCCGTCAGCGCGATCTTGTCCAGCCGCCGGCGCACCCGGCCGAAATCGTCGGTCCCCCCGCGATCGGTATAGCCGCCTTGGGGCAGGATCACGATGTTCTCGCCGGCGGACAGCGAACCGGGAACGAACTTCGTGTCCCGGCGCTCGGTCATGTACGGGTCGAGGACGCCATAGGTGTGCGACGCCTGGACGGTCGTGATTTTCACCATGTCCAGCCCGCTCGAGCGTCGTCGGCGTCATAGCCGTGTCGGGTGCTGGTGAGGGGATCGAAGCCGCCCGCCGGTTGGTCTCCCGGCTGCGACTGGGCATCGAGAGCTGCCGCGACCGCGAACTGTCCGCCCTCCCCCTGATATTCAGGCGGGCCGTAGCAGTCGCGCCGCAGCCGGTCGCGAAGCGTCACCTCCTCGCGGATCTCCAGCGCATATTCCGCCGCCAGCGCGAGAACGACCAGCTCGCGGAAATAGCCCGGCCAATAGCGCGGATCGGCTCGGAAGCGATATTCGGCGAACAGGACGTCGCTGTCGGCGTAGACCTCGTCGAGCGCGAGTTCGAAGCGTGACGTCGGGCGGTCGTCGCCGGCGCTCTCGTAATAGGCGCGCGGCGGATCGAGGCGGTCGGGCGGCAGCATGAAGGCCGATTTCCACCCCTTCGGTGGAGTCTTGCCGAGGCGGGTCAGCGCGGCGAAGCGCTTGGCGAAATGCCAGGGGTATTTCGACAGGAGATCTTCGAGAACGCTGTCATAGGTGTGCAGAACGCCGACGCCAGCCGGGCCGGGCTCGGCTTCCGACTGGACGGCGAGACATCCGATGCGCGACAGCGCGCGGTTGATGATGGTGACCCGGTTCATGGCGACAGGGCGCCCGCGTCGGCCGCGGGCGCCCTCCTCCTCAGGCGACGGTCTGCTTGGCGACCGTCACGGTGGTCGAGGTGCGCGCCGTGACGATGTACATCTTCAGTTTCGGCGTGCCCTCCATGTCGATGCGGGCGGTGATGATGTCGCCCTTCTTCATGTCGTAGGCGAGCGCATTGAAATAGCCCGCCGCCTCGACGGTCGCCGCGTCGGCGCTGGTCGCCAGTTCCCAGTTGCTGGGCTGGATGATGTTGGTGCCGCTGCCGTAGCTGACGCCGGCGCCCTGACGGCGGATGTGACCGCCTCCGATTTCCCTCATGGTTCTGTCCTCTCAAACGGTTTGAATGGCGCCGGCGGTCTCGCCGGCGGCGATGGCGATCAGGGGTTCGGCAGGACCATCGTGTCGGCGTCGTATTTCGCCGCGATCTTCACCGCGCCTTCCGGCAGCAGCAGCTTGGAGCCGATGCGCATGCGCATGTTGTGGGTCCAGCAGTCCTTGCGGTTGTCCCAGACGACCGAGCCGGTGAGCTGGCGGACGTAGCCGAAGCCCATCGACGTGCGGTGCCACATCAGGCACGTGGCCTCGCCCGCCGCGTCGTTCTCCCGCAGGATCTTGTCGGAGAGCTGGAAGTAGTGAACGCCGTTCCAGGTAAGCGCCAGCTTGCCCTTGGTGAAGGGCAGCATCGGCCCGGTATATTCCGACGCCGAGACGCGCTTGTCGGCCGAGAAGATCGTCCAGGAAACGCTGTCCATGGCACAGAAGGTGTTGCCGTCCTGGACGTCGACTTCGTTCACCATCAGCACCTGGCGTGCCTTGAGGGCGAGGTTGACGGAGAAGAACTCCGCCGGGTCGCCGACGGTCTGCGTCGAGGCGTTGAGCGCCCGGATGATCGTCTTGTCGTGGACGCGGCCGAGCGCCTTGGAGGAGCGCATCGCGACCGCCTGCTTGCGGTCGACGGTCATCTGGTCGAGATCGTCTTCGAAGACTTCCTCGAACGCCCGCGACTTCTTGGTGTCGACGGCGACGGTCGTGTCGTTGGCGTTCTGCGGGCGCGCCTCGTCGCCACGCTTCACGTCTTCTTCGGCTTCGATGATGCCGAAGATCGGGAAATGCATCTTCTCGCCGGTGATCTTTTCCGGCGGCGTCGTGGTGTTGCGCAGGGCGAAGCCGCCCGCCTGGTAGCGGTGCAGCGCCGTGGATTTCCACTGTTGGACATAATGGTTGGGTGCGGTCTGAGACATCTTGGCTTCCCGAAGGGTTGAGGGGTCGTGTCCTCGGGAGCCGAGTGCCGTCGGGCTTGATGCGGGCCTGTCTCAGAAAAGCCGGGTGCCGCCGCCGTTTCGGGTCCATCTACCGATTGGCGAGGGACGGTAAGGCGGCGGCTGTGGCGTCATGTTTCCGGGCGTTCAGTCCGGATAGAACTTCTTGAACATCGCGTCCGTCTCCTGGGCGAAGGCCGGATCGTATTTGTCGCCCATGATGTCGTTGCGCGGATCGGCGATGCGCGCGTCCAGCACGGCCTTCGTGATCGTTGGCTCGCCGCCGGTCTGGCCACCCGGATTGACCGAGCCGCCCATGCCCGAGGTCATGAAGCTCTCGATCACCTTGACGCCGGCGGCCGTCGTCGTCAGGAGGCGCATTTCCGTCTTCATGCCGTCGTCGAAGCCGCGCTGGCTGGAAAGCTGCGCGATCCAGCGATCCGCCGCGGCGACGCGCTCGGCGCCCTTGGCTTCCTTCGCCTCGTCGGACCCGGCGAAACCCTGCGGCGCCAGCGCCCGCATCTCCGCCCGCGTGTCGTGCGGCGGCTCGATCACGCCTTTCTCGATCAGCGCCTCGAAGAACTCCGGCACCGCCTTCATGTTCTCGTCGTTCATGCCGTGCTTGTGCGCGATCGAGCGGAACAGCGTCGCCGCCTCGTCGTCTTCGGCGATGGACAGATTTGCCTTGACCTTGTCGCTCCAGGCGAACGGCTGATAGGCCTCGGGCTTGTCCGGCGCCTTCGACTGTTTGCCGAGCGCTTCCCGCGCGCCCTTGTAGGCGTTCCAGATTTTGTCGATCGTCTCCTGGTCGTTCTGACCGAAGAGATGATCCGGGACGCCTTCCGGCTTGTGCAGCGAAGGTTGCGCCCCGTCCGCGCCGCCGATCGGCTCCGACGGATTGCCGGCGTTCGACGGCGCACCGCCGGGCTGCCCCTGTTGACCGGATTGACCGTCGCCGTCGCCAGGCTGGGCTGGCGACGGATCGAGGCCGTAGCCGCCGTCGTCGCCACCGCCACCGCCACCGCTTTGGCCGTTGCCGTCGTCCGGTGCGAAGACGATGCGCGGGCCGAAGGGCATGGCGGCGAGAAATGCGAGCGAGCCCGCGCATGTGATGATGTCTCGTTTTCTGGTCATGCGTCCTGCCTCACGATGGTGTCCTTGTTGTCCGCGAAGGCGATCGCCTCGAGGATCCCGGCGACGAAGTTGTTTTCGGTCTCACGGACGATGGTCGCGACCGTCAGCGTCTCGAGGTGGGACGTTTCGAAAGCGGCGCCGTAGATGCGCCGTCTGAGCGTCCGGTCGATCAGGATGTCGAGGCACTTGCGTCCCTGCGGCGTCGAGAAGGTGTCGCGGAAGATGTCCGCCTCTTTCTTCATCGCCGTCCGGTGCGCGTCGATCTGGCCCCTGAGATCGGCGGGCGAAGCCTCCATTCCGGCAAAGCCGCCGCCGAGCATGCGCGACGCCATTTCGAGAAAGTCCGCCGTCGAGGGTTCCGGTCCGCCGGCCTCCTCCTCGGGTTCCACGCCGTGCCTGTCCTGGCCGTCTTCGGTCATGTCCTGCCTCCTGCCTCCTTCGTTCAGCCCGCCATCGCCGGCGCGCTCTGCTGTTGCGATGGATCGCCGGCGCCGGCGCCGAGACCGGCGGCCGCCTGGGCGGGCTGCTGGGCCTGGGCGATCAGCGCTGCGACCATCTGCTGGATTTTCTTCTTGTCGGCCTCGGACCGGATGTATTTTTCCGAGATGCCGAGCTTGCGGCCCATGTCGCCGAAGATGTCCTCGATCTTGGCGCTCATCATCATCATCTGCGGGCCGCCGAGCGACAGGATCATCTGCAGCCATTCGACCAGGGACGAGACGTCCTGCGCCTGCTGCATCTTGGCGATCGGTGACGTCACCTCGACCTTGAACAGCAGCTGGTCGATCGTCAGCGGGCTTTCGATCAGCTTGAACCGATCGAGAATGTCGATCACCCGCTGGATCAGCGGGCGGATGATTTCGAGGACCAGTCGCGCATAGGCGCCGGAGAGGTCGGCCGAAAGGCGCTTCATCCGCTCGACGATCTCCGTGGCCGAGCGCACCGCGCCGCTGTCGGGCGGCAGCGTATCGTCGAGCATCATCTGTTTCAGCGCTTCCCGCAGGTCCTGCAGGATGATGTTGGAGATGTCGAAGCGGCCCGGCACTTCCAATTTGGCGATCGAGGCGCCCATGGTGCCGCCGGTCGATGCCACCTTCCACATCGCGCCGGGGACCATGCGCGCCGTCTTCGGGTTGAAGACGCGGTCGTTCTTCACCATCCACAGGCCGAGGATCGCGAAGGCGGCGGCCTTCAGCGTCAGTTCGGTGACCTTGTTGAGCGTCTTCGCCGTCGGCAGCCCCATCGAGCCGGGGCCACGGCCCATCGGCTCGCCCGGCACCTTGTAGAAGCGCGGCGTCAACCAGGGGCAGGTCTTTTCGGCGATCTCGTAGAGCGGCCCCTCGTCTTTCAGCTTGCCCTTCCGCCAGGCCGTGAAGTTCCACTGCCCGGTCGTGCGGTTGAATTCGCTCGCCTGGACGATCGTGACCGGTTCGGCCGGGCTGTCCTCGACGAGTTTCTTCAGCTCGGGCGACATCTTCGTCTCGGGCCACAGCCCCTCGACGTCCGACGCGTCGAACTGCTTTTCCCAGTAGACGGCGTTGACCTTGCCGCGACCGTCCTCGGAAAGTGCGATTTCGGCGACCGGCACGGCGGTGAACGAAACGATGTCCTGTTTGTCCGGCAGCATGAGGAGCGCCGCCGTACCGCCGAAGAGGTCGAGATACATCTCGCCCGAGGCCACCGCGAAATTCGCACCTTCCAGGACGGCCGCGATCTTTTTCGAGACCGTCTCCAGCTGCTCTTCGATTTCCTTTTTCTCGTCGCCGGTCTTTTCCAGATAGGGGCCGGTCTTCAGCTCGAAGAATTTCTGGAACGACGGCGTGACGTCCTGCTGCATCCGACCGGCGAAGCGGAAGGCCGCCTTGGTCGCGGTGGCGTCGTAGATCTTCTCGACGCGCTTTTCCGAGCCATGGACGGGCTGCGTGGCTGGCTTCCGATAGGGCAGGACGTAGTCGTACAGCTCGTCCAGCATTTCCTTGGCTGGCCGGCACTTCTCATAGGCTCTGGAGCTGCGCTTTTCGATGGCTTCCGGGTCGGCCAAGCATCAACCCCCGGTCGTTTGTTTGCCGTCGCCCTGGTAGGACAGGGATCGCCGCAGCGACTGCGCGCGCGAGACCAGCGCGAGCTTCTTGTCCTCCTCGGCCTCGTCGCGATTGGCGCGGGTCTCGCGATCGCGCTGCATGGCCTTTTCGGCCTCGGTCGGACCTTCCGGCTTCTTGGCACCGAAAAGTTTGCCGATCGCGTCACCCATGGGTCTGATCCTCGCCCGATCTCGATGGGCGCGCAGCCTACGGGCCGGAACGAACCGTCATGTTTCCCGCCAGGACGGCGGCGATCGCCCGGCGCTCGGCCGTCGGCAGCAACTCGATGGCGGCGAATGGAGGGCGGACCCAGCTGCGGCGCGACGTGACGCCGAGCATCTGGTCCGTCGGCAGGAAGCCGCCGCAGAAGGCGAGCCGCTGGCCCGGCAGGTTGCGGTCGTCTATCCGGGCGAGGATGACGCGATCGGGAAAGACGGACCGGATGCGGCGCGTCAGAAGCCGCAGCACCGCGGCCGCCTCCGCCAGGCGCCGGAAGCCGGGTGGAACCGTCATCCACAGTTCGAGCATGCCGGCCTCGATCGGCACGAAGCCGACGATCGCCAGCGGGCGGTCGGCGCCGAGAACGGCGAAGCTCGGCCCCATCGCCGTCTGCGCCGCCAGCCGCCGCCACACGCGGAGCGGCAGGCTCGGCCGCATCAGGGCGGCGATCGCCGGCGTCGCTGCGACGATCGTCAGGCCGTCAGACGGCATAGACGTTGAAATCCGTCGACGGCGTGACGCTCGATCGCTCCTCGTCGTCGTCGAGCGGCGGACCGCCATTGTGCCCCATGCCCGTCAGCAGTCCCTGCGTGATGCCTTCGATGCCCATCAGATCTTCGATCAGGTACTGCAGCGCGTCGTGGACGTCGGCAAACTCGTTCTTTTCCGGCTTCGGATCGAGGCTGGTCTCGACGCCGTTCTTGCGCACTTTGAAACGGTAATGCGAGTTGAACCCCTTGCGCAGCATCTTGCACCGCGACGAGACGATCAGAGCCGGTTGACGACCGTCGATCGAATAGCGCAGCAGCTGCGACACGCCGTCATGGCGAAGCTTGATTTCCTGGCTGGGCGCGGCCGCGATCGGCATGCCCATCTCGCGCTCCATGATCTGATGCCAGGAATAGTCCCCGCCTTCCGTGTCCGCCCCCGCCAGGCCAGCCGGGTCGCAAGTTGCCCAATCGACGGAAAAACCCTGGTAGCGGCTTTCGAGGAGGAGCCGGCATTCATGGCCGAAACGCGTCGGCCCCATCCGGCCGACATAGAGTTCGTCGAGGACACGAAGCTGGCCGGACGGCGTCCATTGCGCCACGATCATCGCCGGACCGCGGACGCCCTGATCGAAGCCGAGCCGCAGGCCGAGGCCCGGAAGCGGTTTCAGCTCGTCGCCGGCGAAATGCCGGTCGTCGTCATATTCGGGAAAGCACGGCGTTCCGTCCCGGGACGGCCCGTAGCGTCCCTCGACCATGCGCTTGACCCACCACGGCCGGTGCTGATTGAGCCGCGCGATCTCCTGATATTCCGCCAGCGTCACGCCGGATCGGTTTTCGCCGCGCGGCGACAGGCCGGACGGTTGGTGAAACATCTTGTGGCCGGACGGCTGCAACTCCTCGAACGTCTGGTAGATCCAGCTATCCGTGTCCGGCGGGTTGAGGTCGCCCGTGACGCCGACGAAGTAGTTGCGATCGCGTTCGGCGAAGAAGCGCTTCGGCGGAAAACGGCGCTGGACGACGCGGCCGACGAGATAGGTCAACACGTCCTCTGCCAGGCGGTCGGCCTCGTTCATGTTGGCCATGGTGAACTCGATGCCGCGAAGCACGTCCTCGACCTTGTGGTCCTCGATCGCCATGAACCAGATCTCGAAGACCAGGAACCCGCCGTCGGGCATCTCGAAGCGCAGCTTGTGGATGGCCTGGCGGCCCGGTGAGCCTTTCCAGTCGCCGACGCCTTCCGGGAACCACTGCCACCACGATGGAATGGTCGTTCGCCACAGGTCGGTGTAGTTTTCGCGCAGGATCAGGCCACGGAAGAGGCGGTTTCCGGCGTTGCTGCCATAGCTGCATTTCGGCATTTGCGACGCGCAGGTGATCATGTCGAAGAAGACGAGGTTCGTCTTGCCCGATCCGATCGGACCTTTGATGAAGCGGACCGCTTCTCGGCTCGCCAGGAACTGCGAGGCTACGTCACCCGGCGGCGTATAAGTACGGACGTCGAGCCCCGCCGTCATCGAGCGATCCCCCGGCTCTTATAAGCGGCGTCGAGATGGGCGCGGATGCTGGCGCGCATGGTCGCGCAGACGCCCTCCACAGACCGCCCCTTGGCCAGTTGCGCTGCGATGGCACTTGGCACATAGTTGAACGGCGCGTCCGCCAGGATCGCGCGGCAGGAGCCAGGCAGGCTATCGAAAATCGTCATCTCCGCGCGCATGTCGGCATCGACATGCTTTGCGCCGAATTTGCCGCCGGCATTGTGGCGGCTGGCGGCAGGCCTCACCCCCGACCCCTCCTCGCTAGCGCTCGTTTTCGATTTTTCAGTCTGTCCAATCAGGCCGATTTGACGGCCTAAAACCGCACAGCGGTCCACCGATCCGGGAAGGGAACCGCGTTTCGGGGGCACCCCCCGGCCGCCGCCCGCCGCCGGCGAGACCACCCCCCTCCGGACCGATCCGGGCGCCGGCCTGGTCGCCGCCGCCGCGCCGTCCCGATGATCCTCAATCAGCTGGTCTAGGGCCGTTTCGTCAATGCCGTCAGTCACTTGTCGCCACCGTGTGAGGCGTCATCGTGTGAGACCTCGGCCTCATCATCGCTAAGTGTCTGATTTTCCTCGCTCTCGTCGTCGCCGGTGCCACCGGCCAGCGTCAGTGCCAGCCCGTGCTCGCTGAGGCCTCCGCCACCCGTCGCCTGGCCGAGCTGGACGATCGTCAGCATCCCGGCCGTCGCGCCCTCGACCTGGACGGCCGTCGGCATCTTCTGCGCCACGTAGGGCGCGAGGTCCGCCATGACCTTGCGGTGATACTCGGCCGCCTCGATCCGCTTGCAGCCGAGCGTCGCGGCGATGACGTCGATCGGCGTCGAGACGATCTCGGCCATCGCCAGCACCGGATGCCTGCCCGTCGTCGAGATCAGCTTCGCCAGCTCGGCCGTCGAGCGGTTGCGCGATCCCTTCGGGCGCCCCGGCCCGCTCCGCGTCACCGGCTTGCCGCCGACCTGCAGCGTCCCGAAGACGCTCGACCCGGCGAAGAGGTCGTCCTGCACCGCCTCGCCGGCCTCGTCCTTTTCAGACAGCCCCCGCGCAGCCAGATCCAGTCCCACCGCGCCGCTCAAACCGTGCTTTGGATCGGTCGCCATCCTTAGACACCCCTTTCTTTATTGCCGCGAACGGCCAAGCCGTTGATTGCGATGGAAAATCTCGAAAGTGGAACGGCTGGAACGCCGTGGAACCGGCGAGTGTTCCAGCTAAGTCTTTGCTTTCTATATGAAAACTTACCCTTGGAACGCTGGAACGCATATATACATACTTCCCGTGTACGCGCGCGCGCGTGCGAGACCATGTGCATTCTGGCGTTCCAGCGTTCCACTTTCGAAATCTGCCTTATGTTTCAGTCACTTGGCTGGAACGGTCGCGCGTTCCAGAGCGTTCCAGCCGTTCCACCCTGCCCCAAACCGCCGCCAAAACGCCCGCGGTCTTTCCCTGCAAACCTATGGGTGCGGGTGCGGGCGTCATGTTTCCGGCGCTGCGGGGTGTGGGTGATCGTCATCCGTGAGGCTCGTGGGATCAAGCGGCGCCGCGCTACCGCGCGGCAAGATTTCTCGATCTGATACCCGTCATCGCCGCCGCCGGCGTCGCGCCGGACCGGCGCTCTCGCCGCCGGCTCGCGTTGCGGCTAGCATGGCAAGGGTACGGGCAAAGAAGATCGAGACGGGCATGATTGCAGAGATCCTGATCACGATCTGGAACCTCGCCGCGATCGTCGTCGCCTGGGGACCTCTCGTATGGGTCGTCACGCGATGGGAGCGTGCGGATCGTGAGCGGATGCGCTTCCAAATCGAACATCGCCTGCCGCATGAACCGCGGTCGAAAACGGAGCGAGCCAAGCGCTGGGCGATCGGCTTGGCCGTCTTCATTGCCAGCGCGCCATTTGCCGGCACCATGTTCAACGCCAGCGACGCGATCGCGGCCGTGCTGCGGCGTGTCGCCCCGTTCTGAAGATTGCGCCGTCACCCCTCCACCTCCGCGATGATGTCCTTGAGCAGAAACGCCCGGCCGCGATGCTTGCGCCCGTCGATGCGGCCGCTGGCGACGAGCGCCATCGGTGCCTGGTCGAGAGCGCCGATCCACGTGCCGGCGTTCATCTCGCCCTGCCATTTCGAGCCGGCGAACAGCTCGAACAGCGCCGGGTGCTGGTTGGGGATGAACAGCGCGTAGTCGTCGCGGCCGTCGCCCGGCCTGAGGAGGGTCAGGCCCGTCTGCTCCAGGAGCTTGCGCGCACCCTGATAGCCGATGGCGTCCTGATTGTTGACGTCCGCCTCGAAGAACTCGGTCAGCACCTCGCCGACCGTGTGGCGCGTGCCGCCCCGCCAGGCCTCGATGCGCTTCGACATGACGTGGTTGAGGCAGTTCTGCCAGTTCTCGAACATGCCCTCGTATTCGATGAGGTTGCGGCTCGACAGCACCTCGCGCCAGGGCTCGTAGTCTTCGGCGTTCTCGGCGAGGCAGAGATTGAGCTTGCCGGCGTCGCGGTCGACGATCATGTCGGCGAGCGCCATCAGCGTGCCGAAAGTGTCCTGGCCGCGGCCGTCGTGGCCGCACGAGGCGAGGAACCGCCGCCAGGCCTGATAGGTGGCCGGCCAGCGGTGCCAGTTGTCGAGCAGCCGGCGCATGATCTTGCGGCCGAGCACCGCCAGCTCCTCGACGGGGATGATCGGCTTCTCCTCGCCCTCGCGCAGCCGCTTCAGGCGAAGCAGCGCCAGGCGTGACAGGTCCTGCGGGTCGAGCGGCGGAATGTTGATGGCCGAAAAGGCGAAGGCCGAGCGCCCCTGGAACTGCGTTCCCTTGTGGTTGTCGCCGCCGCGGTGCATCGGCGCGCCCGAGGCCGAAAGCCGCATCAGCTCCAGCACGGCCTTGGCCTTGCGCGTGTCGGCCTTCGCCTCGAACTCGTCGACGGCGACCGGAAGGCAGTCGAACTTCAGCTGCTGATAGATGCCGGCGGCCGTCGCGTCCGCGCTCTGCAGCAGCGCCGGCCCGAACATCGCCTTGACGTCTTCCTGCAGGCTCGACTTGCCGGTCGCCTTGTCGCCCATGATGACGATCGCCGGGCGCCACCGGAGCGCCGCGCCGAGATAGGCGGCGCCCAGCCAGCCGATCAGAAGCACCGGATCGAGGTCGGGGCGCATCCAGTGCCAGGTCTGGAAATGCGGCAAGAGCGCCGTTGCCGGCCCGTCCTGGTCGATCAGGCTGACCGGCCAGGGCTTCGGCAGCGGCGGCCGCGTCGGATAGACCATGCCGTCGAGTTCGCCGATCGCCTCCTTCTTCAGCCCCGACGACGCCCGGCCCTGGCCGGCGAGGCCGAGCGAGACGAGCCGGTTGCCGGCGTGGAACATCAGCCGCCCGTCCCGGCCGGTCCAGCCGCCGCGGCCGCGCACCCGGTCGATGGCGTTCCACGAGCCTTTCCGGCCGCAGGCGCCCATCAGGTCCTCGCGGGCCTTGTTCGCCCGCCAGCCGACGATGGCTTTGTCCTTGTTGTATTGCGGCCAGGCCCATTGCAGCCACAGATGCCGGCCCATGAACAGTTCGTTGATGCCGCTCTGGCCGAGTTCGGAGCCCTTGAAGCTCCTGAGCTGCCCGATGACGTCGATGAAATGGAATACGCCCTCCTCGGTGCCGAGCGGCAGCACCGGGCAACTGTCCGGCAGGCCGTCGTCGCCGGGCTCCCATTCGCCCGGCGTGACGCCTTCGAACTTCTGCCCCGGCAACGGGTCGCCGCGGCCGAGCTCCAGCGCATAGGCCGCGTCTTCGTCCTCGGCGTCGGCGATCATCGCCTTGACGTCGGCCAGACCGGCATTGGCCGAGGGCAAAAAGTCGTCGTCTCCGCGAGATGGCACGGCAGGCTTTCATGTCTGGCAGTGGAATGAATGGACCGGCGGCGCGCTCACATCGAACCGCCCCGCGCCGCCGGTCGCTCACGCGGGGTTGGGAGCCCCGCGCCTGGCCTTCGCCGGCGCCGCCGGCTTTTCCGTCCCGGTCTCCGTCGTTGCCTCGGCCGCCGCCTCGCCGGTCTCGGCCGCCGGCGGCGCGCTCACGGCTTCAGCGGCAGGAACGCCGTCAGCGCTCGGGCCTTCTCCTGCCGCGCCGTCTGCCGCCTGATCCACGTCGTCAGATCGAGTTGCTGCGGGTTCCGCCGCAACCGTCTGGTCCTCGGCCGCGCGGAACAGCGCCTGCCAGCCGGAGGCGGGAAACGGGGCGTCGGCCGCGTCCTCCTCGTGAAACGCCTCCATCGCCTCGGCCACGGCACGAAACGCGGTGAAGAAGGCGCGCTCGGCCTCGGCGATCGCCGTCCAGTCGCGGCTGACCGGCTCGCCCTCGAACTCGTGCGACTTGCGCCACAGGATCTCCGGCTTCGGAAAGCCGCGCTCGCGGCAATAGCCGTAGAGCCGCCGCGCGTCGTCGCCGTTCCTCGCCAGGAAGGCGGCGAAGCTCGCCTCGGTCACCCGCCCGTCCTCCACGGCGAGCGCCGCATAGGCATGGCCGGCGGCCGCCAGCGCCACGGTGGCGATCTGAGTGTGTTTCATGCTGCACCTCTATGCAGATCGTTGACGTCCTTGCCGCGCCAGGACCGCGCGACGCTCACCCTGCGGGACGCCATGCCGAATTGCGGCGCCCGCAGTCTCGAAAGCCCGTCGGCGAGCGAGCGCTCGGCCTGCGGGTTGTTCCAGTCGTTGTCGGCGAAGACGATCGCGCTCTCGATGCAGCCGAGCATCGGCACGTGCCCGATGTTCCCGAGCGTTCCCGCCGCCCACACGCGAAAGTCCGGCCGGGCGATGACGATCGGCAGCCCGTCTTCCCAGCCCTCGACGATGCCGAGCGGCCCGATCTCGCCGGTGCGTCCGGCCTCCTCCGGCGAGACGCCGCTGTCGCCCTTCGACAGGCGGATGACGGCGCCCTGCCAGCCGGCGGGCCAGATCTTGCGCGGCTTGTTGCGCTCCGGGTCGGGGAACACCGCCTTGGCCGAGCCGTCCGGCTCGAGCCAGGTCCGGTGCACCGCCCACGGCTTGCCGTCCGGCCCGGTCATCAGCGCGGGGATGCACGGCCGCGCGATCCGGCTGCCGTCGGCGAGGCGGTAGTCGTGCGACGGCAGAAACCGCAGCGCGTTCGGCAGCCGGTCGATGGCGATGCCGCGCCCGGCGAGATAGCGCCGGACGAGCGTCGGGATCTCGGCGCCCATCGGCTCGCCGGTCAGCCACAGGCCGAGCGCCCGCCGGCGGTTGTCGGCAAGGCTCGCCTCCCCCAGCGCCGCCCGCTTTTGCGTCAGCGCTTCGGCCCGCCGCCGATCGGCGGCGATCTTCGCCGCCGTCGGCTTCGGCATGTCTTTCGACCAGCCGAGAAAGGCCAGCGACCAGGCGCGCACGGCCGCATAGTCCGGCAGGCGCTCGATGTACTGGATCAGCTTGAAGAGATCGCCGCCTTCGCCGGTCGCATGGTCGCACCAGACGCCGATCGGCGGCTTCAGCCTGATCCAGAACGAGCCCGGCCGCCGGTCCGCCCGCGTCGGATTGAGCGCGAACCAGTAGGCCCCGCCATTCGCCCGGTAGGCCTCCGCCGGCGCCAGCCGCTCGCACAATTCGACGATGCGCATTTCCAGCGCGGCGCGGATGTCCTCGAAGGTCGGGCCGGAGGTCATCAGGCGATCTCGACCGGAAAACGCAGGACTTTGCCGTTCACGCTGTAGACGGAAAGCGGCGCGATCGAGCAGCCGCTTTTGGACATGATCCAGCCGCCGTCCCATCCGGAAAAGGTGAAACTGGCTTCGCGCGAAGAACACTCGGCTTTGGTGGCTCGAAGGCGATCGCCTGCTTTCAGGTTTGTTCGCAAGAACTTTTCAGCAACCGCGTTGCGCGCACGTAGCTTCGCCATCCGCTCTTCCGGATGAAGCGGGCGAGTGCGGGCATCGAACTCTCTGAAGGTTTCCTCCAGCATCACGCCGCCCTTTCCGCCAGATACACGGCTGCCGAGCGCGCCAGCGCCGCGTCGCGGCTGGCGCCGGCGATCGCCGCCACCATCGCGATCGGCGCGGCGCCGAAGCGCAGCAGGAACCAGCCCTCGGCCCGCGAGACCAGCACCTCGAAGGCCGGCTCGTCGCGCCGGTCCTCGATGAGGTGGCAAAGAAACGACACCCGCTGTTTCGTTCGCCCGCTCGCCCGTGACACGCGGGCGATCGAAAGATTTGCGCCGGTATGGGCGAGATAGAGGGCGAGCGCCCGCGCCGTGCGCACCCGCCGCCGGCGGAACGTGCCGGGCGTGCCGCGGGCGATCACGTCGTCGACCTCGACGCGGCAGAGTTCCGCCGCGATGCCCGCGGCGACGAGATAGGCCAGCCGGTCCCGGTCGTGAGGCGCGCGCCGACGGATCATGACGGCGTCACCGTCATGATGGGATTGGCTTGCTCCGCAAGCTGCCGCAGGCTGGCGGCGACGACGTCGAGCGACGCCTGTCGAACCTGCCAGGTGGAACTGAGCAGCGAATTGACGCTCGCGAGATACTGGCGCTCGGCCATGGTCCCGTGCGCGCCGATCCACTGCCGCGTTTCGTTGCCCATCAGCGACCACCACGGCATGGACGCGATCAGCCGCGCCCGTGCCCTGGGATCGTCCCGCGCCTCGTCGAGCTGCTGGGTGATGATGCTCGTCGTCATGCCGCCTTCCGTCCCCCTCTTCTCTTCGCGTCCTGGCTGGCCTTCAGAAACTGCCGCACCGCCGCGCGCGTCAGCGGCCTGGCGTCGGCGCCGGTGAGGAGGAACAGCACCCCGTCCGTCCAGTCCGCCTCGATCAGCCGCTCGCCCTTCACCCCCGCTTCGCGCCAGGTCAGCGCCACCTCGCCGATCAGCGCGTCGACGAAGCGCGCCTGCGTGCCGTAGCTCGGGTCGAAGCGGTCGATCGCCGCCACCCGCAGCGGCGGCGTCATGCGCTGCCGTCCGTCGGCATCGCCTTGGCCGCGTAGTCGGCGATGAAGGCGTCCAGCTCGCGCCGGATCTGCGACAGGCGTTCGAGGTCCGCCGCCGTCGGCTCCTCGCCCGGATCGAGGATGGTCATGATGCTGGCCAAGAGGTGATGCGCCCCGGCGAAGAAGGCGTTGCGCATTTCCGTCAGCTGGATCGGCGGCGCGTCGTGCGGGATCGCCGCCAGCCGGAGGCCGATCCAGCCGGCCTCGATCAATTGACCCTCGGCGGTAAGGCGCTTCGACAGGCGTTCGAGATGCAGGCGGTCGGCCATGGAAATCTCCGGGAAAAGGGGTTCGGCGTTCATCGGCCCGCCCGCGTCGCCGTGGCGATCGCCTTGAGGAACGGCCGCTCGGCCATCACCTCCTGCGGCCGCCGCCAGCTCGCCCGGCCGTCGCGCTGCGACAGGTCCTCGGCCCGATAGACCGAGGCCAGCCGGTTGATCGCCTGGAACAGGCCGAGCGCCCGCGCCAGCGGCCGCTCGTAGCGATGCGCCATGTAGAGGTCGTAGAGTTCCGCCCCGCGCCGGGCGCGGCGGTTGTTGAAGGTTCCGCGGCATCGCGGCGAGCAGAACGCCCCGTGCTCGCGCCGCCGCTGAAACCCCGCGCCGCATTCGAGACACCCGTCTAGACGCATCGCCTCACGGCCGTCTGCTGGCGTCACGGCGCCGAGCGCGGTCATCATCCCACCTCGTCGAGATAGGCGGCGGCGAGGATGCGCAGCGCCTGCGGATGCGTCATCGCCGTCTCGTCGCCGGCCATGACGCGCGCGGCCAGCGTGCCGGCGGTTTCCCGAGAAAACTCGGCCTCGACCGCGAAGGCGACGCCGTCCGCGATCGGGCCGATGGTGCCGATCTTCAACAGGCCGCAACGCTCGGCGAGGACGCGGTGGCCGTGGCCGGAAGCCAGCGGCCAGCGCGCGATCTCGAAAACATCGGTGATCGCCTCAGCCATCACACCGCCTCGTAGTTGGCGGCGAAGTCTTCCGGCGTCACGCGCGTCAGATCACCCGAGCGCCGATGGCGGAAAATCCAGTGACCGGGTCCGGCATAGAGCGTTCTGCCGAACGCGCCGATCAGTGCGCCGCCGTCGAGCCCCTCGATCACCTTGCCTTGCGGCAGCTCGATTTCGACGAGCTTGCCATTGGGGCGCAGCAGCATTGGCGGCGCGGCGAAAATGGACGACCACCATGCCGGTGCTTCGTGCGCGATTGGTCCGATCGTCGGCACTTGGAAGCCCTCGAATTCGGTGCCTTTTGTGCGAATTCCTGCCATCACCGCTTCCCCTTTCGCCTATGCCTCGCGACCCATCGTTCGGTCGCCTCCAGGCTTTTCCAGAACAGCCACTTGATCCGCGCCGCCGCGCGCTTCGCCTCGGCGGCGAGCGCGCGCGCCACGGATCGTCGAAAGCTCATGCTCGATCTTTCCCGTCTGGTGCTTCAGCCGCGCCGTGCGGGCGTCGAGCCTTTCGCAGGCCAGCCGCAGCGCCCGCGCCCATTTGCCGGAGACGTCGGGCATCTCCGACGCCCGCTGATGCAGCCGCTTCAGATAGCTGACCGGAACCCCGGTCTGCCGCGCGATCTTCGCCCGCGTCGATTCGTGATTGTCGCTCAGGCCGTCGTCGAGCGCCCGGTGCAGCCGGCGCATGTCGCGCACCGCCTCGGCCACCGCCGGCTCCAGCGCCGCGAAGCTCACGGCGTCACGCGTGTCGCAGGCGACACCAAAAGTGCCGTCCGCGACACCATTCGTGTCGGACATGGTAAGTTTCCCGATCTATCTTGAGGATCGGAAAGGGGGACGGCGCACGCCGGCGGTTGACTCCGCCAAGGAGACAGGCGTGAATACAGTATGTGGTTGCAAGTCATCATCAGACGATCGGGGCCGGCGGATTGGGAAGTCATCGACCGGCCCCGTCTCGCTTGCGGGAACGGCTAGCGACAGCCTGGAGGAACCGATGAAGTTTACCTCGGCCGAAGAGATGGCCGGCAGCCTGATCAACGCCGTCTTCACCCGCGCCTATGCCCAGCTCGGCCGCGCTGCGCGCGACGGTCCCGTCTCCGAGGGGGCTCTGACCCGCTTCGAGGTACTGGCGCTCGATGACTTTAAGAAAATGGTCGGTGCCGCTGGCGAGACTGAAAACGCCATCCGCCGGCGCGCTCGCGCCATCGCGCTCGATAAGATCAAGAAACTCTTCGACGAAGCGCGCCGCCTTCGCCTCGGGGAGCCGCGTGAGCGCTAGCGTCAATTCGCCCAGCCGGGGGACGCGCGGCAGTTTGCGATACATGTCTGCGGCGCCGGTCATGCCGCCGTCCTTTCGGACGATACCGGCGCGGCCGCTTCCCCGAAGATGTCCGGACGAAGCACCTGGCGCGAAAGGCCGGTCAGACGCTCGATCTCGATGACACGATCAGCGGGGGCACGATCCAACTCCCATCGCCTGACCGTGGTTTTGTGAACGCCGAAAAGCCGACCAAACGCTTCGAGCGTCAGCCGATGCTTCTCGCGGTGTTCGGCGATGGGGGACGATTTGGTTCGCATGGAGCGACATGTTGCGCAACTTGCAACATTCGTCAACCCGTTTCCCTGCGCAACTCGCTAACGACGTCGGCGGAGAATTTGTCGCACATGATGGCTATGACCGAGATCGTGCGCATCCATCACATGAAGCAGCCACGACGCCCTCATCATATCCCGGACTGGGCCGAGGCTCGGGGGATGACGCAGGCGGACCTGGCGCGCGAACTCGATGCCGACAAGAGTGTCGTTTCACGCTGGTACAAGGGCTCGACTCCCAGCGAAGACTATCAAAACCGGCTGGCTGCGCTTTTCAACTGCGATCGCGACGCTCTTTTTCGCCACCCTGACGACGACTGGATGGCGAAGTTTTTCGCCGATCGCAGCCGCGACGAGATCGAACGCATGAAGCGGACGCTGGAAGCGGCGTTCCCTCGGAAGCGGGCTTAACTCAACTGACGCGATAGCGACCTGCTACGTCAGGCAAACCAACCTGACGCACTCGGCGTCGTTGACAAAAGTTGCAAGTTGCGCAACTTTCTCCTCCTCGGCAATCCTGCCGAAGCGGAGACCATCATGGACAATCGCGATGTGGCGTGCGGCACGGCCGCGCCCACGAATCTCCTGAGCCGGGCGCAGCGCGACGCGCTCGGGCGGCTCTGCGCCGCCACCTACACGCGGTCGCGGCGCGGCTTCACGGCGCCGGGCCAGCCGGCGATCAGCCTCGGCACCGGCCTCGCCTTGCGCACCGCCGGCGCCGCCGAGATCAGGACCACCCCCGGCCACCCGCGCCTCGTCGCCACCGACCTCGGCCGAAAGATCGCCGGCTGGCAGCAGGACCGGCGCAAGAAGACCGGGGGCGGCCGATGACCGCGCCCGTCCATTTTGACCTTGAGGCGGTGGAGCGGCAGATCCGCAGGTCTGCCGATACGGCCTTTGCCGAGGCTCGATCCAAGGCCCAGCCCGAGGCTTTGCCTTACATTGCCTTGCAGAAGCGACTTTCGGAGATCGGCTTCGTCGCCACCATAGAGCTCTGCCGCCTGCGCAACGACGGGATGGTCAACGCGCCGGCGGCCGAGGCCTTCGGAACGACCATCGGTTCGATGTTGCGCTCGATCGTCGATACGGTCGATCCGCGCTTTTCGGAGATCATGTTTCAGGCGATCGGCGATGTCGCGGAGATGGATCTCGGCAGCGGCGACGGTCGCTCCGCGATCGCGGCCGAAACCATCCGCGCGACCGAGGGAGGCACCGCATGACCGCCGCCCTCGAACGCGGGCTGGCCCCCGCCAACCACTTCTCGGCCGACGTCGTCGACGCGGCCGAGATCGCCGAAACCCTCGGCATCGACGAGGCCCTGGTGCGGCGCGACGCCGCCGAGTGGAGCCGCAAATACGGCTTCCCCCGCCGGCTCCGGCCCTTCGGCTGGTTCTGGAGCCGCGCCGCCATCCGCCGCTGGATGCTGGTCGCCAGCGGCGAAGGACCGAAAGACGACGACGCTGACGCCGGCACGGCCGAGATCCGGCCCCTGTCGATCGTCGCCCAACAACGCGCCGCCCTTGCCGCGCGCTACGGGGGGCGGGGCTGATGCGCACCGCCTGCCTCGTCGCCCTGCCGGCGGCCGTCGTCGTCCTCGTCGCCGCCGTCATGGCGGGCCGCGCCGAGGACGCGCGGCTCGCCCGCATCCACCAGGAAACCTTCGTCTCCTATCGGGGGATCTCGCAATGAGCCGTCGCTTCGAAGCCACCAAGCCGGACAAGGCCCCGGCCGTCACCATGCAGGTCGGCGAGGCCCCGCCCGTCGGCATCTGCTTTGCCGTCTCGCATGATTGGGCAGCGATCATCGCGAGCGCCCTCAACGTCCGCGAAGAAACCGCCTTCAACCCCGGCTGGCCCGGCACCGCCATCAACGCAACCGAGGACCATCAGTCATGAACGCCAAGTCCACCAACGACACGACCGCCGCAATCGCCGCCAAGATCCGCGCCCGCCGCATCGGTGTCGGCATCAGCCAGGAGACGCTGGCCGAAGCACTCGGCATCACCTTCCAGCAGGTGCAGAAATACGAAAAGGGCCTCAACCGCATCAGCGCCTGCCGCCTGGTCGAGCTGGCCGCCGCCCTGAAATGTCAGCCGACCGACCTTCTGCCGGAGGCGGGAGCTGCGCAGGCCACCACTTTCGTCGTCCTGCCGGTTCCCGTCATCCAGATCGCCCACCGCATCGGCGGGCTGCCGCCGGTTCACCGCGCCCATGTCGTCACCGTCGCCGCCAAGCTCTGTGAGGCGCTGGAGCATCCCAGGCCGATCGAGGGCGGCGCTCTCGAAGCGGCCGAGTGAGCAGCCCGACTTGCCGAAACCGCCTGTCTAGGCGACGCTGACGGCAGGCAGAGAAGGCAGGACCATGGCAGATCCGAAGATCCCCAACGTCTCGTGGCGCGGCGGCAGGCCGCGCTTCACCCCCGGCGAGCCGATCCGCAAGCTGGGTTACAAGGCCGCCGATCTCA
The DNA here is from genome assembly GCF_021390325.1 of Jiella avicenniae. Classification (GTDB taxonomy): domain Bacteria; phylum Pseudomonadota; class Alphaproteobacteria; order Rhizobiales; family Rhizobiaceae; genus Jiella; species Jiella avicenniae. The sequence continues at coordinate 41,033 of NZ_JAJUWU010000001.1, read as the reverse complement.
AGCGCGCCGACGGCGCCTGGATGAGCGCCGGCGAGGCGCTGGACTGGGCGCTCGCCAAGGCCGCCGAGATCGCCGCGGTGCGGGGCGGTGCCGCGGCCGCGGCAAAGCCCGGCGAGCGCCAGATGCGCGGTCCGATGCCCTACAGCCTCGCCGATCTCTTCCGCGACTGGCAGCGCTCGCCCCGATGGGGCGCCGGCGAGGCGAGAGGCAAGCGCGTCGAGAAGGTCTATTCGGCCAACACCCGCCGCGACTACCGCCAGAAGATGCGCGTCGTCGAGGATCACGACCAGGACCTTTACAACGCCGCGGTCGAGGCCCTGTCCGAACAGATCCTGTTCGGCCTGTACGAAGATCTGTGGGAGACCCGCGGCCTGCACACGGCCAACGGCGTGATCCGCACCCTGTCCGCGGCGATCTCCTGGGGCCGCAGGCGCGGCAAGGTGAAGCTCGCCACCAACCCCGCCATGCGCCTCGGCATGCAGACGCCGGCGCCGCGCGTGCGCTTTGCCGAGCGCGCCGAGATCGAGGCGCTGGTGGCGGCGGCCGACGCCATGGGCCGGCCCGAGATCGGCGACGCCGTCACCCTCGGCCTTTGGACGGGCCAGCGCCAGAACGATCGCCTCGCCCTCGTCGTCCACCGCTCCGCCCTCATGTCCGGCCGCCGCGTCTTCCGCCAGCAGAAGACCGGCGCCATCGTCTCGGTCCTCGACGCCCCCGAGCTGGAGCGCCGCCTCACGGCCGCCAGCGCCCGCCGGCGGGCGAAGGGCATCGTCGACCCGCACGTCATCCTCGACGAGGCGACCTGGAAGCCGTTCAAGCCGGACTGGTATCGCCACGTCTTCGCCGAGGTCCGCGCGAGCGCCGCCAAGGTGCTGCCGTCCGTCGCCGACCTGCGCGACCAGGACCTGCGCGACACGGCCGTCACCTGGATGGCCCTCGGCCGCGCCGAGCCCTACGAGATCGCCTCGGTGACCGGTCACAGTTTCGAGACCGTGCATTCGATCATGAAGCATTATCTGGCGATCCACCCGGAAATGTCCGATAGCGCCATCGGCAAGATGGTCGCCCGCTGGGACCAGGCCGGCAAAGAAGACGAGGCGTTGTGATGACCATGAAACGATCCGAGGCGATCGAAGCGCTGCGCCAACTCAAGGATGCGACGCCGCGCGAAGCGAAGCTGTCCGAAGCCGTGGCGATCCTTGAAGAAGTTCTTTTGACTCACGGCTTTGCCGACGTCGTCGAGGCCTTTCGCGCCCTCGATCCTGAGTGGGCATGACGCGCACCGTCATCGAGACGCTGGGTGATCTTCGCGATCACCGCATGTCGCTGGCCTTCTTCTGCACCGGCTCCAAGTGCGGCCGCGAACTCGGACTGACGCTCGATCGTGCGATCGAGATCTACGGCGCCGACCAGATCTACATCGACTGGACGCCGAGCCGGCCAGCCATCTTCTGCCGCGAATGCGGCTGCCGTCGCATGAGGATGATCGTCCAGGCGGTGCCGTCGGGCTACGGCCTCAGGGACTTCGACTGAGAACGTCGTGTGAACTACGGCGACCGTGTGAGGCTCGCAAACCTCACAAAGCCCTCACACGTTCCTCACATGTTCCGGGTCTATGCCGCCTAAGCCGTTGAAAAGAATGGTGGGTGATGTAGGGATCGAACCTACGACCCGCTGATTAAGAGTCAGCTGCTCTACCAACTGAGCTAATCACCCGCCGGGCCGCCTTCGCGGATGGCGGCTGTATAAAGGCCGTCTCCCGGCCTGTCTACCCTCGTTTTCACCCTTTCGCGATTTGGGGCGGTCTTGGCCGGACCCAGGCCGGAGGGGCACTCACCGGAGGCGAAGATCGGCGGATTTTTTCGCCTTCGTGGGGCCCGACGCTCTCGTTCAAAACCCGTCGCGTCGTCTTTCGGCCCGGAAGGCCGGAATCAGTCGCGCCGGAGTTCGCCGCGGTGCCAGGCGAACCGACAGGTGACGGCCTCGGGAAGCCGCTCGGGAACGAGCCGGCGGATGCCTTGCGGCCGTTCGCCGCCGGCGGCGTCATTGCCTTCGTGCGGGTGGGGGTGTTCGCGCGACAGGGGGAACGCGCCGCCCCCGTGCTCGCCGAGATCGAGAAACCGGATGCCGGCGAAGAGCGAACGGCGATAGATCAGTTCCGCCGGCCGCATCGCCTGTTCGTCGCCGATGCGGATCCGGAATTCCTTCGGCAGTTGGACGCTGTCGTCGATGGTCAGCAGCGCACCGGTCGCCGAGACGTTGCGCACGATGCAGTCGAAGGTGGAAAAGCCGCCGTTGAAGATCAGCTTCGCGCGCTTGAGGACGCGCATGCGCGGCGCGCTTCGGCGCTCTGCCCCGTCGAATTCAGGCACTGTCGCGGTCATGCTTGGGCCCTCCGGAACCTTCACGGGAGCCATAATGTCGCAGCCACGGTTTCCATTCCGTGAAGTTCGGCAAGCCAAATCGAGCGGAATCGGCAAAACGCCCGCACGCGCGGAAGGAAACCACGCCTGCGGGCGTCATGATCGCCCGTCGCATTGACCAGGGCATTGGACCCACTCCCGGCCCGCCCTCCGCCTTCAGGCTGCGAGGACGCGCAGGGAGAGGGCGCCGCGGATCGGCGGAGAGCGCGGCTTGCGCCGTCAGTTGCGCGCCTTGTCGACCAGGGCGTTGGACTTGATCCACGGCATCATGCCGCGCAGCTTCTCGCCGACCTCTTCAATCTGGTGCCTGTCGTTCTTGCGGCGGATGCCCTTGAAGCGGGCGGCGCCCGACCGGTACTCCTGCATCCATTCCGAGGTGAACCGGCCGGTCTGGATGTCGTTGAGGACACGCTTCATCTCGGCCTTGGTCTCGGCGGTGATGATGCGCGGGCCGGAGACGTATTCGCCCCATTCGGCGGTGTTGGAGATCGAGTAGTTCATGTTGGCGATGCCGCCCTCATAGATGAGGTCGACGATCAGCTTGACCTCGTGGAGGCACTCGAAATAGGCCATCTCCGGCGCGTAGCCGGCCTCGACCAGCGTCTCGAAACCGGCCCGGATGAGTTCGACCAGACCGCCGCAGAGCACCACCTGCTCGCCGAAGAGATCGGTCTCGCACTCTTCCTGGAAGGTCGTCTCGATGATGCCCGAGCGGCCGCCGCCGACGCCCGACGCATAGGACAGGCCGAGATCGAGGGCGTTGCCGGAAGCGTCCTGATGGACGGCCACGAGGCAGGGAACGCCGCCGCCGCGCTGATATTCCGAACGCACCGTGTGGCCCGGGCCCTTCGGCGCGACCATCAGGACGTCGACGGAGGCCTTCGGCTCGATCAGGCCGAAATGGACGTTGAGGCCGTGGGCGAAGGCGATCGCCGCGCCGTCGCGGATGTTCGGGGCGATCTCGTCGCGATAGATGTCGGCCTGGAGTTCGTCCGGCGTCGCCATCATCATAAGGTCGGCCCATTTGGCGACTTCGGCGACGGACATGACCTTGAAGCCGTCGGCCTCGGCCTTCTTGGCCGTGGCGGAGCCGGCGCGCAGCGCGATGGCGATCTCCGGCACGCCCGAGTCCTTCAGATTGAGCGCATGGGCGCGGCCCTGGCTGCCGTAGCCGATGACGGCGACCTTCTTGCCCTTGATGAGATTGAGATCGGCGTCGCGATCGTAATAGACGCGCATGGTCATTCCTTCCCTTTGCTTGCGAAGTCTCAGCTTGCGGATTCTGGCCCGTCGGGCCGGTGACCGGCCCCGTAAAGGACCAGGAACTGTCGCGCGGCGCGAGCCGCGCCGGCGCGGATGTCGGATGGCGACAGGTCGATCCTGTCGCCGAGAAGCAGCCGGATCTGCACGTCGCGCACGACCAGGCCGAAGAAGTCGCGGAACGCCTCGCCGGCATCGTCGAAGGCGAGCAGGCCCGCCTCGCGGCCGAGTTCGAGCAGCGGCCTCAGCCGCCGGCCCATGGCGACCGGGCCATTCTCGAGGACGATCCGGCCGAGATTGCGCCCGCCCCCGCCGGCTGCCTCGCCGATGGCGAGACGGTTGAGCGCGACCGAGGTCTCGCCGGAAAGCACCGTCAGCCAATCGGCGGCGAATCGCTCCAAGCTCGCCTCGAGCGTCTGCCGGCCGAGTTCCTCGCGCCGCACCGGCATGCCGCGGACCTTGGAGGCCTGCCACTGAACGGTCGCGGTCAAAAGCCCGTCGCGGTCGCCGAACCACTTGTAGAGCGATTCCTTCGAGCAGGAGGCGGCCCTTGCGAGGCTCGACATGGTCAGTGCCGCCTTCGGATCGACGATCAGCGCCAGCGCGGCGTCGAGCACGGCCTTCTGGCGCGGCGTCGGATCCCCGCCTGTCTCGCTCGCCGCTTTCGCGCGTTCGGAAATCGTCGTCGCCAGTTCCATCAGTACCGTACCGTACGTTACGGCTGCGGCGTTTAACGGCTCGTTCGAGCGATTGCAAGCGGCCACGCCCCTGACAGCGGAAATTTCGGCGGAGCCGCCGATTGGCCGGGGAAGCCCCCCTCGCCGGTCCGACGGCCGCAAGCCGGACGGACAACACCCGAGCGCGCCTCGGACGGCCGCGAGCCGATCGCCGTCCCGTCGGCGCGTGAAATCGACGGCGGCCGGCCTATGATTGCCGGGGGAAGAAGCGAGGAAACATGCATGGCCGCCATCCGCAGTGACACGACCCGCCGCCTCGCGGTGCTGATCGACGCCGACAATGCGTCCGCGAAGATCGCCGACGGGCTGTTCGAGGAAATCGCCAAGATCGGGGAGGCCAGCGTCAGGCGGGTCTATGGCGACTTTTCCAGCCCGCGCTCGAAGGGCTGGGTGGACATCCTCGCACGCCATGCGATCGTCCCGCAGCAGCAGTTCGCCTATACGATCGGCAAGAACGCCTCCGACATCACCCTCGTCATCGACGCGATGGACCTTCTCCATTCCGGCCGCTTCGACGGCTTCTGTCTGGTGTCCTCCGACAGCGACTTCACGCGCCTCGCCGCCCGCATCCGCGAACAGGGGGTCGACGTCTTCGGCTTCGGCGAGCAGAAGACGCCGGAAAGCTTCCGTCAGGCCTGCCGCCGCTTCATCTATACGGAAAACCTCCTGCCGGAACGCAGCGGCACCGATGCGGCGAGCGCCACCAAGGTGGCCGAGCCGCTTGCCGGCCAGGAGGAGGCGACGCGGCTGATGCTGCGGGTCATCGCCCAGATGGATACCGAGGACGGCTGGGCCAATCTCGGAACCTTCGGCAAGCAGATCCTCAACCTGGCGCCGGACTTCGATCCGCGAACCTACGGCTTCAAGAAGCTGAGCGACCTGGTGCGGGCCACCGAGGAGTTCGAGGTGCGCGAGCGGGACGGAGGCGGCGGCATCGAGATCCGCGAGGCGCCGAAGGAGCCGACGAAGAAGCCGGCTGCCCGCCGCGGCAGATCGCGAACGCCCAGGAAGGCGGCGGAGCCGAAGAAGCCCGCGGAAAAGACCGGCTGATATCGGGGAAACTCGAAGGCAACGCCCGGTCACCATCGGCGGGATGCCGCTCCCGGCGGGACGACACCCGCTCCCCTTGCACGCCTCCTTTGCTCGCCGCCACGCGGCGTGACGAGGAGACAGGAAGCACGCCGCGAAAGACGACCACCCGCACAAACGAAGACATGGCGGCAAAGCCCAAAGGCGATTGCCACCCGCAAAACGCTTCGGACGACTCAAAGTATTTGCAAGTATCCACCTGCCGCGGATCGGCAGATCAAGGTAAATCAGGAGGCGGCGAAGGTCGAGCCTGTTCCACGGCTCCGGCGGCTCGTAGGCCGCCTCCCGAAATCCGACAGTCCGATGCCGCTGGCCAGAGCCCCGTTCGTCAAGCCCTGGCGTCTAGGCGGCGACCTGCTGGGGTGGCTCCATCGCTACCTCCCTCGTCGACGATCATGACAGTTCGAAGACTACGCGCCTTCTGAAAAAGGTCAAGCAACTTCGACATTCATACTCGAAAAAAGCCGTTGCAACTGTAGCCGTCCGACAGACTGACTATCGGACGTCCACACGCCGACTGGAAGAGCGGCCGCCGGCAGGCTCGAAAGACCGGCCGTCGCGGCGCCTGCGGCCGAGGGTCCGGCCGCCGCGACGCTACCATCCGGCACAGGCCCCGGCGGGACTGCAGCGGCAGGGACGGCCTCAACTCCTCGGCAGTGTCGCCCGCAGCGCACCGGTGCGCGTGCCGCGCCAGTTGGTCAGGTCCTCGTTCGCCATGGCGGCGAAGGTCTCCGCCAGCGCGGGCTCGCCGTCGCCCATCGCGCGCGCGATCAGCGCCGCCGCCAGCGCCTCGCTCGCCCGCCGCGCGCCGTCGTCGATCTTGAGCGCGAAGCCGAGGCCGAGTTCCGGCAGGAGGCCGCAATAGACGCCCTCGGCCCCGGTCTTGGCGAAGACCTTGCCGGGAGCGGCCTGCATGAGCTTCAGGCAGGCGCGGCCGGTGCCGGACATTTCGAACGGTTCGGCCATGCAGGCTGCGACGAGCGAGCGCGCCGCCTCGGCCCGCTGCGGCTCGAGGCCGTTTCCCGAGGCGATCCTGGCGAAGGCGACGGCGAAGTCGCGCAAGGGGGCGGCATAGGTGGGGATCGAGCAGCCGTCGGTGCCGCAGACGTCGACGTTGAGGCTGCGGCCGATCAGATCCTCGATCACCGCCTTGGCCCGGACCTGGACCGGATGGTTCGGCCCGACATAGCCGGCGATCTCCTCGCCGCGATGGGCCGCCGTCAACAGGAAGCCGGCATGCTTGCCGGAGCAATTGTTGTGGAGCTGGCACGGGGTCTCGCCGCGGCGCGCCATGTCGCGCGAAACCTCGGCCTCGCCGGGCCAGTGGCTGCCGCATTCGAGGGCGGTCTCGTCGAGCCCCGCCTTGTCGAGCATCGCGGCGGCGCGGCGCACGTGCTCCGGCTCCCCGGAATGGGAGGCGCAGGCGAGCGAGAGGTCCTTTTCGGACAGGCCGAAGCGGGCTGCCGCGCCGGTCTCGACCAGCGGGATCGCCTGCAGGAGCTTCACCGCCGAACGGGGAAAGACCGGACGATCGACATCGCCGGCCCCGGCGACCAGCCTGCCGTCGCCGTCGACCAGCGCGAAGGCGCCGCGATGCATGCTTTCGACGAGTTCGCCGCGGGTCACTTCCACGAGGACGGGGTTTTCCATAATTTCGACCTGCCTGCCGGGTTGATGACAAGCGGCAGAACTAGCGCGACCGGGCCGACCTGCGAGCGCTTCGAGCGATCGTCTTGACGAGGAAAGATGCGGACACTGAAACTGATGCTTCTCGGCTTCCTCGTCGTCTTCGTCCTGCCGGCCGCGGCGTCGGCCGCGATCTGGTATTTCGGCGACCATGCGACCTCGTGGCGAACCGCCGACTGGTCCTCCTCCGCGCTGCTGCCGCCGGCGGCCACGGTGCCGGAGGCGCGCGTCTACATCCTCTCGGCCCGCACCGGCGGCCTGAAGGGCGCGGTGTCCGAGCACAGCTGGATCGTCGTCAAGGAAGAGGGTGGGGCGCAGTACGAGCGCTGGGACAAGGTCGGCTGGGGCATGCCCGTCCGTCACAACGGCTATCCTGCCGACGGCCGCTGGTACTCCAACGAGCCGCGCGTCGTCTTCGCGGCAGCGGGCGAGCGGGCCGCGACGCTGATCCCGAAAGTGCGGGCGGCGATCGAGAGCTATCCCTTCGCCATGCGCGGCGGCTATCACATCTTTCCCGGCCCGAATTCGAACTCCTTCGTCGCCCATGTCATGCGGCAGGTGCCGGAGATCGACGTCTCACTGCCGCCGGTCTCGGTCGGCCGCGACTACCCGACGGGCGGGCGCCTCGCCTTTCTCGATCCCGACGGGCGGGATCTGCATCTGTCGCTGTTCGGTTATGCCGGGCTGTCCGCCGGCTGGAAGAGCGGCTTCGAGATCAATTTCCTCGGCCTCGTCGCTGGGCTGGATTTCAGACGTCTCGGCATCAAGGTGCCGGCCTTCGGGACGTTCGCGCTGATCGAGGCGTGAGCGGCACAAAGCGGCCGCCGGCGCGCCTAACAGCCGATTTGCGCCCGAATCGCGTCCACCTCCCGCTTGGAGTGGCAGACGTTCTCGCACGGGATGCCGTCATTGTCGCCGTCGGCGCGGGAATATCCGCCGCACCACAGGCGCACCGCCTCTTCGCAGCTCGACACCGACTTGCAGGTCCGGCGTTGGGCGAGGAGGAGTTCGCCGAGAGGGGACGGGATCTGCCCTGCCCCGCTTTGGGCGCCGGGCGGATCGCCGGCAGCCCAGGCGGTGGTCGGCCACGGCGCGCCGAGGAGTAGGCAGACTGCCAAAGCGAGAGCCGGTCGGCCCCGCCACGGCAGGTCGGAGCCGTGGGTCTGCGTGGGGGTGGATCGATGATCGGTCATGCGAACCATATTACCTTTGGTTGTACATGAGTCGAGTCATTTCTACTTTTTGGAGAGACCGCCCGTCGCGACCTCTCCCGGGCTTTCTCAGCCGGCCTCGGCTTTTCGGCCGCGCGTCTTCCACAGGCTCCAGGCGACGCCCGCGCCAAGGATCGCGAAGGTCGCGCCGAGGGAGATCGCCGGCGGGATCTTGTCGATGCCGAGGAGGTCGGCGGCGAAAACCTTGGCGCCGATGAAGATCAGCACGAAGGAGAGAGCCACCTTCAGATATTGGAAGCGGTGGACCATCGCCGCGAGGGCGAAATAGAGCGCCCTGAGGCCGAGGATGGCGAAGATGTTCGAGGTGTAGACGATGAAGGGGTCGGTGGTGATGGCGAAGATCGCCGGCACGGAATCGACCGCGAAGATCACGTCGGCGATCTCGATCATCACGAGCGCCATGAACAGCGGCGTGACGTAGCGGGTCATCCTGCCGGTCTTCGGGTCGGGCTTTTGGACGAAGAAGCGCTCGCCGTGATGCTCGTCGGTGACGTTGAGATGCCGGCGCAGGAACTTCACCAGCGGGTTCTCGCCGAGCGGGCGCTCCTTGTCGCCGACGACGAGCATCTTGACGCCGGTGACGATCAGGAAGGCCGCGAAGACATAGAGAACCCAGGAGAACTGGTTCACCAGCGCCGCGCCGAAGCCGATCATGATCGCCCGAAGGACGATGACGCCGAGGATGCCCCAGAACAGCACCCGGTGCTGGTAGAGTCGCGGGACGGCGAAGAAGGCGAAGATCGTCGCGATGACGAAGACGTTGTCCATCGCCAGCGCCTTCTCGACGACGAAGCCGGTGACGTAGTCGATGGCGGGCTCCGGGCCCTTCAGCCACCAGACGCCGACGCCGAAGAGGAGGCCGAGGGTGACGTAGAGGGCCGACAGCTTCAGGCTCTCGGCCACCCCGATCTCGTGGTTCTCCTTGTGAAGAACGCCGAGGTCGAAAGCGAGAAGCAGGAGGACGAGGGTAAAGAAGCCCAGCCACATCCAGAGCGGCGTGCCGAGCCACGGCGCCGCGAGAAAGGCGATGTCCACGGACGAAATCTCCCGCCGGCCGCAATGCCGAATGAAGATCCGACATCGCAAGAGCGCCGGCAGCTCTCGCCAGAGGGGCCCGGATCAGGACTCGGAGGCGAGGTGGTGGCAGGCCGGCGGCCGTTCAAGCGCGCGGAAACCCGTATGGCGCGCGCTGGCGAAGACGTGATGGCAACGTCATCGCGAGAGCCGACGAGGCGGGGCGTTGCCGCAAGCTCCGATCGGTCGCACGCCGGATGGCCGCTCAAAAGCGGTCGCGACTGCCGGTGCCGCCGCGGCGGCCACGACCGTCGAGGAGGCCGATGTCCCGGAGAAGACTCTCTGGCGCCGTCTCTTCGGTGATGACGATCCGCTTTCGACGGCGCATCGAGAATGCCGCGATTGGTCTGGCGAGGGCGCGCAGCATCCTGCGCCCGGCCCTTGCAAGCCTGGTCATGAAGGATCCGATCCGCGCCACGGGCAGCGGCGCCAACTTTCTGTTGCGATGGAGCCATTCTGGTGCGGCGACGGCTTGCGGACCAACGAAACTTCGGGCAGCATGCATAAGGAGAACTTATGCATGCGCCATCGCGACCTGCCCCCACTCGCGGCCATCCGGGTGTTCGAGGCGGCTGCCCGCCATCTCAGCTTCACGAAGGCGGCGGACGAGCTCGGCATGACCCAGGCGGCGGTGAGCTACCAGATCAAGCTCCTGGAGGAGCGCCTCGGCGCGCCGCTGTTTCTGCGGCGCACCCGCGCGGTCGAACTGACGGCTCCGGGGCGGCTGCTGGCCCCGGCGACGAGCGAGGCGCTCGATCAGCTCGCCGCCGCATTTTCCGCCGCGCGAGCCGACGCAGGCGGCGTTCTGTCGATCAGCGTCCTGCCGACCTTCGCCGCCCATTGGCTGGCACCGCGCATCGGCCGGTTCCAGATGAAGCATCCCGACATCGCCGTGCGCACGAAGGCGACCCGGGACGTCGCGAATTTCTCCCGCGACGACGTCGACGTCGCCATTCGCAGCGGCCGGGGAGACTGGCCCGGCCTCGATGTTCATCCGCTGTTTCCGGTGGATTTTTCGCCGATGTACAGTCCGAAGCTGATCGGGCGCTCGGGGCCGATCGACGACCCGGCCGATCTGTTGCGCGTCCTTCTGATCGATCCGGGCGATCGGTGGTGGAAGCTGTGGTTCGACGCGATGGGCGTTGCCGGCTTCGAACCGCGCGGTCATCCCGACGCGCGCATGGGCGACCAGCACCTCGAAGCGAGAGCGGCGATCGGCGGCTACGGCGTGGCGATCCTCACCCCGGCCTTCTACCGCGAAGAGATCGCGGCGGGCCTGCTCGTCCAGCCGTTCCCGGCCATCTCCGAGCCCGGACAGTACTACTTCCTGACCTATCCGACCGCGCGCCGAAACGTCCCGAAGATCAGGGCGTTTCGCGACTGGTTTCTGGAAGAGTTGCAGTCGGGCGGGGAACCGGATGCTGATGCCGCGCAATGACGCCGCGCGCAGCTTCCCGCCGTAGCGCGCCCGGGAGACCTGCCGTCCGGCGAGGTCGATCGGCCGGCGGCGTCAGAGAGCCGCGGTGACGCAGATCCGCGCACCGGGCCCCTGCCCGTAGTCGAGATCGGCGCCGAGACTCTGGGCCATCGCCCGGATCAGACGGGTTCCGACGCCGGTTCCCTGCGGCTTGGCGCTGAGGTCGACGCCCGGCCCGTCGTCCTCGACGGACAGCCGGAAGTTCGACGCCTCGTGCAGGAGCCGGATGCGCACCTCGCCGGCCTCGTCCGGGCGATAGGCGTATTTGCAGGCATTGCCGACGAGTTCGGTGACGATGATGCCGACGGAAATCGCCCGGTCCGTCTTCAACCGCACGGACTCCGCCAGAAAGCTCACCTTGCGGGGCGAAGACGGGGTCGACCAGGTGGCCTGGAGTTCCTCAGCGAGCGGCAGCAGATACTCGGCCATGTCGATGGTGGCGATGTCGTCGGAATTGTACAGCCGGCGATGCACCTGGGCGATCGCGGCGATGCGCTGCTGGGTGTCCCTGAGGGCGGACTTCGCCTCCTCGCTGCCGACCGCGGAAGCCTGGATGTTGACGAAGGCCGACAGGATCTGCAGGCTGTTGGCGACCCGGTGGTTCGCCTCCTTCACCATCGCCGCCAGGCGTTCGTTCGAGGCCCGCAGCGCCTGCTCCGCCTCGTCCTTCGCAGCCACCAGCGCCTGGCGTTCGAGCGACTGGCGAAAGCTCGAGGCGAGAAGATCGAAGAAGTCCTCGCCGACGGTCTTCACCACGTAGTCCGTGGCGCCCGCCTTCAGCGCCGCGACCGCGACGCTCGTCTCCTCGGAGCCGGTGACGTAGACGACCGGCGGAGGCGACGGCAGCGCCCCGATCATCGCCAGGGCATCGAGCCCCGTCTTGCCGGGCATGTAGTGATCGATCGCGACGAGATCGAAGCCGCCTTCGCAAAGCCGGGCGACACCACTGTCGGCATCGGCGGCCGTCTCCACTTCGAAGCCGCGGCGCGAAAGCCTGCGGCTCGTCAGCAGCCGAAGGCCTTCGTCGTCGTCGATGTAGAGAACACGCGGCATCTTGCCCGATTTTCCCCCAGCGGAGCCCCCGAGTGGCTCGACCGATGTCGTCAGCGATTGGCCCGCCAGCGGCGCGCCTCGAGGAATGGTGTTATAAATCAGACTGTTGCAGATAAATCAAAGCCCCGCGCCTCAATCCACCTCGGGCTCCGGCACCTGGATCACCGACAGGAACAGGCCGAGTTGACGGATCGCCTGGGCGAAGGTCTCGTAGTTCACCGGCTTGGTGATGTAGACGTTTGCGCCGAGATCGTAGCAGCGCTCGATCTCCACCTTGTCGTCGGTGGTCGTCAAAACGACGACGGGCGTGCGCTTCAAAGGGCTGTCCGACGCCTTCATCCTTTGCAGGATGTCGATGCCGCTCATATCCGGAAGGTTGAGGTCGAGCAGCACCAGGGCGGGCCCGTTCCTGGCAGGCCCATCCGGCGCGTCGAAGAGGTAGTGCAGCGCCGCCGTGCCTTCGAGGAAGTGGCGGATCGGGTTGTTGACGCCCGCGCGGCGAATGTTCTTCTCGATCAGTCGGGCATGGCCCTCGTCATCCTCGATCATGACGATGTTGACGGTCTGATGTGAGCTCACGTGTTCGACCCCTGTTGCGGTGCGAGTGCCGTCGGCAGGGAAAGCCGGAAGATGGCGCCCTGATCGAGCACGGACTCGCAAGTAATCGTTCCACCCAATCGGTATGCCAAGGCCCGCACATGGGCAAGCCCGATCCCCTCGCCCGGCTGATCCTGGCTCCCGGACCGGCGGAAGAGATCGAAAATCCGCTCGTGATCCTTCGGATCGATGCCACGGCCGTTGTCCTCGACCTCGACCAGGACACGGCCGTTGGCCTTCTTGCCCCGGATGGTGATGCGGCCCGGCCGGTCGCGTTTGAGGTATTTGATGGCGTTTTCGACGAGATTGGAGACGATCTGCTCGACCGCCAGCCGGTCGCTCACCACGGTCGGCACCGGCTCGGTCTCGACCGTCACGCCGAGCTCGTCGACGCGATGCTGAAGACTGTCGACGATGCCGGAGACCAGGGCGTTCATGTCGACCGCCTCCGGCGCCAGCACCCGCCGCCCTTCCCGCGACAGCCGCAGGATGGCGTTGATCAACCGGTCCATCTTCTCCGTGGAGGTGCGGATGAAGCCGATCGCCTCCGGCAAGTCCTCGCGCACGGCGTACTTCGTCTCGTCCGAGACGATTTCCGGCGCCACTTCCTCGACCTTGTCGATCAATGCGTTCAGCGGCTTGATCGCCGCGTCCAGCTCGGCGGTGAATCCCATGACATTGACGAGCGGCGATCGCAGATCGTGGGAGACGATGTAGGCGAAACGCTGGATCTCGGCGTTGGCGCGCTGCAGTTCACTCGTGCGCTCGGCGACGGCGGACTCCAGATCGTCGTTTAGATCCTGGAGCTGGACGCCCGTCGTGGTGAGGGCGCGGAGCGTGCGCCGGGTCGCCCAGATGGTTCCGGCGGCGACGACGACCAGAAGGATTGCCGCAGCGATCGCGACGACCGTCGACAGATAGACGCTGCGACTGGCCGCGGCTTCGCGCACCACCAGAAGCCGGCGCTCCTCGATGGCCATCGCGTCGGAAATGTCGCGCAGTTCCTGAACGACGGCAATGTCTTCCTCGTCCAGTAGACTGGCGCCGCTGATGCCGGTTCCGCCGGCCTGCTTGTCGGCGATGGAATTGCGCACCAGCGTCAGATATTGCTGCGTCACGTTGCGAAACCGGATCAGCCGCTCGACCTGACTGCGATTGTCGGCGGTCAGACCGGCGATGCGCTCGATCTGCAACGGGATCTCCGCGGCGGTCCTCTCGAAAGTCTGGAGAAACCGCGGATCGCCTTCGAGGAGGTAGCCGCGCCGCGCCACCTCGACCCGCTCGTTCAAGCGGTTGAGATCGCCGACGGCCGCCTCGACCTCGATCGTATGCGAGACCAGGTCGCTGTAGTCCTGGCTTCGCATGAAGCTCCAGACGACGGCGACCGCGGCCACGGCGAGCATGACGAACCCGGCGGCGACGGCGAGGAATATGACGCGATTGGCGCGCCGTTGACGTGTCATCATCGGGTCGGCTGGCCCATTCGGTGGCGCGTTCCCGCCGAAACGGCGCGGGAACGGTCGCTTGAGTCTACGTTTTCAAAGGAGACGAACATGGCGTGAGACGCTACCTATCCAAGTCCATGCCGTCACTCAAGCCCGAGAGACGGGGTTGTGGCCGGAAACGCCGGGACGGTCGCCGCCATCTACTTCACGAAGACCTCGGCGCTCGCCGCGGCGCCCGTGGCATCGACCACCGAGATCGCCAGAAAGCCCGGCTCCTTCGGCCGGAAGGCCGACTGGCGCAGGAGCTGGCCCCGATCCACCGGCAGGCCGTCGACATACCAGGTGAAGGGCGGGCGACCGTTGCGGACCTTGAGATAGAGCGGTGTGGCGCTTCCCGCACCGTCGCCGAGTTCGATGCGGCTTCCCGCCGGCGGATAGACGATTTCCGGCTTCAGCCCCGCCTGGCGGCGCTCGGCCGCCCGGCCGACGCGCTTCAGGGGCGGCGGCAGGCCGGCACCGGCCGAGGCGAGAATGCCGGGCGGCGGCCCGGCGAGCCGCGTCGCCGGGCCGATCCGCGCGAAGACGTCGTGCATCACCGGCACGGCGGAGTCCTGGCCGACGAGCCCCGGCACCGGCGCCCCGTCGGGCCGACCGAGCCAGACGCCGACGACGTGTCGGCCGTCGTAGCCGATGGTCCAGGCATCGCGATAACCGTAGGACGTGCCGGTCTTGTGCGCGATCTCGCCCGGCGAGCCCTTGGTGGTGGAGGTGGCGCCGGCGATGATCGAGGTGACGTACCAAGCCGCCTGTTCGGAGAGGATGCGTCTCTGCCGGCCCGGCTCCGCGCCCGCCTGGACATGCAGCGGCACCGAAACGCCGCCATTGGCGATGCCGGCATAGAGCCGGACCAGATCCTCCAGCGTCAAGCCGAGCCCGCCGAGGCCGATGGCGAGCCCCGGCAACGACCGGTCGCCGAGTTCGGGCGTCGCGCCAGTGCGCCGGATGCGCTGGACGAGCCGGCTCGGGCCGACGGCCGACAGGAGCTCCACCGCCGGCAGGTTGCGCGACAGCTGCAGTGCCCGCCGGGCGGTGATGACGCCCTCGAACTCGTGGTCGAAATTCTGCGGCGTATAGCCGGAAAACCCGCCGGGAGAATCGTCGACGAGGCTTTCGGGATGCGCCACCCCGCGCTCAAAGGCAAGGCCGTAGATCAGCGGTTTCAGGGTCGAGCCCGGCGAGCGCAGCGCCTGCGTCAGATCGACGAAGCCCTGGCGGGAGCGATCGAAATAGTCGGGCGAGCCGACCTCGGCGAGGATTTCCCCCGTCGCATGGTCGGCAACGACGAGAGCCAGCGACACCGGGCTCTTCAGGCCGCGGGCCTTGTCCCGTGCATAGGCTTCCAGCCGTTCCTGCAGCCGCTCGTCGATCGTCAGATTGATCGGGCTGCGCTCCGGAGTTTCGGCGTGCAGCCGATCGGCGAGATGCGCCGCCAGCACCGGCATGTCGCGCCGGACGGACGGGACCGGCTCGCGCTCGGCCCTGCCGGCTTCCCGCTCGCTGAGAATGCCGAGTTCGGCCATGCGCGCCAACACGCGGTCGCGCGCAAGTCTTGCGCGTTCGGAAAAGCGATCCGGCCGGTAGCGCTCGGGCGATTGCGGCAAAGCGACGAGAAGCGCGGCTTCGGCCGCGGTCAGCCGCCTCGGCTCCTTTCCGAACAGCGACAGCGAGGCCGCGCGGATGCCCTCGACGTTGCCGCCATAGGGCGCCAGCCGAAAGTAGAGCGACAGGATCTCCGCCTTGTCGTAACGCCGTTCCAAGGCGATCGCCGTCAGCATCTGCTCGAACTTGGCCGAAAAGCTGCCGGTCGGCAGATTCTCCAGCATCCGCGCCACCTGCATGGTCAGCGTCGAGCCGCCGGAGACGATGCGGCCGTGGCGGGCCGACTGCCAGACGGCACGCAGCAGCGCCAGCGGGTCGATGCCGCCGTGGTCGAGGAAGCGGCGGTCTTCCCAGGCGAGCAGCATCTTCAAAAAGCGCGGATCGACGTCGCCGCCGGAGGCGGCGAGCCGCCAGCGGCCGTCATGGACGGGAAACGCCCGGAGCAGCATGCCCTCGCGGCCGACCACCTCGACGCCCACCGCCGGCGCCGCGATCGCCGCGACGCGGCGGGACACCGCCCGTTCGAAGGCGGAGTAGGACCACAGGCCGGCGACGAGAAGGAGGAGCAGGCCGACGAGACCGGCCTGGGCCGTGCGGCGCAGGGCGGACATGTCAGACGATCCGGCCGGCGAGAGGGCCGTCGAGAACCGGACATATCCGCGTCGGCGTCACCGCTCGAACGCCATTGCCCGGGTCGACGAACCGTCCACCAAGAGGCGCTAACGTCTCCAAGTCGTCCTCCCCGGCCTTGTCCCAGGGATCCATCGCCGCCGGCGAGGTGGCACGGCCGTCGGCGAGAGATGGCTTTTTCGGGATCTTGTGGCGGACATTGCAGTCGATCTTCGGGACGAGCCCGAGGATGACGGCGGCATTCGCGAACCGCCCCGCCGGTGCACACCGCGTATCGTCACGCGGCGCCGATGGACCGGAAGCCGAGTCCGGGCCCCCGGTCGTGCCCTGTCCCGCCAACCTCCTCACCGAAGCGGCCCGATGACCGTCACCCGGCCGGCGTCGGTGCGACCGCGGCGGCTCGGATCGTACATGTTCTCGATCGTCGCCGCCGGATGCTCGAACTCGCCGGGCGCGACGGCCCGGACGATATAGGCGAAGCGCCGCGTCGCCGTGTCGTTCGGGCCCTGGTCGATCGCCGCCAGGAACCGGTCGGCGCGGAACTCGGTGTGCGCCGCCTCGCCGGAAAGCTCCAGCCAGTCGAGGGTGGCGACGTCGCCGACGCGCAGGATCGCCGGGTTGTCGATGGAAAAGCCGGCCGGCAGAGGGTCGTCGAGCATCAGCCGGGCCGGGCCGACGTCGAGCGGCGTCACCTCGTCGACGACCACCAGCCGGTCGCTCTGACCGATGCGGGACGGATCCGCGGGCTCGCCTTCGAGCGTGTAGTAGCTGCGCGCGACGGCATAGCCGTTGCTCGATGCGGGCGGCGCGACCTCGGGCACGCCGCGGATCGTCACTTCCGCCGAAACCGGCGTCGCGGCCCGGTTGGCGATGTCGATTCCGGCCGCGACGTCGTCCCCGTCGAGCGAGGCGGAGTAAGGACCCTCGATCTCTTTTCCGGCCACCGTCAGCTTCGGCGGATTGCGGCCCAGCAGCGCATGGGCGGCGAGCAGCGACCACGCGTCCTCCTGGGTCGAGGTGTAGCGCTGGCTGCGGCGCTGGGCGTTCACCTTGGTGACCAGTTCGTCGAAGGAAACGCCGTCGACCGCCGTTTCGAGGCCGAGGGTCAGAACGGCCGCATCGTCGCGCAGCGCCGTGCCGTAGTCCGAGCGCGCGACGTTGGACTGGGGCGTCATGGTGTCGTCGATCGAATCCCGGAACACCCGCTCGGCGCGGATCCGATCGCCGTAGAGCGCCAGAGCCGCGGCCATCTGCGCCTTCGACAGGGGGGTCGGGAAGCCCGCCAACTCGTTGTCGGCATAGTAGCGCAGGTCGCCGATCGAAGCCCTGCCGTTGCGGGCGAGGACGTAATAGGCGTAGGCCACCGGCCCCCAGTCGGGCTTTTCGGGCAGGTAGGAAAGGCTGTTGCGCAGATTGTCGACGGCGAGGGTGGAGCCTTCTTCGGGCACGTCGTAGCCGGCCTCGCGCGCCCGCGTGAGGAAGTCGGTGACGTAGGCGTCGAGCCAGAGGTCGCCATAGCCGGGGCCCCAGAGGCCGAAGGAGCCGTTCGAGGCCTGGTTGGAGAGAACGCCGGCGATCGCGTCGTTCACCCGCTTCTTCACGTCCTCCCCGTTTCCGAGACCGGCCGAGAGGATCGTCTGGTCGAGATAGACCAGCGGCATCGCCCGCGAGGTCAGCTGCTCGGTGCAGCCATAGGGATAGCGGTCGAGGCCGCGCACCACCCCGGCGACGTCGAACTCGGCGGCGCCGGTGATCGAGATGGTCGCCGACGCGGTTCCGGGTACGTAGCCGGAAAAGAGCTGCGGATCGAGGCCGAGCCGGCCGCCATTCGCCGCGATGGCGAGCCGCGACTTGTCGACCTCCTTCGGAGCGTTGGAGCGGACCGGCAGGACGAGGGTCTTGCGCAGCGTTTCGCCCGACGGCGTCACGAGCGCCACCTCGATCGTCGCCTCGCCGATCGATTCTCCCGTCACCGGCACGAGCACCCGCTCGCGGCCGCCCTCGGCGAGCGTCAGCCTGGTCTCCTCGTCGGCGCCGAGCGAGACGATCGAGCCGCCGCCGCGCAGCGACAGCGTCGCCTCGCCGGCCGGTCCCTCGACATGGGTCACGTCGACCGCCAGCCGCGAGGTGTCGCCGGGCGCGAGGAACGCCGGACGGCTCACCGCGACGACGATCGGATCGCGGACCACCATGTCGCGGCTGGCTTCGCCGACGGCCGAGGGCGACCAGGCGATGGCCATCAGCTTCAGCGTGCCGTTGAAGTCGGGGATGTCGAGGGCAACGGTGGCGCGGCCCTCCGAATCCACGGCGACCGGGCCGGAATAGAGCGAGACCAGCTCGTCCATCGGTGGCGGGCTCTCGTAGCTCGCCCCGGCATCGCCGCCCGAGCGCACCGTGCCCGGCGCCCCGGCCATCCGGTCGATCAGCTTGGAATAGAGATCGCGGATCTCGACGCCGAGCCGCCGCTGGCCGAAATAATAGCCCTTCGGCGACGGCGGCTCGAAACCGGTGACGTTCAGAATGCCGACGTCGACGGCCGCCAGCGTGACGTAGGCGGTCTCGCCGGCGGCGACGCCGTCGATCTTGATGCCGATCTCCTCGGTCCGCCGCGGCGTGATCTTTTCCGGCGCGTCGATCGCGACGGACAGGGCCAGATCACCCGGCTCGACGGTGACGTGGGCGATGCCGATCGCCCGGCCCGGCATGCGCTTGGCAGCAAGATCCATCGGCCGGTAGACCACCGCCGCGACATAGGCGCCGGGCCCCCAGTCGCGGGTGACCGGCAGATCGACGGTGCCGCCGTCTGCGGGAATGTCGGCGGTCTGTCGCGCGACGATCCGCTCGTCCATGACGAAGATCTCGGCCTTGCCGGCAAAGCGCGGCTCGATCTTCACCCTGGCCGTCTCGCCGACACTGTAGGACGGCTTGTCCAGCGAAACCTGCGCGACGTCCGGCGTGTCGAGCGAGGTGGCCGAGACGTACCAGCCGGCGTCGAAGGTGAGGCTCGCCGGGACGGCGACGCCCGACGGATCGACGACGGAAAGCTCGTATTCGCCCCATTCGACCGGCAGCGACAGCGCCGCGGGCTCGTTCGTTCCGGCGTCGAGCGTTCCGCTGGCGACGCGCGAGGCGGACTTCACCGGCTCGTAGTTCCACGAGCCGGAAGTCTGATACCACTGGAAGTCGACGCGAACCTTCTTCAGTTCCCACGTCAGCCCGGACGCGGCGACCCGTTGGCCGTCCGCGTCGATGGCGATGACGTCGAATCCGGCCTCAGAGCCTTCCGGCACCGAGCCGGCGAAGCGCGGCTTGAGGCCGATCCGCTGGCTCGAGCCAGCCACCGGCAGGCTCCTCGCCCGCTCCACCGGCTTGCCGCTGGCGTCGACGATGCGCAGTTGCAGCTCGGCCGAGAGCGGCCGCGTCGTCGCCGGCGGCTCGAAGGCGGCCATCGAAAGCTCCGCCTTGCCGTCCGCATCGGTGCGTGCCGCGTCGAAGGGCTGGCGCGTCGCCGTCACCGCGTCGCTGGAAAGGCCGAAGGAATAGCCGGGATAGGCCGCGATACCGGAGGAGGCCGTCAGCACCGCCTCGCCGTTCACCTCGAGATCGCCGGCGGGCGCGCCGAAAAGATAG
This sequence comes from Jiella avicenniae, assembly GCF_021390325.1. Lineage (GTDB taxonomy): Bacteria > Pseudomonadota > Alphaproteobacteria > Rhizobiales > Rhizobiaceae > Jiella > Jiella avicenniae. Next base: position 21,041 of record NZ_JAJUWU010000001.1, on the reverse strand, counting down.
CGCGCATCGACCGTGACGCTCGGCGGCGACGCCGGATCGAGAGCCTCGGCGGCGGTCGCGATGTCGAAGTCGATCTTCTCGGGCTCGAAGTCCTCGACGAGGAAGCTCGTCTCGGCCAGCGCCGGCTGCTTGGGATCGGTGTGGAGCGCGACCTTCCAAAGGCCGCGCATCGCCCCGCCCGGCACGGCGAGATCGAAGGCGTAACCGCCGGCCGCGAAGTCCGAGACGTTTCGGCGCGAGAACTCGACGCCGTCCGGCCGTTTAACGATTTCGGTGAGGGAGAGGCCGGCCATCGCCTTGCCCGCCGCATCGCGGGCGAGCGCATTGAAATGTGCCGTGTCGCCGGCCCGGTAGATGCCGCGATCGGCGGTCAGGAACACGTCGATCGGCCCTGCCGGGGCGCGGCCGTCGACGCCGCGGTCGGTGAGGTCGAAAGGCGTGTCGCCGACATTGAGGAAGACGAAATCGGCTCCCTTCTTCGCCACGATCAGCGACGGCCGGTCGCCGCCGGTGCCGCGCATCAGCCCCGCCGGCAGGCGCAGATGGCCGTCGGCGTCGCTGGTTCCCTCTCCGAGGATCTGATTGTTGGCGGCGATCAGCTCGACCGAAACGTCGCGCAGCGGCGCGGCACTGCCGAGCGAACGGGCGACGACGTAGAAGCCGTCGACGGCGGAGAAGGTCGACAGGCCGATATCGGACACGACGAACCACTGGGTGGCGAGCTGGTCCGGATATTGCGGGCCGTTCTTCGCCTTGGCCGACAGCACGTAGACGCCGGGCTTCATCTCTCCGGCGATCTCTGAGACCGGGATCGCGGTGGTCGTCTCCGCATTGGTCTCGCGTTGCACCGAGACGGTCCCGGTCCACACGTCCTCGCCGCTCTCGCCGGAGATCTCGTCGATCTGCCATTGCGACAGGGCCTTGAGGAACTGGCCGCTCGACAAAGCGCCGGTGAGGCCGCGTTCGCCGATCCGCTGGACCTTCGCTTCGATCGTGTCGGCATTGACCGTGACCACGGGGATCGTGGCGTTGCCGCCGGACGGCAGGACATAGGCGTTCACGGCAAAGCGCACCGCCGGGTCGCGGTCGCGGACATAGACCGACAACTCGGCCGCCTTCGTCAGCGTCTCGCCGTCGACGGAGGTGATGCCGGGCCGGGCGACGATGCGGTAGCGCTCGCCGTGCTTCACCCCGTCCACGCACATCTGCGAACCGTCGGCGGTCACGGGCAGGGCGTCGCCGTCCTCGATGGCGAGATAGTCGCCGGGATTTTCCGAACTCGTCAGCGTGCGCGAGAGCTGGTCGGAGAAGGTCAGGCAGATGCGCGGGCTCGCGGCATTGTTGTCGACGGTGTGCTCGACGATCCGGAATCCGTGGGAGGCGACGACGGATGCAAGGCGGGTCTCGACCTCCGGATCGCTCGCCATGGCGATGCTCCGGCGATAGGCGCGGATCGCCGATTTCCAGTTTTCCTCGGCCTCGAAGCTTCCGGCGATGGCCGCGAGCGCAGCGGCCTTTTCCCCGTCGCCGTCGGCGGTGAGATAGGCGTTGACGGCCGCGTTCTTGCGCAAGGCCGCGTTCTGCCGCTGCTCGTCGTAGTCGCTGGGCTGGTAGGCGAGCGCGGCGGAGGCGAGGCTCTGCCAGGCGTCCCGGTCGAGCGGTTCGCGCTTCAGCACCTCCCGCCACAGGCGGATCGCCTCGGGAAAGGCCAGCGCCGACTGCGCCCGGCTGGCGAGGCCGGCGGCGGGAACGGCGGCGAGTTCCTCGTCGCGCTCGGCCCCGGCAAGCTCAAGCCGGTAGCGATTCGCCGCCTCGACGCCGGCGGTGGGGATGAAGTCGAGTTCCTTCGCGCGGGCAGCCACCGTCGTCTCGTCGACGGCCGGAGCTTCGACGATCTCGCCGGAGACGGCGCCGGCGACCCGGCGCAACTCGCCCACGCCGTCCTTCAGGAAGCACCACCGGCTGCGCTCGTTGATGGTGAAGGCCTTGCAGCGCCTGTCCGCCTTGCAGGCCGCCGAGCAACCGTCGAGGTCGGTGTTCTTCAGGATGTCGTAGTCGCGGCCGAAATAGTCCGCGTCGCGCGTGACCACCACGTTGCGCTCGCCGCTCGCCTGGGCGAAGGCGGCCGAAAGGCCGGCACCGAAAAGGACGGTGAAGGCCAGAGCCTTGAGACAAAAACCGCCGAACCCTTGCACGGATCGACTCTCCCAACGTCAGTTTCGCCCCGAGCGTTCATTACGACGAAGCAAGGTCGGCGACTAGTCGATGCCGGCAAAAGATTCGGTGATCGCACGAGCGGCCGGCGAAACGGCCATCCGGCGGTCGCGGGAGGCGCGGTTTCGAAGCGCCGCCGACGCTTGCCCGATTTTCCGCCGAGGGGCTTTTCGGGCGGTACTGCGCAAAATCGGCTCTGGGCTTTTCACTCGTCGGGCATCGGTCGAGACGACCGGCACGCAAGACGCCAAGGTCGACAGACCGGCACCGATCAAACCCTCAGGAGAGCCCGACAATGATCCGCAACACCCTCATCGCCCTCGCCACCGTCGTCGTCGCCGGCACCGCCCTTTCGGCCCCGGCCAGTGCCAAGAGCTGGCACAAGCCGCACTACGGCTACGACACCGTCCGCTACGAGAAGGTCTGCCACGTCGAAAAGCAGAAGGTCTTCGCCGGCTACGACGAGTGCGGCAACAAGCTCTGGGTCTGGAAGCGCGTCAAGTCCTGCCACTGAGCCGAACCGATCCGTCTTCCCGCTGTCCGGCCATGCCCCGTCACCGGTCCCCCTCCCCGCCGCTCACGAGGGGCCGGCCAGCCCACGGAAACCGCCCCGTCCTCCCCGGGGCGGTTTTCGCCGTTTCGGCCGGCCATCTGCGGCGGCGGACGGATCGACCGACATCCGGGGCTTCCCGCGTCCCGCTGCTTTTGCAATAGATCGCCGATCGGTTTGAAGGAAAGCATCGGGCGTTCGTGGCGCAGAAGGTGAAATTGTCGACCATCGCGGAGGCCCTCGGGCTGTCGACCGCGACCGTGTCGCTGGCGCTGAGGGACAGCCCGCTGGTGGCGGACGTGACCCGCGAGCGGATCAAGGAGGCCGCCCGCGAGCTCGGCTACATCTACAATCGCCGCGCCGCCTCGCTTCGAACCTCGCGGTCGGGAATCGTCGGGGTCTGCGTCCACGACGTGATGAATCCCTTCTACGGCGAGATCCTTCGCTCGATCGAGAGCGAACTCGACCGGAACCGCCAGACCTTCATCCTGTGCAACCACCATGACGACCTGTCGAAGCAGCGCGCCTTCGTCGACACGCTGCTGCAGCTCGGCGCCGACGGGCTGATCCTGTCGCCGGCGCTGGGCACGCCGGCGGCCGACATCGGCCTTGCCGAGGAGAACGGCCTGCCGGTGATCCTCATCGCCCGCACGATCGAGGGCGCGGGCGTCCACGGATTTCGCGGCGACGACGCCTATGGGATAGGCCTTGCCGTCGATCACCTGGTCTCGCTCGGCCACCGGTCGATCGCGATGATCGGCGGCACCAGAGCCACTTCCACCGGCCGGGAGCGGGAGACGGGCTATCTGGACGGCCTGCATCGCGCCGAGATCTCATTCCGGCCGGAGTGGCGGATCGAGGGCCCGCGCGACCGCCACTCCGGCTTCGATTCCGCCGCGACTTTCCTGGCTCTCGCCGAACGCCCGACGGCGATCGTCTGCTTTTCCGATCTCGTCGCCCTCGGCCTCATGTACGGCCTCGCCCGCGGCGGCGTCAGGCCGGGCGTCGACATTGCCGTCGTCGGTTACGACGACATCGAGGAGGCGGCCATCGCGACGCCGCCGCTGACCACCGTCTCCAACGGCCAGAGCGAGGTCGGCGAGCGCGCCGCCAGCGCCCTGCTCGAACGGCTGAGCGGAACCCCGGCGATGGAGCACACGACGCTGATCAGGCCGGAACTGAAGGTGCGCCGGTCCTGCGGCGCCGCCGGCGAAGACTGAAGCTGCGCTTGAAGCCCGGGTTTCGCGCCTGGCTTGCGGACGCCTTCCCACAAGGCTTTCCAGCGCAGAAGATGGCCTCGACCTGCGGCTTCTGCCGGAAAGGATCACGCCAAATTCATAACGAAAGATGACGATCGCCGCGCAGTCTCAACGTTCGGTTAAGCTTTTCGGGTGGATAATCGGGTTCAGTCAATTTTAACGGAAATGAGCCCATGAATTTCACGGCCACCGTTCTCGGCACCGGCGTCGCGGCTCTCGTCCTGGTCGCCAAGCTCCAGGCAGCTCCGGAGCCGGGCGCCAGCCTCGGTGCGCCCCTCGTCGGACCCGGCGTCGTCACCGTGGATCCGACGATGGTCGGATCCGTCCGGGCGAGCGACGCCAAGCCTTCCGCCATGCGGCTGATCGATCTCAGATCGGGTGAGAGCTGCAAGATCCTCGGAAGCCGGCCGAACTCGGGCGCGTTCGAGCCCGCGCCGCTGCTGCCCGACTGCAGCTCTTCGCAGCTTTCGCGCGTGTCGCAGTGGCGGGCCGAAAGCGACGGTACGCTGGAGATGGCCGACACCCACGGCGAGACGGTGATGCGTTTCATGCCGGGAGACGGCGTGCTCTACGAATCCGTCTATCCGTCCGACGCGCTGGTGACGATCGTTCCGGCGAAGGGCTGAGCCGCCTCCGTCGTCTTCCGTCAACCCGGCATGATGAGCCGAGGCGGGGCTGTCGTGCGGCCTCTCGATGTCGTTCTTCGAGACCGCGCCGGACGCCGCGTCCTATTTGCTCAGCCGCGTCGACAGGACGGCGGCGGTATTGACGGTCGTCAGCGCCGGGGTGACGACGCCGCTGAGCGCGTCGAGGGCCTGCTTGACGGGGACAAAGGGGGCGGTCGCGACATAGAGCATGTCGCCGTCGTGGATCCGGAAGTCCTGGGCGTGGAGCAGGCCGGAGGGCTGGCGCAGGTCGAAGCGGTAGATCACCGGGATCTCGCCGGCGAGGCGGGTGGCGTCCTCGCCCGGGGCGGCGCGGGTGAAGGCCTGGCCCTCGTAGCGGGCGACCATCTCCGCCCCCGGCTCGCGGCGCAGCACGAAGACGCCTTTCGGGTTGGCGAGGGCGGGGTTCAGCCCGCCGACCTGGGCGAGCGCCTCGGCCAGCGACATCTCGTAGCCCTGCAGCGGCAGCTGGTCGCTCTTGCCGGTCGCGCCCAGCGCCACGTAGGTGCGCGGCTGGCGGGTCAGGAGAACGACGTCGCCGGGCCGCACATAGACGTCCTCGGTCGGATCGTTGACGAGTTCGGAGAACGGCATCTGCACCGTCCGGCCGCCGCGGGTCAGCGACACGGCGGTCTCGTAGATCGGCGTCTTCGGCCCGCCCACCCGGGCGATCAGGTCGAGGATCTTCAGCCCCGAAGCCGGGATCGGCACCGAGGCGCCCTGCACCGCGTCGCCGGTCACCGTCACCGCGGTCGAATTGCCCTGCGAAACGGCGACGACGGCCTGCGGCTCGATCGCCCGGTCTCTCAGAGCCGCGACGATGCGTTGCTCGACGGCCGAAGCGGTCGAGCCGGCGACCCGGACGCGGCCGGCATAGGGAATGGTGATCGAGCCGTCGCGGGCGACCTGCTGCTCGGGCAGGTGCACCGAGGACGAGCCCTGGCCGCCGGCGTTCAGCGAGGAGAACAGCCCGCCGACGCCGGCCTCGAACAGCGTCACCTGGACGACGTCGCCGACGCCGATGCCGGTGTCGGAGGGCAGCGACCGGCTGGCGATGCCGCGAAAGCTCGGCCGCGGCTCCTCATGCTGATAGGCGAGGACGGCGTCGTCGACCGGCACGAGGAGATAGCCGTCTCGCCACTGCACCGCCTTTTCGTCGACGTTGCCGACGAAGGCGCCGGCCGTCGGCCCCGCCGAGGGCAGCGCCGCACAGCCGGACAGAAGCCCCGCCGCCAGCACCGCCAGAACCAGCCCGGCCCCGCCACGCCGATGCGGACCGGCCCGACCGGCCATCCCGCCAAACGCCATCGTCCTGGCCGTCATTCAAGTCCCCCGGTTCCATCGACGTGTCCGCGACGGCGCTCCCGCGCCGCACGCTTCACCCCGACGTCCGAAGCGACCTCGTCCCCCGACGCGCTCGCTTCGACATGCCGTATCGCTGCCCCCGCAGCAGTTCCGGGCGCAAGAGTATCCCAACGGCCCGTCAGGTACAGGCCGCAAATCAGCGCAGTGACGTTTTCGTCCGCGGCTGTGCGCGATTTGACACAACCGCTGCCCGCCTCCAAAGCTTTCGCGGCCGCGCCTGAATGCTCCGCCGCCGGGCGAGACTTGCACGGTCGCGACCATCTGCTATGCGTGCTGCAAAGCAACATCGGCAGACGCGAATTCCACGTGCCGACGGCCGGCGTTGTCTGTTCCGCCGATTTTCCGTAAGGGAACGGCCTTCTTCGGTAAGAACGAGCGAGCCCGCATTGACCCTTGCAGAGCTGACCGCGATTGCCCTGAAGGGCGGCGAAGAGATACTCGCGATCTACGGAACGGCCTTCGACACACGGACGAAAGCCGACGCTTCGCCGGTAACCGAGGCCGACATCCGATGCGAGGCGGCGTTGAAGCCGCTGCTGGCGAAGCTGGCGCCGGACATCGTCGTCGTCGCGGAAGAAGCCGTTTCGGCCGGCCATGTGCCGCAAGAGGCCGACCGCCTGTTTCTGGTCGATCCGCTCGACGGGACGAAGGAATTCGTCAACCGCAACGGCGACTTCACGGTCAACATCGCCCTCGTCGAAGACGGCGTGCCGATCGCCGGCGTCGTCTACGCCCCCGCCCTCAGCAAGCTGTGGGCGGGTTCCGTCGGCGAAGGTGCCTTCACGGCGGAGGTCGCCGACGGCACGCTCGGTGAGCGTCGGGCGATCGCCGCCCGCAAGGCGCCGCGGCGGCTCGTCGCCGTCGGCAGCCGCTCGCACGGCTCTGCCGAGACGGAAGAATGGCTGAAGCGCTACGACGTCGAGCGCTTCGTCTCCCGCGGGTCGTCGCTGAAATTCTGCCTCGTCGCCGAGGGAGAGGCGGACGTCTACCCCCGGCTCGGCCGGACCATGGAATGGGACACGGCCGCCGGCGACGCCGTGCTTCGGGCCGCCGGCGGAATGGTCACCACCCTCGACGGCGCACCGCTTCGCTACGGCAAGCGCCGGCAGGAAGACGACGTCGACTTCGCCAATCCGCACTTCGTCGCCTTCGCCGACCCTCTGCTCGCCACGAAATTGGCGGACGATGGTTTCTGAGAGTTTCGATCATTCGCCGTGGCGCCATGGCGATTTCGAACCCGCCGTCTTATCGCCGGAATGAAGGACTGATCGACCGATGTCGGCATCGCTACCCGTCAAGGCACACCAACTCACCCATCTCCAGCGCCTCGAGGCCGAATCGATCCACATCATGCGCGAGGTTGCGGCCGAGTTCCGCAATCCGGTGATGCTCTATTCGATCGGCAAGGACTCCTCGGTCATGCTGCATCTGGCGAAGAAGGCCTTCTATCCTTCGCCGCCCCCGTTCCCGCTGCTGCATGTCGACACGACCTGGAAATTCCGCGAGATGATCGCCTTCCGCGACCAGGCGGCCGAGGACGCGCGGATGGACCTCATCGTCCACACCAACCAGGAGGGCGTGAAGCAGGGTGTCACGCCGTTCACCCACGGCTCCTCGGTCTACACCAACATCATGAAGACCGACGCCTTGAAGGAAGCGCTGACCAAATACGGCTTCGACGCGGCCTTCGGCGGCGCGCGCCGCGACGAGGAGAAGAGCCGCGCGAAGGAGCGCATCTTCTCGTTCCGGACGGAAAATCACGGCTGGGACCCGAAGAACCAGCGGCCGGAACTGTGGAGCATCTACAACGCCCGCGTCCGCAAGGGCGAGTCGATCCGCGCCTTCCCGCTGTCGAACTGGACCGAACTCGACATCTGGCAGTACATCCTGAAGGAAAACATCCCGATCGTCCCCCTGTACTTCGCGGCCAAGCGCCCCGTGGTCGAGCGCGACGGCATGCTGATCATGGTCGATGACGAGCGGCTGCCGCTCGCCCCCGGCGAGACGCCGGAGATGCGGCTGATCCGCTTCCGCACCCTCGGCTGCTACCCGCTGACCGCGGCGATGGAGTCGCCGGCCGCCACGCTGCCGGAAATCGTCCATGAAATGCTGATCGCCCGGACCTCGGAGCGCTCGGGTCGCCTGATCGACCACGACGAGGCCGGATCGATGGAGAAGAAGAAGCGCGAGGGCTATTTCTGATGGACAATTTCGATCCCGCGGCCTTCGCCGAATATCTCTCGCGCCAGGAGCGCAAGGATCTCCTGCGCTTCCTCACCTGCGGCTCGGTGGACGACGGCAAGTCGACGCTGATCGGGCGACTGCTCTACGACACCAAGCTCTTGTTCGAGGACCAGCTGGCGACGCTGCAGAAGGACAGCGCCAAGCACGGCACGGTCGGCGAGGACATCGACTTCGCACTTCTCGTCGACGGGCTGGAAGCCGAGCGCGAGCAGGGCATCACCATCGACGTCGCATACCGCTTCTTCGCCACCGAAAAGCGCAAGTTCATCGTCGCCGACACCCCCGGCCACGAGCAGTACACCCGCAACATGGCGACCGGCGCCTCGAACGCCGATCTCGCGGTCATCCTGATCGACGCGAGGAAGGGCGTCCTCACCCAGACGCGGCGGCACTCCTACATCGCCTCGCTGCTCGGCATCAAGAACGTCGTCCTGGCGATCAACAAGATCGACCTCGTCGGCTATTCGCAGGACGTCTTCGAGAAGATCCTCGCCGACTACAATTCCTTCGCCCACGTCCTCGCCTTCGAGAACATCCAGCCGATCCCGATGTCGGCGCGCTTCGGTGACAACGTCACCCAGCGTGGCGCGAATCTCGACTGGTATGACGGGCCGACGCTGCTCGAACACATCGAGGCGGTCGACGTGCGCGGGGCCGAGACCGAGCGGCCGCTGCGCTTCCCGGTGCAATGGGTGAACCGTCCCAACCTCGATTTTCGCGGCTATTCCGGCACGCTCGCCTCGGGCACCGTGAGCGTCGGCGAAGAACTCGTGGTCGCGGCTTCCGGGCGCAAGAGCACGGTGAAGTCGATCGTCACCTACGACGGCGAGAAGGAGAACGCCATCGCCGGCGAGGCGGTGACCATCACGCTCACCGACGAGATCGACATCTCCCGCGGCGATCTGCTGTGCGACGCCAACCAGCGTCCGGAAGTCGCCGACCAGTTCTCGGCGCATCTCATCTGGATGCATGACGACGCGCTCGTGCCGGGCCGCCCCTATCTCTTCAAGATCGGCACCAAGACGGTGCCCGGCTCCGTCACCGAAATCAAGTACAACGTCGACGTCAACACGTTCCAGCATCTGGCTGCCAAGAAGGTCGATCTGAACGAGGTCTCGGTCGTCAACCTGTCCTTCCGCGAGCCGATCGCCTTCGACGCCTATGCCGACAATCCCGAGACCGGCGGCTTCATCGTCATCGACCGGCTGACCAATCTGACCGTCGGCGCCGGCATGATCGACTTCGCGCTCCGGCGGGCGTCGAACATCCATTGGCAGGCGGTCGATCTCGACAAGCATCGCCGCGGCGAGGCGATGGGCCAGCGCCCGGCGGCGATCTGGTTCACCGGCCTTTCCGGCGCCGGCAAGTCGACCGTCGCCAACCTCGTCGAGAAGCGCCTCTTCGCCCTCGGCAAGCACACCTATCTGCTCGACGGCGACAACATCCGCCACGGGCTCAATCGCGATCTCGGCTTCACCGAGGTGGACCGTGTGGAGAATATCCGTCGTGTCGCCGAGGCAGCGCGGCTGTTCGTCGACGCCGGCGTCATCGTGCTGTGCTCCTTCATCTCGCCCTTCCGCTCCGAGCGGCGGCTGGCGCGTGATCTGCTGGAGCCGGGCGAATTCGTCGAGGTCTTCGTCGACACGCCGCTGCACGTCGCCGAAAAGCGCGATCCGAAGGGTCTCTACAAAAAGGCGCGCGAGGGCCGGATCAAGAACTTCACCGGCATCGACAGCCCCTACGAGCCGCCCGAACGGGCCGAGATCACGCTGGCCGGCGGCATGGCCGCGCCGGAGGAACTCGCCGACCAGGTCGTCGAGTATCTGCGCGAGCAGGGGTACATCTGAGCGAAGGCGGGGCGGCGGTGCTGACCGTGCTTCGGACGGAGCGAATGCCGCCCCGCCATCCTGCCGGACATCGCCGACACACAATAAAAGATCGCAAGCGTCCTCGGCCTGCGGACATCGGCAAGGCCGTGGTGGCGACGCCTATTCTTCCTGCAGGAATTCCTTCGGATCGAACTCGTAGTTCGTCCCGCAGAATTCGCAGGTGACCTTGATGGCGCCGTCCTCGATGCTCTCCTCGATTTCCTCGGCGGAGAAATTCGACAGCACCTCGCCGATCCGCTCGCGCGAGCAGGAGCAGTCGTCGATCACCCTGTCGGCGGGAAACACCCGGACGCCGCGCTCGTGGAACAGGCGAAAGAGCAGGCGCTCGACGCCGACTTCGGGATCGGTCAGTTCCGAGGCATCGACCGTGTCGACCAGAGCCCGGACCTCGAGCCAGGCGTCGTCGAACTCGTCGCCCTCGGCATATTCCTCCGCGCCTTCCGGCAGGTCGCCGCCGGGAAGGTCGGGCATGCGCATGCGCTCGGGCGACTCCGGCAGGAACTGGGCGATCAGCCCGCCCGCCCGCCAGCTTTCGACGAAGCCGTTCTCGCCGCGTCGGGCGATCTTGGCGACGGCGAGCTTCACCGTGGTCGGGATCTGCTCGGACTGGCGGAAATAGGTCTCGGCGACGGCCTCGATGCCCTGGCCGGCGAGTTCGACGATCCCCTGATAACGCTGGGTATAGGCGCCCTGATCGACCGTCAGAGCCAGGGTGCCGTTGCCCAGAAGCGCCTCCGAACTCGTTGCGCCCGCGGTGACGGCGGCTTGAAGCGCATCCTCGTCGAAGCGGGCATAGGCCCGCACGCTCGACGGCGTCGCATAGTCGACGACGAGGAGGTCCACCGGCCCGTCGGTCTGGGTCTGGACGATGAACTTGCCCTCGAACTTCAACGAGGTGCCGAGCAGCACCGTCAGCACGATCATTTCCGCGAGCAGCCGCGACACCGGCTCGGGATAATCGTGCCGCGCCAGGATCTGGTCGAGCATCGAGCCGAGTTGCACGCCGCGGCCGCGCGCATCCAGCGCCTCGACCGCGAAGGGCACGACGGCGTCGTCGCCGACGAGATCGCTCGCCGAAAGAACGCGTTCGTTCTCAGCCATGCGCGGCACTTCCGGACGTCACCTCGCCGAAGCACCAGGCGAGGATCGACTTCTGCGCATGCAGGCGGTTCTCCGCCTCGTCGAAGACCACCGACTGCGGCCCGTCGATGACGTCGTCCGTCACCTCTTCGCCGCGATGGGCCGGCAGGCAATGCATGAACAGTGCCTCGGGCTTGGCATGGGCCATCAGCCGCTCGTTGACCTGATAGGGCATGAAGACGTTGTGGCCGCGCGCCCGGTCCTCGCGCCCCATCGACACCCAGGTGTCGGTGACGACGCAATCGGCGCCGGAAACCGCCTCGACGGGATCTTCGGTCGTCAGGATCTTCGCCCCCTCGCCCCGGGCCCAGTCGATGAAACGGCCGTCGAGGTCGGAGCCGCTCGGCGTCGCGATCCGGAGCTCGAAATCGAAGCGCGCCGAGGCCTCGGCGAAGGAGGCGAGCACGTTGTTGCCGTCGCCCGACCAGGCGAAGACCTTGCCCTTCACTGGCCCGCGCTTTTCCTCGAAGGTCATCAGGTCCGCCATGATCTGGCAGGGATGGGTGTCGTCGGTCAGGCCGTTGATCACCGGCACCGTCGCATTCTCCGCCATCTCGATCAGCCGCTCGTGCTCGGTGGTGCGGATCATGATGGCGTCGACGAAGCGCGACAGGACGCGGGCCGTGTCGGCGATCGTCTCCGAGCGGCCGAGCTGCATCTCGGCGCCGGACAGAAACAGCGTCTCGCCGCCGAGCTGGCGCATCGCGACGTCGAAGGAAACGCGCGTGCGCGTCGACGGTTTGTCGAAGATCATCGCCAGCATCTTGCCGGCGAGCGGCTTGTCGCCGCCCGGCAGGCGCTGCTTGCGTCGGCAGGCGTCGTCGATGATCGACCGGAGGTCGCCCTTCGAGACTTGCGAAAGGTCGAGGAAATGGCGCGGGTTCTCGCTCGTCGTCATCGTCATCTCATGCACTCGCGCGCTGCAGCGCCGGCGACAGCCGCGCCGCCGCGTTCTCGATCCGCTCCATGGCCGTGCGGATCTCTTCCTCGGTGAGGTTCAGCGGCGGCAACAGCCTGACGACGTTGTCGCCCGCCGGCGCGGCGAGCAGGGCTTCCTCGCGCAGCGCCGCGACCATCTCGGTGTTCGGCACGCGCATCTTCAGCCCGATCAGCAGGCCCTCGCCGCGGATCGCCTCGATCACCTCGGGATAGCGGTCGGCGAGCGAGGCGAGCGACTGCTTGAAGAGCAGCGCCTTGCGGCGGACCTCCTCGAGGAAGCCGTCTTCGAGAACCACGTCGAGCACCGCATTGGCGACCGCCATGGCCAGCGGATTGCCGCCATAGGTGGTGCCGTGGCTGCCGGGAGTCATGCCCTTGGCCGCTTCCTGCGTGGCAAGGCAGACGCCCACCGGGAAGCCGCCGCCGAGCCCCTTCGCCGAGGCGAGGATGTCCGGCGCCACGCCGGAATTCTCGTAGGCGTAGAAGCGGCCGGTGCGCCCGATGCCGGTCTGCACCTCGTCATAGATCAGCAGCAGGCCGTAGGTGTCGCAGAGTTCGCGGATCAGCTTGAGGAAGGGCGTCGGGACGCTGCGGATGCCGCCCTCGCCCTGGATCGGCTCGATCAGGATCGCGGCGACGTCGGCACCGGCCGCCGCCTTCCGCAGGGCCGCCTCGTCGCCGAACGGGAGCTGATCGAAGCCTTCGACCTTCGGACCGAAGCCTTCCAGATATTTCGCCTGACCGCCCGCCGCGATCGTCGCCAGCGTCCGCCCGTGAAAGGCGCCCTCGAAGGTGAGGATGCGGTAGCGCTCCGGCTGGCCGGAGACGTAGTGGTAGCGCCGCGCGGTCTTGATCGCGCATTCCAGGGCCTCTGCCCCGGAATTGGCGAAGAACGCCTTGTCGGCGAAGCTGTTGGCGGTCAACCGCTCCGCCAGCCGGCGCTGGCCGGGGATCTCGAAGAGGTTGGAAGTGTGCCACAGCTTCTCGGCCTGGTCCTTCAGTGCCGCGACGAGATGCGGATGGGCATGGCCGAGAACGTTGACCGCGACACCGCCGGACAGGTCCATGAAGCGTCGGCCGTCTCGCGTCTCCACCCAAACGCCCTCGCCGCGCTCGAAGGCGAGCGGCGCGCGCTGATAGGTCTGGTAGAGAGGAGACGGATCGATCGGCTGTTTGTCCATGGTGTGTCAACTCTTCTTGGAGCGCCGTGCCGCGAGGCTGACGGGCGATGCCCCTGAAAACGTCAAAGCCTGCCGACAGGGCAGGCTTCGCATGCGTTTCCGATGTCTCGGATGCGCTCCTATAACATGCCCCCTGGCGCGTTGCGAGGCAAGAGCCTCGAATTTGCGGCATGGACGGCCCGCAGCCCCACACGGGACGCTGGTTTTACCGCGCGCAATACCCATATTGGCTGGGGAAAAACATCGGAAGCGTCGTTTCCTTGCCATGCGACTCTTGTCAGCGAGTCGGGCGATACGGTAAATTCCGTGCTTAGATACTAGACTTCGAGCGGCGGACCTAGTTTCACCCTACATCTTGTGTCCCCATCCGCGCATTGGCTTGCGCGGGAGGGTGTTGGATTCCGGGCGCCGCTTCCGTGAAGAAGGAGCAAGCCAATGGGTTGGACGGACGAACGCGTGGAGATGCTGCGCCGACTCTGGTCCGAAGGCCACAGCGCCAGCCAGATCGCCGAGAAGCTCGGCGGCGTCAGCCGCAATGCGGTCATCGGCAAGGTGCATCGCCTGAAGCTGGAATCCCGTGCAAAGTCGGCGCCGGAAGAAAAGCCCGTCGTCGCCGCGGTTCCCGAGCCGCAAGTCGCCGCGGCCCCGCGCGTCGTCGCCTCGCAGGTCATGGCCGCCCAGGTCATCCAGACCAGCCGGCCCGTCGCCCGGACCATGGGCGCGACGGCGCTGAAGGTCGAGGTCGAGGACGAGATCGAGGAAAAGGTCGAACCGGTCGCGCGCAAGGGCGCCGAAGTGGTTCCGATGATGCGCAAGCTGTCGCTGGTGCAGCTCACCGAGCGGACCTGCAAGTGGCCGATCGGCGATCCGCTGTCGCCGGACTTCCACTTCTGCGGCGATCATTCCGGCGAGGGTACGCCCTACTGCTCCTTCCACGCCAAGCTCGCCTTTCAGGCGGTGACGGAGCGGCGGCGCGTCCGCTGAGGCGAGCTGCCGAATTTTTGCGGCTTCCACCGAAAGCCCGGGGCAGACGATGCCACGGGCTTTTCGTTTGTTCGTCCGACGGCATGGTCGTCGCCGGCAGGCCGGCGAGCTCCGCCATGAGGGAACACGCCATGACCGACCCGTCGATCTTCGCCAACGCCCGCATCGTCCTCGACGACACGATCGTCGAAGGGGCCGTCGCGGTCGAGGACGGCCGCATCGCCGAGATCCTTCCATCGCGATCGACCGGCGGCGAGGACATGGGCGGCGACTATCTCATGCCCGGGCTCGTCGAACTCCACACCGACCAGATCGAGGGGCACCTCAACCCGCGCTCCGGCGTCGTCTGGAACGCGATGGCGGCTGTGCAGGCCCATGACGGCCAGGTGGCGACGTCGGGTATCACCACGGTCTTCGACGCGGCGCGCGTCGGCTCCGACGAAAACACCCGCACGGGTGCCGAAGACGTCGCAACTCTCGTCGCGACGATTGAACGGGCGACGGCCGAAGGGCGCTTGCGTGCCGAGCACTTCGTCCACCTGCGCTGCGAGGTTTCGGCCGACGACGTGGTCGAGGGTTTCGATCTCCTGAAGGATCATCCGCGGCTGAAGCTCGTCTCGCTGATGGATCATGCGCCCGGCCAGCGCCAGTTCCACGATCTGGCTGCCCTCAGGGCCTATCTGACGGACAAGTTCAAGATGAGCGAGGCCGATTTCGAGGCCTTCGCCCGCACCCGCATCGCCCAGTCGGAGAAAAACGCCGGCCCACACCGCCGGGCGATCGCGGCCGAATGCTTGGCGCGCGGCATCGCGCTCGCATCGCATGACGACGCGACGATCGCCCATGTCGAGGAATCGATCGCGCTCGGCACGAAGATCTCGGAGTTTCCGACCACGATCGCCGCGGCCGAAGCCTCGCGCGCCGCCGGCATGAAGGTTCTGATGGGCGCGCCGAACGTCGTACGCGGCCGTTCGCATTCGGGCAACATCTCGGCGATCGACCTCATGCGCGCCGGGCTGCTCGACGTGCTTTCCTCGGACTACGTGCCGTTCAGCCTGATCCAGGCGGTGTTCGCCTTGGCCGAAGGCGGAAAGGTGCCGCTGCCGGCTGCCGTGAGGCTTGCCACCGCCAATCCCGCTGCGGCCGTCGGCCTGACCGACCGCGGCATCGTCGCCGCGGGCATGCGGGCCGATCTGATCCGGGTGGCGCATGCGCCCGGTGAGCCACCGGTGGTCCGCGCCGTATGGCGGCAAGGACGGCGGGTGGGGTGAACGGCCGCTGTATGGTTTGGGCGGCAGCAGCCGGATTGCGTCAGGCCGGGTCCCGATAGCTCAGAAACCGCCCCTCCCGTACGTCGAAGATCTTCCCGGTCTCGGTGACGTCGTCAAAAGCGAGCGGCAGGATCTTCGCGGCCACTTCGCGGGCCGTCGGCAGGTTCTTGGGGTCTTCGCCGGGCATCGCCTCGGCGCGCATGCGGGTGCGGGTGGCGCCCGGATTGACGGCGTTGACGCGCAAGGGCGTGTTCATCGTCTCGTTGGCCCAGGAGCGGACCATCGCCTCGCAGGCCGCCTTCGTCGCCGCATAGAGCGACCAGTAGGCCTTGGCCGAATGGGCCGCGCCCGAGGACATGACGATCGCCCTGCCGGCGTCAGCGGCCTTGAGCAGCGGATCGACCGAGCGGATCAGCCGCCAGGTCGAGGTGACGTTGACGGTCATGGTCTTTTCGAAGACCTTCGCCTCGATGTGGCCGATCGGCGAGAGGACGCCGAGAAGACCGGCATTCGCCACCAGGACGTCGAGCTTGCCCCAGCGCTGCTTGATTGCCCCGCCGAGACGGTCGATGCCGCCCATGTCGGTGAGGTCGAGGGGAACGAGGGTGGCCGAGCCGCCCGCCGACTTGATCTCGTCGTCGAGTTCCTCCAGCCCGCCGACGGTGCGCGCCAGCGCGATCACATGGGCGCCTTCGGCCGCCATCTGCTTGGCGATCTGATAGCCGATGCCGCGCGAAGCGCCGGTCACCAGCGCAGTCTTGCCTTCGAGCCGTCCGGCCATCGGCATCTCCTCCCCTTTCGTCCTCTTTGCCTTCAGCCGGCCCCGCCGAGCAGCGACAGCTGACGGACGTTGTCCGCCCCGTCCTGATCGGTCAGCGAGGTCGGATAGTCGCCGGTGAAGCAGGCATCGCAGAACTGCGGCGAGATCTTCGAGCGCTCCGTCTCGCCGCAGGCCCGGTAGAGCCCGTCGATCGACAGGAAGGCGAGCGAATCCACCTGGATGAATTCCGCCATCTCGTCGATGGTCATGCGCGAGGCGAGGAGCTTGGCCTTTTCCGGCGTGTCGACGCCGTAGAAGCACGAGGCCGAGGTCGGCGGCGAGGCGATCCGCATGTGCACCTCCCGGGCGCCGGCCTCGCGAACCATCTGCACGATCTTCTGGCTGGTGGTGCCGCGCACGATCGAGTCGTCGACGAGGACGACGCGCTTGCCCTCGATCATCATCCGGTTGGCGTTGTGCTTCAGCTTCACGCCCATGTGGCGGATCGAATCCGTCGGCTGGATGAAGGTGCGCCCGACATAGTGGTTGCGGATGATGCCGAGTTCGAAGGGAAGCACCGCCTCCTGGGCGTAGCCGATCGCCGCCGGCACGCCGGAATCGGGCACCGGCACGACGACGTCGGCATCGACATGGCTCTCGCGGGCGAGCTCCATCCCGATCTTCTTGCGGATGTCGTAGACGTTGCGGCCCTCGACGTTGGAGTCCGGCCGGGCGAAATAGACGTATTCGAAAATGCAGAAGCGTGGCCGGCGCGACTGGAACGGAAAGACGCTCTCGACGCCGCTCTCGGTGACGACGACCATCTCGCCGGGCTCGACGTCGCGGACGAACTCCGCCCCTATGATGTCGAGCGCGCAGGTTTCCGAGGCGAG
This sequence comes from Jiella avicenniae, assembly GCF_021390325.1. Taxonomy (GTDB): domain Bacteria; phylum Pseudomonadota; class Alphaproteobacteria; order Rhizobiales; family Rhizobiaceae; genus Jiella; species Jiella avicenniae. The sequence goes on along the minus strand of NZ_JAJUWU010000001.1, from coordinate 3,687 downwards.
GATGACCGAGCCCTCGAGCTCGCCGAGGACGAGCGGCCGGATGCCGAGGGGATCGCGCACGCCGATCATCGAACTGGCCGAGAGGCCCACCAGCGAAAAGGCGCCTTCGAGCCGCGACAGCGCGTCGATCAGCTTGTCGACGAAGGCCCGCGCCCCGCTGGTCGCGACGAGATGCAGGATCGTCTCGGTGTCCGAGGTCGAGGAGAAGATCGAGCCGCGCCGCTGCAACTCGCGCTGCACCGTCATGGCGTTGGTGATGTTGCCGTTGTGGGCGACGGCGAAGCCGCCGGCCGACAGCTCGGCGAAGAACGGCTGGACGTTTCTGAGGCCGCCGCCGCCGGTGGTGGCGTAGCGGGTGTGGCCGATCGCCGAGGTGCCGGGCAAACGTTCCAGCACCTGCGGCTTGGTGAAGGTGTCGCCGATCAGTCCCGCGTGGCGCTCGACGTGGAACTGGGCGCCGTCGTGGGAAACGATGCCGGCCGCTTCCTGGCCTCGATGTTGGAGGGCATGCAGCCCGAGCGTCACCACGGCGGCGGCGTCCGCCCGCTCGAAAATGCCGAAAACGCCGCATTCTTCATGCAGCGTGTCGTCGCCGAACGGCGTCTCGTCCATGTCTATCCGCGTTCCGCTGGCTGGTGTGATGGGAGAGATATAGGGACTCTCGTCGCAGAGCGCGAGTCGTGCGTCGGGGGCGCAGCGTTCGCCGCACCCCTCTTGCCGCCGGCACCGACGCGAAAGCGCGTCAATTCGTCGGTCCCTCGTCGACGTCCGGGGCGGGACTGGCCGGCTCCGAGCCCTGGATGGCGCCGTCGATCGTCGTCGGCTCCTCGCCCGCCGGCGCCTGTCCCTCCGCCGGCTCGCCGCCTTCCTTCAGATTGTCGATCTGATCCATGATCAGGCCCTCCGGATTTTCCGGGAGCGCGGCGACGAGCTGCTTTCCGAGGTCGTCGAGATAGGGCTTGGAGGCGGCGTTGGCGATCCATTCCGGCTGGTTCTCTGGCGCCAGCCAGTTGAAGAACAGCATGGCGACGACGACCAGAAGCAGGCCCCGCACCGCGCCGAACAGAAAGCCGAGCACCCGGTCGAGCGCGCCGATGCGGCTGTCGATGATGAAATCGGCGATTCTGAGCGTGATGAAGGAGACGATGATCAGCGTGACGATGAAGATCGCCGCCGCCGAGGCCGCCATCGCCACCGTGCGCGAGGAGATGTACTGCTCGGCATAGGGCGTCAGCTCGCCGTAGAACAGGAAGGCGACGACGGCCGCGACCGCCCAGGCGACGATCGACAGAACCTCGCGCGAGAAACCGCGCACCATCGCAAGCAGGGCCGAAACCAGCATGATCGCAACGAGACTGGCGTCGAGCAGTGTGAGTGACATCGTAGAGACTTCCAGGGTCGAGGGGTCGGCGGCGGCCCGTCGCGGCCGAACACCCCATTACCGTTTTACGGCATGATTTTCACTAAAAGATTCGCGGGGCGTTCAAGCCTCTTCGCCGGAGCCGTGAATCGAGCCTCCGGCCGCGACCTTGGCGACGAGATCTGGCAGCGCTTCCACCGCCTCCACCCGCATGCCGTGGGATTTCGGCAGATCTGCGGTCGAGTCCGGCAGGACGGAGCGGGAGAAGCCGAGCTTTTCGGCCTCCTTCAGCCGCTGCGCCGCATGGGCGACGGGGCGCACGGCGCCGGACAGGCTGACCTCGCCGAAATAGACGCAGTCGGACGGCAGCGGCGCGCCGGACAGCGACGAGACGAGCGCCGCCGCGACGGCGAGATCGGCCGCCGGCTCGGAGATGCGGAATCCGCCGGCGACGTTGAGATAGACGTCGTGCTGGCCGAGCCGGACGCCGCAATGGGCGTCGAGCACGGCGAGCACCATGGCGAGCCGCGGCTGGTCCCAGCCGACGACGGCGCGGCGCGGCGTGCCCAGCGCCGAGGGGGCGACGAGGGCCTGGATCTCGACCAGAACGGGCCGTGTGCCCTCCATGCCGGCGAAGACCGCCGCGCCCGGCGACTTGGCGTTGCGCTCGCCGAGAAACAGTTCGGACGGGTTGGCGACTTCCCTGAGGCCCTCTCCGCCCATCTCGAAGACGCCGATCTCGTCGGTCGGGCCGAAGCGGTTCTTCACGGTTCTGAGGATACGGAAATGATGGCCGCCCTCGCCTTCGAAATAGAGCACCGCATCGACCATGTGCTCGACGACGCGGGGGCCGGCGATCTGGCCGTCCTTGGTGACGTGGCCGACGAGGATGACGGCGGCACCGGAGGACTTGGCGTATTTCACCAGCGCCTGCACGCCGGCTCGCACCTGCGTCACCGTGCCGGGCGCCGATTCGGCGAAGTCGGACCACAGCGTCTGGATCGAATCGATGATCAGGAGGTCGGGACGCTTGGCTTCGGCCAGCGTCGCCAGGATGTCTTCGACATTGGTCTCGGCCATCAACTGGACGTCGGTATCGGCCGCCTGCAGCCGCTGCGCCCTGAGCCGCACCTGCGCCACCGCCTCCTCGCCGGAGACGTAGACGACCGAACTGCCCCGCCGCGCCAGCGCCGCCGCCGCCTGCATCAAAAGCGTCGACTTGCCGATGCCGGGATCGCCGCCGATGAGGATCGCCGAGCCGCGCACGATGCCTCCGCCCGTCGCCCGGTCGAGCTCGGCGATACCGGAGACGATCCGCGGCGCCTCCTCGATCTCACCCGAAAGAGGCAAGAGTGCCGACGGGCGCCCCTTGCGCCTAGCCCCCCGTTGCGGCCCGCCGCCGATGCCACCCGAGGCGTTCTCCTCGACGATGGTGTTCCACTCGCCGCAGGCGTCGCACTTTCCCTGCCAGCGCGTATAGACCGCGCCGCAGGCCTGGCAGATGAAGGTGAGCTTGGGTTTGGGCATGAAATTCCCTGGGCAGCTCCGAAGCGGCATGATCGAGACCGCTCCGAGTCGGCACGACCATGGGCCGACGAGCGACCACGATACATAGACTTCATCAGGAGCGGCATGACCACGATGGACGGCACTTTGACGGATGGCATCATCATGCTCGCGATCGGGGCCTATCTCGTCGCGATCAATTGCGCCGCCTATTTGGCCTTCCTGTTCGACAAGAGACGGGCGCGTCAAGGCGGATGGCGAATTTCCGAACAACGGCTCCTTAGCCTGGCGCTAATGGGAGGCAGTGTCGGCGCGATTGCCGGCCAAAAGCTGCTCCGTCACAAGACCAACAAGGAACCCTTTCGAACCCAGTTGCTCCTGATTGCAGTGCTCCACGGCATCATCGTCGTGGCGATAGCCGCAACCCTCATCGTCTCTGGACCTCACCTCGCCGTCGAATGGTTCAGAACCATCTCGAGCGGAGCATGAGGCGGGTCGGTAGCAACGGTTCCCGTTGAGCTGATCAACGGAGCATGCGTCGCCTCAAGGCCCCGTTTGCCGGAGATAGGGCGGGTTTCACCACAAGGCGCCCAGACAAGGACGCCACCGATAAGGAATCAGGTAGGTCTGAACCGGTTTCGCCCAAACTCGCAGCGGCGATGGGCAAGGGTCGCGACTCAACGCTTCTTCAGGCGTTGTCCGTGAAGAAGGCTCCCTAAGCGGCGGCGGCGGTTTGGCGGGTGCCGAATAGGCTGATGATCGCGGCCTGGATGAAGGCGACAAAAAGCTTCAGCCAGGCGAGGATGCGGCGGAAGTTGTAG
>NZ_JAJUWU010000024.1 GCF_021390325.1 Jiella avicenniae | reverse complement strand
GAGCTTCATAGTCTGAGCGAAGCGGAATGGGCGGGGCCATGGCGAACAAACTCCTGTTCGCCATCTTGAATCATATCCCGGACGGGTCGGGAATCCCATACGAGTCAGTCAATGCGGGAATTGGTATCAGATGCTGCAGCCGCTCGATCATCCGCACGGCCCTTGTCAGCTCTTCGGACAGCTCGTCGATCGTGCGCGCCTGATGCGCGACCATCACCTCGAGATCCTCGATCCGCGGACCCGCCCCCTCGTTCGGCTCGCTCATAGCAGTATCTCCTCGTATGTCCGGCGCCTGGCCGGCCCGATCGCGACGGGCCGCCGGGTCTTCCGGTCCACGTTGACGTGGACGAAGAAGCCTTCCGCCGCCGCCATCTCATCCTCGCCGCGAAACAGGGCGATCTCGTAGCGCACCGAGGAGCGCCCCAGCCGGCCGATGCCGATTCCCGCCGTGACAGGATCGGGAAAGGCCAGTTCGCCATGGTAACGGCAACCGGTCTCCACCACGAGTCCGATTTCTTCGCCTCCCTGAAGATCGAGCAGGCCCTTCTCGATCAGCCAGCCGTTCACCGCCGTGTCGAACAGCGAATAGTGCACGACGTTGTTCATGTGGCCGTAGAGGTCGTTGTCGGACCAGCGCGTCGTCAGCGTCCGCAGCAGCGGAAAATCGCTCCGCCGCCGGGGCTCGGCGCGCGGCGCCCGTTCCCCTTTCTCGCCGTCGCTCATCCCGCCTCCTCCGCCTCCCCACCGAATTGCCTATGGCGTTTGCAGGATTGGCTGATTACTCTTTGCGAAACAACCGCGGAAGTCCTGATACCACATGGCCGAACCGGCGATCGAACTGATCGGCATCGACAAGAGCTTCGGGGCCGTCAGGGCCAACCGATCCATCGACCTCACGGTGGAGCGCGGCAGCATTCACGGCATCGTCGGCGAGAACGGCGCCGGCAAATCGACCCTGATGTCGATCATCTACGGCTTCTACCAGGCCGACGCCGGCGAGATCCGCGTCGGCGGCAAAACCGTCGAGATCGCCGACCCGAACGCCGCGATCGCCGCCGGCATCGGCATGGTCCACCAGCATTTCATGCTGGTCCACAACCTGACCGTGGTCGAGAACGTCATGCTGGGCGCCGAGCGCTCGCCGCTGCTGTCCTCCGGCATCGCCAGGGTGCGGGCCGAGTTGCGCCGGCTGGAGGAGGACCACGGGCTCGAGGTCGATCCCGACGCCGTCGTCGAGGATCTGCCCGTCGGCCTGCAGCAGCGGGTCGAGATCCTGAAGAGCCTCTATCGCGGCGCCGACATCCTGATCCTCGACGAGCCGACCGGCGTCCTCACCCCGTCCGAGGCCGATCACCTCTTCGACGTGCTGAAGCAGCTGAGAGCCGAGGGCAAGACGATCATCCTGATCACCCACAAGCTGCGCGAGATCATGGCGATCACCGACACCGTCTCGGTGATGCGCCGGGGCGAGATGGTGGCGACGAAGAAGACCGCCGACACCTCGGTCGCCGAACTCGCCGAGCTGATGGTCGGCCGCCGCGTCCTCCTCACCGTCGACAAGCAGCCGGCGCGGCCCGGCGATCCCCTTCTGACCGCGAGGAACCTCACGGTGAAGGATTCGCGCGGCGTCACCATGGTGGACGACGTGTCGTTCTCCGTCAGGGCCGGCGAGATCGTCGGCATCGCCGGGGTCGCCGGCAACGGCCAGAGCGAACTTCTGGAGGCGCTCGCCGGCATCCGCCGAGCGAAGGCCGGTCTCATCGTCCTCAACGGCCGCGAGATCGACCCGGCCAGGGAGTCCGACCCGGCCGAGATCCGCCGCATCGGCTGCGCCCACGTTCCCGAAGACCGCCATCACATGGGCCTCGTCCTGCCCTTCGAGGAGAACGAGAACGCCATTCTCGGCTATCAGGACGACCCGCGCTTTCGCAAGGGTCCGCTGCTCGACCTCGATGCGATGCGCCGCGACGCGCGCGAGAAGATCGAGGCCTACGACATCCGCCCGGCCGACTGCCGGCTGAAGACCGCCAACTTCTCCGGCGGCAACCAGCAGAAGATCGTGCTGGCAAGGGAGATGGAGCGCGATCCCGACGTCTTGCTCATCGGCCAGCCCACCCGGGGCGTCGACGTCGGCGCGATCGAATTCATCCACAAGCGCATCGTCGAAATGCGCGACGCCGGCAAGGCAATCCTGCTCGTCTCGGTCGAACTCGACGAGATCCGTGCCCTCTCTGACCGCATCCTGGTGATGTTCGCCGGCCGGATCGTCGGCGAGCGCGGGCCGGAGGCGAGCGAGGCCGAACTCGGCCTCCTGATGGCCGGCGTCGACGAGAAGGAAGCCGCCGAATGAACCCCGCCCGGATCACCCTCGTCACGCTCGGCGTCGCCGACGTCGCCCGGGCGACCGCCTTCTACGCGGCGCTCGGCTGGAAGAAGTCCGCCGACAGCGTCCAGACGACCGCCTTCATGATCGGCGAGGCCATCGTCCTGTCGCTGTGGGACCGCGCCGAGATGGTCGCCGACGGCGGCGAAGGCGACCTGCCGGCCGGCTCCGGCTCGATGGCGCTGGCGGTGAATTTCGACAGCCCCGAAGCCGTCGACGCCTTCTACGCCCGCGCGGTCGAAGCCGGCGCCAGCCCGGTCAAGCCGCCGAAAAAGGCCTTCTGGGGCGGCCATTCCGGCAATTTCCGCGATCCCGACGGCCATCTCTGGGAGGTCGCGCACAATCCCTTCTGGCGGATGGACGACGACGGCCGGGTCGATCTGACATGATCGTCTCGGCTAATGGAAAGTGGCAGATCGGGATGACCGAGCCAGCGCAAAGGCGGGGCGACCTCATCGTCGTTTGCTCTCGAGAGATAAGTCCGAGAGCGAAATCTCCCTCTCGATGCTGCCGAACGGGATCCGAAGGACGCAGCTTCGTCATCCTCGGGCTTGTCCCGAGGATCTACTGTGACTTCCGCACCAGAAGCTTTGAACGGATGCTTTTCGCCCACGACCAGCCGTCTCGACGGGCGGCAGTAGATCCTCGGGACAAGCCCGAGGATGACGCCGCTTCGGTGTTCGCGCCTGGACTCAAGCGCCACCATCCGCGTGCTCCCTCGCTTCGTCGATCCTCCTTCCACGCGGCTCATCCCGCCCTCCAACGCAGAATGTCGCGTCGATGAGCCGTCCCTACGCCAAACTCCCGGCCTGGATCGATTACGGCCTGATCCCCCTGATCAATCTCGTCGTCGCCTTCCTCGTCGCCGGGCTCGTCGTCGTCGCCGTCGGCGAGAGCCCGCTTCAGGCCGCGGCGCTGATGCTGCGCGGCGCGTTCGGATACGCGGAAGGCTTCGGCTTCACCCTCTATTACGCGACCAACTTCGTCTTCACCGGGCTTGCCGTCGCCGTCGCCTTCCATGGCGGGCTGTTCAACATCGGCGGCGAGGGCCAGGCCTATGTCGGCGGGCTCGGCGTCGCGGCGGTGGCGCTGTCGCTCGGCGCCGTGCTGCCCTGGTGGCTGAACCTGCCGCTGGCGATCGCCCTCTCCTTCGCCTGCGGGGCGCTCTGGGCCTTCATCCCCGCCTATCTCCAGGCGAAGCGCGGCAGCCACGTCGTCATCACCACGATCATGTTCAACTTCATCGCCGCCGCGCTGATGGTCTATCTCCTCGTCGGCGTGTTGAAGCCCGTCGGCTCGATGGCGCCCGAGACCCGCACCTTCGACGCCGGCGGCCAGCTGCCGAAGCTGAGGGGCCTGTTCGAACTCTTCGGCTTCAATCTCGGCGGCGCGCCGCTCAACGTCTCGGTCTTCGTCGCGCTTCTCGCCGCCGTTCTCGTCTATGTGCTGATCTGGCGCACGCGGCTCGGCTACGAGATCCGCACGCTCGGCTTTTCGCCCCGCGCCGCCCGCTATGCCGGCATGTCCGAGACGCGGGTGATCGTCGTCACCATGATGATCTCCGGCGGCCTCGCCGGAATGATGGCGCTCAACGCCGTGATGGGCGACCAGTACCGTCTCGCCATCGACTTTCCGCAAGGCGCCGGCTTCGTCGGCATCGCCGTCGCCCTGATGGGCCGCGGCCATCCCGCCGGCATCGTCCCCGCCGCCATTCTCTTCGGCATGCTCTATCAGGGCGGGGCGGAGCTCGCCTTCGACATGCCGGCGATCTCCAGAGACATGATCGTCATCATCCAGGGCCTCGTCATCCTCTTCGCCGGAGCGCTGGAAAACATGTTCCGGCCGGGCATCGGCGCCGCCTACCAGCGGGTGCGATTCCGCACCGAGGAGCCGGCGGGCGCAAACGTCGGGGAGGCGCGGTGATGGATCTCGCCTCGTTGCTCGACCTGATCGATTCGACCATCCGCCTGTCGACGCCGCTGCTCTTCGCGGCGCTCGCCGGGCTCTATTCCGAACGGTCGGGCATCTTCGACATCTCGCTCGAAGGCAAGATGCTGATCGCCGCCTTCGCCTCGGCCTCGGCCGCCGCGGTCTGGGGCTCGGTGCTCCTCGGCCTGGTTTTCGGCATCCTCGCCGCCGTGGGCTTCTCGCTGGTCCACGGCCTCGCCTCGATCACCTATCGCGGCAACCAGATCGTCTCCGGCGTCGCGATCAACTTCATCGCCGCGGGCCTGACGATCATTCTCGGCCAGGCCTGGTTCGGCCAGGGCGGGCGCACGCCGAGCCTCTTCGGCGGCGGACGCTTCACCGCCGTCGAGTTGCCCTTCGCCGAGGCCGTCCGCGACGTGCCGGTGATCGGTCCGATCTATTCCGGTGTCCTCTCCGGCCAGACGCCGCTCGTCTACGTCGCCTTCGCGATGGTGCCGCTGACCTGGTGGGTGCTCTTCCGCACCCGCTTCGGCCTCAGGCTCCGGGCGGTCGGCGAGAACCCGGCGGCGGTCGACACGGCCGGCATCTCGGTCACCTTCCTGCGCTACCGGGCGGTGATCATCTGCGGCGTCCTCACCGGCTTTGCCGGCGCCTATCTCTCCACCGGCCAGGCCGCCGGCTTCACCCGCGACATGACCGCCGGCAAGGGCTACATCGCGCTGGCCGCGCTGATCTTCGCCAACTGGAAGCCGGTGCCGGTGATGTTCGCCTGCCTGCTCTTCGGCTTTCTCGACGCCGTGTCGATCCGCATCCAGGGCGTCGAGCTGCCGCTCGTCGGCGAGGTCTCGGTGCAGTTCGTCTCCGCCCTGCCCTACATCCTCACCGTCATTCTCCTCGCCGGCTTCGTCGGCAAGGCGACCCCGCCGCGGGCCGGCGGCGTGCCCTATGTGAAGGAACGATGATGGCAACGACCGACAGCCTCTTCGACGCCGCCAAGGCCGCCATGGCCAAGGCCCATGCGCCCTATTCGAACTTTCCCGTCGGCGCGGCGATCCTGACCGAGGACGGGCAAATCCACGCCGGCTGCAACATCGAGATCGTGAGCTTCCCGGAAGGCTGGTGCGCCGAGACCAGCGCCATCGCCCACATGGTGATGGCCGGCGGCTCGCGGATCGCCGAGGTCGTGGTGGTGGCGGAAAAGCTCGTCGCCTGCAGCCCGTGCGGTGGCTGCCGCCAGCGCCTCGCAGAGTTTTCCAGTCCGAACACCAAGATTCATCTCTGCGACGTGGCGAAAGGGATCGTCGAGACGGTGACGATGGAGGACCTGCTCCCGCATTCCTTCGCCACAAATTCCCTCGGCGACGCCGCGGCATGAGCCAGGCCACCGATCTCCTGCGCGCGCGGCTCGGCGGCGCCCGGCCGCCCATCGCCCCGCCCACCGTGGCGATGGTGCTCGGCTCCGGCCTCGGCGATCTCGCGGGAAGGGTCGAGGTCGCGGCCCGCATTCCCTTCGCCGAGATCCCCGGCTTTCCGGTGAGCGCCGTGTCCGGCCATGCCGGCGAGGTGATCGTCGGCCAGCTCGGCGGACGCGCGGTGCTGATCGTCTCCGGCCGCGTCCACTACTACGAGAGCGGCGATGCGGCGGCGATGCGCCCGGTGATCGAAGCGATCGCCGGCCTCGGCATCGAAAGTCTGCTCCTGACCAATTCCGCCGGCTCGGTGCGGCAGGACATCCCGCCGGGTTCGGTGATGATCGTCGAGGACCACATCGCCTTTTCCGGCATGAACCCTCTGATCGGCGAGGCCTCGGACGCCCGTTTCGTCGGCATGACCAGCGCCTACGACCCCGGACTTCGCGCCGGCATGGCGGCGGCGGCGGAGCGCCTCGGCGAACCGGTCTTCGGCGGGGTCTACATGTGGTTTTCCGGCCCCTCCTTCGAGACGCCGGCGGAAATCCGCATGGCGCGCATCCTCGGCGCCGATGCCGTCGGCATGTCGACCGTGCCGGAGACGATCCTCGCCCGCTTCGTCGGCCTGAAGGTCGTCGCCGCCTCGGTGATCACCAATTACGGGGCCGGCATGACCGGCACGGAACTCTCTCATGAAGAGACCAAGACGATGGCCCCGAAAGGCGGCGCGAAGCTCTCGCGCATCGTCGAAACCATGCTGCGGGACGGCGCGTTCGACGGGTGACGAGGCGGGAGGAGACCAGGATGGCTGACGCAACATCGCCCCGGCGTGCCGGCGAACTGATCGCCCGGCTCGACCTCACCAATCTCGGCGACGACTGCCGCGAGGCCGACGTCGCCGCCCTTTGCGAAAGGGCCGAGACGCCGTTCGGCCCGGTCGCGGCGATCTGCATCTGGCCGGACTTCGTCGCTTTCGCCCGGCGCGAACTTTCCGGCCGGATCAAGGTGGCGACGGTCGTCAACTTTCCGCTCGGGGGCGCCGACGTCGACGCGACGCTCGCCGAAACCCGCAAGGCGGTTTCGGACGGAGCCGACGAGATCGACCTCGTCGTCGCCTATGACCGCGTCGCCACGGACCCCGGCTTCGTCGAGGCGCAGGTGCGCACCATCAAGGCCGCCTGCGGCCCGGCCCGGCTGAAGACGATCCTCGAAACCGGCCGGCTCTACGACGAAGCCACCATCCGCGCCGCCTGCCGCGCGGCACTTGCGGGCGGTGCCGATTTCCTCAAGACCTCGACCGGCAAGGTGGAGGTCAACGCCACGCCCGCCTCGGCGACGATCCTCCTCGAAGAGATCGCCAAGGCGGGCGGCACGGTCGGCTTCAAGCCCGCCGGCGGCATCAGGACCTTCGAAGACGCCGATGGCTACATGCGCCTCGCCGAAACGATCTGCGGGCTGGACTATCCGACGCCGGAGCGCTTCCGGCTGGGCGCATCGGGAGTGCTGGCCGACCTCCTCGCGGTCGCGGGCGGCACCGAGCGGCCGGGCGGCAAGGCGGGGTATTGAGATGAGGGGTCCGACGTCTGGTCCGCCAGACATCGACGGCAGCGCGCCGGTTACTAGCGCTGCCGTGTCCAGCGACCCGCCAAGACGGGTACGGCCGTGACGCTCCCGCAGGAGATCATCGCGAAAAAGCGCGACGGCCAATCCCTCTCCCCGGACGAGATCGAGACCTTCGTCGCGGGCTTTTCCGACGGTAGCATCTCCGACGCCCAGATCGCCGCCTTTGCCATGGCGGTGATCTTCCGCAGCCTGACGCGCGGCGAGACCGTCGCCCTGACCGAAGCGATGCGCGATTCCGGCGCGGTGATGGCCTGGCCCGGCCTCGACCGGCCGGTGGTCGACAAACACTCGACCGGCGGCATCGGCGACAACGTCTCGCTGATGCTGGCACCGATCCTTTCGGCCTCGGGCGCCGCCGTGCCGATGATCTCCGGCCGCGGCCTCGGCCACACCGGCGGCACCCTCGACAAGCTCGAATCGATCCCCGGCTACACGATCGTTCCGGACGAAGAGACGTTCCGCCGCACCGTCGCCGACATCGGCTGCGCCATCGTCGGCCAGACGGCACGGCTCGCCCCCGCCGACGGGCGTTTCTACCGGGTGCGCGACGTCACCGCGACGGTGGAATCGGTGCCGCTGATCGTCGCCTCGATCCTGTCGAAGAAGCTCGCCGAGGGCCTGGACGCCCTCGTCCTCGACGTCAAGACCGGCTCCGGCGCCTTCATGGCCGGGGAGGCGGCGGCCCGCGATCTGGCGGAGGATCTCGTCGCGGTGGCGAACGGCGCCGGGCTGAAGACGAGCGCGCTGATCACCCGTATGGACCAGGCGCTGGCCTCGTCCGCCGGCAATGCCGTCGAGGTGCGGAACGCGGTGGAGTTCCTCACCGGCACCCGTCGCGACGCCCGGCTGGAGACCGTCACGCTGTCGCTCGCCGCCGAACTGCTGGCGCTTTCGGGCCTCGCTCCCGACGCCGAAACCGGGCTCGCCGCTGCGCGCCGAGCCCTCGATTCCGGCGCCGCCGCCGAGCGCTTCGGCCGGATGGTGGCGGGCCTCGGCGGGCCGGCCGATTTCGTCGAGCGGACGGACGCCTACCTGCCGCGGGCGCCGCTGGTGCGGCCCGTTTCCGCCGCCGAGGCCGGCTTCGTCAACGCCGTCGACGCCAGGGCGCTCGGCCTCGCGGTGGTCGAACTCGGCGGCGGCCGTCGCCTGCCGGAGGACGCGATCGACCATGCCGTCGGGCTGACGGGGCTCGCCGAGATCGGACAGGCCGTCGCAAGGGACGAGCCGCTCGCGCTCATCCACGCCCGCGACGAGCCAGGCTTTCAGCGCGCCGCGGCACGAGTGCGAGCGGCGTATGGGCTGAGCGACACTGTGACGGGGAAAGGCGTGCCGGTGCTGGGACGGATCGGGTGAAGCGGGTGGGTGCCCCGTGCGCCGCCTGACGCGCCCTTCCTTGGGTTGCCCCGCCGCCCTATGGCAGCCGCCCGATCCGCTCCGTCAGGAGCGCGAAGAACCGGTCGGAATCGCCCGAGCGGACCCAGAAGGCGTTCTTCGGGCGGCCGGACACGCCCCAATAGTCGGTGACGGTCATGCCCCGGGTGAGCGGGCTGCCGGTCTCCACCTCGACATTGACCGGACGGCCCTGGAAGATCCCCGGTTCGAGAGCGAAGGCCGTGACGCACGGGTCGTGCAGCGGCGCGCCCGCGGAGCCGTATTTGGCGACGTCGAAGCGTTCGGAAAAGGACAGCATCGCCGCCACCGCCGCACCAGCCTTGTTGCCGAGCGCCCGGAAGGCGTCGATCCGCTCCGGCGTCGAAAGCATCTGATGGGTGACGTCGAGGGGGAGGACGGTGACGGGAACGCCCGAGCGGAACACCATCGCGGCGGCCTCCGGGTCGACATAGACGTTGAACTCGGCCGCCGGCGTGATGTTGCCGCCCTCGAAGCAGCCGCCGCCCATCATCACCAGGCCGCCCAGCCGCTTGACGATGTCCGGCGCCTTGGCGAAGGCGAGCGCGACGTTGGTGAGCGGCCCGAGGGTCAGCAGCGTCACCGTGCCGGTTTCTCGCGCCCGCACCGTCTCGATGATGAAGTCGGCGCCGTGGGCGGCGCCCGGCTTCGTCGCCGGCTCGGGCAGGTCCGGCCCGTCGAGGCCGGTCTCGCCATGGACGTGTTCGGCGGTGACGAGCGCGCGGCCGAGCGGTCGGTCGCAGCCGGCGTGAACAGGCACGTCGGTCCGGCCGGCGAGTTCGACGAGCTTCAGGGCGTTTTTCGTGGTGAGGTCGAGCGGGATGTTGCCGGCGACGGTCGAGATGCCGAGGACGTCGAGTTCGGGGGAGGCGAGCGCGGCGAGAATCGCCACCGCGTCGTCCTGGCCGGGATCGGTGTCGAAGATGACGGCGCGGGTGCCCATGGTCTCGGTCTCCTGTCCCATCGCGATCGTCGCGGCTTTGGCGAACACTGTGTCTCGCCGCCGCCGGCCCCCGCCGACGAACCGCCTTTCGCCGTTGCCTATGGCAAGTTTTCGGGCATTTGGATAGCGCGGCATGGCCATGCGGTCGCCGGGCGGGACGTCCGATCGCCGATCGACGGTTTCAAATTCCGTCCGCCGCTGTAGGGTCGATTCGGGGCGGACTGGGATTGCACGACATGAAACTCGAGGAATGGCACCTGAAGGACTGCGACGGCGTCGAGGAGCGGCAGATCTCGGCCGAATATCTGCCGGTGCTGGAAGCCCATCGGCAGAACGACGAGCCCGACCGGATCGAACGCCTGCGCCGAAGCTATTTCCTGGCCCAGACGCTGTTTCTGCATGTCGAGGGCCGGCGCCTGCCGCCCAGGATCATCGTGGCGATGCACGACCACAAGGGCCAGCTGGCCATCACCTACGTCGATCGGGAGTGGCTCGACTTCCTGGAACCCTTCTTCAAGCTCGCCTGGCGGGCCGAGGGCGAACCGTCCGAGAACGTCGTGTCGACCGTCATGCAATAGACCGGCATCAGTGCCGCAAGCAGCTTCGCCGTCCCACGAGGCCATCAGTCAGGGTGATGATCTCATCTGCATCACGTCGAATTCTAGCGATTATCTTGAGCTTTCCTTCGGTATTCCCGGGCGACGATCTGCGGAATTTGCAATATGAGTGCCACGTGCGGCAGCGACTGACGAGACCATGCAAGAAGACACGACCTACTCGATCAAGGACATGGAACGCGAGTTCGGCCTGACATTGCGGACGCTCCGCTACTACGAGGAGCGCGGCCTCGTTCGTCCGGTCCGGCGCGGAGCGCTGCGGGTCTATTCCGCCAGGGATCGGGAGCGGCTGAAGCTGATCACGAGGTTCAAGGCGCTCGGCTTCCCGCTGGTCGAAGTGAAGGAGATCGTCGAGCTGCTGGAAGCCCCGCGCGGCCGGCGCAAGAATCTCCACGGCCTGCGCTCGCGCCTGTCCGACCAGCGCGAACTCCTGCGCGAGCAATGCCGGGAGCTCGAAAAAGTCCTCGCGCTGATGGAAGAGACCCTGACGGAGGTCAATGGCGAGATCACCGCGCAGGAAGCCGACCGCCTGCACGGCGGCTGACGAGCCGGCGGCAGCCTGCGGAGCCGGCTTTGCCGGCCGATCGCCGGTTCGGGCGTCGGCCCGGCGTCAATGCGCCATGAACACCGGAATTTCGGCCTTCGCCAGGATCTGGCTGGTCGCCCCGCCGAAGATCATCTGGCGTAGCCGGCTCTGGGTGTAGGCGCCCTTCAGGAGAAGATCGGCGCCGAGAGCGGCGGCCTCCTTCAGGATCGTTTCGCCCGAGCGGATGCCGCCTCCCGCGATCGTCTTCAGTTCGACCGGAACGCCGCTGGCGGCGAGACGCCGCCGGATCATCGCACCGGACGGCTGGTCGTTCAGCCCGCCGTCGTCGGCGAGGACGATCACCCGTTTGGCGGCGCGCAGGAACGGCCGGGCGAAGGCGATGGTGCGGGCCGTCTCGCTGGAGCCGTTCCAGGCGACGGCGATGGTCTCGCCGAAGTCGCTCGACACCCGGCGCGGCGGTGCGATCAGGATCGGCCCGCCGCTTTCGAACAGGGCCGATTCCAGCGTGGTGATCGAGGCGCCGTCCGAGCGCGGACGGCAGACGACCGTGAGATCGAAGGCCCGGCCATAGGCGCCGAGAAAGGCGTCGCCCGCCATGGTCTTGTCGTTCCAGGACCAGGCCGGCCCGGAAACGGCGCCGGTGTCGTCGCCGGCCGATTCGTCCGGCAGCGGCTCGAGCGCCACCTCCTCGTCCGACATGACGCGGGCGGCGAGGCGCCGCGCTTCCTCGCGGGTGCGGCGATGGTCGAGATCGGCGCCGCTCATGATGGCGACGCCGGCAGGATCCCAGGTCAGGTTGACCAGCGGCGGCATCTGCAGGGCGAAGCACTCGACGCGCCCGGCAAACCGCCGCGCGACCGCGGCCGCCATGCGCAGCGCATGTTCGCTGTCGTCATGGCTTTCCGCCGGAACCAGAATCGTCTTCATCTGCCCTCGCCTCTTCCCCCGAAGATGGTTCGCGACCCTCGCCGCAGCGCACAGCATGATCCGAAAGACCCGCGCCTTGCAACAGCGCCGGGATCGTCGAGGCCGCCACGGGGCCTCCGGCCGTCCCGGAGCCCCGACGGACGCCGCGACGATTTCGATCGCTCCCGGAACGACTTGCCCGTTTGCCCTCCGCCCGGCCTGCCGGTAGTGTCGGCCCGTCCAATGTCTTGGGAGGGGGTGGGACGGCATGAGCCACCAGGAGACGAGCCATCAGAGCCCCGCAGGCGACCTCGCGAGCGGCGGGGAACAGGCCGAGTTGCACGATCCCCTCGCCTCCAGCTTTCCGAAGAGCCCGGAAGGCCGCCTCCTGTTTCTGATCGCCATCGCCTTTTCCGCCTTCCAGCTGCTCACCGCGGCGCATCTGTGGGACCTGCCGAGCCAGATCGTCAGAGCCGTCCATGTCGGCTTCCTCTGCCTCCTCGGCCTGCCGCTGGTGGCGGCCGTGCGGCGCGAGCCGACCGCGCTGCGGGCGGTCTTCTGGGCGCTGGGCGTCCTCGGCATGGCCGTCGCGGCCTATCAGTGGTGGGAATACAAGGCGCTGATCTTCCGCGCCGGCTCGCCGGTCATGGCCGACACCGTCGTCGGCGTGGCGGCGCTCGCCGTCCTCTTCGTCGCCACCTGGCGGATCATGGGGCCGGCGCTGCCGATCATCGCCGGCCTGTTCCTCGCCTACTGCCTGTTCGGCGAATATCTCCCCTCGCCCTTCGTCACCAGGGGCTACGACTTCTCCCAGGTGATCGACCACATGGCCTTCGGCACCGAAGGCATCTACGGCATCCCGACCTACGTCTCGTCGAGCTACATCTTCCTGTTCATCCTGTTCGGCTCCTTCCTGGAGCGGGCCGGGATGATCACGCTGTTCACCGACGTCGCACTCGGCCTCGTCGGCGGCGCCAAGGGCGGCGCGGCCAAGGTCGCGGTGTTCTCCTCCGGCCTGATGGGAACGATCTCGGGCTCGGGCGTCGCCAACGTCGTCACCACCGGCCAGTTCACCATCCCGCTGATGAAGCGCTTCGGCTACCGGGCGGAATTTGCCGGCGGCGTCGAGGCGACGGCCTCGATGGGCGGGCAGATCATGCCGCCGGTGATGGGCGCCGTCGCCTTCATCATGGCCGAGACCCTCGACGTCGCCTATGCCGAGGTGGTGACCGCCGCCGTCATTCCCGCCGTCCTCTACTTCGCCTCGGTGTTCTGGATGGTGCATCTGGAAGCCGGCAAGCGGAACCTGCTCGGCCTTTCGAAGGAGGAACTCCCCTCGGCCTGGGGCGCACTGAAGACCGGCTGGTATCTGATCCTGCCGCTCGCCGTCCTCGTCTGGCTGCTCTTCGCCGGCTACACGCCGCTCTATGCCGGCACCATCGGCCTCGCCTTGACGGCCCTCCTCATCCTCGGCGCGCCGCTCGCCATGCGCATGCCGGGGCTGGCGGTCCGCATCGTCTTCTGGATCGCCGTCGGCGTTTCGGCCGCCGCCTTCTTCGAATACGGCATCATGCCGATCGTCGTCGCCCTCGCCGTCCTCGTCGCCGCCTGCGCCGTTTTCAAGGGCGGCCGCGAGACGCTGATTGCGGTGCGCGATGCACTCGCCGACGGCGCCAAGACGGCGCTTCCGGTCGGCATCGCCTGCGCCATCGTCGGCATCATCGTCGGCACCATGACGCTCACCGGCGTCGCCAACACCTTCGGGCAGTTCATCGTCTCGGTCGGCGACACCTCGCTGTTCCTGTCGCTGGTCCTGACGATGATCACCTGCATCATCCTCGGCATGGGCATCCCGACCATCCCGAACTACATCATCACCTCCTCGATCGCCGGGCCGGCGCTTCTGGCGCTCGGCGTGCCGCTGATCGTCTCCCACATGTTCGTCTTCTATTTCGGCATCCTCGCCGACCTGACGCCGCCCGTCGCGCTCGCCTGTTTCGCGGCGGCTCCGATCGCCAAGGCGCCGGGCCTGCGGATTTCCTTCGAGGCGATCAAGGTGGCGCTCGCCGGCTTCGTCATCCCCTTCATGGCGGTCTACACCCCCGCTCTGATGCTGCAGGACGGCGGGCCGCTGGCGGCCGAGATCGGCTATCTGCTCGCCGTCGTCTACATCGTCGTCAAGGCCTGCCTCGCCATCGGCCTGTGGGGCGCGGCGGCGATCGGCTATCTCGTCAAGCCGATGCCCTGGTGGCAGCGCCTCGGCGCGGCGGCCGCCTCCTTCACCCTCATCGCGGCCCTGCCGCTGACCGACGAGATCGGCTTCGCGCTCGCCGCCGCGGTGATCGGCGCCCACCTCTTTCTCGGCGGCAGGCGACCGGTGGAAAACGGCGTCGCCAGCGCGCCGAAACCGGCGGGCCGGCGCACGGGGCGCTCGCCGGCCGAATGATCTGCATCCTGTCCGCCGGCAAGGCGACGGCGATCGCCGCCACCGCCTTCACCCTCACCTGGACCCATTCGGTCGAAAAGGCCCGCTGGGAAGAGCATTGGCTCGCCGGGCCGGATGGTCTGACGGTCACGGAAGGACGGATCGAGGGTTCGGGCGCCGGCATGGAGCCGCCGGACGACGCCCGGCTGGAGGGCGGCGCCTATGTCTACGACCTCGACCGCGCGCCGGTGCCGGAACTCGTCCTCGCCGCCTCGGGCGCGACGGGCGGCGGCTGGCGGCTCTGCCCCGAGGACCGGCCCTGCCTCGAACTCGGCCGGGACCCCGGGCCGCCGATCGTCCTCCGCTGGTGCCCGGCGCCGAACCCGGAGACGGCCACGCCGGAAAGCGCCGGCGGTAAGCCGGGCAACGAGCCGAGGGTGGACTTGCCCGTCCGAGATCCTTAGCATCCCAGCCGCGCTGATGTCGGGACATCGTTGGAGTTGGCGCCATCCGTGAAGCATGATGCCGGCCCGCTGTGTCGAGGCCGGTTCGATCATGCCTCGAGAGGACAGCTCGAATCGGGATGCGGCGCCGCCGCGTCCGCGAGGTCTGGCATCGCGGACGATCCGCGATCGTATTCGCATGGGGCGCAGATGCGGCATATTTCCTATACCAGCATGGCGGACGGACTGACGGCGGACGAATTCGCCGACATCATGGACCATGCGCGGCAGAAGAATCGCGAATGGCAGATCAGCGGTGCCATCGCCTTCGACGGGCGGATGATCACCCAGATCCTGGAAGGTCCTCGCCACAGGGTGGACGAGCTCTTCCTGAAGATCCGGTCCGATCAGCGCCATTCCGGCGTCGTCCTGCAGTCGCGGGCCGACATCAAGGCCTCGCAGTTCGAGGGGTTCGGGCTGACCCGCATGTCGCCGTCGGATCTCTACATGATCGCCCTGGCGATCGAGCAGAAATACGGCGCAGGCGACAGTTCCGCCGAACCTCTCGTCCGGCGCTCCAGCTAGATCGCGATCAGGGAAAGCGGCGGCCGGTCTTCGGAAGGATCATGCGAAGACGGGACGATGGCGCGGGACGGGCGGCGCCCGTCTCATCGCGCGTCGGGGCGGGAGGCCCCCGCGACGGCGCCCGTTGGCAACGGCCGGAAGCTCGCGAACAGCGCCGACAGCATCGGCCGGCCCGTCGCCAGGAGATCGATGCCCTCGTCGGTCTTCAGCCACTGCGCGAAGAGCCCGTGGACGGCGGCGCAATAGGCGCTGGAGGCGGTCTCGACGCTCCAATTCTCCGACAATCGGCCTTCCGCCCTCGCCTTGGCGAAGACCCGCTCGATGCGCAGGCCGAAGTCCGTCTCGCTGGCGCGCATGTGGGCCAGCGCCTCCTGCATTTCGCCGATATATTCGCAGCGGAACAACAGGATGGTGAACACCCTCTTGCCACGCTCGTCGGTCGGCGCGAAGCGCAGGACCTCCATCGTGGCGTCGAACAGCGCCGAGAGGACGTCGTCCGCGGCCAGGAGTTCGTCGGCGTCGAAGAACCGCTCCTTCGGCAGATGGGCGCGGTCCTGCATCGCCTTGAACAGTTCGAGCTTGTTGGCGAAATGCCAATAGATCGCGCCGCGCGTCAGGCCGGCCGCGGCGGCGATCTGCGACAAGGTGGTCGTGGCGACGCCCTGGCGGAAGAACACCGCTTCCGCCGCGTCGAGGATCGCCTCCCGCGTCCTGTCCGCGCATTCCTTCGTCTTGCGCAACCGATACCTCCTTGCCCCCATACATACATGCATGTATCTTGTTTGCATTGCAACATGGCCGACGTCATTCTCCGGCCGCGGAAAGGCTTTTCCATGCAATCGTTTAGCTTGAGCAGGGCGGTCCTCGTCTTGACCGCCGTCCTGTCGATGTCTGTTCGCGCCGCAGCGCAGGCACCCAACATGCCGCCGCCGCAGGTCACGGTCGTGACGCTCGAGACCAGGGACGTTCCGGTCGTCTACGAATATCCCGGCCGCATCGTCGCCTCCCGCGAGGTGGAGGTTCGGGCCCGCGTCGGCGGCATCCTGCTCGGCCGCGAATTCGAGGAGGGCGCCCGGGTCAAGAAGGGCGACCTCCTGTTCCGGATCGATCCGGCCACCTATCAGGCCCAGGTCGCGCTCGCCAAGGCGCAGGTCGCCCAGGCCGCGGCGCAGCTGTCCCAGGCGCGGCGCAGCGAGGAGCGCGCGCTCGCCCTGACCAAGCGCGGCGCCTCGAGCCAGTCCACCCTCGACGACGCGGTCTCGGCGCGCGAACTCGCCGAGGCGCAGGTGGAGGCGGCCGAGGCGCAGCTGCGCACCGCGCAGCTCTCCCTCGACTACGCCACCGTGACGGCGCCCGTCGCCGGCATCACCAGCCTCGAACAGGTGCCGGAGGGATCGCTGCTGTCGACCGGCGACCTCCTCACCAAGATCAGCCAGATCGATCCGGTCTATGCGAATTTCTCCGCCGCCGACACGGAAGCGGCGACGATCCGGGACATGATCGAGAAAAGCACGCTCGAGGGCGTGGACGAAGCCTCCGGCCTGACGGTGGAAATCGTCTTCGGCGACGGAGCGACCTATGGCGAGACCGGTCAGATCGACTTCACCTCGACCTCGATCGACACCGAGACGGGCACCATCCTGTCGCGCGCGGTAATGCCCAATCCGAACGCCAAGCTCCTGCCCGGCCAGTTCGTCCGCCTGAAGCTCAACGGCCTCGTCGCCCGCGATGCGATCCTCATTCCCGCCGAGGCGCTGATGCAGGGCCCGCAGGGCGTCTTCGTCTACACCGTCGACGACGAGAACGTCGCCGCCGTCGCCCCGATCGAGATCGACCGGCAGATCGCCGACGGCTATCTCGTCAAGTCGGGCCTGAAGGCCGGCGACAGGCTGATCACCAAGGGCGTCGTCAAGGTGCGTCCCGGCGCGCCGGTCGAGCCGGTCGCGACCGATGGCGGCAAGGAGGCGGCGGCCCCCAAGGAGACGGCGCAGCGATGAATTCCCGCTTCTTCGTCGACCGGCCGATCTTCGCCGTCGTCATCTCGGTCATCATCACGCTCGGCGGCGTCCTCGCCATGAACGCGATGCCGATCGAGCAATATCCGCAGCTCGTGCCGCCGCAGGTGGTGGTCACGGCCAGCTATCCCGGCGCCAGCGCCGAAACCCTCGCCCAGACCGTGTCGGCGCCGATCGAGCAGCAGATCAACGGCGTCGAGGACATGATCTACATGCAGTCGACGAATTCCTCCACGGGAACGGCGTCGATCGCGGTGACCTTCGCCTCGGGCACCGATCCCGACCAGGCGACGATCAACGTCAACAACCGCGTCCAGCAGGCGTCGGCCTCGTTGCCGGAAGAGGTCCAGCGGCTCGGCGTCACGGTCGCCAAGCGCTCTTCGCAGATCCTCGCGGTCATCACCATGGCGTCGAAGGATCCGCGCTACGATTCGACCTATGTGTCGAACTACGCCCTTCTCTACGTCCTCGACGAGTTGAAGCGCATCCCCGGAATCGGCGAGGCGCAGCTCTTCGGCGCCCGCAACTATTCGATGCGCATCTGGCTGCAGCCGGACCGGCTGGCCCAATACGGCCTGACGCCGACCGACGTCGCCACCGCCATCCGCGACCAGAACTCCCAGTTCGCCGCCGGCCAGTTCGGCGCGCCGCCTTCGGGCGGCGACCTCGCCTTCACCTATTCGGTGACGACCGAGGGCCGGCTGCCGGACGTCGAGTCCTTCGAGAAGATCATCCTGAAATCGGACTCGAACGGCTCGTCGCTGCTCCTCAAGGACGTCGCCCGCGTCGAACTCGGCGCCCAGGATTACGGCTTCAACGGCTCCTACAACGGCACGCCGGCGGTGCCGATCGGCATCTACCTGCAGCCGGGCGCCAACGCGCTCGCCACCCTCGAGGCGGTCAACGCCCGGATGGGCGAACTCGAGGCGGCCTTCCCGCAGGGCATCACCTGGGCGATCCCCTTCGACACGACGAAGTTCATCCAGGCCTCGATCACCGAGGTGGTCCACACCTTCATCGAGGCGATGGTGCTGGTGTTTCTCGTCGTCTTCGTCTTCCTGCAGTCCTTCCGCGCGACGCTGATCCCGATGCTCGCCGTGCCGGTGTCGATCCTCGGCACCTTCGGCGCGCTGCTCGCCTTCGGCTTCTCGATCAATCTTCTGACGCTGTTCGGCCTGGTGCTGGCCATCGGCATCGTCGTCGACGACGCGATCGTCGTCCTGGAAAACGTCGAACGCATCATGTCGAGCGAGGGGCTGTCGCCCAAGGAGGCGACGGCCAAGGCGATGGGCGAGGTGACCGGCCCGGTCATCGCCATCGTGCTGGTGCTCTGCGCGGTCTTCGTGCCGGTGGCGTTTCTCGGCGGCCTCGCCGGCACCATGTACCGGCAGTTCGCGCTGACCATCGCCGTTTCGGTGACGATCTCCGGCATCGTCGCCCTGTCGCTGACGCCGGCGCTCTGCTCGGTTCTCCTCAAGCCGACGCACGGCCGGCCGATCGCGCCGTTCCGCTGGTTCAACGCCGGCTTCGCGAAGCTCACCAGCGCCTACGGGGCGGGCGTCGCCTTCATCATGCGCCGCGCGGTGCTGGCGCTCGTCCTGTTCGGCGCGCTGTGCTTCGGCATCTGGCATTTCATGCAGACGCTGCCCGGCTCGCTCGTCCCCGACGAGGACCAGGGCGTCAACTTCGCCGTCGCCATCCTGCCGCCGGCCGCCTCGCTGCAGCGCACGACCGACGTCATGGACGAGATGGTCGCCAATCTCCGCAAGCATCCGGCGGTCCAGGACGTCACCGCCTTCGCCGGCTTCGACCTTCTGGCCGGCGTCCAGAAGACCTCGGCGGGCGTCGCCTTCGTCTCCTTGAAGGACTGGGGTGAGCGCGAGGATCCCTCGCTCGACGCGCGCAACCTCGTCGGGCCGTTCATCGGCATGAATGCGGGGATCCAGGACGGCATGATCCTCGCCTTCAACCCGCCGCCGATCCAGGGCCTGTCGACCACCGGCGGCTTCGACCTGTTCGTCCAGGACCGGCGCGGCGGCGGCTCCGAAGCGCTGCTCGAGGCGGCCAACGCCATGGTCGCGGCGGCGTCCGAGCGGCCCGAACTCGCCGGCGTCAGAACCTCCTTCTCGGCCAACGTCCCGCAATACCGCATCGACGTCGACCGGCAGAAGGCGAAGTCGCTGAACGTTCCGATCTCGTCGATCTTCACCACCATGCAGGCGACCTTCGGCACGCTCTACGTCAACGACTTCACCCTGCTCGGCCGCAACTACCGGGTGACGCTGCAGTCGGAAGCCGACTTCCGCAAGACGCCGGAGGACCTGCGCTTCGTCTACGTCCAGTCGACCAACGGGTCGATGATCCCGCTCGATACGCTTCTCGACGTCAAGCGGGTCGTCGGGCCGGACCTCATCGAGCGCTTCAACGCCTTCAACGCGGCGAAGATCTCCGGCGGTCCGGCGCCGGGCTATTCCTCGGGCCAGGCGCTCGCCGCGATGCAGGAGGTCGCGGCGAACAACCTGCCCGAGGGCTACGAGATCGCCTGGACGGGCTCGGCCTATCAGGAGATCCAGGCCGGCGGCACCGGGGCGATCGCCATGGGCTTCGGCATCCTGATGGTCTTCTTGATCCTCGCGGCGCAGTACGAGCGCTGGACCCTGCCGATCGCCGTCCTCCTCGCCGTGCCCTTCGCCGTCTTCGGCGCGCTCCTGGCGATCTGGCTGAGGGGCCTCGACAACGACGTCTATTTCCAGATCGGTCTCGTGACGCTGGTCGGGCTGGCGGCGAAGAACGCCATCCTGATCGTCGAGTTCGCGGTGCTGAAGCGCGCGGAGGGCCTGTCCGCCTTCGACGCGGCGCTGGAAGGGGCGAAGCTGCGCTTCCGGCCGATCGTCATGACCTCCCTCGCCTTCATCCTCGGCGTCGTGCCTCTGGCCATCTCGACGGGCGCCGGCTCGGCGTCGCGCCATTCGATCGGCACCGGCGTCATCGGCGGCATGCTGGCCGCCACCTTCGTCGCGATCTTCTTCATCCCGCTGTTCTACCGGCTGCTCTCGCGGGACCGGAAGACGGCGGGCGGCAGCGAGGGCCGCACCAACCAGCTTCCGGCGCCGCAACCGGCCGAGTAACGCGTATCGCCGGCCGGCCCGGAACAGACGGGCGGGTGCTGCCTGACCAGCGCCCGCCCGTTTTCCGTTCCCGCGTCACCGGCCTTCGAGCCGATGCGATCAGGCCGTGAAATATCCCTCCCGGCGCAGGTCCTCGCCGAGCGTCGGGCCGCTCGGCGATCAGCCCGTCTTCCGGCGCGTGCCGTCGTCCGTCGCCGCGAGATTGGCCCCGACGAAGCCGCCGAGCCAGCCGAAATGCGTCTCGTCCCGCGGTTGCACCGGCAGGCCATGGCCGCGCCCGGTCGCCTCGGCGATGACCTTGCTGGGAATGCCTCTTCCACGACGGCGTGATAGACGGGCGACGAGGCGCCATCTTCGAGAACGAACCGGTAGAGCCTCGCGGCATCCGTCCGGTGGACGCCGCCCAGCGGTTCGCGCCGTCGGCGGGATGGGCCGACACGCCGCTCTCGGGGGCCTTGGCGATCAACGTCGGCACGAAGCCGTGGGTCTCTCCACCGCCGTGGACGGTCGGGGCGAGCCGGACCGTCGTCGGCACTGCGCCGACGACGACGGGGTCGTGCGAGCGACACTCTGTGCATCGAGGCTCACCCGATCGACGATCGGATGAGCGGGTCGGGACGAGTCGATCAGATGTGGATCGGCTTGGCAAAGGCCGCGAAGGCCGCCTCGCGCACCGCTTCCGACAGGGTCGGATGGGCGTGCGACACACGGGCGAGGTCTTCCGACGCGCCGCCGAACTCCATCAGAAGCGCGGCCTCGGCGATGAGGTCGCCGGCATCCGCGCCGAGGATGTGGGCGCCGAGTACCCGGTCGGTCCTGGCGTCGACGAGGATCTTGACGAAGCCGTCGGTCTTCAGCATCGCGCGGGCGCGGCCGTTCGCCATGAAGGGGAACTTGCCGACCTTGTAGTCGACGCCCGCCTTCTTCAGCTCTTCCTCGGTCTTGCCGACCGAGGCGACTTCCGGCTCGGTATAGACCACCGAGGGAATGGCGTCGTAGTTCACGTGGCCGGCCTGCCCCGCGAGGATCTCGGCGAGCGCCACGCCCTCGTCCTCGGCCTTGTGGGCGAGCATCGCGCCCTTCACCACGTCGCCGATGGCGTAGATGCCGTCGACATTCGTCTTGAAGTGGCCGTCGATCTCCACCCGGCCGCGCTCGTCGAGCTTCACCCCGGCTTCCTCGAGCCCGAGGCCCTCGGTGTAGGGCTTGCGGCCCGTCGCCACCAGGACGACGTCGGCGTCCAGCGTCTCGGCCTCGCCGCCCTTGACCGGCTCGAAGGTGACTTTCGCCCCCGCCTCGGTCTTCCCGACGCCGGTCACCTTGGCGCCCAGCTTGAACTCCAGGCCTTGCTTGACGAGCAGCTTCTGGAAGGCGGTCGAGACCTCCTGGTCCATCGGCCCGAGGATCTTGTCGAGGAATTCGACGACCGTCACCTTGGCGCCGAGCCGCGCCCAGACCGAGCCGAGTTCGAGGCCGATGACGCCGCCGCCGACGACGACCATCTTCTCCGGCACCTTCGGCAGCGCGATCGCGTGGTCGGAGGAGACGATGGTGGTCTCGTCGAACTTGACGTCGAGACCGGGAATGCCGGCGACGTCGGAGCCCGTGGCAATGCAGATGGTCTTGGCGGCAAGCGTCTCGGTGGAGCCGTCGTCCTTCGTCACCTCGACCTCGCCCGCCGACTTGATCCTGCCGGTGCCGGTGACGCCGGTGATCTTGTTCTTCTTGAACAGGAAGGCGACGCCGTCGACATTGGCCTTCACCGTCTTGTCCTTGTGGGCCATCATCTGGTCGAGGTTGAGCTTCGGCTCGACCTCGATGCCGAGCTGGGCGAAGGAATGGCCGGCCTCGGCGAAGCTCTCCGAGGCGTAGAGCAGCGCCTTCGACGGAATGCAGCCGACGTTCAGGCAGGTGCCGCCATAGGTCTTGCGCTTCTCGACGACGGCGACCTTGAGGCCGAGCTGCGCCGCCTTGATGGCGCAGACATAGCCGCCGGGGCCGGAGCCGATGACGACGAGATCGAAGGTGTCAGCCATGGGGAGTGTTCTTCCAGTCTGTTTTCGGGTCGGGCGACGAGGCCGCTGTGGGGGAGGAAAGCCGGGCCCTGTTTCCGACGGGACGGCGCGGCTTGCAACCCCCGCCGGCGCATGGTCCGGCCGGGAAATCGCGCTGGGCCGATCGCCGCTCAGCCGCCATCGGCCGGACAGTCGCCCGAGGTCTCGTCGAATTTGGTGCGGGCGGGCCGCAGCGTCGCCTTGTCGATCTGCAGCGGCACGAAGGGCGGCGTCGCCTGGTTGGCCGGCTGGACGAAGCGCGTGACGTAGCAGCCGGAGAACACCCGCACGGAGCCGTCGGTGCCGGTCGCCTCGATCACGGTCGGCACCGACGTGTAGACCGAGCCCGCCGCACCGTCGCTGACGGGCTCGCCGAGCTTCAGCCGGACCCCGCCGGTGGTCTCGTAGCCCTTTTCGAAGGCCGGAAAGTCCGGCCGGCCGGATTCGTCCGAAAAGTAGCTCCAGGCGCGCAGATATTCGTGGCGATCGATGGCGTTGTAGAGCGAGCCGATCAGCGAGACGGGCGTCGACCGGTCGTCGAGATAGTCCTCCGCCGCTGAGGTCGCCGCCCCTTCGTCCGGCCTCCCGGTTTGCGCGGCCGGCAGGTTCTGATCGATGGCGAAGGCCGGCGCGACGAAGCCCGCCTCGGCGAGAAGCAGCCCGCAGAGCAGCAGAAAAGAACGCGATGTCATGGCAGGATGGCCCTTGCGCCGGACACGTCGAGAATGGCGCCGGTCGAATAGGAAGCGTCCGGCGAGGCGAGCCAGAGGATCGCCCGGGCGACCTCTTCGGCCGTGCCCGCGCGCTTCATCGGCAGGCTCGCGGAAATCCGTTCGACCCGGTCCGGCTCGCCCCCCGAGGCGTGGATGTCGGTCACGATGATGCCGGGACGCACGGCGGTGACGGAGATGCCCTCGTCCGCGACCTCCTTGGCGAGACCGACGGTGAAGGTGTCGATCGCGCCCTTCGAGGCGGCATAGTCGACCCGCGAGCCGCCGGCGCCGAGCTTGGCGGCGGCGGAGGACAAATTGACGATCGCGCCGCCCGAACCGCCGCGCCTGGTCGACATGCGCCGGATCGCTTCGCGGGCACAGAGGAAGCTGCCGGTGACGTTGATCCGGAAGATGCGCTCCAGCCGCTCGGCGCTCATCTCGGCGACGGGACCGAGGGCGTCGACGATGCCGGCATTGTTGACGAGAACCTTCAGCGTGCCGAGTTCGTCGGCCGCCTCGAAGAGCGCAAGGATGTCGGCCTCGACGCCGACGTCGCCCTTGACGGCGACGGCGCTGCCGCCATCCGTCTCGATCGCGGCGACGACCTTGTCGGCGGCGTCCCGGTTCGACGCATAGTTGACGACGACGGCGTAGCCGGCCTTCGCGCCGAGGATGGCGGTCGCCGCGCCGATACCGCGCGATCCGCCGGTGACGATCATGACGTCTGGCATGGTGTCCGGTTTCCTGCCCGTTTGCTGTTGCCCGTTGCCGTCAGCTCGCCGCAGCCGGCGTCAGCTTCGTACGGTCGATATAGTCGGGTAGCCTCGTGGTCTCGTCGATCACGGCGCTCTGCAGCTGCTCTATGGTGAGATTTCTGGCACCGGTGAGATCCGCGCCGCGCAAGTCGGCATCGGTCAGGTCTGCATTCAAAAAATTGACGCGAACGAAAATCGTCTCCCGAGCGTCGGCCCGCTTCAAATTGGCTGCCGTGAGATTGACCCCGGTGAAATCGAGCGTGCGAAGGACAGTGCCGACGAAGCTGAACCGGTGCGGCTCCCTTGTGCGGCCGTTGTCAACGATCGAACTCATCGCTCACCCTCCTTCGCAGTACTTCCATGATTGCGCTGGCGTCCAATGGAACGTCCTCGCCGTCGAACTTCGCCATGGTTGCATCGAGATGGTGTTCGAGCAATTTGAAAACCGGTTCGGAAAGATCCGGAAAATCCACGGTGATCTCACCGAGGATATAGATCGCCGCGAGCCGCACTTCCATTTTCTCGTCGGCAAGCTGCCCCGGCGCACGGTTGAACAGCTCCATGACATGGGCACGTCTTGCGAGCGTCGCCTGGAAAACGGCCGATCCCGCCTGCGTCGTCTCCGGCCCGAGCTTCTTCCAGGCAAGGTATGCGCCGACGGCGGCCGCCGCCGTCAGCGCCAGATTGCGCAGGATCTCCGAGAGGTCGACCAGCGTCTCCATGACATGATCCCATCACCGCCCAGCAGCCCACTGGCAATGGCCTAGGCCAACCGATCAGGTCCTTCCTCTCTCTTGATCTTGCGCTCCAATTCCGGCTCCCGCTGAACCGTGACGAACAGCCAAAGCGCAAGAAGAGCTGAAACGGCAGATACGGCCATCATGCTAAGGAGAATTTCGATCGTGTAGTTTGACCCGAAAACGAGATCAGAGATCGCTCGATCACCCGTATCGTCGATCGATTGGAGGAGCTGTCCAAAAAGAAACGCTCCATATGCCGTCGCACCATAGCCTATGGCAGAAACCGTCACAAACGCTGCTGTCGTTTTGATCCGGTTTCTGCCCATGAGCGGCTTTCCTTTACAAGTCGAGCACGAGGCGCTCGGGATCCTCCAGACTCTCCTTCACCCGCACGAGGAAGGTCACGGCTTCCTTGCCGTCGACGATCCGGTGATCGTAGGAAAGCGCCAGATACATCATCGGCCGGATCTCGACCTTGCCGCCGATCGCCATCGGCCGCTCCTGGATCTTGTGCATGCCGAGGATGCCCGACTGCGGCGCGTTGAGGATCGGCGTCGACATGAGCGAGCCGTAGACGCCGCCATTGGTGATGGTGAAGGTGCCGCCCTGCATGTCGGACATGCCGAGCTTGCCGTCACGGGCGGCGCGCGCGAGGCGTCCCAGCTCCTTCTCGATCTCGGCGATCGACATCTCGTCGGCGTCGCGGATCACCGGAACGACGAGGCCCTTGTCGGTGCCGACCGCCATGCCGACGTGGCAGAAGTTCTTGTAGACGATCTCGTTGCCGTCGATCTCGGCGTTCACCGCCGGGATCTCCTTCAGCGCGTGACACACGGCTTTCGTGAAGAAGCCCATGAAGCCGAGCTTCACGCCGTGCTTCTTCTCGAAGAGATCCTTGTACTTGGTGCGCAGGTCCATGACCGCCTTCATGTCCACCTCGTTGAAGGTGGTCAGCATGGCGGCGGTGTCCTGGGCGTCCTTCAGGCGCCGGGCGATGGTCTGGCGAAGCCGGGTCATCTTCACCCGCTCCTCGCGGGAGGCATCGTCCGGGGCGGACGGCGCGCGGGCGGCCTGCGGCTTTTCCTGCGGCGAGGAGGGAGCCCCGCGGGCGATCGCGTCGAGGACGTCGCTCTTCAGCACCTGGCCCTTCCGGCCGGAGCCGTCGACGTCGCCGTCCTTCAGGCCCTTTTCCTTCATCATCTTGGCGGCCGAAGGCGCCGGCGGGCGTCCCTCTTGCGCCTCGACCTGGCGGCGCGGCGTCTCGTCGGTGCCGCCGCCGACGGCCGTCGAGCCGGACGCCTGCGGACCCGACGCCGAAGCGCCCGAGCCTGAAGACGCGCCCTCCTCGATCTTCAGGAGCAGCGCGCCGACCTTCACCTCGTCGCCCTCGGCGACCGCCATCTCGCGGATGACGCCGGCGACCGGGGACGGAATTTCCTGGGCGGCCTTGTCGGTCTCCAGTTCGAGCAGCGACTCGTCGACCGCGACGGCGTCCCCGACCTTCTTGAAGATCGAGCCGACGGTCGCCTCGGTGACGGATTCGCCCGCCGCCGGAACGGTCACCTCGACGAGCTTGCCCGACGGCCCGGCGGCGGAAGCCGCGCCATTGCCGGAAGCCTTCTCGTCGCCGGATGCGCCACCGCCGTAATCGGACGTGGTCTCCGCTGCCTGACCCGCCTTGGCCGCCTGGCTCTTCGGCTTTTCGGTGGCGGCCGCCGTGCCGGCGGCCTTGCCTTCGCCCTCGCCGATCGAGCCGATGAGCGCGCCGACGCCGACGGTCTCGCCCTCCTTGGCGACGATCTCCTGAAGCACGCCGGCGGCGGGCGCCGGCACCTCCACCGTCACCTTGTCGGTTTCGAGTTCGGCAATGGTCTCGTCCTGCTCCACCCGATCACCGGGCTGCTTGAACCATTGGCCGATCGTCGCTTCGGTCACGGATTCGCCGAGGGTCGGCACTTTGATTTCGGTAGCCATCTGTCTCAATCGTTCGATCTGGGCTCAAGGGCGGGTTTGGATGGACGCGCGACCGGCTTTCAGCCGAGCGCGTCCTCGAGGAAGTCGGCAAGCTGCTTCTGGTGGTTCGCCATCGTGCCGGCGGCGGGCGAAGCGGCGGCCGGACGGCCGGTATACCGAACCCTGCGCTTCTCCGCGTCGATATGGTCCAGAACCCATTCGAGATAAGGGTCGATGAACGACCAGGCGCCCATGTTCTTCGGCTCTTCCTGGCACCAGACCATCTCCGCCTGCTTGAAGCGGGAGAGTTCGGTGATCAGAGCCTTCGCCGGGAACGGATAGAGCTGTTCGAGACGCAGGAGATAGACGTCGTCGATCCCGCGCTTCTCGCGCTCCTCGTAAAGGTCGTAATAGACCTTGCCCGAGCACATGACGACGCGCTTGATCTTGTCGTTCGCGACGAGCTTGGTCGCCGCGTTCTTGTCGAGCTCGGCGTCGTCCCACAAAAGCCGGTGGAAGCTGGTCTCGCCGGCCATCTCCGACAGCTTGGAGACCGCCCGCTTGTGGCGCAGCAGCGATTTCGGCGTCATCAGCACGAGCGGCTTGCGGAAGTCGCGCTTCATCTGCCGCCTGAGGACGTGGAAGTAGTTCGCCGGCGTCGTGCAGTTGGCGACCTGCATGTTGTCCTCGGCGCACATCTGCAGGAAGCGCTCGAGGCGGGCCGAGGAATGCTCCGGTCCCTGCCCCTCGTAGCCATGCGGCAGGAGCAGGACGAGGCCGGACATGCGCAGCCACTTGCGCTCGCCCGACGAGATGAACTGATCGATCACCACCTGGGCGCCGTTGGCGAAGTCGCCGAACTGGGCTTCCCAGAGCGTCAGGGCGTTCGGCTCGGCGAGGGAGTAGCCGTATTCGTAGCCGAGCACGGCCTCTTCCGAGAGCATCGAGTTGATGACCTCGTAGACCGCCTGGCCCTTGGCGAGGTTGGCGAGCGGAATATAGCGGCTCTCGTCTTCCTGGTCGTAGAGCACCGAATGGCGCTGGGAGAAGGTGCCGCGCTCGACGTCCTGGCCGGAAAGCCGCACCGGATGGCCTTCGGTGACGAGGGTGCCGAAGGCGAGCGCCTCGGCCGTCGCCCAGTCGATGCCCTCGCCGGTGTCGATGATCTGGGCGCGGTTGTCGAGGAAACGCTTGACGGTGCGGTGGACGTTGAAGCCCTCCGGCACGGCGCTCAGCTTGGCACCCATCTCCTTCAGCGTCTTCGTCGGAACGCCGGTGATGCCGCGCCGCGGCTCGTCTTCCTTTTCCGCCTTCCTGAGGCCCGACCAGGCGCCGTCCAGCCAGTCCGCCTTGTTGGGCAGATAGCTCTGTCCGGCCTCGAACTCCTCGTCGAGGCTCTTGCGCCATTCCGCCTTGCGGGCCTCGATGTCCTCGGCCGTCAAGAGCCCCTCGTCGACCAGCTTCTTCGAGTAGATCTCGAGCGTCGAAGCGTGGTTGCGGATGGTCTTGTACATGATCGGCTGGGTGAAGGCGGGCTCGTCGCCTTCGTTGTGGCCGAAGCGCCGGTAGCAGATCATGTCGACCACCACCGGCTTGTGGAACTTCATGCGAAATTCCGTGGCGATCTTCGCCGCATAGACCACCGCTTCCGGATCGTCGCCATTGACGTGGAAGATCGGCGCCTCGACCATCTTGGCGACGTCCGAGGGATAGGGCGAGGAGCGCGAAAAGCGCGGATTGGTGGTGAAGCCGATCTGGTTGTTGATGATGAAATGCACCGTGCCGGCGACCCTGTGGCCGCGCAGCGCCGAGAGGCCGAAGCATTCGGCGACGACGCCCTGGCCGGCGAAGGCCGCGTCGCCGTGGAGAAGCAGCGGCAGCACCTGGGCGCGGGTCTCCAGCGGGACGACCTCGTTGCGCGAACGGCCGGCGAGCGCGTCCTGCTTGGCGCGCGCCTTGCCCATCACCACCGGATCGACGATCTCGAGATGCGACGGGTTGGCGGTCAGCGACAGATGCACCTTGTTCTGATCGAATTCCCGGTCGGACGAGGCGCCGAGATGGTACTTGACGTCGCCCGAGCCCTCGACGTCGTCCGGCTTGAACGAACCGCCCTTGAACTCGTGGAAGATCGCCCGGTGCGGCTTGGCCATGACCTGGGCGAGAACGTTCAGCCGGCCCCGGTGAGCCATGCCGAGGACGATTTCCTTCAGGCCCAATTGGCCGCCGCGCTTGATGATCTGTTCGAGAGCCGGGATGAGCGCTTCCGAACCGTCGAGGCCGAAGCGCTTGGTGCCCTTGTACTTGACGTCGAGGAACTTCTCGAAGCCCTCCGCCTCGATCAGCTTGTTGAGGATCGCTCGCTTGCCCTGCTCGGTGAAGGCGACGCCCTTGTCCGGACCCTCGATGCGCTCCTGCAGCCAGGCCTTCTCGTCCGGGTTGGAGATGTGCATGAACTCGATGCCGAAGGTCGAGCAGTAGGTGCGCTCCAGGATGTCGACCATCTGGCGGATGGTCGCGAACTCCATGCCGAGCACGTTGTCGATGAAGATCTTGCGGTCGTAGTCCGCCTCGGTGAAGCCGTAGGCCTTGGGCGACAATTCGTTGTAGTCGTCGTCGGCGGGCTTGGCGATGCCGAGCGGATCGAGCTTGGCGTGGAGATGGCCGCGCACCCGGTAGGCGCGGATCAGCATCAGCGCGCGGACGGAATCGCGCGTCGCCCGGTTGACCGCCTCGGGCGAAAGCTCGGCGCCGCCAGCCTGGGCCTTTTCCTTGACCTTGGTCTCGATGCGCTTTTCGACCGGGCCCCAATTGCCGTCGAGAGCCGAGACCAGCTCGCCGTTCAGCGGAATCGGCCAGTTGTCACGCGCCCAGGACGGGCCGTCGGCGTTCTTCTTCACGTCCTCGCGCGGATCGCCGAGTTCCTTGAAGAACGCGCCCCACTCAGCATCGACGGAAGACGGGTCCGCCTCATAGGCCGCATAGAGCTCCTCGATATAGTCGGCATTGCCGCCATAGAGGAAGGAGGTGAGAGCGAAATGGTCGTTCGCTTGGCTGCGTGACATGGTCAAGTTCGCGGCGCGTGCCGGCGCCGCCTCCTATCGAATTTCCAAATCCGGCCCGGGCGAATCCCCATTCTGCCGGTTACGAACGCCGCGGTATCGACACCGCGAATGCGGCCTTGCCGAGGCTGATAGCGGCAAGGCCTTCAGTTTTGGTTTCCGTGGGCAAGCGGAGCGCGCTCAGCCCTTCAGAACCTCGGCCAGCGTCTTGCCGAGCCGTGCCGGCGACGGCGACACCTTGATCCCGGCCGCTTCCATCGCCGCGATCTTCGACTTGGCGTCGCCCTTGCCGCCCGCGACGACCGCGCCGGCATGGCCCATGGTGCGCCCCGGAGGGGCCGTGACGCCGGCGATGAAGCCGACCATCGGCTTCTTGCGGCCCTTCTTCGCCTCGTCGGCGAGGAACTGCGCCGCGTCCTCCTCCGCCGAACCGCCGATCTCGCCGATCATGATGATCGACTTCGTCGCCTCGTCGGCGAGGAACATCTCGAGGACGTCGATGAACTCGGTGCCCTTGACCGGATCGCCGCCGATGCCGACGGCCGTCGTCTGGCCGAGACCCTCGTTGGTCGTCTGGAAGACCGCTTCGTATGTAAGCGTTCCCGAACGCGATACGATCCCGACGTTCCCCTTCTTGAAGATCGACCCCGGCATGATGCCGATCTTGCACTCTTCCGGCGTCAGCACGCCCGGGCAGTTCGGGCCGATCAGCCGCGACTTCGACTTGTCGAGCTTGGCCTTGACCCGCACCATGTCGGAGACCGGGATGCCCTCGGTGATGCAGGTGATGAGATCGATGCCGGCGTCGATCGCCTCCTCGATGGCGGCGGCAGCGCCCGAAGGCGGGACGTAGATCACCGAAGCCGTGGCGCCGGTCGCCTCTTTCGCTTCGCCGACGGTGGCGAAGATCGGCAGTTCGGTGCCGGCCTTCTCCCTGGCGCCCTCGCCCGCCGTCCAGCGCTCGCCGCCCTTCTTCGGATGGATGCCGGCGACCATCTTGGTGCCGAAATAGGCCAGCGCCTGCTCGGTGTGGAAGGTCCCGGTCTTGCCGGTCAGCCCCTGCACGATGACCTTGGTGTTCTTGTCGACCAGAATGGACATGGTGTTGCTACTCCTTGAAGGTCACCCGACTGCGGGAGAAGGGCGTTACAGAAACGGATTGATCGCGGTCACCGACCCGTAGGCCTGACCGTGGCTGAGGTCTTCGGTGTAGAGCGTCTTCGCTCCCAGGCGCTCGGCGGCGGCGACGATGGCGCCGTCCCAGTAGGAAATCTGGTAGCGCTGGGAGATGTCGATGCCGGCAAGGACCAGACGCTCGTCCACCGTGACGAAGGGTTTTCGCCCGAGCAGCGACACCCAGCGGCGCGCTTCATCCGGAGGCAACGGAGGCTTCGCCTTCCGGGTCGCGTTGGCGTAGAACTCGGCGAGAACCTGCCCGCTCGTTCCGAACGGCGCGGTGAGGAGGCCGTGGGCAACCTCCCATTTGGCCGGCTCGTCGGCGTGCCCGGTGGCGGCATAGATGAGAATGTTGGTGTCGAGAAAGACATCAGCGCCAGCGATCAAACCGCGGCTCTCCGGAGTAGGTGTCCTCGCGGCTGGGGCGCCAATCCCCCATGCCGGCCTTGCTCTCGC
The DNA here is from genome assembly GCF_021390325.1 of Jiella avicenniae. Lineage (GTDB taxonomy): Bacteria > Pseudomonadota > Alphaproteobacteria > Rhizobiales > Rhizobiaceae > Jiella > Jiella avicenniae. The sequence continues at coordinate 83,509 of NZ_JAJUWU010000024.1, read as the reverse complement.
GCGACAGCTTCAACAGCTCTTCGGTGACCTCGTCGCGCTCCTGCTCCTGCTCCACCAGCTTCTGAAAATAGCTGCGCACCATCTCGTTGACGCTCGTCCGCCGCATCGCGGCGAGGACGCGCATCTTGTCGAGAAGGTCTTCGTCGATGGCGAGGGTGATGTTCTTGGCCATGGCGTTTCGAGCCGATCAGCGTCCACACGGGTTATGTGGAGCACATATCCTGTGTTCGATTTGAATTCAACCGTTATCCTGCCTCATCGGACCAAACGTGTGCCAATATGCCTCGACAACCTCCACCATACGTTCGTGGGTTATTTGAAGGTCGGAGCACACGATCCATGGTCCTTTCGCGCCCAAAATCGCGTTTGGCCATCTGTTCATCCTGAAAGTGAGTGACCAAGGCACACGGCGTTCAAGGTCGCGGTCAATTTCCAGAACCAGAAGCTTTGCGCCTCTGTACGACCGGGGCTTAAGCGATCGAATGGCGGTCCAGGGGATGATCGCCGGCGACATACGCCGGTCCCGAAGGCCCTCCGGAGACAGCACGACCACCGGTCCGGACCATGTCATCCGCGAGAATAAAACGCAGGCTCCAAACCCGAAAAATGGAACCCCAAGCCATATCATCCAATACTTGAAATCCTCCGAAGGTGGCTCATCCCAGGTTAGAACCAGGGCAAGCGAGCCAAGCGAGGCTAAGAAACACCCGACCGCAAACAAACGTAATCTCGTCAGCGACATCTCAATTTCGGTGGCTCGGGCGGTATCGACCACAGCCGGGGCTCCGGCATTTTCTTCCTGCGACACCGTTCTCGGGCCTCCTCACAGGTCCATCCGCAAGCGAACAATTGTGCTGAGAAGCCTGATGCCCGGGAATCAGCGCTTCGTCGCCTAACCCGCCGGCTCGGCCCCGGCCTTCTTGCCCAGCTCCGTCAGCTCCGCCCGGCCCATGTTGAGCACGAACCGCCCGCTGCCGCCGGCGGGGATTGCGGTGATGGTCACGACCTCACCCCGATCGTCGACGAGGCTCCAGAAGCCGGCGCCGGGCTGCGCGATGCCGACGACGCCGCCACCGCCCTCGATCCCCTCGATCGCGCCGAGCTTGCCGGTATCGAGATCCTCGGGCTTGGCCGCCAGAACCATCTGGCAGCTCGATGCGACGACATGCGGGAACTGCACCCGGCTGATCGTCAGGAAGCTGCCGTCGTCCTTGGTTGCGGAAAACAGGCCCGCGGCGGCGGCCATCCCGGCGGCGAGCCCGCCGCCGTTCGCGTCCATCGACTTCCACCCGCGTTCGAGGGCAAGACTGCCCGCGGCGGGAATGTTGGTCATCCCCGTCGAGCAGATCTCGATGTAGTCGGCCAGCGTCTTCGACGCGCCCTCGGGCGGCGTCAGCGGCAGCTTCGGGCCGGCGGCGAGCGCCTCTGCCGTCAATGTCAGCGAAAATCCGAATGCCAGAACGGCCCGGGAAGCACCCCGGGCCGTCGCCAGCGACCGCCGATCGGTCATGTCATTTTCCTCTCAAGAACACGCGACGGGCTCACCCCACCGCCGCGACGATCTTCTTCGCCGCGTCGTCGAGGTCGTCGGCCGCCGTGATGGCGAGGCCGCTCTCGTTGAGGATCGCCTTGCCCTTCTCGACGTTCGTGCCTTCGAGGCGCACCACCAGCGGCACCTTCAGGCCCACTTCCTTCACCGCGGCGACGACGCCCTCGGCGATGACGTCGCAGCGCATGATGCCGCCGAAGATGTTGACGAGAATGCCCTTCACGTTCGGATCGGCCGTGATGATCTTGAACGCCGCGGTGACCTTCTCCTTGTTGGCGCCGCCGCCGACGTCGAGGAAGTTGGCCGGCTCTTTTCCGTAGAGCTTGATGATGTCCATCGTCGCCATGGCGAGGCCCGCGCCGTTGACCATGCAGCCGATGTCGCCCTCGAGCGCCACATAGGCGAGATCGTATTTCGAGGCCTCGATCTCCTTGGCGTCCTCTTCGCTCTCGTCGCGCAGCGCCTTGATGTCGTCGTGGCGGAACAGCGCGTTGCCGTCGAAGGAGACCTTGGCGTCGAGAACCCGCAGGTGGCCGTCGGTCATGACGATCAGCGGGTTGATCTCCAGAAGGCTCATGTCCTTCTCGGTGAAGGCCTTGTAGAGGATCGGGAAGAGCTGCATCCCGTCGACCTTGGCGGCCCCGCCGAGCTTCAGCGCGGTGCAGAGCTTTTCGGCATCGGCCGCCGTCACGCCCGAAATCGGGTCGATCGGCACGGTGACGATCTTCTCCGGCGTCTTTTCGGCGACGGTCTCGATGTCCATGCCGCCCTCGGTCGAGGCGACGAAGGCGATCTGCCCGACCGAGCGGTCGACGAGCAGCGAGAGATAGAGCTCGCGGTCGATGTCGGCGCCGTCCTCGATATAGAGCCGGTTGACGACCTTGCCGGCCTCGCCCGTCTGCTTGGTGACGAGGGTGTTGCCGAGCATTTCCTTGGCGTTGGAAACCACCTCCTCGATCGACTTGGCGAGGCGCACGCCGCCCTTGGCGTCGGGCGAGAGCTCCTTGAACTTGCCCTTGCCCCGGCCGCCGGCGTGGATCTGGCTCTTCACGACGTAGAGCGGGCCGGGAAGCTGCTTCGCCGCGGCCTCGGCCTCGTCGGCGGAGGTGATCGCAACGCCTTCTGCGACGGGGGCGCCATAGCCCTTGAGGACTTCCTTGGCCTGATATTCGTGGATGTTCATGGGAAAGCGTCCGGCCTCTCGTTGAGCCTCGATGGCGGAGAAAATGGAAGAAAGCCGGAACTTGCGTCCCGGCTTTTCGAAAACGTCACTTGAGGTTCGGGGCGATGCCCTGGCAGGCCTCCATGAGGCCCTTCACCGAATTAACCGACTTGTCGAACTGCGCCTTCTCGTCGCCGTCGAGGTCGATCTCGATGACCCGCTCGATGCCGCCAGCGCCGATCACGCAGGGAACGCCGACATACATGTCGGAGAGGCCGTACTGGCCGCTCAGCGCGGCGGCGCAGGGCAGCACGCGCTTCTTGTCCTTCAGATAGGATTCGGCCATCTGGATGGCGGAGGCCGCCGGGGCGTAATAGGCCGAGCCGGTCTTGAGCAGGCCGACGATCTCGGCGCCGCCGTCGCGGGTGCGCTGGATGATCTCTTCCAGCCGCTCGTTCGAGCACCAGCCCATCTTGACGAGGTCGGTCAGCGGAATGCCGGCGACCGTCGAATAGCGCGGCAGCGGCACCATGGTGTCGCCGTGGCCGCCCAGCACGAAGGCCGTCACGTCCTCGACGGAGACCTTGAATTCCTCGGCGAGGAAGGTGCGGAAGCGTCCGGAGTCGAGGACGCCGGCCATGCCGACGACCTTTTCCTTCGGCAGGCCGGAGAACTTCTGCAGCGCCCACACCATCGCGTCGAGCGGGTTGGTGATGCAGATGACGAAGGCGTTCGGCGCGTATTTGGCGATGCCGGCGCCGACCTGCTCCATGACCTTCAGGTTGATGCCGAGGAGGTCGTCGCGGCTCATGCCGGGCTTCCTCGGAACGCCGGCGGTGACGATGCAGACGTCCGCGCCCTCGATGGCGGCATAGTCGTTGGCGCCCGACAGATGCGCATCGAAGCCCTCGACGGGGCCGCTCTCGGCGATGTCGAGCGCCTTGCCCTGGGGCGTGCCCTCGGAAATGTCGAACAGGACGATGTCGCCGAGTTCCTTGAGGCTCGCCAGATGGGCGAGCGTGCCGCCGATCATGCCGGAACCGATGAGTGCGATCTTGTTGCGGGCCAAGTCCGATATCCCTTCCTTGTCGGGACGGCCGGTCGTCTCGACCGGTCCGCCGCCTGAAGCCTCGCGCGGGCGGACGATCCTCCGCGCCTCGGGCATCGAGACCCAGCCCGTCGGTCGGCCGGCAAGGCCGAACCACGATGCTGCAATGCAACGGTGCCCCCGTCGGAGCGCACGCTTAGCCCTCTCGGCAGCGGGTTGCAACACGCAAAATCGACCTAGAGGAAATACAATCGGTTAGATTGATCGCGGCTTACGTAAAAGTAAGAATTAGCGCGATTCCACGATGATGCCGTGCCGGTGCGCGACCAGCGGTGGCTGTCGGTTCTCCCTCGGCGCGCCGGCGGCCGCGGGCCCCGGAGGCACGCGGCTCAGCGGCCCCGCCGCGCCGTCCGCTTCGCCTTTCGACGCGCCTCGGCGTCTTCGGCGACGCGTTCGAGTTCGGCCAGCACGCGCTCCACTTCCGGACGATCTAGCGAGGTAATCGTCTCCGCCAAGCGATTGGCCAGTCGCGTCGCCTCGGCCGACAGCCCGGCGGTCTCGACGACGATCTTCGGATGGGAGAGTTCGGCGAGACGCTCGAGCTCCTCGGCATCGTCCCAGATGACGCCGAGATAACCGATGATCCGCTGCAGCATCGCCCAGGTCGGGCGGCCGCGGCGGCCGTGCTCCAGCGCCGAAAGATAGGCCGAGGAGACGCCGAGGGCGCGCGCCATGTCCTGCTGGGTGACGCCGCGTTCGCGCCGAAGCTCGCGAACGCGCTCGCCGAACGGGGTCATCGGATCCGCCTCACCCGGACATAGAGCGCCCCGTCGCCGCCATGGTGGCGTTCGGCGCTCTCGAAGCCGGAGACGAGGCCGCGGAACTGCGGGCTGGCGAACCATTGCGGCACGACCCGGCGCAGGATCCCGCGCGAGCCGCCGGGCATGCCCCGTCCGGTGATGACGAGGACGTGGCGAAGACCCATCGACTGGGCTTGGGCGAGAAAGCGCGCGAGCGCCGCATGGGCGGCGAGCTGGGTCATTTCGTGGAGGTCGAGCCGCGCCTCGATGGGAAGCCGGCCCTTGGCGAGCTTGCGCCGGGTCGGCCGCTCGATCGGATGCTGGGAGGGTGGCGGCGGGAGGGCAGGCTTCCTCGGCTCGCTCGCAGCCTTCAGGAGCGTCGCGGATTTCGCCTCCGCCGGTGCCGGGACGGTCGGCAAGGAGGCGATCTTCGCCGCCGACGTCGCGACCGGTTCGTCCGCATCGAGGCCGGCCCGCCCCTTCAGCGGCACCGCCTGGCGCGCGACGCTCGCCCACAGCCGCCGGTCCTCCTCGCTGAGGATGCGCCGACGCCTCATCGCGTCAGCTCGCCTGCCAGATCGTGCGGAACGAGAACGAAGAAGTCCGCCTCGTGCCGGATCGTCCCGGCGATGGCCCCGGCGGCGTCGCCGGTGCCGACGAAGATGTCGGCCCTAGCCGGCCCGAGGATTGCCGAGCCGGTATCCTGGGCGATCATCACCCGCCGGAACGGCTCGCCGCCGATCGCCAGACTGTCCGAGGCGATGAAATAGGGAATCCCGTAGGTCGAGAGCAGCCGGTCGACGGCGATCGAGGCGAGCGGCGTCAGCGGCACCTTGGCGGCGCCGACCGGCCCCAGCGTCGGGTCCTCGACGGGGAACTCTCCAAAGAAGATGAAGGAGCGGTTGCGGTCGAGCACCTCGTCGACCCGCGCCGGGTTCCGGGCGAACCACGCCCTGATGCCGGCCATGTCGGCTTCGGCGAGGGTCAGCTCGCCGGCCTCGACGAGGCTGCGACCGACGGCGGTGAAGGGATGGCCGCTCTTGCCGGCATAACCGACGCGCATCTGCCGCCCGTCCCGCATGACGAGACGCGCCGATCCCTGGACGTGGATGAAGAACGCCTCGACCTTGTCCGCGAGCCAGGCGATCTCCAGCCCCCGGCCCTTCAGCGCACCGGCCTCGATCGCCGCGCGATCGAAATACTCGCCGATCATGCCGCAGGGCAGCCGCTGGCCGAAGCGGAACTCCGGATCGAAACCCGGCGGCCGATTGACGTCGTCGATGGCGACGAGATCGTCCGGCCGGCCGTAGAGGGGAAAGCGGAAGCGCGCGTCGGGCGCGGCGGCGGCTTCGACGACCGGCTCGTAATAGCCGGTGAGGAATCCCGCGCCCGCGTCGGGAACGATCGCCAGCGGCACGAAATGGGTCTCGAAGAAGCGCCGCGCGGCCTCGGGATCGGTGATCGCGCCGGCGTCGAGCGCGGCCTGCGCCGCCCCGTGATAGGCCTCGGTTCGAAGGCGCAGGGCGCCCGTCGGGAATGCACCCTCGAGAAGCCGGCCGGCACTGGCGCGGAACGCGCCGAAGGCCGCTCCGTGATCGCCGGACGCAAAGCCTTGCAGGTCGGCGAAGCTGCGGCGCAGGAAGGTGGCCATCGCCCGCCCTCCGAAACGTCAGACTTCGTCGGATTCGGTGCCGACGAGTTTCCAGTTCGGATCGCGCGACCGGATGTCGCGGGCGAAGGTCCAGACGTCGCGGACTTCCACGACCGATTCCGGGTCGCCGTCGACGACCTCGCCGTTCGGGCCGAGGGTGGCGCTGATGAGCTGCGAGACGAAGCGTACGGTGATGTGCGCGTCGCGCTCCTTCATCTCGGCAGCGACGATCTTGGCGTCGTCGATGCCGACGAAGGAGGAATTCATCTTCTGGCCGGCGGTCTCGCGCTCGGTGATCGCCTTTTCGAAATCGGCATAGACGTCCGCCGACAGAAGTCCCTTGAGCACGCGGCGGTCGCCGTCGGCAAACCCGTTGACGATCATCTCATAGGCGATCTTAGCACCGTCGAGGAACTCGGCGGGATCGAATTCCGGGTCCGCGTCGCGCATCTTCCGCAGTTCGCCGTTGAGCGGCGAGCCGGGCGTCGCGACCTTGTCGACCTTTTCGTAGAGAATGCGGGGCGGCATGCCCTCGGCCTCTTCCGAACGACGATTCGGCAGCGTCACGACGTTGCCGTTCGACGCCGCCTCCTCCCGCCGGGCCTCGGTGCGCGTATAGGGATCGAAGGGCGGCCTCTCGTTGCCCGTCCTGCGGCCCAGCACGTTGCGCAGCTGAAACAGGACGATCGCCGCAAGCACTATGAAAAAAATCGTCCCAAAGCTCATTGCGCGCCGTCACCTCGTTTCCGCCTGTCAGAACTCGCCTCATATAGAGACGACGGGCCATGCATTCAAATCGTCGTTCCGGTTTCCTATCTTCGCGATCGGAACAGGCGGCAGACCGCCGATCTCTCCCGGACGACGGGCCCGACCCGTCCATCGCCGGCCCTAAGGCCGCAAGGAACGACCATCATGCCTTTCGCGATCATTCCGTTTCTTCTGCTGATCATCCCGGTGATGGAAATCGCCGTGTTCATCCTGGTCGGCAATCTCATCGGCCTCTGGCCGACGCTGGGTCTCGTCGTCCTGACGGCGATCGTCGGCTCGTTCCTCCTGAAGCGCCAGGGGCTGAGCACACTGCGGCGCATCCAGGCCGAGACCAGCGCCGGCCGCGTTCCCGGCCGCGAACTCGTCGACGGGGCGATGATCATGGCGGCCGGCATCCTGCTTTTGACGCCGGGCCTCGTGACCGACACGATCGGCTTCCTCCTGTTCGTACCCGGCATTCGCGGCCAGATCCGCAGCTTCTTCGCCAAGCGGGTCGTCGTCATGGCGCAGAGCAGCGGGTCGCACGGTTTCGGGCGCGGTGGCGGCGGGCAGGAGTGGCAGCGCCGCCGTGCGCCGGACGTGGTCGATCTTTCCGGCGAGGATTACCACCGCCGCCCCGACCCGGACTCGCCCTGGCGTGGCGGGGAACGGGACGACGGGCCGGCCAACCGCACGATCCACTGATTCCGCCTTCGCGGGCCGGCGGCTTTCCGGCCCGCGGTCGTCCCGCCGACTGGGCCGCCGTCGAGACGAAGCATCCTCCTTCTTAAGGCAAGGCAACCGCTCGAAGCCTTGCGCCGGCCAGGCGATTGGCCTGATCTCCCCCCTTGCGGCGGAGAGACCGGCAGGCCGAGGGGGTGACCTCGCGCCGGACCATTGAACGATAGCGCCCCCCTCTGGGTTGCCCCCCATCTCCCCCGCTGGGCGGAATTCGAAGCATCGCCGATCGCGCTTGTCGTTCCCCGAAGTTTCGCATTGCCATTCACGCATTTGTGTGCAGAACAGGCGACCGGGTGACTTTCTTCCGTTACGTCACCCGAGGGCGATGACGACGGGCCGGCCGAAACGGGCGGCCGGGCGACGCAGGGGAACGATCATGCATCCATGGTTCGGCGCGGGGCTCCTCTGCCTCGGCCTCACGCTGGCACCGGCAATCGCCGCCGGCCAGGAAGTCTACGACATCGGCGCGGCGCCGGGGGTGCGCAACACCCATTACGGCAGCGTCCGGGGCTGGGAGATCGTCTCCGGTCGGGAGCGCGGCCGGGTCCGCTACTGCTACGCCGCCGTCGACCGGGACGGCAATGGCGACGACGTCAGGATCGGCTACGGCTCCGGCCAGTGGCAGATCGCCGTCCCCGTCCGGACCCGGCCCGACTGGTACGGGCAGCTCGAGATCGACGGCCGGACGATCGGCGCGAGCGGCACGGCCCGTCGCGGCTGGACCTTCGCCTGGATTGGCCTGCCGGAACTCGACGCCATGCGCGCCGGCCACACCGCGATCCTGTCCGTCGGCAAGTTCGACGTCGATTTTTCCCTTTCCGGGGTCACGGCGGCGACGCTGATGGTCGAGGAATGCGCCGAAGGCCGGGTCGATGCGGGGGGCTACGCCTCGCCGGCGCCGGTCGTTTCGCCCGATCCGCCTCCCTCCCCCCGCGGCGGACCGCGTCCGCCCCGCCCGGCCGACCTCGATTGGGTCAATCAGTCCGGCGGCCGCATCGACCGGCGGGCCGAGCGCGCCGGCCAGGAGGCGAACGGCGAGCCGCTCTACGTCTGCGCGGCGAGCTTCAACGGCGGCGTCCATCCGGGCAAGCTGCGCCAGGGCTTCGGCGGCTGCGTCGTCGGCTATGGCGGCAAGGAATACACCGTCGGGCAGTATTCGACGCTGATCGGCCATGGTCGCTGGCAGAGCGGCGTGCCGACCGACCGGCTGGACAGGATCGGAGTGAATGGCGGCGAGGAAGCGAACGGCAGTCCGCTCTACGTCTGCCGGGCCGACTTCAACAACGGCGTCCATCCCGGCAAGGTCGGCGCCTCGACGGGCGGCTGCAACGTCACCTACGGAGGCGTCGAGCGGACCGAGTATTTCTACGAGGTGCTGACGCGCTGAGGGCCGCGGCGGCCGATCGGGCCGGTCCCGGCACCATCGGCCGCGAGGGATTCGGGCCGTCTGCGATGGCGGGCGGCCCCATGGCGCTTCAAGATCTTACGCAGCGCAATTGCACCGCGCCCGCTGCTTGAGATCACCAACTCTGCGTGATAGCGCTCGGCTCGAACGAATTCCCGGTCGGGTCGTTTCCCCAAATATCGGCCCGACCATGCCCGGCGTCGTGGCTTTGCCGCGCGCCGAGAGGAACCGAGAAAGAAAGGTCAGACATGTCTCAGACGAGCGACGCCAACGGCACCCAGGGCGCGGCCACGGGCCAGGAAGGCACGCCGCCGGCCCTCAACATCCTCACCCAGTACATCAAGGACCTCTCCTTCGAGAGCCCCAACGCACCGGCCATCCTTCGCTCGCAGGCGCGCGGTCCGGCGATCAACATCGGCGTCAATGTCGGCGCCAACCAGATCGAAGGCAGCCAGAACGAGTTCGACGTGCGGCTGACGCTGAATGCCAAGGCGGGCGAAGGCGCCGAGATGCTGTTCGCCGTCGAACTGGAATATGGCGGCGTGTTCCGCTTGGCGAACTTCCCGCAGGAGCACCTCCTGCCGCTGCTCTTCATCGAGTGCCCGCGGCTGCTCTTCCCCTTCGCCCGGCAGGTCGTCGCCGACGTCACCCGCAATGGCGGCTTCCCACCGCTGATGATCGACCCGATCGATTTCGCCAAGCTGTTCCAGCAGCGCATGGCCGAAGAGCGCGCCCGCCAGCAGGTCCAGACCGCCTGATCGCCCTGCCGCCTCCAGCCGGGGGCGACGCAGATCCGACACAGCGAAACGCCGGCCGATCGCTCGCGCCGGCGTTTTCTTTCGGACGACCGGGCGTGCCGGGCCCCCCGCGATCGCGGCGCGAGCGAACGGATGTCGTCTCAACCGGCCGTGGCCGCCACTTCCGCCTTTTCCGGGCGTTCGAGATAGCGCCACCAGATCGCCTCCGCGCCGAGGCTTTCGACGAAGGCGAGATGGCGCGCCGCCTCCGCGTCGCTGAGCCGCGGCGCCAGCGGCGTCGGCCGCTGCGCAACCTGACGGGCGGTCCCGCCGCCGCTCTCGGCCCCGACGCCCTGGTCGGCGCCGAAGGTCAGGCCGAGCGCCGCCTGCCGGCCGCCGATCAGCTCGATATAGACGTCGGCGAGAAGCTGGGAATCGAGCAGCGCCCCGTGCTTGTCGCGGCGCGAAGTGTCGATCGAAAAGCGCGAGCAGAGCGCGTCGAGGGTGGCAGGCGCCATCGGGAACTTGCGCCGCGCCATCGGCAGGGTGTCGAGCACGCGCTCCGGCCCGATCGGCGGCTGGCCGAGCCGCTGCAGCTCGGCATTCAGGAAGCGGATGTCGAAGGTGGCGTTGTGGGCGATCAGCCGGCCTTCGGAAAAGAAGTCGAGAAACTCCTCCAGAACCTCGGAAAACACCGGCTTGTCGAGCAGGAACTCGTCGGAGATGCCATGGACGTCGAAGGCGGCGGGATCGACCTTGCGCCCTTCCGGCCGGATGAAGACGTGGAATTCGCGGCCCGTCGGAATGTGGTTCCACAGTTCGACGCCGCCGATCTCGATCACCCGCTCGACCGAAGGGTCGAGGCCGGTCGTTTCCGTATCGAAGACGATCTCGCGCATGGTTCTGGCTCCCCGCTCGTCCTTCCGTCGCAAAAAGCCGCGAGAGGGGCAATGGTCCGCTGCAGATTGCCCTTTCATTCCACAGGGGATCGATTTCGGATAGCATGCGACTATGAACTTCGGGCAAGCGACGAGGCTTGGCGCGAGGTCCGCAAGGCCGCGCCGGCACGTCACCCGAGCAAGGGCCTGTCGAACACAACGGAGGCGCCCATGACCATCCAGGCACCCGCCATCCGCACAGCCGACGACTTCCTGCGCTGGAACGAGGGGCGCGAAGGTCGGTATGAGTTCGTTCGCGGGAGGGTCACCGGCATGATGACAGGGGGAACGAAGCGCCACGCCAGATTGATGCTGCGCCTGGCAGCGGCGCTGGAATCCGCGCTTCCGCAGGGCTTTTCCGTCACCCCTTCCGACTATGCGGTCCGAACGCCCCTCGGCATCCGCTATCCCGACGTGCTCGTCGAACCATCCCGGGCAAGCGCCGGCGACAGTCTCGCCACGGACCAGCCGCTCCTCGTTGCCGAGATCCTCTCGCCCTCCTCGCTCGCAACCGACTTCGGCGAGAAGGTCGAGGAATACACCGCGCTCGACAGCCTCCAGCACTATCTCGTCCTCGCCCAGGACGAGCCCCGGGTCTGGCTGTGGTCCCGCGGCGAGGACGGCGGTTTCATGAAGCCGGACATGATCGCGGGAGAAGAGGAGACGGTCGAGCTGAAAGGCCTCGGCATCACCCTCGCGCTTGCCGAAATCTACCGGGACATTGCCTGACAGGCGAACGATCACTGCACGACCCCGGGCCGGATCAGAAAGGATGGACCACATGAACATCCAGGCTCCCGCCATCCGCACCGTCGAAGACTTCCTGCGCTGGAACGAGGGGCGCGAGGGCAAGCGCGAGTTCGTGAACGGGAGGATCGTCGAGATGGTGACCGGCGGCACCGAGCGCCACGCCGAATTGATGCTGCTACTGGCGATGGCAATGAGATCGCGTCTTGCGGCCGACGATTACGTGGTGACGGCGTCCGACTATGCCGTGAAGACGCCGTGGGGCGTGCGCTATCCAGACGTCCTTGTAAAGCCAAGGACAGATGGAACCTCCGCCAGCCTCGCAACCACGGATTCGCTCCTCCTCGCCGAAATCCTCTCGCCCTCCTCCCTCGCCACCGACTTCAGCGAAAAAGCCGAGGAATACACCGCGCTCGACAGTCTCAAGCACTATCTCGTCCTCTCCGAGGAGGAGCCGCGCGTCTGGCTCTGGTCGCGCGGAGAGGACGGGGCCTTCGGCAAGCCGGAGATGATTGCGGGACGAGAGGAGAGCGTCGAACTGACCGGCCTCGGCGTCACGCTCGCCCTCGCCTCGCTCTACCGGGATATCGCCTGAACTTGGCCGTCTCGACGATTCGCTTGGGCAGCATTGCCAACAAGTGATTCCACGGACTCGATTTTTCGAAAAAGTCAAGAGCAAAATTGACATTTATCGCCGTCGGCTCTACTTTCGATCCGAAGTGGATTGGGGGTTCCCGGTCGGCGTCAGGCCTTGGAGCTATCCGGGGCCTTTCGCTTTTTTCACGACATGAATTCCGCGTTTTCCGTAGGCGTTCGCAGGCATTCCCTGGAACTTGGATCGAAACGCGGCAAATGCCCGGCTCCCCTGCCCCGGTCTCAGGACATGCACTCCGGTCGGGCGCGCCACGAGATCGGCGATCTGAAGCCCCGTGGAATTTGCCTTTTTGTCGACGAAAACCAGGCGAAATCCGTCGAAACGGCGTTCGAAGTCGTTCTGACCGGAAACGATGCGCAGAAATTCGAGTTCCAGTTCCTTGTCTTCCCTGGCACCACGCCGTTCGAAGATGAAATGCGAGATGCGGCCTTGCTGGGAGCGCATCTCCAGGAATCGATCAGCGCATTGCAGGCACATTTTCAGAGAGACGTGATACGGGTGCTCGGGAAACATGTCCGCGCTGATGCGCTCTTTCTCGATCACGCAGGCAAAGATCCGAAATGGCGATCGTTCGACCAACCGCGCCAGTTCGGCGTGAAATTGCGTCTCGACCTCTCTATCGATCAAAATCGTGAAATCGTTGATCTGCTTTCGGATGTCCCGCTCGTGAAGAATGACGGCGTCATGGCCGAAGTAACGAAACTTCAGGGACTGAAACCCCGGGACGATCGACCTCGAATAGATCCGCTTGTCAAAGGCACAGACGGCGAGGCAAAAGATCGGATAGCCGCGATCGATTGACGTCAGCGAATGATCGCCGCTCTCGTCGGCATAGAAGACGAAATCGGAAAAGTCCTCGCGGTCCAATCGATGTGCCTTTATGAACTGGCGTCGATATCAGCTTAACACCGGATCCATGACCCTCAAGGCCCGCATCATCCCCTGTCTCGACGTCAAGGACGGCCGCGTCGTCAAGGGCGTCAATTTCGAAGGGCTGGTCGATGCCGGCGATCCGGTCGAGGCCGCCAGGGCCTACGACGCGGCCGGCGCCGACGAACTCTGCTTCCTCGACATCACCGCCTCCTCCGACGAGCGCGACACGATCTTCGACGTCGTCGCTAAGACCGCCGAAGAGTGCTTCATGCCGGTCACGGTCGGCGGCGGCGTCAGGACGGTCGGCGACGTCCGCAAGCTGCTGCTCGCCGGTGCCGACAAGGTCTCGATCAACACCGCGGCGGTGAAGAACCCCGATTTCGTCAAGGAAGCCGCCGACAAGTTCGGCGACCAGTGCATCGTCGTCGCCATCGACGCGCGCCGCGTCACGGATGGCGGCGAGACGCCCCGCTGGGAGATCTTCACCCATGGCGGGCGCCAGGCGACCGGCATCGACGCCGTCGACTTCGCCCGGCTGGTCGTCGAAAACGGCGCCGGCGAGATCCTCCTCACCTCGATGGACCGGGACGGCACCAAGGCCGGCTTCGACGTCGATCTGACGCGGGCCGTCGCCGATGCGGTCCACGTGCCGGTCATCGCGTCGGGAGGCGTCGGCACCCTCGATCACCTCGTCGCGGGGGTGCGCGACGGCCATGCCGGGGCGGTGCTCGCCGCCTCGATCTTCCATTTCGGCACCCACACGATCGCCGAGGCGAAGGCCCACATGGCCGCCGCCGGCATTCCGATGCGCCTCGACAAGGCCGGCTGAAGCTGGCATGCGCGCATGGACGTGAGGAAAGGGAAGGCATGAGCGAGTTCACCCTGAAGGATCTCGAGACGATCGTCGCGGCGCGCGCGTCGTCGCAGGACGCGTCCTCCTATACCGCGACCCTCGCCGCGAAGGGCGTCTCGCACACGGCCAAGAAGCTCGGCGAGGAGGCGGTCGAGACGATCATCGCCGCCGTCTCCGAGGACGACGGCCGGCTGACCTCGGAAGCCGCCGACCTTCTCTATCATCTCCTGGTGCTTCTCCACCTCAAGCACGTGCCGCTCTCGGCGGTGACGGCCGAACTCGCACGCCGCACGGCGATGACCGGGCTCGAGGAAAAGGCGCGCCGCCCGAGCGATCCGGGCCACTGACATGGACCAGCTCGCGCCGGCGAAATATTCGCCATACCGTTCCTTCACCGCCGAAGAATGGGCGCGGTTTCGCGCCGACGCGCCGCTGACGCTGACGGAGGACGAGGTCACGCGGCTGCGCTCGCTCGGCGATCCGATCGATCTCGACGAGGTGGCGCGCATCTATCTCGCCGTCTCGCGGCTGATCTACGCGCATGTCGAGGCGACGCAGCTGTTGTTCCGCCAGCGCCAGCGCTTCCTGTTCGGCGACCAGCCGGGCCGCAAGACGCCGTTCATCATCGGCATCGCCGGCTCGGTCGCCGTCGGCAAGTCGACCACGGCCCGCATCCTGAAGGAGCTTCTCGCCCGCTGGACCTCCTCGCCGAAGGTCGATCTCGTCACCACCGACGGCTTTCTCTATCCGAACGCCGTGCTCGAGGCCGGCGGGCTGATGCGCCGCAAGGGTTTCCCGGAGAGCTACGACGTCGGCAAGATCCTGCGCTTCCTCTCCGACATCAAGGCCGGCCGGCCGAAGGTCGAGGCGCCGGTCTATTCGCATTTCGTCTATGACGTGATGCCGGGCAAGAAGGTCGTGGTCGACCGCCCCGACATCCTGATCTTCGAGGGGCTCAACGTCCTGCAGGTGCGCGAGATGCCGAAGGACGGCAAGGCGATCCCCTTCGTCTCCGACTTCTTCGACATCTCGATCTATATCGATGCCGACGAGGCGGACATCCACCGCTGGTACATCGACCGCTTCATGCGGCTGCGCGAGACCGCCTTCCGCCAGGAGGGCTCCTTCTTCCACCGCTATTCCCAGGTCTCCGACGAGGAGGCGCTGCGGATCGCCGAGGATCTGTGGGCCGAGATCAACGCCAAGAACCTCCACGAGAACATCCTGCCGACCCGGCCGCGCGCCGACCTCATCCTGCGCAAGGGCAAGGATCACCTGATCGAGCAGGTGGCGCTCCGCAAGCTGTGAGGCGCGCCTCGCCGCGGCTGCGGCAATGCTGCCGGGCGATCCCGCTCCATCACCCCCTCACGCCCGCGTCACCCGCCTCAGCGTGAGATTGATCCGCCCGCCGTTCTTCAGGAGCGTCGAACTCTGCGGATAGATCCGGTCGACGCCGTGATAGGCGAGGCGCGCCGCGCCGCCGAGGACGAAGACGTCGCCCGAAGCGAGGCGGATCGAGGCCGTCGGACCGCCCCGCTCCGTTCCGCCCACGCGGAACCGGCAGTCGTCGCCGAGCGACACCGAGACTACGGGCGCGCCGAGATCGGCTTCGTCCCGGTCCTGATGCAGGCCCATCTTCGCCGCGTCGTCGTAGAAGTTGACGAGGCAGGCCTCCGGCGGGTGCGGATAGCCGGCGACCTCGTCCCAAAGCTCGAGCAACGCCCCGGGGATCGTCGGCCAGGCTTCGCCGGTCACCGGGTGCTGCGGCTGGTAGCGATAGCCCGACTTGTCGGAGACCCAGCCGAGCGTGCCGCAATTGGTCATCCGGACGGAGAACGGCCGGCCCCATCGCGGCATTACCGGCCGATAGAGCGGCGCTGCGGCGACGACGGCGCGGACATCCTCGACCAGCGCCTCCTGGGCCGCGCGATCGAAATGGCCGGGCAGATGCCGCGCATCCTCGGGCAGGCCCGTCATGTCCCGCTCCCCGGCCATACGCAGCCCGGCGAGGCCAGACCCGGCGGCCGGAGCGTAAGGTCTGTCGTGCTGTCGGCAGGCGATATGGTCATGACGCTCGGAAAGGCTCCTCGATACGATCTCGCGGGTGCCCTACCAGGTGGGATCGCCCGACACGATATCGAGGCGCTTCGGTTAGGCGCCATCGGCGGCGCCACTCGGTTCCGCGCGCGTGGGAGCGAGGGCGACGGCGCCGCGCCCCGACGGCATGCCGGAGCCGGTATGCCCCGTGCCCCGGGCCGCAAGAGGCTTCGTGATCGAAACGGCTGCGCGCCGTTCGTCGTGGGCGCCGCATCGGTTGTGCAGCGCAACCATAACGCCGACAAGCATTTCCAAAGCCTTTCCGCAGCTGCGAAGGATACGCGAGTGCCGAGCAGCAACGAAAGAACGGCCGCTTCTCGCGAGGCTTTGTAACGATCTCATACAAAGCGTGAAGGAACGGGATCGGTGGCCGGGAAATTCTCTCGTTCGATAACCAATCGGGAGACTTCGACATGCGCAAGTCAATTTTCATCAGCCTGCTCGCCGGCGTTGCCCTGCCGCTTTCGGCCTATGCTCAGGACTCCGGCACGACCCCGCCGGCCGGCGGTGAAACCACGCCGCCTGCAGCCTCCGACGGCACGTCTCCCCAGTCTTCGGACACCGCGCCCGCAAGCGATTCCGGAGCCGGCACCGCGGGCGGCAGCGACGCCGGGACGATGAGCGACACGCCGGATTCCGGCGCCTCGTCGGATTCGACGGGCTCGTCCGGTGCCGCGGACGGCAGCGGCGGCATGGCGCCGGCCGACGGTGCAGCGGCTCCAGCGGACGGTGCAGCGGCTCCCGCAGATAACGCGTCATCCGACAGTGCCGCTCCCGCAGACGGCGCCGCGACCGATGGCGCCGCTTCCTCCGACAGCGCCATGGCCGACAGCGGCCCCTTCGTGACGGTTCCGCCGAGCGGCGCCTGGCGCGCCACGGATCTCGACGGCAAGGACGTCTACGACACCCAGGGTGAGAGCATCGGCGAAATCACCGACGTGCTCGTCTCCGAGGACGGCAAGGTCATCGCCGTGCTTGTCGGCGTCGGCGGCTTCCTCGGGATCGGCGAAAAGGACGTCGCCGTCTCGATGAGCGCCCTCGAATTCGGCCCGGGCAAGACCGAAGGCCTGAAGACCGAGGAAGAGGCCAACGCCGAGGCGAGCGCCGCTTCGGGCACGGCCGGCGGCACCGGAATGGCCGGCGGCACGGCCGGTGGAACCGGCATGGCCGGTGGCACCGCCGGTGGTGGCGCAGCCCCGGCGCCCGCGGCATCGGCCGAGCCGGAGGAGCCGGTCGTCGGCGAGGACAACTTGCCCGACCGCATCGTGCTCAACGTCTCGCGTGAGCAGCTCGAGAACGCGCCGGCCTATGGCGAGCCCGAGGGCGAAGACGACGCGGCCGACGACGCCGCGCCGACCGATCCGGCCGCCGGCGAGGCGTCGCAGCCTGCCGCGGGCGGCACCGCCCCGGCGAACTGACGGTCGAGGCCGATCCGAAAGATCGGCCACGCGGCTTCAGGAAACAGGCCCGCTCCGGCAACGGGGCGGGCCTTCTCGCGTCGTCCGGCCACGGGGGCCCTGCACGATGGCCCATGAACACCGAGCCGGTCCGAGATTGGAGCAGAGGCATCTTTGGACCGGGCATGATCGTCTTTGCGTCGGAGACCGCGGGAAAGCCGGCCTCCACTTCGACGGCGCGTCTCACGACCGAAGAGCTGCCGCAGCCACGGAGCCTCACCGGATCGCGCCGTCAGGGCTGTCCCGCGGAGGTTTTCACGATATCGGCGAATCCCCGTCGCGGCCGGCTGTCGCGTGGTGACATGGGCGCGGTTCCACCCGGCAGGATGACGGGCCGACCGAACCGTCCCGGCAATCCGGCGCGGGAGGGTGTGGCGGGCATTTGAACGGCGCGCCGGTTTTCGCAAGCGGACGGCTCGCCTGCGGACGGAAGACAGGAGACGGACAAACGAAAGGCCGCTTCCCTGGAGAGGATAGCGGCCCCGTGATGGGCGTCAGCCGGCGGTCGTCAGAGACCGCTGAACGGCGTCTGCAATTCTCAGGCGAAGCGAGGAGACTGCTCCATCGGGACACCGAGAATCAAAGACCCAACCGGCTTCAGACAATCACTCGACATTGGATCACCTCCTTTCGCTTCGTTGAACACGAGAGAGAGTATGGTGCGCGGATTCGGGCAATGCAAGTGGCTGCCGAAATTTTCGTCAGCTTCGGGCAACGTTCAAAATTCGGGCCGATGATCGAGGCCAGGCCTGCCCGCCCTCTCCTCGTCGCCGGTTGTTACGGCCTACGCACATGAAGGCTTTCGCCGGGCGCCAAGGGACGAAAGCGTTCGCTCGAAATTCCGGCCTCCGACAGGCTGCGACCCAATAAGTGAGCCGGCTCATCAAATGGTTCGTCGGTCAGCTGCACCGTTCCCCAGTGGATGGCGACCGCCTGCCGCGCACCGACGTCGGCGAAGGTCCTCACCGCCTCCTCGGGGTTCATGTGCTGGGGCTCCATGAACCAGCGGGGCGCATAGGCGCCGATCGGGATCAGCGCGAGGTCCGGCGCACCGTACCGTTCACCGATGGCGCGGAAGATTTCGCCGCCGCCATAGCCGCTGTCGCCGGCGAAATAGACGGTCCAGCCGCCGGCTTTCAGCACGAAGCCGCACCACAGACACTGCCGCGTATCGCCGAACCCCCGGCGGGACCAGTGGTTGGCCGGCACGATGGCGACCGACGCGGGGCCGCCCCCCGCCCGGCCGTTCCCCTCCCCGACGCCCGGCCGCTCGCCGACGGCGATCTCGTCGCCCCAGTCGCCGGCGACGACGTCGATGTCCGCGATCGCCCGCTTCAGCAGGACGTCGTTGCCGAGCGCCGTCACCACCTGCGGCCGATGATGTTCGTGAAGCCGCCGCAGGGTCGCGACGTCACAGTGGTCGTAGTGATTGTGCGACAGAAGCACGAGGTCGATCGGCGGCAGGTCCTCGAAGCGGATGCCCGGTTCGGCCACCCGCTTCGGCCCGGCGAAGGTGAAAGGACTGACGCGCTCCGACCAGACCGGATCGGTGAGCACGGCGAGCCCGGCGACCTGAATCAGGACGCTCGCATGGCCCACCATGGTCACCCTGAGGCCGTCGACGCGGGGCTCGGGAATGGCGGGCTCGACCGGCACATGATCCGGCCACTTCGCCCGCTCGCCGGCGAACTGCCATTTGAGGAGGTCCCGGAAGGAGCGATCCGGCGCCCGCTGCCCGAGATTGTGGAAGCGGGTCCCGTCGAAATGGTCGGTCACGGGACCGGAGTGGTAGGGGTTCTTGGCCAAAAGGGAAACTCATCCGAATGCGGAGGGTGGCAGCGACGTCCGCAACTGAGCGATCACCGAGACTGGACCATGTCGGCAGGCGGGGGAGAAACGGCAAGACCGCCCGCCCCGATCATCGGACGAAACGGGCTTCGACACGGGTTCGTGCGAATGGCGCCCGCCCCGGCGGCAGTCCAAGACGAGGCAATCGCTCGAAGCCCGTGCCGGGCTGGCCATTGGCCTGATCTCCCCCCTTGCGGGGGAGATGCCGGCAGGCAGAGGGGGGTTCCCCGCGCCGAACCAATGGGACGATGGCGCGGCACCCCCCCTCTGGGTTGCCACCCATCTCCCCCTCAAGGGGGGAGATCGAAGCGTCGCCGATGGCCTTCAGGCGATCGCCGTGCGTTCCCACGTCTCCGTGGACGGGTCGAGGCGAACCATGGAAACCGCGTCATTCGGGGCAGCGGTCGAAGCCATTGAGCGGCGCCGTGCTGGCTTGGGCCGTATGGCGATCTCGTGAGGACGCGGCCCGCGCCCAAGCCATGGCGCCTCGGGGAGGCCGCGCCGAAAGTCGTCGCGGCTTCACGCCGGACGGCAGCGCTTTTCCTCGGCTGTCATCCCGCGCAGGACCGGCAGCCACGGGCGGCCGGTCATCCAATTCCGGGCGCGCTTTCCCTCACCCCTTCTTGTTCTGCCGGCTTTCGATCAGATCGTCGACGACGCCGGGATCGGCCAGCGTCGAGGTGTCGCCGAGCGCGCCGAAATCGTCCTCGGCGATCTTTCTGAGGATGCGCCGCATGATCTTGCCCGAGCGGGTCTTCGGCAGGCTGGGGGCAAACTGGATCTTGTCCGGCGAGGCGATCGGTCCGATCTCGTTCCTCACATGGGCGACGAGTTCCTTGCGCAACTCGTCCGAGCCCTCCTCGCCCTCCATGAGGGTGACGTAGCAATAGATGCCCTGCCCCTTCATGTCGTGCGGATAGCCGACGACGGCCGCTTCCGAGACCTTGGCGTGGGAGACCAGCGCCGATTCGACCTCGGCCGTGCCCATGCGGTGGCCCGAAACGTTGATCACGTCGTCGACCCGGCCGGTGATCCACCAGTAGCCGTCCTCGTCGCGCTTGGCGCCGTCGCCGGTGAAGTACTTGTCCTTGTAGGTCGAGAAATAGGTCTGCTCGAAGCGCTCGTGGTCGCCGTAGACGGTGCGCATCTGGCCGGGCCAGGAATCGGTGATGCACAGATTGCCCTCGGTGGCGCCGTCGAGCACCGCACCCTCGTTGTCGACGAGCTGCGGCTTGACGCCGAAGAACGGCCGCGTGGCCGAGCCGGGCTTGAGGTCCGTGGCGCCGGGCAGCGGGGTGATCAGGATGCCGCCGGTCTCGGTCTGCCACCAGGTGTCGACGATCGGGCAGCGCTCGTCGCCGACCACCCGGTAGTACCAGTTCCAGGCTTCCGGATTGATCGGCTCGCCGACCGAGCCCAGAACCTTCAGCGTTTCACGTGAAGCACGCGTGACCTTGTCGTCGCCGGCGCCCATCAGCGCCCGGATCGCCGTCGGCGCGGTGTAGAAGATGTTGACCTTGTGCTTGTCGACCACCTCCCACATGCGGCCGGCATCGGGATAGTTCGGCACGCCCTCGAACATCAGCGTCGTCGCCCCGTTGGCGAGCGGGCCGTAGACGATGTAGCTGTGGCCGGTGACCCAGCCGACGTCGGCGGTGCACCAGTAGATGTCGCCCTCGTGCCAGTCGAAGACGTATTCGTGGGTCATCGCGGCATAGACGAGATAGCCGCCGGAGGTGTGGACGACGCCCTTCGGCTTGCCCGTGGAACCGGAGGTGTAGAGGATGAACAGCGGATCCTCGGCCTTCATCTCTTCCGGCGGACAGTCGGTCGCCGCGTTCTCGCGCGCCTCGTGCCACCAGACGTCGCGGCCGTCGGACCACTGCACGTCGCCGCCGGTGCGCTTGACGACGAGGACGGTCTCCACCGTCTGCCCGGCCTTGGCGGCAATCTCGCAGGCCTTGTCGGCGTTCTTCTTCAGCGGCACCTTCTTGCCGCCGCGAAGGCCCTCGTCGGCGGTGATGAGCACGCTCGACTGCGCGCCTTCGAGCCGGCCGGCCAGCGCATCCGGCGAAAAGCCGCCGAAGACGACGGAATGGATGGCGCCGATCCGCGCCGAGGCGAGCATCGCATAGGCCGCCTCGGGGATCATCGGCATGTAGATGGTGACGCGGTCACCCTTCTTGACGCCGCGCTCCTTGAGGACGTTCGCCATGCGGCAGACTTCCTCGTGAAGCTCGCGATAGGTGATCTCGCGGGAATCCTTCGGGTCGTCGCCTTCCCAGAGGATCGCCACCTGATCGCCGCGCTTTGCGAGATGCCGGTCGATGCAGTTGGCGGCGACGTTCAGCGTGCCGTCCTCGAACCAGCGGATGTCGACGTTGCCGGGCGCAAACGAGGTGTTCTTCACCGTGGAATAAGGCTTGATCCAGTCGACGCGCTTGCCGTGCTCGGCCCAGAAGCCGTCCGGGTCGGCAACGCTCTTCTCGTACCAGGCGCGATAGGTGTCGTCGTCGATCTTGGCGCGCTGTTTCCACTCGTCCTTGACGGGGATGGTGGTCATGGCTTTCCTCCCGTTTGCCTGCCTCGCCGCCTGACGGCGGTCTCCTCGCGAGATTTAGGACGAAGGGGCGGCAAAGGTCCAGTTGACGAAAGGTTAGACTTTCGCCGTGCCCGGCTTCGACCGCCGCGCCATTCCTCCTCCCGGTCGCACCTATCCGCCGAGGCCGATGACCACCGCCATGATGACGAAGGCGCCGAGCCAGTGGCCGGCATTGACGAGCGTCAGCTTGCGCGGCCGCGCCTCGAAGGAGTGGTCGACGACCATCGTCGCCAGGACGAAGCCGGCCCACACGAGAAGCGCGTTGGTCAGCGCGTTGCCGAGCGTGATCCCGCCGATATGGGCGGTGATGCCGGAGAGCATCTCGGCGACGACGAAATAGGCGATGAAGACGACGACGAGCGGGGCGAGCTTCAGGGCCGGCTTGCCCCGATAGCCCGGCGCGGTCATCCAGCGCTTCTCGAACAGCCGGTGCCAGAGGAAGCCGAAGCCGAAGGCGAGAGCGGCGGCGAGAAGGCAGGTCAGCGGATTGGCCGCGGCGGCAAAGCCCATGAAGATGTCCTCATCGTCGGATGATTGCGTGACTGCCCTCGCAACGCGCCAGCCGGAGCTTCGTTTCCCCCTCTGGACCGACGGGCTCGAGCGATGCGGCTTAAGCGGCCGACCCGCCTTCCGTCTCCTCGGCCCGGCCGCCGCCGGCAGCTTTGGTCGATGTGCCGCGGTGCCGCCTCAGACGCGAGACCCGGCAGGCGGCCTATGTCGAGGCCGGTTCGTCATGCGGCCCGCCGAGGGTGTCGTTGACGTAGAGCTCGCGCACGAAAACCATCAGGACGGCGACGAGCGGCACCGCCAGCGCGATGCCGAGCGTGCCGAACAGGACACCGAACACCGCCTGGGCGGCGAGCGTCAGCGCCGGCGGCAGGGCGCTGGTGTAGCGCTGGGCGACGGGCTGGGAGACGTTGCTCTCCACCGCCTGGACGAGCACGTAGACGCCGAGCCCCCACAGCGCCAGCGACATCGATTCCGACAGGCCGACGAGGACGATCGGAATGCCGGCGATGAAAGGGCCGAGCGTCGGGATGAAGGCGAGGAGGCCGGCCTGCAGCGCCAGCACGAAGGCGTTCGGCATCTCGACGATCATCAGCCCGATCCAGGTGACGACGAACACCGTCACCATCGAGATGCCGGTGCCGCAGACCCAGAGCACCAGCTCCTCGGCAGCGTCGCCGAGCGTCTCGTCGACGCGCGCCCGCTTCGACGGTGGAACCAGGCTGACGAGGCCGCGGCGATAGAGTTCGGGCTGGATCACCACGAAGATCGCGATGAACACGACGATGAAGACGTTGCCGAGCGTGCCGAGCACCGAGAACATCGCTTTGGAGGCCGAGGAGAAGATGCCGGAGGGATTGGGCAGCAGGGTATCGAGGCCGATCTCCTCGCCGGCCTCCCCGCCCCCCGAGGCATCCGGGCCGACGCCCATCTCCGACATCGTCTTCGCCAGCGCCTGAAGCTGCTCGCGCAGCTGGTGCCACAGGTCGTTGAACTGGCTGACGAGGGTTACGCCGCCGTAGAACAGCCCGCCGCCGATGGCCGCGAACAGGAACAGGATGACGATCGAGAAGGCCCAGCCGCGCTTCAGCCCGGCCCATTGCAGCGGCCGGGCGAGCGCGCCGATGATCGCCGCGAGCAGGAGCCCGCCGAAGATCAGAAGCAGCGCGCCCGACGCAACCCAGGCGAGGGCCACCGTCGCCGTCATGGCGATGACCACCGCCGTGACGACGGTCGCCCGCTTCGTCAGCTCCGCCTCGACCTTGTCCTTCACCCGCTCCCCCCGGCGTCCTCGCGTCCGTTTGCCCGCCATATGGCGCTCGCGTCCGGGTGCGACAGGCCCGAAAGAGCTTGGTCACGACGTGAAGCCGCGGGCCGGCGGCTCGCGCTTCGCATGCCGGATCGAATGCCCGACCGGCCTTCGGCCGGCCGGCCGCGGCTTCGCAAGACCCGTCGCTCGCCGCTGCCGGGTCGTCATCGGGAGAAGCGGTCAGCCGCCCCGCGCCAGGGCCCGGTGCGCCAGCCGCCAGGCCGCCGGCGTCTCCCCGGTGACCTGTCGGAACACCCGGGTGAAATGCGCCTGGTCGGCAAATCCGAGCTGCGAGGCGACTCCTGCGACGGTGAGATCGCCGTCGAGCAGCAGGGTCTTGGCGGCAGCGATGCGCCGCGTCAGTTGCCATTGCAGCGGCGTCTGACCCGTCGTCCGCTTGAACAGCACGGAGAACCAGGTCTCCGACAGGCCGACCGTCGCAGCCATCTCGGCGACCGGGAGGCGCCGGTCGCCGGCCTCGTCGAACCGCGCGACCAGCGCGTCCATCTGCGCCCGGCCGAGACGGCCGAGGGTCGTCGCGTCGCATTCCGGCCCGGAGAGGTCGAGGAGCGCCGCCGCGATGCCGCCGACCAGGCATTCGGAATAGATCGCCGGTCTCGACGGGGCGGAGAGTTCTTCGACGAGCAGCCGCGCGAGGTCGTCGATCGCCCCGACCTCCTCGGATTCGGCCGGTCGCCTGAGGGCTGCCTCGGCTGCCGAGCTGCCGAGCGACGGCGCGAGGAGCTTCAGCATCCGGTCGCGATGGATGTGGAGATCGAGATGGGAGAAGCGATGCGTCGCCTCGAATTCGGTCCACAGCGGCATACCGGCCGGAACGTAGATCGCCCGACGCATCGGGCGGTAGCCGGAGCGCGGGCTGCCCTTCCGGTCGCACATCCGGACATGTGAGGCGACCTCGTTGAAGAACACGACGATCCGCGGATCCGGGGAGACGTAGTAGCCGGTCGCCCGCTTCTGCCCCTCCGCGACCCAGAACACCCCCGCCATGCCGTCGAGGCCGCGCCACCGGACCGGCTCGGTCGCGCGGATCCCCTCGGTCCGGGTGAGCATGGAGTGACTGAAGCTCAACGTCGCAAGCCGCCTGCGCTGATGGTATCGGGCCGGATCGCCGGCCGAGCGTGGGCCCAACCGGCGCCGCCGCGCGGTCCCCGATAAAACATGATCGTTATCATCATGTTCAAATTCCGAGTCAAGCCGTGCTCCCATGGCAATCGCTCGAAGCCGGGCCGGCGATTGGCCTGATCTCCCCCCTTGCGGGGGAGATGCCGGCAGGCAGAGGGGGGTTCGCCTCGCGCCGGGCTTCTCGAAGATGGCGCAACACCCCTCCGGGTTGCCACCCATCTCCTCCGCAAGGAGAAGATCGGAGCGTCGCCGACGGCGCGTGCCTTCAAGCGATTGCCCTGCATCCCTCGCCGGTCGGCCCTCAGTCGTCGCGTCGGAGCGGCGAAATCGTCCGAAGGTTTCACGTGAAGCCACTGTTCGCCATCCGGGCGCGCGATGCCGTTTCAAGGCGCGTCGGGGCCAAGGGGATCGGACGAACCGTGTCCTGAAGGACACACCCGACCCGCACCGATGGAAAGTGAGCGGCGATTCCTACAAACCTTGCGGATTCTTCAATACCGGATGAATTCGGTCAAGTTACCGGATCGGATGCTGCGAAGGCGCAGCAATCGCCGCCGGCGGCCCGATCGACGGGCATCGGCCGGCATCGGCCCGACGAAACCCTCCCGGCGACGCGGCGCATCCTCCGCGCCTGCCGGGCGACGAGATTGGATCTGATCATGGACGCCAAGGACGGGCTGAGCCGCGCAGGCAATGGGACCCATAGCGATCCGAAGACGCCGGGCGCCGCCGCCCGCTGGGAGAGACCGTGCAAGCGCAGCCGGCCGACGGCGGCGCTTCTCCTCTGCGGATCGGCGCTCGCCCTGATCCAGCCGTCCTACGCCTTCGCCCAGTCTGCCGCCTCCGATGGTCCAACGATCGATCTCGACACCGTCGTCATCGACGGCGGGACGGGCGGTGCCGTCGGCCCCGACACCGGCATCGTCGCCAGAAACACCGCCGTCGGCTCGAAGACCGACACGCCCATCCTCGATCTGCCGGCCGCCGTCTCGGTCGTGACCGAAGAGGAGATGCGCCAGCGCGACGTCGACGATCTCGACGAAGTGCTCGCCTACACCCCGGGCGTGTCCTCGGACATCTACGGGTCCGACGACCGCTACGATTTCTATCTCATCCGCGGCTTCTATCAATCCAACTACGGATCCTATCGCGACGGCCTGCCGAACCGGACCTGGAACTTCACCGGCAGCCGGATCGAGCCTTACGGCGCCCAGCGCTTCGAGGTCCTCAAAGGCTCGACCTCGACGCTGTTCGGGCTGAACGGGCCGGGCGGCCTCGTCAACGCGATCACCAAGCGGCCCCAGGACCAGCCGTTCGGCGAAGTCTACACCAGCTTCGGCGACCGCCACATCGAGACCGGGACGGATTTCGGCGCGCCGCTGACGGCCACCGGCGACTGGTCCTACCGGATGACCGCCAAATGGCAGGACGGCAACAACGGCGCGGACTTCACGCAGGACGACCGGCTCTACGTCGCTCCGGCTCTCACCTGGAGCCCGGATGCCGCCACCAGCCTGACCATCCTCGGCGACTACGACAAGCGCAAGGGCAACACCTCGCACGGCATCCCCTACGGCTCGGGCCTCGATCCGGACACGTTCCTCGGCGTGAGGGACTACGACAACATGGACACCGAGGAGTTCAACCTCGGCTGGCTGTTCAGCCACGATTTCGACAACGGCCTGCAGTTTCGCTCGAACGCCCGCTATACCAATCTCGACCTCACCTACGAGTCGGTCTATCCCGGCGCGCCGCTCGGCCCGGGCACGACCAGCCTCGCCCGCTCCTCTCTCGGAATCTACGGCAAGAGCGAAAGCTTTCTGATCGACAACCAGCTGCAATACGACGCGTCGCTGGGCCTCTTCGACACCCGCACCCTCGTCGGCATCGACTATTCGCACTACGACATCACCGAGACCCGCAAGGACGGCACCGCGAGCCCGATCGACATCGCCAGCCCCGCCGACTGCGGCCGCGGCTGCGTCGTCCCCTACCGGCAGCTGATCGACGACACCGAGATCGAGATCGTCGGCCTCTACGCGCAGGAGGAGCTGACCATCGACGATCGCTGGATCCTCACCTTCGGCGGCCGCTACGATCACGTCAGGCAGATCGACGACTACGATTACGACTATGGCGGCGGCTTCGTCTCGAAAGGGACGGACGCCGTCACCGACGAAGCCTTCACCTCCCGCCTCGGCCTGACCTACAAGGCCACCGACGAGGTCTCGCTCTACGCCAACTACTCCGAATCCTTCCAGCCGATCGGCACCAGCCGCTCCTCGCTGGCCGAGCCGGCCGAGCCGCAGGAAGGCACCCAGTACGAGGTCGGCGCGAAATATGCGCCGGCGGGCGTCGATGCCCTGTTCACGCTGGCGCTGTTCGATCTGACCCAGTCGAACGTCACCCAGTGGGACCCGAACTACACGGCGCAGTATCAGCTCGGCGAAGTCAACGTCCGGGGCGTCGAGCTGGAAGGCAAGATGGCGCTCGACGACCGCCTCGACCTCACCCTCGGCTATTCCTACTGGGACGCCGAGATCAAGGAGGACGTCCTCGGCAATGCCGGTCATCGCCCGCAGCTCGTGCCCGAGCACATCGCCTCGATCTGGGCCGACTACACGATCCCCGGCGAGGGCAGGATCGGCGACCTGACGATCGGCGCCGGCGTCCGCTATTTCGGCCCGAGCTATGCCGACGATGCCAACACCATCGACCTCGACGCCCGGACCACCGTCGACGCGGCGCTGACCTACAAGATCACCGACAACGCCGCGCTGCAGGTCAACGCCACCAACATCTTCGACAAGCGCTACGTCGCCCACGTCGATACCTTCAGCGACACCGCCTATTACAACGACGGCCGCACCGTCCGCGGCACGCTGCGCTACACGTGGTGAAGGGGGAAAGCCCGGTCCCGCAGGGCCGGCGGCCCTATCTGGCCTCGTCGCTGCCGTAGTTCCGCGCGCCGAAAATCGCCGAGCCGACGCGCACCGAGGTGGCGCCCATCTCGACGGCGATCTCGAAGTCGCCGCTCATGCCCATGGAGAGCTTATCGACGTTTACTTCGCCGGCTAATTTCCTGAGCAGCGCGAAATGCGGGCCGGAATTTTCCTCCGCCGGCGGGATACACATCAGCCCTTCGATGGAAAGGCCGTGTTCGCTGCGGCAGCGCTCGACGAAGGCGACCGCCTCGGTCGGCAGGATTCCCGCCTTCTGCGGTTCCTCGCCGGTGTTCACCTGGACGTAGAGCCGGGGCGCCCTCCCCTGCTTCTTCATCTCCTTGGCGATTTCCCGCGCGATCTTCTCCCGGTCGACGCTCTCGATCACGTCGAACAGCGCCACGGCATCCGCCGTCTTGTTCGACTGCAGCGGCCCGATCAGCCGCAATTCGATGTCGGGAAACCGCTCCTTCAGCGCCGGCCACTTGGCCTGCGATTCCTGCACCTTGTTCTCGCCGAAAACCCGCTGCCCCGCCTCGATGACCGGCAGGATCGCCTCCTCGCCGTGGGTCTTGGAGACGGCGACGAGGGTGACGGCGTCGGCGGAGCGGCCGGCGTCGGCGGCGGCCTTGGCGATGCGCTGGCGGACGCCGCGGTAGCCGTTGAGTCGATCTGTCGTCGTCATGCTTGGGGGACGCTTTCTTGATGCGGAAGGATTTCCGGACTATCTTGTCGGAGTGGACGCCGAAGCGATTGCTCCGACGCCCGTCGCTCAAGTGATGATCTGGACCCGGAGTTCGACCAGCCTGCCGCTCCGGGTCCGTTTCACCTTAAGCGTGACACTTAGCGGAATCATCCACATCGTTGTCACTCCGAATGAAGGCAAAGCCCTTGCCAAGGCTGCGGCGGCTCATCCTCCGCAGCAGCGCCGGCTGGCCTCGGCGCATCTGCTTCTGCCCTCGATGAAATCATTTATGCGCAGTCGAAGGCGTGTTGGGAAGGCCGGCGTTGCGCTTTGACGCGCGCGCGGATAACCCCTTGCGGAGATTTTGACGGGGCCAATTCTGCTCCCGCGCCGACTTTTCCGACGAGATGCCCGACATGACCACCGAACGCTACAATCCCCGCACCGCCGAGCCGAAATGGCAGTCCGCCTGGGCCGAGGCGAAGCTCTTCGAGACGAAGACCGAGGCTGCGGGCGAGAAATACTACGTCCTCGAGATGTTCCCCTATCCGTCGGGCCGCATCCACATGGGCCACGTGCGCAACTATGCGCTCGGCGACGTGGTGGCGCGCTACAGGCGGGCGAAGGGTTTCAACGTCCTGCATCCGATGGGCTGGGACGCCTTCGGCATGCCGGCTGAGAACGCCGCGATGCAGAACAAGGTCCATCCGGCGAAATGGACCTACCAGAACATCGACACGATGCGGAAGCAGCTGAAGTCGATGGGCCTGTCGCTCGACTGGTCGCGCGAATTCGCCACCTGCGACGTCGAATACTACCACCGCCAGCAGATGCTCTTCCTCGACATGCTGGACAAAGGCCTCGCCTATCGCAAGAAGTCGAAGGTCAACTGGGATCCCGTCGACATGACGGTGCTCGCCAACGAGCAGGTGATCGACGGCAAGGGCTGGCGCTCGGGCGCCGAGGTGGAGAGCCGCGAGCTCGTCCAGTGGTTCTTCAAGATCACCGATTTCGCCGAGGATCTCGCCGCCGCCCTCGACCGTCTGCCGGAATGGCCGGAAAAGGTCCGGCTGATGCAGCGGAACTGGATCGGCAGGTCGGAAGGCCTGATGCTGCGCTGGGCATTGGCCAGGGACACCGCCCCCGAGGGCATCGACGACGTCACGGTGTTCACCACCCGGCCGGACACGCTGTTCGGCGCGTCCTTCGTCGCGGTGGCGCCCGATCACCCGCTGGCGAAAAAGGCCGCCGAGACCGATCCCGAACTCGAGGCGTTCATCGCCGAGACCCGCAGGACCGGCACCACCGCCGAAGCCATCGAGACGGCGGAGAAGAAAGGTTACCGGACGGCGATCGAGGCGGTGCATCCCCTCGACGAGAGCTGGCGCGTGCCGGTCTACGTGGCGAACTTCGTGCTGATGGAATACGGCACCGGCGCGGTCTTCGGCTGCCCTGCCCACGACCAGCGCGACCTCGACTTCGCCCGCAAATACGGCCTGCCGGTCCGCCCCGTGGTGCTGCCGCCGCATGAGGATCCGGTCGGCTTCTCGGTCGCCGACAAGGCCTATGTCGACGACGGCGTCATCTACAATTCGCAGTTTCTCGACGGCAAGATGCCGGACGAGGCCTTCGACGCCGTCGCCGAAAAGCTGGAGAAAGCCGATCTCTTCGGCGCGCCGCAGGCGAGCCGCAAGGTAAACTATCGCCTGCGCGACTGGGGCATCTCGCGCCAGCGCTATTGGGGCTGCCCGATCCCGGTTCTGCATTGCGCGGCCTGCGGCGTCGTGCCGGAGAAGCGCGAGAACCTCCCCGTCAGGCTGCCGGACGACATCGACTTCGACAAGCCCGGCAATCCCCTCGACCGACACCCGACCTGGCGAAAGGCCACCTGCCCGCAATGCGGCGGCGATGCTTCACGTGAAACGGACACGATGGACACCTTCGTCGATTCCTCGTGGTATTTCGCGCGATTCACCGCGCCGCGTGCCGACGAGCCGACCGACCCGCAGGCCGCGAACGCCTGGCTGCCGGTCGACCAGTATATCGGCGGCATCGAGCATGCGATCCTGCATCTGCTCTATTCGCGCTTCTTCGTGCGGGCGATGCGCGAATGCGGGCATCTCGACCTCGACGAGCCGTTCAAGGGCCTGTTCACGCAAGGGATGGTCGTCCACGAGACCTATCGCGACGGCCGCGAATGGCTGCCGCCGGAAGACGTGCGGATCGAGGAAGCCGACGGCAGGCGCGTCGCGACCCGCCTGTCGACCGGTGCCACGGTCGAGATCGGCGGCATCGAGAAAATGTCGAAGTCGAAGAAGAACGTCGTCGATCCCGACGACATCATCGCCTCCTACGGCGCCGATACCGCCCGCTGGTTCGTCCTGTCCGACTCGCCGCCCGATCGCGACGTGATCTGGTCGGAAGCCGGCGTCGAGGCCGCCCATCGCTTCGTCCAGCGGCTGTGGCGGCTCGTCACCGAGACCGCCGCGCGGCTCGGTCCGGCGGAGGGCAACGGCCCGGTGCCGGGCGGCGAAGGTCTCGCCCTCGACATCCGCAAGGCCGCCCATCGCACCGTCGCCGGCGTTTCCGACGACATCGAGCGCCTCGCCTTCAACAAGGCGATCGCAAGGGTCCACGAACTCGTCAACGAGCTGGCGGCGTCCTTCGCGAGGGTGAACCCGTCCGACCGGGGCGAGGCCGGAGCCGCCCGCGAAGCCATGTCGATGCTCGCCCGCATCGTCGCGCCGATGATGCCGCATCTCGCCGAGAGCCTGTGGGCGGCGATCGGCGGCGCCGGCCTCGCCGCCTCCGCGCCCTGGCCGCAGGTCGACGAGAGCCTTCTGGCTGACGATCAGGTCACACTCCCGGTGCAGATCAACGGCAAGAAGCGAGGCGACTTGACCCTGCCCGCGGACGCCGGCAAAGCTGACATCGAGAAGGCCGTGCTGGCGCTCGATTTCGTCGTCGCCGCGCTGGCCGGCCAGGCGCCCAGACGCCTGGTGGTGGTGCCGGGGAGAATCGTCAATGTCGTCGTCTGACCGCGCCGGGCGCGCCGCCCCGAAGGCCGGCCGATCCGTCCCCGCTCCGCTGAGAGCATTCGCCGCCGCGATGCTGGGCGCCGCCCTCCTCGCCGGCTGCACGGCGGGCCCGCTCTACGGCACCTACGGGGTCGGCGGAACCGATGTCGGCGCCGGCGCCATGCGGCTGCCCTATGCCGGGCGCATCGCCATCACCGAAGCCGACACCCGCACCGATCAGCTGGTGCGCAACGAGCTGCTGTTCCGCCTCAACCGCGGCGCGCCGGTCGCCGATCCGCTCTACGAGCTTCGTCTCGCAGTGGACGGCAAGGCCCGCGGCGTGGTGGTGCAGAGCAACGGCGTGTCGCGCTCGGTGATCTACATCGAAACGGCGAAATACCAGCTCGTCCGTCTTTCGGACAAGGTGGTGGTCGCCTCGGGCGAGCGCTCTGCGACGGTTCCCTACGATCAGACGGTGCAGCTCTATGCCAGCCAGCGCGCGCTGAAGAACGCCCGCGAGGAAGCCAGCAAACAGCTCGCCGCCCAGCTTGAGATCGCCATCGCCGCGTCGCTGTCGCGCACGACGGGGTGAGTTCGGAGCCGGCATGGGCGCGAACCGCGTGCCGGCGCCGCCGAGACCTCGACACTTCGCCCTCCCCTGACGGGATAGAATGCGAGGCGAAACCGCCCTTCCGCATTCCCATACGGAGAGCCGACCCTTGGCCCAGAAAAAAGCCGGCGAAGTCGAAGCCTTTCTCAACCGGCCGGACTTCGCCTTCTCGGTCGTGCTCTTCTACGGGCCCGACACCGGCCTCGTCGCGGAGCGCTCGGCCAAGCTCGCTAAGGCCTTCGGCGTCGATCCGATCGATCCGTTCTCGGCCGTCACGCTGGCGGCCGACGACATAGAGAAGGACATCGGCCGGCTCTATGACGAGGCGAACACGCTGTCGCTCCTCGGCGGCAAGCGGCTCGTCCGGGTGCGCGGCGCCGGCGCCGGCCGGGCCCTTTCGGATGCGATCGGCGAACTGGCGGCGATGCGGCTCGCCGAGACGCTGATCGTGGTCGAGGCGGGCGATCTGAAGAAGAGCGCCGGCCTTCGCACGAATGTCGAGCGCGGGCGCCATGCCATGGCCCTCCCCTGCTATCAGGACGAGGGCCGGGCGCTCGATCTGATGATCGACGAGGAGCTCTCCGCCGCGGGCCTGTCGATGGATAAGGAGGCCCGCGAAGCGCTGAAAGCCCGGCTCGGGGCGGACCGCATCGCCTCGCGCGGCGAGGTGAAGAAGCTCTGCCTCTATGCCCTCGGGACGGCGAGCGTGACCGAAGAGGACGTCGCGGCGATCGTCGGCGACGTCTCGGCCGACGCGCTCGACGAGGCGATCGACGCGGCCGCCGCGGGGGAAGTGAAGCGCCTGCCGCATCTGATCGACCGGCTGACGACGGCCGGCACGGCGACGTTTCAGCTCCATCAGGCGCTGCTGCGCTATTTCCAGCAGCTTCAGGCGCTGCGGAACAGCGTCGAGAAGCACGGCGAGCCGGTGGCCCGCGCGGTGGAGCGCCGCCGCCCGCATTTCCGCCGCAAGCCGGCCCTCGAAGCCGCCCTCACCGCCTGGCCGCTGGCGGCGATCGACCGGCGCGTCCAGGCGATCGAGGCGGACATCCTGGCAAGCCGCAAGGATTCCGGCCTGGCCCTGACGATCACCCACAAGACGCTGATGGATACGGCGGTGGAGGCGGCGCGGCTGCGGGCCCGCGGGCGGCGATGAGGGAGACGAAGGCCCGAAGCGGCGCGGTCGGACGTTTCGACATGCCGGCGGATGGGGAAACGTCCTCCGCGGGCACGATCGGCCGAGAGGCTCGATCATCACCGATCAGGTGATGACGGGATCAGGAGACTCGCTCGATCCCGAACCGCACGGTGCCCTCCATCCGCTCCCCGGGCGCCAGCACCCTCAACCCGTGATCGTCCGTCGCCATCCGATTGACGGCGTCGACCATGTGGCTCACCGGCTCGACGGCAAAGAAGTCGCGCTCGTCGGCGCGGAAGACGACGACCTTGCCGAACACCGGGTCGGCCTCGATACGGATCAGTATCCGACGATCCGGATAGGCGATCTCGGCCGTCCCGTCCCATTTTTCGAAACAGTGGTCCACCGCGCCGACGCCATCCACCGGCCGCATCGTCCGACAGTCCCAGCCGGCGGGGACTTTCGTGCGAACGGTCGGCAGAACGCGCGCGTCGCTCTGCCAGACACGATCCGCCTCAAAGCGCAGATGCGCGCCCGCCCGGTCGAAATAGGGGTGGAGGCCGAAGCCTGCGGGCGCCGGCCGGTCGTCGCGGTTTTCGAGGCGGAGCGTGACGGCAAGCCCCTCCGGCGTCAGCGAAAAGCGCTGTTCGGCGCGATAGGCGAAGGGCCATTCGGTCGCCCTTGCAGCGCTTTCGGCGGGATCGTGGTCGAGCCCCAGCACGGCCTCCGACCGCGTCGCCGAGACCACCCGCCAGGCGCGCTGCCAGCCATTGCCGTGCAGGCAGTGCGGGTTCTCGCCGAAATTTCTCGCCAGGCGATGCCGCGCGCCGCCGAATTCGAAGGCGGCGTCGGCAATGCGGTTGGAATAGGGGATCATCACATAGGAGCCGCAAAGGCCCGCCCGTCGCTCGGCCAGGGCATGCGACGGCGTCTGGCGGAGGAGGGGCACGTCCCCCGCTGCGAAGGCCGCGATGGCGCCGCCGACGGCCGGCGCGACACGCAGGCTCAGATCGCCGGCCGCCAGAGCGAGGGTGCCGTCCGCTGCGGTCGCACCCGCCATGTCAGCCGGCCGTCATGCAGCTTCCAAGGCCGAGCAACCGGGTCTCTGCAGAGACCGAACAAACGGATACTGATCCGTATGACGTCGAAGCCCGTGAGACGTTCTGGCTCGCACGAGGCGTCACGGTGCGTTCAGGTGTCATCCCGTGGTCCCCACCCTCGGCCGCAATCCCGCCCTCAAAGCGAGCGCAGACGCGGACCCGTGAATGCCGCCGTATAACCGCCATGGTGCTCGAGGCGCTGGAGGAGGGCCTCCAGATCGGCCTCGCGATCGAGGTCGAACTGGACCATCGGCCGCCCACCGGACACGGCGATCGAGACGTCGAAGCCGGTCGCCTCGCGCAGCCGACGCTCATAGGCGAGGATCGCATCGCTCTTCGCCTCGTCGGCAGCCTCGGCCGGTCTGCGGCCGCGGCGGCGGGTTCCGGGCTTCGGCAAGGCCGCCTCTTCGGCCGCTGCCGGATCGCGGGCGAGGGCCTCGGCCTCGCGCACCGAAAGGTTCTCGGAGGCGATCCGCCTTGCGAGAGCGACCGGATCATCGGCGGTCACGACCGTGCGGGCGGCACCGGCCGAAAGGGTGCCCTCCTCGACCATCGCGCGCACTTCGGGCGGCAGCTTCAACAGCCGCAAGGTGTTGGCGACATGACTGCGGCTCTTGGCGAGGATTTCGGCGAGATCGGCCTGGGTATAGCCATGCTCGTCGATCAGCGACTGATAGCCCAGCGCCTCCTCGATGGCGTTGAGATCGGCGCGCTGGACGTTCTCGATGATGGCGATTTCGAGCGACTGGCGATCGTTGAGTTCGCGCAGGACGACCGGCACCTCCGCCAGCCCGGCGAGGATCGCCGCACGCAGGCGGCGTTCGCCGGCGACGAGCTCGAACCGGCTGCGATCGCCGCCGAGCGGGCGCACCAGAAGCGGCTGGACGACGCCGTGCTGGCGGATCGAGGCGGCGAGTTCTGAGAGTTCCTCCTCGCGGAAATGGCGCCGCGGATTGTGCGGATTGGGGGCGATGCTGGCGGTCGGGACCGAGCGCTCGGGCGCGACCGAGGGGGCGGCCGGCTGCGGATCGAAGCCCGGCACCGGGCGGGACGGGCCGGAGGCGCCGCCGCCGATCAGCGAGGCGAGGCCCCGTCCCAGTCTCTGGCGCGATCTGTCTTCGGTCATTGGCCTCTTCCCATCTTCCGTCTCGCCGGCCGCGCTCGCTGCGCTTCCGCCGTCCCGTCCGTCACGCCCGACCGCCTCATGCGGCGACGAGCCTTTCCTCGCGCCGGATCACCTCCGAGGCGAGCTGGATATAGGCCTGGCTGCCGGGGCATTTGAGGTCGTAGAGGATCGCCGGCTTGCCGTAGGAGGGCGCCTCGGAGATCCGGACGTTGCGGGGGATGACCGTGTCGTAGACGTGCTCGCCCATATAGGAGCGTACGTCGCGGACCACCTGGGCGGCGAGATTGTTGCGGCTGTCATACATGGTCAGGACGATGCCGTGCAGGCCGAGCATCGGGTTGAGGCTGTCGCGCACCTGCTCGACCGTCTGCAGGAGCTGCGACAGACCCTCCAGAGCGAAGAACTCGCATTGCAGCGGCACCAGCACGGCGTCGGCGGCGGCCATGGCGTTGATCGTCAGGATGTTGAGGGACGGCGGGCAGTCGACCAGCACGAAATCGTAGTCGGCGCCCGCCTGCTGGTGGAAATGCAGGGCGTCGCGCAGCCGGTAGGCCCGGCCATGGACGCCGGATATCTCCGTTTCCAGGCCGAGAAGATCCATGGTCGAGGGAATGATCGACAGGTTGGGAACGGCCGTGCGCATCGCCGCCTGGCTGATCGAGGCGTCTTCCTTCAGGACGTCGTAGGAGGAGAGGTCGCGATCTTCCTTGTCGATGCCGAGCCCGGTCGAGGCATTGCCCTGAGGATCGAGATCGATCAGGAGGGCGCGCTTGTCGATCGCCGCGAGGGCCGTGGCGAGATTGATGGCGGTGGTCGTCTTGCCGACACCGCCCTTCTGGTTGGCGATCGTGATGATCCGCATAGGCTCCGCCACGTCCATCGGCTGCATTCCATGTCTTTCGAGGTGTCGGTCGCGCCGCAGGCCGCAGATCGCGCCATCGCCCGTCGATCGGGGCGTCTCAGCCTTGGCGCCGCGTGATCCCGGCGACTTCGAGGATGACCGAATCAGCCTCCACCTGTGATTCATGAATTACCATGGTGAATTTCCAATTGGCAGTCGCCGCCGCGATTTCCTGTTCATGACTGCGCCCCTTCTGGAAGAAGCAGGGTGTTTCACGTGAAATATGCGGGGCCACCATGGCGAGAAGATCGTCCAGCGACGCCAATGCGCGGGCGGTCACGACCTCGGCGCGGCCCAGAACCGCGCCGGCGGTCTCGATCCGGATCGGATGGACCGAGCCGGTAACGCCCATCTCAGCGCAGGCCGCAGCCAGGAAGGCCGCCTTCTTGCGGCTCGATTCCACCATGTCCACCGCGCGGTCCGGCCGGCAGGCGGCGATCACCAGAGCAGGCAGGCCGCCGCCGGAGCCGAGATCGACCGATCGGGCGAACTCCGGAAGCAGCCGTTCGAGGCTGAGCGAGTCGGCGACGTGCCGCCGCCAGACGTCGCCCAGCGTCGAGGGCGCCACGAGGTTCATCCGCGTCTGCCAATCCGTCAGCATGGCGACGTAGACGTCCAGCCGCTCCATTGTTTCACGTGAAACGGCGAAATGCTCGCGAAGCCAGGTGCGCCCGGCCGCCTGCTGCAGCGCAATATCGGCCAGATCGAGCGGTTTCGGCGGTCGCTCGCCCGTGCCGGATGAAGCGGCGAGACGGGAGGAGAGGTCGCCGTTCCCCGCGGGTCGCGTGGTTCGCTCCCCCGTTCCGGCGCGCGAGCGGCCGGGACGATTACGCCGCATCGGCGAGCGAACTCCGGCGGATGGCGAGAAGGACCAGCGCGAGCGCCGCCGGGGTCATGCCGTCGATGCGTTCGGCCTCGGCGACGCTGCCCGGCCGCCGCGCCATGAGCTTGTGCCGCAGCTCGTTGGAGAGCCCCGGGATCGCCGCATAGTCGAGATCGCCCGGGATCGCCCGGCCCTCGTCCTTTCGCAGCCGCTCCTGATCCTTCTTCTGGCGGTCGAGATAGACGTCGTAGGCCGCCTCGATCCGCGCCCGCGCGAAGGTCTTGTCGTCGATGGCGGCGAGGTCGGGAAACACCGTGAGGAGCCGGTCGGGCTCGACCGCGCTCTGGGCAAGCAGCTGCCAGGCGCTGCGCCGCCGGCCGTCCTGGTTGACGGCGATGCCGTGCCGGCCCGCCTCGGCCGGCGTCAGGCTCGCCGCTTCCAGCGCCGCGCGCGCTGCCAGGAAGGCGGCTTCCCCTTGCGAGAAGCGGGCTGCCCGCTCGCCGGAGACGATGCCGAGGTCCATCGCCAGCGGCGTCAGCCGCCGGTCGGCGTTGTCGGCCCTCAGCGACAGCCGGAATTCGGCGCGCGAGGTGAACATCCGATAGGGCTCGGTGACGCCGGTGCGGGTGAGGTCGTCGATCATCACGCCGATATAGGCGTCGGCCCGGCCGAGGACGACCGGCTCGGACCAGCCCGCAAGCCGCGCCGCGTTCAGCCCGGCGACGAGCCCCTGCGCGCCCGCCTCCTCGTAGCCGGTGGTGCCGTTGATCTGGCCGGCGAGAAACAGGCCGGGCGCCTTGCGGACGGCGAGCGACCGGTCGAGTTCGCGCGGGTCGACGTGGTCGTATTCGATGGCGTATCCGGGCTTGAGGATCTGGACCTTTTCCAGCCCCGGGATCGAGCGCAGGAAGGCGTCCTGCACATCCTCCGGCAGCGAGGTCGACAGGCCGTTCGGATAGACCGTGTCGTCGTCGAGGCCCTCGGGCTCGAGGAAGATCTGATGGCCGTCCCGGTCGCCGAACTTGACGATCTTGTCTTCGATCGACGGGCAGTAGCGCGGGCCGACGCCCTCGATCTTGCCCGAATAGAGCGCCGAGCGGGAAAGATTGTCGCGGATGATTGCGTGGGTCTCGGGCGTCGTCCGCGTGATGCCGCAATCGATCTGCGGATTGTCGATCCGCTCCGTCAGGAAGGAAAAGGGCACCGGATCTTCGTCCGGCTTCTGGCTGTCGAGGCTCGCCCAGTCGATGGTCCTGCCGTCGAGCCGCGCCGGCGTGCCGGTCTTCAGCCGTCCGAGCGACAGACCGAGGCGCTTCAGTGTTCCCGAAAGCCCCAGCGAGGGATCCTCGCCCATACGGCCGGCCGGGATCTGCCGGTCGCCGATATGGATCAGCCCGCCGAGGAACGTGCCGGTGGTCAGCACCATGGCCCGGCAGGCGATCTCCCGCCCATCGGCGAAAACCACGGCCCTGACGGCGCCGCTCGCATCGAGCGACAGGTCGAAGACGTCGCCTTCGACGACGGTCAGCCCCTCCGTCTCGCGGATCAGGCCCTGCATGGCGGCGCGATAGAGCTTGCGGTCGGCCTGGGTGCGCGGGCCCCAGACGGCAGGCCCCTTGCGGCGATTCAGCATGCGGAACTGGATGCCGCCGCGATCGGCGGCGATCCCCATCAGCCCGCCGAGCGCGTCGATCTCGCGCACCAGATGCCCCTTGCCGATGCCGCCGATGGCGGGATTGCAGCTCATCGCGCCGATCGTGTCGAAGCGATGGGTGACGAGAACGGTGGCCGCGCCGGCCCGCGCCGCGGCGCTCGCCGCCTCGCAGCCGGCATGCCCGCCGCCGACGACGACGACGTCGCAGGCGGATGGGAAGGGGGTCTGGGCTCGTTCGGTCATGACAGCGGGATCGATCCGGACTATTCGGGTTGCGTCGGGGTCACCGCCGGGAACGAGGCCGTCGGCCGCGGCCGACGTCGTTCAAGTTGCAGCAAAGGTGGGCCCGTTTCGTGCTCTGCTATAGGATAAGATGCAGACCGGAACAACGTTTGCGGCATCGATGCATGGCGATCGCTCGAAGCCGGGCCCGGGCTGGCGGTTGGCCTGATCTCCCGCCATGCGGGGGAGATCGAGGCGCCGCAGACGGCGCTTGCCTTCAAGCGATTGCCCTGGGCATCGACGCCGCGGCCCGAGCGGCAGCACGGGGGAAAGATGAAGCGTCTCGTTCTGATCTCGTCGGCCATTGCAGCTCTCGCGGGGGTGGGCCTCGCCACCATCATCGGCAAGATTGCGCTCGCCCAAAATCCGCAGGACGAGTTTTA
Organism: Jiella avicenniae; assembly: GCF_021390325.1. Classification (GTDB taxonomy): domain Bacteria; phylum Pseudomonadota; class Alphaproteobacteria; order Rhizobiales; family Rhizobiaceae; genus Jiella; species Jiella avicenniae. The sequence goes on along the minus strand of NZ_JAJUWU010000024.1, from coordinate 43,979 downwards.
TGCCTGCATCAAGACGGTGATCGGGGCGCCTGTCGAATGCCATTATACCGGCCAGTGGTTCAGCCTTCTCGTGATCGTCTTTGTCGTCGGCTTCGTTCCCACGCTCGCCGAACTCTACGATCGGCCGAGCTTCGAAGCCTGAGGCCGGCGACCGCTTCCTCCCGGCGCATTTCCGGGCGGCGCGGATCTGCGATCCGGCGACTTCGGCCGGTGATCGGAAACGCACCGTCGAACAGAAAGAGCGTGGACCGGCGGACCCGTCGCGTTAGTGTTCCTCCAGGCAGTTCCGCCTGTTTTCGCGGCAGACCTGTCGAGTGGCTGCGAAACCATCACCGGGCGACAGGACTTCATGACCGACCAACCCGACCCGACCATCTCGTCCTCCTCCCTTTCCCTCACCCCCGAACTCGTCGCGTTGACGATCCGGCCGGAACCGGAGCGCGGACATGAGCCGGGCTGGACCCTGTTGAGCGACGGGGAGCTGGACGCGCTGGCCGAGCGCTACGACGAGGAGAGCGGCGGCGAGCCCGTCTGGGTCTTCGCCTACGGATCGCTGATCTGGAAGCCGGATTTCGACGCCGTCGATCACAAGCTCGCCACCGCCTACGGCTGGCATCGGTCCTTCTGCCTGAAGATGACCCGCTGGCGCGGTTCGCCCGAGCAGCCCGGGCTGATGATGGCGCTGGAGCGGGGCGGCCGCTGCAACGGCGTGATCTATCGGCTGAGGGATGCCGACCGCCGGGCGCAGCTGCGGCGCGTCCTCTATCGCGAAATCCGCTTCCATCAGGCCGCCTCGATGGCCCGCTGGGTGCCCGTGCGCACCAGCGAGGGCAGGCTGAGGGCGCTGACCTTCTGGGCCGGGCCGAAGGGCGAGCGGATCGCCAGCCGGCTGCCGCTCGAGGACGTCGCGCCCATCCTCGCCAGAGCCTGCGGCCACGCCGGCTCCTGCGCCGAATATCTGCACAACACCGTCCGTCACCTCGAAGACTTCGGCATCCGCGACCGCAATCTCTGGCGTCTGCAACAGCTCGTCGCCGAGGAGATCCGGGCGATCCACAGCCGGGCGGCTTGACGGGGCGTAGCGGTAAATCGCGGTCGCCATATCGATCAGACCCGGCGCGGCGGCTCCCTCAGCCGTGCCATCGATAGCGTGTCGACGAAGTCGCCTTCTCGCAGCACAGTAGCCCTCAGCCGACCTTCCACTGCAAAGCCGTGCTTTTCGTAGAGCGCGATCGCAGGAAGGTTGTCTGCCATCACATCGAGTTCGAGCCGGACAAGGCCAAGCCAATCGTCGGCGAGCGACAGGAGCTCGCAGAGCAGCGCCGCAGCGATGCCCCGGCGCAGATGGCCGTCATGCACCCCGATGCCGACCTGACCGACATGGGAGCGCCGGTTGGTCAGTCGAGTGAGATTCGCCGTGCCAAGAATCGCGCCAGCTTCTTCCGCGACTAGGAGTGTCACGTTCGGTGCCGGTTCGAGCAGGCGGCGTTTCGTCGTCGCAAGGCTCTCATGGGGCAGGCGCAGCGTGCCACGGCGATAGTTCGGCATATTCATCAGCGCGTTAACGCCGTTGAGATCCGTCTCTCGGGCGGAGCGGATGGTGACGTGTAGGTCCGCCAAGGAGCCCCTCCCTCACTTGCCGATGCAGAACTGCGAGAAGATCACGTCGAGGAGGTCTTCGACGCCGACCGTGCCGGTGAGCCGTCCCAGCGTGTCGGAGGCCCGGCGCAGGGTTTCGGCGCCGACTTCCGCGGGCAGGGCCGAATTGCCGATGAATTCTTCGAGGATGGCGCGGGTTTCGGTGACGAGGTCGCGCTGCCGGGTGCGCAGCGGGATCGCCGCCTCGCCGCCGCCTTCGAGACCTGCGGCCGCCGCGGCGAGTTCGGCGATCCTGTCCGTCAGAGCGTCGAGTCCCGCCCCGGTCTTCGCCGAAACGACGAAGTCGAAGCGGAAGTCGGTCCATTCGTTGCCGAAGCGGGCGGCGAGGCCGCTCGGCGCCGGCTGGTCGGCCTTGGTGCGCACGGTGAGGATGCGGCGCCGGCCCCTGGCGGTGCCTTCGGCGAGGTCTTCGAGCGAGGCGTCGGCGGCCAGCATCATCGGATGTTTCACGTGAGACAGAAGCTCGGTGAAGCGGGCGAGGGGGCCGTGCCCCTGCTGGGTGTCGACCAGAGCGAGGACGAGATCGGCCTTCGCCATCACCTCGCGCGCCCGCTCGACGCCGATCGCCTCGACCTTGTCGGAAGTCTCGCGAATCCCGGCCGTGTCGGAAAACCGCACCGGGATGCCGCCGAGATCGAGCGTCGCCTCGATGACGTCGCGGGTGGTGCCGGGAACCTCCGTGACGATCGCCACCTCCCGGTCGGCCAGGGCATTGAGGAGGCTCGACTTGCCGGCATTGGGCGCCCCGACGATGGCGACCTTGTAGCCGGAGCGCAGGATCTCGCCGCGATCGGCGCGGGAGAGATGGTCGCGGATCTCGGCGACGATTTCGGCCACCCGCTCGTGCACCGTCGCCGCGACGTCGTCGCCGACGTCGCCCTCGTCGGAGAAGTCGAAGGAGGCTTCGAGATGCGCCCGCGCCTCGGTGAGCCGGGCCATCCAGCCCTCGTAGAGCGCCCGCAGCGCGCCGCCCGCCTGGAGGATCGCCGCCCGGTGCTGGCCCTCGGTCTCGGCGGCGATGAGATCGCCGAGGCCTTCCGCCTCGGTGAGATCGATGCGGCCGTTCTCGAAGGCCCGCCGGGTGAACTCCCCGGGCTCGGCCAGCCGTGTGCCGACGGTCGCGGTTATCGCTTCCAGACAGGCGGCGACGACGGCCGGACCGCCATGCAGGTGGAACTCCGCGATGTCCTCGCCGGTGACGGTGTTCGGCCCGGCAAAGAAGATCGCGATGCCGCGATCGATGACGGCGCCGGCCGAGTCCCGGAAGGTGCGAAGGCTGGCCCGGCGCTCGGGCGGAACCGCGCCGCAAAGCCGCGTCAGCGCGCCCGCCGCGTCCGGCCCGCTGACCCTGACGACCGCGACGCCGGAGGGCAGCGCGCCGGATGACAAGGCGGCGATGGTGTCGGAATGCATCCCGGCGTCCTTGAATCGCGTCGGTGGTGGGTTTCGGCCAACCTTACGCGATCGGAGCGGAACGCGCGACCGGGTCCTTCGTCGGGAGGTCGCGGGCCACCCGCGGCCCCCTACACCCGCCTCATCGTCGAGACCGCCGCCTCGCCGAGGATCAGCGCACCGGCACCGCCGATGATGCCGCCAGCGATCCGATTGAGCCGGCGCAGCGCCGCCGGCTGCGTCATCAGTGCGCGGCCCTTGGCGGCAACGAGGGCATAGGGCGACAGCACGGCAAAGAGGACGAGGACGGTGAGGATCGAGAGCACTGACCATTCGGAGACGCCGACGGCGTGGAGGTCGAGGACCGTCGGCAGCAAGGCGAGATAAAAGACGATGGTCTTCGGGTTGCCGAGGGTGAGGGTGAATCCGGCCAGAAAGGCCTTGAGACCGCTGCGCGCCTTCGCCGCCCTGAGGTTCGCCAGGCCGCCCCGGTTGTTCCAAAAGACGACGCCGAGATAGACCAGATAAGCCCCGCCGAGGATCTTCACGACGAGCAGCGCTTCGGCGAAGATTTCCACGAGCGCGGCGAGGCCGGCGACGGCAACGGCGAGATAGACGAGATCGCCCAGCGCCAGCCCCGCGAGGAAAAACAGCGAGGCTCTCAGCCCGTTGCCGAGCGACTGGCCGACGAGGCCGGCGACGCCCGGGCCGGGGATGAAGGCGGCAACGCCGAGCGCCGCGGCGTAAGCGAGATAGGGAGCAATCGCGGTCATGTCGTCCTCGTGAGGCTGTCCGATCCCCGATCCATAGACCTGCGCCGCGCCGAGCGCAGCCCGAAAATCGTCCGTCCCCGGCCGGAGCGAACAGGCCAATCGCTCGAAGGCAAGCGCCATCGCCGACGCTTCGATCTCCCCCCCTTGCGGTGGAGATGGGTGGCAACACAGAGGGGGGTGCCGCGCCACCCACCAGCAGTCCGGCGCGACGTCGCCCCCCTCTGCCTGTCGGCATCTCCCCCGCAAGAGATCAGGCCAACCGCCGACCGACCCGGCTTCGAGCGACCGCACCGCGGACCGGACGCCGCCTTTGCCGATCTCGATCCAAAGCCTCTCCCGGCGGCGCGGCGACCCGGCGGTCGCCATTCTGCCTCCGCCGAGCGGCCGCGTCGCCCGTGGGAGCGAAACTCCGGCAGACGGTCGAATACCCTTCCACCCCTCGAAGACCGCCAGGCTTCGCCTAGCTTCGGGGGTCGAATGTGGCGAGACACACGCGAAACCCGAGCCGGAGCGAACGAGATGAGCAACCAGCTTGGCGATGCGGTCAGCCCGTATCTGCTGCAGCACGAGCACAATCCCGTCGACTGGCGGCAATGGTCTCCCGGGGCCCTTGACGAGGCGAAGGCGCGGGACTGCCCGATCCTTCTGTCCGTCGGCTATGCCGCCTGCCACTGGTGCCACGTCATGGCCCATGAGAGCTTCGAGGACGAGGCCGTGGCGGGCGTGATGAACCGGCTGTTCGTCAATGTGAAGGTCGACCGCGAGGAGCGGCCGGACATCGACCACCTCTACATGTCGGCGCTGCATGCCATGGGCGAGCAGGGCGGCTGGCCGATGACGATGTTCCTGACGCCGGACGGGCGCCCCTTCTTCGGTGGCACCTACTTTCCGAAAGAGCCGCGCTACGGCCGGCCGGGCTTCGTCCAGGTGATGGAGGCGATCGCCAAAGCTTGGGCCGAGCGGCGCGAGGAAATCGAACAAAGCGCCGGGACGATCGCCGGCCACCTCCAGTCGGTGATCGGCGGAACGCTCGAGGCAGGAACCGTACCGTCGGGGGGACTGGCCAAGCTGGACCTCGCGGCTGCCGCCGCGCGCATCGGCGGGCTGATCGATCCCACCCGCGGCGGTATGAAGGGCGCGCCGAAATTCCCCAACGCGCCCTTCATGGAGGTCCTCGCCCGGGCCGGCTTCGAGACCGGCGAGGCGGCGCATCGTTCGGCCTTCCTCGGCACAACCCGAGCCCTCGCCGAGGGCGGCATCTACGATCATCTCGGCGGCGGGCTGCATCGCTATTCCACCGACGATCGCTGGCTGGTGCCGCATTTCGAAAAGATGCTCTACGACAACGCCCAGTTCCTGCGGCATCTGACCTGGGCCTACCGCGCCACCGGCGACGACCTCTTCCGCCGGCGGATCGAAGAGACCGTCGGCTGGCTCGACCGCGAGATGCGGCTCGATGGAGGCGGTCTCGCCGCCTCGCTCGATGCCGACAGCCTCGATGCCGACGGCCATCCGGAGGAGGGCGCCTTCTATGTCTGGCGGGAAGCGGAGGTGGGCGGCCTTCTCGGCGCCGACGCCGAGGCCTTCAAGCGCGCCTACGACGTTGCGGCCGGCGGCAACTGGGAGGGCAAGACGATCCTCCACCGCCTGCATCCCGGCGCCCGCAGCGACGATCCGGACTTCGACGAGGCCAAGGCGAAGCTTCTGGCAGCGCGCGAGACACGGTCCCGGCCGGGCCGCGACGACAAGGTGCTGGCCGACTGGAACGGCCTCGCCATCCGGGCGCTGTGCGAGGTCTCGCAGATCCTCGGCGACAAGCGCGCGCTTGCCATGGCCAGGGACGCCTTCGCCTTCGTGACGGGCGAGATGGTCGAAAACGGCCGGCTCCGCCATGCGGCCCGCGACGGTCGGACGGCGGGGCTGGCGCTGTCGTCGGATTACGGCGCGCTGATGTCGGCTGCCGCCGCGCTGTTTGCCGCAACGCTCGACGGCGGCTATCTCGACCGCGGCCTGTGGCTCGCCGATGAGCTGGAGCGCTGGCACGGCGACGGGGAGGGCTGTCATACGCTGAACGCCAAGGATTCCGCCGACGTCCTGTTCCGCCTGCGCGGCGATCAGGACGAGGCGGTGCCGAGCGCCACGGCCCTCGTCATCGAGGGCCTCGCCATGCTCGGCCAGGCGAGCGGCCGCATTGCCGTCACCGAAGCGGGCGAGCGCGCCGCCGAACGGGCGGCAGGCCGGCTCGGCGAAAACGTCTTCGGCCATCCGGGCATCCTCGCGGCTGCACGACGGCTGGTGCGCGGCTCCGAACTGGCGATCTTCGGCGCCGAGGGCGACGCGACCCGGGAGGGCCTGTGGAGGACGGCTTTAAAAAGCGTCGACCTCGACCGGCTGGACCTTCTCGCCGCCTCGCCGGACGAACTGCCGCCTGAACTCGCCATCGCCGGCATCAAGCCCGAGCGCCTGCCTGCGGCGCTTCTGTGCGAGGCGCGGGTGTGCAGGGCGCCGGTGTTCTCGGCAGAAGAACTGGCGGGGCTGCTCGAGCCGGACGCATGAGTTGCGCTGCAATCGGGGAGGGCGGCAGGGCTATCGCTTGAAGACGAGTGCCATCTGCAACGCTTCGATCTCCCCCCTTGCGGGGGAGATGGGTGGCAACCCAGAGGGGGGTGTCGCGCCATCTTCGAGAAGTCCGGCGCGAATTCGTCCCCCTCTGCCTGCCGGCATCTCCCCCGCAAGGGGGGAGATCAGGCCAATCGCCAGCCCGGCTTCGAGCGATTATCCTGCGGCGGTCGGACCGCGCTTTCACACCGAAGCCGTGTGGCCGCGCTCTATCCCTTTGCGTATTCGTGCAGGATCGTATCGATCAGCGTCTCATAATGCACCCCGCGTTCCGCCGCCTTCGTCTTGAGACGGGCAAGATCGCCCTCGGAGAGCGAGATCGAGATTTGCCGGCGTGCCGTATCGTCGAGCATCCGAAGCGCGGCATGTTTCAGGATTGCACGTTTTTCTTCGATGCCGCCGGTCGAGACCCAGCCGCCGGCTTCATTGAACACGTATTCGGCCCGTTCCTCGTCGGTCTCCAAAACCGGTACCGGTTCCTCTCGGGGGTTCATTTCCGGCTCTCCAGATATTGTTTCGTCGCCTTTCGGCTGGGATACATCGTCTTGAAAAACACGCCATCCGGGCGGCGAACAAAGGGAACGACCCAAGCATATCCGTCGATTTCGACGATCCACTGATACTGATGTGGATATCGGACGGGGTTCGGATGCGCTCTTTCATCGAGAAAGCGCTCCATCGACAGGGCGACCAGGACGCGATCGAAACCAAAGCCATACTGTTGTTTGAGGATGGCGTCCTTCTCGTCGCTCCATGCGATCTTCATGGCGCAAGTATGCGCTCGACCAGTGCTACGAGCAAGCCGAGCAGCACGCCAGTGCTGCCTTCATGCACCGCCGAGAGCGCGATCGACGGCCTCGGGCTCCGCCTCGATGACGGCGAGGTAGGCGAGTGCCGGCGCATCCGGCGAGCGGCGCGCCTGTTCCCAATCGCGCAGGGTGGCAACCGGGATTCGATAGCGGGTGGCGAATTCGACCTGGTTGAAATTGAGCCGTTCACGGAGCCGCTTCAGGCGGCGGGCGACGACGGCGCGCTCGAGCATGGCGTCCGAGGGAGGGGCCGCGTCGGTGTCAGACGCCTGCAGTGCATCGATGGCTTCCTCGGTCAGCCCGGCAAGGCGACGACTGGCTTCTGCCGAGGGGCGCGGTGGATCCAAAGGATCGAGTTCAAACGTCGCCATGGTAGGCTTTCCTCTGCTTCCGGCTGGCGGGCCAAGCCGTGACGATCCGGCAGGTGTCGCCCCGCATCGTATAGACAACGGCGAGAACGATACCCGAAGCGCTACCAATGGTGATACGCCTCTCCTCACCGTAGTCCCGCCTGTCGTCGATCATGTCGAGGCGATTGGGATCGAGGAAGACTCCGGCAGCCAACTGAAAAGCAATACCGCGCAGCGCTTCGACCTGCGCGGCTTTGTCGTCGTCCCACTCGAAATAGCGCGGAGTTCTTACGATGGACATCGTACGGCAATGCCGTATTTATGGCAACTCACCGATGTATCCCGGGCTTTAGGTGAGTACGCACATAGGGGCGCGCCCACCCGTTCGTCCCGCTTCGATCAATGGTCGAGTTGCGACCGTGAGCGGCCCGTACCAGACGAAAGGGGCGGCGAGAAAAGCCTCGCCACCCTTTGCTTTTCACTTGACTGCGCCTTACAGCAGCCCCGCTTCCTTGTAGTAGCGCTCGGCGCCGGGATGCAGCGGCACGGGCAGGTTCTTCGCGGCCGTCTTGGGGTCGATGGCCTTGGCAGCATTGTGGGCGGCGACGAGCTCCGGCAGGTGCTCGAAGAGCTGCTTGGTCATCTGATAGGCGAGTTCCTCGTCGACGTCCGAAGAGGTGACGAGGATGTTGGTGATGGCGAGCGTCGGCACCGCCTGGTCCTGGCCGTCATAGGTGCCGGCCGGGATCTCGACGGCCTGGAACGGCGCGCCGAGCTTTTCGGCGATCGCGGCGGGAACGGCGACGACGGTGATCGGCAGCGAGGCGGCGAGGTCGCGGATCGAGGCGACGCCGAGGCCGGCGGACTGGAGCGTCGCGTCGAGCTGGCGGTTCTTGATCAGCTCGACCGACTCGGCAAAGGGCAGATATTCGGTCTTGCCGAGATCGTCATAGCTCATGCCCGCGGCCTCGAAGATCGCCCGGGCGTTCAGCTCCGTCCCCGAAGCCGGCGCGCCGACCGACAGGGCCTTGCCCTTCAGGCCTTCGAGATCGGTGATGCCGGAATCCTTCGAGGCGACGATCTGGACGTAGTTCGGATAGATCGCCGCGATCGCCCGCAGCTTCTCGACCTTTTCCGGGAATCCCGCCTCGGCGTCGCCTTCGGCCGCCGCCTTGACCGAATCGCCGAGCGCGAAGCCGATCTCGCCGCGCCCCTGGGTGACGAGCTTGATGTTCTCCACCGAGGCCTTGGTCGACTGGACCTGCGTCTTCACGCCCTCGATGTTGTCGCTGTAGACCTTGGCCAGCGCGACGCCGAGCGGATAGTAGACGCCGGAGGTGCCGCCGGTCAAAACGTTGATGAACTGCTGGGCCGAGGCGGCGGCGGGCGCAAGGGCGAGGCCGGCAACGACGGCGGACGCCGCGAGGCGCGTGAAAAGTCTCATGGATTTCCTCCCGTTCGGGCCAAGGGCGGCCCATGGGCGGAGCTTCTCACAGCCGAAGGCGAAAGCTCAACCCCGCCTCTGCCCGACCTTCGTCTGATGGGCGCGAGGAGGCGATGGCCGATTTCACGTGAAACGCCGCGTCGCCATGCGGCAAATCCACCGGCCTCCCCTAGATGGCCGGAAAACGAACGCTTTTGCCGGAGCCGCGATGCTGAAGGAATTCCGCGAATTCGCCCTGAAGGGCAACATGGTCGATCTCGCCATCGGCATCATCATCGGCGCGGCCTTTTCCGGCCTCGTCAACTCCATCGTCTCCGATCTCTTCATGCCGCTGGTCGCGGTGATCACCGGCGGCGTCGACTTCTCCAACAAGTTCGTCGCCCTCTCCGGCAGCGTCACCGCCGCGGGGCTGGAGGAGGCCCGCAAACAGGGCCCCGTCTTCGCCTATGGCCGCTTCATCACCCTGGCGATCAACTTCGTCATCGTCGCCTTCATCCTGTTCCTCGTCGTCAAGATGATGAACCGGCTGAAGCGCAAGGAGGAGGAAAAGCCGGCCCCGGTCGCCGAAGTGCCGCGGGAGGAGAAGCTCCTGGAGGAGATCCGCGACATCCTGGCGACGAGCGCCGGGGCAGAGCGGCGGGTGTAGGGCGGGAATTGGGCTCCCCCGCCTCCGATTTGCGTGTCCTGTGCCAGCCATCGATACGGAGCCGCTTTTTTGCAGGCAAACGCCGGCAGGAATGCCGGCCTTCTCCGCCGGCCGAGATGTGACCGCTGTGTCTGCGGCGAGCGGCGACTTGGGGTGGTAAGCTGCCGTTCGCAAAACGGCGAGGGAATGGCGGCTATGCGGACACAGCCCCAATTCGCTGCGGCTGTGCCAAGGTCCGCTTCCGGAAATCTGTGATTGCCAAAACGGTCGTTTCCGGCAGTAACAAAAACGTACTATTTTTGACCAACCTGAATGAGTTCAACTCGAATTCATTTTGGATACATCTGCGAAGCGCATAGTTTATCAGATTCGGATAACGTGTTCGCTTGCCTGTACGAAGCGCCATCTGTCGTTATCTCGGATGGTATACTGAACATCATAATAGAGTGTGGATCAAAATCTCGAACACATGGGTAAGAGTTACTTTTTGACAGTAGTTCGCTGTCAATCATTGCCCTAGTCCAGCCATACCTACTACGGAGAAAATCATAAGTAGTCTCGTAGTTCCAGGATATGCGGCTACGTGGATTTTGATGCTCATGCACAAGTCCCAACGCATGGCCAAATTCGTGGAGGGCAGTTCTTTGGGGAACATTTGTCTGCAACCACATAGTAGGATTATCGGAGGGCACGTTAAGAGCATTTCGTCCGACCATCGCCGAATTTCTATTGCTCCTAGGCATTATTCGAATGACAGCATCGCTAGGGTCGTCAGTGGAGACAATGGTGAGGTTCATATGCTGGGACCACTCGTTCGCAGCCGCCTCGACCGCCTCTCGAGTTGCTTCCGTGGGTTCCGCCAGGAAAGAATAGGTTAGCGTTGAGCCATTTTCAAATAATAGTTGGCGACCAACTCGACCAGGTCCACCGACCGAAAGCTCTGGGATGATTGTCTTCTCAGGGTTTTCCTGCTGTTCTCTGGCCATAATTACTAGCTCGTCACGATCCAAGGCGTTGAGAACACCAGCTCGCACCAGGAAGAGCAACACTGCCGCGCGCTCGGCATTCGTCTTTCCCTGTTTCTCAAGCTCTGAGCGAACTATTTCATATTGGAATTCGCGTTCTCTAGCTTTAGCCTCAAGCTTGGCGAGATTTTCGCTGGCTGCGACCTCTAACTCTTGCGTTAGTCGCGCCTCGCTCTTTTTAAGCTCGGCTCGTACTTGATCAACAGTTATCGTTCTATCTGTTTCGTCGCTTGCAGTGATGCGATTAAAAATAAATGTCGCGGATAAGGTCAGAAGTCCCGCCAAAGCAGCGACTAATGGTGTGTTCCACAGTAGTTTCTGCTTTTCTTGTGCTAGGCGCTTAGTCTCTATGTCCCGCTCAGCCGCACGGTCCGACGCCCCCAATATTTTCTCGGCTATTGTGGTTCGCACACTTTCCGGGATTTTCTCATTGGAAAGAAGCTTCAGATCTTCTGCATCCATGACGGGCACCAAACAAGCATTGCTCTTGTTTGGATGTTAAGCGTTGAGTGCATGCTTGGGCAACAGCCAAAGAATGTGGCAAAAACCTTAGATCAGAACCCTTGCGCCAAAAACGGTCGTTTTCGGCATGAGGTGTCCAGTGCCCGCGATCATAGAAAAACTATGTGCCACAAACTCGTAGCAAAGCCATCTTTGATTTTGTCGCGTTTTTTGACCTGCCTCCAAAGAGCAGACGTTCGCGCGAAGTGCAGCATCGGTCAATGTGGGCTCGGAGCGGACATTCGCCGAGTGGGGCCTGAATGACCGCACTGGGTCGAAAGCCGCCGTGCGGTCGAGGTAAAATCCGGACGGCAATTGCGATGTGGCGGCGGCGCGGCGTCTTGATGGGAGCTTCCGGACGAGCGCGCCGCCGACCCCCGCTCCTCAAACCACCGGGCTGATCAGCGGCTCGCCCCTCAGATGCGCTTTGAGGTTCCGCACCACCATCTGGCCCATGGCGGCCCGGGTCTTGTGCGTCGCCGAGCCCTGATGCGGCAGGAGCACGACGTTCTGGAGCGCCCGCAGCCGTTCGGGCACATGCGGCTCCTTTTCGAAGACGTCGAGGGCGGCGCCGCCGAGGGCGCCGGATTCCAGAAGCTCGATCAGCGCCGTTTCGTCGACCAGCGTGCCGCGGCCCATATTGACGAGCTTGCCCTTGGGGCCGAGGGCCTCCATCACCTTGCGGCTGACGATGCCCCTGGTCTCCTCGGTGCCGGGGGCGATGACGACCAGCCAGTCGACCGCCTTCGCCATCTCGGCGAGGTCGGCGTAATAGGGATAGGGCTGGTGCTCCTGGCGGTGCCGCCCGTGATAGACCACCTCCATGTTGAAAGCCTGGCAGAGCTTCGCGATGGTCTTGCCGATGCGGCCGAGGCCGAGAATGCCCACACGGGTGCCGGTCAGTTCGTCCGTCAGGCCGAAGGTGCCGTCTGTTTCCCAGCGGCCGGCGCGCACGTATGCGTCCGCCTGGGGCACCCGGTGGCAGAGCGCCAGCATCAGGGCGAGCGTCGTCTCGGCGACGCAGTCGTTGAGCACGTCCGGCGTGTTGGTGACGGAAACGCCGTGCTCCTTCGCCGCCGCGACGTCGACCGCGTCGTAGCCGACGCCGAAGGAGGAGACGATCTCCAGATTCGGCAGCGCCGCGATCATCTCCCGCGAGGCGCCGTGATGGCCGCCGGTCGCGACGAAGCGCGTCGTCGGCGCGAGCTTCGCCAGAAGAGCCTCTTTGTCGTCGGCCTCGAAATAGCGGTGGCAGGTGAAGTCCTCGGCCAACGCTGCCTCGACGGGCGCGGCGAAGGGGCAGATTTGCAAAAGATCGGGCTTGGCCATGGTCGGTCCTTGATGGGCTGAATACCGCGGGCGATTCCCACTTGGACAGAACACACCCGCAACGAAAGTGCAAAGTGGCGCGGTCAGGCGCCGGCCGGGCTGGCGCGGCGGCGCCGACGCAGCGCCGCCAGAACCAGCGGGATGCACCAGATGGCGATGGTGAAGAGGCCGAGGCCGGCGGCGATCGGCCGCTCGAAGAAGGCGAGGAAGCTGCCGTCGGCCTTGATCATCGAGGTGACGAAGTTCTGCTCCAGCATCGGACCGAGGACGAGGCCGAGGATCGCCGGGGCGATCGGGATGTCGTTCTCCTCCATCAGGAAGCCGACGACGCCGAAGATCAGCATCAACAGGATGCCGAAGGGCGAGTTGTTGATGGCGAAGGAGCCGACGATGCAGAACATCAGGATGATCGGCATCAGCACCCGGGCGGGGATCGACAGGATCGTGCGCGCCGCCTTGATCGCCACCCAGCCCATCGGCAGCATGATGATGTTGGCGAGGAAGAAGACGATGAAGACGGCGTAGATCAGCTGCGGCTGGTTGATGAAGATCGTCGGGCCGGGGTTCAGCCCCTTGATGTAGAGGACGCCGATGACGATCGCGGTGATCGAATCGCCCGGAATGCCGAAGACGAGGGCGGGAATCCAGGCGCCGCTGACGGCGCCGTTGTTCGAGGCGCCTGCCTCGACGAGGCCCTCGACGTGGCCGGTGCCGAACTTCTCCTTCTGCCGGGAAAACTTCTTCGAGATCGCGTAGGAGATCCAGGCGGCGATGTCGGCGCCGGCGCCGGGCAGGGCGCCGATCGCCGTGCCGGTGACCGAGCCGCGCAGCGCCTGCACCGGATAGCGCTTCAGATTGCCCCATTGGCGGCTGAAGACGCCGGTCCGGCCGCCCTTTTCGACCGCCGGCATGTCAGCCCCGGAGGCGACGGAGCGCAGCACCTCCGAGACGGCGAAGAGGCCGATCATCGCCGGGATGAACTGGACCCCGGCGAGAAGCTCGACGCTGCCGAAGGTGTAGCGCGGCTGGCCGGCCGGATTGTCGATGCCGATGGTGGCGGCGAAGAGGCCGATGACCAGCGAGATCATGCCCCGCGGCACCGAGCCCGGCGAGACGAAGATCGCGCAGGAAAGGCCGAGGACGACCAGCCAGAAATATTCGAAGGAGGAGAATTTCAGCGCCACTTCGGCAAGCACGGGGGCGGCCGTGACGAGGACGATCGTGCCGAAGATACCGCCGATCGCCGAAAACACCAGCGAGGCGCCGAGCGCCTCCTCGGCCCGGCCGGAGCGGGTCATCCGGTAGGCGTCCTCGACATAGGCGGCGCTCGCCGGCGTTCCGGGCATCCTCAGGAGCGTGCCGGGAATGTCGCCGGCGAAGATCGCCATCGCCGTCGCCGTGACGATCGCGGCGATCGCCGGCACGGGGTCCATGAAGAAGGTGACCGGCACGAGCAGCGCCGTCGCCATGGTCGCCGTCAGCCCGGGGATCGCGCCGACGAACATGCCGAAGGCGGCGGAGGCGAGGATCACCAGCAGCACATAGGGCTGGAGGACGAGGCCGAAGGCCTCCGCGAGAATGGACATCGGCTACCAGAGAAACTCGAGGAATTCGCTGCGCGGCAGCGGCACGAGCAACAGCCGGCCGAAGGCCTGCTGGATGACGACGCAGGCGAGCACCGAGACGGCGATCGCCGTCAGCGGGCGGGTCTTCAGGGTCAGCATCAGGACGGCCATGACGACGAGCGAGGCCGGCACGAAGCCGATCGAGGGCGCGGCGACGATGTAGAAGACGATGAGGACAAGCGCGACGACGACCGACAGGACCGAGCGGCGCGAGCGGACCCAGCCGGAAAGCTCCAGCCGGGGCATGCGCGTGCCGGCGATCGCTGCCTTGGCGATCATGAACAGGCCGAGACAGCCGGCAAAGATCGCGATCGCCCGCGGCATCGTCCCGGCGCCATAGGCCTGGCCGGGAATGTCGGTGAAGCCGAGGGCCGAAACGTAGATCGCGATCCCGCCGAGAAGCACGAGGATGCCGAGAAGGAGATCGTTGAATTTCATCGGGTTTGTCCGTGGCGGCGAGGCGCGGCTGCAGACGGGTCGTTCAGGGTGGGCGCGAGGCACCCCCCTCTGTCCTGCCGGACATCTCCCCCTCAAGGGGGGAGATCGACCCTTCCGCCATGCGCCGTTCATGATTTACGTGTCTGAGTGGGAACGAACGATGGATCAAAGAGCACAGGCAGCGGCCGAGAGACTGATCTCCCCCCTTGAGGGGGAGATGCCGGCAGGCAGAGGGGGGTGCCTCGCCGCCACATCGCGGATGAAGAGGCGGAGGCGAAGCCTATACGGGGAGGCGCAAGGCCTCCGCTTGCCTGTCTTATTGCTTCGCCAGCCCCGCCTTCTTCATCACCTCGCCGAGCGACTTGTCGTCCTCGGCGACGATCTTGGTCGCCTCCTCGCCCTTGGCCCAGCGGAGGCCGAAGCCGCGCTCCTTCATGAAGCTCTGGTATTCCTCGGAATTGTAGGCCTTCTCGACGGCGGCCTCGAGCTTGGCCTCGACGTCGTCGGGCAGCCCGTCCGGCGCCACCACGGCGCGCCAGACGGCGAGCGTCCAGTCGGAGCCGGTGCCTTCCTTGAGGGTCGGCACGTCCGGGAACAGCGCCTGGCGCTCGTCCGACATGGAAGCCAGCGGCTTCACCCGCCCGGCCTCGATCATCGAGCGGCCCTCGGCGAGGGAGGAGGGGACGATGTCGACGCCGCCGGCGACCATATCCGTAATGCCGGCGGCCGCGCCCTGGCTCGGCACGAAGGTGACGTAGTCGGGCTCGAGGCCCTCCGAGAGGAGCCAGCCGGCGAGGCCGAGATGCCAGATGCCGCCCTGGCCGGTGCCCGACGCCTTGAAGGTGCCCTTCGGCTCGGACTTGATCTTGTCGAGCAGCCCCTGGACGTTGTCGTAGCCGGAATCGGCCGAGACCATGACGCCGCCCGGATCGGCGTTGACGAGGGCGAGGATGTCGTAATCCTCGTAGGTGAGGTCCGTCAGGCCCTGCCAGTGCATCATGTCGATCTCGATCGTCATGATGCCGAGGGTGTAGCCGTCGGGCTCGGCATTGGCGATGGCGCTGTGGCCGACGACGCCCGAACCGCCGGTGCGGTTGACGACGGTCACCGGCTGGCCGAGCTCTTCCTGCAGCAGCGAGGCGATGACGCGGCCGACCGCATCGGTGCCGCCGCCGGCGCCCCAGGGCACGATCATCTGGATCGGCCGGCTCGGATAGTCGTCGGCCGCTTGGGCAGCGGGCATGGCGAAGCTGCCGGCGAGCGTGATGGCCGCCGCGGCGGCGAGAAGCGAACGTCTCTGCATGTCGATTTTCCTCCCGAGGTCGATGGACCGCCGCTTCATCCCCCTCGCGGCCCCTGACGACCGCCCGCACCTCCCAGTGCCGGACGATCGGGCCGCCGGATACGACGGTCGCATTCGCTGCGCACTATTCAGCCCGCGCCGGCAGGTGTCAACGTATACGTGGAAAATCCATCGGCGTGATTTAACGGTCCACGGGGGAGCTCCCGTCCCCCGGGCCATCACAGAACGAGGCGAGGCCAGACGCCGCCCCGCCCCATGAGCAGGCGCGGGCGTCAAAGCGAAAGGCGTCGAACGCTTCTCCCGTGAACGACGGCGAGGATGAGAACGCCATCGGGCATCTCTTCGTAGAGGATCACGTGCGAACGATATTCGTGACGCCGGACGCCCGGTGCAATCGCCTCCGCCGGACGTCCCAGCCGCGGATTCCGCGCAAGCAGAGCAAAGACCTCGAACATCCCACCGTATAGCGGTCCGCCCGGGTCTCCCCGAACAATTCGGAACCGAAAGCGAAGATCTCCGTGACGTCGTCTTCGGCGCGACGTGAAAGACGAAAACGCCTCACTCGGCAGCCGTGCCCCGTCTCGCCGCGGCGCGGCGGCGCGCCTCAGCCTTGATGTCCTCCATCGAACGGTCACTGATCCCGCTGGCACGGGCCTCCTCGACCATCAGACGCAGATCGTCGAGCGTCAGGTCGGGATGCGAGCGGCGCTCCCGGTCGCGGCGCACGAGATCACGGATGTAGTCGCTGGTGCTGGCATATTCGCCGTCGACGATCCGGCGGTCGATCCATTCCTTCATGGCGTCGGGCATGGATGGGGTCACGGATGCCACGGCATTGCTCCTGGAGGGCGAACACAAGGAATATTCACATATGTTCTCATATCGCGCCAGCGGCGCCTCAGCCCGAAACGCCGGCGAGGCGCCGCGGGGCGCCTCGCCGGTGTCGGCGGAAGCCGACGAAGCCTCGGCCCGGCTCAGTCCCGCGCGGCGATCACCGTCTGCTTCTGCTCGCCGAGACCGGCGATGCCCAGCGTCATGACGTCGCCGACCTTCAGATATTGCGGCGGCTTCATGCCCATGCCGACGCCGGGAGGCGTGCCGGTGGTGATGACGTCGCCGGGCATCAGCGTCATGAATTGCGAGACGTAGGAGACGACATGCGGCACGTTGAAGATCAGCGTGTTGGTGTTGCCGGTCTGGCGGCGCTCGCCATTGACGTCGAGCCACATGTCGAGGTCGTGGGGATCGGACATTTCGTCCTTCGTCACCAGCCACGGGCCGAGCGGGCCGAAGGTGTCGTGGCTCTTGCCCTTGGTCCACTGGCCCTGGCGCTTGATCTGGAAGCTGCGCTCGGACATGTCGTTCATCACCGCGAAGCCGGCGACATAATCCATCGCGTCGGATTCGCTGACATATTTCGCTCTGGAGCCGATGATCACGGCGAGCTCGACCTCCCAGTCGAGGGCGTCGGAGCCGCGCGGCATCTCGACGTCGTCGTTCGGGCCGCAGAGCGCGTTGATCTGCTTGGTGAAGATGATCGGCTCGGTCGGCGGCTCGGCGCCGGTCTCGGCGGCGTGGTCGGAATAGTTGAGGCCGATACACAGGATCTTCGAGACGCCGCCGACCGGCGAGCCAAAGCGCGGGCTGCCCTCGACCACGGGCAGCGACGCCGGGTCGATCGCCTTCAGGGCCGCGAGGCCCTTCTGGGAGAGCACGTCGCCGGCGATGTCGGCGACATGGCCGGAGAGATCGCGCAGCTTGCCATCGGCGTCGATCATGCCGGGCTTTTCCTGGCCGAGCGGGCCGTAACGAACGAGTTTCATGGTGTCCTTTCGAGATGTGAACGTTGGTGGATGATGTCGGGCCCGAGTTTGAAGCGGCTCGGACGTAGCCGAAAAGACTGCCACCCCAACGCGCCGTCATCCTCGGGCTTGTCCCGAGGATCTACTGTCACCCCCGCGATAGAATCCTCACAGGCAGGCATATCGTCGCGAGACCAAGAGGTCTTGGTGACGGCGGTAGATCCTCGGGACAAGCCCGAGGATGACGACGCTGCAATCGCTGGCGCCTGATGCGGCAGGGTCGTTGCCGCGGAATGGTCGAAAGACCAGGACACGCCGCCCTGCCTCCCCCATCGCCTCAATACACCGCCCGCCCGCCGGAGATGTCGAAGACCGCCCCGGTGGAAAACGAGCAGTCTTCCGACGACAGCCAGGCGATCATCGCGGCGACCTCGGATGGCTCGACGAAGCGGGCGAGGGGGATCTTCGACAGCATGTAGTCGATGTGCTCCTGGCTCATCTGGTCGAAGATGGCGGTGCGGGCCGCGGCCGGGGTGATGCAGTTGACGAGGACGCCGGCGCCGGCGAGTTCCTTGCCGAGCGACTTGGTGAGGCCGATCAGCCCGGCCTTCGAGGCGGAATAATGCGAGGCGTTGGGATTGCCCTCCTTGCCGGCGATCGAGGCGACGTTGACGATGCGGCCGTAGCCGGCGGCGATCATCGACGGCACGAGCGCCCGGGCGGTCAGATAGGGCCCGACGAGATTGACCTCGAGGGTCTTGCGCCAGATCGCCGGATCGAGCTCCCAGGTCTTGCCGTTGCCGCCGGTGATGCCGGCATTGTTGACGAGGATGTCGACCGCTCCGGCGGCGAGCGCCGCGGCCGCCGCCGTGTCGACGGACGTCTCGTCGGTGAGTTCGACGATCTGGCCGCTCGCCTTGGCCCCGAGCCTGGCGAGCGCCTCGTCGATCGCCGCGGCGTCGACGTCCCACAGGGTCACGGCGGCGCCGCTGGCGATCATCCGCTCGGCCGTGGCGAGGCCGATGCCCCGCGCCCCGCCGGTGATCACGGCCCTGCGGCCGGAAAGGTCGATGCGGTTCATTTTCGTTCACTCCCTGTCGCGGTCGCCTCCGCCGCGATGCGGCCCGCCATGGCATATCGGGCGATCGCAATCAACGTATACGTCGAGACCAGGCCCGCGTTCTTCCGCTCAGCCCTGGCCGGAAAACTCCCCCGCCTGTCGCCGCAGGATGGACAGCGCCATGCGGTCGGCCCGTTCCCGGTGCTGGGCGTGCAGATGCGAGGCGAGGCGCTCGTCGCCGGCGCGGATCGCCTCGAAGATCGCCCGGTGCTCGCGGTCCGACTGGGTCGGCCGGGGCCTCAGCTTCACGATCGCCATATGCGCCCTGTACTGCTGGTCCCAGCACAGCCGCAGCGCGGCCTGCAGGCGCCGGTTTCCGCACAGGCCGACGAGTTCGGAATGGAAGACGTTGTCGAGATGCGACCACTGGACGATGTCGCCTCGCTCGGTCTCGCGCTCCATCTGGTCGAGCAGGGCGGAGAGGCGGCGCGCCTCCTCGTCGTCGAGGCCGCGCCGGGCGAGCCGCGCCGCGGCCCGCACCTCCAGCGGCGAGAGAACGTCGTAGATCTGGGCGAGGTCGTCGAGCGACTGGGACTTGACGGTGATGCCGTGGCGGGGCCGGACCTCGACGAGGTCCTCCTCCTCCAGTCGGATCAGCGCCTCGCGCACCGGCGTGCGGGAGAGGCCGAGGAGGCTGGCGACCTCGGCCTCGAGGAGCTTCGTGCCGGGCGGCAGCCGGCCTTCCAGGATGCGGAACTTCAGGTCGTGATAGGCCCGGTCGCGGGCCGGCATGCGGGCGACGCCGGCCAGCGTCGGCCGCGGGCGCGAGCCGCCATGCGCCGGGCTTGGACCCGGACGGGCCTTCTTCGCCCGGTCCGGTTCGCCCGGCGCGATCTCAGGTCGCGGCGTCGTCTTCTGCCGATCGTCGGGCGTCATCTCCGCCATCGCATCGTCACGTCCCCTTCGCCTCGGGCACCCGAGGTCACGATCCCTTCGTCTTCGCCACGCCGTTGAGCTCGGCGACGGTGTCGGCGAGCGTCGGCAGGTAGTTGCCGCCGTGGCCGATCGACTCGGCGGTGGCGAGCCCGTTCTTCACCGCCGAGGAGACGTTGCTGGCAATGCCGCTTTCGTTGGCCAGCGACACCAGATAGCGCATGTCCTTGTGGGCGTTCCTCAGCGTGAACTTGTGGGCGTTCGGATTGCCGCCGACGACATAGTCCATGAAGGTCTGGTAGAAGCCGCAATCCATCCGGCCGCCGCCGATGACCGAATGGAAGACCTCGGCGGAAACGCCGCTCTTGGCGCCGATGGCGAGGGCTTCCGCGTAGATCGACGCATAGCCGAGCGACAGGAAGTTGTTGAGGAGCTTCATCGTGTGGCCGGCGCCGACCGCGCCGACCCGCACGACCTTGCCGCCGACGACGTCGAGGATCGGCTTGATCCGCTCGAACACCTGTTCGCTCGCCCCGACCATGAGGTCGAGATTGCCCTCCCACGCCTCCTTCGGCGTCCGCGACAGGGGCGCGTCGACGAAGGTGACGCCTTCCGCCTCGCAGCGCTCGGCCACCTTGAAGGTCGACACCGGATTGGCGGTGGAACTGTCGACGATCGTCCGCACCGTGCCCTTCGCGCCGAGGATCGCATCGACCGCCGCCTCGACTTCCGGGCTGCCGGGCAGGCAGAGAAAGACGAGGTCGGCCGTCTCGGCGATGGCCGCGATGCTCTTGGCCTCGCTTGCTCCACGTGAAACGAGGTCCTCGATCGGCTCGCGGTTGCGATGGGCGAGGACGGAGAGGGGATGGCCGGCCTCGACGAGGTTCTTCGCCATGCCGTGGCCCATCAGCCCGGCGCCGATGAAGCCGATATGCGGTTTGTCGGTCATGGATCGGTTCTCCCGGATTTGATTAGTCGGCTTGTTTTCGTGCGGTCTGGTATCGGGTGTCCGCATTCTGAAGGCAGCGCGGGGTATGCCGGCACCATCCGACGATCTGTCACCCCCGCGCCGCCTCGTCGGCGATGTGGGCGCGGATGATGTCGGAAAAGCTCTTGTCGGCGGAGAAGCCGACGCTCTCGGCGCGGCCGGCGTCGAAGTCGCGCGGCCAGCCGGCGACGATCTTCTCGATCACCGCGTCCGGCTCGCGGCGGATGCGGTTGGCCACCGCGTCGCCCGCGACCTCGCGCAGCGCCTCGATCATCTCGGCGATGGTGACCGACAGGCCGGGCATCGTCAGGCAGCGCCGCGCGCCGAGGACGTCGGTGTCCATCGTCGCCGCATGCATCAGGAAACCCACCGCCGAGGCCGGGCTCGCCACCCAGTGGCGGACGTCGTCGGCGACGGGCAGGATCGCCTCCTCGCCGGCCAGCGGTTCGCGGATGATGCCGGAAAAGAAGCTCGACGCCGCCTTGTTCGGCTTGCCGGGGCGAACCACGATCGTGGGAAGCCGGATGCCGACGCCGTCGACGAAGCCCTTGCGGCTGTAGTCGTTCAGCAGAAGCTCGCAGATCGCCTTCTGGGTGCCGTAGCTGGTCAAGGGCGCCGCGAGGAAGGTGTCGGTGATCTTCTCCTCGAAGGGCGCACCGAACACCGCGATCGAGGAGGTGAAGACGAGGCGCGGCCGGTAGTTCTCGCCCTCGGCGCGGATCGCCTCCAGGAGATGCGACATGCCCTCCTGGTTGATCCGGTAGCCCTTGTCGAAATCGGCCTCGGCCTCGCCGGAGACGATGGCGGCGAGATGGAAGATCATGTCGGGCCGCTTTGCGACCAGCGCCTTCACCGTCGCCGCATCGGCGATGTCGCCGGCGCTGGAATGGATTTCGACGCCCTCCGGCGCCGCGATCTGCGGCTCGACCACGTCGAAGGCGTCGATCGCCCCGATCGTCTCGCCGGCGATGGTCTTTTCGGCAAGCAGCCGGTCGATCAGCCGCCGCCCCACCATGCCGGCCGCGCCGAGTACCAGGATCCGCATGTTCTTCCTCCCTTATGCATTCGGCGCGCCGGCCTTCGCCTGGACGCGCATTCGTTTCGCCTGGCCGGCCGGATCGTCGGAAGCGTCCGCGGCCGGCGTGCCCCCGTCCGTCCTCCTGAGCCCGCCCTACGGCGGACATCTCCCCACGAGGGGGAATTGAACCGTGTTCGGCGCCTTTGCCCTTTTGCCAGCGACTGCGCGGCGCCAACTTCGATGCGAACGGCTGCCCATTCCGAAGAAGCCGAAGACTCCAACGCTTCGTCATCCCGGCCACCGAGCCGGTATGACGAAAGTGGTTATGCCCTCGCCCATCCTGACATCGTCCGACCGTCGTCGCTTCCGTGTCCCGATCCCTCTTACGTCCTACAGCGAAAACCCGCCGTCGATCACCTGCGTCGTGCCCGTGGTGAAGGCGCTTTCGTCCGAGGCGAGATAGACCGCGAGATGGGCGATTTCCGCCGCCCGGCCGATGCGGCCCATCGGCTGGCGCTCGACGAAGGCCGCCCGCGCCTTGTCGACGCCGCCGACCGACTGGCCGAGGTCGGCGATGCGCCCGTCCAGCGAGGGGGATTCGATCGTGCCGGGGCAGATGGCGTTGCAGCGGATGCCGCGCTTGACGAAGTCGATGGCGACCGATCGCGTCAGGCCGACCACCGCCGCCTTGCTGGCCATGTAGACGTAGCGGTTCGGCACGGCCTTGATCGAGGACGCGGCCGAAGCGACGTTGATGATCGAGCCCCCGCCGTTTTCGAGCATGCGCGGAAGCAGCGCCGCGATCGTCCGGTGCATCGCCTTGACGTTGAGGTCGAAGGAGAAGTCCCAGGCCGCCTCGTCGCAGTCGAGCACCGTGCCGTGATGGACGTAGCCGGCACAGTTGAACAGGATGTCGGGCGTCTCGACGGTGTCGAGATAGGCCTTCACCGCCGCCGAATCGGTGACGTCGAGGGCGGCGAGATGGGCGTTGCCGGCGTGGTCGAGGCCGGTCAGCTTCTGGGCGTCGAGATCGGTGGCGTAGACCGTCGCGCCCTCGGCGACGAAGGCTTCGGCGACGGCGCGGCCGATGCCCTGCCCGGCGGCGGTGCAGACGGCGACCTTGCCCTCGAGGCGTCCTGTCATGGTCGGCATTCCTTCATGTCATCTGTCCGGTGCCCGGCCACACCCGGGCCGGGCGGAAAACCGGTCTGCGGCGGGCCGGAGGGTCGCGGACCGACCGGCTCGTTTGCCGCTCAGTGGTTGTCGCGCGGCACCTTCGGCATGTCGCCGCTCGCGCCGCCCTGGGCGAGACGCTGGTAGGTGACGGCCGGCTGCAGCACCATGCCGGTCTCGAACTGCGAGACGATGCCGCGCTGGATCTCCTGCCAGGGCGTCTGATGGGCGGGGAAGTGGTAGCCGCCGTTCGCCTCGAGGTCCTTGCGCCGGGTCGCCAGTTCCTCGTCCGAAACGAGGATGTCCGCCGTGCCGCGGCCGAGATCGATGCGCACCCGGTCGCCGGTCCGAAGCAGCGCCAGGCCGCCGCCGGCCGCCGCCTCGGGCGAGGCGTTGAGGATCGACGGCGAGCCCGAGGTGCCGGACTGGCGGCCGTCGCCGATGCAGGGCAGCTCGGTGATGCCGCGCTTGATCAGATAGTCGGGCGCGCGCATGTTCACGACCTCCGCGCCGCCCGGATAGCCGATGGGGCCGGCGCCGCGCATGAACAGGACGGAATTCTCGTCGATGTCGAGGGCCGGGTCGTCGATCCGGTGGTGATAGTCCTCCGGCCCGTCGAACACCACCGCCTTGCCCTCGAAGGCCATCGGGTCCTCGGGGCTCTCCAGATAGGTCTTGCGGAACTTGGGCGAGATGACCGACAGCTTCATGATCGCCGAGGAGAACAGGTTGCCCTTCAGCACCCGGAAGCCGGCATGCGGCTTCAGCGGATCGTCGAAGCGGCGGATGACCTTCTCGTCCTCGATGACGGCGCCGCGGCAGTTGTCGCCGATCGACCTGCCGTTGACGGTCAGGGCGTCCTCCTTGATGAGGCCCTGTTCCATCAGCTGGTTGACCACCGCCGGCACGCCGCCGGCATGATAGTAGTCCTCGCCGAGATACTCGCCGGCCGGCTGCAGGTTGACGAGCAGCGGGATCTCCTCGCCATAGGTCTGCCAGTCGTCGATCGACAGCTCGACGCCGACATGGCGGGCGAGGGCGTTGAGATGGATCGGCGCATTGGTCGAGCCGCCGATCGCCGAATTGACGCGGATGGCGTTGACGAATGCGTCCTTGGTCAGGATGTCGGTCGGCTTCAGGTCCTCGTGGACCATTTCGACGATGCGCTTGCCGGTGAGATACGAGATCTCCTGGCGGTCGCGATAGGGCGCCGGGATCGCCGCCGAGCCCGGAAGCTGCATGCCCAGCGCCTCGGCCAGCGAGTTCATCGTCGAGGCCGTGCCCATGGTGTTGCAGTAGCCGGTGGAGGGCGCCGAGGAGGCGACCAGCTTGACGAAGCCCGGATAGTCGATCTCGCCGGCGGCCATCAGCTCGCGGGCCTTCCAGACGATGGTGCCGGAGCCGGTGCGCTCGCCGCGGAACCAGCCGTTCAGCATCGGCCCGACCGAGAGCGCGATGGCCGGAATGTTCACCGTCGCCGCCGCCATCAGGCAGGCGGGCGTGGTCTTGTCGCAGCCGATGGTCAGCACGACGCCGTCGAGCGGATAGCCGTAGAGCAACTCGACGAGGCCGAGATAGGCGAGGTTGCGGTCGAGCGAGGCGGTCGGCCGCTTGCCGGTCTCCTGGATCGGATGGACCGGGAACTCGATGGCGATGCCGCCGGCCTCGCGGATGCCCTCGCGCACGCGCTTGGCCAGCTCCAGATGATGCCGGTTGCAGGGCGACAGGTCAGAGCCGGTCTGGGCGATGCCGATGATCGGCTTGCCGGACTGGAGCTCGTCCTGGCTGAGACCGAAATTCAGATAGCGCTCGAGATAGAGCGCCGTCATGTCCGGATTGTCGGGATTGTCGAACCACGCACGGGACCTGAGCGGGATCTTGGGGAAATTCGAATCGGTCATTGCGGCTCCCGGCACGTCCGCCGCTGGCGGAGGCCTCATTTTTCATGAAACGACGTATACAATAAGCGCCGGCAAGCGCAAAGCCTTCCTTGGCGCCCGGACGATTCCCCGACCATGGATCGCACAGGAATGAGGCGCGCTCGGGGTGGACGGGCCCGAATGCTCGCGAGAAAGGCGGCCTTTTCTGCCAGTCGCGACGGAGGATGCATTCGGCGATAGCGAATACGCTGTCGCCGGCGCCGGCAGACCCCAGACGCGAAGGCGCCTCGTCCGAAGAGCGCCGGGACCGAACCGGGAATGTGAGGCTCAGACGCTTCCGAAGACCAGGCCCTGGCCGAGCAGGACCAACAGCCAGTGGCCGGCGTCGATCAACGCCAGATCCCAGCCGAAGCGCTGGAAGCGGCGGTTGACGACGATGGTGGTCGCGACGAAGCCGAGCCAGAGATAGAACGCCGCCAGCAGGGCGCCGCCGAGCGTCACCGCCTGAAAATGAGCGAGAAGCAGGGCGAAGACCGTCGCCATGACCAGTTCGGACAAGGCGGCGAGGGCGAAATTGCCGGGGCGTTCCATACCGCCGAGCAATTCGAGGCGCGCCGCGCGCCGCCAGTTGCGGGCGAGCGCCGTGTACCAGATCGTTCCGACGATCATCGAGACCACCGTCGCCAGGACGACGGCAAAATAATCGACCGTCGCCAGCGACATCGGTCGTCCAACCCCTCGTTTCCCCGGAAGAGAGCTTGCGATTCCATGGTCGTTTCGTCAACCGAACATTACCATTCGGTACGGGCGGTCGAAGCCGGGGCCCGGGCCGGCGATTGGTCCGATTTCCCCACAAGGGCGAAGATGCCGGCAGGCAGAGGGGGGTGGCCTCGCGCCGGACCATCAAACGATAGCGCGGTAGCCCCTCTGGGTTGGAAATCGAAGCGTCGCCGCCTCGCTCGTCGTCGTCACGCCTGCCCGATCCATCGCCAGACCGCGACGCGTTTGATCTCCTGGTCCTCCAGCGCCCGGCTGACCGGCACGCTGTATTCCGCCAGCCGGTCGAGGCGCCCGTGCGGCAGGTAGGCCCGTCCGGGATCGCCGACGAGGACGCCGGTTCCGCCGGCCGCCAGCCGATCGAACCAGGGGACCAGCCGTTCGGCCATCCCGCGGTCGTAGAAGACGTCGCCGGCAAGGACGAGGTCGGCTTCGACCTGATGGCCGACGAGGTCGCCGCGAAGAAACCGCACCTTCGCCGTGCCGTCTTCGAAGTTGAGCGCGAGATTGGATGCGAGCGCCGCCTGGGCGAACGGGTCGATGTCGGCGGCCGTCACCGCTTTCGCGCCGGCCACCGCGGCGGCGATGGCGACGAGGCCGGAGCCCGAGGCGAAGTCGAGGACGGTGCGACCGCGCACCCGCTCGGGATGATCGAGGAGAAAGCGCGCGAGCCCCTGGCCGCCCGCCCAGGCGAAGGCCCAGAAGGGCGGCGGCAGGCCGATCGCCTCCAGCTCCGCCTCGCTCTTCAGCCAGATCTCGTGGGCTTCCGAGGCGAGCCGAAGCCGGATTTCCGGAACGTGCGGCGGGCTGGAGACCGAGGTGTTCGCCAGGATGAAGGCCTCGGCCCGGCGGGGGTCGAGCCGTCCTGTGGCGGCCGGCGTCTCCGTTCCGGCACGCGAATCGTCGTCGATCATGGGATCTTCCATGTCCTTCGTGTCGCCCTGCCGCCCAGCCGCGTCAACGCGTCCTCACCGCCAGTCACCGCCCTCGGCCGCGTTTCGCAGTTCGCGGAACGAGCCTGACCGAGCCGTGTGGATGCCGCAGGGCAGGACTCGGCGGCCTTTCGGTTGGACAAGCCGGGCGAAGACGACATCTTGGCACGAAAGCCGAAACGAAGGCCAAACGGGGAATCGAGCCATGACACAAGGCGTCGGAGAGGCTGGCATGGGGGCGAGCGGCAACGTCGTCCTGCGGAAGGCCGGGCAGGCCGGGCGTATCACCCTCGCCAAGCCGAAGGCGCTGAACGCCCTCGACCACGACATGGCGCTGGCGATCCATGCGGCCCTCGACGCCTGGGCGAAGGACGAGACGGTGAAGCTGGTGGTCATCGATGCCGTCGGCGAGAAGGCGTTTTCGGCCGGCGGCGACATCGCCGCGCTCTATCACGAGGGCAAGGCCGGCCGGTTCGACCCGGCGCGGCGGTTCTTTGCCGACGAATACCGGATGAACCGGGCGATCGCCCGCTTCCCGAAGCCCTATGTCGCGATGATGGACGGCATCGTCATGGGCGGCGGCGTGGGCCTATCGGCCCATGGCGACCTGAAGATCGTCACCGAGCGCTCGATGGTGGCGATGCCCGAATGCGGCATCGGCCTCATCCCCGACGTCGGCGGCTCGCTGGTCCTGGCGAGAGCGCCCGGCCGGCTCGGCGAATATCTCGGCCTCACCGGCTTTCGCATGAAGGCCGCCGACGCGATCCTCACAGGCTTCGCCGACCGGTATCTGCCCTCGGCGAAGATCGGCGAGGCGATCGGCCGGCTGGAATCCACCGGCGATCCGCGAGCCCTCGACGATCTCTTCGAGGCGCCCGAACCCGGCATATTGGAGAGCCGGATGGGCGAGATCGACCGGTTCTTCGGGAAGCCGGACGCTCCGGGCATCCTCGCGGCGCTGGAGGCGGATGGCGGCGACTTCGCGCTTCGGACCGCCGAGACCATCCGCCGCGGCTCGCCGCTTTCGGTGGCGGTGACGCTGGAGCTCGTGCGCGCGGCCAGAGCCGATCCGGCGATCGAGACGGCGCTGCAGCGCGAATACCGCTACACCCATCGCGCCCAGTCGATGGGCGACTTTCTCGAAGGCACCCGCGCGGTCGTCATCGACAAGGACAAAAATCCCCGTTGGTCCGCCGATCGCGTCGAGGATCTGCCGCAAGAAAGCGTCGCGGCGATGCTGGCGCCGCTCGGAAAGGACGAGCTGGCGTTCTGACCGGCGCCGAATTTCGATGATGTGTCGGGCGGACGGAGGCGCTAGCTTCCCGACTCGTATCAGCGTGGGCGGCCGAAGGCGCCGCCGCAGGACAACAGGGGAGGAGATGCCATGAAGATCGGATTTATCGGTCTCGGCAACATGGGCGCGCCGATGGCGAAGAACCTCGCGGCGGCCGGCCACGCGGTCACCGGCTTCGACACGGCCGGGGTGACGGTCGAGGGGGTGGCCCCCGCCGCGGCGATGGAAGCGGCCGTGGCCGGGCAGGAGGTGATCGTCACCATGCTGCCGAACGGCGCGATCGTCAGAACGGTGCATGAAGCCGTCGTCGCTGCGGCCGAGCCCGAGGCGCTGATCATCGACTGCTCGACCATCGACGTCGAGAGCGCCCGCGCCGTCCACGATCTCGCCGACGCCAAAGGGCTGATGTCCCTCGACGCGCCGGTCTCGGGCGGCACCGGGGGCGCTGCCGCCGGCACGCTGACCTTCATGGTCGGCGGGTCCGAGGCAGCCTTCGCCAAGGGCCGGCCGCTGTTCGAGATCATGGGGGCGAAGGTCGTCCATTGCGGCGAGGCCGGCGCCGGCCAGGCGGCGAAGATCTGCAACAACATGATCCTCGGAATTTCGATGATCGGCGTCTGCGAGGCGTTTCACCTCGCCGACAAGCTCGGCCTCGACCGACAGGCGATGTTCGACGTCGCCTCCACCTCGTCGGGCTCCTGCTGGTCGCTCAACACCTATTGCCCGGCGCCGGGCGTCGGTCCCGAAAGCCCCGCCGACCGCGGCTACAAGCCGGGCTTTGCCGCCGAGCTGATGCTGAAGGACCTCGACCTCTCCCAGACCGCCGCCGAAAAGAACGGCGCTTCCACCGAACTCGGCCGCCATGCACGGGACGTCTACAGGGCCTTCGTCGAAGCCGGCGGCAAGGGCAGGGACTTTTCGGCGATCCTGGAGAAGCTGAGCGCGGAGTGAGGCGACGGCCGGCAGACCCGGCGTTCGATCCTGCACAGCGTTTGACCACCGACGAAAAATGCCGTTCCATGGGTCAACTACCGGCGGCCCGATCCTCTCCTGGCAGAGCGCGGTCGCCGATGCGCGCTCTGCCGCGCTTTGCAAGGACGAGGCTCCGCCATGGCCCCCGAACAGCTCAGGACCCTCCTCGCCGAGGCCTCGCCGGCCCGCTCCGGCGATTTCCTCGCCGGTGTCGCGGCGGAAAGCCAGGAAGCGCGGGTGAAGGCGCAGCGGCGACTGGCCGACACCGGCCTCGCCGAGATCCTCGCCACCCCCCTGATCGAGCCGGAAGACGACGAGGTTCAGCGGCTGATCCTCGACCAGCACGATGATGCGGCCTTCCGGCCGATCGCCGGCTTTTCCGTCGGCGAATTCCGCGACTGGCTCCTGTCGGACGAGGCGACGAGCGAGGCGATCGGCGCGCTGAAATGGGCGCTGACACCGGAGATGGTGGCGGCCGTCTCGAAGATCTGCCGCAACCAGGATCTGATCGCCATCGCGAGGAAACGGCCGGTGGTGACGAAGTTCCGCACCACGGTCGGCCTGCCGGGGCGGCTTTCGGTGCGCATCCAGCCGAACCATCCGACCGACGATGCCAAGGGCGTTGCGGCTTCGATCCTCGACGGTCTCGCCTTCGGCTGCGGCGACGCGGTGATCGGCATCAATCCGGCGACCGACAGCCCGTCGGCCATGCGCCGGCTGCTCGAACTGATCGAGGAGCTGCGCCTCAGGCTCGATTGTCCGGTGCAGTCCTGCGTCCTCGCCCACGTCACGACGGCGATCGACTGCATGTCCCGCGGTGCGCCGGTGGATCTCGTCTTCCAGTCGATCGCCGGATCGGAAAAGGCCAACGCCTCCTTCGGCATTTCGCTGGCCATGCTGAAGGAAGCCCAGGACGCCGCGAAATCCCTGAAGCGCGGCACGATCGGCGAGGACGTGATGTATTTCGAAACGGGGCAGGGGGCGGCTCTGTCGGCCGACGCCCATTTCGGCATCGACCAGCAGACCATGGAGGCGCGGGCCTATGCCGTCGCGCGCGCTTTCGATCCGCTGCTGGTCAACACCGTCGTCGGCTTCATCGGCCCGGAATATCTCTATGACGGCAAGGAGATCACGAGGGCCGGCCTCGAGGACCATTTCTGCGGCAAGCTGCTCGGCGTGCCGATGGGCGTCGACGTCTGCTACACCAACCATGCCGAGGCCGATCAGGACGACATGGACAATCTGTTGACGCTGCTCGCCGTCGCCGGGGTCAATTTCGTCATGGGCGTGCCGGGCTCCGACGACGTCATGCTGAACTACCAGTCGACCTCCTATCACGACGCCGCCTATGTCCGCCGGGCGCTCGGCCTCAAGCCGGCGCCGGAATTCGAGGCGTGGCTGAGGCAGGCCGGCGTGTTCGACGAGGCGGGTTACCTCCTGCCCGAGACGCGCCGCGGCGATGCCGGCCTCATCGCGCGGTCGAAGCTGCTCGAGGCGGCACAATGACGGGCGGGGCGGGGCCGGACGCGAATTTCGAGGCGCCGCCCCCTGCTTACGGTCGCCCTCGGGCTCGGCATCGACGTCATTTGCCCCTCTGGTGCAAGGCTCCGTCGGCCGCTGGCTCGCGTGATGAATCGACATGGCAGGTGAGGCGGGAACATCGAAACCTCGTCATCCCGGGCTTGACCCGGGATCCATCCCTCCGCGTTGAAACCGCCCTCTCAGGGCAGAAAACACTCTTGGCTGGAGGTCGACCGGCTTGGCAGTGTCGACGGTTTGGAATGGATCCCGGCTCGGGGGCCGGGATGACGAAGTTTTGGGGGATGCGGCCATCCTTCCACGCGCTTCCACAGCGAAGCTTCTGCTTGGCATGGCAAGGCATGGAAGCCCGATGTCGAAGCCCTGTCCGGCTCGCCGCTCGCCTGAGCCTCATGCGACCATGAATGGGAAGCACCGGAATGTCCGTCGACGAGCCACGTGACCCGTCCTTCGCCCCGGTCGAGCGCAGCGACCACCCGCTGAAACGCCTCAGCAAATTCACCGAGGCGCGCATCGGCCTCGGCCGGCGCGGGGCGGGCCTGCCGACGGCGGCCCGTCTCGATTTCGCCGAGGCCCACGCCAAGGCCCGCGACGCCGTGCATTCGGAATTTCGGGCCGAGGCGATCGCAAGGACGCTGGCGGATGCCGGTTTCGAAACCCTTGCGGTCGAGAGCCGGGCACAGGACCGTGCCACCTATCTGAGGCGCCCCGATCTCGGCCGGCGGCTGGCGGAGGCGTCGCGGGAGAAGCTTCGGGCGGCGGCGGGCCCACGCTTCGATCTCGTCGTCGTCGTCGGCGACGGCCTGTCGGCGACGGCGGTGAACGCCCATGGCGCCGAGGTCGCGGGCGGCCTCCTTTCGGCGCTGCCGAAGGAGTGGACCCTCGCCCCCGTCGTCGTCGCGACCGGCGCCCGGGTGGCGCTGTCGGATCCCATCGGCGAAGCCCTCGGCGCGAAGATCGCGCTGATGCTGATCGGCGAGCGGCCCGGTCTTTCGGCGGCGAACAGCCTCGGCGCCTATCTCACCTTCGGCCCGAAGACCGGCCGGTCCGACGCCGATCGCAACTGCGTCTCCAACATCCGGCCGGGCGGCCTGTCGCCGCAGATCGCCGGGGAAAAGCTCGCCGGCCTCGTTCTCCGCGCGGCCGAACTCGGCCTGTCCGGGACGAGGCTGAAGGACGACGCGGACGACCGGCCGGCGCTCGCCGCGCCGGCGGCGGCGCTGCCGGCCGGCGCGGAACGCGAAAGCTGACGCCGGTCGTCGGCGGCTCTGCGCGACCTTTCTCCACCGACCACACGACAATGCGACACCGCTCGTTTCGCCGGACCGGCTGCCGGGGCTTTCAATTCGTCGGCGCCCTTCACATCTACGGGCGACGAAATGGCTCCGGCGTCAGAATTGGGAGAGTTGAGTGGAAGCGATGGACGTTGGCGCCGCAAGCGGCGGATCCGGCGCGGTGCCGGTTTGGGTGTGGCTCGCCACCATCGGCGGCATTGCGGCCCTCTTCGTCTTCGATTTCGTCACCCATGTCAGGAAGGCCCACGAGCCGAGCTTCAAGGAAGCGACCTTCTGGTCGGTCTTCTACGTCGCCATCGCCTGCATCTTCGGCGGCGGCGTCTTCTGGTTCTGGGACCACGTCCACGGCGTCGAATTCTTCGCCGGCTTCATCACCGAGAAGAGCCTGTCGGTCGACAATCTCTTCGTCTTCGTCATCATCATGAAGTCGTTCCGCGTGCCGGGGGAGGACCAGCAGAAGGCGCTGCTCATCGGCATCGTGCTCGCTTTGATCATGCGCGGCATCTTCATCGGCATCGGCGCCGCGGCGATCGAGCGCTTCGCCTGGGTGTTCTACATCTTCGGCCTGTTCCTCCTGTGGACCGCCTGGAAGCTCGCCAAGGAAAGTCTCGTCGGGCACAAGTCGACGGACGAGGAATACGAGCCGAACGCGGTGGTGAAATGGGTGCAGGGCCACCTGCCGATCACCTCGGACTATCACGGCAATGCTCTTACCGTGCGGCTCGACGGCAAGCTGTTCTATACGCCGATGATCATCGTCATCATCGCGCTCGGGATGACCGACATCCTCTTCGCCCTCGACTCGATCCCGGCGATCTACGGCCTCACCGACGCGCCCTACATCGTCTTCACCGCCAACGCCTTCGCCCTGCTCGGCCTGCTGCAGCTCTACTTCCTGCTCGGCGGGCTGCTCGACCGGCTGGTCTATCTCGGCCTCGGGCTCGCCCTCGTCCTCGGCTTCATCGGCGTCAAGCTGATCTTCCATGCGCTGGAGGAGAACGACCTGTCCTTCATCAATGGCGGCCAGGCGGTCGAGGGCCTGCCGCACATCTCGACGCCGCTGTCCCTCGGCGTGATCGTCGCCATTCTGGCGATCACCACGGTCGCCAGCCTCTTGAAGAGCCGCTCGATGGGCGGCGTTTCGGAGGAATCCTCGAAGTAGGAACGGCTTGCATCGCCGCGGCGCTCCTGCGAGTGCTGACGTGCAAGACGCGGCATCGGGCCGACCGAGCGCGGCGACGGGCCGCGGACCGACGAGGAAAGTGACGATCGTGGCTGAGGAAGACGGGCAGGCGGAGAACGGCGGGCAGCGGGCGGTCGAGGCGCCGTCGCCGGCCGATCGTGCCGCCTGGGATGCCCGGCGCGCCGCGCTCGACGCCAAACTCGCCTCGCACCGCGCGCGCAGCGACGTCGAGGCCGAAAAGCGGCGCCGCCCCGGCACCTCCCAGGGCATCGCCGAGGGGCTGAAGCTCGCCTCGGAATTCGTCGCCGGCATCGTCGTCGGGGCCGCCATCGGCTATGGCATCGACCGTCTCGCCGGGACGATGCCGCTCGGCCTCGTGGTTTTCCTGATGATCGGATTTGCCGCCGGCGTGCGCAACGTGCTGCGCTCGGTCTCGCCCGCCCCGCCCCCTCGGCCGGATGCTTCCGCAGAGCCGGACGAAGCTTCGGCCCGCAAAGAGGAAAGCGGATCGAAACGGGCGTGAAACTCGGCGATAAGGTGTTGCTTCGCGCCTTCGGGAACGCTATGGGCTGAGCGTCTCAAATTTGGGCGAACGCATTCCACGAAGGACCAGGCCGTTTGGAACACGACCCGACAGATCCGATTCACCAGTTCCAGATCAATCGTATCGTGCCGATCAAGATCGGCGACTGGGATTTCTCCTTTACGAATTCCGCCCTGTTCATGGTGCTGACCGTCGCGGTCACCGCCGCGTTCCTCTATTACACCACGCGCGGGCGCGGCCTCGTTCCCTCGCGCGGCCAGTCGATCACCGAACTGACCTACGAGTTCACCGCCAACATGCTGCGCGACGCCGCCGGCACGGCGGGGATGCGGTTCTTTCCCTTCGTCTTCTCGATCTTCACCTTCGTCCTGGTGGCGAACCTGTTCGGCATGGTCCCGTATTTCTTCACGGTCACCAGCCATCTGATCGTCACCTTCGCCCTCGCCATGCTGGTGATGGCGGTGGTCGTCGGCTACGGCCTGATGAAGCACGGCCTGCACTTCTTCAAACTCTTCGTTCCCGAAGGCGTGCCGGGTGTCCTGCTGCCGCTGGTGGTGCTGATCGAGGTCGTCTCGTTCCTGTCCCGGCCGGTCTCGCTCTCGGTTCGTCTCTTCGCCAACATGCTGGCCGGCCACATCACGCTGAAGGTCTTCGCGGGCTTCATCGTCTCGCTCAGCGCCTTCGGCGCGCTCGGCATCCTCGGCTCGATCCTGCCGCTGTTGATGGTCGTCGCCCTGACGGCGCTGGAATTCCTGGTCGCGGCCCTGCAGGCCTACGTCTTCGCGGTGCTGACCTGCATGTATCTCAACGACGCCATTCACCCGGGCCACTGATCCCCCGACACCGTTCGAGGGTGGCCGGCCCGGCCATCTCTCCGCCGGGCGCCTGGGCGCCCAAATCACCGCCGCTCGGCAAACCCATTCAAAGGAGTACTCACATGGAAGCGGATGCAGCAAAGTTCATCGGTGCCGGTCTCGCCTGCCTCGGCATGGGCGGCGCCGGAATCGGCCTCGGCACGATCTTCGGCCAGTATCTCGCCGGCGCCCTGCGCAACCCCTCGGCCGCCGACGGCCAGTTCGGTCGCCTGATCTTCGGCTTCGCGGTGACGGAAGCGCTCGGCATCTTCTCGCTCCTCGTCGCGCTGCTCCTGCTCTTCGCCGTCTGAGGCGAGACGAGAGCCGACCCGACCTTTCTGACCGGCGGCCTCAACAGCCGCCGGTCGTTCTTGCCGGAGACCCGCGATGTTCGTGACGCAAGCCTACGCCCAGGACGGGGAAACGGCGGTACACCAGCCGGTGACGGCCGAGGGCGCCGCCGAGCCCCTTCACGAGGGCACGACCTCCACGGCCGAGCACGGGGGAGGCTTTCCCCCGTTCAATCCGGAATATTTCCCTTCGCAGCTCCTGTGGCTGGCGATCACCTTCGGCATCTTCTACTGGCTGCTGAAGACCGTGATCATGCCGCGGATCGGCGGAATCCTGGAAAATCGGCGTGATCGCATCGCGCTCGATCTCGAAGCGGCCGAGCGGATGCGCTCCGACGCCGACGAGGCGCAGGCCGCCTATCAGCAGGAACTTACCGAAGCCCGCAATCGCGCCCATTCGATCGGTCACGAGGCGCGCGAATCGGCCAAGGCCGACGCCGAGAAGGAGCGCAAGCGCCTCGACGCGGAGCTCGACGAGAAGCTCGAGGCCGCCCAGGCGCGCATCGGCGAGGTCAAGCGCTCGGCGCTCGGCGAGGTCGACGGCATCGCCCGCGACGTCACCGACACCATTCTGCGCGAAGTCGCCAATATCGAAGCGAGCCAGGACGAGATCGCCGGCGCCGTCCAGGCCGCCGGACGCTGAGGGGGACGACATGGACAATACATTCTGGACATTCGTCGGCCTCATCCTGTTCTTCGCCGTCGTCTTTTACGTGAAGACCCCGACGAAGGTGGGCAAGAACCTCGACGAGCGCGCCGCCCGCATCCGCAAGGAGATCGAGGAAGCGCGCGAACTGAAGGAAGAGGCCAAGCAGCAGCTCGCCGAATATCAGCGCCGCCGCCGCGAGGCCGAAGAGGAAGCCAAGGACATCGTCGCCGCCGCCAAGCGCGAGGCCGACGCGATGCTCAAGGAAACCCGCCAGCGCAACGAGGAATACGTCCAGCGCCGCACCGCCATGGCCGAGACGAAGATCGCCCAGGCCGAGAGCGACGCCATCGCCGAGGTGCGCGCCGCGGCCGTCGACATCGCGGTCGCCGCCTCGGCCAAGGTCATCGCCGACCGCAATTCCGGCGGCTCCAGCGGCCTGTTCATCGACAATTCGATCGCCGAGGTACGCAAGCGGCTGAACTGACCCGCCCGCCTTTCGGCGACGCATCGAACGCAACGAGCCGGGCCTTTTGGTCCGGCTTTTTCGTGTCGGGACTTGGCGGGATGAAATGGGCTTCGCCCATCCTCCCGCCCCATCTTCCTGTTCCCGCATGATCTTTTCCGAAAACCGGTTCCCACTGTTCGGGATCATGCCCTTGCCACATCGGCCATGGTCGAAGGGCGGACCGCGGGGGTCTCGCGAACGCCCGGCGCATCGATCCCGCCGCGTCAGGTCCGGTGCCTCGGGGCGATCGCTCGAAGCCGGGCCCGGGCTGGCGGTTGGCCTGATCTCCCCCCTTGCGGGGTAGATGCCGGCAGGCAGAGGGGGGTGACCTCGCTCCGGACTGCTGGAGGGTGGCGCGAGACCCCCCTCTGGGTTGCCACCCATCTCCACCGCAAGGCGGGAGATCGAAGCGTCACCGATGGCACTTGCCTTCAAGCGATCGCCCTGTCCGGTGCGGGCGGTGGATTGCGGCCTCTTGCCGCCCATGTTCCATTGCAGCAAAGCACGATGGCGCTTGGAGCGCCGTGCGTCCGATCGGACGCACGATGGACGCTCCAAGCCATTGAATCGACGCATCGTGCTTTCCGAATATCGAGGCCGATTTTCGGGCCGATGCCGTAGCCGAAAGGAACCTGCCGACATGATCCCCGAGCCCCATGCCAGCCGTCTCGCCGACGCCCTCTTCGTGCCGGTCCTCAGCCATTACGCCGCCGGTGGCCCGGGCACCCTCGATCCCGCCCGCACGCTCGCCCACATCCGCGCCATCCGTCCGAGCGTGCGGCAGATCATGCTCGCCGGCTCGACCGGCGACGGCTGGGAGGCGAGCGACGAAACCTTCGACGCGCTGATCGACCTCGCGGCCTCGGACGCGGTCGGCGACCTCGACGTCTCGCTGATCTTCGGCGCCTTGCGCCCCTCGACCGACGCAGTGATCGCCCGCCTGACCCATCTCGAACGGCGGCTCGACGCGGATGCCGCCCTGGCGGCGCGGGTGAGTTCGGCCGTCGTCTGCCCGCCCGTCGACGCCGATGCCAGCCGGGAGACGATCCTCGCCCATTACGAGGCGGTCTTCGACGCGAGCCGGCTGCCGATCGCGGTCTATCAGCTGCCGCAGGTGACCGGCTGCCGGATCGCTCCTGAAACCCTCGCCAGGCTCTCCGGATCACCGCGGGTGCCGCTGTTCAAGGATTCCTCCGGCGAGGACCGGGTGGCCGAAAGCCGGCTCGATTTCGGCCAGGTCGCGCTCGTGCGCGGTGCCGAGGGCGGCTATCTCGAAGCGTTGAAGCCGGAGGGGCCCTATGACGGCTGGCTGCTGTCGACCGGCAACGTCCTCGGCGAGCCCCTGCGCCAGCTCCTCGCCCTCAAGGCCGAGGGCCGGCTGGCCGACGCCGCGGCCCTGTCGGCGCGACTGTCCGACGCGGTGGCCGCGATCTTCGCCAGGGCCCAGGGCGAGGGCGGCGCCAACGCCTTTTCCAACGCCAACCGGGCGATGGACCACATCGCCGCCCATGGCGCCGGCTGGCGCGAGGCGCCGCCGCCGCTGAAGGTCGACGGCAATCCCCTGTCGGCGAGCCTCATAGAGGCGGCGGCCGGGATCGCCGGGGAATTCCTGCCGGTCGGGGGCAAAGGCTATCTCGGGTGATCCGAACCGGCGTCGCCGGAGCCCGGCGACGCGGCCTCAGAACGGCTTCACCACCACCAGGACGACGATCCCGACGAGCAGGAGGGCGGGGACCTCGTTCAGCACCCGCCAGTAGCGCGCGGACTTCTCGTTGCGGTCTTCGGCAAAGCGCCGCGTCGCGCCCGTCAGCATGCCGTGGATCCCCGACATGACCAGGACGAGGAGGATCTTCACGTGCAGCCAGACGTCGCCGCCGGTCAGCCATCCGCCGGCGACGGCGAGCCACAGGCCTGCCACCCAGGTGCCGATCATCGAGGGATTGATGATCCCCTTGAGCAGCCGCCGTTCCATCACCTTGAAGGTTTCCGACTGCACCGAACCCACCTCCGCGCCCGCGTGATAGACGAACAGCCGCGGCAGATAGAGCATGCCCGCCATCCAGGCGATGACGGAAAAGACATGCACCGACTTCACCCACAGATAGGCCGAATCGGGCAGCAGAAGGAACATCAGCGCCGCGATGAGGCAGGTCACGGCAAGGGCGATCATCGCGTTTTTCATCGGGGTTGCGGGCGGTTCCTTGGATGGCCGGCGGTCCGGGTCGTCTGTGGCTCGGCACCGGCCGAGTCGCCCCCGATCGCCGCCGGCCCCGTTGGTGACTCGGACGCTGCCGTCGAGTCAATTCGCCTGCGGAACTCCGTCGACGAAACCCCGCTCATACAGTCGGGGCTGTGGGTAAGCTGTTGGTGGAGAGGTCCCCAGCGGACCTCCAGAGGGGGTCGGCGCTCGTCGCCGGGAAGCGGTGCCCGCCACTGCAGCTCGATCTCGACCTCGGCTCCGCAAGGTCTCCGCCTCATCTGAAGCGCTGCGTCGGCTCGGAATGTCTCTCGCCTGCACCGATGGCTCCAACTCGCCGAACCATCGAAACCGCGTCATCCTCGGGCTCGTCCCGAGGATGACGCCGCAGGGGGCGGACCCTCGCCTGGCAAGATCCTCGCCGCCAAGCGCATTCGCCGGGCATTCACCCCCGAATCCGCTTCAGCAGCGCCTCGACGTGCTCGATCGGCGCGTCGGGGGTGATGCCGTGGCCGAGATTGAAGATCAGCGAGCCCCCGCCCAGATGTTCGAGGATCCGGTCGACGCCCTCGTCGAGCGCCCTGCCGCCGGCGATCAGCCGCA
Source organism: Jiella avicenniae (assembly GCF_021390325.1). Taxonomy (GTDB): domain Bacteria; phylum Pseudomonadota; class Alphaproteobacteria; order Rhizobiales; family Rhizobiaceae; genus Jiella; species Jiella avicenniae. Next base: position 5,518 of record NZ_JAJUWU010000024.1, on the reverse strand, counting down.
GCGGATCGAGATTGCCCTGCACCGCCCCGCCGGTCTGGATGCTGCGGGCGAAGTCCATCGGCATCTGCCAGTCGAGGCCGACGGCGTCGACGCCGGTCTTTTCGCGGTAGGTCGAGAGGAACGCCCCGGCCCCCTTGGCGAAACCGATGATCTTCGCGTCGGGCCTCGCGGCACGGATCTTCTCGACCATGCGGCGAACCGGCCCGATCGCGTAAGCTTCGAAACAGGCCTCGTCGAGGACCCCCGCCCAGCTGTCGAAGATCTGGACGCAGTCGGCCCCGGCGGTGAGCTGGCGGATCAGATAGTCGGCGCTCATCTCGGCGAGGAGGTAGAGCAGCTTTTCCATCGCCTCGGGGTGGCGATAGCCGAACAGCCGCGCCGGCGCCTGGTCGGGCGTGCCGTGGCCGGCGATCATGTAGGTCGCGACCGTGAAGGGCGCGCCGCAGAAACCGATCAGCGTCGTCTCTTCCGGCAGCTCTTCGCGCAGTCTCGCCACGGTGGCGATCACCGGCGCGAGATGGGTCTCGGCCCGGCTCGGATCGAGGCTCGCCACCTCGTCCTCGCGCAGCGGCGTCAGCTTCGGCCCCTCGCCGGCGACGAAGTGCAGCCCGCGGTCGAGCGCGTCGGGAATGACGAGGATGTCGGAGAACAGGATCGCCGCGTCGAAGCCGAACCGGCGGATCGGCTGCAGCGTCACCTCCGTGGCGAAGTCCGGGTCGTAGCACAGTTCGAGGAAGCCCCCGGCCTTCGCCCGGGTTTCCCGATATTCGGGAAGATAGCGGCCCGCCTGACGCATCAGCCAGACCGGCGGAGGAAACACCGTCTCCCCCTCGAGTACCCTCATCAGCTTGCGCCGTTCCGTCACCGGCCTTCTCCCAAATCTTCAAGAATCTCTTCGAAAGGAGATTTATGATTCTATGACTCGGTGGATAGCCGGGATTCACATCTCGCGCCAATTCGGGGCCGACCGGACGGTCGCGGCCGAACCGCCTCGCCGCGGCGTGCGGCGGCAGAAGACGAAAATCGGGGACGAACGGCGATTTGCCAGTGCCCGAAACCACTTGCCGACGACGCACGCTGTGCGTTCAGGCGGAACGATCGACTCGTTTGCGGCGAGGACTTGACCGGGTTTCGCCACAGATTCGCTCGAGCCGGTCCACAGGGGGAGCCGCGCCTCGAAATGTGGATAAACGACGGTTCGATGAACAGGCCCCGCTTCGCTTTCGAAAGGCATGCGAGGTTACCCCGGCCTTGCCCACAGGGGGCGGAGAATCCCGGGCGAATCGTCCGCCGCAGCTTGTGTCGGCCGCGCGAATCGAATCCGGCCCCACTTGGGTCGGAGGGGGCATGCCGCTATGAAGCACCGGATCGATGAAAATTTTATTAAAAAGGTCCCATCCATGGCCAAAGGCATCGTCCTCGCCTCCGGCAGCGTCCATCGCCGCGAACTGTTGAAGAATGCCGGCGTCGACTTCACCGTCCGTCCCGCCGAACTCGACGAGCGGGCGGTCGAGGCGCCGCTTCTCGGCAGCGGCGCGACGCCCGAAGACGTCGCGCAGGTTCTGGCCGAGGCGAAGGCGACGAACGTTTCGGAGAGCCATCCGGGCGAGATCGTCATCGGTGCCGACCAGACCCTGGCGCTGGACGACCGGGTGTTTCACAAACCCGCCAACATGGAGGAGGCGCGTCGCACGCTTCTCTCGCTGTCGGGACGGACGCACACCCTGAACAGCGCCGTCGTGCTGGTCGAGAACGGCACCGTCGTCTGGCGGCACGTCGCGGTGGCGCGGATCACCCTGCGCGACCTCGATCCCGGCTTCGTCGGGCGCTATCTCGCCGGGGTGGGAGGCCGGGCCTTGACCAGCGTCGGTGCCTATCAGATCGAGCGGGAAGGCGTGCAGCTGATGGAGGCGATCGATGGCGACTATTTCACCATCATCGGCCTGCCGATCCTGCCGCTCTTGAAGGAACTGAGAAGGAGGGGGGAAATCGATGGCTGACGAAAGCGGCGAATGGACGCCGGCGCCCTATGTCAGCGGCGCCGAGCGGCCGCGGGGCGAAGGCTCGATCTTCGATCCGAATCACCGTCCGGTGACGGTCGAGGGACCGAAAGCCTTCATCACCGGCTGGCCGGTCTGGCATTCCCGCTCGCCGCTGATCCATGCGACCTGGCTGAGGGAACTCGGCCTTCCCGGCTCCTATGTCCGCATGGGCGTGCCGCCGGAGGAGATCGCCGAGTTCTTCGAAACCCTCGCAGACAAGAGCTTCGTCGGCGGCAACGTGACGATCCCGCACAAGCTCGCCGCCTTCCGCGCCGCCGAGCGACGGGATGGTGAGGCCGAGGCGATCGGCGCGGTCAACATGCTGTGGTTCGAGGACGGCCGGCTCGTCGGCGGCAACACCGACGCCCATGGATTTGCCGCCAATCTCGACGAGCGGCTCGCCGGCTGGGCGGGGGCCGAGACGGCGGTCGTGCTCGGCGCCGGCGGCGCGGCGCGGGCCGTGGTCCATGCGCTCCTGTCGCGCGGAGTGAAGCGGGTCGAGATCGTCAACCGCACCGTCGCCAATGCCGCGGACCTCGCCGGCCGTTTCGACCGTCCGTTTCCCGGTCGGGTCGCCGGCCATGGGGAGGAGATGCAGGCCACATTGCTGGCGCGGGCCGATCTTCTGGTCAACACCGTGCCGGTCCCGGAGAAGGATCCCGACGACGAGACGCCCGACTGGTTTCCGGAAAAGCTGCCGGATCTGTCGGCCTTGCCCGACGAGGCGATGGTGACCGACATCGTCTATACGCCGCTGATGACGCCGATCCTGAGAGCGGCCGAGGCACGCGGGCTGCGATTCGCCGACGGGCTCGGCATGCTGCTCCACCAGGCCGTCCCCGGCTTCGAACGCTGGTTCGGCGAGAAGCCCACCGTGTCGACCGCGCTCCGCGAACGACTCGTCGCCGATCTCTCCAGCGGGATGTGAGGATGGCCGACGAAACGCCGCCCGGCCAGTCGCTGGGTTTCAAACTGGCGGTGGAGAGCCTCTTTCGCGCCTATGCCGAGGGCTTCGACGATTTCGACCTGCGGAGGGTGATCGACTGCTTCGCCTATCCGGTGACCATCTGGCAATCGGGCAAGGGCACCGTCTTCGCCGATGCCGACGATCTCGCCGAAAACGTCGAAGCGCTGTTCGACGTCTTCGAGAGCGAGGAGATCGCGCATTCCGACTTCAAGGTCCTCGAGGCCCAGTCTTCTGGCAACGCCGCCTTCGTCACGCTGGCATGGCGGCAGGAACGGGGCGACGGCGAGGTCCAGATGGAGTTTCGCTGTCGCTATGCCCTCCGGCGCAACGATCTGTCCGGCCATTGGCTGATCGCGCTGGTGATCAACGAGGAAGAGGTGGCGCTGCAGTGATCGTCATCGGCCTCACCGGCTCGATCGGCATGGGAAAGTCGACCACCGCCGGTCTATTCGCCGAAGCCGGCCTGCCGGTCCATTCGGCCGATGCGGCGGTGCACGAGCTCTATCGCGGCGCGGCCGCGCCGGCGATCGAGGCGGCATTTCCCGGCAGCGTCCGGGAGGGCGTCGTCGATCGCGATCTGTTGGCCGACCGCGTCCTCGGCGACCCGGCGGCCCTGAAACGGCTCGAGGCGATCGTCCATCCGCTGGTCCGCGAGGCGGAGCGGCAGTTCCTAGAAGCCGCGGAGGCAAGCGGCGCACCGGCCGCGATCCTCGACATTCCGCTGCTCTTCGAGACCGGCGCCGAGAAACGCTGCGACCGCATCGTCGTGGTCTCCGCCCCCTTCGCGGTGCAGCGCGCGCGCGTCCTCGCCCGGCCCGGCATGAGCGAGGCGAAGTTCCAGGCGATCCTCGCCAAGCAGACGCCGGACGCCGAGAAACGCGGGCGGGCCGACCATGTCGTCGATACCTCGCGCGGCATCGAAGATGCCGGGCGCCAGGTGAAGGCGATCCTCGATGAAATCCTGACCGGTGGCGACGGGCGGGCCGAGAGGGGCCGCGATCCCGGGAGCCATTGACCCTGGCTCCGGCTCCGGGGCGCGAATTTCGTCGGGCCTCGGCATCGAAAATCGCGATCGTGTGCGACTGGCAGGTGCGTCGGCCTCCTCGGTCGGGGGGACCGGCGCGGCGTCTTCCGCACCATCATGAGCGGCGTGTGCCGACCGTCAGGTCAGCTTCGAGACATGATCGCGGCGGACAGTTCGAAAAAAGGCCCCGGCCTTCCACTCAGCGTCTCGATGTCTCCAACGGTTTGCCGCTGCCATGTGCCGCCTTCTCGCCTATGCCGGACCGCCGATCTTCCTCGACGCGCTGCTCGTCGAGCCGCGCGCCTCGCTGATCGCCCAGTCGATGGCGGCCCGCCAGGCGCGCACGGCGGTGAATGGCGACGGCAGCGGTGTCGGCTGGTACGGCGAGCGGGCCGAACCCGGCCTCTACCGCTCGATCGTGCCGGCCTGGTCGGATGCCAATCTGGTCTCGCTCTGCCGGCAGATCCGCTCGCCGCTATTCATGGCCCATGTCCGCGCGGCGACCAGCGGCGAGGTCTCGACGGCGAACTGCCATCCCTTCACCGACGGCCGCGCGATCTTCACCCACAACGGCCAGATCGGCCATTACGGACGAATGCGCCGCGCCGTCGAGGCGCTGATCCCGGACGATCTCTATCATCTGAGGCAGGGCTCGACGGATTCCGAGGCGATCTTCCTCGCGTCGCGCCGCAGCCGGCCCGGCACGGATGCGGCCGGGGCGATCGCGGCGACGCTTGCCGACATCGCCGCCATTCGCGACGCCGCGATCGGCCGCCCGCCGCCATGGAGGGACGAGCCGGCCGGCGAGCGCCGCGGGATTGAGCGCGGCCCCTGCGGCACCGACGAGACGGGAGCGATCCGCTTTGCCGCCGTCCATGCCGACGGCGGCTGCCTCAGCGCCTATCGCTGGGCCGACGACGGCCGGCCGCCCTCGCTCTACTGGCGCCGCCACGGCGACCCTGCGGCGCCCGGCACGGTCATCGCCTCCGAGCCCTTCGACGAGATCGACGACGGCTGGAACCTCGTGCCGCCGTCCTCGGTCCTGACCGCCTGGCCGGACGGGCGGATGACGGTGCGGCCCTTCGAGCCGGCAGTCGTCACCCGTCGCGGCACGAGCATCCTGCCTTCGGTCGCGTCCGCGTGACGGCTGCTTTGCCGAGGGGGTCGCCGTCGCGGCCGAATGCCGGTCGTCCAAGTCGAGCGGCACTCGCCAGCCCCGACGCGTCGCCATTCTCGGGCCCCGGTCCCTGCTGCATTCCCACATCTCATACCAGTCCGGCGATCCGCGGATTGCGCGGCTCATCGACCTAGCAGAATGGGTGGCAGCCTCGAAACCTCGTCATCCCGGCCCCGGAGCCGGGATCCTGTGTGTTTGGCTTGGTGTATGAAGGGTGCGGGAAGGAGACCGACGGGATCCGGATCGCCCTTCGGGAGATCGTGGCATGGCCTGGTCCCTTCCCGCTTCGCTCGTTCAACCTGAACAGT
>NZ_JAJUWU010000023.1 GCF_021390325.1 Jiella avicenniae | reverse complement strand
CGCGCCTGACCACAGGGTCCACAGGGCCAAACCAAAAACAGAAGCGGACATTTCGTGTGCTATCAAAAACGGACAACTTGAAACGCTAGCGACAGAGGGTGGAGGCGGCAAGGGCTTGCCGCCTCCGGAACTCCTGCAACCCACCGAACGTCCCGGCGCGCGTCCCGGCGCCGTATCCCGCGCCGCCGGGAGGAGCGACGACGGCCCTCAGCCGCCGAAGGCGACGTAGAGGAGGCAGGCGATCGCGAAGCCGATCACGCCGATCAACGTCTCCATCACCGTCCAGGTCTTCAGCGTCGTCTTGACGTCCATGTCCATGAAGCGGCCGACCAGCCAGAAGCCGGAATCGTTGACGTGGCTGAGCGCCAGCGATCCCGAGGCGAGCGCCACGACGATGGCGGCGAGGGGAAAGCCGGTGATCCCCTCGGCCTGGATCGCCGGCTGGATCAGTCCGGCGGAGGTGATCAGCGCCACGGTGGCCGAGCCCTGCGCCACCCTGAGGGCGAGCGCGATGACGAAGCCCGAGACGATCAGCGGCAGGCCGATGCCCGACAGCGTGTCGGCGAGCGCGTCGCCGATGCCGGTCGCCTTGAGGACGCCGCCGAACATGCCGCCGGCGCCGGTGATCAGGATGATCGCGCAGACCGGGGCGAGGGCGGAATCGAGCAGGCTCTCGACCCGCAGCTTGTCGAGGCCGCGGCGGATGCCGAGCACGTAGCTGGCGACGAGGACGGCGATGAGGAGGGCGATCGGCGTCGCGCAGATGGCGCGAAGGAACTTGAACCAGCCGGCGTCGCCGTCGAGCATGCCGGCGGCCCGGGCCGTGTCGAGGCCGGTGTTGACGAAGATGATGGCGAGCGGCAGCAGGAGGAGCAGGATGACCGTCGAGGGCTTCGGCGGCTCGGCCATGTCCTCTTCGCGTTCGCCGCCGGAGAGGAAGTCCGGCACCTTGAGGACGAATTTCGAGCCCGACCAGACGCCGTAGAGATAGCCGGCGAGGAACCAGGTCGGGATGGCGACGATCAGCCCGACGATGGTCAGGATGCCGATGTCGGCGCCGAGCAGTTCGGCGCTGGCGACGGGGCCGGGATGGGGCGGCACGAAGGCGTGCATGCAGGAAAACGCACCGGCGACCGGCAGGCCGTAGCGCAGGACGCCGCCGCCGAGCCGGCGCGCCACCGAAAAGACGATCGGCAGCATGACCACGAGGCCGGCGTCGAAGAAGATCGGGAAGCCGAAGATCAGCGCGGCGATGCCGAGGGCGAGCGGCGCCCGCTCTTCGCCGAATTTCGCGATCAGCGCGTCGGACAGCGTCTGGGCGCCGCCCGAGACCTCGACCAGCCGGCCGAGCATCGCCCCGAAGCCGACGAGCAGCGCCACCGAGGCGAGCGTCGAGCCGAAGCCCCTGGTGAGCACGTCGAGCACCGCGCCGGAGGGCAGGCCGGCGACGAAGGCGGTGATCAGGCTGACCACCACCAGCGCGATGAAGGCGTGGATCCGGAACTGGATGATGAGGACGAGGAGGAGCACGATGGCTCCGGCGGCGATCGCCAGGAGCGTCCCGGCGCCCAGCGTCTGTTGAAATCCCTCCGGCACGCGGCGTACTCCATTCGGGTTTGGGATCTGGCTTTGCGAACGACGTCGCCGGGCGGCGGCGGGCTGGGCTTCGTCAGGCGCCGAGGCCGAGCTTTGCGAGAATGGTGCGCACGACCTCGTCGGGCGGGGCAATGACCGGGACGGTGATGCCGTCCTCGTCGGGCTGGAGCGGCTGGAAGTCGGCGAACTGCGATTGCAGCAGCGACTTCGGCATGTAGTGGCCCTTGCGCTTGTCGAGCCGGGTGGAGACCAGATCGGGATCGGCCTCGAGCGCCACGCAGCGCACGCGGGCATCGGCCTGGCGCAGGACGTCGCGGTAGCTGCGCTTCAGGGCCGAGCAGGTCAGCACCGTCGAGGCGCCGTGCTTCGCTTCGCGGCTGATCCAGTCGCGGATCGACGCGAGCCAGGGCGCGCGGTCCTCGTCGTTCAGAGGAACGCCGTTGGTCATCTTCTCGATGTTGGCCTTGGGATGGAATTCGTCGGCTTCCGCAAAGGGCCAGCCGAGCCGGGCGGCGATCAACTCCGCCGTCGTCGATTTGCCGACGCCGGATGGTCCCATGATGACCAGGGCCGTCGGTTTCGCGGCATCGTCCATCGGCGTCTCCATCGCTCGCGGGTCGGCCTCCGGGCCGCTCTCAGTGGCGCTGAATATAAGAGCATGGTGCCGAATGGAAATGCAGTCCGGGCCCGAAGTTCGCGCGGCTCTCGCGGACTGTCCGTCTTGCCCGGCGGCGACGCGAAAACGCCGGCCAAGGGGCCGGCGTCGGGCTGGAATTCGGGGCATCGGCCGGGCCGCTGCGTGTGAGTCTCGGATGCCTCAGATCGAATGGCGCAGACCGGGGATCATGCGTTTCAGCGCCGGCGTGCGGAACCAGAAATGCTGGGCGAGAGCGCCGACGACGTGAAGGGCGATGATCGCCAGCAGCGGGTTCCACAGAAAGGCGTGATAGCCGGCGATGTCGTCGTTGCCGGTGAACCAGGCGACGAGCCCGAGGACCGGCATGAGCAGAAGCAGGGCGTAGAGAAGGACGTGGGTGACCTTGGCGAGGAGAACCGCCCATTGCGGCTCGTCGGCGCCATGGGCAGGGCGGCCGGCGACGAACCGGTCGACGAGGCGCAGCACCGCCGCGACGAGGACCAGCGTCCCGATGACGATGTGACTGTAGCCGAGGATGACGCCGGTCCGGTCGATCGCCTCGCCTTCGAGGGTCGCGTCCCAGAACTGGCTCATATATTCGCCCTCGATCCACTGAAAGAGGATGAGGACGACGATCGTCCAGTGGAGGAAGACGTTGAACCGGCTCCATGAGGTGCGATTGGGGGATGGGGGCATGGCTGGGCTTCCTCTGGCGTCGACGATGCCCCTGTTTGCTCCGCCCTCACTTCGGCGGCATTGCCGGTTCTATACGGTTGCGTAATCGCCGGGGCCCGAGGCGCGAGTTCGGCGTCCACGCCGGCGGGATCGGCTCAGCGCAGCGTGACCAGCCAGGCGCCGAGAGCGATGAGCGCGATGCCCGCCCAGTTCGCCGGCGTGAGCTTTTCGCCGAGAAAGACGACGCCGAAGACCGCGACGAGGACCACCGAGAGCTTGTCGATCGGCGCGACGCGGGCGGCGTCGCCGAGCTTCAGGGCGCGGAAGTAGCAGAGCCACGAGGCGCCCGTCGCGAAGCCGGACAAAGCGAGGAAGACGAGCGAGCGGCCGGGCAGCGAAGCCGGCGAGCGCCACTGCTTCGTGACGGCGACGATCGCCGCGAGGAGCGCCACGACGACGAGGGTGCGCAAGAGCGTCGCGAGGTCCGACGGGACGTCCGCCACGCCGACCTTGGCGAGGATCGCCGTCAAGGCGGCGAAGACGGCGGCGAGAAGCGCCCAGAACTGCCAGGCGCCGACGAGGGTCGCAGACATCGCTCGCCCTTCCGGTTTCCAATCCTTCCGCTTCATGCGGCTGGCGCGAGCGGCATGTCGGTTCGTATCCGCAGGCCCGGCCGGTTGTCGAGGGCGGTCGCCGTGCCTCCGTGCAGCTCTGCGATGGCGGCGACGAGGGAGAGGCCGAGACCGCTGCCGGGTGTCGTGCGGCTCTGGTCGAGACGATAGAGCCGGCGAAAGATCTTCGCCCGCTCGGCCTCGGGCACGCCCGGACCGTCGTCCGCGACGTCGAGATGAACGCGGTCTCCGGCGCGTCGGAGGGTAATCTCGATGCGACCGGGCGCGGGCACGTGATTGATGGCGTTCTCGATCAGATTGGCGAGAAGCTGGGTGAGAAGCTCCTCGTCGCCCTCGACGTCGACCCGGTCGAGGTCGCGGGCGACGAGGCGGTGGCCGGCATCCGCTGCGACTTCCTCGTAGACCTCGGCGGTCTTCTCGACGAGCGCCGCGAGGTCCACGGTGCGAAAGCGCGAGCGGCGGGTTCCGGCCTCGATCTGGGCGATCCGCAGGAGGGCGTGGAAGGTGGCGATGGCTGCGTCGCTCTCCTCGATCGCGGCGTCGATCGCCGCCTCGTATTCCCCGGCCGCGCGAGGTTTGCGGCGCACCGCGTCGAGCCGCTGGCGCAGCCGCGCCAGCGGCGTGCGCAGATCGTGGGCGATGTCGGTCGAGACCTGCCTGAGGCTCGACAGCAGCATCTCGATGCGCGCCAGCATGGCGTTGATGTCGGCGGCCAGCCGGTCGAGTTCGTCGCCGCGCCGCGAGACCGGCAGGCGAAGGTCGAACCGACCCTCGACGATCTGACGCGTCGTGAGGGCGATCGCGTCGACCCGGCGGGTGGGCCCCCGCGAGACCAGGAAACCGCCGATCAGGGCGAGCACGGCGGTGACGAGACCGCCGATCCACATGGCCGAGAGAATGATCTCCTGAGTCTCGTCGAGGATGTGGGAATTGCGCCCGAGCATCACCCGGTACGGGCCGATCGCTTCGCCCAGCGCGAGGAAGATCACCTCGTGGTCCTCGTTGTGGGCGGCGGCGGCGGCAAGATCCGGCGAGGCCGCGATCGCCCGGCGGCCCAGCCGGCCATCCTGCCAGCCGGGCTGCCAGAGATCGGCCGGGACGTTGCCGAAGAGCCTTTCGCCGGTGCCGTTCAGAACCAGGAAGAAGCGATCCTCGGAGGCCGCCTCGCCGAGTTCGCCGAAGTCTTCCCGAAGGCCCTCGTCGCCCCCCGCGGCATGGGCCCGCCGGAGGTGATCCATGTCTTCGGTGATCTGCGCGCGCAGGGTGCTCGCCAGTTCGTTCGAGGCGATCACGTAGGTCGTGCCGAGGATCCCCAGGACGGAGACGACGAAGAAGCCGGTATAGATCAGCGCGACGCGAAACGAGATCGAGCGCAGTTCTTCGGGCCAGATCATTCAGGCCGGCACGTTCAGCACGTAGCCCGAACCGCGGACGGTGCGGATCATCTCGCCGGCGAAGGGCTTGTCGACCTTCGAGCGCAGGCGGCTGACATGGGTCTCGACGACGTTGGTCTTCGGATCGAAGTGAAAATCCCACACCCGCTCGAGCAGCATCGTGCGGGTGAGGACCCGGCCGCGATTGCGCATCATGTATTCGAGGAGCCGGAACTCGCGCGGCTGCAGATCGATGTCCCGGCCTTCGCGCTTCACCGTGCGGGCGATGAGGTTCATCTCGAGATCGCCGACCTTGAGGACGGTCTCCTCGCGCCTCAGCGGCGAGCGTCGCGCCAGGGCGTTCAGCCGCGCCATCAGCTCGGAAAAGGCGAAGGGTTTCACCAGATAGTCGTCGGCGCCGGCCTCCAGCCCCTCGACCCGGTCGTCGAGGCCGGAGACCGAGGTCAGGAAGATCACCGGCGTGTCCCGGCCCGAGGAGCGCAAAGCCCGGACGATCGACAGGCCGTCGAGAGCCGGCAGCATCCGGTCGACGACGACGGCGTCGTAGTCGCGCGTACAGGCCAGTTCGAGGCCGATCGGCCCCGAAGCGGCGTGGTCGGGATCGTGACCCTCTTCCTTCAGGCCGATGACGACGTAGTCGGCGGTGGAGGCGTCGTCCTCGATGACGAGAACCTTCATTCGCTGGTCTCTCCCGCGGCGGGATCCTTCGACGCGTCCATCTGTTGCACGAAATCGTCGAAGGCTCGATCCATAGCGGCAGTTTCGCCGAGCAGCCAGGGAAAATGCCCGTAGGCGAAGGAGAGCTGGCCGCGGGCCACCTCGGCCGTCCGTCCGCCGATGGCATAGTCGTAGATCGCGCTGGCGAGCCCCGAGCGGTCGGCGCCGCCCATGCAGTGGATGAGCAGCGGCTTCGGTGCGGTCCGCATGGCGGCCTCGATCCGCCGCAGGGTGGCAAGGCTCGGCTCCTTGCGGGCCGAAATCCCGATGCTGATTTCCTTCACCCCGTTCTCGTCCGCGACCAGCAGCTCGTCGCGATACCATTGCTGGTCGGGGTTCACGCCCCTGAGGTTGATGATGGAGCGGATGTGCCTGTCGTCGATCAGGCGCTGCAGCGCGGCCGGGCCCAGCTGCCCCGAACGATAGACGCGATCGGGCTCGACGGTGTGCACGTTGCCGGTCGATCGCAGGTAGCCGGCATAGCCGAGCGGCGGCGCCGCGACGACCGCGAGGGCAAGGAGGGCGCGGCGGAGGATCTTGGGAAGGCGAAGCATCGGCACTGGCCCGGCAGGAGGATCGTCCTGACCGGGCTAGCGCCGCCGTCATTCGGGCAGATGGCCGTTTCTATACGGTTTCGTATTGTCCGGTCCGATCGCCCCCTCGGGCCGGGACCGGCGCAGCCTCGATCCGGCTCAGACGAAGGCGCCGTGGCAGTGCTTGAACTTCTTGCCCGAGCCGCAGGGGCAGGGCTCGTTGCGACCGACGCGGCCCCAGGTCTCGGGCGCGTTCGGATCGAGGGCCGAGCGGTCGGCCGGCTCGCCGAGGGCGCTGGTCGGATAATAGCCCGAGCCCATCTCGTCGTAGCCGGTGTCGGGATCGAGGTGATGCCCCTCGACCTCCGGCACTTCGGGCATCTCGCGGGCGTCCGGCTGCACCAGTTCGACCCGCATCAGCTGCCGGGTGGTGCGTTCGCGCAGGTTGCCGAGCATCGACTGGAAGAGTTCGAAGGCCTCCGACTTGTACTCGTTCAGCGGATCGCGCTGGGCATAGCCGCGGAAGCCGATGACCGAGCGCAGATGGTCGAGATTGACCAGATGCTCGCGCCACAGCCCGTCGAGGGTCTGCAGGACGATCGAGCGCTGGACGTAGGTCATCACCTCGGGGCCGAAACGCTCGGCCTTTTCTGCCACGGCCGCGTCGGCGGCGGCGGTGATGCGCTCGCGCACGTCGGCGTCGTCGATGCCTTCCTCGGCCGCCCATTCCGGGATCGGCAGGTCGAGATTGAGGACCTCGTCGACCTCGGCCTTGAGTTCGGCCGTCGACCACTGCTCGGGATAGGCCTTTTCGGGGATGTGCCGGGCGACCAGCGCCTCGATCGTCTCCTCGCGCATGTCGGCGACGGTGTCGTCGAGTTCCGCCGCATCCATCAGCTCGAGCCGCTGATCGAAGATGACGCGACGCTGGTCGTTCATCACGTCGTCGTATTTCAGCAGGTTCTTGCGGATGTCGAAGTTGCGCGCCTCGACCTTCTTCTGGGCCCGCTCCAGCGCCTTGTTGATCCAGGGATGGACGATCGCCTCGTCCTCCTTGAGGCCGAGCTTGGTCAGCATCGAATCCATGCGCTCGGACCCGAAGATCCGCATGAGATCGTCCTGGAGCGACAGGTAGAATTTCGAGCGGCCGGGATCGCCCTGGCGGCCGGAGCGGCCGCGGAGCTGGTTGTCGATGCGCCGCGATTCGTGCCGCTCGGTCGCCAGCACGTAGAGGCCGCCGGCTTCGAGCGCGACGGCCTTGAGACGCTTGATGTCGGCCTTGATCGCCTCTTCCTTGGCCGTTCGCTCCGGCCCTTCCGGAATGTCGGCGAGTTCGCGCTCGATCCGCATGTCGGCATTGCCGCCGAGCTGGATGTCGGTGCCGCGGCCGGCCATGTTGGTGGCGATGGTGACGGCGCCGGGAACGCCGGCCTGGGAGACGATGTAGGCTTCCTGCTCGTGATAGCGGGCGTTCAGCACCTGGAAGTCCTTCAGGCCCTCGCGGCGCATCAGATCGGCGAGGAGTTCGGACTTCTCGATCGAGGTGGTGCCGACGAGGATCGGCTGGCCGCGCGAGGCGGCGTCCTTGATCTCGCGGACGATCGCCCGGAATTTCTCCTCGAAGGTCCGATAGACCTCGTCGTCCTCGTCGAGGCGCTGGATCGGCAGGTTGGTCGGGATCTCGATGACGTCGAGGCCGTAGATGTCGCCGAACTCGGCGGCTTCCGTCTGCGCCGTGCCGGTCATGCCGGACAGCTTCTTGTACATGCGGAAGTAGTTCTGGAAGGTGATCGAGGCGAAGGTCTGGTTTTCCGGCTGGACGGTGACGCCTTCCTTGGCCTCCAACGCCTGATGCAGCCCCTCCGAATAGCGCCGGCCGGGCATCATGCGGCCGGTGAACTCGTCGATCAGCACGATCTCGTCGCCGCGGACGATGTAGTCCTTGTCGCGCTGGAAGAGGGTGTGGGCCTTCAGCGCGTTGTTGACGTGATGGACGATCGCGACGTTCTCGATGTCGTAGAGCGAGGGGCCGTGGAGATGGCCGGCGGCCTCCAGCATGCGCTCGAGCTTTTCCGTGCCGTCCTCGGTGAAGGTGACGGTGCGCTGCTTCTCGTCGACCTCGTAGTCGTCCTTGGAGAGCTGCGGCATGAAGCCGTCGATGGTCTTGTAGAGGTCGGAGCGGTCGTCGAGCGGGCCGGAGATGATCAGCGGCGTGCGCGCCTCGTCGATGAGGATCGAGTCCACCTCGTCGACGATGGCGTAGTTGTGGCCGCGCTGGACCATCTGGCCGCGCTCGTACTTCATGTTGTCGCGCAGATAGTCGAAGCCGAGTTCGTTGTTCGTCGCGTAGGTGACGTCGCAGTGATAGGCGGCGCGGCGCTCTTCGTCCGAAAGGCCGTGGACGATGATGCCGGTGGTCAGGCCGAGGAAGCGGTAGACGCGGCCCATCCACTCGGCATCGCGCGAGGCGAGATAGTCGTTGACGGTGACGACGTGGACGCCCTTGCCCTCGAGGGCGTTGAGATAGACGGCGAGGGTGGCGACGAGGGTCTTGCCCTCGCCGGTCTTCATCTCGGCGATGGAGCCCTGGTTCAGCACCATGCCGCCGATCAGCTGCACGTCGAAGTGTCGCATGCCGAGGACGCGCTTGGCCGCCTCGCGCACCACGGCGAAGGCGGGGACGAGGAGATCGTCGAGCTTTCGGCCGCCGGCGAGTTCGGCCCGGAAGGCCTCCGTCTTGCCGCGCAGTTCCTCGTCGGAGAGCGCCGCCATCTCGTCTTCGAGGGCGGCGATCGCCTGGATGCGGGACTGGAAGCGCTTGACCACGCGATCGTTCGCCGATCCCAGCAACTTCCGGGCAAGCCCGCCAAAACTGACCATGAAGGGGTCCTTCCGAGTAATTCTCTTGAGAGGCGGCGGCACCGCTCGAACGCCGGCCGCGGCCGCCATCCCGTTCGATCCTGGCGATGTCGGGAGCCTGCAATCTCAGCGGAAGGCGGCTGGACTTTCAGTTGGCGCGAGAGATAAGAGGGGGAAAATCCGATGTCAACGTCGGCCATTGCCGGCGTGGCGGGTGGCGGCCGGCCGAGGGCCCGAAGAGTGCGGCATGCCGAAGGCCGGTTCGATCCGTTTCATCTCGTGTCCCTGGAAGGAACGCTCCCGATGGTAAGACAACTCGCCGCCCTTTTGTCGGCAGGCGTGATCATGATCGCCGCCGGTCAGGTCGCCTCGGCAGCCGATGCCGACGTGATCGCCACGATCGGCAAGGACAAGGTCACCGAGGCCGAGCTGAAAGCCGCCGAGGCCGAACTCGGCCCGCAGTTCCAGTCGATGCCGGAAGAGCGGCGGCGCTTTGCCGTTCTCTCGGCGCTGATCGACATCAAGGCGCTCGCAGCCGAGGCCGCGAAGGCCAAGCTCGGCGACGACCCGGCCGTTGCGGCGCAGCTCCAGTTCGACCGCGACCGCACGCTGCACAATGCCTATTTCGCCAAAAACGGCGTCGCCAACGTGTCCGAAGACGAGCTGAAGGCGCGCTACGAGAAGGAAATCGCCGCGATGGCGCCGCGCAAGGAGGTGCATGCGCGGCACATCCTCCTGAAGACCAAGGAGGAGGCCGAAGCGGTCGTCAAGGAACTCGAGGGCGGCGCCGATTTCGAGACGGTCGCCAAGGAGAAGTCCACCGGCCCATCTGGCCCCGACGGCGGCGACCTCGGCTTCTTCGGTCAGGGCCAGATGGTGCCGGCCTTCGAGAAGGCCGCCTTCGCGCTGAAGCCCGGCGAATACACCAAGGAGCCGGTCGAGACGCAGTTCGGCTGGCACGTGATCGAGGTCGAGGAGACCCGCGACGCGCCGGCGCCGGAGTTCGACCAGGTCAAGGACCAGCTGCGCCAGCTCGTGCTGCGCGAGAAGTACATGGCGATGGTCGGCAAGGCCCGTCAGGAACTCGGCGTCGACTATGTCGATCCGAAGATGAAGGCGCAGGTCGACGCGATCGAGAAGGAGATCGAGGGCGGCGAGCCGGCGGCCGGCGGCACCGGCTCGGCGAACTGACCCGGCCGGGGGGACGGACCTTCACCCGTCCCCGCCCGACCCTTTGGGACCCGCGCTCCGGCTGCCCCCGTCGGCGGCCCGGCGCCAGCAGCCTTCGTGCCCGTTCTCAGGAAGCCTCGCGATGACCCATACCGTCTCCCCGCTCGCACCGAAGGCCTTTGCCGTCCTGCCGGCGATCCCCGGCCTGCGCATCGCCACCGCCGAGGCCGGCATCAAATACAAGAACCGCACCGACCTCCTGATGATGGTGTTCGACCGGCCGGCGAGCGTCGCCGGCGTGTTCACCCGGTCGAAATGCCCCTCCGCCCCGGTCGATCTCTGCCGGGCGAACCTTGCCGGCGGCACGGCCCGGGCCCTCGTCGTCAATTCCGGCAACGCCAACGCCTTCACCGGCAAGCGCGGGCGCGAGTCGACCAGGGCGACGGCCGAAGCGGCGGCGGGGGCCGCCGGCTGCGCGCCGTCCGAAGTGTTTCTCGCCTCGACCGGCGTCATCGGCGAGCCGCTCGATGCCGGCCGCTTCGCTCATCTCCTGTCGGGCCTTGCCGGCGCGGCCGAGGAAGACCGCTGGCGCGCGGCGGCCGAGGCGATCATGACGACCGACACCTATCCCAAGGTGGCGACCGCGACGGCGGCGATCGACGGCGTCGCGGTGACGATCAACGGCATCGCCAAGGGTGCCGGGATGATCGCGCCGGACATGGCGACGATGCTGTCCTTCCTCGCCACCGACGCGCCGATCGCAGCGCCCGCTCTCCAGGCGATGCTGCGGGACGCCGTCGAGCCGAGCTTCAATTCCGTCACCGTCGACAGCGACACCTCCACCTCCGACACGCTTCTGTTCTTCGCCACCGGCGCTGCGCGCGACCGCGGCTGTCCGGAGATCTCCGACTCGGCCGATCCGCGTCTTTCGGACTTCCGCGCGGCGCTCGGCGCACTTCTCCTCGATCTCGCCCGTCAGGTGGCGCGGGACGGCGAGGGCGCCCGCAAGGAGATCGTCGTCACCGTCGAGGGGGCGGCGAGCGATGCCGCGGCCAAAAGGATCGCCCTGTCGATCGCCAATTCGCCGCTGGTCAAGACGGCGGTCGCCGGCGAGGACGCCAATTGGGGCCGGGTGGTGATGGCCGTCGGCAAGGCCGGCGAGGAGGCCGACCGGGACCGCCTCGCGATCCATTTCGGCGAGGTGCGCGTCGCCGTCGATGGCGAGCGCGACCCGGACTATTCCGAACAGGCCGCCTCCGCCGTCATGCGGCGCGCCGAAATCCCCATCAGGGTGGAACTCGGGCTCGGAAACGGCCGCTGGACGGTCTATGGCTGCGACCTCACCAAGGAGTACGTCGCGATCAATGGCGATTACCGAAGCTGACAAGATGCGGCAGTTCGCGGTCGTCCGGCGCCTCGAGGCGGCGGGCTTCCGGGCCTGGCCGGCGACGCGGACCGCCTTCGACGGCACCTGGGCGGTGCGGCTGACCCGGTCGTTCCCGGCCAAGCGCCTGAACTCGATCAATCCGCTCGATCCCTCCGATACGACCGACATCCCCGAGCGCCTCGCCAGGGCGCGCAAGACCTTCGCCGAGGCGGGGCGGACGGTGATCGTGCGCCAGTCGCCGCTGGCGCCGCGCGAACTCGTCGACCATCTCGACGCCGAGGGCTGGCAGCGCTTCGGCGAATCGCTCGTCATGACGGCCGACATGGCGACGATCGACCTCGAAGGCTCGCACGAGCGGATCCCGATCCGCGACAGCAACCGCTACATCGAGGCGAGCCTCGCCGTCCACGGCCGGCCGACCTCGATGCGCTCGGGGCTCGCCGAGATCCTCGGCGCCATCCGCCCTCCCTGCGGCATGTTCGTCTGCGAGAGCGGCGAGGGCCGGCCGATCGCCGTGGCGCTGGCGATCCAGGACAACGACCTCTGCGGCCTGCTCGACGTCGCCGTCGCGCCGGACCACCAGCGCCGGGGGATCGGCCTCGACCTGGTGCGCACCGCCTTGCGCTTTTCCATGCACAAGGGCGCCAAGACCGGCTGGGTGCAGGTCGAGGCCGACAACGAGGCCGGCCTGGCGCTGTATGGACGGCTCGGCTTCAAGGAGGCCTATCGCTACGTCTACCGGGCGCCGCCGGGTGAGCGCCCGTGAGCGCCGAGGCGAGCGGTAAGGCTCCGGGCCGGCGGCTTCTCCTCGTCGTCGCCTGCGCGCTCCTCGACCCCGACGGACGCGTCCTCATCGCCCAGCGGCCGGAGGGCAAGGCGCTTGCCGGCCTCTGGGAGTTTCCGGGCGGCAAGGTGGAGCCGGGGGAGTCGCCCGAGGCGGCGCTGATCCGCGAGCTCGGCGAGGAACTCGGCGTCGTCACGAAGGAAGCCTGTCTCGCGCCGCTGACCTTCGCCAGCCATGCCTATGAGGAGTTTCACCTCGTGATGCCGCTCTTCGTCTGCCGGCGCTACGAGGGCATGCCGACCTCGCGCGAGGGGCAGGCGCTGAAATGGGTTCGGCCGAAGGCCTTGCGGGACTATCCGATGCCGCCGGCCGACGCGCCGCTGATCGCCCATCTGATCGACCTCGTCGAACCGGGCCGCTGAGGACATCGAGCCACCGCCCGGGCCTCGTCCGGCAGGGGGGCCGAGACGAACGGCCGGCGTCCCTCGCGACGAGGGCAACGGAAAATTTACCTTGGGGAAACCATCGGTTGCGATAGCCTTAACCCGCCGCCACCCGCTTAAGCAGTTGTTCAGGCTTCCTTGCCAGAGTCGCCGCGGTGATGGTCCTGAGGTGATGCGATGACCGTGGGTGAACGTCTTGAAGGGGCAGACGTCTATGACGGCGGTCTGCCGGATCGCCTGTCGCCGTCCTCCGGCTCGCTGGTCCTGCGGGCGAGCCTGCTTTTCGCCGGCGCCTTCATCGCGCTGGCGCTGATCGTCGTCCCCATCGCCGATCGCGGGACGGCGACGCGTTTTGCCGCGGGCGGCCCCGATCTCGACATGACGATCACCGGCTCGATCTCCTCCGCACCCCGCCGATATACCGTTCATCGCAGCGTCCTGCAGGCGCCGGGCAGCGGCCCCTGCATCCTGTTTGCCGACGGCAGCCGCCAGGGATCATGCTGATGGGCCCGCTCGTGGCAATGGCGCCTCGGGCGATGACGAGCTTCCGGCGCTTCGGCCGCAACGAGCACGGCGCGACGGCGATCGAATACGGCATCATCGGCGTCGTCATGGCGATCGGCATCCTCGCCGCCTTCCCGCTCCTCAAGGAGCCGCTGGAGACGCTTGCCACCACCATCGGCGATGCGATGGGCAAGTAGCGGCCTGCTCCGGCACCTCGCAGCCCTCGTTCGGTCACGTCTGCGGCGGTCGCGATCCTCGCCCGCCTCGAGACCTCAGGACAGGTCCGACGAGCGGTCCTTGAGCGCCGCCGCGAGGCTCGTCCTGGCGCTGCCCGGCCGCAGCGGCTTCTGCTGGCTTTCGTGCGGCGCCCATCCCGACAGATAGAGGACGTCGAAGCTGGCGCGGATCCGCCCGTCCGGATCGGCGTAGCGCTCGGCATAGATTTCGGCGGCGCGCAGGAAGAAGCGGCGGCTTGCCGGCCGGCGCGAGCGCTCGGCGAGGACGTTGGCGGCGCCCATGCCGCGAAGGTCCCTCGCCAGATCGAACAGCGTGTCGTAGCGCACCGTCAGCCGCTCGATGTCGGCGACCGGCAGTGCGAAGCCGGCGCGCTGCAGCAACGCTCCCGCCTCGCGCACCTCGGCGAAGGGAAGCACCCGCGGCGAGACGCCGCCGAAGACCTCGCTCTCCGCCTGGAGCAGCGACGCCCGCAATTCGTGCAGGGTCTCGCCGCCGAACAGCGCCGCGGTGAACAGCCCGTCCGGCCGCAGCGCCCGGCGGATCTGCGCCAGCATGCCCGGCACGTCGTTGACGAACTGCATCGACAGGCAGGAGGCGACGAGATCGACGCTTTCGGGCTTGAGCGGCAGGAATTCCTCGTCGCCGACGACGGCGAGCGGATCGCCGCCGAGGAGAAAGCCGAGACGCTCGATCCTGACGACGCTGTCGCAGCGCCCGCCGTCCCGCAGCCGCCGGGCCATCTGGCCGAACGTTCCGCCGAGATCGACGGCGACGGGAAAGCGCCGCTCGACGACGGCGAGCCGGTCGTAGAGCTCGTCGGCAGCGGCTTCGAGGAGGAACTCGACGCCCGGCTGGCGATTTTTCGCGAGCCAGCGTTGCCGTCGCCGATCGAGAAGCGCACGGTCGAAGGGGATCGGCTGGGGGGATTGTGACATGACGTTACGATTCGCTCGTCGCTGATACCGTCTTGACGGCGATAGCTGTCTGCAGGTGGAATGGCGTCAAGGCATGGAGGATGCGTGGCGACCGGTGGCCACGCCGGGCGGCGGCGAAAAGCGGCCGCCGTGCCAGTGGATCGAAGACGATGCACCTTTTCAAGCGCGGAAGGGCCGCGATCGGCAACTCCCTCGGGCGGCTGCTGTTTCCGGCGATCTGCGCCGGCTGCCAGAGCGCCGTGACGCGGGCGGGCAGCGTCTGCCCGGAATGCTGGACGAAGCTGCGCTTCATCGAGCGGCCCTATTGCGAGGTGCTCGGCCTGCCGTTCTCCTACGACCTCGGCCGGGGCTTCCTCTCCGCCGAGGCGATCGCCGAGCCGCCGCCCTTCGCAAGGCTGAGAGCCGCCGTCCTCTATCAGGACCTCGCGTCGCATCTGGTCACCGCCCTCAAATACGGCGACCGCACCGATCTCGTGCCGTTGATGGCCGGCTGGATGCGCCGGGCCGGGACCGAGCTCATCGCCGAGGCCGAGGTCGTCGTGCCGGTGCCGCTGCATGCCGGGCGGCTGTGGCGGCGGCGCTTCAACCAGTCGGCCGAACTCGGCCGGCACGTCGCCAAGCACTCCGGCGTCGCCTTCGCGCCGCTGGCGCTGAAACGGGTCAAGGCGACGCGCAGCCAGGTCGGGCTCGGCCACAAGCAGCGCCAGGAGAACGTCCGGGGGGCTTTCCGCGTCGCCGATCCCCGCCGTTTCGAGATCGAGGGGCGGCGGGTGCTCCTGATCGACGACGTCTATACGACCGGCGCGACGGCGGCGAGCGCGACGCGGGCCCTGAAGCGGGCCGGCGCGCTGGACGTCGACGTCCTGGTCTTCGCCCGGGTGGGGCCCGGCCTTGCCTCCGCACTTGCGAGCGGCACGGCCTGAGGCCATATCGTCCGGACGATTTCTCGATGATGGGACGGGTGATGGCCGAGGTGACGATCTACACGCGGCAGTTCTGCGGCTACTGCGCGCGGGCGAAACAGCTTCTCGAAACGAAGGGCGTCGCCTACGAGGAGAAGGACGCGACGTCCTCGCCGGATCTGCGCGCCGAGATGCGCCAGCGGGCGAACGGCGGCTCGACCTTTCCGCAGATCTTCGTCGGCGACACCCATGTGGGCGGCTGCGACGAACTCTACGCCCTCGATCGGGCCGGCAAGCTCGACCCGCTGCTGGCAGCCTGACCCCGGCGCCGGTAGGGCCGACGACGATTGGAGACGAGACCTTGACCATTGTGCGCGCCGCCGTCCTGCAGATGCGTTCGACCACGCGGCCGGATGAGAACGTCGCGGCGTTTTCGACACTCGTGGAAAAGGCCGTCGCGGCGGGGGCGGATTACGTCCAGTCGCCGGAAATGACCGGCATGGTCTGCCGCGACCGGGAGACGCTGATGGAACGGCTGCGGCCGGAGGCCGAGGATCCGCTTCTCGCCGAGGCGGCGCGGCTGGCGGCCCGCCACATGATCTTCGTCCATGTCGGCTCGACCGCGGTGCCGCTCGGTGACGGGCGCGTCGCGAACCGGGCCTTTCTCTTCGGCCCCGACGGCGAGGAGATGGCGACCTACGACAAGATCCACATGTTCGACGTCGACCTCGACAATGGCGAGAGCTGGCGGGAATCGCGCACCTATCGGCCGGGCGGGACGGCCACGGTGGTCGATGCGGAGTTCGAGAGCGGCCACGTCAAGCTCGGCTTCGCCGTCTGCTACGACATGCGCTTTCCTCATCTCTTCCGCGAGGAGGCGCTGGCCGGGGCCGAGATCCTCACCGCGCCGGCGGCCTTCACCCGCCAGACGGGCGAGGCGCACTGGCACGTGCTCTTGCGCGCCCGGGCGATCGAGAACGGCGCCTTCGTCGTCGCCGCGGCGCAGGGCGGCCTGCACGAGGACGGCCGCGAGACCTACGGCCATTCGCTGATCGTCGATCCCTGGGGCAGGGTGATCGCCGAGGTGGACGGCGACGAGCCGGGCTTCGCGCTTGCCGAGATCGACACCTCCGCCGTCGCCGCGGCCCGCGCCAAGATCCCCAATCTGCGCAACGCGCGGCCGTTCGTGGTGGGGGACCCACAGGGCGAAACGATTCGCGTCACCGGCGCGGTGGCGGCCGAATAATGATCCATTTCGCGTTGCGCTGCCGCCCCGTCGGCCACGACTTCGACGGCTGGTTCCGCTCCAACGACGATTTCGACCGGCAGGCCGCTGCCGGCCTCGTCGAATGCCCGGTCTGCGGGACGAGCGACGTCGCCAAGGCGCTGATGCGCCCGGCGATCGCGACGGGCGGCGCCGAGCGCCGCGCCGACGACGCGCGGGCACAGGCCGCGGCCGAAACGGCGGGAGAGGGCGGAGGCGGACCTTCCGCCGGTCCGGCCGCAACCGCTCCGACCGCGGCTCCACCCCCGCCGCAGACGCTCGCCAACCTGTCGGCCGCCCATCCGGAGGTGGCGAGGGCCTTCGCGGCCCTCCAGGAGATCTCGCGCAAGGTCCGGGCCGAGGCCGACTATGTCGGCACGAAATTCGCCGAGGAGGCGCGGCGCATCCATTACGGCGAGACCGAAGCCCGGCAGATCTACGGCGAGGCGTCGAGGAAGGACGTCGAGGGCCTGGAGGAGGAGGGCATCACCGCCCTCATGCTGATGCCGCTGCCGGAAGACGGGCAGTAGCGCCGGGTCGGCGATCCGGTTCGTCGGCGGGAGCGGCTCTTGGCAAGCCTTGCCGGACGGCAGGCGGACGCCGAAGGAGTTCCGTCGCCGTTCCGGCCTGAAGGCGTTGCCGTCCTCCGTTCGAACCCGGTGGCATCGAATTCCGGGAGGGGACGAGCGAGACCTGACAGGGCACGTTGGCGGGGCCTTGTGTTTGCGGAGCTTCCCGCTTAACACAGCCACCACTCCCAGGAGCTTCCGCCGTCGGTAGCGCCGGACGTCCTCTTCGAGGGTGCCCGCCGCAATCCTTCGGCGAAATCACCTGTCAGCCAGCTCCATTCGCGCGAGCGTCGGGAGCGGCAAGCAACCCCAGCTTCGAGAACGAGACATGAGCCACCAGCCGATCGACGACGCGGCGCTCGACCGCCTGTTTCGCGAGGCGCGCAGCCAGAACGGCTGGACCGACGAGACGGTGCCGGAAACGCTGATCCGCGCGACCTACGATCTTGCCCGCATGGGCCCGACCAGTGGCAATTCCTCGCCGGCGCGCTTCGTGTTCTTCCCCAAGGGCGAGGGGCGCGACAGGCTGCTGCCGCTGATTTCGGAGGGCAACCGGAAAAAGACGGCGGCCGCACCCTGGGTGGTGATCGTCGCCCACGACCTTGCGTTTTACGACAAGATGCCCGAGCTCTTTCCGCAGCGCCCGGCGATGTTCGACGGCTTGCGCGACAAGCCCGAGGCGGCCGAGACCCATGCGTTCCGGAACGGCACTCTTCAGGGCGCCTATCTCATGCTTGCGGCCCGGGCGCTCGGTCTCGACGTCGGGCCGATGTCCGGCATCGATCTGAAAGGGATCGACGAGGCCTTCTTCCTCGGCGATCCGGCCCGCAAGACCTGGCGAACCAACTGGGCCTGCAACATCGGCTACGGGGCTGGCGCGACATTCGACCGGCTGCCGCGGCTCGATTTCGAGGGCGCCTGCGTCATTCTGTAATCATCCGGCCCTCGTCGCTGTCCTCGGCGCCGCGGGCGTCGAGACGAAAGCAACGGGGGTTTTTCACCATGGCCCGCTCATCATCATCGGCACCGTCCCAGCGCATGCTGTCGGTCGGCGAGAAGGTCCGCCATGCGCTGACCGAGGTCTTCCAACGCGGCGAGATCCTCGATCCCCTCCTCGAAAGAGCCATGGTCTCGGTTTCCGAAGTGCGGATGTCGCCGGATCTGAAGATCGCGACGGCCTATGTCACCGTGCTCGGCCAGGAGGATACGGAGCCGTTCGTCGCAGCGCTGAACAGGAACGCCAAATTCATCCGCGGCCGCCTCGCCCCGGCGCTGAAGCAGATGAAATACATGCCGGAGGTGCGGTTCCGGACCGACACCTCCTTCGACAATTTCGCCCGCATCGACGCCATCCTGAAGTCGCCGGAGGTCCAGCGGGATCTCGATCACGACGAGGACGGCGAGGCGCCGGCCGAGGACACCGACGGAGACGAGAACTGATGGCGCGGCGCGGCAAGAAGCCCAAGGGACGGCCGGTGAACGGCTGGATCGTCCTCGACAAGCCGAAGGGCATGGGCTCGACCGATGCGGTGGGCAAGCTGAAGTGGCTGTACTTCGCCCAGAAGGCCGGCCATGCCGGCACGCTCGATCCGCTGGCCTCGGGCATG
Organism: Jiella avicenniae; assembly: GCF_021390325.1. Lineage (GTDB taxonomy): Bacteria > Pseudomonadota > Alphaproteobacteria > Rhizobiales > Rhizobiaceae > Jiella > Jiella avicenniae. The sequence goes on along the minus strand of NZ_JAJUWU010000023.1, from coordinate 106,417 downwards.
CTGCCGATCGCGCTGGGCGATGCGACCAAGACCGTGCCCTTCGTCATGGACGGTCGCAAGGCCTACCGCTTTTCCGTGCGCTGGGGCGCCGAGACGACGACCGACGATACCGAAGGCCCGGTGGTGAAGAGCTCCGACGAGCGGCCGACGCGGGACGCCATCGAGGCGCTGCTGCCGAACTATGTCGGCGAGATCACCCAGGTGCCGCCGGCCTTCTCGGCGATCAAGATTGCCGGCGAACGGGCCTACGACCTCGCCCGCGAGGGCGAGACCGTGGAGATCGCCGCCCGCACGGTGGAGGTGCTGCGGCTCGACATCGTCGATCAGCCGGACGCCGATACCACCGTCTTCGAGGCCGAATGCGGCAAGGGCACCTATGTGCGCGCCATCGCCCGCGATCTCGGCCGCGATCTCGGCTGCTACGGCCATGTGACGGACCTTCGCCGCACCTCGGTCGGGGCGTTTTCCGAGGACGACATGGTGCCGCTGGACGAGCTTCTGGCGGCGGCCGACGAGGGTCTCGAAGTGCTCGACGAAGAGGCGATCGCGGCCGGCGCCAAGCCCCGCGTCGTCGATTTCAAGCCGCTCGACGAATACATCATCGCCCCGGAAGCGGCACTCGCCGACCTCTACGAGGTGATGCTGACGGACGAGCAGGCGAGCCGGGTCCTTGCCGGCAATCCCGTCATCCTCCGGGGCCGCGACGCGCCGGTGTTCTGCGAGGAGGCCTTCGCCACCGGCCACGGCCGGCTGATCGCGCTCGGCGCCATCGAGGAAGGCGCCTTCAAGCCGAAGCGCGTGTTCGGCGGCAAGGGCTGATCGCGCCGCATCGCCGCGGCCCGTTGCGGCATCGGGAACGTCTTCGCGCCTTCTTCCTTTCCAACCTCGGGTGCTCGTCGCCCGGGGCCGAAGGAACGGGCGAAGGGCGCCGATGATCGATCTGACCGGGCACAGGAAACGCAAGCGCAAGCGGGCGGAGAAGACCAAGCGTTCCGCCGTCGGCGCGCCGCCCGGGCAGCTCGTCGCCGATCCCGAGGCGATGCGTTCGCGGCTGACCGCCGTCGGCCTCGGCGGCGGCGGGGCCGAGCGGCTCGAGGGCTGCACGCTGGATGAGGCGCTGGCGCTGCGCAAGAGGTGCGCCAAGCTCTGGCTCGACTGCACCGGGCTTGCGGACGTCGATCTCGTCCGCCGCATCGGCGAGGCCTTCGGCCTCCATCCGCTGACGCTCGAGGACGTCGTCAACACCGACCAGCGGCCGAAATGCGAGGCCTACGAGGACTACGCCTTCGTCGTCCTCAGGATGCTGGCGGGCGAGGGCAGCGAGCAGCTGTCGCTGTTCTTCGGCGAAGGCTTCGTCGTCACCTTCCAGGAGCGGCCGGGCGACGCCTTCGATCCGGTCCGCAATCGCATCGCCAAGGGCGCGCCGCGGCTCCATGCGGGTGGCGCCGACTATCTCGCCTATGCGCTGATCGACGCGGTGGTCGACGCCTATTTCCCCGTCGTCGATCAGCACGGCACCCGGCTCGACGGGATCGAGGACGCGATCTTCGAGGACGTCGACGCCGTCCAGGTGCCGGAGCTCCACGCCATGCGCCGCGAACTCTTCACCATGCGCCGCTATCTCAGGCCGAGCCGCGACGGGCTCGGCGTGATCCTCCGGCTGGAGCGGCCGTTCCTCGCGGAGGAGACGAAGCTCTATTTCGCCGACGTGCAGGACCACTGCGACCAGCTCGTCGACCTCAACGACACCTATCGCGAGACGGCGGCCGGGCTGATCGACCTGCACATGACGCTGTCGGCGGCGAGGACCAACGAGGTGATCAATCTCCTCACCATCGTCTCGACCATCTTCATTCCGCTCGGCTTTCTCGCCGGCCTCTGGGGCATGAACTTCAATCCGGAGATCTCGGACTGGAACATGCCGCTCACCCAGTCGCCCTACGGCTATCCGATCGCGCTCGCGATCATGGCCGCCGTCGCAGGGGGGTTGCTCCTGTTCTTCCGCAAGAAGCGCTGGATCTGATGCGATGTTGAGAGCCGACGCCAAGGCCGTCCTCGCCGATATGGCCCGCAAGAAGCGGGTGCAGACCGAGCCGCGCGATGCGGCGCAGACGCTCGCCCAGGCGCGGGCGATGACCTTCTCGCTGGCCGATTATTCCGGCGAGGCCCCGAAGGACGTCACGACCGAGGACGTCACGCTGGAACGGCCGGCGGAGGGCGGGTGCCGGCAGACTGCGGCCGGAGCGCTCGGCCTGCGCCTCTATCGTCCGGCCGCGCCCGCGCGGACGATGCTGGTCTGGTATCACGGCGGCGGCGCGATGGCCGGTTCGCTGGACAGTCACGACGTCGCTCTTCGCCAGCTCTGCGCGGCCACCGGCCGGCTGATCGCCTCGGTGGACTATCGGCTCGCGCCCGAACACGTCTCGCCGGCCCCGCAGGAAGACTGCATCGCCGCGACGCGGGCGCTGATCGCCAGGGCCGGCGAATTCGGCTGCGACCCGGCGGGCGTCGCCATCGGCGGCGATTCCATCGGCGGACTGATCACCGCCGTCGTGGCGCTCGCCCTTCGCGATGCCGGGGAGGCGACGGCGGAGAAGCTGGTGATGCTCTATCCCAACACCGATCTGAGGCCGGACCGGCCCTTCGCCTCGCTGCGCAGCGAGTCCGGGAAGATGATGACCGAATACTCGCTCGCCTACGAGAACGGGCTCTTCGTGCCCGATCCCGACGATCGCAGCGATCCCGTCGTCTCGCCGCTTCTGGCGCCCGACCTGTCCCGCCTGCCACCGACGCTCCTCGTCACCTGCGAGCACGATCCGCTGCGCGACGAGGGCGAGGCCTTCGCGGCGAGGCTCGCCGAGGCGGGGGTCGCGGTGACCGCCCGGCGCCTCGACGGGACGATCCACGGCGTTCTGCAGATGGACGGCTGGCTCGGCGCGGCGAAGGAATTGCGCGCAAGCATCGCCGGCTTTCTCGGCTGAACCGACTCGTGACCTTGGCGGGTAAGGCTCCGCGTGTCGTGGGGGATGTCGCTCGATCCCGTCCCGGGCCGGATCAAAATGCATATGGATTATGCATTTGAGTAATGATTGCGCAGTTTGCACCCTCCGATGGCGGGGCGAACCGTCCGTGGCTCGGCCCTTGGCTCATCAAATTAGCGTTTTCGTGGCGAAGTCGCCGCCTTCGCCCGGTTTGGCACATTCCTTGAATATCGTGATCGCGTTACCCTGTGGACGTTCGTCCCGCGTGGGCAACGGTTCAACACGGCGTCTCAGGCGATGCCGCCCAAGGTTCGAGGTGAACATGAAAATCGTGATGGCGATCATCAAGCCATTCAAGCTGGACGAAGTGCGCGAGGCACTGACCGGCGTCGGCATTCAGGGACTGACCGTCACCGAGGTCAAGGGCTATGGCCGCCAGAAGGGTCACACCGAAATCTACCGCGGCACCGAATATGCCGTCAGCTTCCTGCCCAAGCTGAAGATCGAGGTCGCGGTCCCGGTGGACATGGTCGACCGGGCGGTCGACGCGATCCAGCAGGCGGCGAAGACCGGGCAGATCGGCGACGGCAAGATCTTCGTCTTCGGCATCGACCAGGCCGTCCGCATCCGGACGGGCGAGACCAACGCCGACGCACTCTGACACGTCTGCCCGCCCGGTTTTTTACGAAAACGGCGATCCCGGCAGGTTTTGCGGACGTCTCCCCGGGCGTTCGTCCATCGAACGATGCCGCTCGAACGATGTCCCTGCGATCCTGCCGGGGCGCCGTCGGCGGCATTTTCGCGTTCCGGGCGGCCGTTCTCCTGCCTTAAGGACATTCTTTTACGGATTCTTGCAGCCGGATAGGTTTCGTTAACCATACATTGAGGGTTTGCGGACGATAACAAACGTGAACGGTCGAATTGCCGACGGGTTTCACGGGGGTTATCGGATGAGCCTTGCACGTATCGCGGTGATAGGCGTGGCGTCGGTCGCCGCCATCGGCGCCGGTCTGCTGGCGATGAGCCTGTCCCGGACGGAGCCGCAGGAGCCGGTGATCATCTCCGCGGCGCCGGCGCAGCCGCCCATCCGGCTCGTCGAGGTCCTCGTCACCAAGGACCCGGTGCCGATGGGCGACACCGTGACCGGAACGCTCGGCTGGCAGAAATGGCCGGAGGACGGGATCGGCCCGGATCTCATCCTGAAGTCGGCAAAGCCGAACGCCGTCAACGACCTCAGCGGCGCGATCGCCCGCCAGTCCTTCTTCGCCGGCGAGCCGGTGCGCGAATCCAAGCTCATCCAGGCCGATCGCGGCTTCCTCTCGGCCATTCTCGACGAAGGCAAGCGGGCGGTGGCAGTGCGCATCTCGGCCGAGACCGCCGCCGGCGGCTTCGTCCTGCCGAACGACCACGTCGACGTCATCATGACCCGGCGGGCCGACGACGGCGGCGGCCAGAACCAGCGGATCTCCACCGAGACGGTGCTGCGCAACCTGCGCGTCCTCGCCATCGACCAGTCGGTGCAGGAACAGGACGGCCAGAAGGTGGTCGTCGGCCAGACCGCGACGCTCGAGGTCGATCCCTCCCAGGCCGAGGCCCTGACGGCGGCCCAGCAGATCGCCGACCGGCTGGTGCTGTCGCTGCGCTCGCTCGCCGACTCGGTCCCGGGCTCCCCCGGCTATGCCCGCTTCCTGCTCGAGCAGGAGAAGGCCCAACGCAACAAGATCCGCGTCGTGCGCTACGGCCGCATCGACGACGTCACCACGACGCAGTGAGGGTGAGACAGATGCCGACCCTTTTCAGATTGCCCGCCCTCAAGAACGCCCTTCGCAATGCCGTCGTCGGCCTCGCCGCCGCCTCGACCGGTTTCGCCCCCGTCCTCCCCGTCACGCCAGCCGCCGCCGAACAGGCCGTCGTCAACGTCAGCCGGGCCGAGCAGACGATCAAGCTCGGGCTCAACAAGTCGAAGGTCATCGTCCTTTCGGCGGACGCCCACGACATTCTCGTCGCCAATCCGGCGGTCGCCGACGCGGTGACTCGGGACGCCCGGCGAATCTACGTCTTCGGCAAGCAGATCGGTCAGACGAACGTCGTCGTCTTCGACGCTCGGGGCCGGCAGATCGCCGCGATCGACATCCAGATCGAGCGCGACATCACCGGGCTGGAAGCCTCGATCCGCAAATACGTGCCGGATTCCAACGTCAACGTCGAGATGATCAACGACAACGTCGTCCTGACGGGTCAGGTCGCCACGCCGCAGGACGCCGCCAGGGTCGAGCGCCTGGCCAACCTCTTCGTCACCGGCGGCGAGGGCACCACCGGCCAGTACATCCAGTCGGCCGCCGCGACCGGCACCGGCGAGGGCAGCGGCGCCGACGTCGCCTTCGCCCAGGAAGACCGGCGCAAGAGCCAGATCGTCAATCTCCTGCAGATCGCCGGCGAGGACCAGGTGACGCTCAAGGTCACCGTCGCCGAAGTGCAGCGCTCGATCGTCAAGCAGCTCGGGCTCAACGGCTCTCTCTCCTCGGCCATCGACGGGATGACCTTCGGCGTCGTCAGCGACAATCCCTTCGGTCTCGGCAAGGCCCTGTCGGGCAGCGGCGGCTTCGCCAACGGCACGATCGGCACCACCTCGATCGATTCCGAACTCTCGGCCCTCGATCAGGCCGGCGTGATGCGCACGCTCGCCGAGCCGAGCCTGACGGCAATTTCCGGCGAAAAGGCGAGCTTCAAGGTCGGCGGCGAATTCACCGTCAGCGACGGCAAGACCGAACAGGCGGAGAAACGCACGCCGATCCTCAACGCGGCCGGCAACATCGTCGGCTACGACATCGATCCGGCGACGGTGACCTACAATCACAAGGACATCGACTACGGCATCGGCCTCGACTTCACGCCCGTCGTCCTTTCGGCCGGTCGCATCAATCTGAAGATCCGCACCAGCGTCTCCGAGCCGACCTTCGAGACCCCGTTCAGCATTCCCCGCGGCTACGCCCCCGCCGTCAACACCATCGGCCTCAGGAAGCGGCTCGCCGACACCACCGTCGAGATGCCGTCCGGCGGCTCGCTGGTCATCGCCGGCCTCGTCCGCGACGAGGTGCGCCAGGTGGTTTCGGGGCTGCCCGGTCTCGCCAAGCTGCCGGTTCTCGGCTCGCTGTTCCGCAGCCGCGATTTCCAGCGCTACGAGACCGAACTCGTGGTGATCGTCACGCCTTACCTCGTGCGGCCGGTCGCCCGGCAGGCGCTGGCCCGGCCCGACGACGGTTTCGCCCTGTCGAGCGACGGCTCGGCCAACTTCCTCGGCCGGCTGAACCGGGTCTACGGCCACATGGACACGCAGCTTCCGCCCGGCCGCTACTACGGCGCCGTCGGTTTCATCTACAAGTGAGCGCTCGAGGGATCGTACGACCGTGACACAGCATCCTCTCCTTTCGCGTCGAGCTTCGGAACGGCCCGGCAGAATCCGCCGCTTGGCATCTTCCCGCCGCGGCCTGGCGCTCGCCGCCCTCACTCTCTTCGCCGGCTGCGCCAACGTCCACCACGTCGAGGTCGGTGCGGTGCCCGACGACTACCGGACCCGCCATCCGATCGTCGTCACCCAGGCCGAAACCGCGATCGACATCCCCGTCAGTTCCTCCGAATCCAAGCTGACGCTGTCGAGCCGCAGCCGGGTCGAGGAGTTCGCGATGCGGTTCCGGGCCGACAAGGTCGATTCGATCCGCGTGCTCGTTCCGTTTGGATCGACCAACGAGCACGCTGCCGAACAGGTTTCCCGCGACGTCGTCCGGGTGCTGCAGAAGCACCGGATCGGCCGCAGCCAGATCCTCGTCGCGCCCTATTCGGCGGTCGGCGATACCGGCCCGACGCCGGTCCGGCTCGCCTATTCGACCCTCGTCGCCCAGACCGGGCCGTGCGGTCGCTGGCCGGAGGATCTCTCGGAGACGAGCGAAAACAAGAACTACTACAATTTCGGCTGTGCCAGCCAGCAGAACCTGGCGGCCCAGATCGCCGACCCGCGCGACCTGCTCGGGCCCCGCGGCATGGACCCGTCGGACGCGCAGCGCCGGACGAATGTGATCGAGAAGTACCGCAAAGGCGAATTGACGGCCGCCGAGCCGATGGAAGCCGAGTCGGATTACGACTGGTGATGGGGACGATGTCGATGGAAAGCACCCTCACTGCCGACACCGGCCCGCTCGGGCCGGAAGATCGCCAGCAGATCGAGAAAGTCCGCCCGATTCCGCGGATCTCGATCCAGGCGTTCTGCGAGACCGAGGCGGTCGCCAAGCCGATCGAGCGCGTCAGCGCGGACCGGCGCATGTCGAAAGCCCATCTGAAGGTCCAGATGGGGGGAATCAAGGCGGCGAGCGAGCATTTCCAGACGGCGCCGACGCCCAATCTGGTGATCCTGGAATCGCGGCTCTCGCCGCTCGATCTCCTGACCGAACTCGAAATCCTGGCCGATGTCTGCGACCCCGGCTCGAAGGTGGTCATCATCGGCCACTACAACGACGTGCCGCTCTACCGCGATCTGATCCACCGGGGGATTTCCGAATATCTCGTCGCGCCGGTGTCGGTCGGCGACGTGATGACGGTGATCGGCGAACTCTTCGCCGGTGAGGGCGCCGAGCCGCTCGGCCGTTCGATCGCCTTCGTCGGCGCCAAGGGCGGGGTCGGCTCCTCGACCATCGCCCACAACGTCGCCTGGTCGATCTCCAAGCTGTTCTCGACCGACGTCGTGCTGGCCGATCTCGATCTCGCCTTCGGCACCGCCAACATCAATTTCGACCAGGATCCGACGCAGGGCATGGCCGAAGCGCTGCAGTCGGCCGAGCGGATCGACGACGTCTATCTCGACCGGCTGCTCGCCCAGTGCGCCGAGCACCTCTCGCTGCTCGCCGCCCCGTCCGTCCTCGACCGCACCTACGATTTCGAGGGCGACGCCTTCAACGCGCTGATCGAGACGGCCCAGCGCGGCGCGCCGGCGGTGCTGCTCGACGTGCCCCATGCCTGGAACGAATGGACGCGCACCGTGCTGTCGCGGGCCGACCAGGTGGTGATCACGGCGGTGCCCGACCTCGCCAATCTGCGCAACGCCAAGAACCTCGTCGACACGCTGACCAAGATGCGGCCGAACGACACGCCGCCCTATCTGATCCTCAACCAGCTGGCGATGCCGAAGCGGCCGGAGATTTCCGCGGCCGAATTCTCCGAGCCGCTCGGCCTCGAGCCGCTCGGCGAGATCCAGTTCGACCCCGCCATCTTCGGCAATGCCGCCAACAGCGGCCGGATGATCGCCGAGACCGACGTCAAGCACGCCGCGGTTCCGGTGTTCCATCACGTCGCCCACGTCCTGACCGGGCGGGGCGAGGCGAAGAAGGCGAAGAAGCCGAGCCTCCTGGGCCGGTTCCGGATGAAATCGTAAGGCGCCGGGGAGTCCCACATGTTCGGCAAACGCGGAAACGAGAAGGCGCCCCAACGCGACGTCGCGACCATGCCGCGGCCGGCGGCGACACCGTCCGGCTCGCAGCCCGCGGCGGCCGCGCCCCGTCCGGCCGCCGCGCCTTCCGCACCGCGGCCTGCGGCCCCGGCGCCCGCGCCCGCGCCCTCACAGCGCGGCGTCGGCGACCGGTCGCCGGAATATTACGAACGCAAGGCCCAGGTCTTCGCGGCGCTGATCGACACGATCGACCTGTCGCAGCTCGCCGGCATGGAGCAGGAGGCGGCGCGCGAGGAAATCCGCGACATCGTCAACGACATCATCGCGATCAAGAACTTCGCGATGTCGATCGCCGAGCAGGAGGACCTGCTCTCCGACATCTGCAACGACGTGCTCGGCTACGGGCCGCTCGAGCCGCTGCTCGCCCGCGACGACATCGCCGACATCATGGTCAACGGCATGCAGCAGACCTTCATCGAGGTCGCCGGCAAGGTGCAGGAGACCTCGATCCGCTTTCGCGACAATCAGCAGCTCCTCAACATCTGCCAGCGCATCGTCAGCCAGGTCGGCCGGCGCGTCGACGAGACCTCGCCGATCTGCGACGCGCGCCTTCCCGACGGCTCACGCGTCAACGTCATCGCACCGCCGCTCGCCATCGACGGCGCGGCGCTGACGATCCGAAAGTTCAAGAAGGACAAGCTCACCCTCGACCAGCTCGTCCATTTCGGCTCGATCACGCCTGCCGGCGCCGAGATCCTGCAGATCATCGGCCGCGTCCGGTGCAACGTCGTGATCTCCGGCGGCACCGGCTCGGGCAAGACGACCCTGCTCAACTGTCTCACCCGCTACATCGATTCCGACGAGCGCATCATCACCTGCGAGGACTCGGCCGAGCTGCAGCTGCAGCAGCCGCACGTCGTCCGGCTCGAGACCCGGCCGCCCAACATCGAGGGCGAGGGCGAGATCACCATGCGCGACCTCGTCAAGAACTGCCTGCGCATGCGCCCCGAGCGGATCATCGTCGGCGAGGTGCGCGGCCCGGAGGTCTTCGATCTCCTCCAGGCGATGAACACCGGCCACGACGGTTCGATGGGCACGATCCACTCCAACTCGCCGCGCGAGTGCCTGAACCGCATGGAATCGATGATCGCCATGGGCGGCTATTCGCTGCCGTCCCGCACGGTGAAGGAGATCATCACCGGCTCGGTCGACGTCATCGTCCAGGCGGCCCGCCTGCGCGACGGCTCGCGCCGCATCACCCACATCACCGAGGTGATCGGCATGGAGGGCGACGTCATCACCACCCAGGACCTCTTCGTCTACGACATCGTCGGCGAGGACGCCAACGGCCGGCTCATCGGCCGGCACCGCTCCACCGGCATCGGCCGGCCGGCCTTCTGGGACCGGGCACGCTATTTCGGCGAGGAGCAGCGGCTCGCCCGGGCGCTCGATGCGAGTTCCGTCGACAATCTGGACATGGACGACTGAGCCATGAACACCGGCATGCTCATCCTCTTCGTGCTCTTGTCGGCGGTGGCGGCCGGCGGCATCGCCTTTGCCGTCGTCCAGCCGACGCTCGCCCGCGAGAAGAAGATCGAGCAGCGGCGCAGCACCGTCTCGCGCAGCGAAAGCGACCGCCAGAGCCACAAGGCGCATCGCGACCGGCTGCAGGAGCAGGTCAAGCGCCGCAAGACCATCCAGAGTTCGCTGAAGGACCTCGAGGTCCGCCAGCGCGAGCACGACAAGCACGTGTCCAAGGTGCCGCTGAAGCGGCGGCTCGAACAGGCCGGATGGTCGATCAGCGTCGGTCAGTTCTGGATGATCGGCGCCGGCTTCGGGGTGTTCGCGGGCGTCGCCTGCCTGATCCTCGGGGCGCCGCTCTTCGTCGTCCTCGGCGTCATGGTGATCGCCGGGCTCGGCGTGCCGCGCTACCTCCTGTCGCGGGCCCGCAAGAAGCGCTTCGCCGCCTTCACCCAGGAGTTTCCGAACGCGATCGACCTGATCGTGCGCGGCGTCAAGTCCGGCCTGCCGCTGAACGACACCTTGCGGATGGTCTCCTCCGAGACCTCCGAACCGGTCCGCTCGGAATTCCGCCGCATCGTCGAGAGCCAGCAGATGGGCATGTCGATCGGCGAGGCCGTCGAGCGGCTCTACCGCAACATCCCCACCTCCGAATCGAACTTCTTCGCCATCGTCATCGGCATTCAGGCCCAGGCCGGCGGCAACCTGTCGGAGGCGCTCGGCAACCTGTCGCGGGTGCTGCGCGAGCGCAAGAAGATGCGCGACAAGATCCAGGCGGTGTCGATGGAAGCCAAGGCCTCCGCCGGCATCATCGGCTCGCTGCCGGTGCTCGTCTTCGTCCTCGTGACCCTGACCAATCCCGAATACATCAGCCTGCTCTACACCAACATCTGGGGCCAGATCCTGATCGGCATCAGCGCCTTCTGGATGCTGCTCGGCGTTCTTGTGATGAAGAAGATGATCAATTTCGACTTCTGACACGAGGTCCGGCGAAAGCTTCGCGGCGCCGGACAAGCAAAGCCCGATGGCCGCGCGGGCTCCGATGCGGCGTCCGGTGGCTTGCGGCGGACGCAGCTCCCGCGGGGACGCCGCGATCATGCCGCGACCATTCGCCCGAACGCCGTTCAAAGGGTTCGCCCATCATGGATGAGATTTTTCAAACCGTCGGCCTGTCGACCGAGATCGTCCTCGCCGCCTTCGTCGCGATCGGCGTCTTCACCTCGCTCCTCGCCGTCGCGCTTCCGGCGATGAGCGGCAACAAGCTGAAGGGCCGGATGAAGGCCGTGGCGCTGGAGCGCGATCAGATCCGCGCCCGGGAACGCGCGCGGCTCGCCTCGGAAAAGGAACGCGGCCGCGGTCTTCGCCAGGTCGACAATCGCGGCATCGCCGGTCTGGTGGTCGAGCGGCTCAACCTGCGCAAGGCGCTCGTCGACGACAAGACGGTCGCCGACCTGCGGGCGGCGGGCTATCGCGGCCAACGGCCGCTCACGACCTTCCTGTTCGCGCGGGTTGCCCTGCCGCTCGTCTTCCTGACCGTCGCCGCCTTCTACATCTTCGGGCTCGGCCTTCTCGATGGCTGGCCGGTGGCGGCCCGCATCCTGATCGTTCTGGTCGCCGCCTATTTCGGCTTCTACATCCCGGTGATCCTCGTCAAGAACACCGCGACCAAGCGCCGCCAGTCGATCGGACGGGCCTGGCCGGACGCGCTCGACCTTCTGCTCATCTGCGTCGAATCGGGCAATTCGATCGAGGCGGCCTTTCGCCGGGTCGCCGAGGAGATCGGCATCCAGTCGATTCCGCTCGCCGAGGAACTCATCCTCCTGACCGCCGAACTCTCCTTCCTGCCCGACCGCAGGACCGCCTATGAGAACCTCGTGGCGCGCACCGGGCTGGAAGGCGTCAAGTCGGTCGCCACCGCACTGATCCAGGCGGAGCGATACGGCACGCCTCTCGGCCAGGCTTTGCGCGTCATGTCCCAGGAAAACCGCGACCTGCGGATGAACACGGCGGAGAAGAAGGCCGCCGCTCTGCCGCCGAAGCTGACCGTGCCGATGATCGTCTTCTTCCTGCCGGTGCTCTTCGTCGTCATTCTCGGCCCGGCCGTGATCCGGCTTCTCGGCCTCGACTGATCGGGCGCCGCAAGCCGTTTCGACGTTTCGCGAGTGCCGTCCCGGTTTTCGGATCAGTCGGCGAGGTCGACCGCCGCGAAGTCGTGGAAGCCGAGCGGGCTGGTCACGAAGCTCTTCACCTCGGCCCTGGTCGCCGAGAGCATCTCGGCGCTGGCGATCGGCACCCAGGGGGCGGCGTCGTGGAAGATCCTCTGTGCCTTCCCGTAGAGCGCCGCGCGCTGCGATCGCTCGCTCGTCCGGCTGGCCTCGCCGACCAGCGCGTCGTAGCGCTCGTCGCACCAGCGGGCGATGTTGGTGCCGCGCTCGGCCGCCGTGCAGGACAGAAGCGTGTCCATGAAATCGTCCGGATCGCCATTGTCGCCGATCCATCCGGCCAGCGCCAGCGTGGTCTCGCCGTTCATCAGCTTCCGCCAGTAGCTCTCCCAGGGAGCGGAATTCTCCTCCACCATGATCCCGAGCGGTTCGAGATCGGCCGCGATCATGTGGGCCATCCGCTTGGCGTCGGGATTGTAGGTCCGGCTGTCCGGCGGATACCACAGATCGATCTTCAGTCCGGAGGTCACCCCGGCTTCGAGCAGCAGTCGGCGGGCCTCCTGCGGGTCGTAGCGGTAGGGCTCGATCGTGTCGTCGCTCGCCCATGAAGCCACCGGCAGGGGGCCGGCGGCGAGGCTCGCCGTGCCGGGATAGATCGCCGACAGGATGGCCTCGCGGTCGATCGCCATGTTGATGGCGCGGCGGACGCGCACGTCGTCGAAGGGCTCGCGGGCGGTGTTGAAGGCGAGATAGCCGATGGTCAGGCCGGGGGTCGCCGAGAGCCTCAGCCGGGGATCGGCCTCGATCGCCGCCGCGTCGACGGGATCGGGCGAGGCGGCGACGTGGCATTCGCCGCTTTTCAGCTTCTGCAGCCGCGAGGATGCGGTCGGCGTGAACGAGAACACCAGCGTGTCGATCTTCGGCCGGCCGCGCCAGTGGCGGTCGAAGGCCTGGTAGCGGATCGCGATGTCGCTGCGGTCGGCCAGCCGGAACGGCCCGGTGCCGATCGGCTGGCGGTCGAAACGTTCGAGCGTGCCGAGCTGGCCCATCCGGAAGGCGTATTCGAACGACTGGATCGCGTTGACCGGCATGGCGAGGTCGGCGAGGAAAGCGGCGTCCGGCCGCTTCAGCCGGAACCTCACCGTCCGCTCGTCGATCGCCTTCACCGTGTCGACGATCTGCGTCAGCCGAAGGCCACGGAACTCGGCGTAGTCGGCGCCGCCGAACTTTTCGGCCGCCGCGGAACCGGGCATCTGACGTTCGAAGCTGAACACCGCGTCCTCGGCGTTCATCGGCCGGGTCGGCGTAAAGTCCTCGGTCGCGTGGAACGCCACGTCGGGCCGCAGGCGGAACGTGTAGTCGCGCCCGTCCGGGGAGATCGTCCAGCTTTCGGCCAGGGCAGGCACGATGTCGGTCGTTTCGGGGGCGAAGGCGACGAGGGTGTCGAAGATCGGCCGGATCGCATCCATCGCGACGCTCGACGCCGCGTGGGACGGCGACAGCGTCTCCGGCTTGCCTTCGGAACAGAAGACCAGCGTCTTGGCCTCGGCGAGCGGGGCCGCCGTCACGACGGCGAGGGCGACTGCGAGGGCGCGCAGAAGGGTAGTCACGCGGAATCAGCTCCTGTCGGTCTCGTCGCGGCCGCGCCCGTAACGTCGGCTTCGGGTGCCGGCTCGCCTTCGGCCGGCGGGCGCGGCGCTTCCCGCACCCGCGGCAGGTCGATGACGAAGCGCGTGCCGTCGCCGGGGGTGCTCGTGGCGGCGATCGTGCCGCCCAGCGTCACGGTGACGAGGTTGTAGACGATGTGCAGGCCGAGGCCGGTCGAGCCGGAGGCCCGGCCGGTGGTGAAGAACGGATCGAAGATCTTGCCTAGGTCGTGGGCGGGAATGCCGCGGCCATCGTCGGAAAAGACGATGCGCACGCCGTCGGGCCCGTCGCGCCGGACGACCACGGCGATCCGGCCGGTCTCGCCCGCGGCGAAGGCATGGGCGTAGCCGTTGGTCAGAAGATTGGTGAGGACCTGGGAGAGCGCGCCCGGATAGGTGGACATGGCGATGTCCTCCTCGCAGTCGACGCTCACCTCGTGGGGATAGCGCTTGCGCATCGGTCCGAGGCTACGGAAGAGATCGGCGACGAAATCGTCCATCCGGAAGGAGCGCCGCTCGCCGCTCGCCTGGTCGGCGGCGACCTGCTTGAAACTGGCGACGAGGCCGGCGGCGCGTTCGAGATTGGTGTCGATCAGTTCGGCGCCCTCGCCGCAACGGGTGATGAAGTCGTCGAAGGCCTGACGGGTCACCTTGCCCTCGCCGGTCGCCCGGCGGAACCGCTCGGTCTCCTCGCGCATCACCGTCGCCGTGGTCAGGGCGACGCCGAGCGGCGTGTTGATCTCGTGGGCGATGCCGGCGACGAGCTGGCCGAGGGATGCGAGCTTCTCGCTCTGGATCAGCTCGCTCTGGGTCCGCTTCAGGGCGGCGAGCGCCTGCTCGGTTTCGTCCTTCGCCCGGTGGAGAGCGGCTTCGCGCTTGTTGAGTTCGGCGAGGAAATGGTTGGTCGCCCGGGTCATCCGGCCGACCTCGTCGCCGCGCTCGGATTCGGCCAGGGGCCCCAGGGCGGGATCGGCGGCGCGGTCCAGCATGCCCTTCTCGAGGCTTTTGAGCGGCCGGGTGATCGAGCGGGCGACGGCGAGACCGAAGGCCATCGCCACCAGGAGGCAGAAGCCGGCGCTGACGATCAGGATGCGCCGCGCCGCCGCGCCGGTCGCGTCGGCGTTCCTGGAGAGCGAGGCGTTGAGGTTGGAGACCTCGAAGACGATGCCGGCCGAGGCGATCGCCATGCGCCGCAGGATGGCGTTCTGGGCGGTGAGCCCGTCGCGCGAGGCGATCAGCTCCCGGCGCCAGGAATCCAGGGTGTCCAGCATCTCGGACTGGACGAGAGGCGAGATCGGCAGCGCGGCGATCGCCTCGCGCAGGCTGGCATTGCGGGCGATCATGTCGCCGACGGCCTCGCTGTCGCGGCGATGCATCGCCTCGCGGGTGGTCTCGCCGAGCCGGATGGTCTCGACGGCGACGTTCTGCGCGCCCTGCCCGGAGGCCTGGGCGGCGAGCGCTTCGTCGAGAAGGCCCGAAAACGCCTCCTGCGAGGCCCGAACGGCGCTGCCGTCGACCTTCAGGCCGCGATCGAGAAAGGCCAGCAGCGCGTCGGGCGATCCGCCGGAACGAAATGCTTCGAACTCGCCGTCGAACTCGTCCAGCTTGTCGCTGCGGTCGGCCGCGCCGAGAGCGGCGCGCAGGACCTCGGCGGCGTTCGAAAGACGCGTGTCGAGGAGCTCGTCCTCGCTCGCCGGCAGGATGGTCGCCGCGTCCGGCCGACCCGGTGCGGCCTCGGCGCCCGGCGCGGCATCGTCCACCCGCCGCATCCAAGCCTGGACCACCGTCTGGCGCATCAGGACCGTCGCGCGGGACAGATCGACCGCCTCGGCCATCGCGCCGTTGCGCTGGCGAAGCTGCGACACGACGCCGACGCTGGCGGCGTGCTGGCGGCTGCGCGCCTCCTCGGCGAGCGTCGTCAGCCTGTCGAGGCGGGTATCCATGGCCCGGGCGCGCAGGTCGTTCTCCTCGATGGCGATCTGCAATTCGCCCATCGCCCGCCGGAACCGCTCGAGCGAACCGATCGTCGCGGTGATCGCGTCGGCATCGTCGGGATCGGTCGTGCTGTCTGCCATTTCGGAGAGGCCCGTCGTCGCGGCGACGAGGCTCGCCATGAAGGCGCCGAGATGGGTGTTGCGATCGAGGGGCGCTGCGGTCACGAAATCGTCGCGGGCGCTCATCGCCGAGACGACGTTGCGAAACACCGTCGAGACGACCAGCGCGTCACGACGGGCCTGGTCGGCACGATCGACGAGGAGCATGGCGGCAAGGCCGAAGGCGACGGCCAGCACGATCGGCATCGCGCCGACGAGGAAGACCCTGCGCGTGATCGAGAGCCGGAAGATGCCGCCGCCCTTTCGAGAAGACGCGACGAAGGTCGATGGCCGGGACGCCGTCGGGCCCGCCAGCGCATGGTCCGCCATCACCATCGGAGCGCCGCACCCGCCGGCGCCGTCCGCCGTGCCGCGTGAAAACGATACCGCTTCATCCTACCGAATACGCCGCGACCTTCAAATCCGAACGACGCGCAGCCCGGCCGATCGCATGGGCCGGAACGCCTTCGGGCTCTTATGTCATCTGTGTTTCGCGCGCATTTCGTCGAAATGGCGGATCGTGGCGACAAGGTGGCGGCGGGAGGTGGCCTCAGTCGGGCGAGAACATGTAGCCGACGCCGCGCACGGTGCGGATCACCGTCGGTCGGGCCGGGTCGGGCTCGATCTTCTTGCGGATGCGGGTGATCCTGACGTCGACCGCCCGGTCGAAGGGTTCGGAGTCCCTTGCACTGGCGAGATCGAGAAGCCGCTCGCGCGACAGGACGCGGCGGGGATTTTCGACGAAGGCCTTCAGAAGCGAGAATTCGCTGTGGACCAGGGGTTGCTCGTCGCCGTCCTCGTCGCGCAGCGACTGGGCGTCGAGATCGAGCCACTTGGTGCCGAAGCGCACCTCGCGGCGCTCGTGCGTCGGCTCGTCGGCTGAGCCTGCCCCCTGCCCACGGGCGCGCCTCAGCACCGAGCGGATGCGGGCCAGAAGCTCGCGCAGTTCGCAGGGCTTGGCGAGATAGTCGTCGGCGCCGAGTTCGAGCCCGACCACCCGGTCGACGAGACTCGCCGTCGCGGTCAGCATGATCACCGGCACGTCGGTCTCGCCCTTCAGGCTGCGGACGATCGACAGCCCGTCCTCGCCGGGCATGTTGAGATCGAGGACGATGAGATCGGGCCGCTCCGTCTCCATCTGCCGGCGCATCGCCGCGCCGCCTTCGAGCATCCGGACGCAGCAGCCGTTCATGGCCAGGTAGTCGCCGATCAGTTCGCGCGTTTCCGGCTCGTCGTCGACGACGAAAATCCGTGGTTCGACCATCACTCTAACGCGTCTCCAACAGCGGGATCAGGATCGAGAAGGAAGCGCCACCGAGCGGACCCTTCTCCTCGACGACGATTTCGCCCTGGTGCAGCTCGACGATCTTCGAAACGATCGACAGCCCGAGCCCGGTCGAGCTTTCGCCGGCCGTCGGCTGGGCCGAGAGCCGCTGGAACCGGCCGAACAGGCGGGCCGTGTCCTGGCTGTTGAGGCCGGGGCCGGAATCGGCGACGGTCACCCGCGCCTTGCCGTCGAGGCGCGCCGCCTCCACCCGGATCTCGCCGCCGAGGGGGGTGTATTTCAGGGCGTTGCTGACGAGATTGTCGATCGCCTCGGCCAGCCGGTCGGGATCGCCTTCGACGGCGAGCGGACCCTCCGTCGAGACGGCGAGCCGCTGTTCCTTGCGTTCGGCGAGCGTGCGGCTGAGTTCGGCCGTGGTCGCGGCGATCGCCGCTAGGTCGACGGGGCGCCGCTCCACCGAGATGTCGAGGGCATCGGCGAGAGCGTCGGCGATCGACATGTCGACGATCCGGGTCATCCGCTCGGCGGAGGCGCGGATGTGGCCGACCTGCTTGGCGAAGCGCTCGCGAAGCGGCTCGTCGAGGCTCTCGTTGAGGTTCGTCAGCATCTCGCTGCGCCCGAGAATGACCGCGATGGGGTTCTTCAGGTCGTGGGCGATGGTGCCGAGGATCTCGTTCTTGAACGCGTTGACGCGTTTCAAAAGCGCTCCTTGCGCCTCCAGCCGCTCGTTGGCGCTGGCGAGTTCCCGCGTCCGCCGCGCCACCCGTTCCTCCAGCTCCTCGTTGGCGAGGCGCAGCTCGTCGTAGAGCCGGGCATTGTCGAAAGCGATGGCGAGCTTGGCGGAAAAGACCGAGACGAGAGAGGCCTGGGTCTCGGTGAGATCGTCCTCCGTCGCCAGCGCCACCAGGATCTCCGCCCCGCTGCCGGTCTTGACGAACAGGCAGACCAACCCGTCGCTGCGGACCGGCCTGCCCGCGGCGGCGGCTTTCGCGAACAGTTCGCTCCTGTCGATGCCGTTCTCGCCGTCGGTCTCGAACTTGCCGAGGCCGGCGAGCACCAGCGGGCTCGCCCCGCAGGCCTCGCGCATGATCAGGATGCCGTCGGTCTCGATTTCCAGGAGCGCGCTGATCTGGATGAGAACGCCTTGGGCCAGCGTCTTCAGCGACCGGTCGTCGAACAGCGAGGCGGAGGCGCCGACGATCATTTCGAGGCCGATGCGGGTGTCGTCGAGACGCTTCAGATGGTCGTAGCTGCGGAACGCGGCGGTGAGCGTCGTGAACAGCTTGTCGGCGGTCAGCTCGGTCTTGGCCTTGTAGTCGTTGATGTCGTAGTCGACGACGACCTGCCGCTCGGGCGCCTGGCCTGGCTGGCCGGTCCTCAGGATGATGCGGATGAGCTCGTTCTTCAGCTCCTCGCGGATCGCCTTGGCGAGCTTCAGCCCGGCGTCCTCGGTCTCCATCACCACGTCGAGAAGCACGACGGCGGTGTCGGGATTGGCCTTCAGGAGTTCGAACCCTTGCGCGGCGGAATGGGCGCCGATGAGTTCGAGACCGTAGCCGTGGATGGCGAAGTGGCGCAGCGCGAAGCGCGTCCCTTCGTGCACGGCCTCGTCGTCGTCGATCACCGCGAGTTTCCAGCCGGTCTTGTTGCCCGACTGGGCGCGATCCGCCTCGGGCTCGGCAAATTCCAGAAAATCACTCGGCATGGCTTCGTCGGTCGTCTCGAGCGTTCTCGGCGTCGTGGGCAAGGGTCATCGGTCGGAAAAGCATCGTTTTGAGATCATCATAACCGAGCGTAAGGTCTCGGGCCAGCAGATGCGAACGGGAAAATTCGTGCCGGTCGCTCGGCGCAGGCCTTCGAGCCCGATGCGATAGGAAGGTCGGAGCCCGTGCAGACGAGGCCAGGCCGGCGCCGGTCGGCGGAAAGCTCCGCATGGCCGCGCGTCGCTTTCGGGCGGCCGGCGCCGAAATCGTCGGGGCGGTCGAACGTCACGGCCGGTCGGTTGCGCGACGCGCGTCCACGGGGCGCCGGTCGCGGCCCCGTCAGCGGCGTGACGCGAATTGGCTTGCCATCACCGCCTGCAACCGTTCATGTTCGGCGGCCAGCATCGGACGCTCGACGAGACGCTGGGTCGGCCCGAGGCCGAGATCGGCGCGCAGACCGCGGCTCATCGTCTCTGCCGGCTGCAGGCGTGCGCGTCGCTTTCCCTCGACGAGGCCGATCAATCGCGCAAGGCGCGAGGGGCCGGGGCGCGAAGCCTTTGCCGGCAAGGCCGGCTGCATCGTGGAATGGTCCGAAAAGGGGACGACGGGCGGGGTCATGGCAGGATCCGGATGAGGAGAGCGTTGCGGACGCCGTGTTGCGGGGCTTGCCGGGGACGAGGGCTTTCTCGTCCGGCCGCCGTCGCGTCCGATCTGGTGGTCGAAGCCGGGGTCCGGCATCCGACGATCTGCTAATGGAAGCGCCGGAGCGATTCGCGCGGGACGGCGGGGATCGCCGAAGGGACGGACGCGGGAGCCGGTAAGGTCGGCGCGGATTTCAGGCGACGGGAGCTGGATCGGGACGATGCAGACATTCGACCAACTCGACCAGGAACTGGATCGATGGACGGCCGAGGGCCGCGCCGTCCCTGTGTGGTGGCGGGACGACGACGCGGCGACGGCGACGCCGGCACTGACGCGTCTCGTCGCGATGGCGCGGCGTCACCGCCTGCCGCTGGCGATAGCCGCCGTGCCGGCGAGGATCGAGCCCGGCCTCGTCGGCGCCCTTTCGGCCCCCGGCGTCACCGTGCTGCAGCACGGCTATGCCCATGTGAACCACGCAGCGCCCGGACGGCGGGCCGTCGAATGCGGCGGCGACCGGCCGGCGAAGGCGGTGCTGGCCGAGCTCGGCGAGGGCATGCGCATCCTGATGGGCGAGTTCGGCGCGAGCTTCCTGCCGATCCTCGTGCCGCCCTGGAACCGGATCGACCCGGCGGTCGCCGCCGGTCTGCAGCAGCAGGGCTATTTCGGCCTGTCGAGCTTCGGCCCGCGCTCTTTCGGGGGCCAAGGCGGCGAGGGCTCCACCGACGAGGGGCCGCTCGTCCTGCCGCCGCGCTGTGCGGCGATCAACGCCCATCTCGATCTTCTCACCTGGAAAAGCGGTCCGGCCTTCGCCGGGGCGGACAAGCTGATCCGGCTGTTCGCCGAAAGGCTGGAGGACCGGCGGCTCGGCCGCACCGATCCGGCCGAGCCCTTCGGCATCCTCACCCACCATCTCGCCCATGACGAGGCGACGTGGTCGTTTCTCGAGCGCCTGCTCGGCCGGCTCGGCTCGCATCCGGCGATCCGCTTCCTGCCGGTCACGACGCTTCTCGCCGAAACGCCGGTGCGCTGACGATGACGGCGCGGGTGCGGCCGGCCGGGGCGGCGGACGTCGATCCCGTCGCCGCCTTCCTCCACGAGCGGATGAACGCCCGCATCTCCGCCGGGACGTGGCGGGCCCTGCTCGACTATCCCTGGCGCCCGCCCGAGGTCGAACGCGGCTGGCTGGTCGAGGACGAAGGCGCGGTCGTCGGCTTCATGGGGACGATCTATTCGGACCGGCCGACGGCGAAGGGAACGCGCCGGTTCTGCGACCTCTCCTCCTGGTATCTCGCCGCGGCCTATCGCGGCACGGGGATCGGCGACGAACTGCTGCGGGCCGGCATGGCGAAGCCCGGCGTCACCTATCAGACGATGACGGCCCGCCGGGCGACGGGACGCAAGATCCGGGCGTTGGGGTTTTCGATCCTCGATGAGGCCCGCAGCCTGTTCCGGCCGGGGGAGGCGGTGGAGGAACTGCGGCCGATCCGCGATCCGGCCGAGATCCGCGAGCGGCTGACGGGCGAGGAGCGCCGCATGCTCGACGACCATCACGGCCTCGACATTCACCACGCCGTCGTCGAGGGCAGGGCGGGGCAGGGCACCTGGCTGGTCTGGCAGCGCAAGCTGAAGGGCGCGGGCGTCGCCTATCACGACGTGCTGCATGCGTCCGACTACGACTTCTTGTCGGCGCATGCCGCGCAGATCGCCGGTCTCGTCTGCGTCGGCGAGACGGCGGTGCTGGCGATCGACCGGCGAATGATGAACGACGGCGACGATCCCGGCGCGGTCGAGACGATCCCGCTGCCGCGCTGGTATCGCTCGCCCGACGTCGCGCGGCGGGACGTCGGGCATCTCTATTCGGAAGTGCTGCTGCTCGATCAGAAGCTGCCGTGACGGGCCCCGTCTCTCGGGCCTGCCCTCAGCGGCCGATCGCGCCGCCGATCACCCCGCCGACGAGACCGCCGAAGAAGGCCGCCGCCGCCGGGTCGCCGCCGCTGCGGCGCGGCGAGACGCGGCGCACGACGCGCGGCTTCGCGCGCTGGCGGGGTTCGGCGTAGCTTTTCTGGCGCTGCGGCGCGATCGTCCGCGCCTTCGGCGGAGCGGGCGGCGTGTAGGCGGCCAGCGCGGCCTGGGTCTGGGCGACCAGGAGCTCGTATTGCGGGCGGTTGAGATAGCCGCTCACATGGGCGTTGCGGGCGGTCTGCCAGGCGATGATGGCGTTGCGGGTGTTCGGCCCGAAGACGCCGTCGGGCGTGCCGGTGTCAAAGCCGGCGAGATTCAACCGCAGCTGGACCTCCTTGCGCCGCGTCCTGTCGAGACCGAGGATCACCTCGGTTCCCTCGCCGGAAATCGTCGCGGCAAGGCCCTGACCACCGGGCACGGCTGCGGGCAGGCCGGCCTGCAGCGCCCCGCTCTGGAAGGTGCCCGGTTGCGGCGTCGTGCCGGCGTTGCCGAGGCTGGCGACGACGGTGCCGCCGGCATGGGCGGGCAGCCGGGAGATCTGCTTGCGGGCGTTCGCCGCGTACAGGCCGTCCGGGAACGTTTCGAGATAGGCTTCGTAGTCCGCCCGCTGGCCGGAATCGCGGGCGAGGCCGTAGAGCGCCGTCTCGCGCGCCAGCGATCCCGCGTCGTCGCCGCTGCGGCTGGCGGAGGCGGCGGTGACGTCGAGTGCTGCCTGCGGCACGGTCTCGGCCGCCGGGGCGAAGCTGACGGCCGGATCCAGCGAGGCGACCCGCGTCGTCTGCGGGTTGAGGAAGACCTCGCCGGTGAGCGAGGCGTTGATCCAGGGGCGCTGCAGGTTCTTGGTGGATTCCAGAACCTGGCCGGTGACCCGCGACATCACCACCTGAATGTCGGTGTCCGGCGCCTCGATCTGCTCGAGAAAGGCCTTGGTGAAGGGAGAATGCGCCGAGGCGTCGCCGTCATAGGCGACCTCGTCCGGGCTGGTGGCGTAGATGATCGCCGTTCCTTCGCCGCCCTCGCCGCCGATGTCGATCTTGGCGAGACCGTCGGCGACCTTGGCCGAGCGCGTCACGGCCGAAAGCGAGCGGGCCAGCGAGCGCGACAGCGGGTTGTCCCGGCAGGCATCGAGAACGACGACGCGCACGGCGACGTCGTATTTCATCTGCTGCGTGACGGCATCCATGGACACCGCCCGGAATTCGAGATCGGACGGATCTTCGAAGACCGCATCGACCGGAACGAGGTAGTTCTCGCCGTTCACCTGCATGCCGTGGCCGGCATAGAAGAACATGCCGATGTCGGCGCCGCGCACCTGCTTGGCGAAGGCATGGATCTTCTGGTCCATCTGCGGTTTGTCGAGATCGTAGCCCTCGATGACTTCGAAGCCGAGCTTCTGCAGCTTCTCGGCCACGGCGCGGGCGTCGCGCGAGGGGTTCTCCAGCATCGACGTGTTCCGATAGGCGCTGTTGCCGACGACGAGCGCCACGCGCTTTTCCGGCGCCGCGGCACGCGCCTCGCCCGGCGCTGCGATGGCGGCCGCCAAGGCGACGGCCAGTGCCGCCGCCGCGGGACCCCGGCAAAGGCGAGCCCCGCGGCCACCGCCTTCCCGGGCCGCATCCACTGCGATCCGGCCACCGGCGAGGAGCCGGCCGATCGGCCGAAGCATCAGACGAAAGACACTCGATCCTCTATGCATGGTCTTCTCCCGGCGGTGGTCCGATGGCTGGAATACACGCATTGGTACATGAAAGCGAAAAAATTTCAATCAAAGAGTGATCTTACCGAACGAAAAAGCCGCCCCTTCGTCGAGAAAGGGCGGCGTGAGGCCGTGGAGGTCCGGCAAATACGGAAAGGAATAAAGGCAGGGCGTCGCGCCGCCTGTCGGGCGCCTTATCGGCGGGCGATGATCTCTTCGCCGGAGACCACCATGCGCATGCCGAGGCCGGGCTTGCGGCGGGCGAGGAAGCGCGGGCGGCGCTGGCGATGCGGACCGGTCCGGCGGCCGGCGGGCGGGGCGGTGCGGACCTGGCCGACCGACTCCTCCAGCGCGACGACGCTGCCGTCGGCCTCGATCATCAGCATCGGCAGGCCGAACAGATCCGACCAGCCGCGCCAGTCGGCGGCGACGTCGAAGAGGTCGCTCGCCACCAAAAGCGGCACGGTGCACTTCGGATCGTCGTGATAGAGTTCGAGCGTCACGGTCACTTCACCCTCGGCGGTTTCCATCGCCCTCGCGGCGACGCCGCGAAACGCGCGGGCCGGAAGTGCGACGGAAATCGGCAGGCCGCACCCTTCCAGCGTGCGGCGGATCACCGCGCCGCGCCGGTCGACGCGGTAGGTCACTTCTTCGCCGTTTTCGAGGGTCGCGAAGCTCTGGAGAAGATCGCAGTTCTGCGGGTCGAGCCGGACGGGCGCGCCGGCCCAGATCGGACGTGTCGAGGTCTGAGCGTTCTGAGCGATGGTCATGGGTGACGCCTTCTGTCTCTCCTGAGAGCCGGTCGTGCGGCTCGGATTCCCTGTTCGGCGGCCGATGTATTTCCCGGCCTTTCGATGGGATCAGAATAGACAGCGCCTCTTGCCCGCGCGCTAAGAAAGTCAGTTAAGTCTTCCTGACCTTCAGGAGGGTTATCAAATCCGAAACTTGAATCAAATCTGAACAACTTTGCCCGGGTTTAAGATGTTGTTGGGATCGAAGATACGCTTGATCGCGCGCATCAGATCCATCTCGGTGGCGGATTTCGTCGCGGCGAGTTCGTCGCGCTTCAACAGGCCGATGCCGTGCTCGGCGGAGAAGGTGCCGTCCATCTCGGCGACGATGGCATGGACGAGGCCGTTGATCTGCCGCCAGTGGGACAGGAATTCCGCCTTGTCCGCCCCGACGGGCTGGGAGATGTTGTAATGAACGTTGCCGTCGCCGAGATGGCCGAAGG
This sequence comes from Jiella avicenniae, assembly GCF_021390325.1. Taxonomy (GTDB): domain Bacteria; phylum Pseudomonadota; class Alphaproteobacteria; order Rhizobiales; family Rhizobiaceae; genus Jiella; species Jiella avicenniae. Next base: position 82,055 of record NZ_JAJUWU010000023.1, on the reverse strand, counting down.
CGCAGATGCGCGCGCCGGGGATGGCGTCGAGCACCGCCGCGTCGGCGGCCTTCAGGAAATCGCCGACCCTTGCGACCGGCACGGCGACGTCGTGCTTGATCGAGCCGCCCTCCGGCTTCTGCGCCCAGCTCATCGATTCCCGCATGTGCCAGAACGCGTCGGCCTCGCCGAGCGACTTGGCGATCGCCGCATCGGCGACGAGCCCGGCCTCGAAGCCTTCGGCGAGCACGGCTTCCATGGTCTCGCGGGCGTCCTCGCCCGAGCGGCTCGACGAGACTTCGACGAGGACGTACCAGGCATGGGGCTCGGCCATCGGATCGCGCGCGCCCTCGATGTGCTTCAGGACGAAGTCGAGGGCGAGCCGCGGCATGAACTCGAAGCCGGTGAGCCCGCCGCCGGCATGGCGCTCGGCCATGCGCAGAAGCTGCAGCGCGTCGTCGGGCGAGGCGACGCCGACGAAGGCGACCTCGCGGCCGGCCGGCCGGGGATAGAGCTTCAGCACCGCGCCGGTGATGACGCCGAGCGTTCCTTCCGAACCGACGAGGAGATTGCGGATGTCGTAGCCGCGATTGTCCTTCTTCAGCCGCCGCAGCCCGTGGAAGATCTCGCCGGAGGCGAGCACAGCCTCGACGCCGAGGCAGAGGTCCCGGGCATTGCCATAGGCGAGGACGCCGGTTCCGCCGGCATTGGCGGCGAGATTGCCGCCGATCTGGCAGGAGCCTTCCGAGCCGAGGGAGAGGGGAAACAGGAGCCCCGCCGCCTCCGCCGCCTCCTGCACCCGCTGCAAGACGACCCCGGCGTCGACGGTGATCGTCCGGCCGACCGGATCGACGTCGCGGATCCGGTCGAGCCGCGCCAGCGACAGGACGATCTGGCCGGGCGAGCGGGGTGACTGGCCGCCGACATGGCCGGTATTGCCGCCCTGCGGCACCAGCGCCGTCTTCGTCTCGTTGGCGAGCCTGACGATCGCCGCGACTTCCTCGACGGTCTTCGGCCGGAGCACCGCGGCCGCCTTGCCGGCAAAGAGATCGCGCGGCTCGGTGAGATAGGCCGCCATGTCGTCCGGCGCGGTGAGCGCGTTGGCATCGCCGACGATGGCGGCGAAACGCTCGACGAGGCCGGCCGGGAGCGGCGCGTCCTGTGGATCCTTCGGCAGTTCGATACCGGCTTTCGTCATGGTCGTGCTCTCTCGCGCTGTCGCGGGTTTTCCTGCAGATAGGGTTTTCGGTTCGGCGGGCGAAAGTCGGAGGGCGTCTCGCGAGGCCGGAGCGACGCGGCGGCGCCGCGCTGCCCCGTCCATCCGGCCTATCGCGGCGCCGCGGCGCGTTTCAGCCGGTCGTTGATCGCCTCGCCGAGGCCGCTGCGCGGGATCGGCGCCACGGCGATCCGTTCGACCCTGGCCGAATCGAAGGCCGACAGGGCGGCGAAGAGGTTTGCAGCGGCCTCCCGAAGGTCGCCGCCGGGGCTGAGATTGACGATCGCGGCGGCGTTTTCGAGACCTGCCGGCCGATCCGGGCCGAAGGCGATGACGAATTCGCCCGGCTCGATCGCGTCCGCGTCGAGGCGGACCCGGCCCTCGGGCGCGTAGTGGGAGGCGAGGCCGCCGGGTGCGGCGATCGGAGCGCCGTCCGCGGGGTCTTCGACCGTCACGCCCATAGCCGCGCTCAGCTCGTCCCGGGAGATGCCGCCGGCGCGAAGCATCACCAGCCGGCCCGCCAGCGGCCTGAGAATAGTCGATTCGACACCGACGAGCGACGGACCGCCGTCGAGGATCAGCGGAATGCGGCCCGACAGGCCGCGCGCCACCGCCTCTGCGCTGGTGCCGGTGACGCGCCCGGACGGATTGGCGCTGGGGGCGACGATCGGCCGGTCGAGCCGGCCGGCGAGCCGTGCCGCGACCCCCCGGGGCATGCGGACGGCGACGGTCGGAAGGCCGGCCATTGCGAGGGGATGGACGGGCGTCTCGGCCGTGGCCGGCAGGACGAGGGTGAGGGGACCCGGCCAGAACTGCTCGACGAGGCGAAAAGCGAGATCGTCGACGACGGCGATCCGCTTTGCCATGGCGAGCCCGTCGACATGGCAGATCAGCGGGTTGAAGCGCGGTCGGCCCTTGGCTTCGAAGATCTTCGCGACCGCCGCCCCCGAGCCGGAATCGGCCGCGAGCCCGTAGACGGTCTCGGTCGGCAAAGCGACGAGGTCGCCGGCGCGCAGCAGCGCTTCGGCGCGGCGCTCGGCCTCGGGATCTGAGAGGGGAAGGATTTCGGTCTGCATGGCCGCTTCGATCGCAGACCCGGCGGCGGAAGGAAAGGCGTCTTTTCGATCCGACGGCTCGGCTCCGCCGGAAGATGCCGGAAATCGGCCGCCGGCAAGCAGCGGGCGGCCGGCCCGTCTCAGCGCGTCGCTTCGAAGGCGCCGAAGATCCGCCGGTCGACGGGACCGAGGGCCGCGAGGTGATCGGCCGCCGCCCGGCGGACGCGGCCGCCGCGATCGGACCGGTCGGCACCAAGCTGCGACAGGACGCGCGCCGGCATGGGCAGCGCGTTGGCGCGGCGCTCGGCGTCCGCCGAGGCGAGGATCTTCATGACGTTGGAGCGCTGCACTTCGCCCTCGGCGCGCTCGCCCTGATCGGCCGAACGCGGCTCGGGCAGAACCGCCGCTTCGGCCGGCGGCGCGATCAGCCGGTCGAGGCCCTTGGCGGCGAGCGAGACGGCCTGCCGGAAGGAATTGACGTTCGGCGCGGCGGGCTCTTCCGCGTTCGTCGGCGAGGACGCCTGCGGCGTCTCGGCGGCGTCCGCGATCCTGTCGGCCGCGGCCCCGCCTTGGGCCGCCTCGTGCTTCTCGTCCTTGGCGAGCGAGGTCAGCATCTTCAGCGGATCGATCGCGGCGTGGTGCTCGGACGGGCCGTAGGCGGCGACGAGCGCGCCCCCGGGGGCCGGCTCGGCGGGCGCCTTCTTGCCGAGCTTCACGGCGGCGGCGACCTTGGTCTTGGTATCGTCGGAGACCGAGGCGATCAGCTCGCCGGCATTGCCGCTGCCCGGTTTTTCGCTCAGCTCGGAGAAGGGCCAGGCCTTTTGGAGCCCCGCGACGTCGTAGGTCGAAACGTTGACGTCGATGTCGGTCTTGGCGCCCTTGACGCGGTAGGGACAGGAGCGCTCGTTGCAATTGTGCATCGAGGAGAACTGCCACAGGGCGTAGGACGACCAGTTGTCGGTCGGGAACTTGCCGGTGATGTCGTCGCGATAGCGGGCATACCAGAGCGGCAGGCGCGCCAGCAGCGGATAGTCGGCGGCGTTGTCGGCGATGTATTTCGCCGTCGAGCCGTTGGTGTAGAGGACGGGATAGCGGCCGGTGCGGATCTTGATCTGGTCGGCGAAGATCTCCGCGTCGGACAGGCTCATCCAGTCGTCGTTGTTGTCCTCGATGTCGAGGGCGATGAGATCGTCCGCCGCCGGCTCGGCGAAATCGACGAAGTGGTCGGCCTGGGCGCGCGGATTGCCGGGGCGGCCGAGATGATAGGCGCCCCACAGCAGCCCCTTCATCTTCGCCATCTGCCGGCGCGTCTGGAAGAGTTCCTTGGTGACGGAGTATTTCCACCAGCGGTTCTTGCAGAGCTTCTGGTCGTCGTCCTTCAGGCCGTTGCAGTTCCAATCCGGCGCCAGGCCGTCCGAGGCCTTGTTGATGAAGCCGGCGATCCGCTCGTCGGAGGCGAGCTCGTTCCAGTCGATCGGATTGAACTCGTAGGCGTCGATGACGAGGGCCTTGTCGGCCGACTTCCAGGGCTCGTTCCAAGCCGCGGCTGCCGGCGCGGCGCTCGCCAATACGAACCCGTATGCCAACAGCAGCGCGAGATTCATCGCGGCTGCAAGAGCAGCGCCCTGGTGTCTCATGTCTTCGAAGCCCCCTCGAAGTCGCTCGAGCGATTTATTTCATTCCGGAAGCGTATCCCCGAGGCCGCAGCCTCCGCTTCCCGTGTCGGCACTGCCCTTTTCCCCTGCAAATTAGGCAGGTTCCGGGCGCGACCCTTCACGAATTGTTACAAGTGGCCGTTTCGTGAGCCCGTGTTGCGCCGGTCCCGCTCCATCAATGCGGAGAATGGCAAATTTGATGCAAATTGGGCAGACGAGTCTCGTCAAAGGGTTAACGGGGAAAGAAGCGATCTGGTGAGCGTTCGGTGAAGGCCGGGACGCGGGCCTCTGCGACGGTTTCGGGGATTCAGCCTCGATTCAGCTTCGCGCCCGGCGCACCGTCCGGGGGCGAAGAATGCCGACGGCTCGGCCTGTCAGGTTCCCTTGCAAGCCGCGCCGATGGCCGGAGCAGCCGGCCATCGAGACGTTCCCTGCGGCAAAACGCCCGATCTGTGGTGCGGCTCACCCCGCGATACGCGAAAAATCGGCCACCTGGCCGCAGGCGGCGCGGATGCGCGACAGGAGCGCGAGGCGGTTCGCCCGCACGGCCTCGTCCTCGGCATTCACCAGAACCTTGTCGAAGAAGGCGTCGACCGGCAGGCGGAGCCTGGCGAGACCCGCCATCGCCTGCTGGTAGTTCGCCGTCTGCAGCGCGTCGGCGAGTTCGATCTCGGCCCGGTCGATGGCGCCGGCGAGCAGCTTCTCCTCCGGTTCGGCGAGGCGGGAAAGATCGACGCTTTCCGCGATGGCGGTGCCCTTCTTCTCCTCGGCGGCGAGGATGTTCGCCGCGCGGCGGTAGCCGGAGAGAAGGTTTGCGCCGTCATCGGTGGCGAGGAAGGCGCCGAGCGCCTCGACCCGGCGGGTGACGTCGAGGAGGTCGTCGTTCTGAGATTGGCGGATCTCCCCCCTTGCGGGGGAGATGGGCGGCAGCCCAGAGAGGGGTGTTCCGGGCGCGGCGTCATCAGGAGTCGGCGCCGAGGCACCCCCCTCTGCCTTGCCAGGCATCTCCCCCTCAAGGGGGAAGATCGGCGCGTCGGCCGTCGCGCCCCCTGAAAGAACCGCGTCGACGAGATCGTGCCGCGCGCCGGAATCGCGGAGCTGCACCTTCAGCCGGTCGTGGAAGAAGGCGAGGAGGTCACCGGCCGGTGTGAACCTGCCGAGCCGCAGCGTCAGCCCCCTCTCCAGCACCACGCGGATCACCCCAAGCGCCGCTCTTCTCAGCGCATACGGATCCTTGCTCCCCGTCGGCTTCTCGTCGATCGCCCAGAAGCCGACCAGCATGTCGAGCTTGTCGGCCAGCGAGACGCAGATCGCCACCGGGTCGGTCGGCACCTGATCGCCGGGGCCGAGGGGCTTGTAGTGCTCCTCGATCGCGGCCTGGACGGAGGGATGCTCGCCCTGCAGCGCTGCATAATAGCGGCCCATCAGGCCCTGCAGCTCCGGGAATTCGCCGACCGCCTCGGTGGTGAGGTCGGCCTTGGCCAGCAGCGCGGCGCGTTTCACGTGACGCTTCAGGTCTTCGGCCGAGACCGTTCCGCCGCCGAGTTCCGCGCCGTCCGGATAGACGGTCGCGGCGATCGTCTCGGCGAGCGCGGCGATCCGCTCCACCCGCTCGCCTTGCGTGCCGAGCCTGGCGTGGAACGTCACGCCGAGGGCGTCGAGCTTCGCCATCCGCTGGTCGAGCGGCTTGGACAGGGTCAGCCCGAGCTTTTCGGCCGAGGGTTTCAGGCTGTCGACGTCCGGCAGGTCGGCCTGGTCGGTCTGCCAGAAGTAAAGGGCGTCCGACAGCCGGGCCCGCACCACCTTGCCGTTGCCGCGGGCGATCTCGGCGCCGTGGTCGCTGGCGGCGATGTTGGAGACCAGCAGGAAGTCGTTCGATAGGGTCGCTCTTTCGCTCGCGCCGATCTGCTGAGCAGACGGCTCCGCGGGGGCCCCCTGACCGGGCGACGGCCGTTCGGCCTTGCGGGCCTGCGGCCCGTTTTCCGCGCTGCCCTGCCGCCTCGTGACGAAGCACTTCTGGTTGGCCTTGATGGTGAGCTGGATCACCTCCGGCGGGATCTGCAGGAACTCCTCCTCGAAGGCGCCCATCAGCGTCACCGGCCATTCGACGAGGCCGGAGACCTCCTCCAAGAGCCCCTCGTCGGGCACCACCTCGAGCCCCTTGGCGAAGGCGAGGTTTTCGGCGTCGTGGCGGATGATGTCCTTGCGCCGCTCGGCGTCGAGGACGACGAAGGCCCTTTCGAGGTTCGCCGCATAGTCGTCGAAGCGGCGGACCCTGAACGGTTCCGGCGCGTGGAAACGGTGGCCGGCGGTCATGTTGGAGGCCCGGATGCCGCCGACCTCGAAATCGACGACCACCGGCTCTTCGGTCTCCGGCCCGAAGGTGCAGAGGATCGACTGCAGCGGCCGCACCCAGCGTAGCGAGCCGGGCTCGGTCGAGGCGGCGCCCCACCGCATCGATTTCGGCCAGGGAAAGTCGCGCAGGATCTTCGGCATCGCCTCGGCGATGATCTCTTCGGCCGCCCGGCCGGGCTTGCGGATGGTCGCGACGTAGAAGTCGCCCTTCTTCGGGTCGGACTGGACGCTCGCCGCCTCGATCGAGGCGAGCCCCGCGCCGCGTAAAAACCCCTCGATGGCCTTCGGCGGCGCATCGGTGCGCGGGCCCTTGCGCTCTTCGACGACGTCCTTCGAACGGGCGTCGACCCCTCTGACGTCGAGGGTCAGCCTCCGCGGCGTCCAGTATTCGCGGGCGCCCTCATAGGTCAGCCCCGCCTCGACGAGCGCGTCGGTGACGAGCTTTTTCAGGTCCCCCGCCGCCTTGCGCTGCATGCGGGCGGGAATTTCCTCGGAGCGGAGTTCGAGCAGAAGGTCGGGCATGGTCTCGACGGTCCTCACCCTCCCCTCGATGGGGAGGGTCGGCGCGTCAGCGCCGGGGTGGGGTGAAACGGTGCCGCCGCCCCCCACCCGCCGCTTCGCGGCGACCTCCCCACGCAGGGGGAGGTGAGGCGGAGCGTCGGCCGCCGCGCATCATGTGCCGCCGCTCTTCGGCCAGGCCAAGGGTCGTGTCAAGGATCGGTGGCGGATCTGACGTCTTGATCCGCACCGTAAGAGCCACTGCGGGTCTCACTGTCCTCGGAATGGGGAGGGTCTGCGCGTCAGCGCCGGGGTGGGGTGAAACGGTGCCGCCGCCCCCCACCCGCCGCTTCGCGGCGACCTTCCCACGCAGGGGGAGGTGAGGGCTGGCGTTAGTCCCGACGAACCATGCTCCGACGCTCCTCGACAGCGGCAAAGATCGTATCCAGGACTGCGTTCAGCTCGAATCGGACGTCGTCGTTCCAAAAGCGCAGGACGCGGTAGCCTTGGGATTCCAGCCAACGATCTCTCTCGAAATCCGCCCGCGCGTGAGCCGGATGTCCGTGCTGCGCGCCATCGATCTCGATGACTAGCTTCAAGCGGTGAGAAGCAAAATCGACGATGTATGGCCCGAGTGGAACCTGACGGCGGAAGTGCGTTCCGTCGACCGGTATCCTCTCCAGATGCCGCCAGAGCTTCCGCTCCCAGTCCGTTTGGCTGGCTCGCAATTCGCTGGCTGTGCGGCGTCTGAATTTGTCGAGACCGGTCATCGTCCTTCCGTGATGCGTCGCTCTACGGACGGGGTTGCCGGGAGCCCGCCCCTCAGATCCCCCCGCCGAAGGTGTCGCAGGCCGCGACTTTGCCGCTGTCGTAACCCCTCCGGAACCATTCCTGCCGCTGCGCGGAGGTGCCGTGGGTGAAGGAGTCCGGCACCACCACGCCCTGGCCGCGGCGCTGCAGCGTGTCGTCGCCGATCTGGCCGGCGGCGTTCAGCGCCTCGTCGATGTCGCCTTGCTCGACGATGTCGTTGCCCTTGGCGTCGTGGGCCCAGATGCCGGCATAGCAGTCGGCCTGCAGCTCGACCCGGACCGAGATGGCGTTGCCGTCGGCCTGCGAGGCGCCCTGGCGCTGCCGGTTGGTGCGCTGAAGGACGCCCGTGAGGTTCTGGATGTGGTGGCCGACCTCGTGGGCGATGACATAGGCCTGGGCGAAGTCGCCGGGCGCGCCGAGCTGGTTCTTCAGCTGCCGGAAGAAGTTGAGGTCGAGATAGAGCTTCTGGTCGTTCGGGCAGTAGAACGGCCCGACCGCCGCGCCGGCCGTGCCGCAGGCCGAGCGGACCTGGTCGTCGAACAGGACGAGCGTCGGCTTCGGATAGGTCTCGCCCGCCGCCTGGAACCTGCGGCCCCAGCTGTCCTCGGTCTCGGCGAGAACGGTGGCGACGAAGTCGTCGGTCTGGTCGGCGGTGCCTTCGACGCCCGGCCCCTGCTGGGTGGTCTGGTAGCTGCCGCCGCTGCCGTCGTCCATCCCGAGCAGCGCCAGCGGGTTGATGCCGAAGCCGAGCCACAGGACGAGGGCAATGATGATGAGCCCGATGCCGCCGCCGCCGCCGGCCCGGATCGGGATGCGCATCCCGCCGCCGCCGCCGCCGAAACCCCCGCCACCGCCACGCCGGTCTTCGATGTTGCTCGACTGTCGCCGCCCTTGCCACCGCATCCTGATCGATCCCGAAAGTTGCGCCGCGTCGCGCCATGGCGTGCGCGGCAAAGCCGTCTCTTCCGGTGCGAAGGTAGAGCGCCGCCCGCTCCGCGGCATCGTTCCCACGAAAAAGATCGTCGGCCATGATTCGAAGGCATGGTCGTGGCGGGGGCGACGAGCGGGGCGGACGGAACGCAGGGCACTTTCCCGAAGGCAAGCGCCGTCGGCGACGCTTCGATCTCCCTCGCAAGGAGGGTGATCGGGCCAATCGCGAACCCCGTGCCCGGCTGCGAGCGATCGCCCCGGGACGCATGAGCGGGCTCCCGGCTTGCGAACGGAGGGTCCTTCCACTTTCCCGGAAGGCACTGCCGCCTATGTGGCGGTTGGCCATTGCCGGTCCCCCCGGCACCGAAACTTCCGCCGGTCTGGTCCCATGCAGCTTGAAGAAGACGTGTCGCCGATCCTTTCCGTCTCGGGTGTCTCCAAGACCTATGAGGGCGGCTTCCAGGCCCTGAAGTCCATCGACCTCGAAATCGCCCGCGGCGAGATCTTCGCCCTGCTCGGGCCGAACGGGGCCGGCAAGACGACGCTGATCTCGATCATCTGCGGCATCGTCAATCTGTCGTCCGGCGAAATCACCGTCGACGGTGCCGACATCGGCCGGGACTACCGGGTGGCGCGCTCGAAGATCGGGCTGGTGCCGCAGGAGCTGACCACCGACGCCTTCGAAACCGTGCGGGACACGGTCGCCTTTTCGCGCGGGCTGTTCGGCAAGACGAAGAACCCCGCCCACATCGAACGGGTGCTGCGCGACCTGTCGCTTTGGGAAAAGCGCGACAACAAGATCATGACGCTGTCGGGCGGCATGAAGCGGCGCGTCCTCATCGCCAAGGCGCTGTCGCACGAGCCGGAGCTGCTCTTCCTCGACGAGCCGACGGCGGGCGTCGACGTGGCGCTGCGCCGGGAGATGTGGGAGGTCGTGCGCAAGCTGCGCGAGGCCGGCGTCACCATCATCCTGACCACCCACTACATCGAGGAAGCCGAGATGATGGCCGACCGCATCGGCGTCATCTCGCGGGGCGAACTCATCCTCGTCGAGGAAAAGGCCGAGCTGATGAGGAAGCTCGGCCACAAGGAGCTGACGCTGCATCTCCAGGAGCCGCTTTCCGGCGTTCCCGCCGGCTTTTCCGACTACGATCTCTCCGTTTCGCCCGACGGGTCGATGCTGACCTATTCCTACGACACCAATGCCGAGCGCACCGGGATCGGCAGCCTGATGCGCCGCCTCGCCGAAGAGGGCATCCGCTTCCGCGACATTTCCACCAAGCAGTCGACCCTGGAAGAGATCTTCGTCAATCTCGTCGAGAACCGGGCATGAACGTCACCGCCATCGCCGCCATCTACAAGTTCGAGATGGCCCGCACCTTCCGCACGCTGATGCAGAGCATCATCTCGCCGGTGATCTCGACCTCGCTCTACTTCGTCGTCTTCGGCGCGGCGATCGGTTCGCGCATCCAGGAGGTCGACGGCGTCTCCTACGGCGCCTTCATCGTGCCGGGCCTGATCATGCTGACGCTCCTGCAGCAGAGCCTGACCAACGCCGCCTTCGGCATCTACTTCCCGAAATTCACCGGCACGATCTACGAGCTTCTGTCGGCGCCGATCTCGCCGATCGAGATCGTCACCGGCTATGTCGGCGCGGCGGCGACCAAATCGATCGCGCTCGGCCTGATCATCCTCGCCACCGCTTCGCTCTTCGTCGACCTGCACATCGAGCACCCCGTGTGGATGATCCTCTTCCTGGTGCTCACCGCCGTCACCTTCGCGATGTTCGGCTTCATCATCGGCATCTGGGCCGACGGCTTCGAGAAGCTGCAGATCGTGCCGCTCCTGATCGTCACGCCGCTCGCCTTTCTCGGCGGCAGCTTCTATTCGATCTCGATGCTGCCGGAGTTCTGGCAGGACGTCAGCCTGGTCAACCCGGTGGTCTATCTGATTTCCGGATTCCGCTGGGCCTTCTACGGCACGTCGGACGTTTCCATCGCACTCAGCCTCGGCATGACGCTGGTGTTTCTGGGGGCGACGCTCGCCGTGGTGACCTATATCTTCAGGACCGGCTGGCGGCTGAAGAGCTAGCCCGGCGGCCGGCACCCGATTCCGCCTTCGCCCATCGAGGCCGCGAAAGGCACCATGAAAGGCCGGAAGCGGCCGAGGAGACTGATCATGAGCGACGCAACCGCCGATATCGGCGTCATCGGAATGGGCGTGATGGGTGCCAATCTCGCCCTCAACATCGCCGAGAAGGGCTTCAAGGTCGCGGTCCAGAACCGGACGCCGGAAAAGGCCTTCGCAGTTCGCGACGACAATCCCGATCTCGCCGGAAACATCGTGCCGGCCGAGAGCCTCGAAGATTTCGTCAAGAGTCTGAAGACGCCGCGCGTCGCGATCTTCATGGTGCCGGCCGGCCAGCCGGTCGACGACGAGATGAAGAAGATCGCGCCGCTGCTCGAAGCCGGCGACGTGATGGTCGATGCCGGCAATGCCGACTTCAACGACACCGTCCGCCGGTCGCAGGCGGTCGAGGGCACGGGCCTCAAATTCGTCGGCATGGGTGTATCGGGCGGCGAGCTCGGCGCCCGCCACGGTCCCTCGATCATGGTCGGCGGCGCCAAGGAAACCTATCCGCTGATCGAGCCGGTGCTGACGAAGATCGCGGCGAAGTACGAGGGCGAGGCCTGCGTCGCCTGGCTCGGGCCGGACGGGGCGGGGCATTTCGTCAAGACCATCCACAACGGCATCGAATATGCCGACATGCAGATGATCGCCGAAATCTACGGCATCATGCGCGACGGGCTGAAGCTCGAGCCGGCGAAGATGGCCGAGATCTTCCGCGACTGGAACAGCCGGGAACTCGCCTCCTATCTGATCGAGATCACCGCGGTGAATCTCGACGAAAAGGACCCCGAGACGCAAAAGCCGATGGTCGAGGTGATCGTCGACGAGGCAGGCCAGAAGGGCACCGGCCGCTGGGCAGTGATCGAGGCGGAAAAGCTCGGGGTCGGCGCGACCACGCTCGAGGCCGCCGTCGCCGCGCGCGGGCTGTCGTCGCGCCGTTCCGAGCGCGCGGATGCGGCCAGGCTCTACGACAAGGTCGAGGCCGGCCAGGCGCAGTTCTTCGCCGACGAGGCGGGGCTTGCGGAGCTGGAGTCGGCGCTGGTGACGGCGAAGATCATCGCCTATGCGCAAGGCTATGCCGCCATGGCGGCGGCATCGGAGGAGAACGGCTGGAACCTGCCGCTCGGCACCATCGCCGAGATCTGGCGGGCCGGCTGCATCATCCGCTCGCACTTCCTCGACGACATCGCCAAGGCCTACGACAAGGGGCATACGGTGGTGAACATCCTGCAGTCGCCGGATTTCGTCGGCCGGGTCGCCAAGGGCCAGGCGGCGTTGCGCCGGGTCGTCGCCAAGGCGGCGCTCGGCGGCATTCCGGTGCCGGCGCTGTCGGCGGCGCTCGCCTATTTCGACGACTATCGCCGGGCGAGAGGCACCGCCAACCTCATCCAGGCCCAGCGCGACCTCTTCGGCGCGCATACGTTCCACCGCTTCGACAAGGACGGCGCGGTGCATCACCAGTGGCCGGCGGTTTGAACTCCGCGCCTTCCATTCCCTCGCCTCGAAGGGCGAGGGGCATCGCGCCACCCTCGAGATCGTCAGTGCTGATACGGATCCACCGCATCCCTCAGCCCGTCTCCGACGAAGGAGAAGGCCAGCACGACCAGCACCACCGGCAGCATCGGCAGGAGCAGCCAGGGATAGAGCGCCACGGCCTCGATGTTCTGGGCCTCCGACAACAGGACGCCCCATGAGGTGATCGGCGGGCGCAGGCCGAGCCCGAGGAAGGAGAGGGCGGTTTCGGCGAGGATCATCGTCGGGATCGACAGCGAGGCCGAGGCGATCAGATGGCTCATGAAATTCGGCAGGAGATGCCGGAAAATGATCCGCCTGGGGCTCGCGCCGAGCATTTCGGCGGCCGTGACGAAATCCTCCTCGCGCAGTGCGAAGAGCTTGGAGCGGACGGCGCGGGCCAGCCCCGGCCAGTCGAGCAAAGCGAGAATCAGCGTGATGCCGAAATAGACGAGCAGCGGGCTCCAGGTGAGCGGCAGGGCCGCCGACAGCGCCAGCCACAGCGGCAGTTCCGGGATCGAGCGCAGCACTTCCGTCACCCGCTGCACGGCCGCGTCGACCCACCCGCCGAAATAGCCGGCGAGCCCGCCGATGGTGATGCCGATGATGAAGGACAGCGTCACCCCGACGAGGCCGATGGTCAGCGAAATGCGGGCGCCGTAGACGATGCGCGACAGCATGTCCCGGCCGAGCCGGTCGGTGCCGAGCAGGAACAGCGTGCCGCCCTCCGGCGGGCAGACGAGATGGGTGTCGGCCTCACCGAGACCCCAAAAACTGTAGGGCTCGCCGGAGCAGAAGAAGCGGATCGGCAGCGGCCGCGTCCGGTCCTCCTCATAGGTCCGGCGCAGCGTCTCCATGTCGAGCGTGTAGTCGAGCGGATAGACGAAGGGCCCGACGAAGCTGCCCTCGTGGAACAGATGCACGGCCTGCGGCGGCGCGAAGATGAAGTCGGTGTGCCGCGAATTCAGCTCGTAGGGCGACAGAAACTCGACGACGAGGATCGCCGCATAGCTGACGGCGAGAAAGGCGAGGCTGACGACGGCGACCCGGTGCCGGAGGAAGCGCCACCAGATCAGCCGCGCCTGCGAGGCCTCGGCGTAGCGCTCCGAGACCGTGGAGCCGACGGCGACCGTCGCGTCCGCGTCGAAGGGCTCGGTCGAGATAAAATGCGGGATCTGGCTCATCGTCCGTTTCTCACCGCGCGGCCTTGAGGCCGAGCCGGATGCGCGGATCGAGCGCCGCGAGCAGGAGGTCGGAGATGAACATGCCGACGACCGTCAGCACCGCCAGGAACATCAGGAAGGAGCCGGCGAGATACATGTCCTGGCTTCTGAGCGACGAGAGCAGCATCGGCCCGGTCGTCGGCAAGCTCATCACCGCGGAGATGATGACCGAGCCGGAGACGATCTGCGGCAGGATCGAGCCGAGATCGGCGATGAACGGATTCAGCGCCATGCGCAGCGGATATTTGAACAGGATGCGCCGCTCCGACAGGCCCTTGGCCCGCGCCGTCGTCACGTATTGCCGGTGGAGTTCATCGAGGAGATTGGCGCGCAGCCGCCGGATCATGCCGGCGGTGCCCGCCGTGCCGATGACGACGACCGGCACCCAGAGATGAGCGAGGACCGAGCCGACTTTCGCCAGCGACCAGGGCGCGTCGATGAATTCCGGCGCCATCAGCCCGCCGATCGAGGTGCCGAACCAGACATTGGCGAAATAGAGCAGGATCAGAGCGAGCAGGAAGTTCGGCGTGGCGAGGCCGAGAAAGCCGAGGAAGGACAGGCCGTGGTCGGTCCAGCTGTACTGGTGGGTCGCCGAATAGATGCCGATCGGGAAGGAGACGAGATAGACGAAGATCACCGTTGCCGCATTGAGCAGCAAGGTGAGCGGCATTCGCTCGCCGACGACGTCCGCGACCGGCTGGCTGTATTCGAAGGAGTAGCCGAGATCGCCGTGGACGAGGCCGGTCACCCAGACGAGGTACTGTTCCCACAGCGGCTTGTCGAGGCCGTATTCCTCCCGCAAAAACTGGATCTTGTCGGCGGTGACCTGCTCGCCCTGCGCCTGGATCTCGGCGATGTAGCTCGTCAGATAGTCGCCCGGCGGGAGCTGGATGATGGCGAAGACGAGGACGCTGATGGCGACGAGCGTCAGCACCATCGTCATCAGGCGGTTGACGAGGTAGCGGATCACGGGCGCTTTTCCGCCGTGTCGACCTCGGGGCAGGCGAAATAGAACGTATCGGGATGATACATGCCGAAGAAGGCTCCCGGATCGTAGTTGTAGACGCCCTTTTCCGGGACGTTCTCGAGGGCGTCCTTGACGACGACGAGCTGGTCGACGCCGGAGACGATGCCGATGGTGTAGACCTCGTCGGCGAAAATCTTCAGGGCCTCGCGCCAGATCCTGGCCTTTTCGCCCCGATCGAGCGTCGCCTTCCAGGCCTGCCGCAGAGCGATCAACCGCTTCAACGGGACGACCTCGGGCGAATCGCCGAGCGGCTCGCCGCCGGTGCCGTGGGTCTCGACCCACATGCCGTAGCCCGGCCATTCGAGCTGCTCGGCGGTGGAGGGCACGAGTTCGCTCGGGTCGGTGTCGGCGTTCGGCAGGCCGTTGTCGATGCCGGACCAGACCGAGATCAGCGTCGAGCCGGCCTTGATCCGGTTGCGGAAGATCTCGCGCTGGCTCTCGCGGATCAGAAGGTCGATGCCGATCCGCCGCCAGTCGTCGCGGATGAGCTGCAGGACGTCCGACTGTTCCCGGCTCTCACCGGCCGTCTCGACGACGATGCGCATTTCGCGGCCGTCGGGCAGATGCCGGAGCCCGTCCGGCTCGTCGCGCTTCAGGCCGAGCGCGTCGAGCATGTCGTCGGCGCGGTCCGGCTCGTAGGTCGACCACATCGTCCGGAGGTCTTCGTCGAAGAAGGGCGAGCCGGGCAGGACGGTGTTCCCGCCGGGCGTCGCGAGGCCGTAGAAGATCGCCTGGTTGATGTCCTTGCGATTGATCGCCAGCGACAGGGCGCGGCGGAAATCGGCGGTCTGCAGCAGCTTGCGCCAGACCGGATCCTTGGCGTTGAGATTGGGAAAGAGCGCGACATGGGCGCCGCGACCCGATTCCCAGCGGCGCAGCTCGTAGTTCGAGCGCTTTTCGCCGCGCTTCAGGAAGGGGTAGTTCGGAAAAGACAGATAGGCGGCCTGGAGATCGGACTCGCCATTGGCGACCTTCGCCGGGATGAGCCCCGGATTGGCGATCGTCAGCGCCACCTCGTCGACATAGGGAAGCTGGCGGCCTTCCTCGTCGACCCGGAAGAAATACGGGTTGCGGGCGAAGATCAGCCGCTCGGACGGCAATTCGGTGACCAGCATCCAGGGCTGCAGCGTCGGCATGTCCGGATTGTCGTTGCGCTGGGCCCGGTCCTTCTTGAAGTGCAGCGCCACCCAGTTGCGCTGGCCGGATTTCTCGACCTTCGCCTCGACCGTCTTCGGATCGGTGTAGTTCGGATTGTATTTCTTGAGATAATGGGACGGCCGGTAGATGTCGAAGGGGGTCGCCGCGGCGAGCGAAGCGAGGAAGCCCGGATTGGGCTTTCCCCAGGCGTATTTCACCGTGTAGTCGTCCGGGAAGGTCACCACCGGCTCCTCGCCGTCGGCCAGAAGCTCCGGCGGCACCCCGAATTTGGCGATCTTCGGGTCCTTCGCCATGTCCTCCCAGAAATAGCGGAAGTCTTCCGAGGTGAACGGCGCGCCGTCCGACCATTTCATTCCGGGCCTGAGACGGAAGGTGAAGATCCGCCCCTCCTCGACCTCGTAGCTCTCGAGGATGTCCGGAACGATCTCGTAGCCGGGGTCGTAGCCGACGAGACGGGCATAGCCGAACACCGGCATCAGCCGCGTGTCCTTGGCGCTGCCCGCGAGCATGTTCATCGTGCCACCGAGATCGTCCGCCGAACAGGGACTGTCGACGGCAAGCACCCGCGGCACCTGCGGCAGGCGTTCGGCGAGCGGCGGCAGGTCCCCCTTGGCGACGGCGGAGGCCAGCGACTTCGGCTCGGCCGCCGGTTGGGCCGCGGCCGGTGCGGGCAGGGCGCAGAGGAAACCGGCGACGCCGAGGCCGAGGGACGCGAGGAAACTCGGAGCACGAAAGCACGAGGCGCCACGTCGCCGCGCCGTCACTGCCTGCCCATGCGGCATTGCCCGCTCCCTTTCCCCGCAATTCTCACCAGTAAGCTGGGGCGTTGACGCTTTGTCAATCAGACGGGTGGCCGCATGGTGAGGCACCCCACACCCTTTCGAGGCCGCGCCGATGAAACGTCTTCTCGCACTCGGCGCCGTCTGCGCCGTTTGGTTCGCCCAGCCGCTCCGCGCCGAGACGCAGACCCTCTGCCTCACCGCGCTCGACGCGGCGAGCGGCCGGACGCTGGTCGAGACGGGGCCGGCCTGCGACGCGCGGGTGACGCCGGCCTCGACCTTCAAGCTGGCGATCGGCCTGATGGGGTTCGACGCGGGCATCCTGAAGAGCGCGGACGAGCCGAAGCTGCCGTTCAGACAAGGCTATGTCGACTGGCGGCCGGAATGGCGGCAGGCGACGACGCCGGCGACGTGGATGCGCGACTCGGTCGTCTGGTATTCGCAGCGGGTGATGGAGAAGCTCGGGCGCGAGCGCGCGCAGGGCTATCTCGGCGCCTTTCGCTACGGCAACGAGGACATCTCCGGCCTTCCCGGCGAGGGGAACGGGCTCATCCACGCCTGGCTCGGCAATTCGCTGGCGATCTCGCCGCGTGAAGAGGCCGAATTCATGGGCCGGATCGTCCGGCGCGAGCTCGGCGTCTCCGCCCGTGCCTACGAGATGACCGCGGCGATCGCCGCCTATGGCACGAGGGGCGACGGCTGGGAGGTCTACGGCAAGACCGGCGCGGGCCTGCCGCGCGGGGCGGACGGCAAGCTCGTCCGCGGCCGGGCCTATGGCTGGTTCGTCGGCTGGGGGAGAAAGGGCGAGCGGACGGTGGTCTTCGCCAAGCTCGTTCAGGACAGCGAGAAACAGTCCGTCCCGCCGGGTTTTCGGGCGCGCGATATGCTGTTCGACGAGCTGTTCGCCGAGGACGGGCTGCTGGATTAGGCGCGCGGCTCGAACGCCCTCATTGGAGCATCGTCGAGCGCCTTTCCTTGCCGCCAGTCGCCGCCTCGCATAATCGGGGCGCCGGGCCCATCTCGAGGGCCGGAGACCGAACGAGACGAGGCGGGCAGGATGCAGAAGCGGGTCGCAATTCTGGTCAAGGGCTATCCGCGTCTGTCGGAGACCTTCATCGCCCAGGAGATCGCCGGGCTGCAGGATCGCGGTCTCGACCAGCTGATCGTGTCGTTGCGCCAACCGGGCGAGACCAAGACCCATCCCGTCCATCGGCGGATCACCGCGCCGGTGCTCTACCTGCCGGAATATCTGAAGGACGATCCGGCGCGGGTGAAGCGCGGCCGGGAGTTTGCCGAGCGCCAGCCGGGTTTTGCCGAGGCGGAGAAGATCTTCCAGGCGGATCTTGCCCGCGACCACACGGCCAACCGCTATCGCCGCTTCGGCCAGGCCTGCGTGCTGGCCGCCGAATTGCCCAAGGACGTCGGCTGGCTGCACACCCACTATCTCCACACGCCGGCCTCCGTCGCCCGTTATGCCGCGACGATCCTCGGCCTCGGCTGGTCCTTTTCGGCCCATGCCAAGGACATCTGGACCTCGGAGCGCTGGGAACTGTCGGAAAAGCTCGATTCCTCGGCCTTCGGCGTCACCTGCACGTCCGCCAATCTCGACTATCTCCGCTCGCTGGCGAAACGGCCGAAAAAGGTCGAGCTCGTCTATCACGGCCTCGATCTCTCCGGCATCGTGCCGCCGGAGCGCAGGCCCCGCGACGCCGGCCGACCCTTCCGCATCGTCTCGGTCGGCCGGGCGGTGGAGAAGAAGGGCTTCGCCGATCTCATCCGGGCGCTGGCGCGGCTGAAGGACCGCAACTGGCATTTCGATCACGTCGGCGGCGGGACGCTCGCAAAGAATCTGAAGGCTCAGGCCGACAAGGCCGGCATCGGCGACCGCATCACCTGGCACGGCAGCCGCGAGCGCGGCGAGGTCTTCGACCTGCTCGCCAAGGCCGATCTCTTCGTCCTGCCGTCGCGCATCGCCAGGTCCGGCGATCGCGACGGGCTGCCCAACGTCCTGATGGAGGCGCAGGCCCACCGCCTGCCGGTGATCTCGACGAGAGTCTCGGCGATCCCGGAACTGGTCGCGGACGGTGAAACAGGGCTCCTCGTCGAGGAGCGCGATCCGAAGGCGCTGGCGGAGGCGATCGCCCGCCTGATGGACGATCCGGCGCTGGCGCAGCGTCTCGCCGAGGCCGGCGAGCGGCGGGTGCGCGAGAGGTTCTCGCCGGAGCCGGGTCTCGACCGTGTGGCGGCCCTGCTCGGCGATGCCCTCAGGGCCGAGGCGGCATGAGCGTGACGGCCACGCGCACCGGCAGTGATTTTCCGCGGTCGGCGGCGGCGCTCGACCGGCTTTCCGGCGAAGGCCGGCAGGTCTCGCTGTGGTGGCGGGACGACGACGCGCGGAGCGTGACGCCCGAACTGGACCGGCTGCTCGGTCTGGCGAAGCGCCATGCGCTGCCGCTCGCCCTCGCCGTCATTCCCGTCGGCGCCGAGCTGGCCCTGGCCGAGCGGCTCGCCGGCGAGGCGGGCGTCTCGGTGCTCCTCCACGGCCACGCCCATGCCAACCATGCGTCCCCCGGCGAAAAGCGCGCCGAATTCGGTGACCACCGGCCGGCGGACGTGATGCGCGGGGAGATCGTCGCGGGCAAGGCGAGGCTGGAAGATCTCTTCGCCGATCGCTTCCGGCCGGTCTTCGTGCCGCCGTGGAACCGCATCGGCCGGACCGCCCGCGCTTTGCTCGCCGGCCTCGGCCTGCCGACCCTGTCGGTCTACGGGGCGGCGAAGGATTCATCCGATGGCGAGCCTGCCGAACTCAACACCCATCTCGACGTCATGGACTGGCGCGCGATGCGCGGCCTGACCTTCGATGCGGCGGACGGGCGCCTCGCCGCGCTGATCGACGGCCGGACAGGCAGCGCGGCCGTCGCCGAGCCGATCGGCCTCCTCACCCACCATCTCCAGCACGACGAGAGCGCCTGGGCGCTGACCGACCGGCTGCTCGGGCTGCTCGTCGCCCATCCGGCGGTCGTCCGGGATGGGCCGGCTTTGCTTCCGATCTCGAAGTGACTATGACGCGCCGATGTCCCAGCGTGTTCTTCTCACCGGCGTCGCCGGTTTCATCGGCTTTCACACCGCGCGAAAACTGCTCGCCCGGGGCGACCGCGTGGTCGGCTTCGACAGCGTCAACGACTATTACGATCCTGAGCTGAAGCGGGGACGGCTCGCCGAACTCGATCGGCTGCGGCGGGAGGGCGGTCACGACTTCACCTTCGTCGAGGCCGATCTCGCCGACCGGGCCGCCCTCGACCGGGTGTTTGCGGGCGAGGGCTTCGACCGGGTGATCCATCTCGCCGCCCAGGCCGGCGTCCGCTACTCGCTGGAAAACCCCGAGAGCTACGTGTCGAGCAATCTCGTCGGCTTTGCCAACATGCTCGAAGTGTGCCGCCATGCGAAGGTGCCGCATCTCACCTTCGCCTCGTCCTCCAGCGTCTACGGCGCCAACCGCAAGGTGCCGTTTTCCGAGCATGACGGGGTCGATCATCCGATCCAGCTCTATGCGGCGACGAAGCGCTCCAACGAGCTGATGGCGCACGCCTACAGCCATCTCTTCGCGCTGCCGGTGACGGGCCTGCGCTTCTTCACGGTCTACGGGCCCTGGGGCCGCCCGGACATGGCGTATTTCTCCTTCGCCGAAAAGATCATGGCCGGCCGGCCGATCGCCCTGTTCAATCACGGCCGCCACAGCCGCGACTTCACCTTCGTCGACGACATCGTCGAGGGCGTCGTCCGCGCGAGCGACCGGATCGCCACGGCCGATCCCGGCTTCGATCCGCTGAGGCCCGATCCGGCGACGAGCACCGCGCCGTTCCGCATCTTCAACATCGGCAACGGCAAACCGATCGAGCTGAAGCGCTTCGTCGAGGTGCTGGAGGCGGCGCTCGGGAAGAAGGCCGTCATCGAGCTGAAGCCGATGCAGACCGGCGACGTCGAGGACACCTTCGCCGACGTCGGCGCGATCGAGGCCGCCCTCGACTATCGTCCGGCGACCACGGTGGAGGACGGCATCGCCGCCTTCGTCGACTGGTTTCTCGCCTATCGGCAGCGTGCGGGCTGAGCGGCCGGTCGACACGCTTCCGTAGCGCTCCTGCCGAAACGGCTGCAACGTCGACGGACGTCCGGCATCGCGTGGGAACGTCTCGGCGCCCTTCCGACTTTCTCCCGACCATTCCGCTTCACGGGAGACCAAGCCATGCCCGATCCGAAGAAACGCCCCGAGGACGAGATCGACCAGCCCGATCTCGTCGGCAATGCCGTCGAGCGCACCGACAACGGCTTTCGCGGCAAGAAGGACGGGGAGCGGCTGATCGGCCGGGACGTCCCCATCGAGGAGCAGGACGCCGAGGAGGAAGAGAAGCTGCCCTGAACGGCTGCGAATGCGCCGTCCGGAAGGGCTCGGCGGAGGCTCTGCCGAGCCCGCCGGCCGGAGGGGCTTGTCGTGGACCCTCGGGCGGAAGATGATCGCCGTTGCAATTTCGGAAGGCCGCTCATGCTCAAGACCATTCCGCCGCTCGTCACGCCCGAACTCCTGCAGACGCTCGCGGCCATGGGGCACGGGGACGAGATCGTCCTCGTCGACCGCAATTTTCCCGCCGCCTCCGTCGCAGCAGAAACGGTGACCGGGACGCTCGTGCAACTGACCGGCGTCGGCACCAACGAGGCCGCACGGGCGATCCTGTCGCTCCTGCCGCTCGACAGCTTCGTCGAGGCGCCGGTGCGCTACATGGCGCCGGAGGGCGAGCCGGAGGCCGATTTCGAGGTCCATCGGGACATGCAGGAAATCGTCGATGCCGCCGAGGGACGCAGCGTCGCCATGGAAGCGGTCGAGCGATTCGACTTCTACGACGAGGCGAAGACCACCTATGCGGTGGTCCGCACGGCCGAATCGCGGCCCTATGGCTGCTTCATCTTCAAGAAGGGCGTGATCTTCGACTGAGGGCCATCGTGCCTGCTCGGGGCACGTCGGGTCCGTCCACCGGCTGCCCGGCGGGCGAAGGACACCGGGCGACGGATCACCGCTGAGGGGGATCCATCCGATCGGTCGGTCTTCACGAAGACGGAGAGGGGTCGAATGGTGGGCGTGACAGGGATTGAACCTGTGACCCCTTCGATGTCAACGAAGTGCTCTCCCGCTGAGCTACACGCCCATTCGACGGAGCGGCATAGACCACATGACCGCGCGATCCGTCAACAGGGAAAACCGCCTTTCGCGAAACATTTGCGACAGGGCTGCGGACCGGATTTTCGCCGGCCTCGCAAGGCCCCGTCATCCGGTAGCGGAGGCCCGGCGATGCGGCGGATCGATTGCCGCAGCACCGTTCTCACGAACGTCGCGAAATCCGGTCCGCGCTCTTGGCGGACGCGAGCCCGGGTTCCGATGCGCCGAATGCGCCGGCCGTGCCGGGCCGTCGGTCCGCCGTCTCAGGCGGCGTCCTCGAGGATCTTGCCGACCTCGTCCACGAGTTCGCGCAGGTGGAAGGGCTTCGACAGGATCTTGGCGTTCTTCGGCGCCTTCGAATCGGGATTGAGGGCGACGGCGGCGAAGCCGGTGATGAACATCACCTTCAGGTCGGGATCGAGTTCGGTCGCCCGTCGGGCCAGTTCGATCCCGTCCATTTCCGGCATGACGATGTCGGTGAGGAGCAGCGAAAACGGCTCTTCGCGAAGCCGCTCATAGGCGCTTCCGCCATTGTCGAACGCCACCACCTCGTAGCCCGCCCGTTCCAGCGCCTTGGCCAGGAAGCGGCGCATGTCGTTGTCGTCTTCTGCAAGCAGTATCTTCGCCATTCCTCAAATCCGCATTCGCCTCGGTGGACCGGACCGTTTGTCGGCCGATCCTTACACGAATTTCATACCAGAATGGTCCGATATTTTCTAAAAGGAATTGGCGCAAATTGGCCTGCGGCCCTAATTGTCGTCGAAAGCAAGCGAAGAGGGACGATTGACGGACATTCCGACACTGAAGACCAGCGATGGCCTGGTGCCGGCCTTCGAGATCGTCGAGCCGCGCGACGCGGCGATCCCCTTCGTCTTCTGCTCCCCCCACAGCGGCCGGGACTATCCTTCCGATCTTCTTGCGGCGACGCGGCTGGGTGGTGAGGCAATTCGCCGCTCCGAGGACATCTTCGTCGACGATCTCTTCGCCTTCGCGCCGGCTCTCGGCGCGCCGCTGATCCGCGCGCGCTTCCCGCGGGCCTATCTCGACGTCAATCGCGAGCCCTTCGAACTCGACCCGAAGATGTTCGCCGGGGCATTGCCGGGCTTCGTCAACAGTGCTTCGCTGCGGGTGGCCGGCGGCCTCGGCACGATCCCGCGGATCGTCGCCGAGAACGAGGAGATCTACCGCGAGACGCTGCCCGTCGCCGCGGCGATTGGGCGGATCGAATCCATCTATCAGCCGTTCCACGAATCGCTCGCAGGCCTGCTCGACCGGACGCGCGACCGCTTCGGCCTCGCCATTCTGATCGATTGCCACTCGATGCCCTCCAGCGTCCGGGCGCTTCCCGGCGGGCGGCGGCCGGACATCGTCCTCGGCGATCGCTACGGAACCAGCGCGTCGAGCCGCTTCGTCGCCATGGCCACCACGCATCTCGCCGCCTTCGGCTTCGACGTCGCCCGCAACAAGCCCTATGCCGGCGGCTACATCACCGAGCATTACGGCCAGCCGGGCCGCGGCCTGCATGCCATTCAGGTGGAGATCAACAGGGGGCTCTATGCCGACGAGACCCGGTTCCTTCCCCATCACGGATTTGGCCGGCTGAAGGCGCAGCTCGCCGACTTCGTCGACCGCTTTGCCGCGGACGTCGCCGCCGAATGCGCGGCGCGTCCTGCCGCAGCCGAGTGACGGCGCCTCGCGCCGACGACGGCCCCCGGATTTCGGGTAAAAAAAACCGCACTGCAGTGACGCAGCGCGGTCTCGAGTCTAGGGAGGAAACGCCCATAAGGGCAACGGCACGGATGCCGCACCGCAAAAACTATGGTGCGATGCCAAATATGTCAACGCTTCTGACCGATTCTGCCGTAGCGGGAATTCACAATTTCGTGATAATCACCGGCCGGCCTCGGTCGAGCCACACGCAGGGATTCCGGGGCCATGGGCGAACCTGACGCACACTTCCTCCTGCAACTGGCCGACGCGGCCGACCGCGAGACCCTGCCGCGCTTTCGCGCCGGCGGAGGCATCGAAAACAAGCTTTCCGGCGGTGCCTTCGACCCGGTCACCGAGGCCGACCGCGCCGCCGAGCGGGCGATCCGGCAGATGATCGGGGAGCGCTTTCCCGATCATGCGATCGTCGGCGAGGAATATGGCGAGACCGGCGGGGGCGACCGCCGCTGGATCATCGACCCCATCGACGGCACCCGCGCCTTCATCACCGGCATCCCCGTCTGGGGAACGCTGATCGGCCATTATGCCGGAGGCCGGGCGACGTTGGGCATCATGTCCCAGCCCTTCACCGGCGAGCGCTTCTTCGCCGACGGCAGCGGCAGCTTCCTGAAGCGCGGCGACGGCGAGGCTCGGCCGATCGCCGTCCGCAGGACCGGGAGGATCGCCGACGCGACCCTGTTCACGACCTCGCCACGGCTCTTTTCCGGCGATCTCATCGGCCGCTTCGAAGCTTTGGAGACGGCCGCCCGCCTGACCCGTTTCGGCACCGACTGCTACGCCTTCGCGATGCTCGCCGCGGGGCATGTCGATCTCGTCGTCGAAGCCGGGTTGAAGCCTTACGACATCGCAGCGCTGATTCCGCTGGTCGAGCAGGCCGGCGGCATCGTCACGACCTTCGCCGGCGACAGGCCCGAACGCGGCGGCGACATCGTCGCGGCGGCGACGACCGAGCTTCACGAGGCGGCGCTGCGGATCCTCGCCGGCTGACCGCGACCGGGAATGAGGTCCCGCCGGACCTCGCGATGATCAGGCGGCGGCGAGCGCCGGGTTGCCGACATAGGCATCGAAGGCCTCGAGCGCCTGTTCGCGGAAGCGGTCGGCCTCCTGCAAAAGTTCGTGCCGCGCCAGCGGGATCGTCAGCGACGAGCCGCAGCGCATGCGATAGGCGAGGCGCTCGGCCGCCGCCGAGGAGACGACCTGATCGGCGCCCGCCGTGACGATCAGCGTCGGAATCGAGAGCGCGGCGATTTCGGCGGAATCGTCCAGCCGTCGCATCGCCCGCGTCATGGTCGCCAGCCAGGCGACGGTGGGGCTGCCGATGAAGAGCTGCGGCGCGGTCTGGGCCAGAAGCCGGTTGCGCTCGTAGCGTCGCGGGTCCGACGTCAGCGGATTGTCGGCGGGGTTCGGCAGCCGGCCCGGGATCGCCCGCCGCACGGGACGCGTCGACAGCCCGAGCCAGCGGCCCGCGGTGGAAAGGCGCGACAATGTCCGCAGGCCGGGCAAATTGGACGCGAAGCCGATCAGCGGCGCGAACAGGACCAGCCGCTCGACGGTGTTGGCATGGCGCGAGGCGGCGTGCAGGGCGATCAGGCCGCCCATCGAATGGGCGAGGATGGTGTAGGGGCCGCGGCAGTCCGGCAGCACCACGTCCTGCAGGATGCATTCGAGATCGATCAGATACTGGCCGATATGCTTGACGTGGCCGAGGGACGAGCGGCGGAGCGCCCGTTCCGAGCCACCCTGGCCGCGCCAGTCGAAGGTGACCACCGAGAAGCCGCGATCATTGAGATCGCCGATCGTCTCGAAATATTTCTCGATCGCCTCGTTGCGGCCCTGCAGGAGGAGGACCGTGCCCCGGGAAGCGCCGGGGGCCTTGGAGACGGCATAGCGGATCCGCCGCCGGTCGGAGGTCTCGATGAATCCGCCGACGAGTCTCTCCGGCGCCGGATTGCCGGGGATTTCGGCAAATCGCGGCCGGTCTTCAGTGTCGCTCACGTCCGCTTCCGCCTCCGGTTGGTCTCTGGTTTCGACATCGGGCGCCCATCAGGACCTGTAGAGACGAGGCAAGTCCGCCGCTAGATACCTGAAAAGAGATCCGTGCAGGATGAAGCGACAGCCTATCAGCTTCGTCATCCCGGCCATGGAGCCGGGATCTTCCCACATCCAAGCCCCAAATTCGTTGCTATTCAGTGTGTTGCGGGCAGGCCTTTGCAGCGGTTCCGATGATTTGGAATGGATCCCGGGTCAAGCCCGGGATGACGAGGTGGAGGGGTTTTCGCTGCCTCCGCCGCCGCGGTGCCGGACATGAAGGTCCCGTCTGCCTGGCATCCTTCCGCTCGAGCCTAAGCCGGCATTCCCTGTTCGGCCGCCTCGACCTCCTTGGCGAAATTGTCGAAGAACTGGCCGGCGAGCTTCTTGGCGGAAGAGTCGATCAGCCGGCCGCCGAGCTGGGCGAGCTTGCCGCCGACCTGGGCGCTGACGTCGTAGGTGAGGATCGTCTCGGCGCCGTCCTCGGCGAGATGGACGTCCGCCCCCCCTTTGGCGAAGCCGGCGATGCCGCCCTTGCCCTCGCCGACGATCGAATAGCTTTCGGGGGCGTTGATGTTTTCCAGCCGGATCTCGCCGTTGAACTTCGCCTTCACCGGCCCGACCTTGGCGGTCACCACCGCCTTCATCTCGTTGTCGCTGGTCATTTCGAGTTCTTCGCAGCCCGGGATGCAGCGCTTCAGCACCTCCGGGTCGTTGAGCTTCGCCCACACCGTCTCGCGGCTGGCCGGCAGCCGGTATTCGCCCTTGAGATCCATCGTCGTCCTCCCTTGACCTTCAGACCGGGCGCCGTGGCCGGGCCTTTCGCGACGCTCCGCCTAACTTGACGGTTTTCGCCGTTTTGCCAAGCCGTGCGAGAACCGATAAGAGCCGGAACGAACACCATATCGGCGAGAGCCGGCAAGGAGAAGGCCATTGGCGCGCAGCCGCCGTCCGCAGCAACCGCGTGTCTCCGGCGAGCCCGGCCGAGCCCGGCCGCGGCGGCGGGAGGCGGCCGGCGAGGCCGAGACCCGTGCCAGGGACGCGCGGCACCCGGCCGAACAGCCGCGTCGGGACGCGGAGCCGGCAAAGCGCCTGGAGCTCGACCCGCCGAGGGGCGCGCGGCCGCAGCTCGTCGCGCCGACGGTGCTCACCGTCGCGCCCGGCCGCGACTACGAACTCCTCGACAGCGGCGAAGGCGAAAAGCTCGAACGCTACGGCCCCTATAGCATCCGCCGCCCCGAGAACCAGGCGATCTGGCCGCGGCGGCTCGCAGCGAAGGACTGGCAGCGCGTCGACGCGATCTTCACCGGCGACGTCGAGGAAGAGGGGCTCGGCCGCTGGCAGTTTCCCGCCGAACCGCTCGGCGAAACCTGGCCGCTGTCCCATGACGGCCTCGCCTATCTCGGCCGCTTCACCTCGTTTCGCCATGTCGGCGTGTTTCCCGAACAGGCGGCCCACTGGTCCTTCGTCGAGGCGCGGATCGCCGAGAGGGTTCGGGCCGGCGGAACGCCCCGCCTCCTCAATCTCTTCGGCTATACCGGCCTCGCCTCGCTGGTCGCGGCGCGGGCCGGCGCCGAGGTCACCCATGTCGACGCCTCGAAGAAGGCGATCGGCTGGGCCCGGGAGAACCAGGAGATGGCCGGCCTTGCGGACAAGCCGATCCGCTGGATCTGCGAGGATGCCGTGCGCTACGTCGAACGGGAGGTGAAGCGCGGCAGCCGCTACGACCTGATCCTCCTCGATCCGCCGAAATTCGGTCGCGGCCCGAAGGGCGAGACCTGGCAACTGTTCGAGGATCTGCCCTATCTCGTCGCGCTCACCCGTGCGCTCGTCTCCGAAAGGCCCGATTGCGTGATCCTCACCGCCTATTCGATCCGCTCTTCCTTCTATTCCCTCGGGGCGCTGATGGGCGAAGCCTTTCGCGGCCTCGGCGGCCGGATCGAGGCCGGCGAGCTGGTGATCTCGGAGGCCGGCGAAGAGCCGCGGCTGCTCTCGACCTCGCTGTTCGGACGGTGGATCGCCGAATGACCGACGACATCACGGCGCCGCGGCGAAGAGCCGGCCCGCTCGCCGCGCCCGGCCGCATCAAGGACATCTCCAGCGCCGCGAACCCGATCGTCAAGGACATCCGGGCACTCGCCCAGAAGCGCCATCGCGACGAGACCGGCCTGTTCCTCGTCGAGGGGCTGAAGCTCGTTCTCGACGGTCTCGACGCCGGCTGGGAACTCGGCACCCTCGTCGTTTCCAAGGCGGCGCTCCTAGGCGGCAGCGAGGTGCTCACCCGGGCGGTCTCGCGCGCCGTCGCGAGCGGCGCCGACGTCATCGAGGCGAGCGCCAAGGTGCTGGAGGCGATCGCCCGACGCGACAATCCCCAGAGTGCCATCGGCGTCTTCCGCCGCCAGCTCGTGCCGCTGGCGAAGATCGCGCTCGCACCGGGCGAGGTCGCCGTCGCGCTCGACCGTGTGCGCGATCCCGGCAATCTCGGCACGATCCTCAGGACCGCCGACGCGGTGGGGGCGAAAGCCGTCGTCCTCGTCGGCGACTGCGTCGATCCGTTCTCGCTCGAAACCGTGCGGGCCACCATGGGCTCGATCTTCTCCGTCCCAGTGGTACGGGCAAAGGAGGCGGAGTTCCTCGCCTGGAGGCAGGACTTCGCCGGCCAGATCGTCGGCACGCACATGGCCGGGACGCTCGACTACCGCACGCCGGACTATGCCGCGGCGACGCTGCTCTTCATGGGCAACGAGCAGGCCGGGCTGTCGGCGGAGATGGCCGGAACCTGCGACCTTCTCGTCCGCATTCCCCAGGCCGGGCGCGCCGACAGCCTCAATCTGGCGGTCGCGACCGGCGTCATGCTGTTCGAAGCCCGGCGGAAGGCCCTGACCCTATGACCC
The DNA here is from genome assembly GCF_021390325.1 of Jiella avicenniae. GTDB lineage: Bacteria > Pseudomonadota > Alphaproteobacteria > Rhizobiales > Rhizobiaceae > Jiella > Jiella avicenniae. The sequence continues at coordinate 53,869 of NZ_JAJUWU010000023.1, read as the reverse complement.
GCGGGCTGACGCTCTTCAATCTCCTGACGGTGGTCGTCGCCGTCGTGCTCGACCAGGCGATCAAGGCCGTCGTCGTCGCCACCATGCCGCTGCATTCGGCGATCGAGATCCTGCCGTTCCTGGCGCTGTTCCACGCCCGCAACACCGGCATCGCCTTCTCCATGTTCGCCGGTCTCGGCGACGTCGGCCTGTCGCTGCTCGCCGCCGCCGTCCTCGCCGTCGTTCTCTTCCTGTGGTGGAAGACCCCGGCCGGGCGGAAGCTCACCCATTTCGGCCTCGCCATCATCGTCGGCGGGGCGATCGGCAACCTGATCGACCGCACCCGCCTCGGCTACGTCGTCGACTACGTCTATTTCCATACGCCGGCCTTCGACTTCGCGGTCTTCAACCTTGCCGACGCCTTCATCACCGTCGGCGCCGTCATCATCCTCCTGGACGAGTTCGTGCTGGCCGGCATGGGGCGGAAACAGGCGGCGGAAAAGCACGGCGATTGACGGGCAGCAGGGTGTGGAGCACCATCTTGCCCGTCAGGCGACCGTAAAGCAGCGCAAAAGCGCGCGGGCGGCGTGGCTTCGCCACGACGCCGGAAAAGGGAGGCGGCCATGGCCGAGACGTTCCGGGCGATCCTGATCTCGCGCGACGCGGACAAGAAGCAGTCCGTCGACGTGGTCGAGATGAGCCCCGACGATCTGATGGAGGGCGACGTCGACGTCGCCGTCGCAGCGACTACCGTCAACTACAAGGACGGCCTCGCCATCACCGGCAAGTCGCCGGTGGTCAGGCGCTGGCCGATGATCCCCGGCGTCGATCTCGCCGGAACGGTCGTCCGCTCCGATCATCCGAAATGGAAGGCGGGCGACGAGGTCGTGCTCAATGGCTGGGGCGTCGGCGAGACCCATTACGGCGCCTATGCCGGTCTCGCCCGGCTGAAGGGCGACTGGCTGGTTTCCCTGCCGGAGCGCTTCTCGGCCCGGGACGCCATGGCGATCGGCACCGCCGGCTACACGGCGATGCTCTCGGTGCTCGCCCTCGAAGATGCCGGGATCTCGCCGGCGGACGGCCCCGCCGTCGTCACCGGCGCGTCGGGCGGCGTCGGGTCCTTCGCCGTCGCGCTTCTCGCCAGACGCGGCTGGGACGTCCTCGCCGTCACCGGGCGCACCGCCGAGGCGGATTATCTCAAAGGCCTCGGCGCGAGCGAGATCATCGATCGCGCGGAACTGTCCGAGCCCGGCAAGCCGCTCGGCAAGGAGCGCTGGGCCGCCGGCATCGACGCCGTCGGCAGCCACACCCTCGCCAACGTGCTGGCGTCGACGAAATATCACGGCGCCGTCGCCGCCTGCGGCCTCGCCCAGGGGATGGATCTTCCCGCCACCGTGGCGCCGTTCATCCTGCGCGGCGTCTCGCTTCTCGGCATCGATTCGGTGATGGCGCCGCTCGAAAAGCGCGAACGGGCCTGGAAGCGGCTGTCGGAGGACCTCGACCGGAGGATGATCGAGAGGATCGCGACCGACAGCGGTTTCGACGATCTGATCGACACCGCGCGCGAGATCGTCGCCGGCACCATCCGCGGCCGTGTCGTTGCGACGATGCGATGACGACGGCAATCTTCGGTAGCAGAAAAGCCGCGCTTGCCCGCCTCGGCGGGCAGGGGTCCTTGTGTCGCGGGGGCCCAAGGCGTCATATTGGGCGGAATTCAGTCACGAAACCGTTGCCGAAAATTCGTAAACGCAATCGGAACCCCTCGTGGCGGACGGAGAACGACGATGGCAACGCAAAGTCTCGGGGTTGGTGGCGATCCGGCTGGAATCCGCCCGGTCTCCGGCGAGGGCGAGGTGGTTCCCCCGGCCCCGATCGTGCGGCGTAATCCGGTGGCGTTCCGCAAGATCGCTTTCGAGGCGAAGGCCGGCGGCCTCGGCCAGATGCCGGCGAAGATGCTGCATTTCGTCCGCCGCTTCGATGCGGCCTCGCCGCTGCTCGGCCGGCTCGGCAATCTCGAGGTGCGTCTCGCCCGCAGTGCCGCCGAGGTCAAGGCGGCGCAGCAGCTTCGCTACCGCGTCTTCTATCAGGAAATGAGCGCTCAGCCGTCGAAGCTGCAGAAGATGACGCGGCGCGACCGCGACGGATTCGACCGCTACTGCGACCACCTCCTGGTCATCGATCACGGCCGCGGCGGGCCGATCGCCCAGCGCATCGTCGGCACCTACCGGCTGATGCGCGGGGAACGGGCGGCGCTCGCCGGCGGCTTCTACACGGCCCAGGAATTCGACATCGCGCCGATGATCGCCCGCCATGCCGGCAAACGCTTCCTCGAACTCGGCCGCTCCTGCGTCCTCAAGGAATATCGCGGCAAGCGCACGGTCGAACTGCTGTGGCAGGGCATCTGGGCCTATGTCATCACCCACGACGTCGACGTCCTGTTCGGCTGTGCCTCGCTCGCCGGCACCGACCCGGCGCAGCTCGCCGGGCCGCTCGGCTTCCTGCAGGCGAACGCGCCGGCGCCGGAGGAATGGCGGGTGCGGGCGCTCCCCCATCGCGGCACGTTCTTCGACGCCGCTCCGGCGGAAATCGATCCGCGCCGGGCGCTCGCCGTGCTGCCGCCGCTGCTCAAGGGCTATCTCCGGCTCGGCGGCTATGTCGGCGAGGGCGCCGTGGTGGACCACCAGTTCGGAACCACCGACGTCCTGATCGTCCTGCCGCGGGAAAACATCAATCCGCGCTATGTCGGACATTACGGCGCCGACGCCGGCCGCTTCGCCGCGTGAGGCGGACCGCCGGGCCTTCCGCCGATCTCACCCGGCGGGGCCGCCTCGTTCTGCAGGGCGATCGTCTCGCGATGGTCGCATCGGCCGGCCTCAGCCGCCGCCGATCCGCACGATGCTCCGGGTCTTCATGTCGACGATGACCGGCTGGCCGGCGTAGTAGAAGTAGGCGAAGGCGCGGCTTCCCTTGGGCTGCTCGAGTTTCACGGAACCGGGAACCGAATCGCCGAGCGCCGGAAGCGTCGGCAGCCGCGCATTGTCCGTCGGGTGGGCGAGCGCATATTGCAGGATGTTCACGGCGTCGTCGGCCGCGACGGCCGGGGTGAATGCCGCGAGTTGAAGCGCGAACGCTGCGGCCAGTGCAAGACGCATGGTTTTCGTGGCCATCAGGACTTCCCTCTCAATTCGACCGCCCCGGGCACCCCGTGCCCTGGACGATGTCTTTCGCCTCATCGCATGCCCCCGATGAACGGAAGCTGAGCGCGCCACGAAATGCAAGTCGCCCAGCGCCGCCGCTGACATCGAGATGGTGTTTGCAAGCCGTCGGTTGAAGCCTCCTTGCCGTCTTCCCGTGACGGGCCGGTCACGAATGGCGGGGATGGCGGCGTCCGGCGGCTTGCGCAGTGGCCGCCGCCCCGATAGCGATTCGCCGATCCCGGCGGATCGAGACCTACGGGCGGATCGGACGATGCCGCCGCCGCCGGGCGAGCCCATGCGCCGATCGACGAGGTGATACCCGGCCGATGACCAGCGACGCCGCCCCGACGCCGATGATGGCCCAATACATCGAGATCAAGGCGGCCAATCCCGATTGCCTCCTGTTCTACCGCATGGGCGACTTCTACGAACTGTTCTTCGACGATGCGGCGGAGGCGGCCCGGGCGCTCGGCATCGCCCTGACGAAGCGCGGCAAGCATCTCGGCGAGGACATTCCGATGGCGGGTGTGCCGATCCATGCCGCGGACGACTATCTGCAGAAGCTGATCGCACTCGGTCATCGGGTGGCGGTGTGCGAGCAGCTCGAAGACCCCGCCGAAGCGAAGAAGCGCGGCGCGAAATCGGTGGTGAAGCGCGACGTCGTGCGGCTGGTGACGCCGGGCACGATCACCGAGGAGGCGCTGCTCGATCCGGGCCGCGCGAACTATCTGATGACGCTCGCGCGGATCGGCAGTTCCGACCGCCCCGAATTCGCGCTCGCCTGGGCCGATCTTTCCACCGGCGTCTTCCGCACAGCCGCCGTCGCCGCCGGACGGCTCGAGGCGGAGATCGCCGCCGTCGAGCCGCGCGAGATCGTCGTTTCGGACGGCCTCTTCCACGACGCGGCCTTTGCGGGGCGGCTGAAGCGTTTCGGCCGGGCGGTGCGGCCGGAGCCGCAGGCGCTGTTCGACGGCTCGACCGCCGAGACCCGGCTTTGCCGGTTCTTTTCCGTCGCCACGCTCGAAGGCTTCGGCCGCTTCTCGCGGGCGGAGCTTTCGGCCGCCGCCGCGCTCATCGCCTATCTCGGCAAGACCCAGATCGCCGCCAGGCCGATGCTGGAGCGGCCGGTGCAGATCTCTGCGGGGTCGGTCATGGAGATCGATCCGGCCACCCGCGCCTCGCTGGAACTGACCGCGACGCTCTCCGGCCGCCGGCAGGGCTCGCTGCTGTCGACTATCGACCGGACCGTCACCGGCGCCGGTGCGCGGCTCCTCGCCGGGCGGCTCGCCGCGCCGCTGACCGACCGACAAGCCATCGCCGCGCGGCAGGACGCCGTCGCCTTTCTCGTCGAGGCTTCGGATCTCAGGCGCGACGTGCGCAAGGCGCTCGCCGGACTGCCGGACGGCGAGCGCGCCCTGTCACGGCTCGCCCTCGGCAGGGGCGGCCCGCGCGACCTCGCGGCGGTGCGCGACGGTCTAGCCGCCTCCCTGTCCCTCGCCGGACGTCTGCCGGGCGACTTGCCGGCGGAACTCGCCGCCGCGCGAGACGCCCTGCAGGCGCTGCCCGAAAAGCTCGCGGAGGATCTCGCCGCCCATCTCGTCGACGGCCCGCCGCTCTACAAGCGCGACGGCGGCTTCGTGCGCGAGGGTGCCATCGCCGGCCTCGACGAGGCGCGGGCGCTCGGCGAGAACTCCCGCCGGGTGATCGCCGAACTCGAAGGCCGCTACGTCGCCGAGACCGGGATTCGCGCCCTGCGGATCAAGTACAACAACGTGCTCGGCTATTTCGTCGAGGTGAGCGAAGCGAACGCCAGGACGCTGATGGCCGGCGAGACGGCCCCCACCTTCGTCCATCGCCAGACGATGGCGAACGCCATGCGCTTCTCGACCGAGGAGCTGAGCGGGCTGGAGAGCCGCATCGCCGGCGCCGCCAGCGAGGCCTTGTCGATCGAACTCGCCTGCTTCGACCGGCTCTCCGCCGCCGTGCTCGAAGCCGCCGAGGCGCTTCGCCGCGGTGCCGAGGCGCTCGCCGTGGCCGACGTTTCGGCGGCGCTGGCGGAAATCGCGGTGGAAGCGGCCTGGAGCCGGCCGAAGGTCGACGATACGCTCGCCTTTTCCATCGAGGGCGGGCGTCATCCCGTCGTCGAGGCGGCACTGAAGGCCGGGTCGGGCGAACCCTTCGTCGCCAACGACTGCGATCTCTCGCCGCGAAACGCCGGCGGCAAGGGTGCGATCTGGCTGCTGACCGGCCCCAACATGGGCGGCAAGTCGACCTTCCTCAGGCAGAACGCGATCATCGCCGTGCTCGCCCAGATCGGAGCCTTCGTTCCGGCCGCGCGCGCCCATCTCGGCGTCGTCGACCGGCTGTTCTCCCGCGTCGGCGCCTCCGACGATCTCGCCGAGGGGCGCTCGACCTTCATGGTCGAGATGGTCGAGACGGCGGCGATCCTCAACCAGGCAGGGGAACGGTCGCTGGTCATTCTCGACGAGATCGGTCGCGGCACGGCCACCTATGACGGCCTTTCGATCGCGTTTGCCACCGTCGAACATCTGCACGAGGCCAACGGCTGCCGGGCGCTGTTCGCCACGCATTTTCACGAGATGACCGCCCTGGCGAGGCGGCTGCCCCGCATCGCCAACGCGACGATGCGGGTGAAGGAATACAAGGGCGAGGTGATCTTCCTGCACGAGGTCACCGACGGCACCGCCGACCGCTCCTACGGCATCCAGGTCGCCAAGCTCGCGGGCCTGCCGGCCTCGGTGGTCAAGCGGGCGCGCCAGGTGCTGAGCGAGCTCGAGCGCGGCGGGTCCCAGGCCAGGCGCACGGCCTTCATCGACGACCTGCCGCTGTTTTCGGTGGCGCTGGAACGGCAGTCGGCCGCGGCCGAAAATCCGGCGTCCTCCGAGAGCCCGCATGCCGCGCTCGCCGCCGCGATCGCGGCGATCGATCCGGACGCGCTGTCGCCAAAGGCGGCGCTGGAGGAGATCTACCGGCTGAAGGGGCTCTTGACGGCGGAATGACGACGAGGCTCGTCGAGCCCCGCGAAGTCGCAATCGCCGCCTCTGAACGAGAAACGACTCAATCCGTATTCGAGCGATCTCCGGCGAGGTAAAGTGCTCGTCGCCGGCCGTCGCGCGAAGCGGCTTTCCTCACGACGGCGTGTTTTCGGAGTGATGCGGAGCGAATGGTCGTTGCGGAACCATTCATGCGTGACACTGTTGTGACCCCATACAACGCCGACCCAACCCAAGCCAGCTTCGACAGGCATCGACCAAGTAGAATGGCTTGGTGGCGAACATTCAAGAGGTATCATCATGAAGACGACCGCAATCTTCTCGGCCGCGCTGCTTGGCGCGTCCATCTTCAGCTATGGCGCTCTGGCCCAGTCCCAGACGATAGTCCCGGGTTCCGAGTCGCAGCTAGAAGATCAGAATGCCCAGGAGCGTGACGCCGTGGGCCAGAACTCCGGCATGACGGGCGCGACCGTCGCTCAGCCGGAGAGCGAGACCATGGTCCCGGGCAGCGAATCCCAGCGCGAGGACATGCGCGCCGAGGAGCGCGATTCCGTCGCGGCCGGCGAGGATGCGATGGCGACGGGCGCAGTCGGGACCGACGCTCCGGCAAACGGCCAGGTGATCGTCCCCGGCTCGGAAGCCGACACGACGAGCACCATGGAACCGACGACCCAGTCCGACAGGGCGCTCGAGCAGACGCCCGGCAGCCAGACGCAGTAAGAGGCCGATCGCCGGCACTGGCGAAATGGTTTCGGGGCCGTTCCAGCCATTGCTGGGGCGGCCCTTCCCTTTGCCCGATGGGGCAGTTGCGATATAGCCGGGCGGCCATCCGAGAACGTCGCAGGAAGTTCGATGCCCCATATCGCGGCGAACAGCCGTAATGTCCCGCCGACGGCTGAGTCCGCGCCGCAGATCGACATCACCGGTTTCATCGATGCCGCAGGCGTCACGGCGGGTCTGACGGCGATCGCCGAGGCCGACAGCGCCGGCGGCGCATCCGACGAAGCGCGCGCCAAGGTGCTCTCCTACCTGCGCGAGGCGATCCGCAACGCGCGCAGCCGGGTCGAGGAAGCGTTTCGGGAGGATCGGGCCGGTCTCGACTGCGCGCGGCGCCTGGCGACCATTCAGGACGTCCTCATCGAGCGCATCCACGACTTCGCGCTCCGCCACGTCTTTCCCTCCTCCAACCTGTCCTCGGGCGAGCGCATGGCGGTTGTCGCCGTTGGCGGCTACGGGCGCGGAACCCTCGCCCCCGGCTCCGACATCGACCTGTTGTTTCTCCTGCCCTACAAGCAGACCGCGCTCGGCGAACAGGTCGTCGAATATCTGCTCTATCTCCTGTGGGATCTCGGCTTCAAGGTCGGTCATGCCTCGCGCAGCATCGACGAATGCGTCAAGCTTTCCCGCGCCGACATGACGATCCGCACCTCGATCCTCGAGCGCTGGCTGATCGTCGGCGACAGGGCACTGTTCGACGAACTCGGCACGCGCTTCGAAAAGGAGGTCGTCGAGGGCACGAGCGAGGAGTTCATCGCCGCCAAGCTCGCCGAGCGCAGCGCCCGCCATGCCAAGCTCGGCAACACCCGCTATCTCGTCGAGCCGAACGTCAAGGAGGGCAAGGGCGGCCTGCGCGATCTCAACACGCTGTTCTGGATCGCCAAATATCATTACCGCGTGACGACGCCGGAGGCCCTGGCCGACCTCGGCGTGATCTCGAAGCGCGAACTCAAGCTCTTCCAGAAGGCCGAGGACTTCCTCTGGGCGGTGCGCTGCCACCTGCATTTCGCCACCGGCAAGGCGGAGGAGCGCCTGTCCTTCGATCTTCAGCCGGAGATCGCCGAGCGTCTCGGCTACAACGCCCATCCGGGGTTGAAGGACGTCGAGCGCTTCATGAAGCACTACTTCCTGATCGCCAAGGACGTCGGCGATCTGACGCGCATCCTCTGCGCGGCGCTGGAAGAGCAGCACGCCAAGGCCGCGCCGGGAATCGGCGGCATCCGCAACCTCGTCCGCAGCCTGCGCGGCCGGGCGAAGAAGATCCCCGGCACCATCGATTTCCACATCGACAACAACCGCATCAACGTCTCCTCGCCCAGCGTCTTTCGCGACGATCCGGTCAATCTCATCCGGGTGTTCCGCCTCGCCGCGTCCAACAAGCTGGAATATCACCCCGACACGCTGAAGCTCATCCGCCGCTCGCTCCGGCTGATCAATGCCGAACTGCGGGACAACCCGGACGCCAACAGCCTGTTCATCGACGTTCTGACCGACCGGGAGAACCCGGAATTCCATCTCCGGCGGATGAACGAGGCGGGCGTGCTCGGCCGGTTCATTCCCGAATTCGGCAAGATCGTCGCGATGATGCAGTTCAACATGTATCATCACTATACGGTGGACGAGCATCTCCTGCGCACCATCGGTTTCCTCTCGCAGATCGAACGCGGCGAGCTCGCCACCGATCACCCGATGTCGAGCGAACTCGTCGGCACCGTGAAGGATCGCCGCGCGCTCTACGTCGCGCTGCTTCTCCACGACATCGCCAAGGGCCGCCCCGAGGACCATTCGACGGCCGGCGCGCGGATTGCCCGCAAGCTCTGCCCGCGGCTCGGTCTCGACGAGCGCGAGACCGAGCTGGTCGCCTGGCTGGTCGAGGATCACCTCCTCATGTCGATGACCGCGCAGCAGCGCGATCTCAGCGATCGCAAGACCATCCTCGACTTCGCCGAGCGGGTGCGCACCCTGGAGCGGCTCAATCTCCTGATGATCCTGACGGTGTGCGACATCCGCGCGGTCGGTCCCGGCGTCTGGAACGGCTGGAAGGGGCAGCTCTTGCGGACGCTCTATCTCGAGACGGAACCGACGCTGACCGGCGGCTTCACCCGCTCGACCAGGGCCGAGCGGCTCGCCGCCTCCCGGCGGCGCCTGGCGGACCGGCTGGCGGAATGGGGCGAAGCGGAGCGCGAAGCCTATCTCGACCTTCATTACCCGAACTACTTCCTGACCACGCCGCTCGACGAGCAGGTCCGCCACGCCGCCTTCATCCGCGAGGCGGCCGGCGGCGAGCCGCTGGCGACGCGCGTCAGGACCGACGCGTTCCAGGGCATCACCGAGATCATGGTGCTCGCGCCCGATCATCCCCGGCTGTTGTCCATGCTCGCCGGCGCCTGCGCCGGCGCCGGGGCCAACATCGTCGGCGCCCAGGTCTTCACCATGTCGGACGGCCGGGCCCTCGACGTGCTGATGCTGAGCCGGGAATTCGTCCAGGACGCCGACGAACTGCGCCGCGGCGAGCGGATCGTCGGCTACATCCGCGCCCTTCTGCAGGGCGAAGACACCCGCAAGCGGCTGATCTCGGGCCAGAAGTCCAGGCGGCCGCCGATTGCCTTCTCGATCCGCCCGCGCGTATCGATCGGCAACGAGCTGTCGAACCAGTTCACCGTCGTCGAGGTCGAGGGGCTCGACCGGCCAGGGCTCCTGTCGGACCTGACCCGCGCCATGGCCGATCTCAATCTCGACATCCGCTCCGCCCACATCTCGACCTATGGCGAGAAGGTCGTCGACGTCTTCTACGTCACCGATCTCCTCGGCACCAAGATCACCAGCGAAAGCCGCACGGGGCGGATCGCGTCCTGGTTGACCCACGTCTTCGAGAACCCCGGATCGGAGCCGCAGACCGCCGGCATCCTGTCCGGTGAACGGGCCTACGGGTTCGCCCGGCCATGAGCCTTCTGTCCAAGTTCGCGACCGTCGGCGGAGCGACCCTCGTCAGCCGCATCTTCGGCTTCGCCCGCGAGATGCTGATGGCCTCGGCGCTCGGCGTCGGGCCGGTGGCGGACGCCTTCAACCTCGCCTTCCGCTTCCCCAACCTCTTCCGGCGCCTGTTCGCCGAAGGGGCCTTCAACGCCGCCTTCATTCCGCTGTTCTCCCGGTCGCTCGAAGAGGAGGGAGAAGAAGGGGCCCGGCGCTTCGCCTCGGAGGTCTTTTCGACGCTCTTCACCGTCCTGACCGGGCTGACGGTGCTGGCGATGATCTTCATGCCGTTCCTGGTGAAGACCATCATCGCGCCGGGTCTTGCGGTCTGCATGGACGATCCGTCGGCGGGGGGCGCGGTGATCTCCTGCGCCGACCGCTACGCCGTCACCGTCGCCTTCTCGCGCATCATGTTTCCCTATCTCGCCTGCATGTCGCTGATGGCGATGGTCTCGGGGATCCTCAACGCCTTCCGCCGCTTCTTTGCGGCCGCCGCGGCGCCGACTCTGCTCAACTTCATCCTGATCGGGGTGATCGGCTACGCGCTTCACGTCGGCGCCGACAAGGCGACGATCGGCTTCATGATGAGCTGGGGCGTCCTCGTCGCCGGCATCGCCCAACTCGCCATGGTGGTCGTCGCCATGCGTCTGGCGGGCTTCGGCGTCGCGCTGAAGCGGCCGCGCTGGACCAAGGGGCTGAAGCGGCTGCTCGTCCTCGCCGGTCCCGCGGCGCTGATCGGCGGCATCACCCAGATCAACCTCTTCGTCGGCCAGGCGATCGCCTCCTTCAAGCCGGGCGCCGTCTCGATCCTGCAATATGCCGACAGGCCGTACCAGCTTCCCTTGGGCATGGTGGGCGTCGCCATCGGCGTCGTTCTCCTGCCCGAGCTGTCGCGGGCGCTGAAGGCCGGCCATCTGCGCGAGGCCCAGCACACCCAGAACCGATCGCTCGAATTCGCCCTGTTCCTGACGGTGCCGGCGGCGGTCGCGCTGTTCCTGATCCCCGAGCCGATCATCCGGGTGATCTACGAGCGCGGATCGTTCGAGCCCTCGGCGACGGCGGCCGTCGCGTCCGTCCTCGGCCTCTATGCCCTCGGCCTGCCGGCCTTCGTGATGATCAAGGTCTTCTCGCCCGGCTATTTCGCCCGCGAGGACACCAAGACGCCGATGATCGCCACGCTGATCTCGGCCGGCGCCAACATCGTCCTCTCACTCGGCCTGTTCTGGCTCCTCGCCGAACGGGGCATCGCGCTGGCGACGACGATCGCCGGCTGGCTGAATGCCGGGCTCCTGTTCCTCGGCCTCTACCGGCGGGGGCTGTGGGAGATCGACCGTGCGCTTCTGAAACGCGCGAGCCTCGTCTGCCTCTGCTCGGCCGTGATGGGCGTCGGTCTCGTTTTCGGCCTTTACGAATTGTCTCCCTGGCTCGGCTCCGGCGACGGCGTCCATCGCCAACTCGCCGCTCTGGGTTCGCTGGTGGTCGCGGCGATGGCGGTCTATTTCGCGCTCGCCTTCGCGACCGGCGCGGCGGACCGCAGCCAGTTGATGAACGTCCTGAAGCGGCGGCGCGGCAGACAAAAGCCCGAAGCCGGGGAGTGACGGATCGCTGCCGACAGGAGGCCGGTCGCGATGAAATGTTCAGCTCTCGACTTGATCGGCTTTCAGAACCGTACATTATATGGTGCAGGATGGAGGCTGGCGATCCGCGTAAAATTCCCGTGGTTTTCTACCGCACTCGCGCTGGCAGCGATCCGAAGCCAGTCTCTCGGGCGTGAAACTCATGACTGCCAAGACGTTACGAACCTTCGATGAATTGACGACCCTCGATGCGTTTCTCGATGCCGAAGGCACTCGCGATGAATTCGAGGCCGTCGCCATCAAGGAAGTGCTGGCCTGGCAGATCGAACAGGCGATGAAGGAACAGAAACTCTCGCGCAAACGAATGGCCGAGCAGATGGGGACGAGCCGCAGCCAGATCAGTCGTCTGCTCGATCCGAAGGACGGCAACGTGACGATCGCCACCTTGCAGCGCGCGGCCGAGATCGTCGGACGAAAAGTGCGGATCATGCTGGTCTGATCCCCGATCCGACGGTGCTGCGTCGGTCTGCGAAACCTTGTGTGTGGCCGTCGATCAGGGCTTGGTTCGCCGGAACGTCAGATAGGCCGGCGTCCGTCCTTCGCGGATCGCCTTCGCCTCGTAGCGCGTGCCCGGCCAGTCTTTGAACGGCTCGTGCCAGTCGACCGGGCGCCGCGCCGTCCATTCGAAGGCCGGGTGATCGGCGGCGTGGCGCAGCGTCCAGTCGACATAGGTGTCGATGTCGGAAGCGAAGCGGAACAGCCCGCCCGGTTTCAGGACGCGGGCGAAGCGATCGAGATTCCTCGCATTCACGAAGCGCCGCTTGAAATGCTTCTTCTTCGGCCAGGGGTCGGGATAGTTGAGATCGACGGCGTCGAGGGAGGCATCCGGGAGCCAGTCGAGGACCAGCGTCGCGTCGTCGTCGAACAGGCGGAGATTGTCCCGCGGCGCCTCGTCGAGGGCCGACAGCAGCTTCGCCATGCCGTTGACGAAGGGTTCGACGCCGATGAAGCCGCAGGTGGGATCCTCGCCGGAGCGATGCAGGAGATGCTCGCCGCCGCCGAAGCCTATTTCGAGGCGGAAACGCTCGACCGGCGCGGCGAAGAGCCTCGCCAGGGCGTCCGGCGCCGGCTGCGCGAGATCGAGCCGCAGCGAAGGCAGCCGCGTTTCGATCAGATCGGCCTGGTGCTGCCTGAGCTTCGGGCCCTTCAGGCGGCCGAAGAAGGCCTCTCGGCGACGTTCGGGGTGGCCGGTCTCGGCCATGGCGGTTCGCTCCATGACGATGCGCTTGTCACATGGGAAAGATCGGCGCGCGGTGCGGGAGGGCCGCCTGCCGCGCAACGAAAAGGCCCGGCGCGGGCCGGGCCTTGATCGTCCGTCTTCATTTCGCCGCGGCCGCCCCTTCGGCCGACCGCGCGTCGATGAAGGCGAGGCGTCAGCCGTTCTTGACGGCCGCCTTCAGCTTCGGTGCGAGATCGGTCTTTTCCCACGAGAACGAGCCGTCGCGGCCGGGCTTGCGGCCGAAATGGCCGTAGGACGCGGTCTTGGCATAGATCGGCTTGTTGAGGTCGAGGTGCTTGCGGATGCCGGTCGGCGACAGGTCCATGGTGGACCGGATCGCCTTCTCGACCTCGACCTCGGTGACGTTCTTGCCGGTGTCGTGCAGGTTCACATAGACCGAGACGGGCTGGGCGACGCCGATCGCATAGGCGATCTGGATGGTGCACTTCTCGGCGAGACCCGCCGCGACGACGTTCTTGGCGAGGTAGCGCGCCGCATAGGCGGCCGAGCGGTCGACCTTGGTCGTGTCCTTGCCGGAGAAGGCGCCGCCGCCATGGGGCGCTGCGCCGCCGTAGGTGTCGACGATGATCTTGCGGCCGGTGAGGCCGGCATCGCCGTCCGGGCCGCCGATGACGAACTTGCCGGTGGGGTTGATGTACCAGACGCAGTCCTCGGCGATCGGCAGATCGCCCATGGCCTGACGGATGTAAGGCTCGACGACCTCGCGCACCTTCTTGGAATCCCAGGAGGGATCGACGTGCTGGGTCGACAGGACGATGGAGGTGACCTCGACCGGCTTGTCGTTTTCGTAGCGGATCGTCACCTGGCTCTTGGCGTCCGGGCCGAGCTTGGCGGCGTCGCCTTCGCCGGACTTGCGGGCGGCGGCGAGGAGTTCGAGGATCTTGTGGGCGTAGTAGATCGGCGCCGGCATCAGTTCCGGCGTCTCCTTGCAGGCATAGCCGAACATGATGCCCTGGTCGCCGGCACCTTCGGAGATGTCGTTGGAGCCCTCGGTGTCCCGCGTCTCATGGGACTTGTCGACGCCCTGGGCGATGTCGGCCGACTGCGAATGCAGGAGCACGTCGATCTTCGCCGTCTTCCAGTGGAAGCCGTCCTGCTCGTAGCCGATGTCACGGATGGCCCGGCGGGCCGCCGACTTGAACCGCGAGGGATTGATCACCTCGTTGCCGTTCTTGTCGGTCTTCATCAGCGAGGACGGCAGGCGAACCTCGCCGGCAATGACGACCCGGTTGGTCGTCGCGAGGGTCTCGCACGCAATTCGCACCGACCAGGGATCGACCCCGCCCTTGCGGGCCTCGCGGTAGACCAGATCGACGATTTCGTCGGAAATCCGGTCGCAGACCTTGTCCGGATGGCCTTCGGAGACGCTCTCGCTGGTGAAAAGGTAGTCCATGCGTGGCATTCGGTTTTCCTTCTCTCAGGGCCGCGCGACCGTATCGTTGCGAAGCACTCCGCTTGGTCACGGATGCGCGCGCCGGCTCGAATGATATTTCGGGGGAGTGATCTTCCCGTGGGCCGCTGCGGGTTTGCTGTATGGGCCGGCCAAGGTCAAGCCACAGAGGGCCGAAATTTGCCGAATTGGCCCGATTTTCAGCCTTTCTGACCGTCGTCGGCGCCGCCCGCCAGGCTGCGGACGAGGTCGATCACACGCTTTCTCACCTTCGGATCGGCGATCCTGACGAAGGCCCGGTTGAGCTGCAGACCCTCCGCCGTCGACAGGAAATCAACGACATAGTCGGATCCGCTTTCCTCCATGCCGCCCCTCGGCGCGGCCGCCGAACCGGGCGCTTCCTCGAAGAAATACGAAACCGGCACGTTGAGGACGTCGGAGATGTGCTGCAGGCGGCTCGCGCCGATCCGGTTCGACCCTTTTTCGTATTTCTGGACCTGCTGGAACGTGATGCCGAGCGCTTCGCCCAGCTTCTCCTGGCTCATGCCGAGCATGGTGCGCCGCAACCTGACGCGCGAGCCGACATGGGTGTCGATGGGGTTGGGCTTCTTCTTGCTCTCCAGCATCACTCACGCCTTTTCGCTCTCGACCCCCAGTCGAAGTCGACGGGAGAGCGGTCCTAAGGGGCGACCTGCACTCCGCACAAATAATTCATATTCCCTTAGCAGTTTCGAATGGCGTCGCTCATCGGGACCGGGTTGTCAATCGGTTTGCCGACTGATGAATAACCAAACGCTCACCCCAAACAAGAAGCACGCGGCGAGCATTCCGAAAAAGGGAAGATTTCGAAGGCGGGAATAAGGCGTCGGTTCCGCCGCCTCGGGCAATCCGGCCTCGATCGTGCCCGTCGCGCCCAGCGCCAGCGCTCCGATCTCCCGGCCGTAGGGGTCGGTGACGACCGAGATCCCGGTATTGGCGGCGCGCACCAGCGGCAGGCCGAGGGCGACGGCCGAGAGTTCGGCCAGTCTCAGATGCTGGTGCGGGCCGGGGGTCATGCCGAACCAGCCGTCGTTCGTATCGTTGACGATGAAGCCGGGCCGCTCGGCGGCGGCGCTCGCGGCGATCTCGCTCGGGAAGATCGCCTCGTAGCAGATCAGCGGCAAAAAGGACGGCGCGCCGTCGAGGGGAACCGGCCGGCGTTCCGTTCCGGCCGAAAAACCGCCCGGCATCTCGGAGAGGTTCATGATCCCGTAGCGCTCAAGATAGCGCTCGAAGGGCAGGAACTCGCCGAAGGGGACGAGATGCACCTTGTCCCTGGCGTCGACGATCTCCCCGTTGTCGTCGACGACGAGCACCGAATTGTACAGCCGCTCGCCGCCCGAAGGCATCGGTTCGATGCGTGGCGCGCCGGCGATCAGCGTCTCGCCGGGCTGGATCAAGTCGGCGAGTTTCGCCACCGCCTCGGGCCGCTCGGTCAGGACGAAGGGCAGGGAGGATTCCGGCCAGACGATCAGCGTTCGGGTGTTCGGCCGCGCTTCGACGATCCGGGCGCCGGCCCCCGTGACTGCCCCGGGCGCCACCGCCTCGTCCGAGCGCCGGCTCTCGCGGCCCTTCTCGGTGACGGCGATCTGGCGGGCGAAGATCTTCTGGGCGGCCGCCTCGTCGAACTTGTCGGACTGGGCGATGTTCGCCTGGACGACGCTGACCGCGACGCCGTCGACGTAGGACGTCGCATGCTCGGCGAGCCGGTAGGCGCCATAACCGACATGGGCGACGGCGACGACGACCGCCAGCGCGAGGACGGGCCCGCGGCCGTGGCGATCGGCGAGAACCGCCGGCGCGGCGAAGACGAAGACGGCGAGGAGGCTGAGGCCGTGAAGGCCGAACAGGCCGACCGACTGCATCAGCATGGGCGTCGGCGCCGCGAGCACGCCGAGTTCGTTCCACGGAAACCCGGTGAGGACGAAGGAACGCAGATATTCGAACAGCGCCAGCGAGGCGGCGAGGATCAGGATGCGGAAGGCGCTGTCGGGCCAGAACCGCCGCGCCAGTGCCGTGGCAAGGCCGAAATAGACGGCGAGCACCGCCGGCAGTCCGAGCACGGCGAAGGGAATGAACACCGCGAAGGCGGCGGCATTCACCAGCATCGCGCTGCCCAGCCACCACAGACCGGCGACGAAGTAGCCGAAGCCGAACAGCCAGCCGACGGAAAAATCGGCGATCAGCGTGCGCGCCAGCGTCGGCCGGGCGCCGACGCCGTCGAGCAGCCAGACGAGGAGGGGAAAGGCGACGAAGGCCGCCGCCGGAAAGTCGAGAGGTGGCAGCGCGAGCGCGGCGCAGGCGCCGGCGGCGAGCGTCAGGAGGATGCGGCGCGCGCCTTCGAGCAGCATGACCCGACCTGCCAGGCGTTCGAAGAACCCCCGGGCGGCCATTCTGTCGCCATGGCTGATCGCCGCGCCCAATCGCCCCGCTCGCAAATGCCTTCGACCCCCGACGGCCGGACTTAGCCCAGAATACGATTGGACGCCAGATCGCTTGACCCAGCCTGATCGCGGCGCACAACCCCGCGAAGACGTCGAGCGTCGCCGGATGTCTCCTCCGTCGGGCCGTTCGCCGGAGATCCCCCGCCGTGCCGGCCCGGCTCAGGCCTGGTCGGCGAGCCCCTCGACGATGCGGCGCCGCTTCTCGCCCTGCCGGAAGCGGATGATCCGTACGCGGCGCACGCGGCGCGGATCGGCCTCCAGCACCTGGAATTCGAAGCCCGGCACCGCCTGGACGACCTCGCCCCGCGCCGGGACGCGGCCGAGTTCGGAAAACAGGAGGCCGCCGATCGTATCGGCCTCCTCCTCGTATTCGGAAATGTCGAAGTCCTCGCCGATCACCTTCTTGACCTCGTCGAGATCGGCCCTGGCATCGGCGTAGAAGATGCCGTCGCCGCGCTCGATGATCATCGGCGCCTCGTCGTCGTGCTCGTCCTCGATGTTGCCGACGACCATCTCGATGACGTCTTCCAGCGAGACGAGGCCGTCGGTGCCGCCATATTCGTCGATGACGAGCGCCATCTGGATGCGCGCCGCCTGCATCTTCGCCATCAGGTCCGTCGCCAGCATCGAGGGCGGGACGAACAGTACCTTGCGGATGATGCCGAGATCCTCGACCTTGCGGGCGAGGTTGATCTGGCGAAGGTCGAGCCCGGCGCGGGGCTTTCGGGCCGCCGCGCCGTTGCCGGAGGGCTTCGCCGGCCGGGCGACGCGGGTGATGTGGCCGACCACGTCGCGGATGTGGATCATCCCGCGCGGGTCGTCGAGGCTTTCGCCATAGACCGGCATGCGCGAATGGCCGCTCGCCTCGAACTGCTTCATCAGCTCGCCGAGCGTGGTGGTGATCTCGACGGCGCGGATGTCGGCGCGTGGCACCATGACGTCCTCGACCCGGACTTCCCGCAGCCGGAGGATGTTGTTGAGCATCGCCCGCTCTGCGGGCGAGAAGGCGTCCGCCTCCGGACCTTGGGTCAGAAGCGCCTTGGTCAGATCCTCGCGGACGAGGCGCGGCATCCGCGGCCGCAAGCGCTCGAACAGGCCGTCGAAGAACCCCCGCCCGCCATGGCCGTTCGAAGACTGAGGGGGAGAGGCGTAGCGACTTCGATCGTCGCTGCTGGTGTCGTCGCTGGCGGTCGCGGGCCCCGGGGCCGGCCGATCCGCCGCATGATCCTCACGTGACATCGTCTCGCTCAATGCTCGTTCGTCCCTCGGAAGATAGAGGATCGCCCCTGAGGTTGCGAGGCGATCGCCGGGATTGGCTCAATCGGTTGCATGGCTGGCTGGGCGTCGTGCCGGGTCGCGATAGGGATCGGCGATGCCGAGGCCGGCAAGAATGGCGATCTCCGTCGCCTCCATCGCCGCCGCCTCGTCCTCTTCGACGTGGTCGTGGCCCATCAGATGCAGGAAGCCGTGGACGAGGAGGTGGGTCAGATGGTCGGCGAGCGGCTTGTCCTCCGCCGCGGCCTCGCGGGCGAGCGTCTCGAAGGCGAGCAGCAGGTCGCCGGCGAGCGGGCCGGGAAGCGCGCCCGGCGCGAGCTGGACCATCGGGAAGGAAAGAATGTTGGTCGGCCGGTCCTTGCCGCGCCAGGCCCGGTTGGCCTCGGCGACCGTCGCATCGTCCGCGAAGGTCACCGAGACTTCGGTTTCGATCGCGTCCGGAAGCGCCAGATGCCGGGCGGCGGCGGCGAGAGCCCGGTGGGTCAGAGCGACGAGATCCGCGTCGCCGAAGGCATCGGACCAGGCCTCGTCCGCGATCCCGATCACCACCGTCAGCGCGGCAAAGCCGGGCACGGGGGAAGCGACGGCCGTCTCCTCCTCCTCTGCGGACGCCTCCCGGCGCGCCGAGTCGCGATCGTCTCTCGTCTCCATGCCTTCCGGGCTTTCCCGCCGTTTCGTTTGCCGGCTCACCAAGCTCTCGTCCGTTCGTCCATCAGCGGTCGAGGGGCAGACCGCTCGCGCTCCGCTGCTCGGTGGCGTCCCGCTCATAGGCCTCGACGATCGCCTGGACCATCGGATGGCGCACCACGTCCTTCGCCTCGAAGCGCACGGTGACGATGTTGGGGACGTCGTCGAGGACCCGCAGAGCCTCGACCAGACCGGATTTCTGGCCGGGCGGCAGGTCGATCTGCGAGGGATCGCCGGTCACCGCCATGCGGGCATTCTCGCCGAGGCGGGTGAGGAACATCTTCATCTGCATCGAGGTGGTGTTCTGCGCCTCGTCGAGGATCACCGCGGCATTGGCGAGGGTGCGGCCGCGCATGAAGGCGAGCGGCGCGATCTCGATGGCGCCGGCCGCCAGGGCCCGCTCGACCTTCTCGACCGGCATCATGTCGTGCAGCGCGTCGTAGAGCGGCCTGAGATAGGGATCGACCTTCTCCTTGAGGTCGCCGGGAAGGAAGCCGAGGCGTTCGCCCGCCTCGACGGCCGGGCGGGTCAGAATGATCCGGTCGACCTGGCCGCGCTCCAGCAGCTGCGCCGCGTGAGCGACCGCGAGATAGGTCTTGCCGGTGCCGGCCGGCCCGACGCCGAACACCAGTTCGGCGCGGTCCAGGGCCCGCATGTAGGCGTCCTGGGTCGGGGTGCGGGCATGGATCGTCTTCTTGCGGGTGGAGATCTGGGCGAGCGCCATCCGGCCCTTCCTCTCCAGCGTCGGCAGATAGAGCTGATCGTCCTGGGCGATCGCCATGCGCACCGCGCCGTCGACGTCCTTCGGGCCGATGTCGGCGCTGCCCTGCAGGCGGTCGTAGAGGTGATCGAGGGCCCGCCTCGCCTGCTCGACGGCCGATGCCTCGCCGCGGATCTCGACCTTGTTGCCGCGCGCCCGCGCATCGACCCCGAGCTTCTGCTCGATCAGCGCGAGATGCTCGTCGAACTGGCCGAACAGCGAGCTGGCGAGCCGGTTGTCCTCGAAGTTGAGAACGATATGCGCCATGTCCGAGGCGCCCTGTTTCGCATTCTGTCTCGGATCGGGCGTCACGTTACGCGGCAACCGGGCCTCCTGTGAGGGCGCTTCTGGCATCGGAGGCGCCCAGGGCGATCAGCGAATTGGCGACGGCGCCGGCGATTTCGACGGTCACGACGTCGCCGACGCTTCCGGCGTTCTCGTCCATCACCACCGGCTGCAGATAGGGGGAGCGGCCGACGATCTGGCCGGGGCGTCGACCGGGCTTCTCGACGAGGACGCTCAGCTTCTGGCCGACGAGGCTTTCGGAAAACGCCAGCTGCTGGCGCCGCAGCAGCTCCTGCAGGCGGGCGAGGCGTTCGCTCTTCACGGCTTCGTCGACATGGCCGGCAAGCTCGGCCCCGGGCGTGCCGGGCCGGGGCGAATATTTGAACGAAAAGGCCGAGGCGTAGCCGACGGCCTCGACGAGGCGCATGGTCGCCTCGAAATCCGCTTCGCTCTCGCCGGGAAAGCCGACGATGAAGTCGCCCGACAGCGCGATGTCCGGCCGGGCCGCCCGGATGCGCTCGATCAGCCGCAGATAGTCCTCGCCCGTATGGCGGCGGTTCATGGCTTTCAGGATGGCGTCGGAGCCCGACTGCACCGGCAGGTGGAGATAGGGCATGAGCTGCGGCAGGTCGCGGTGGGCGGCGATCAGCTCGTCGTCCATGTCGCGCGGATGGGAGGTGGTGTAGCGGAGGCGGTCGAGCCCCGGAATCTCGGCCAGCGCATGCAGCAGCCCGCCGAGGCCGATCGGCCGGCCGCCAGCATCCTCGCCATGCCAGGCATTGACGTTCTGGCCGAGCAAGGTCGCCTCGCGCACCCCGGCGTCGGCGAGGCGGCGAGCCTCGTCGAGGATCTGGGCGAGCGGTCGCGAGACCTCTGCGCCGCGGGTATAGGGGACGACGCAGAAGGTGCAGAACTTGTCGCAGCCCTCCTGGACGGTGAGGAAAGCGGTGACGCCGCGGGCGCCGATCTCCCGCTTGCCTGCCTTGGGCAGATGCTCGAACTTGTCCTCGACGGCATAGTCAGTCTCGACCACCCGCTCGCCCTTCTCGACCCGCGACAGCGCCTGCGGAAGGCGATGGTAGGTCTGAGGCCCGATGACGAGATCGACGACCGGCGCCCGGGCGATGATCTCCCGGCCTTCCGCCTGGGCGACGCAGCCGGCGACGGCGACGCGCAGGTCCTTGCCCGCGGCCGCGCGCTCGGCCTTCATCACGCGGATGCGGCCGAGCTCGGAATAGATCTTCTCGGCGGCCTTCTCGCGGATGTGGCATGTGTTGAGGAGAACGAGATCGGCCTCCTCCATCGCTTCGGTCGTCACATAGCCGCCACCCGCCAGCGCATCGCCCATGCGCTGGCTGTCGTAGACGTTCATCTGGCAGCCATATGTCTTGATGAAGACCTTGCGCGAACCGGCTCGCTGCGTCGGCGAAAGTGTCGCTTGCCTCGTATCGCTCATGCGCCCTTCAGTTCAGGCTCTCGTTCATTGCGGTCGGACGCGGGAAACGCCCGAAACTCTCGTCCTGCCTCGAGGTCTAACGTCATATATCGACGGCATCGTGACTTTGCGCAAGCACCGCGGCCGCTTTTCGTTCTCGATCCGGCGGGCAGGGGCGCCGACGCGTCCGCTCCGTCACACTCTCCCGGCGAGGGCGTCGGCCAGAAGGCGCCTGACGGTTTCCTCGGCGGCCCGCGCGACCGCCTTGCGATCGGACGTGCCGGTGAAGGTCAGCGGCTCGCCGAAGACGACCGTCGCGTCGAACGCGCCCTCCTCGAGGAAGTCGAGGAGATGCGGCGCGAGTTCGACGTTGCCCGGCCAAGCGGCCAGCGGGCGATGATAGCGGCCGAGCGGCAGGCCGTTGGCATGGGTATAGGCGACGGCGACGGGCTGGACCAGCACCGAGCCGGAGGTGGAATCGCGCAGCGCCATCTGCGCGGCGCCGAACAGCGCGGTGCGGAAGGGCAGGACCTCGTTGCCGTCCGACGTCGTGCCTTCGGCGAACAGCACCATGGCGTCGCCTTCCGAAAGCCGCTCGGCGATCTGCGAGGCGTGACGACCGGTGCGCCCGCGCGCCTCGCGCTCGACGAAGACGGTGCGCTGGAGCCTCGCCAGAAGGCCGAAGGCCGGCCAACTGCTGACCTCCGCCTTGGCGATGAAGGAGAGGGGCATCACCCGGCCGAGCACCATGATGTCCGACCAGGACTGGTGGTTCGACACGAGGAGCAGCGGGCGCCCCGCGGCGGGTTTTCCCACCACCTTCACCTTCACCCCGGCGACGTGGCAGGCGACGACGTGCCACAGATGCGGCAGCTTGCGCTGCAGCGGCCAGCCGCGGCGCATGGCGAGCGCCTGCAGCGGCCAGAGCAGCAGCGTCTGGGCGACGAGCACGAAGGCGACGAAGGCGACGCGCAGCCGGGCGATCATGACGGCTCGGTCTGTCGGCGCACTGTCTGGCGTGGCATGGCGGGTTTGCCGGGCTTCGAAGGGATCGTCGGGCTCCTGCGCCGTCGCCACCCGTTCAGCGGGACAGGCTCCGCTTCAGGGTGAGGGCGCTGGTCCGCCGACCATCGGGATGCTGATAATAGGCGGGGCGTCGTCCCACTTCCTCGAAACGCAGCCGCTTGTAAAGCCTCAAGGCCGCCTCGTTCTCCTCGTCGACCTCGAGAAACAGCGAATGCGCGCGCTCGGCGTGGAGCTTCTGCAGCACGTGATCCATCAGCAGGCGGCCGATGCCCGCGCGGCGGCTGCGCGGGGAGACGGTGATCGTCAGGATCTCCGCCTCGCCGGCGATGTTGCGCGCGAGGACGAAGCCGAGCGGCCCCGCCTGGGGCGCGCCGAGATGCCGCGCGACGTAGCCGAAGCTGCCCCGCTGGGCGAGAAGGGTGCCGAGTTCGTCGCCCGACCACGGCTGGTCGAAGGCGGCGCTGTGCAGCTCGGCGGCCCCGTCGAGCTGATCGTCGGTGAGTTCCGTCACCACGGGCTCGCCGTGGCCGAGAAAGGTCTCCAGCCAGTTCGCCGTCCAGACCCAGGGCAAGAACCAATACATGACGCGATCCTCCCGATGCCGGCCCGCCACCATCGTCCGAGGGCGCTCGCGCAATGCACCCCGGGACGTGCCGGACGCGATCGCCGGACGGGCTCTTCTACCGATTACACTATGATAGCCGACGCTCGATTAGGGAATGCTTTCCGTCCGCTCGCCGCGCAGCGAAGGCGCGGAGGAGGGCTTGGCGTCGGCGCCCCGCAGATAGAGCGGGCGCGGCGGTTCGCCGGTCTGCGCGCCAGCGCCCAGCCGGGCGAGGATCTCCGGGTCGATCCGATCGGTGTCGGCGACGATCGTCGTGGCCACGCCGGAGAGAGTGGCCTCCGCGATCGCCGAGCCGCTGCCGACGAGGCGAAGCGGGCCGCCGGCTCCGCGCGGTGCCACGGGCTGCCCTTCGGCGGCTCCGGCAAGAAACGCCGCAAGACCCGACGGCTGAAGCGCCGCCGGACCCGAAAGCATCGCCCCGCCGCCCGAAAACAGGGCCGCATAGACTTCGCCGCGCCTGGCGTCGACGACGGCGAGAACCGGCACGGCCTTCGCGCCGCCATCCTCGTTCGTGACCGCGCCGCCGGCGAGCGCTTGGAGAGTCGAGACGCCGACGGCCGGAATGTCGAGAGCGAGCGAAAGACCGCGCGCCGCTGCGACGCCGACGCGGATGCCGGTGAAGGAGCCGGGGCCGGTGGTCACGACGATGCGGGACAGATCGCGATAGCCGGCGCCGGCTTCGGCGAGAACCGCGTCGACGACACCGGTGAGCCGTTCGGCATGGCCGGTGCCGATTTCCGGCTCGGCACTCGCAAGGAGCCGGCCCTCGCCGGATGGATCGAAGACGGCGGCCGTGCAGCGGGCAAAGGCGGTATCGAGGGCGAGGATCAAGGGTGGCATGGGGCTCGGGGAGGACTGGTGGCCGATCGCCGTGGCCTGATCCGACAAGTCGGGACGGGCCTCAGCGGACAGCCGGTATGTCGGTCTGCGCAAAGTCGCTCCCGATATAGAGAAGCGCGCAGGAATGCCGGTCGGCAAGCTCATACGCGAAGCAGTCACCGTAGTTCAGCCTGGCGTGGTGAAACCCTTTTCCCCAGCGGGCATATGCCTTCGCCGCGCCTTCGGCTGCGGCCCGATCGACCGCGGCGACCTCCGGGCCGATGTCTAAAATCAGATTTTCCATCTGAGGACCAAATCCGCGCCGTGCGGCGACGATCAGCGCTTCGGCAAGTGTGCCTGCGGAAATCAGCACGCGGTCGGCCCGCTCCAGCGCGACGGTGCAAGCTTCCGCTTCCGGTTCGGCGAGGAGTATCCCCATCAGTGCCGAGGTATCCAGGACGATCAAGCCGGAAGGCCATACTCATCGTAGAGAAAGTCCTGGCTGCGAGCCGCGCACGGTCCGGGTGAAGCCTTGGCCCGCACCTCGGCCTGCAAGGCTCTGATCACGTCCCTGTCGATCGTCCGCTTCTTCGTGTTCTCGTTCGTGTTCTCAACCGGGAGCAGACGGGCTACCGCTTTGTCATCACGCGTCAAGATCACCTCCTCACCGGCGGCGGCCCTGTCCGCAAGCTCGGTCAACCGCTCCTCGGCCTCTGCGATCGAAACTCTCATCTGCTTGGCCCCTCGACGTTCGACCGCTCGCTCGGGCGGTCGCTGATGATGACAGAGTAGTCGCAATTTCTGCAGACCGTCGGGTCGATTACGCCGCCTCGACCGCTTCTACCGACTGTACCTCCGGCACGAAGTGGCGCAACAGGTTCTGGATGCCGTGCTTCAGCGTCGCCGTCGAGGAGGGGCAGCCCGAGCAGGCGCCGCGCATGTTGAGATAGACCGTGCCGTCCCTGAAGCCGCGGAAGGTGATGTCGCCGCCGTCCTGGGCGACGGCCGGGCGCACCCGGGTCTCCAGCAGTTCCTTGATCGTCGCCACGGTGTTCTCGTCGGCGGCCTCGAAGAACTCGTCGCCGTCGCTCGCCGTCGATGCCCCGGTGGGCGCCATGACCGGCTCGCCGGCCATGAAGTGCTCCATCAGGTTGGCGAGGATCGCCGGCTTCAGGTGCTGCCACTCGGCGGCGCTCTTCGTCACGGTGACGAAGTCGTAGCCGAAGAAGACGCCGGAGACCTCCGGGATCGCCATCAGCCGGGCCGCCAGGGGGGATCGTGCCTCGGCGTCCTCGATCGAGGAGAATTCCTCGGTGCCGCGCTCCACCACCACGCGGCCGGGCAGGAACTTCAAGGTCGCGGGATTGGGGGTGACTTCGGTCTGGATGAACATCGTCTCTAACCTCTCGCCGGCCGGCCGGTCGCTCGGCCCGGGTGTTCTTTTGAATTGTTCCAAAGATATCGGTCTTCGGCCGTCGCCGCAAGAAATGGGTATTGCGGCCGCCGATGTCAGGATGCGGATCGGCCCGGTCCGCCAGTGGTGCCTTTAAGGCCGCCCGTTCCGGCGGGTCTTCAGCTCATGCGGAAGGGAGCCGGTCGTCGCTCAGCAAAGGCTGATGATTTCCTCGTCGGTCAGGGACGCCGGCACGATCGTCACGGGGATCGGGAAGGCCGCACCCTTGCCGGCGACGGCCGAGACCAGCGGCCCCGGCCCTTCCCCGGCTTCGCCCGCGGCGAGGACGAGGATGGCGATCTCCCGATCGGCCTCGATCAGCGCATGGATCTCCTCGATGATCTTGCCTTCGCGGATCACCCCCTCCGGCTCGATGCCGACGACTTCGCGCAGGTCCTCGGCGACCTTGGCGAGCGCGTTTTCCGCCTCCTCCTGGGCTTCGGCCCGCATCAGCTTCTCGACGCCGAGCCAGTGCTGGAAGTCGCCGGGCTCGATGACGTAGAGCAGCACCGCCCCGCCGCCCGAGGCCTTGGCGCGATAGGCGGCGTAGGAGGCCGCCCGGGTGCATTCGGGCGTGCCGTCGATGATCGCCAGGAACTTGCGCTTGCCGCCCGCTTCGCGGCCTATCCGTTTCGAAACCATGGGCGGTAAGATGGCGGGGGAGGGTGGTGGAGACAAGGTGGGCGGTGGAGGCAAGTTGGGCGGCAACGTGGCTGCTTCGCCGGTATTGTCATTCGATGCCTTCGGGTGCCCCCTTACGGCGCTGATGCCAAACCCGAAGGACTGTCAGTTCGGTCGACGTCTCTCGATAATAAACCCGATATGATGTTGCCAAAACGAGTTTTTGCCGGACCCCGTCGGTTTTTGTCGACCGGCCGATCGAATGGCGGGCGAGCATCGTGATCGCGTCGCTGACGCGCTGCTCCAGCTTCAATGCCGCCCGCTCATCTCGTGCGGCAAGATATGAAAGGGCCTCGCTGAAGTCGAACAGCGCTTGCGCTTCCCAAGCGACCCGCTTCATTCAGCGGCGTCACGGGCGGCCTCAGCGATCGCACGGCGCAACTGGTCGCGCGCCTCGTCGTGCGAAACGACGTTCCCGGCATCCGCACTTTCGATGCGCCGCTTCAGCTCCGCGATCTCGGCCATGTCCTCTGCGAAATGCTCCTCCAGCATGACGCCGACATAGGTGGCGGGATCGTGGCCGGAGGCTTCGGACAACCGGCGGAGCTTGTCGGCCGCGGCACCCGAAAGGGTCAGAGTCAACGGTTCCTCGTCCATCACGCTCCTCGCGCTACGAATGGTGATGGCCTGAAGATAGCCGAAGGCCGACGATTTCGCGAGCCTCTGCCGGCCTATTGCAGAAATCCGACGATCTCCTTGACGTCGCGCATCGTCCTTTCGGCGATGGCGCCGGCCCGCTCGCCGCCGTCCTTCAGCACGGCGTCGATATGGCCGGGATCGTCGATCAGCCGGCGCATCTCGGCATTGATCGGCGCCAGCTTTTCGACCGCGAGTTCGGCCAGCGCCGGCTTGAACTCGGAAAACTGCCGGCCGCCGAATTCCGTCAGCACGTCGGCTTTGCGCGTCTCGGCCAGCGCCGCGTAGATGCCGACGAGGTTGTCGGCTTCGGCCCGTCCGGCAAGGCCCGCGGTCTCGGAGGGCAGGGCGTCCGGATCGGTCTTCGCCTTCCTGATCTTGCGGGCGATCTGATCGGCGTCGTCGGTGAGGTTGATGCGCGACAGGTCCGACGGGTCGGACTTCGACATCTTCTTCGAGCCGTCCTTGAGGCTCATGACCCGGGTCGCGGGCCCCTCGATCATCGGCTCGGTGATCGGGAAATAGCCGTTGACGGTCTCGTCGCCCATGGCGATCTCGGTGCCGAGGCCGGCCGCCGCGATCCTGCCCGAAAAGTCGTTGTTGAACTTGATGGCGATGTCGCGGGTCAGCTCCAGATGCTGCTTCTGGTCGTCGCCGACGGGGACGTGCGTCGCGCGATAGAGCAGGATGTCGGCGGCCATCAGGCTCGGATAGGCCAAAAGCCCGAGCGAGGCGTTCTCGCGATCCTTGCCGGCCTTTTCCTTGAACTGGGTCATCCGGTTCATCCAGCCGATGCGGGCGACGCAGTTGAAGATCCAGGCGAGCTCGGCATGGCCCGAGACCCGGCTCTGGTTGAAGACGATGTGGCGCTTCGGATCGATGCCGGCGGCGAGGAAGGCCGCGGTGATCGAGCGGATCTGGCCTTTCAGGTCCTCATGGACGAGTTGCGCCGTGATCGAGTGGAGATCGACGACGCAATAGATGCAGTCCTGGCTCTCCTGCAGCGCCACGAACTTCCTGATCGCGCCGAGATAGTTGCCGAGATGCAGGTTTCCGGTCGGCTGCACGCCGGAAAAGACGCGGGGGGCAAAGGCGCTCATGGGGCGGCTCCGAGGGGCGAGCTTGGACTGATGTTGCCGGGCCTTATGGCGGAGGGCGGGGCGGCGATCAAGCAGGGCGCGGGCTCGGGCGCGAGGGCTCTTATTCCGTCCGCGCCGACCCTTGCGCATTTCCCGCCTCTCGCGTATGAGACCCGCGTTCAGACGAGAGCCGGCCGGCAGGGCATGCCGTGGCGGCTCCAAATGCTGTTCGCGACACTTCCTTCCCCGAAGGCAAGTCATCAGGCCGCCGCAAGACGGTCCGGCCGACGTCGCGATCCTCTTGATCAGGAGAGCAAAATGCCCAAGATGAAGACCAAGGCGAGCGCCAAGAAGCGCTTCCGCATGACCGCCAACGGCCACGTCAAGGCCGGTGCCGCCGGCAAGCGCCACGGCATGATCAAACGCTCCAACGACTTCATTCGCGACGCGCGCGGCACGATGATCCTGTCGAAGCCCGACGAGCGGATCGTCAAGACCTACATGCCCTACGACCGCTGAGCGGCGCGTTTCCGGCATAAAAGAGATTTCAGGAGTTTAGATCATGGCACGCGTGAAGAGGGGCGTTACCGCCCACGCCAAGCACAAGAAGGTTCTGAAGCAGGCCAAGGGTTTCTACGGCCGCCGCAAGAACACCATCCGCACCGCCAAGGCCGCCGTCGACCGGTCGAAGCAGTATGCGACCCGCGACCGCAAGGTGAAGAAGCGGAACTTCCGCGCCCTGTGGATCCAGCGCATCAACGCCGCCGTTCGCGAGCACGGCCTGACCTATGGCCGCTTCATCGACGGTCTCGCCAAGGCCGGCATCGAGGTCGACCGCAAGGTTCTGTCCGACATCGCGATCCACGAGCCGGAAGCCTTCGCCGCGCTCTGCGAGCAGGCCAAGACCGCGCTCGCATATCTGAAGGACAGCGAGTTTCCGAACGCCTACGAGCGGGCGGTCGGAGAAAAGCGCGCGGCCTGATCCTTCAGGTCGGTTTTTCAATCGGAAAGGCCCGCGCGGATCCCCGCGGCGGGCCTTTTTGCGTCATGACGGCGCGGCTCTCGCGTGCGACAAGGCGGCATCACGTTCGAAGAGGTGACAGGTGAGCGAAGCGCTGGAAAACGAGCTTCTTTCCGCGGTCGATGCGGCCGGCGACGAAGCGGCCCTCGAGGCGATCCGCATTGCCGAACTCGGCAAGAAGGGCCGGATTTCCGAGATGATGAAGGGGCTCGGCAAGATGAGCCCCGAGGAGCGCAAGGAGGCCGGTCCGCGGCTCAACGGCCTTCGCGACCGCGTGCAGGCTGCGATCGCGGCAAAGCGCGAAGTCCTGGCCGAGGCGGCGACCGCCGCAAGGCTCATCGCCGAGCGTCTCGACGTGACGCTCCCCGTCCGCCAGGGCGCGGCCTCGCGCGGGCGCATCCATCCGATCTCCCAGGTGATCGACGAGATCACCGCGATCTTCGCCGACATGGGCTTTGCGATCGCCGAGGGGCCGGACATCGAGACCGACTACTACAATTTCACCGCGCTGAACTTTCCCGAGGGCCATCCGGCCCGCGAAATGCACGACACCTTCTTCCTCGCCCCCGACGACAAGGGCGAGCGCAAGGTGCTGCGCACCCACACCTCGCCGGTGCAGATCCGCACCATGGAGGCCCAGGAACCGCCGATCCGCATCGTCATTCCGGGCAAGACCTACCGGCAGGACAGCGACGCCACCCACACGCCGATGTTCCACCAGGTCGAGGGCCTCGTCGTCGACAAGACCGCGACCATCGCCAACATGAAGTGGGTGCTGGAGGAGTTCTGCAAGGCGTTCTTCGAGGTGCCGCAGCTGAACATGCGCTTCCGCCCGTCCTTCTTCCCGTTCACCGAGCCGTCGATGGAGGTCGACATCCAGTGCGACCGGTCGAAACCCGGCGAGGTGCGGTTCGGCGAGGGCTCGGACTGGATGGAGATCCTCGGCTGCGGCATGGTCCATCCGAACGTGCTACGCGCCGGCGGTCTCGACCCGGACGTCTATCAGGGCTTTGCCTGGGGCATGGGCATCGACCGCATCGCCATGCTGAAATACGGCATGCCGGATCTCAGAGCCTTCTTCGACGCCGACGTCCGCTGGCTCGAGCACTACGGCTTCCGCCCGCTCGACGTGCCGACGCTGTTCGGAGGGCTGAGCCAGGGGTGAGGCGGCCGCAGGCGCATGTGATAGGTGTGGTGAGCAGGTTTCGAGAAGGGAGCGTGACATGTCGTCTCTCAAGCATGTGATCCTGTCGGACGACGAGGTTGAGGCGCTGCTCACCTCGGTTCTCGCCGATGTCCTCGCCGAATTCGACTTCAAGGGCGCGACGTTCCAAGAAGAGCTGGATTTCGACGGCGAGCCGATTTTCCGCGTGGTCGCCACGGTCGAGCAGCGCGTTCCTGCGGCCAGATTGATGGATGCGATCTCAGCGACGAACCGCGCCCTTCGACAGAGAGGCGACGACCGTTTCGTCATCTTGTCGACCGCGTGGCTCGGTGCCCCTGAGGAGCCGCTAGAGGAGGAACTCGAGTAGGTGCCCAGTCGGACGATTGCCGAGCAGATGATCGAGGTTGCCGATCTGCTGACGGACAGCGCTACCCGCAACAATGCCGCGCGGCGGCGGGCGATCAGCACCGCTTATTATGCAGTCTTCCATGCACTGGCGAAGCTTTGCGCAGACTATATCACCCGTTCAGCGTCTCGATCTTCGCCGGAATATCAACGCGTCTACCGTGCGCTCGAACACGGACCTTTGAAGACCGTCTTCAGTCGCGTCCCGCTCAAGGATCGAGACAGGCTGGCGCGGATCGGCGAAACCCTCGTGATTCTCCAGACCGAGCGACATCGGGCCGATTACATGCCGTCCATGAGGGGACTCTTCTCGCTGGCGAAAACCAGAGAGCTCGTCGATCTCGCCCGCGAAGCCGTTCATGAAATAGAGACGATCGAGCCCGGTCACGAGGACCGCCGCACTCTTGCGATCTGCCTTCTCTTCAAGGAGAGATCACAATGAGGGCCGGAGACATGGCGATACAGCGTCGTGACGACATGGTCGGTCGGATTTCTTTCGATCTCGGCGCAAAGGACTGTCCGGAGCGCTGTGATTCGACCATTCGGGGTCTCGTTCCCGACCGGTTTTCTTTTCGCTGCCCCCTCGTCGCCTTGCCGGGACACGCCGCTATGAGCGTCCCAAGGAACTGAACTGCCCGGCCGAACGAAAAGATCGTCGCCTTCCCAATAGAAGAATGGATGAACCCGAATGCCCGCCCGTCTCCTCGTTCTCGACGTCATCGCCGTTCTCGCGGGTGCCATCGTCGGGCTGTTCGTGATCGACATTCTCGGCTGGGTCCTGTTCGCCCTGTCGGTGACGGGTCTCGTCGCCTCGATCGGGCGGTGGATCATCATTCTCGTCACCGTCGGGCTGTTCGCCTTCTACTACCGGGTCCTGCCGACGACGGGCGCGGCCATCGCCTCCTTCTTCACCGGCGTGATCGTGCCGCTGGTCGCCGAGAAACTGGTCTTCGGCTCGTCGCTGCCGACGACGTCGCTGTTGTTTCTCTACGTCGTGTTTTCCGTCGTCGCGCTCTTCACCTATCGCTTCGTGCGTGCCGGCGGCAGCCGGGCGATGGCATAGGGGAACCGCGCGAAGGATCCGCTTGCCGACCGGCGGACGAAGACCGGCCCACCGATTTTCCTGTTTCGAACCGAATGAAGCGCTGAACCCATGAAATTCACACTCTCCTGGCTGAAGGACCATCTCGAGACCGAGGCGAGCCTTGCGGAAATCTGCGACAAGCTGACGATGATCGGCCTCGAGGTCGAATCCGTCGACGACCGCGCGGTGTTCGAGCCGTTCCGCATCGCCCGCGTCCTCTCCGCCGCGCAGCATCCCGATGCCGACCGGCTGAAGCTCCTCTCCGTCGATGCCGGCCCGGAGGTGAACGGCGGCAAGCCGCTGCAGATCGTCTGCGGCGCGCCGAACGCCCGGGAGGGGCTCGTCGGCGTCCTCGCTTTGCCCGGCGTCTACGTGCCCGGCATCGATACGACGCTCGCCGTCGGCAAGATCCGCGGCGTCGAATCCTTCGGCATGATGTGTTCGGAGCGCGAACTCGAACTCTCCGAGGAGCATGACGGCATCATCGACCTGCCGGCCGACGCGCCGGTCGGCATGCGCTATGCCGATTATGCCGGGCTGATCGACCCGGTGATCGAGATCAACCTGACGCCCAACCATCCCGATGCGACCGGCGTTGCCGGCATCGCGCGCGATCTCGCGGCGGCCGGGCTCGGCCGGCTGAAGACGCCCGAGGTGCCCCGCATCGAAGGCGAGGGCGAGGTCGGCGTTTCCCTCCACGTCACCAGCGCGACCTGCCTCGGCTTCGCGCTGCGCCGCGTTTCCTGCGTCAGGAACGGTCCATCGCCCGAATGGCTGCAGAAGCGGCTGAAGGCGATCGGCCTTCGCCCGATCAACGCCCTCGTCGACGTCACCAACTACCTCACCTTCGACCGCGGCCGGCCGCTGCACGTCTTCGATGCGGGGAAGGTCGCCGGCGCGCTGACGGTTCGGGATGCCGGCGAAGGCGAGACGATCCTCGCCCTCGACCAGCGCGAATACACGCTGCCGGCCGGAACCTGCGTGATCGCCGACGACAAGGGCGTCGAATCGATCGCCGGAATCATGGGCGGCGAGCATTCGGGCTGCGACGAGGCGACGACCGAAGTGCTGATCGAATCGGCGCTGTGGGAGCCGCTCGACATCGCCCGGACCGGCCGAACCCTCGGCATCATCACCGATGCGCGCTACCGTTTCGAGCGCGGCGTCGACCCGGCCTTCATGGAGCCGGGCCTCGATCTCGCGACGCAGATGGTGCTCGATCTTTGCGGCGGCACCGCCTCGAAGCGCGTCGTCGAGGGCGTCAAGGCCTTCGAGCCGAAGGAAGTTCGCCTGCCGCTGACCGAGTTCGAGCGCCTCACCGGGCTTTCGATCGATGCGGGCGAGCAGGAGCGCATTCTGGGCGTTCTCGGCTTTCAGCCGCGCCGCGATGGCGACGCGCTGGTCTGCACGGTGGCGAGCTGGCGGCCGGACGTCGACGGCAAGGCCGATCTCGTCGAAGAGGTCATGCGGCTTCACGGCGTCGACGAGATCCGGCCGGCGCCGCTCGCCTCCCACGCCGCCGTCAACGGTCGGATCCTCACGACCGCCCAGATCCGCGACAGGGCGGCGCGGCGGGCGCTGGCGGCGCGGGGCATGGTCGAGTGCGTCTCCTACAGCTTCGTGTCGGAAGCCGAGGCGAAGGCCTTCGGCGGCGGCGATGCGGCGCTGAAACTCGCCAACCCGATTTCGGCCGATCTCTCCGACATGCGCCCCTCGGTTCTGCCCGGGCTGATCGCCGCCGCCGGCCGCAACGCCGCGCGGGGCTATGGCGACACGGCGCTGTTCGAGGTGGCGGGGATCTACCAGTCCGACACGCCGGACGGCCAGAAGCGCGTCGTCGGCGGCATCCGCCGCGGCACGGCGGGGATGGACGGGCCGGGGCGCTTCTGGTCGGGCAATTCGGCTGCCGTCTCCGTCTTCGACGCCAAGGCCGACGCCTTCGCGGTGCTGGAAGCCGTCGGCTTTCCGGCCGACAAGCTGACGATCGAGGCGCCGGCGAGCGCGTGGTATCACCCCGGGCGCTCGGGCCGCATCAAGCTCGGGCCGAAGGTGGTCATCGCCGAGTTCGGCGAATTTCACCCGACCGTCCTGAAGACCCTCGACGTCTCCGGCCCGCTCTGCGGCTTCGAGGTGTTTCTCGACAAGGTGCCGGAGCCGAAGAAGAAGCCGACGCGCACCAAGCCGGTGCTGACGCTCTCGCCGTTCCAGCCGGTGCGGCGCGACTTCGCCTTCGTCGTCGACGATCGCGTCGAGGCCGGCCGCATCGTCCGGGCGGCCGAGGGCGCCGACAAGGCGCTGGTGAGCGAAGTCCGGGTGTTCGACGTCTTCGCGGGTGCGGCACTCGGCGAGGCCAGGAAGTCGGTCGCCATCGAGGTGACGCTGGCGCCGGCGGGGCGCACGCTCACCGAGGAGGAACTGGAGGCCGTGTCGGCGAAGATCGTCGCCGGGGTCGAGAAGGCGACGGGCGCGACGCTGCGTTCCTGACCGAAGAAGACGGCCTGGAGGCCGGCACCTGCCGGCCTCAGCCCATCGCTGCGGCGGGATTGGCCGCCCATTCGGCCTGCAGCAGGCGGTTGGCCGACAGCCGCGCGAATTTCAGCGTCATCGCCTTGCGGGTGGCCGGGGCCAGCCGCTCCAGCGGCGCCTCGCGCAGGATCTCGGCGTCGTAGCCGTCCGTGAGAATCAGCCCGAACTCCTGGGGAAAGATCTCCGTCGGCACGCCGGGGTGGGTGGCGAAATACAGCCGGTCGCAATGCAGCCGGTAGATCGGCCATTTCTGGTCGACCCGAAAGTCCTGGATCGAGGTCTTGATCTCGACGATCGCGATCTCGCCCTTTTCCGACAGGCAGACGAGATCGGCGCGGCGTCCGGAGGCGAGCGGCATTTCCGGCAGGAGGGCGACCTGCCGCGAGAGCATCATCCGCTGGACGCCGCGGCGCACCATCATGGCGCGCTCGGACTGGCGACCGTCGATCAGCGGATCCTGGGCAAAAGGCGAAACGAGAGGCATGGCGGGAAAGTATTCGCGATGGAAACAAAACGCAAACGAATCGCGACAGGAAGCGTGCCTTAGGAACGCTGGGCAGGCGTCGTCCCACCCGCTCCGACCCGAAGCTTCGTGCCGCGCGAACGCACGGCGATGCCGCCGCGGCGGATCATTCGACGCGTTCGCCGGCGATCTCTTCGAGGATCGGGCAGTCGGGACTGTCGCCGCCTTCGCACTGGTCGGTCAGCGTTGCCAGCGCCCGCTTCAGCGAGTTGAGGTCGGCGATCTTGCGGTCGATCTCGCCGATCCGGCGGGTCACCAGCCTGCGGACGTCCTCGCGGTGGCGGTTCTCGTCGCCATAGAGCGAAAGGAGCTTGCGCGCTTCGGCGATGGAAAAGCCGAGCGAGCGCGAACGTTGCAGGAAACGCAAGACGTGCACGTCGCGGTCGCGATAGTCGCGATAGCCGTTGTTGGCGCGCGTCGGCTTGATCAGGCCGACTTCCTCGTAGTAACGGATCGTCTTCGCCGGCAATCCCGACAGGCGTGAAGCCTCTCCGATGTTCATGGTCTGAACCTCTGGGTCCGTTGCGATCCCGAACGGCAACCGAGATGTCGCTTGCCAGCCACAGGTCAACTGTGACGGCAGTGCAACAAACTCTTTCTTAACCACGATGGTCTGCAATGCGGCCGTTGCCCGGCTGCCCGAGGAGGCCTATCGGAGAAGAGGTTCCGATGCGTTCTCGCCGCAGGTTCGGTCGAGCAGCCAGCAAGACACCCCAACCGGATTGGCACCCGTCATGACGATCAAGACCACTTTGGCCATCGGCACAGCGATTGCAGCGTTGACGCTGGCCGGCTGCGCGGACAATCCGCGTCGCGCCAGCCTTCAGCCGGCCGCCACGCAGGTCGCCGCCTATGCGGGGCCGGACAATCTGGCCAATGCCGGCAGCATCGCCGCCACGAACGAGATCGGCTACGGCGCGACCGTCGACGACGGCTTCGCCCTTCCCGCGATCCCGACGGGCAAGATCGACCCGCAGTTCCTGCGCCAGCGCGTCTCCTATCCGGAAGGCCTGCAATACCAGTCGGGCACGGTCGTCGTGGACACGGCGAACCGATTCCTCTACGTCGTCGAGGGCGACGGCATGGCGATGCGCTACGGCATCGGCGTCGGCCGCCAGGGCTTCTCCTGGGCCGGCGATGCCGAAGTGCACGACAAGCAGCATTGGCCGAAGTGGTTTCCGCCGGCCGAAATGATCGACCGCAAGCCGGAACTCGAGCCCTATCGCGACGGCATGGAGCCCGGTCTCAGCAATCCGCTCGGCGCCCGCGCCCTGTATCTTTGGCAGAACAACAAGGACACGCTGTTCCGCCTGCACGGGACGCCGGAATGGTGGACCATCGGCACGGCTGCGTCTTCCGGCTGCATCCGGCTGATGAACCAGGACATCGTCGACCTCTACGAGCGCGTTCCGCTCGGCGCCAAGGTCGTCGTCAAGCAGGGCAGCGAGCGTCTCGCCCAGCGCTGACGAAAATCGGGTTTCGTTCCCGGCGCGATCGTCGGGAACGAGGCGAGAGTCGCGCCGCAGGCCGGGTGCGAAATACGCCTTGCGGGTTCTGCGGATGAATCCCGCGTGAAGAATGCCCGGCGGCCATCGCGGACGCGACCAAAGATCTCCCTCATCGCAACGGGCTCGGCCCCGAGGCCTTCCGTCCGTCGAGCCGTCGCGATTTCCGGCGGTCGGCGCGGCGGCTCGGCGAAAACCGTCCGCCCGGGATCGGGAGGCGTTTCCACTGCCTCTCGCCGTCAGCCGATCGGCAGCAGCTCGACCCGGCGATTGCGATAGACGAGGCCGGCCTTGCCGGACAGAAGATCGAGCGCCCGCTCGCCGAAGAGCTTGCGCCGCC
Organism: Jiella avicenniae; assembly: GCF_021390325.1. Taxonomy (GTDB): domain Bacteria; phylum Pseudomonadota; class Alphaproteobacteria; order Rhizobiales; family Rhizobiaceae; genus Jiella; species Jiella avicenniae. The sequence goes on along the minus strand of NZ_JAJUWU010000023.1, from coordinate 17,849 downwards.
AGCCCGTCAGCGCCGGAACCTCCGCCTTCTCGCCCTGCGACGCCAGCTTCTCGAGATCGGCGGAGGAGGCGATGAGCTTTGCCGCGACACCCTCCTCCTCGACGACGATCTTCAGGAGAACCTTGAGGAACTCGACCGCCGCGGCTGTTCCCTCGGGAAGCTGCTGCGGCCGGGGAACGGACGGCAGGGCCGATTTCGGCAGCGCGAAGGCCCGTTCGACGGCGGCGAGCACCTCGCGCCCGTAGGCGCTGCGCTCGAAGCCCTTGGAGAGCGTGCGCAGCCGCGACAGCGCCTGTTCGTCGCGGGGCTGCTGCTGGGCGATCTCGTAGACCGCTTCGTCCTTGAGGATGCGGCCGCGCGGCTTGTCGGCATCGCGCGCCTCGCGTTCGCGCCAGGCCGCGACCTCCTTCATCACCTGCAGCTCGATCGGCTTCTTCACCCGCAGCTTCAGGCGCGTCCAGGCATCGTCGGGATGCAGGTCGTAGGTCTCGGGATTGGCGAGCAACGCCATCTCCTCGTCGAGCCAGCTTCCACGGCCGCTCGCCTCGATCGTCTTCTCGAGCGCCAGATAGACGTCGCGCAGATGGGTGACGTCGGCGAGGGCGTAGGCGAGCTGCTTGTCGGTGAGGGGGCGCCGGCGCCAGTCGGTGAAGCGCGAGGTCTTGTCGATCCGCGCGTCGGAGAGCCGCGCCACCAGCTGATCATAGGCGATCGACTCGCCGAAGCCGCAGACCATCGCCGCGATCTGCGTGTCGAAGAGCGGCGCGGGCACGCGGCCCGAGAGCTTGTAGAGGATCTCGATGTCCTGGCGCGCCGCGTGGAACACCTTGAGCACCGACGGATCGTCCATCAGGTCGAAGATCGGCGACAGGTCGATGCCCGGTGCGAGCGGATCGACGATCACCCCCTCCTGCGGAGAGGCCATCTGGATCAGGCAGAGTTCCGGCCAGAACGTCGTCTCGCGGATGAACTCGGTGTCGACCGTGACGAAATCCGATTTCGCGAAGGTCCGGCAGGTCTCGGCGAGATCCGCCGTGGTGGTGATCAGCTGCATGATTCTTCTTTAGCCCGAAGAAATCTTCGAGCGAAAGGCCTTTGACGGACACGATCGGTCGATCCGTCAGCCTCCCCAGCTTTCGTCGCCGGCTTCCCGGCCGAAGACCGGTGCCCGGCCTTGCGGCTTTCCGTCAGAGCGAAGCCATCAGCTTCGCCCGCCGCCGGCGTTCCAGCGCGATCTTCCGGACGTGGTCGATGGCGACCGTCTGGCGTTTGAGGAGGATTTCCGGATCCGTGGCGTGATCGTGCCGCAGGCAGACGAAGAACTCCGAGCTTCCCGGTTCTGTCGTCGCGAACTGGCTGATGACCAGGGGAAACAGGCCGGCCCGCGAAAGCTCTTCGAGGAGGTCGAGGAAGGAGTAGGGCGTGAAGACCCAGCAGTGACACGGGACGGCATCTGCCGCGTCGCCGCTTGCCGCCCGTGCGAAGGCGAGGGCTTCCTCCGTGCCGGCGCGGGCGAGCTCTCCGGGGTCGACGGCCTCCCGCCATGCCTGCTGGGGACCGAGCGGCACGGACAGACGGCGATGATCGAAAAGCTGGCGGAAACTCGGCCGCGTCAGGCCGAGTTGATCGGCCTCGAGAACTTCGCCGAGTGTCGAGGGCGTTCTGAGCACGTCGCCGGTCATCCGCCGGTCGGGCAGCGTCATGTTGAGCACGCCGCCAGGCCGCAGCGCCGCGAAGACGCCGCGGAACCAGCCGAGGAGGTTGGGCACGCGATGGGCGAAGAGGCGGGCGATGGCGAAGTCGAGCGGCTGCTCCTCGCCGAGTGCGGCGAGCAGCGAACCGCTGCCGTCCCAGACGTGCCGGACCGGTTCGTCCGCCGCGTCCCGGGCCACGAGATCGACATAGCGGACGGAAAGCCCGTCGGGCAGGGGCAGGGGATGCGGGTCCGCTCCGAACTCCACCCCCCGGGACCGCGGCAGGGCGACGTCGTGGGTGAGCCGGGCGAGCCGCGGATCGCTCCGTCTGAGCGCGAGGAAATCGTCGAAGTTCGGGCGGGTGGTCATCGGAGGGAAGCTGCAGCGCGCCAAGGAAGGATGAGGCTCGATCGTATCGCATGGCGCATCGCGGATCGGCAATCGCCTATCGTGACCTGCGCCTCCGCCGCCCCTGGCGGGATCGGCGGCGCAACGGGCGCGATCGAAATCGTGCCATCGTCGGAAGTCGGGATCGGGAGAGTCGGTGGATATGGCGTTGAGGGGTCGAGTGCCTGAGCCGGCCGCAGTGGCGGACAGTCTTCGGCAGACCTCGGACGAGACTGCGATCCGCGGCCGCCGCCTCTCGATCGTCCGTCGGCCGGCCGGAGGAACGCCGATCCGTTCTTCCCTGTCACCGACCCGCTGTCGCGGCATGCAGTCCTCGCGCGATCTCGCGCTGGTCACGCACGGCCGGAGCGAAGGGTATTCACGCCGGCCGAGGAGGTGTGGTTCGCCGCGCCGCATCCGGGGTGGTCTCGTGGCGGGCGTTGCGGCCGGCCACGCGACGTCGCCACCGTCGTGGCTGCGGCGTCGCATTGCGGATCAGGCGGCGGTGTAGCTCTCCTGCACCGGCCAGGCGCACTGGGACGCGAGTTCGGCATAGAACAGGTCGGCGAGGCGCTTGCGCTCCGCTTCCACCAGCGGCCCGTCGATGGCGACCTCGCGGCAGCGGCCATGCTGGCCGGCGGGGACGAGATCGGGATTGGCGAGGACGTCGTCGAGGTCGTTGTCGAACCAGCCGCGCGAGCCCATGTCGAAGAAGCTTTCCGCCGGCAGGCCGTCGGCGAGGAGCACGTCGTGCTGGTCGAGTTCGACGTGCCAGTAGGTCGCGCGCTCCAGCGTCGTCCGCTCGATCGTCGTGCCGTTGATGAGGTTCATGATCGGCACAAGCACCTCGACGCCATTCTGGCGGACGAGGACGGGATGACCCGGCGACAGGAGCACGTCGCGCTCGGGCACACCCGCCCCGAAGGCCCCGGCGCGGACACGCACCGGAGCCATGTGCGCGGCTTCGCAACGGCAGTCCAGCGTGCGCCGGCCGATCCAGACGATCTCGCGCTCGGCACCGGAGGCGGTCATGACGCTGTCACCGACGGCGAGGTCCTCGATCGCGATCCGGCCACGGCGGGTGTCGATGCGTGTTCCGCAGGTGAAGCAGAGGGTGAAGGTGCCGGGGCCGGTCGTGACCGCTTCGCCGTAGGTGTAAGTCAGAACGGTCTGGAACAAATAGTAGTACGGCCCGGGGCCATAGCCGCTGTTCGTCGCCAGAGCGATGAAGCCCGAGCCATCTCTTGTATTGGCGATGAACGTGAACTGGGTTGGAAAAGACGCGCCGGAATTGTTCAGATTGGCGCTGAAGTCGTCGTTTCCGATATCGCCCAGGCGCGTCAGGTCGTCACTGCCGCCGTCATCGGTTTCGGTAACGGTGAAGTTGCTGCCGTAGGGGTCGTAGGCCGTATAGGTTCCGGCACCGGTCTTGACGAGATAGCTGATGTAGAACGGTGTCCGACTGGCCATGCAGAGATCTCCCGAAGAGTCGCCACAGCCGACGCAGGACATCGATTGCGGCTCGAAGTTGTAAACAAGCCTACCGCAGCGAGAGTTTTTCGTCGAGAGAGCTTATCGAAATTTCGCCGATCACAACGCTCTTTTCAGGCCGGGGCAAGGCCGGGGTCAGGCTTGGTCGATTGCCGCGCGGCTTTTCGCCCGAATGGCCGAGCCTCGGTGGCGCCGGCGCAGGAGTCACCGCATTCGGGACAATGCCCCGGACAGGCGCAGGACGAGGACGTCTTGCTCATCGGCGCTTCGTATCGACCACTGCAAGGCAGGACGCGGCACGCCGGGGACGCGCTGCCCGTTCGGATGACACGACCGCTCACACTTCATAGCCCCACGCCTCGATCAGCGGCTCGAGGATCGGCAGCGCCGGCTCGAGATGCTTCAGATAGTGGCGGTAGCGGTAGCGCGAGCGGTCGTAGAGCTTTTCGGTGACCTGGGCATAGCTCGCGGTGCGGGCGTAGCGCACGTTCTCCTCGAAGCTCAGCGCCCGCGGGTCGAAGGCAACGCCGACGAAGTCGAAGACCCTGCGCATCGTCGCCTCCTGGTCGTCGACGACGTCCTCGTAGCGCACCGCCTGGTAGTTCAGATCCATCACCTTGCGATAATGCGTGACGAGGGTGTTCGACAGGACGAGATGCTCGGCGGCGGTTTCGAGCTGCGAGCCGCAGAAGCCGCCATGGGTGAAGAAGTTCGACATCGCCGAGACCATGATGTCGAGCGGATGGCGGATCATGTGGACGAGGGGCGCGCGCGGGAAGATCAGGCCGATCAGCCCGAGATGCACCTCGTTGAGCGGCATCTTGTCGGTGAAGAGGCGCGCCTCGCCGCCCATCAGTCCCCGCTGCCGGGCCCGTTGCAGGTAGAAGTCGCGCAGGCTGTCGAGTTCGTCGCGCTTGTCGCCCATCCACAATTCGGCGAGGGCCCCGGGATATTCGTGCGGGCTCGCCAGGAGCCGCGGCATCGTCGCGACGATCTCGTGGACCACCGGCAGTTCGTCGCCGGCGGTGATCTCGGGGCTCACCGACAGGGACTGTTCGAGCAGCGTCGTGCCCGATCGGGGGAAGCCGAGGATGAAGATCGGCTGGGCGACGTCGGAGCGGACGCCGGCGCGCGGCAGGATGTCGACGCGTTCCCGGGCGAAGAACTGCTGGAGCTGTTCGGCGAGGCCCCGTGCCTGCTCGCGCAGATAGGTCTGCGAGCCCATTTCGACGGCGCGCCGCTTGCCGGCCAGGAACGCTTCCCAGGCCTCGTCGTAACGCCCGGTCCTGTCGAGCAGGCGGCCGCGCTCCATGAGTTCGATCGGTCTCAGGGGGCGCTGCTCCTCGGCGTCGAGGATCGCCAGGGCCTCGTCGGCGCGTCCCTCGCGGCCGAAAATGGCGGCTCTCGTTTGGCGGGTGGCCGGTGTCGGCGCGCTGACCTCCTCGACGCGGTCGAGAAGTTCCTTGGCCCTGTCGAGATTGCGGTCGGCCTCTTCGAGCTGGGCCCAGCCGAGCAGGGACTGGCGGTTCATCGGTTCGGCCGCGACGGCCTCCCGATAAAGCTCGCGCGCTTCCTGCATGCGGCCCTGGTTCTTCAGGTTCAGCGCGAGATTGGACAGGACCATCGGAATGCGCTTGCCGGAGAGTTCGAGCGCCTTGCGATGGTGGTATTCGCCGGCCGCCGCCTTGCCGGTCTGGGTCAGGGCGACGCCCATCAGATTGTGGGACTGGGGGTTCGTCGGGGCGAGCCGAAGGGCCTGCCGCGCATGCGCCTCGGCCTTCAGATGCTGTTGCCGCCCGAGCTCCAGAAGCGCCAGCTTGCTGACGGCCCAGTAATCCGTCGGCTCCTCGCCGACGATCCTTTCGAGCAGCACGGCGGCGGCGTTCTGCCGTTTCTGGTCGAGCCGAACCGAAGCCAAGGTTCTCAGCGCCGGAACGTGCAGAGGCGCGCTTTCCAGGACGTCGATCGCCAGACCTTCCGCCCGCTCGCGATCGCCGGACCGCAGCGCCGAGGCGGCGGCTTCGGCGTCGCCGTGGAGGGTCGCCGGAACGTCGGCGGCTGCCGCGGCGGCCATGTCCATCTGGCAGCAGCTTTCCGGCGTCAGCCCGCTGTTGCAGGCGCAAAGGGAGGAATCAATCTGGTTCATCGCCGTCTCGTTGCTCGAATCGCACGTCGTTGAGGCCGCTCGATCAGCTTTGATGGGGGATGCCGACCAAAGCAACATGCAATTTCAACCCTGCGGTGGCGGCGCTGCGGGTCGCCGGCTGCGTCACCGGGCCGGTGGCAGGGGAAATGCGGCCGATCTGGCAGGCGTCGCAACTCGTCCGGGCGATACCATGCGGGCGACCGCCCCTCGCCGGCGGGGCCGCGGGCGGCCCTGCTTCGGCCTGGCGAAACACGGGGACTGTCTTGTCGAGACGGCCCGAGGGATCGGCGCTCCGCCCGGTGCCGGCCGGACAGCCGCCGAGCGGGCGGGACGGCCTTGACATCGCCGGGCGCCCATGTGCTTTTCCGCCGCGAATCCGAGATTTTCCGCCCGCTCGCCGGACCCGCGAAGCGGCGCGCATCACAGCCGCGACGAGACCGACCATGCATCGCTACCGCACCCACAGCTGCGCCGCCCTCAAGAAGGAGAACGTCGGCGAGACCGTGCGCCTGTCCGGATGGGCGCATCGCATCCGCGACCATGGCGGCCTCTTGTTCATCGACCTGCGCGACCACTACGGCCTCACCCAGGTGGTGGTCGATCCCGATTCGCCGGCTTTCCGGATCGCCGAGACGGTGCGCGGCGAATGGGTGATCCGCGTCGACGGCGAGGTGAAGGCGCGCTCGGCCGAGACCGTCAACGCCAAGCTGCCGACCGGCGAGATCGAGGTCTTCGCCCGGGAGATCGAGGTGCTGTCGCCGGCCAAGGAACTGCCGCTGCCGGTCTTCGGCGAGCCGGAATACCCCGAGGACATCCGCCTCAAATACCGCTTCCTCGATCTCCGCCGCGAGACGCTGCACAAGAACATCATGCGGCGGACGCAGATCATCGCGAAGATCCGCTCGCTGATGCAGGAGACCGGCTTCACCGAATTCCAGACGCCGATCCTCACGGCCTCTTCGCCTGAGGGCGCCCGCGACTTCCTCGTCCCCTCGCGGCTTCACAACGGCATGTTCTACGCCCTGCCGCAGGCGCCGCAGCAGTACAAGCAGCTGCTGATGATGTCGGGCTTCGACCGCTATTTCCAGATCGCGCCCTGCTTCCGCGACGAGGACCCGCGCGCCGACCGCTTCTATGGCGAGTTCTACCAGCTCGACGTCGAGATGAGCTTCGTCGAGCAGGAGGACATCTTCCAGACCATGGAGCCGGTGATCCGCGACGTCTTCAAGGCGTTCGCCGGCGACAAGAAGGTCTCCGAGACCTTCCGGCGCATCCCTTATGCGGAATCGATGAAGAAGTACGGCTCGGACAAGCCGGACCTCAGGAACCCGATCGAGATGCAAGCCGTCACCGGGCATTTCGCCGGGTCCGGCTTCAAGGTCTTCGCGAACATGATCGCGAATGACGACAAGGTCGAGGTCTGGGCGATCCCGGCGAAGACCGGCGGCAGCCGCGCCTTCTGCGACCGGATGAACTCCTGGGCGCAAGGGGAGGGGCAGCCCGGCCTCGGCTACATCTTCTGGCGCGAGGAGGGGGGCGCGGTCTCCGGCGCCGGGCCGCTCGCCAAGAACATCGGCGAGGAGCGCACCGAAGCCGTGCGCACCCAGCTCGGCCTCGAGGCGGGCGACGCCTGCTTCTTCGTCGCCGGCCGGCCGGAGAAGTTCGTGCAGTTTGCCGGTGCCGCGCGCACCCGCGTCGGCGAGGAGCTGAACCTCCTCGACCGCGACGCCTACGAGCTCGCCTGGATCATCGACTTCCCGTTCTACGAATATGACGAGGACGAGAAGAAGATCGATTTCGCCCACAACCCCTTCTCCATGCCCCAGGGCGGCATCGAGGCGCTGGAAAACGAAGAGCCGTTGTCGATCAAGGCGTTCCAGTACGACATCGTCTGCAACGGGTACGAGATCGCGTCCGGCGGCATCCGCAACCAGCTGCCCGAAACCATGGTGAAGGCCTTCGAACTCGCCGGCTATTCGCGCGCCGACGTCGAGGAGCGCTTCGGCGGCCTCTACCGCGCGTTCCAGTATGGCGCCCCGCCCCATGGCGGCATGGCGGCCGGCATCGACCGCATCGTCATGCTGCTTTGCGGCGCCAAGAACTTGCGCGAGATCGCGCTCTTCCCGATGAACCAGCAGGCCTTCGACCTGTTGATGGGCGCGCCGGCGGAAGCGAGCCCGGCGCAGCTGCGGGAGCTGGGGCTGCGGGTCGCGCCGGTGGCGGAGAAGAAGGGGTAGTTCTCCCCTTCTCCTTATTCGACAACGAGATCGAACCTCTCGCGGGGGTCCGAGCCATACATTTGGAGAAAGCGCCAGGCCGCGACATGCGATTGCTCTCGGCTGGCATCGGAGAAGTCGGCGATTCCGTCCAAATCAGGCGTGACGTCACCCTTTTCGTCGACGATGAGCCGCTCGATCCCGAGGATCTTGCGGTCGCCGCGTTGCCACTCGCGAATGCAGTGTAGGGCCATATCGTGGGTGGCATAACCGTTAGACATGGGCGTGTCGCTCTACCGGGGTGATTTCCAATTCGGGTCGCCGCGCCGGGATACTTGCACGATATCCCCCGTAACGTCGTTCCGTATGACGTAGCTCTCATCTCGGTTGTAGTAGATCGTTGCCGGATCGTTGTTCTGAGTTCCATCTCCCCGGTGCCGTGTATCTCTTCCCTTCGCTCGCCGATGGGGAGTGTTGATCGTTGCTTCCACTTCCTCCCGAGTCCATCTGCGCCTCGGCATGTCCCTCTCGATCTTGGTGCCGTAGCGGGTTGCCAGAAGCTTGATGCCAGATCTCCTTGCAGACCCGCCAGGGAGGAGTCGGACCGCTTTTGCGCCGATTTTGCCCGCGGTGGCGAGGCCGATCACTGATAAGATGGCGGTTACAGCCGCTTCACCTTCAGTGGCTGGCAGAAGCGTGAGCGTCACCCCCGCCGCAAACGCCTTTGCGTAGGCTGTTACCGTGTTGCCGGCGAGGAGGTCGTCGGCAATTGATTTTACCACTTCTTGCTCAATGGCGTCGTGAAGTGTTTCGAAGGGATCTGGCCTCCCTCGATTTGACGATGACCCTTGTCCGAGCGCTCCAATTCCAGCGCCCTGATCTCCGATGATGACAGACGCACATCCGCCGGTGATGCGGTTTCGCTCCCGTCCCTCGACGACCGTATCCCCCTGCCGGCACGCCGGGTAGCCGTTGATCAGCACCGTCGGCGAGCCCTCCATCACGACGCCCGTGCCGTGGCGGCATTCGTGCCGGTCGATGCGGGCGCGCCAGGCCGGCAGGCCGCCGATCAGGACATCGGCGCTGCCCGGGCCCGGCATCAGGCGGCCGGGGTTCTTGTGGGCGACGGGGTCGAGGCGGCGGGCGGCCGGGCCGGTGGGCATGACGTTTTCACAGGTGGTTTACCGAAGAATAGAAGACAATCATAAAGCGATTTGAGTCAACGGTCTCTTTCCGGCTGTGCCCGGGTTGCTCACACCCCGCCGAAAGGAAACTTCCCCGCCGCATCCCACGGGCCGCCGCGATAGTGCCAGAGGAGGAGGTCCGTCCCGGTCGCCTCGAATGGCGAAAACTCGGCCCGCAGCGTCTCGAAGGTCGCCCGCGCTTCGGCCGCGGGCACCTTGTTCTGAACAGTCACGTGCGGGCGAAAGCCTTGCGCGTCCTGCGGCGTGAGGTCGGCCTGCCAGCGGATGGCGAGGTCGCGGCGGAGCGCGACGAGGCGGGGCGCTTCGATGTCGTAGGCGCAGCCGCGCCCGAGGAAGCGCAGGCCGGCGACGGTGAGAGGGATCGGGGCGGCGTCGCGGGTGAGGGCGCGCAGCGTCGCGGCGATCTCCGGCTCCTTCTCCCCGGGCAGGTGGTGAAACAGCGTCAGATGCGCCGGGATGAGGTTGCGCTCCGGCGGAAAGTGTCGCCGGCGCTGGGCGTCGAGATGGGCGAAGCTCGCCCCGTCGAAGCCGAGCGTCAGGATCAGGGGTGCGTCGGCCATCCGGGAAGTTCCGCGCGCAAGGGATCTGCTGAGCCGTGATATGGCGCTCGAGAAGACCGGACACAGCGGGTCGCGTGGGCTCTGGGGGGCGCACCTTCGCAGTGCGGATGGTTGAAAAGACGAGACCCCCAGTGATTGCAGGGGCGCATCCGGCTTGCCGGGGCCTCATCTGGCCTTATGGCGCCTTCACTCCCCCCGACTTTCGTCGGCGAAACGCCTTCACGCCTTGCGGCTGGCGCTCTGTCCGCCGTCGTCCACGTCGAAACCGGCCTCCCGCGCGCCGCGCACGTGGCGCAGAAGCTCCGGCGCGACGGTCCTGCCGTGCAGCACCGAAATGTCGCCGGTGGTCTCCAGCACCACGGCGCGCACGTCGTCCATCGACTGGATGCCGGCGCCGCGCAGCTTGGCGTAGACGTCCCCCGGCGAAACGCGGCTTTCCGCCATCGCCGCGTCGATGAACCCGCCGTCCCGCATCAGCAGCAGCGGCTCGTTGTCGACCACGGAGGTCACGGCCTCGCTGCGGCGCCGGCCGAAGGCGAGGACGACCTGGACGGTCATCAGGGCGCCGATCGCCACCAGGGCCCGGAGAAAGCCCTGCCAGTCGGACGAGGAGGCCGCGGTGGCGAGCAGCGACCCCGTCGCCAGCGTGACGACGAAGTCGAAGGCGGTCATCTTGGAGAAGGAGCGAAGGCCGATCATCCGCACGAGCAGGATGATCCAGAAAAGCGCGATGGCACCGAGAACGAGGCCGCCGAGGATGGCGTCTGCCGTGGGCGATAGGCCGAAGATGGGAGCCTCCCTGGCGGTTCGAGAGCACCCGGCGGTGCCGAGCCTTGCCCCTTTCAAGATAAAACCCCGGCCGGGCGGGAAAGCCCGGTCGGGGTCTGAATTTCCAGTTGCGGCTAAGAGCGTGCGCATCCTGCCGCGCGCCGGGGCGCGTCGGAAGGCTGTGCCGTCGCCGCCTCTATTCGCTGGAGGCGTCGTTCGCCGTCACGTCCAGCGACAGCACCTGCGGCAGCGTCTGCGGCGCGCCCATCGCCGCGCCCATGATCTGCATCGCCGGCACCGGGGTTTCCGGATCGATCGAGATCGACAGCGACTTCGGATCCTTCAGGAAGGTCGAAACGGCGTCGCTCACCTTCTTCTGGAACTCGGGGTTGTTCAGCTGGGCGAGGGCGGCCGGCACCATCCCCTCGAGCTGCTGGGCCAGCTGGTCCGCCGTCGTTCCCTGCTTCTTGGCGTAATAGTCGAGCAGCTTCTTCGTCAGGGAATCGTCGGTGAAGGTGATGTCGGCCGAGCCAAGGGAAAGCTGCGACAACAGGCCCATCATCGCCATGCCGCCGTTCTGGTCGGCCTCGGGATTCTGCCGCATCTGCTGGGAGATCTGCTGCATCGACTGGATGAAGGCGGGGGTATAGCCCGACATCTCGTAGGTGAAGGAGAGATTGCCGGCGTTCTCGACGTCGATCTCGAACGGGTCGAGCGTCAGCGTGCCGGTCTTCGGATCCCAGCTGGCGCTGCCCTCGACGCTGCCGTTCATCTTGGTGTAGCCGAGATCGCCCATCGCCTGGACGGTTTCGGCATCGGCGGTGGAGAAATCGGCGTTGAAGCTGCCGAAATCGAAGTCCGACGAGAAGGTGTCGTCGTCGTTGATGGTGTTCTCGATCGAGGCGCCCGACAGGTCGAAGACCTTGGTGCCCTTCTCCTCGACCGAAACGGATTCGATGCCGGCCTTGTCGAAGTAGAGCGCCGACATCTGCTTGGCCGGCGGCAGGCTGGAGCGATCGGTCGGCAGGAGTTCGAGGCCCTCGATCGCGATGCCGGTGACGGTGGTGTGGGTGTCGTCCTCGGTGACGTCGATGTCGTCGATCGGAACGCGCGCGACCTTCCAGCCGGCCTCGGTGGAGCCGGTGACGCCCTCGAAGGTGACGTCGCCGAGCTTGGCGGGCTCTTCGCCCTGCGGCATGGCGGTCAGGCCCGACAGGACGACGTCGTCGCCCTCCGAGGAGGCGCCGTCGTAGGAGAGCGTCACGTTCTGCTCGGCTGCGACGGCCTTGAGGCGTTCGCCGAAGGCGTTCGCGTCGGCGGCGAAGGCCGCGGTCGAGCCGAACAGCAGCGCGACGGCGGTCGTGGTCAAGGACACGGATGTCTTGGCGGACATAAAGAACCTTCTTTCAGCGTTGAGCCCGGCGCTTGGCGCGGAGCGGGTCATGCCCCGCGCGAAGACGTAGCGCGGTCGGACCCGGCAATCTACGCACAATTCCGGCGGCAGGAAGACGCGACCTCGCCGGGCAGGCCCGCAGCGTCGCGAATTCTCCCCGCGGCGACCGCTGAAAAAAGCCGGGGATCGGTTCGTTCCGGTCTTGTTCCATCTCTTGACCTTCGATAGACGGACCATATGGGCAAGGCAGCGGAACCGCCTGGCAGCGGCGGCGACATCGAACCGGTCGATCTGAAGACGGCGCTCGAGGAGCGCTATCTCGCCTATGCGCTGTCGACCATCATGGGCCGGGCGCTGCCGGACGTGCGCGACGGGCTGAAGCCGGTGCATCGCCGCATCGTCCACGCCATGCGGCTCCTGCGCCTCGATCCGGGCGACGCCTACAAGAAATGCGCCCGCATCGTCGGCGACGTGATGGGCAAGTTCCATCCCCATGGCGACGCGGCGATCTACGACGCCATGGTGCGTCTCGCCCAGGACTTTTCCGTCCGCTATCCGCTGATCGACGGCCAGGGCAACTTCGGCAATGTCGACGGCGACAGTGCGGCGGCCATGCGCTACACCGAAGCCCGGATGACCGAGGTCGCGACGCTGCTTCTGCGCGGCATCGACGAGGACGCGGTCGACTTCCGTCCGACCTACAACGAGGAGGACAAGGAGCCGGTCGTCCTGCCGGGCGCCTTCCCGAACCTTCTCGCCAACGGCTCGTCGGGCATCGCCGTCGGCATGGCGACCTCGATCCCGCCGCACAACGCCGCCGAACTCTGCGACGCCGCGCTGAAGCTGATCGAGGATCCGGGCGCCACCACCGACCAGCTCCTGCGTTTCGTCCAGGGGCCGGACTTTCCGACCGGCGGCGTCGTCGTCGACGGCCAGGCGCAGATCCGCGAGGCGTACGAGACCGGCCGCGGCTCCTTCCGGGTGCGGGCCCGCTGGGAACGGGAGGACGCCGGCCGCGGCAACTACGTCGTCGTCGTCACCGAGATCCCCTATCAGGTGCAGAAGTCGCGGCTGATCGAGAAGATCGCCGAGCTGCTCTCGGCCCGCAAGCTGCCGCTCCTCGCCGACATCCGCGACGAATCGGCCGAGGACGTGCGCGTCGTCCTGGAGCCGAAGAGCCGGACGGTCGATCCCGAGCTGCTGATGGAATCGCTGTTCCGGCTGACCGACTTCGAGAGCCGCATTCCGCTCAACATGAACGTCCTTTCGGGCGGCAAGGTGCCGAAGGTCCTGTCGCTGAAGGAGGCGCTGTCGGAATGGCTCGCCCATCAGCGCGAGGTGCTGCAGCGGCGCACGGGCCATCGGCTCGGCCAGATCGAACGGCGGCTGGAAATCGTCTCCGGCTATCTCGTGGTCTTCCTCAACGTCGACGAGGTGATCCGGATCATCCGCGAGGAGGACGAGCCGAAGAAGGAGCTGATGCGCACCTTCGAGCTGACCGACAACCAGGCCGAGGCGATCCTCAACATGCGGCTGCGCTCCCTGCGCAAGCTGGAGGAGTTCGAGCTGCGCCGCGAGTTCGAGGCGCTGACGGCGGAAAAGGCCGAGAAGGAGGCGCTGCTCGCCTCCGACGAGAGGCAGTGGGCGGCGATCGCCGGCGAGGTCCGCGAGGTCCGCGAGACCTTTTCGAAGAAGACCAAGCTCGGCCGGCGCCGCACCCGCTTCGCCGGCGCGCCGAACCGCAATCTCGACGACATCGCCGTCGCGCTGATCGAGAAGGAGCCGGTGACGGTCGTCCTGTCGCAGAAGGGCTTCCTGCGCGGCATGAAGGGGCATCTCGCCGATCCGTCGGCGTTGAGCTTCCGCGAAGGCGACAAGCTGAAGCTCGCCATCCACGCGATGACGACCGACAAGCTGATCTTCCTGTCGACGGGCGGGCGGGCCTTCACCCTGTCGGGCGACAAGCTGCCGTCGGGCCGCGGCCAGGGCGAGCCGATCCGCCTTGCCGTCGAGATGGAGGACGAGGACGACATCGCCACCGGCTTCGTCGTCGATCCGGAGCGCCAGCGGCTGCTCGTCTCGTCCGACGGCACGGGCTTCGTCGCCACCGAGGCCGACATGGTCTCCGGCACGCGCAAGGGCAAGCAGCTGGTCAACGTCTCCGGCAAGGCGAAACTCGGCTTCGCCGTGCCGGTTTCGGGCGGCGACACGGTGGCGATCGTCGGCGAGAACCGCAAGCTCCTGGTCTTCCCGCTTTCCCAGGTGCCGCAGATGGCGCGGGGCAAGGGCGTGCGCCTGCAGCGCTACAAGGACGGCGGCGTCTCGGACGTGAAGGTGTTCAGGCTGGCCGAGGGCCTTTCATGGACCGATTCCGCCGGTCGCGCCTTCCTGCGGCGCGAGGACGAGATGCTCGAATGGCGCGGCGACCGCGCGCAGGCCGGCCGGCTGGTGCCGAAGGGTTTTCCGAAGAACAACAAGTTCACCGGCTGATCCGTTTCGGGCGCGCCGGGCGGTCATGATGCGCGTCGCGCCGTGCCGGCCTCCGGCGGTCCCTCCGTGCGCGCGACGAGAACGAGACCCACCACGAAGAACACGATCAGGCTCGCCATGCCGATCCGCGAGGCGGTGATCGGATCGAAGCTTCCCGAAGCCAGCTCCGTCGTTCCGGCGACGGCGGCGGGGGCGAGGAAGGCTGTCGCCCGGCCGATGAAGGCGTAGAAGCCGAAATAGCGGCCGGCCTCCTCGGCGCTGACGGATTTCGCCATCCAGGACCGGGACGAGGCCTGGATCGGCCCGAAGGCGAGGCCGATGAGAAGGCCGAACACGACGTAGCTCTTCTCGGCGCCGCTGGCGAAGACCCCGCCTGCCTCGCCGGGCGGCGCGAAGGCGAGGAGGCCGAAGAGCGTCGAGTCCGGGCCGGTCGAGACGATGCCGATCGTCGCCGCCGACAGGCAGAGGATGGCCATCGTCACCACGGCCTTCGAGCCGAGCCGCGCGTCGAGCGCGCCGGCGGCGAAGCAGCTCGGGATGGCGACGACGTTGAGGATGATGCCGAAGAGACCACTCTCCGTCAGCGTCCAGCCGAACATGCCGGCGGCAAAGGCGCCGCCGAGGACGACGAGGGCATTCACCCCGTCCTGATAGATCATCCGCGCGATCAGGAACTGGAACAGCGGCTTGCGAAGGCGGATCTCGCGGAAGGTGGCGAGAAGATCGCCGACCCCTTGCCGCATGGCCGCCGAGACCTTTTCGCCGTGCGGCCGATCCGGCGTCAGGACGAACATCGGCAGGATGAAGACGAGGTACCACAGCGCCGCCAGCGGCGCCGTGGCGCGGGAGCCTTCACCGGCGGCCGGGTCGAGGCCGAAGAGCGGCGTCAGGCCGAGCAGCGTCCGGCCGGTCTCCGGCGAACCGGCCAGAAAGGCGAGGGCGCCGATGAGAAAAACGATGCCGCCGGCATAGCCAATGCCCCAGGCGACGTTCGACACCCGGCCGATCTCCTCGTTCTTCAGAAGGCGCGGCATCATCGCGTCGTTGAAGACGATGGAGAACTCCGCCGCAACGCTCGCGACGACGACGAGCAGCGCCACCACCACCAGCGGCGAGCCGGGCGCAGCGAACCACAACAGGCAGAGCGCGGCGATCTTGAAGGCGGCGAAGACGGCGATCCAGGGTTTTCGCGGCCCCGCCCGGTCGGCGACCGCCCCGAGAAAGGGCGAGCCGAGGGCGACAAGGATGCCGGCGATCGTCGCAGCCAGGCTCCACCAGGTCTGTCCCGTCGCCGGATCGGGCGCGAGCTGCGAGACGAAATAGGGCCCGAAGACGAAGGTGAGGACGACGGTGAAGAAGGGCTGGGCGGCGAAGTCGAAGGCCATCCAGCCCCACACGCCGGGGCGCCGCAGGGCCGGAACGCTGGTTGCCGGCCCGTCCGTCTGCGATCGCCCCATTGCGCGTCCCCCGATGAATTCGTCCGCAGAAGGCATAGAAACACACGGGCGCCGCGGCAATGCGGATTCGCCACGCGGCCATCGAGCTTGGGGAAGCGGCGGTGTGGCAGGTGCCTATTGCGCGGTGGAACGGGCCGAGAGCGCGAAGACCACCTTCGAGCCGACGTCCGTCGCGAGTTTCTGGAGCGCGGTCGCGACGGTTCGCTGCACGCAGAGCGGTTCGGCGGGCGTGCCGTTGATCGAGGCGGCGCAGCCGGTGAAGGGATCGGGGGAGGATTCGACCTTGCCTTCGGCGACGATCGCCCCCGCGGCGACGTCGAAGAGCCGGTAGGTGATCCGCGTATCGAAGCGCGCGAGCCCGGTGAACGCGTCGGTCTCCGCCTTCGCCGCCGGTTCGTAGAGAAGGAGATGGCTCGGTCCGCCGGCCATGTCCGCTGCCGCCTCGGCAATGTCCGCCTCGCCGGTCCTGCCCGTCCCGTCGCCGACGAAACGGCCGGACAACGCGGCATCCGCCTGGTGGAATGCGGGCTTGGGAAAGCTCTGTGGCAGCGAGTGGACGACCTCGCGCAATCCCTCGAGCACCGCCTCTTCGAAGTAGAGCGGCTGCAGGGCCGCCTCGTGCTTGCGGTCGACCGCGACGGTGACGCGCGCGCCCTCGAAGGTCGGCGGACAGGCGGCGGCCGCGGCGACCTCGGCCGGCATGGTCGTGAGAAGCGCGGGGAAGGCCGCTGCAAGCGCCTGCCCGAAGCAGGCGATGGCCGCCCGTCTATCGGCTTCCGGGGCATCCTGCGACAGATCGCCGGCTTTGCAGGATCCGCCATCGAGGCCGGTGGCGTAATCGGAACCCTGGGCGAGAACGGCGCCGCTCGATGGATCGAGAAGGCGATAGCGCAACTCGGCGACGATCTTCGGAGGGTCCACCGTGTATGGGTCGGGGCGCCCGGCTCCGGCGAGGGAATAGACGAGCAGCGGACCGGCCGGCTCCATCTTTTTTGCGATCTCGGTCATCGCCGGTTCGCGCCGGGCGCCGGTCTCGCGCAGCGCCGCCACCGCGGCTTCGTCCGCCTCGGCGATCGTGATCTTTCGCGCTGTGCCGCCCGGGCAAGGCAGGTGCCAATTCTTCGCCGTTTCGCGAAGGGCGCCGATCATCCCGGCGGAGACGTCCGGCGCGAGCGGGGCGGACGCGTTCGCCGGCGGTATCTGAACGGGCCGGATGATCACCGTGCTCTCGTCCCCGCGCTCGGCCTCGGGCGAGGCGGCAGCCGCGGCGGTGGCGAGGCAGGCGAACGCCAGGGAGAGGAGGCTCCGCGACGGTCCGGCGCCGTGCCGAGAAGAATGCGCCCACAGCATGGTCCATCCTCCGATCTTCCCTTGGGGAAGATCACTTTATCCGATGGGATTCCGCTGACAAGGCCGCACTGACGAGGTTGCGGGAAGAGGGCCATTCGGAGGGGCCGCGCCATGCGCCCGGCCGTCGCCGGATCGAAACCGGATCGCCGCTCGTCGGTAGGGCGCCAGGAAACGTGTCCGGGCGGCCCGCCCCCCGCATTTCGTGCTCTCCCTCGCGTCTCGCGGCGTGCTATCGCTGGCCATCCAAACAGGAAAGGAACGGACCATGGCCAAGGGCCAGATGCGCAGCAACAAGGAAGTCCGCAAACCGAAGGCCGACAAGAAGGCCAAGGCGGCGGCGCCGTCGACCGTGCCCGGCAAATTCGCCGCGCCGCGAGACGTCGACAAGAAGAAGTGACGCGGCTGCCGGCGCCAGAAGCGCCGGCAAGCTGGGCCTCCGAGGTCGGAAGCCGTGAAGCAGCGAAGGGGCGTCGATCGGACGCTTCGGTTCGAGTCCTCCGATCAGGCCCCTCCGCATTCACACATCCCATCCCCGTCCGGCGATCAGCGGATCGCGCGGCTCATCGACCTTGCAGAATGGGTCGAAGCATCAAAACCTCGTCATCCCGGGCCTGACCCGGGATCCTGTGTGTTTGGCTTGGTGTATGAAGGGTGCGGGAAGGAGACCGACGGGATCCGGATCGCCCTTCGGG
>NZ_JAJUWU010000022.1 GCF_021390325.1 Jiella avicenniae | reverse complement strand
CCTCCCGTAGGAGTTTGGGCCGTGTCTCAGTCCCAATGTGGCTGATCATCCTCTTAGACCAGCTATGGATCGTCGCCTTGGTAGGCCATTACCCCACCAACTAGCTAATCCAACGCGGGCTCATCCTGAACCGATAAATCTTTCTCCCGAAGGACACATACGGTATTAATTCCAGTTTCCCGGAGCTATCCCGTAGATCAGGGTAGATTCCCACGCGTTACTCACCCGTCTGCCACTCACCCCGAAGGATGCGTTCGACTTGCATGTGTTAAGCCTGCCGCCAGCGTTCGTTCTGAGCCAGGATCAAACTCTCAGGTTTGATGAGAGATTGTCCCGGCCGTCACTGTCTCAAAGCTTGACGAGAATTCTCCTCGACACCCCTGCCCGATCGACCAAAGCCCGAAAGCTCCGGAACGACCGAAAGCCCGATCCCGCAATCCTGCGGGGCCAGGCGACGAAGGATGCCGTCGTCCTCCGGCCCACGACGCCCCGCCAAACCCGAAGATCCGGCAAATCCGTCAAACAGACCGAAGAAACAATTCTCATCCAAGAAACATGTCACGACCAGGTCGTCTCCAAAACCCTCGACCAATCGGAAAGGATACCAATCAGTCAAAGGCCGCAGATCCCGCGCCGCCCACGCTTCTCTTTCTTGTCTCTACTACCAACAATGTCAAAGAACACGCCGCTTCAGCGGCGTCCGAGAAATGCGAAAGATTACGAGCCCTCAAGGTGAAGGCCGAACCCGTCGACAAAACTCAAAAGAGATCGACAGTGGAGGCGCGAAAACCACCCGGTTGGAGATTTCTCTCCGGAACCGGAGGCTGTCCGCTCCGTCTGGAGCGGCCCGGCGCCACCGCCGTCGTCGATGAACGCCATATAGGAGATGCTTCCGGGCCCTGTCAACGACCATTTCGCAAAAACTTCAAAAAACCTCGCGGGGGCCCCTCGGGCTCGCTCCTGCGGCCCCGGAGCCCTGCAGTTTGGACGAAAAGTCCGTCCGGGCGGGCGGCCTCGACAGATGGCCCGCGGTTGCTTCGGCGTCGACGAGCGGGCGCCCGCCTCAGGCGGCGGATCGACAGCGCTCGTCCTCCCGCGGTCCTCGTCGGAGGCCCCCTCCCCCCGCGGGTTGCGATGCCTTGCCCCGGCCCCGGCGGCTCGGCCGTTTTGCGGGAGCGAGGGCGGGAAAGGGAGCCTGCGGCGCAGCTTTCGTCTCCCCAAGGGGCTACGCCGCGCGCGCCCTGCCGGGGTCGGCAGTCGGCCTGCTTCGAAGCCGTGAGGCCTTCGAAGCAGGCCGGCGTCGCGGCGTGAGACACCGAGACATGAGGTGACGCCGCGCATACGCGAGGGCGTATGCAGGGAGAGAGGCCTCCCTGGGAAAAAGCCTCGCGGTCCGTCTGGCCGGCGAACGCGAAGGCCTCGTCTGCTCCGGGGCCGGCCTGTAAAGGCGGGGCGTGGGCGAGGCGAAGCGGATCTTTCCACAATGGCGCCGGGGCCCGGCGCTTGAGGCGAGGCCGGCACTCGTCTATTCGAATGGGGCGCATCGTCGGGAAAGCAGGCGTGTCCGCGGGTCCCCGCCGGGTTTTCGCCACCTTGTTGGACCAGTGCGACGGGATGCCCGGCGTAAGACGCCGGAGCGTCCTTCTGGGGAGAGGCATGAATCGACCGCCGTCCGACAGTTCGGGTTTCCGTCCCAATCTCGGTGACGAGCCCGCTCTCGTCGCCGATCGACGCCGCCGGCCGGACAAGCGGCAGGTCTCGGCGCGCTGGCTGGCGGGCACGCTCTTGACGGGCGTCACCTCGACGACGCTGATGGGAATCGCCCTGTCGGCGGCGCTCGACGGACATCAGGGCGCCGCGCGGCCGGCCGTCGCCGCGGCCGCATCGGCGATCGACGGGGAGGACCTCGCCAAGGGCGAGCGCGTCGTCGCGACGGCGCTTCCCGTCGCCCGTTCGCGGCAGATCATGGAATTGTCGACGCTGACCCGCAAGGGCGACCGGGAGGTGCTGCGCACCCTCCCCTTCGGCTACGTCAACATGCTGCTCGCCGCCCGCTATCCCGCCACGACCGACTATCCGAGCTTCGACCCGCTCAAAGTCTATGCCACCGACGAGGACGGCGAGAGCGAGGCGGACGAAGACGAACCGGCGAAGATTTACGGCTCCCGCGTCGAATCCGAGGTGAGGCTCAAGGTCTCGAATTTCGACTTCGATCCGGTCGCCTATCAGCGGAACGTCGAGCTCGACGCGACGGCGGCGGAAAACCTCGTGCGCTCGGTCGCGCCGCGTCTCGGCAGCCAGCCCGTGCAGGTCGCCTCGCTCGGCACCGTCGATCCGTTCCGCTTCGGTCTCGGCCCCGATCCTGCCGGCGAATACGAGCCGGGCTCGGCCTTTCGCGTGGTGGCGCAGAACGTTTCCTATGCCGTCGCCGATGCGATCGACGACCGGCCGCGCTTCCACGAGGAGATCGTGCCGTTTCGCCAGAAGGCGCCGATCGCCGACATGCTGAGCCGTGCCGGCCACGACGACGAGGCGGCGAAGGCGGCCGTGGACGCGCTGTCCGAGCAGCTCGGCGCCGATTCGCTCGAGCCGGGCGATGCGTTGCGCATCGGCGTCGAGACGCCACCGCGGACGGACGCCGACGAAACGCCGCCGGACGGCGAGGTCGTTCGCCTGTCGGCCTACCGGGCAGGCACCCACGTCGCCACGGTCGCGGCCACGCGGGACGGCCCCTTCGAGCCCTCGCAATCGCCGGAGATGTCGGACTCGGTCACCGAGGCGATCGACGAGAACGAAAGCGAGGCGCCGATCCGCGGCGACATGCCGACGATCTACGACGGCCTCTTCCAGGCGGCGCTGTCCTACGGGCTCGACGTGCGCATGTGCCGCCAGCTGATCCACATGGTGGCGACCGACGTCGACCTGCAGTCGCGCCTGTCGCCGAGCGACCGGCTCGTGGTCTTCTACTCGATGAGCCGCGACGGCGACGGCGAGGACCCCGCCGACATCCTCTATGTCGAGGTCCATGTCGGCGATTTCGCCAAGCGCTACTATCGCTTCCGTCCCGACGAGACGGGCGTTGCGGGTTATTTCGACGAGGAGGGCCAGAGCGCCGGGCAGTTCCTGCTCCGCAAGCCCGTCCCCGTCGCCCGCTTCACCTCGGGATTTTCCACCGGCCGCAGGCATCCGGTCCTCGGCTACAACCGCCCCCACTGGGGCATCGACTGGGCCGCCCCCCGCGGCTCGCCGATCTTCGCCGCCGCCGACGGCGTCGTCACCAAGGTCGGCTGGGAAAGCGGCTATGGCCGCCACACCGAAATCCGTCACGCCAACGGCTACGAGACGACCTATTCGCACCAGAGCGGCTTTGCCAAGTCGCTCAAGGTCGGGCAGCGCGTCCGTCAGGGACAGGTGATCGGCTATGTCGGCTCGACCGGACTGTCGACCGGCAACCACCTGCATTTCGAAGTGCACGTGAACGGCAAGCCCGTCGATCCGATGCGCATCAAGATCCCGCCCGGCCAGATCCTCAAGGGCGACGATCTGATCACCTTCAAGCGCGAGCGCGAGCGCATCGACGCGCTGCTCGAAGAGCATGTCGACGCGCCGCTGCTCGCGGCGCAATAAACGAACTCTTTCGTCGTCTTGCCGCGATCGGCGCGCCCGCATCGGCCGCCGGCGGGTCGACCGACCCTATTTGCAGTAGGTCGCGCCGCCGTGCCGTGCGGCCATGTCGAGATGGAAATGGGTGGCGTGATCGGCATCGGTGCCGGGGCCGAGCACGGTCTTGAACGGCCCGCAGGCGGCGTCGCGCACCCGGCCCAGAAACGCTCCTTCGCGCGCCGCCTCGCTGTCGGCGGACGATGCCGGGCCGCCCGACTTCGAATCGCGCTCAATCGACGACGGAACGGCCGAGTCCCCTGCTCTCGCTTCGGCGCCACCGGCCGTCGCGCGGTCGTCGCCGGGTTTTTCACCCGCATCCGTGTCCAACGCCTCCGTCCTGCCGGCCGCGTCCGAGCGCGCTGCCGAGACGGTGCCGGCCTCGACGGCACGGACCGCGACGGTGGTGCCGTCGCTGAGAACGAAACCGCCGACGTCGATCGCGCTGCCGCGGGCGTGTTCCGAGACCTTGTCCTCCGAAGCGCGGGGCCGGCAGACATAGGTCGAGACCTGATCGATGCCGGACAGCGTGCGGCCGCCGAAGATCTCGCGTGCTGCCGGCGCGGCCGCCTGTCTCACCCAGTCGTCGAGAGCGAGCGCGGTGCCGCAGAGGACCTCGGTCTCGGGCTCGACCTTCGTTCCGTCCGACAGGCTGCGGATGGCGATCGGCCGGAGCACCCCGCAATGCCCCTCCGAAATGCTCTCGCCGCGATCGAACTCCACGCCGCGTCGCTCGAGTTCGGTTTCGCACGCCTTTGCCTCGACGACGGCCGCAGCCGCTTCGACGGCGAGTTCCGGCGTGATCGTGACGGCGGCGGATTTGAGACCCTCGGTGGTCGTTTCCGGCGGCCTCCCCGATCCATCGGGGGAAAATCCCCCCGAAGCCGCACTCCGGGGGGCCGGAGCCTCCGGCCGACGCTCCGGAACGGGACCGGTCTCGGGCAGTGGCCCGGGCCTCGCTTTGTTTGGCGCAGGGTCGAGAGGGCCTTTGCGGACGGCCGGATCGGCTTCGGTTCGGGAGGTCTCGTCGAGCTTCGCCGCGGCACGGCCGGGTGTCCCACGGTCTTCTGTTGCCACAGCAACCTCGCCGTCCGGCCGCGGGGCGGGCTTCGGGGCATCGGCCGCGTCCGGCAGCTCAGCCGCCGCAGCCGACATGGCCCCGCCGAGAGTGACGAGCACGACGACCGCAATCCTGGTCGGGCGCGCGTGTGCCACTCGACTGCAGAAGCGGGACCACCGCGACAAAAACGTCCTGACGCGCGGCGTGGCCGGAAAACGCCCTCTGCGGCGCGAAGACAGCGACGAAACCGGAATACGCATGAACCCTGCCGCCCCCCTCTTCGGCCCGACGACGCCGCTGCCAGCCGCCGTCCGTCGTAAAGGTCGGGCGACGAGGGTTCGTTCCCGGCAAATAGAGCGGCCGCATCTCCGGATGCGGCGAACGGACGGCGACGCACTATGGCAAAGGCCGCACCCATCCCTCGACGAGCGCGGCCTGCGGGACGTCGGAGGGCAAGTTCCCGCTATTCGACGAATTCGACCGTCACGCCCGGCTTCACCATCTTGGCAAGTTCCGTGGCGTCCCAGTTGGTCAACCGGACGCAGCCATGGCTGTTGGTCTTGCCGATCTGCGACGGTTCCGGCGTTCCGTGAATGCCGTAGGTCGGCTTCGACAGGGCGATCCAGATCGAGCCGACCGGACCGTTCGGACCGGGCGGGATGGTCAGAACCTTGTCGTTCGCGCCCTGTTTGAAATTGATCTTCGGATTGTAGGTGTAGTTCGGATTGAAGGCGATGCGGTTGACCTGGACCGTGCCGGAGGGCGACGGCGTATCGGTCGAGCCGATCGTTGCCGGATAGGCCGCGATCAGCGTTCCGTCGGCGCCATAGGCCCGCACCTGCTCGCGGCCCTTGTCGGCAATGATCCGGGCCACGTCACCGGTCGCGTTGGAAGCGACGTTGGCCACCTTGATGCGAGTGCCGGCCCGGTCGAAGTCGGCGTCGGGATTGATCGCCTTCAGATAGGCCTCGTCCATGTGGAAGCGCTCGGCGAGGCGCTCGGAGACGCGCTCGTAGCTCAATTCCGGCAGCTTCGCCTTTTCGCCGTAGTCGGACGGGATCGACGCGACATAGGGACCGGTGGCGTCCTCGTTGGTGATTTCATACTCGATGATCGCCGGGCCGCCCGTGGCGTCCAGCTCTTCGGCGAGCGCCTGTGGATTGCCGGTCTCGAGGGTCTTGCTGAACTTCTCCCGATAGGCCGCGACCGCCTTGTTGACGTTCGACCCCATGCGCCCGTCGATGACGCCGGGCGACATGCCAGCGCGGTCGAGCAGGATCTGCAACGCGGCGACCTGCGCCTTGTCGTTCTTGCCGCCGGGCGAAGCGACGGCCGGGGCGGGATTGGACTCGGTGATCGGCTGGCCTTCACCATTGGGGAGCGGCTGTGACTCGAGCGAATCGGGCAACGGCCCCTCCGCGCCCGGATCGGCGAGGTCCGGCTCGGCCTGCGGCAGTCCGGCCTCGCGGAGGGCGTCGTCATCGCTCACGGCCGGGCTTCCCGGCGCCGGCAGGGGCGACGCCTCGACGGGACCCTGGTCGTAATAGTCCCGGTCGCCGTAACCGCCATCGTTCTGGTCGAAGCCCGGATCGTCATAGGGGTCGATCGTCTGCGGCCGATCGAAGCCGTCGCCTCGCGGCGCATATCCGTCGCGCGGCGGAACGTCGACCCGGCCCTCCAGCGTCACGCCCGGAGGCGGCGGCGCGTCGATGATCGCACCGCGACGTTCCTCGAAGCGATCGCGCCGGCGCTGAAAACCGCGGCGCCTCGGCTGCTCGACGCCGACGACCCGGCCGCTGCGATCGAGAAAGACACGCTGGCCGTATTGATCGACATAGACCTCGACGGCCTCGTCCGGTACGGCGGAATCGAAGCCCTGCGCCAGGCGCACGGTGGCTTCGCCGTCGAGAGGCCCGGCGCCGGCGGGGCCGGACGCCACTCCCGCCACGATGAAGGCGGAAAGGCTAGCGCGTCGCAGTTTCGTCATCAGTTCGATCGTCCTTTGCCTTCGCCGTTTCAGCCGCATCGGCGTTTTGCCCATCGCCAGCAGACAGACGGCCGCGCGCAGCGACTCGCCAGTCCCAACGAAAAAAGCATCGTTGCCAAAACTGAGGCTTGCCACATGAACCGGACATGAAGATGGCCGGCGCCGTCTTCCGACCGCATTGCTGGAAAAGCGCTCTCTCATCCAGCGGTCCGGACGACGCAGGCGACGACGCAAGCGACGGGTCGGTCCCTGCGGATGTGAGACGCTCCGTTTCGTCCGACGCCGATCCCCGCTTCGCCGGAACCCGTCCATCGTCGGCAGCCGAGTGGAAACGGCAGACCCATTTTCGAAACGCCCCTTTTCGTGCTTAGGGACGCTCCGAAAACGCAAACGGAGTGCGAAAGATGACGAACGACGACCTTCCCGACCGCCTCAGCATCGACCCCGACAGCCCCCATTACGACGAGGCGGCACTCGCGAATGGCGTCGGCGTCCGGTTCAAGGGCGAAGAGAAGACCAATGTCGAGGAATATTGCGTCAGCGAAGGCTGGATCCGCGTTCAGGCCGGCAAGGCCCTCGACCGCAAGGGCAAGCCGCTGACCATCAAGCTGAAGGGGCCGGTCGAGGTCTACCGCAAGGCGGCGGAAGACGCCGGCCACGCGTGAATTGCGACTGCGACGCCGGCCCGGCGTCGCAGATTGAACGGCTTTCAGCACCCCTGCCCGACCGGTCGGCCGTTTCGACAGGCGAAGCCCGCGTCAGGTTCGATCGCGCACGGCCATGAGCGACTTCGTCAGGCCGGCGACGCGTTCGTCCCGCAGATCCGCCTCGGGAAACAGGCGGCGCATCAGCCTGCGATCGAGCAGGCGGATCTCGGCGACGTTGCGCCAGGCCTCCTCGTGGCTTTCGGCCCGCGGGAAAAAGCCGAGATTGCGCCGCTGCATGAGCGCGACGCGCAGCGAAAGCGGCAGCCACTGGAAGCCGAGCACGCGGAAATGCGGCTCGAGGGGAAACCAGAAGTTCGGCGTCTGGACGAAATAGCGATCCGAAAGCCGCCGGACGTTGTCGGCGAAGGCCTGCATCCGGTCGACCTCACCCACATGTTCGATCACCGAATTGGAATGGACGAGATCGAAACGCCTGCCGGCAAAGAGGCCGGCGTCGCAGGCATCGCCCGAAACCGCGCTCAGCGCCGCGTTCTTGGGTTCCGGGATCGGCTCGTTGTTGACCAGCGTGATGCCGATGCGGCCGCGATGCTCGGCCAGGAAATCCTCGGCGATCGCCCAGTAGGCTTCCGTGCCGCCGAGATCGAGAACCTCGACCCGATCCCTCTCCGCCAGCGCCGCCTCCAGAAGCTGCCGGACGTGACGGAAGCGGTTGGCCCGGAACCTGCGTTCGATACTACGCGGATTGCTCATCGGGTCCGGCTTGACCCAGGAACCAGCCTCGGCGTTGGCGATGGTCATGACAAATTCAACTCCGACGTTTACGCTTCATTTACCCACAATTACCGTGAATTCCTTTCGTTCCAAGTGAAAATCGAAAATTTCATCGAAAAATCGATTTGCTCGCAGAACAAACGTCGGAAAAACGCCGATCATATGGCGATTATCGGCTCATCGAATGGATTTTGTTTTTGTTATACTTTGCGACAACACGATCTCATGTTGGCACATTGTGATTTTTAATAAAATCTGCATGACAGCGCACCGGAAACGAGCGCGGACCGTCCAAACGCCCGAGCGCCCGACGGTCTCACGCCATTGCCTTGGAAATTGTGCGGCGATGCTGGGCTGCGGGCCCGCGGTTCCCTGCGCAACGCGGGGGCGGTCTCGAAGCGTCATGGCTTCGGGCCGTCTTTTTCCTGGTCCAGGAGAGTCGATGCAGCCCCACGCCGGCTGCCCCGAAATGGGACAGGAGGCGCCGAGCGCTCGCGGAGAACGCGCCGAAAAGAGGCCGCGAGGCTGTTCGCCGACTTCGGCCTCAGCGAGGCGCGCGCTTGGCGAGGATTCGCTGCAGCGTCCGCCGATGCATGGAAAGACGGCGCGCCGTCTCCGAAACGTTGCGGTCGCACAGTTCGTACACGCGTTGGATGTGCTCCCAGCGGACGCGGTCGGCCGACATCGGGTTTTCCGGCACCTCGACGGTGAAGCCGGCAGACCGCAGCAGCGCCGCGGTTACGTCGTCCGCGTCGGCCGGCTTGGCGAGATAATCGATCGCTCCGAGTTTCACGGCCGTGACGGCGGTGGCGATGTTTCCATAGCCGGTCAGAATGATCGCCCTGGCATCGGGCCGTTTGCGCTGCAGAGCCGCCACGACTTCCAGCCCATTGCCGTCGGCGAGACGCATGTCGACCACCGCATGGGCGGGGGCGCTGTCTTCGAGCGCGCTGAGTCCCTGGGCGATGCTGTCGGCGGTCCGCACGAGGAACCCGCGCTGGTCCAGCGCACGGCTCATGCGACACAGGAAAGGCTTGTCGTCATCCACCAGCAAGAGCGTCGGATCACTGATGGGTAACGGCATTTCGAAAGACAGAGCAGGTTGATCCAGCATTCTACGCCCCGGTTTCCTCATTCCTTGATTGCCGAACCGCTCCGGCATGATTGACGCTTTTCATTCCTGGCGTTTCGCCAGCCTTCGCCACCGCGGGCGACATCGGAGTGGCACCGGCACGACCGGATGCGACCAATGGACGCCGCAGCTACGGTGCGACTAATCGCGCGGATGCAGCAAGCGTGAACTAAAATTTTTTTGATCTGCACGTTCTTGTGGCAAGCTGCTGAAATTGACGGCAAAGTTGTGGGCGCGAAGCTTGCAGCGGTGGCCTCGATACGAGGCAACGCGGCAAGTCTCGGCCTCGCTCGCAATTCCGGCCCGCTTCGGCGCCATCCGCTCGGCTCGCCTATCCCCTGTGCCGCAGGAGTTCTCGCGTTCCACGAGAACTCCGATGCAGCAAACGGACGGCCCACTCGCGCCGATCGAGGCAGCCGCCCGAGACGCTTTCGCCACCCTCGTCTCGCGGCACGCGCGGTCGTTCGTGAGCCGAAACGGGAGATCGTCACCGCTCGATGCACCGCCTTGGCTGCGACATCGAACCGCATCAACGAGGACGGTGTCTTTTCCCCGAGGCGATGAAGGTGCGAATCAGGTGTTTTGATGTCCCGGCAAATCCGAGGCGTATGCGGCGCGGGACCAGACGATGGACGCGATCGCCCCCTTTTTCGGTCGGTTCTCGATCTTGACGGTGGCACCCGAGCGCTGCAGCAACGTCACGGCGATGAACAGCCCGAGACCGAGACCACCCCCGCTTCGCTGATCGCGTGCGTCGCGGCGCGCCATGTAAGGCTCGCCGATCCGGTCGAGGACGGCGACCGGGAAGCCCGGGCCATCGTCCAGAACGTCGATCCAGACGGAGGTCTGGTTCCAGCCCGCACGGATCACCACGGACGACTCGGCGAAATCGACGGCGTTTTCGACGATGTTGCCGACGCCGGAAATGACTGCCGCGTTGCGTGCCGACACCGGCTCGCCCCCGACGGATTCGACCACCTCGACGTCCAGCTGCACCCCGAAATTGCGATGCGGGTCAGCCACTTCCTCGATCAGCGCCATGACCGTGAGCTTGGCGAGGTGGCTTTCGCTCGAGGAGGACAGCGAAGACAGCCGCCGCAGGATCAGGCGGCAGCGTTCCGACTGCTCGACAAGCAAAGTGACGTCGTCCGACATCGGCTGCCCTTTCGGGATCGCGCGCTGCATCTCTTTCGCGACGAGAGCGATGGTGGACAGAGGTGTCCCGAGTTCGTGGGCGGCAGCCGCGGCCAGCCCGTCGAGGGCGGAGAGATGCTGCTCGCGCTGCAGAACCAGCTCGGTCGCCGAAAGGGCGTCTGCGAGAGTGCGGGCTTCTGCGGCGACGCGGTAGATGTAGACCGTCGCGAAGACCAGCGTGGCGACCACCGCGAACCACAGGCCACCGATGTAGCTGGACGGCAGGACCAACCCGCCCGGCTGCGGCCATGGCAGCGGCATGTGCAGGGTCGCCAACAGCGTCGTCGCCGCCACCGCAAAGCCGGTGATCGCGGCCACGGTGACCGGCGGCTGTGTGGCGGAAGCGATCACCGCCGGTGCGATGAGAAACACCGTGAACGGGTTCTGTATTCCGCCGGTCAGCATCAGCAGTCCCGCGGGCTGGACGATGTCGAACGTCAGCACCGCGAGCGCGGCCTTCGAAGAAAGCCGGTAACTCCCCGAGTAACGACTGGCGAGATAGAGGTTGAGGGCAAGCGAAACTCCGATCAGGGCGAAGCAGGGCGCGATCGGATAGGGCCACCAGAGAACCCAGGCGACGAAGACGCAGGCGATCGTCTGTCCGGCAACGCAGAGCCAACGCAAGCGGACCAGCGTCGCGAGCCTCAGACGCTGGCTTTCCCGCATGAAGGTGACGAAGTCGAACCGCCGATTCGAACGTCCGTCGCTGCCGAGCTGATTCATGTCCCGCCGTTTCGTTGTAGGCATTCGCGCATGTCCGCTCGACTATAATCCCGCAGTCGTCGATGCGCTCCCACCCATTGTCGCGGAGACGTCTCGCCGGCAGCTCGCAGGAATTCCGTAGCCAGGCAAACAAGCTGGAAGCAGGGGCCCGGAACACCGAGCCGCCCACGCCTCTTCTAGACATGAAACGTTCCGGGGAGCGTGACGGACCGTCGCCCGGCATGGCCGAGTGAGCCGCCACTTCGACCGGAAGACCATTTGCAAGGAGACGACGATGGCTCTCGCCAATCTCAAGGACATCTACATCGACCAGCTGCAGGACATCTACAGCGCCGATTCCCAGGCCGCGAAGGTCACGAAGGAACTCGCCGGGGCCGCGCACGATGCCAAGCTGAAGGAGGCGCTCAACGCCGGCGTGGAAGGGATCAATCAGGGCCGCTCGACCCTTGCGGAGATCATCAAGGCGCACGGCGAAAATCCCGCCGACGAGTTCTGCAAGGGGATGGAAGGTCTGGTCAAGGAGGCGCGATCGCACGGCCTTGAAGAGGACATTTCCGACGCCGATGCGCGCGATGCGATGATCATCACCCAGTACCAGCGCATGGCCCATTACGGCATTGCCGGCTACGGCTGCCTCGTCGCCTTCGCCAAGCGGCTCGGATTGAAGGACGACGCAGCGAAGCTGCAGAAGTGCCTCGACGCGACGGCCCATGGCGATCGCACCATGACCGAACTCGCCGAAGGCGGGATCAACAAGGCCGCGGCCTGACCCTCCGTCTTCGGTCGATCGAAACCGATCTTCAACGGCGCGGCTTGGCCCGCGCCGTTGCCTTTGCGGCGGCCGGATCTTCCGGCCATTCGTGTTTTGGATAGCGCCCTCGCAGGTCGGCGCGGACGTCCGCCCACGAGCCTCGCCAGAAACCCGGCAGATCCTTCGTGATCTGGATCGGCCGGTGGGCCGGCGACAACAGTTCCAACGTCAGCGGCAGCCGGCCGTCGGCAATCGCCGGATGGGCCGAGAGCCCGAAGAGTTCCTGGACCCTGATCGCCAGAACCGGCTGGTCTTCGTCGTAGCGGATCGGCACATGCGAGCCGGACGGCGCATCGTAGTGGCCGGGCGCCAGTTCTTCCAGACGCCCCTGAAATTGCGTCGGCACCAGACCCTTCAGCGCTAAAACGAGCTTGTCGCCCGCCAGATCGTCGAGGCTCGCCGCCCCGGGTGCGTAGGGCAGCAGCCATTCCGCCGCGGTCCCGGCGAGCGCCTCGTCTCCGAGATCGGGCCATGGCGGACCATAGGCCTTCGCCAGAAACCGCAGGCGTGCCAAAAGCCGCTCCCCGTCCCTGCCGAAATTCAGCCTGGAGAGACCGACGCGGCGGATGCCTTCAGCGAGGGCCGCGGCGGTCCGTTCGTCGCGGGGCAGCCGCATCGGCACCCGCTCGACCACGGCCTTGCCGAGCCTCGTCACCCGCCAGGCTCGTACGGCCCCAGCCTCGGCGACGAATGCGACGATCTCCTCGACATCGCCGCGCGCCGAGAGAATACGATCGAGGGCAGCTTTTCCGATCGCGCCGGCCGAGACGATCCGGCCGGCCGCCGCCGATCCCTGAATTTCCGCGACGACCAGGGCGCGGGCGTTCGAAAGCGCGTTCGCGCCGTCGAGACTGCCGCCCCGACCGTTGGCGAGCGTGAACTGGCCCGGCTGCCCCTGGCGGAATGCGACACGATCCGGAAAGCCGAGGGCGAGGATCGCGCCGACGTCTCCGTCGGTCGGCCATTCCAGGGATCCCGTCTGCTGCGCCCGCCCATCCGAACGGCAGGTCGCGGCAATCCTCCGGGCGAGCGCCCGGGCCGCCTTCGAGCGGGGATCGCCGCCGGCTCGAAATCGCCGGAGACGGTCCTCCAGATCCACGTCGGCGCCGCCGAGACCACGCTCGGTGAGGAGCACCGCCAGTTCGGCGGCTGCCGCCGTGTCGTCCGGATCGGCGGCCGCCACCATATGCGCCAGCCGCGGCGGCAGCGGCAGGCTGCGCATCGCCTCGCCGGCAGGCGTCAACCGACCCGACGCGTCGAGGGCGCCGAGTTCCTCCAAAAGCTTTCGCGCCTCGCCGACCGCAGCCTGCTTCGGCCTGTCGAGAAGTGCCAGTTGGCCGAGGTCGGCAACGCCCCAGGCGGCGCTGTCGAGGATCAGGCCCGAAAGGTCGGTCGCGAGGATCTCCGGCCGGTCGAAGGCCTCCAGCGCGGCCGTCTGTTCGGCCCGCCAGAGCCGGATCGCGACGCCCGGCTCGGTCCGGCCCGCGCGGCCAGCCCGCTGATCGGCCGAGGCGCGCGAGACGCGGACGGTCTCGAGCCGCGTCAGGCCGGTCTCCGGCTCGAAGACCGGCCGGCGCTTCATCCCGCAGTCGACGACGACCCGCACCCCCTCGATGGTCAGCGAGGTCTCGGCGATGTCCGTGGCGAGCACGACCTTGCGGGTGCCGCGCGGCGCCGGGCGGACTGCCCGATCCTGGTCGGCCGTGTCGAGCGCCCCGTAGAGCGGCGCCAGAATGACGTTTTCGGAAAGAACCGGCTCCAGCCGTTCGGCGACGCGCCGGATCTCCTTCTGGCCCGGCAGAAAGACGAGGATGCTGCCCGTCTCTTCGGCCAGCGCGCTGCGCACCGCGCTTGCGGCGGCATCCTCGACGGCGACCGTCCCCGGCCGTTCGCGGTGGAGGATCGTCACCGGAAAGGCCCGGCCACGGCTTTCGACCACCGGCGCCTCGCCGAGCAATGCCGCCACCCGCGCGCCGTCGAGCGTCGCCGACATCACCAGAAGTTTCAGATCGTCGCGCAAGGCCGTGGCGACGTCGATGGCGAGGGCCAGCCCGAAGTCGCCGTCGAGAGAGCGTTCGTGGAACTCGTCGAAGATCACGGCGTCGATGCCGGCAAGTTCCGGATCGGCGAGGATCATCCGGGTGAAGACGCCCTCGGTCACCACCTCGATCCGTGTCTTCTTCGAGATCCTGGTGTCGAGCCGCATGCGCCAGCCGACGGTCTCGCCGACCTCCTCGCCGAGGAGCGCCGCCATGCGCCGGGCGGCAGCCCGGGCGGCGAGCCGCCGCGGCTCGATGAGGATTATCTTGCCTGGCGTCCCAGTGTTCAGAAGATGCAGCGGCACGAGGGTGGTCTTGCCGGCGCCGGGCGGCGCGACGAGGACGGCACTGCCATGAGCGGAGAGTGCCTCGCCGAGGCTGCCCAGAACCTCGACGACCGGCAGGCCCCGCGCCTCTTCCGGCAGATGGGCGAGATGCAGCGCACTCAACGCACGCCCTCCCCGTTTGGCGCCCCCTGCCCTGTCCGGCCGCAATCGCCGATATCCACCACGTCGCCGCCCGCCGCCTCTGCATCCGCCGGATCGTGGGTGACGAGGATCGCCGGAATCCGGCGTTCTCGGATGCGCGAAAAGACCAGGTCGCGGATCGTCGCCCGCAGGGCCTGGTCGAGGCGGGAGAACGGCTCGTCCAGAAGCAGCGCCTCCGGCTCGGCGAGAAGGGTGCGCGCGAGCGCGACGCGCGCCGCCTGACCGCCCGACAGCGTCGCCGGATCGCGGACGAACGTATCGTCGAGGCCGACTTCGGCCAGCATCGTCTCGGCCGTCTCCCGCCGCCGACTGCGGCCGCGGATCTCGGGCGACAGGGCAAAGAGCAGGTTCTCACCGACCGACATGTGCGGGAACAGCAACGCGTCCTGGAAGAGCAGGCCGAGCCGGCGGCGACGGGGCGCCAGCCGCGTGAGATCGCGGCCGTTGAGGAACACCTTGCCCTGCGCCTTGAAGGCCGGATCGAGAAAGCCGGCAACGAAGGCGAAGAGGGTCGACTTGCCGGAGCCGGAGGGCCCCATGACGGTCAGCGTGTCGCCCGGCGGGACGGCGTGGTCGAGGGCGAGGAGCCGCTGCCCGCCGAGGGCGATTTCGACCCCCGACAGGCGGAGGCCCTCGGCCCCCGACAGGGCGACGTCGCCGGGATGCCGCCGGGAAGCCGGATGGCTCGCCTCCCGCGTCGCAATTGGATGAACGTTCATGCCGGCTTCATCGCCCGCCTCGTCCGCCAGAGCAAGCGCGGCAGAGTTCCCGACAGCGTGAAGGCGAGGAACGGCAACAGGGTCTGGAGCAACGCATAGGCGCCGATGACGCGGCGATTTCCGCCGGAGGCGAGCGCCACCGCCTCGGTGGTGATGGTCGGCAGCCGGCCGGCACCGACCAGCAGCGTCGGCAGATATTGCCCGACGGAGGTGGCAAAGCCGATGGCCAGTGCCGTCAGGACCGCATGAGTCAGCATCGGCAGACGGATGCGGAGCAAAGTCGTGACGGCACCGTGGCCGAGGCTCGCGGCGATCCGTTCATAGCGCGGATCGACCGCGAACCACGGGTCGGCCAATGCCAGGGCGACATAGGGCGCGACGAAGACCAGATGGACGGCGACGAGCAAGAGGATCGACGGATCGAGGCCGAGCGACAGGATCGTCACCTGCAGTCCGAACAGAAAGGCGATCTGCGGGACGATGAGCGGGAGGTAGATCAGTCCCGCAACGGCAGGAGACAGACGCACGGCCCGCCCCGCCGCGGCGCGGAACTGCCGGCGGCGCGCCTCCAGCATGAAGACGACGAGCACGAGCGCCAGGCTCGCCGAAAGGATTGCGACGAGGAAGGTCGTCGCCATCGGTCCGGCGGCACTTTGCAGGACGCGGCTCCAGGTCGACAGGCCGGCGCTCGGCGGCAGGATGTCCGGAAAGGCCCAGAAGCCGGCGATCGACCAGACGAACAGCCAGGACAGGCCGAAGAAGATGGAAGCGCCGGCCAGGGCGACGGGAACGGATGCGGCGAGGCGCGCCGCGCCGTCCTCGGCGAACCGTCGCCCGCCTGCCGCCACCTTGCGCCGCAGTGCTCCGGTCAGGTGCTCGCCGGCGATCCACAGGAGAAGGACGGCGCCGGTCACCGCAAGCTGCAACAGCGCGCCGGCGGAGGCGACGAAGCGGAGCGACAGGTCCGGGTCGTTCATCCAGGCGACCAGCCGGACGGCGAGTGGCGGTGGCAAAGACGGTCCCAGGATCAGGGCAACGTCGACGACGCCCGAAGCATAAGCGGCGACCGCCAGGACCGGCAGGCGGATCTGGCGATAGACGCCGGGCCATACCGTGAGAACAAAGCCCGCCATCCGCCCGTAGCCGAGCGAAGCCGAAAGCCGCATGCGTCGCTCGGGATCGGCCTGCGGCAGGGCGGCGAAAGCGACGAGGAGGAGAAACGGCATCTCCTTTGCGACCAGCCCGGCCATCAGGGAAATGCCGAAAGGGTCGCCGACGATCAGTAGGTCGGGCGGCCGCTCCAGTCCCAGCGGTTCGGCCAGAAGCCGGAAGACGAGACCCGACGGCGCGATCAGGAAGGCGATGCCGAAGGCCGCCGCGGCATGCGGCACGGCGAGGAGCGGCGCCATCAGGCGGCGGGCGAGGCGATCGCCGGACGTGCCGTGAAACGCGGCCAGAAACAGCGCGACACCGAGCGTCGAGACCGCCGTGGTGAAAAGACCGCTCGCCAGCGACAGAAGGACCGAGACGCCGAGGCCGGGCATGGCGAAGAGCTGCCGGAACGGCTCCGGCGAGAGCTGATCGCCGCCGAGCGCCGGCAGATAGCCGAAGGCCGGCAGGACGACGCCGACCAGCCCGACGGCGACCGGACAGGCGAGAAGAACCGGGACGAGCCACGGGACCAGCGGTCGCAGCGAGCGGCCGTTCCGCTCAACGGTCATAATGGAATCGACAGGCAGCAATGACGAGCGTCTGCTCTTCGCCTTTCCCGGCCACCCGGTAGACGAGCCGGTGCTCTCGATCGATCCGTCGGGACCACCAGCCGGAAAATTCGCCGCGCAGCGGCTCCGGCTTGCCGAGGCCACGAAATGGTATGCGTCTCGCTTCCGCGATCAGCATATTTACCCTGGCCAGCATGGCCCGATCGGACTCTACCCAGTGCTGATAGTCCAGCCATGCCCGAGGGGTAAAAAGAACCTTCACGGCTCGATGAGATCGTGCTCGACCGCCTGGCCTGCATCAGCCTGCGCAATGGATCGGCGAAGATGTTCAGCATTTGCCGGCGAACTGAGGAGATGCATCGTCTCCTGGATCGCCTCCCATTCAGAGAGAGCCATGACGACGACGGGCTCATGGTTCTGCCTCGTGACGATCAGTTCCGTGCGATCGGCTTCGATCCGGTCGAAATGCGACGCCATGTTGGCTCTGAGTTCCGAAAAGCTGACGTGGGGCATGGGACCGTCCCTGTACAATTTTTCGTACAATTAAACCGCGCCGAACGCTAACACAACAGCTGCTCGAACAGACGTATTCATCTTCACCCCCCGTATCGCCGCTTCCACTCCTCCTCGATCCGCGTCATCCAGCTCGAATGCGGCTCCGCCAGAACCGGGCCGAGCTGCGAGGGCGGCAGGGTGGCGATGCCGCGGTCGATCTCGGCGAAGGCGTCGCGGGCGTCCTCGGGCAACTTGTCCATGGCGAGTACCGTCGGATCGCCCCAGTGGCGCGGATCCTCCTTGCGCAGTTGCGCTTCCGGCGAGATCAGGAAGTCGGCGACCACCTTCGCCGCCGCCTTGGCCGAGGAATTGTAGGGGATCGCGACGAAATGGGTGTTGCCGAGGGTTCCGCCCGGAAAGGTGAAGGAGCGGACCGTATCGGGCAGTTCGCCCGCCGCGATGGCGGAGGACGCCTCGGCCGGATTGAACGCGAAGATGATCTCCAGTTCCCCGTCGGCGAGAAGCTGCTTCATCGCCGGGTAGTTCTGCGGATGGTCGCGGCCGGAGCGCCACAGGACGGGCTGGATCGCGTCGAGCCAGTCCCACAGCGGCTTCGTCACCGTCTCGAAGTCCGCCTCCTCCACCGGCTTCTGGAGAACGGCCGGGTCGGCCGTCGTCTCGATCAGCACCTGCTTGAGAAAACTCGAGCCGATGAAGTCCGGCGGCGCCGGATAGGAGAAGCGGCCCGGATGAGCTTTTGCCCAGGTCAGCAGTTCGTCCGCGCTCTTCGGCATCGCCTCGACCGGGCCGGAACGGGCGGTGTCGGAGAAGAAGACGAGTTTGGCGCCGCCCCATGGCGATTCCTGACCCTTGGTCGGGACGGTGAAGTCGACCGTGACGCTGGGGTTGGCGGTATCGACGTATCGCCAGTTGGGAAGCTCGGTGGCAAAACCGTCGGCGAGGAGGCCCTGTTCCTGCATCGCCACGAAGTTCTCGCCGTTGATCCAGATGAGGTCGATCGAGCCGCCCCTATCCTTGCCGGCCGCCTTTTCGGCGACGACGGTGGCGACGGCACTCGCCGTATCGTCGAGCTTGACGTGCTGGAGCGTGACGCCGAAGCGCTGCTTCACCTCCTCGCCGACCCACGCGATATAGTCGTTGATGTTCTGCGAGCCGCCCCAGGCGTCGAAATAGACGGTTTCGCCCTTCGCCTCGTCGAGGACGGATTGCCACGCGCCGCCCGGGGCGTCTTCCGCCCGTGCGGCCCCGGCGAAGACGAGGCTTGCTGCCATGGCCATGGCAGCGATCCGATTTTGAACCATATTCCCTCCACGGCAAGGTTCGGTGGCGCGTCTGGCGCCGCGATTGCGAATGATCCCAGCTTCGCTCGCAGACGGAATTTGTTTCTGCTCCCCCGCCACTTAAAGCAGGCTCCGTGGCCTGATGCCAACAGCCCCGGCTTCGGCTATGGAATTCGAAGGCAACCACACGACTCGACCGGCATGCCCTGACGGCCGGCTCAGGAGACGCGGCAGATGACCGACGAACGCAAGACACTGGTGCTCACCGGGGCATCCCGTGGCATCGGCCACGCCACCGTCAAGCGCTTTTCGCGCGAGGGCTGGCGGGTGATCACCTGCTCGCGCCAGGATTTCGCCGAGAACTGCCCCTGGCCGGCCGGCCCAGAAGATCACATCCGGGTCGACCTGTCGGACCCCGAAGACGTCGGCTACGCGACGTCGGAGATCCGCCGGCGGCTGGAGGCGAACGGCTCCCAGTTGCATGCGCTGGTCAACAACGCGGCGATCTCGCCGAAGGCCCAGGGCGGGGCGCGGCTCGATTCGATCCAGACGCCGATGCACATGTGGCGCGACGTCTTCCAGGTGAACTTCTTCGCCCCGATCATGCTGGCGCGCGGGCTGTTCAAGGAACTGTCGAACGCCAAGGGCTCGATCGTCAACGTCACCTCGATCGCGGGCGGACGGGTCCATCCCTTCGCCGGCACCGCCTATGCGACGTCGAAGGCGGCGCTGAACTCGCTGACCCGCGAGATGGCGCACGACTTCGGGCCGGCCGGCATTCGCGTCAACGCGATCGCGCCGGGCGAGATCGAGACGGCGATCCTGTCGCCGGGCACCGAAGACATGATCGAGGACATCCCGCTGCGCCGACTCGGCCAAACCTCAGAGGTCGCCGACGTGATCTATTTCCTCTGCTCGAACCAGTCGAGCTACGTCAGCGGCTCCGAACTGCACATCAACGGCGGCCAGCACGTCTGAGCCGGGAAGAGCCGTTTCGTCGGGGAGCCGAGCCCCCTACCCCTCCCGGATCTCATCGAGCGCGCCGTCGAGATCGGCGCGCAGCAGCGCGGTCAGAAGCCGCGGAAAATCCGCCTTCGCGACGAGGCCGGAAAGTGTCTCGGCGTCCGAGCCGAGACCCAGCGTCTCCGCCGCCTGCAGCGCGCGCCTGTCGGCGAACGGATAGAGTTCGTCCCAGGCCACCTGCACCTCGCGGAAGAAGATATCGGCGCCGGTATCGCCGATGCCCTTGAACGCCTTCAGAAGCTCCCGCTCTTTCGCCGGATCGCGGTCCGCCGCCTCGCGCAGCTTGCGGAGATCGCCGCCATAGGCGTCGAGGCAATGGTCGGCGACGTCCTGCAGGAAACGGGAGGTCTTTTCGTCGAAGCGGGCATAGCCGTTGCGGTTGAGGATCACCACCCGCTCTTTCCACGTCGCCTCCGCCATGTGATCGGCGGTGGTCAGGCCGGCGTCCTTCAGCGCCCTGGCGGCGCGGAGCGCCTGGTCGGCCGAGATCCGCGCCGAAAAGAGGTTGGCCGCGACGAGCCAGAGGAACAGCGGCATCGGCGTGTTCTTCGCCAGGTCGAGCCCCATCTCCTCCGCGAAGGTCTTTTCAGTCCGTTGAAGCAATCTGTCGACGATCGCCGTCTTCGTGGATTGCTCTGCCATCGTCACACCCGCGATGCCGGAGGATTGTTGCGGGCGTCGAGCGCTGAAAACAGAAGGCCGAAGCCCGAAGTGATGAAGGAGATGCCGAGGAAGACGCCGATCGCCCAGATCGCCGTGCCCGGGAGGCCTAAAATCAGGAAAACCGCCAGGGCGACGTCGATGATGCCGGAGACGACCACCAGCCAGAAGCGCGTCGTCGAAAGCCGCACGGCACGGGCGATCGAGAAGTTGAACAGACCCGACAGGAAGAAGAACACGGCGAGCAGCCAGGTCAGCGTCACCGTACCGGCGAGCGGATCGTAGATGATGACGGCGCCGAGAACGGCGCTGAGGACGGCGAGCAGGAGGCTCGACCAGAAGCCCGGGGCCTCCTTGGCGCGGAACGCGGCCACGCAGCCGACGATGCCTCCGAGGATCAGCAGCCAGCCGAAGAACAACGTCGTCGCCAGCGTCGCCGCAAAGGGCACGAGCAAGGCGAGAAGGCCGACGACGATCATCAGGGCGCCCTGGAAGGCATAGTACTTCCAGTGATCGTGCAGATAGCGCTGCATCGCCTTGATCGCCTCGCGCTGGCTGGCTCCGCCCGCGGCAAGATTGCCGGCACCCGAGCCGACTCTTGCCGGCCCCTCCGGCCCCGTTTCGGTTGCCATCGCCTCATACTCCTCGATACGCCGAGCAAAATCTCACCTCGTCCGGCGAATGGTCGCAGGAAACGAAGGTTCCATCATGAAGGAATCGTCGTTCCGTCAGCCGTGACGGGACAGGCTGCGGGCCGTATCCAGCAGCCGCTCACACAGGGCTTCGAGGCTGGCGCGGGCCACGTCGTCGGTCAGCCGGCCGTCTTCGTCGAAGCCCTCGTCCGCCCTGAGCACGATGCATTGCTGCGTCATCACCTCGGCCCCGAGCGCACGCAGGACGATGCGGATCGCCTCGAGGCCCCGCATCCCGCCGAATCGTCCCGGCGAAGCCGAGGCGAGGCCGACGACCAGCCCCTTGAACGGCTGAACCGGCCGCCCGTCCACCTTGCGCACCCGGCTCGCCCAGTCGATCGCATTTTTCAGAAGCGGCGGGATCGAGGCGTTGTACTCCGGCGAGACGATGAGCAGCCCGTCCTGGGCGGCGATCCGCTGGGCGATGAGCTGAGCGTTCTGCGGCACGCCCGATTCGGTTTCGGCGTCGCCGTCATAGATCGGCAGCGGATAGTCGGCGAGGTCGACGCGGCTGATCACCGCGTCCGTCATGGAGAGCAGCCGCATCGCTTCGGATGCCAGTTTGCGGTTGTAGGAGCCGAGCCGGAGCGAGCCCGGCAGGATGAGGATGTTGGAGTTCAAGCCGCCGCGGCCCCCTTCTCGGCCGCCCGGTCGCGGCTGTAGATCCAGACCCGGGCCGGCGGGATGTTCGACCAGACCCGGCGCGAGGACGAGACGGAAAACACCCCGGGCACCGGCCGGACCGGTGGCGTGACCATGTAGGACAGCTGGGTCAGGTTGCCGCCCGGCATGAGCCGCTCGAAATAGCTGGAAAAGAGGGCCTGGCGCCTCGCCTGGGGCATGTTGACGATCGGAATGGCGAAGAGGATCGCGGCATATTTCGGGCTCTGCCCGACGGGGCCGAGGGTCTTTTCGAGATCGAGGCCGTCGCCATGGATGACGTTGACCTTCGGAAATCGCTGCTGGAGCTTCTTGGCAAAGTCGCGATCATATTCGATCGAGGTGATGCGCTCCGGCGCGACGCCCTGTTCGAGGAGCGTGCGCGTCACCACGCCGAGGCCGGGTCCGAGTTCGAGGACCGGCCCGTCGAGGTCGGTCGTCGCGTGCTTCACCATCATCCGGCAGTAGCCCCGGCTCGACGGCGCAACCGCCCCCATCTTCAACGGGCTCCGGACCCATGTCGCCAGGAATGGCAGCCAGTCCCCCTGCGTGCGCTCGCCCTTCGATCGACTCATCGCGTCATACCCTCACAAACTCCGGCTCGTCGATCCGTGCCGCCTCGCCGATCGCGCACCATCACGCCGATCGGTAGACGAGGACCCTGGCGGGCGGCAGGTTCCGCTTCACCCAGGGACTGATTTCGAGCTTCGCGCCGATCCGCTCCGGCTTGACCGGCTGGGTGAACGCGTAGGAAAACTGGATGAACGGGGCGGCAGGCTCCATCCGTTCGAGCGAGCGGGAGACGACTTCCTCGCGCATGTCGTCCGGCCGGGTGAACAGCGGCAGGCTCGACACCACGGCTTCGAGCGGATCGACCCCGATCCACTCCGGCAGCGAGGCGCCGATCGCATAGGCATCGCCCTGGATCACCTCGGCAGCGGGAAACCGCGCCCGCAGCAGCTTGCAGAACTCCCGGGAGTACTCCACCAGAACCAGGCAACGCTCCGGCACGCCCCGAGCGAGGAGCATCTGCGTGACCACGCCCGTGCCGGGTCCGAGTTCCAGAACCTTCGAATTGGGAGCGAAGGTTGCGGGATCGGGAACATAGGACGCCATCGCCCGACCGAGCGCCCGCGAGGACGGAGACACCGCCCCCATGATCAGGGGCCGCTGCAGCCAGCCGCGAAAGAACCGCGCCTCGTCACTCACCTTGATGCGCGGACGAGCCTGTGTCTGCGCTCGCCGCTGCGGTACTTCCAGCACGCGTCTTCCTCCGTCGCTTCGAATGCTCACCGGACGGAACGATCCGTCCGATCGCGGACGTCGGAACCGCTCGAGGCGCGGCCGCCGCCACTGGGGTAGGATGTCGAAAATGGAGCGCCTCAGGTCTCGCTCAACCCTTCGAAGAACTCCTTCATCCGGGCGAAGAAGCCGCTCGACTGCGGCGAGTTCTCGGTCGAGGAGATGCGTTCGAACTCTTCGAGCAACTCGCGCTGGCGCCGCGACAGGTTCTGCGGGGTCTCGATCGCCACCTGGATGAAGAGATCGCCGGTCTGCGGCGACTTCAGCACAGGCATGCCCTTGGCGCGCAGCCGGAACTGCGTGCCGCTCTGGGTGCCCTCGGGGATCTTCACCCGGCTGGTGTTGCCGTCGAGCGTCTGGACGTCGATGTTGCCGCCGAGCGCCGCCGTCGTCATCGACAGCGGCACCTTGCAGAACAGATCGGCCCCTTCGCGCTGGAAGAACTCGTGCGGACGGATCGACAGGAAGATGTAGAGATCGCCGGCCGGACCGCCGCGAAGCCCGGCCTCGCCTTCGCCGGCCAGCCGGATGCGGGTCCCGTCCTCGATGCCGGCCGGAATGTTGACCGAGAGGCTGCGTTCCTCGGGCAGGCGGCCGTCGCCGCCGCACTTGCCGCAGGGATCGGTGATGACCTGACCGCGCCCCTGGCAGGTCGGACAGGTGCGTTCTATCGAGAAGAAGCCCTGGGCGGCGCGGACGCGGCCGATGCCGCCGCAGGTCGGACAGGACTTCGGCATGGAGCCGGGCCTCGCCCCCGATCCGGTGCATTCGTCGCACTGGACGGTCGTCGGCACGCCGATCTCGGCGGTCTTGCCCGTATAGGCCTCTTCGAGGCCGATTTCCATGTTGTAGCGCAGGTCGGACCCGCGCTCGCGACCGCCGGAACTCTGCCGGCCGCGGCCGCGACCGCCCATCATCTCGCCGAAGATGTCGTCGAAGATGTCGGCCATCGAGGAGGCGAAGTCGCCCTTGAAGCCGCCGGCCCCCGCCCCGCCATTCTGGAAGGCGGCGTGGCCGAACCGGTCGTAGGCCGCTCGCTTCTGCGGATCCTTCAGGACCTCGTAGGCTTCGCCGAGCTCCTTGAACTTGATCTCCGACTCGCTGTCGCCCGGATTGCGGTCCGGGTGATATTTCATCGCGAGCTTGCGAAATGCACTTTTCAGACCCTTGTCGTCGACATCGCGGGCCACGCCGAGCATCTCGTAGTAATCGGCCTTCATCACGCTTCCATCGGTTCCTGTCCGGGCTCGGCGAGGCTTTCGACGCGCTGCCGCCGCCCTCGAGCATGTCCGGGCATGCAAATCGTTCAGGTAACGCCGTTTTCCCGCAAATCTGTCCACCGCTGCAGGAGGCGCCGAAGCTGCGCCGTCACCGCCGCCGGAGACGAGAGCGTTGCGAGAAATCGAACGTTACGCCCCATCCCTCATTCGGCTGCCGCCGCGAAACCTTCGTGACGATCGCTCCGGTCTCGCACCGGAAAGTCAGCCGATGACGTTTCGTTCATCTAGGAACGTTCACTCGCCGATACCATAGGCGGGGGGAGAGGCAAAGTGGCTTGCGTCCTGAGCCGACGATCTCGGCAAGCGGACGGTGTTTTGGCGATGGTCTGCCGAAAGGGGCGGCTTCGGCTCAGGCGGAGGCGAGCATCCGCTCTGCCTTACGCCGCGACGGCCTGGGGGGCAGCAGGCCCCTGGCACAGAAGGGCTCGAAATAGCGGTGGGAGAGCATCGCGGCGGCGACGGAGGCGATCATCGGCAGCCACCAGTAGAGATAGAAGCCGATCAGGCCGGTCCCGGCGAGACCGTGATACCATACGACCTCCAGAAAAATGAATTCCATCACCGGGTGAATGAGATAGATGCCGAAGGCGACGCGGGTGACGGGCATCAGCGGCGCCAGGAACGCGGTCGATTCGGGGCGAGCCGTCTCGGCCAGCGCCGTCAGGACGAGGGCCGAGACGATCAACGGCATCACCACGGCATGATCGAGACCGGACAGCATGGCGGTCACCACGAGCGCAGTGGCGAGACAGCCGGGAAGATGGCTGCGAACGTCGATCATCCGTCGTTCGACGACGATGGCGACGGCGGCACCGATCATGAAATCCGCCAGGGCGCGATAGGCGCCCATCGCATCGGCCGTCGTCCAGCCGCCGGGGCCGAACCAGCCGTTGGCGGAGGCGTATTCGAGCAGGCCGACCCAGGCCGCGATGGCGACGAGCAACGCCTTCAGCCCCCCGACTCGCAACAGCAGGACGATCAGCGGGAACAGGGCGTAGGCGAAGAATTCCGCACTGATCGACCAGGACGGATAGTTGAGGGCAAGGCCGTCGGTCACGCCGAAGGCGTGCAGCAACAACAGATGGGCCGGCAGGGCTTCGAGGTTGTGACGCCAGGGATAATGCGGCGCCCCCTTCGCCCAGGCATAGAGCGCGATCGCGGCGAAGAACAGGGTGATGACGTAGTGGAGCGGCAGCAGCCGCGCTGCGCGACCGCGCATGAAGCGGCCGTAGCTGGCGAAATCGCCGATCTTGTCGCGATAGCGCGTGGTGATGAAGAAGCCCGAGATCATGAAGAACATGTCGAGCAGCGGCATCAGTCGGTGGAGCAGATGGGTCCCCGTCTCGACGCCGTAGGGTGCCCAGAACAGGAAGTGATAGGCCATGATCAGCATGGCGGCGACCAAACGCCAGCAATCGAAGATCCGGTAGTACAAGGCGGCCCTCCATCTTCCGCCCGAGCCTGCGGCGGCGACCATTCGAAGTCCGTGCTCGAAGGTTTCACCTGATCGGCGGCGCGGCGCAACGCAAGTTTCGGAGTCTGGTTAAGCGGAGCGACGGGAAACGGCGAAGCCGCGCGGGCTGCCGCAGGCGATCGCCGCGACGCGTCGGATGCAGGTCGAGGGCGGCCGGCGAGGCGCGCGCAGTCCGGCTCGACCCGTCCGGGGGACGGTGCCGGTCCGTCGCCGCGTGCCCGTCAGATCCGGTCGAGCGGACAGGGCACGGCTTTGCGCTCGCACTTGCGTCGATAGACCCGCTCCCACCGCGACAGCCGCCCGTTTTCGGTGAGCCGGGCGACGAGGGCCCGGAAGAAGTCCTTTTTCTTCGACTTCTTCTCGAGACGCTTGAAGCGCTTTTTTTCGGGCTTCGTCATGAAGCAGCCGATGCAGGAGCCCCCCTCGCCGCGGAACTTGCACACGCTGATACAGGGCGAAGGCGCCTTGGCCCACCGTTTTGACACGGGCGTTTCCTGAAACAGATTGAACACGCGGCTGCTGCGAGACGGGACCGGCCGTGTCGATTTCGGCGCCCCGACATGGTTCGCCCCTTTGACCACGGCGCCGGGCCTGCTATTAAGCCTGACGAGGAATGTCAAGTTT
The DNA here is from genome assembly GCF_021390325.1 of Jiella avicenniae. GTDB lineage: Bacteria > Pseudomonadota > Alphaproteobacteria > Rhizobiales > Rhizobiaceae > Jiella > Jiella avicenniae. The sequence continues at coordinate 7,377 of NZ_JAJUWU010000022.1, read as the reverse complement.
TGGAATGGTTCCAAATGGTCTCCGCCTCGGTGGCGTGATCGGGAACCGGCGACGGACGTTATCATGAGCGCAGCATTCGCCTATGCGGAGCCGGTCGAGTTTGGCGGCGTGGTTCTTCCCTTCGAGCGCCCGGGGACGAGTGCCCGGTGCCCGACGGCAGCGCAGCGCGTGCCCCAACTCACCGAAGAGGATCGCGACCAGCTCAACCGTCTGCGCTGGTTCGCGCTGAAAAGCCGGCTCTCGCCGCGGCCGAACGTCGAGCGGGCCTGCCTGGTTCTGTCGGCGCAGGCTTCGCCGAGCGTCGAACACCTCGCCACCATCTTCTTTCGCGCGCTCGGCGAACACGCAACCCGCGATCTCGCCATCTACCGGCCGGGCGCCCGGCACCCGTCGGAAGACGAAATCTGGCTGCTTCGGCTGATGGCCGCCTGGCGGGACGGCGAGCGCAAGGCCGGCTCGGCGCTGATCGCCTGGCGGGTCGTCCCGGCGGGCCGCCGCTGGCTGCGGTTCCTGGCCGAAGCGGTGTCTTCCCGGCTCTGATTCGCCGAACGGGAGTGCGAAATGGCCAATGCCGTCGAGGCGACCTTCCTTCCCAGCCCGATAAAACTCTCGCTCGGCTCTGCGGCTCCGGGGCGATGGCCTGCCGATTCCGCCAAGCGGCGGCCGAGCCGGGAGCCTGACTCCGGCGACCGGGCGGCTCGTCTCGCCGCTATTATCCGACCTTCCTCCCCTCCCCCTCGAAGCTGCCCCGATTCGCAGGGTGTTGCGAGTGCTGCGCCGTTCGTCACGCGGCCGTGCGCGGCTTTGTCTCTTGCGTTCCGGCCACGAGCCGGCCCCCCCCCCCGAAAACGACCCTCGCAGGGGCTTCCAATCTTTTTAGAACTGTTCTAGACAAGGAACCCGAGGACGCCGCGAGGCGTCTGCCGACGAATTGAGTGAACGAAGAAGGAGAACGTCATGGCTCTCGTGGCCGCGAAAATGGAACCGACCGCCAAGGAAGAGATCGTCGAGGGTCTGACCCAGGCCCTGGCCGAGACCGCCGTCGAAACCACCAAGGCGCAGAACTTCCATTGGAACGTCACCGGCATGGCCTTCGGCCCGCTGCACGAGCTGTTCCAGAAGATCTACGAGGACCATTTCGAGGGCCAGGACTTCCTCGCCGAGCGCATCAAGGCGATGGATGCGCACGCCGAAGGCCGCTACAGCGTGTTCCTGTCCCGCAGCACGATCACCGAGCATGACGGCAAGGCCGACGCCAAGACGATGATCGAGGTCCTCCTGAAGGACCAGGAGACCCTCTCCTCGACGCTGTCGGCGCTCGCCGCCGTCGCCGACCAGCACGGCGACTATGCCACCAACGACATGGCGACCGCCCGCATCGAGACCCACGACAAGTTCGCCTGGATGCTCCGGGCGCATCTGCGCGGGACCGCCGCCTGAGCGGCAGACCGCAGTCCCCGGCGGCGCCCTCGCCAAGCGGCGTCACAGCCGAAAGTTTACAGCCCCGTCGGTAGCACCGGCGGGGCTTTTGCATGTCCGATGTCGGCGGCTGACGCCGTGGAGCGGGCGGTCAGCGGCCCAGCGCTCGCCCGGCGGCCTCCAAGCCCCATTCGAGGAGGCGCTCTGCGGCTTCTGCGCTCGCGGCCTCGACATAGCAGCGCAGTTCCGGCGCATTGCCCGAAGCGCGATAGTGGACGGTCTCGCCGGAGACGAGCGTGATGCGGACGCCGTCGAGGCGATCGACCTCGGCAACCGTCCCGACGGGCGAAAAGAACGTGCTTCGGAACGACTCTTCCCCGGCGAGTCGGTCGAGCAACCGGCCACTGTCGGCGGACGGCACCTCCTTCAGCCGGTGCGCGGCCGAAAAGCCCGCGTCAAGGCCGTCGAAGAGGCCGGCGAGCGAGGATTTCGTCGACGCCATTTCGGCGAGGACGGCGAGGATCGGCAGGATGCTGTCGCGGGTCGCAAGGGCGGAGAGCCGCCGGCCGCCCCGCTCGACGGACGAGCCGAGCAGCAGGCCGCCATTGGCCTCGAAGCCGACGATTCCCGCCTCCCCGGCCTGCGCCGCCTCTTCCATGCCGGCAATGACGAAGGGACTGCCGACCTTCGTGCGCCGGACGGTCGCGGCGATGCCCGACCGTTCGATGGCCGAACACGACGTCACCGGCGTCACGATGGTCGAAAGCCCGAGATGGCGGGTGGTCAAAAGCCCGACGACGTCCCCCCGCAGGACGGCACCGTCGGCATCGGCGACCAGCGGCCGATCGCCATCGCCGTCGGTGGAGACGAAGGCGTCGCAGCGCCCCTCGCCGGCCCACTCTTTCAGGAGCGCGATGTCCTCCGGCCGGTGGGCCTCCGTATCGACGGGAATGAATGCCTCGGCCCGGCCATAGGCGACGGGCTCGGCGCCGAGCCTTTCGAGCACCTCGACGAGGATGTCGCGGGCAACGGAGGAATGCTGGTAGACGCCGACGGTCAGGCCGGACAAGGCCCGCGAACCGAAGAAGTCGGCATAGCGCGCGACGAAGGTCGCCGCGACGTCGAGGGCCGAGGCCGCATGCTCCCACTCGGCCATGGCCTCGAATTCGAGCAGGTCGTTTTCTCCGAGTGCCGCGAAGGCTTCCAGGATGCCGGCCTCGTCCGCCTTGCCGATTTCGCCGGCGGGCGTGTAGAATTTCAGACCGTTGCGGTCGTCCGGGATGTGGCTGCCGGTGACCATGATCGCCGGCGCCCGGCGTTCCAGAGCCGCGAGCGCCAGGGCCGGAGTCGGCACCGCGCCACAGTCGACGGGCTCGAACTTCGCCGCCTCGGCCGCCGCAAGAACCAGCGCCGCAATCTCCGGGCTGCTCGCCCTGAGGTCCCGCCCGACCAGCACCTGACGCGAGGCGGTGGCGAGATTCTCGACGTCGAGATGGCGCAGAAAAGCGAGGCTGTAACCGTAGCTCGGCCAACCGCGCAGATCGGTGACGAGGCCGCGCAGGCCGCTGGTGCCGAATTTCAGGCTGGTCATGTTAGTCCTTCCCGGTCGCCGCACCGATTTCCGAGCGTGTCCTAGCTTCGGGCATAGACGTCCTCGATGCGAACGATGTCGTCCTCGCCGGTATAGCTGCCGACCTGCACCTCGATCAGCTTCAGATCGATCTTGCCGGGATTGTGCAGGCGGTGGACGCAGCCGATCGGAAGGTACGCTGCCTCGTTCTCGTGGTAGAACTTCGTCGTGCCGTCGATGGTGACTTCCGCCGTGCCGTGGACGACCACCCAGTGCTCGGCCCGGTGATGGTGCCGCTGCAGCGACAGCCGACCGCCCGGCTTGACGCAGATGTGCTTGACCTGGAAGCGGTCGCCGATGTCGATGCGCTGGTACCATCCCCAAGGCCGGTGCATCCGCATGTGCTCGCCCGCCTCGCGCCGGTCGGCCTTCTTCAGCTCGGCGACGAGGGTCTTCACCTTGGGCGCGGCCGCCATGGAGGAGACCAGCACCGCGTCATGGGTGGTGACGACGACGACGTCGTCGAGACCGAGGACGGTGGTCAGCGCCTCTTCGGAGCGCACGAAGCTGTTCCGCGTGTCGATCGCTACGACGTCGCCCTCGAGCCGGTTGCCGTTTGCGTCCTTCTCCTTGACCGCATGGAGGGAATCCCAGGAGCCGATGTCCGACCAGCCGAATTCGGCGGCGAGAACGCCGCCGAGCTTCGTCTTTTCCATCACCGCATAGTCGATCGCGATCGTCGGCGAAGCGGCGAAGGCGGGCGCATCGAGTCGGATGAAATCGAGGTCGCGAGTGGCCTTCTCAACCGCCTCGCGGGCGGCGGCAAGAACGTTCGGCGCGAAGTGCTGCAGTTCCTTCAGCATCACGTCCGCCGAAAAGGCGAAGTTGCCGGAATTCCACACATACCCCTCGGCGATGTAGCCCTCGGCGGTTCGCCGGTCCGGCTTTTCGACGAAGCGCTCGATCGAGCGCGCGCCCTCGCCGAGATCTGCTGCGCCGGGATGGATGTAGCCATAGGCCGTCGAGGGATGGTCCGGCGTGATGCCGAGGGTCATGATCCGGCCGGTCGCCGCGACGCTTGCCGCCTTGCGGACGGCATCGAGAAAGCCGGCCTCGTCGCCGATGACGTGGTCGGAGGCCAGCAGCAGGCAGACCCCGCCGGCCCCCTGCCGCTCGGCGAGCACCGCGCCGACGGCGACGGCCGCCGCGCTGTCGCGGCGTTCGGGTTCCAGCACGATCTCGGCCTCGATCCCGAGGCGCGACAGCTGCTCGGCGGCGATGAAGCGGAAGTCGTTGTTGGTGACGACGATCGGCCGGCCGAAGCCTTCGCCGACGACCCGGCGCAGCGTCGCCTGGAAGGCCGAGAGGCCGTCGTCGAGAAGCTCGATGAACTGCTTCGGCATGGTATCGCGCGACACCGGCCAGAGCCGCGAACCGGCACCGCCGGCCATGATGATCGGGATGATTGTCGGCGATGGAGCCATGAAACTGCACCCGTGGTGGTTCGACCGGAACGGCGGCACGCGCCGGGCGAGGAATAACGCGCCGACGGCAAGCTTTCCATAGCATGCGCGACAAGAAGCCGAAGAGGACCGCCTCGGATCATGGTGAATGCCATGGGGGAAGGCCCGGCAAGAGAGGTCGGCGACCGGGATCGCTCGTCCGATCACGGTGATTTCCGTTGCGTAAGGCAGAAGATCGGAGATACCCTTTTTCCCGGCATATGCGCCTAGGTCTCAGCCAATTCGGCCACCCGGCCGGCAAAAACCGGTCTGAGCTTTCCACTGCGGACAAAGGTGCAATGCCCGCCAGGGAGGAGAATTGATCGCCGATGATCGGAGCTCGATCGATGTGGCACGATCGCGAGCCGTCTCGCTCGCGCCGCCCCGCACCGTCCTCATTGCCCTGTCCCCGGTCGGCGCCCTGGTCCGCCCGCGGATGTGAACGCCCCCGTCTTTCCCACTCGTGAGGCCCGAAACCGATGCCAAAGCACCGCAACGCCTTTCTCGCTGGCACGGCGCTCTGCCTGCTCGTGAGCGCGTCGACCCCGCTCAGGGCACAGCTGAGCGACGCGATCAACGACGCCATTCTCGGCGGCGGCGCCCCGCAGCCGCAGGTCTCGAACCCGCCGAGCGAGCAGCCCGCCGATGCCGGGCAGCCGCCGGCGGCCGGTCCACCGCCGGCCTCCGAACAGCCACCGGCCGCAGCCGCGCCCGAGCCGCAGCCGGACCCCAGCGCCCAAAATCCCGGCGCGCAAAATCCCGGCGCTCGAGATCCCAGCGTTCAGGCGACCCCCGAGCCGATCGCGCCACCCGCCGCAAGCAATCAGGCGGCGCCGGCCATGGCCTCGCCGAGCTATGCGAACGACCCCGGCGCGACTCCCGTCCCGGGTACGGTCGCGCCCGGTCTCGCCCGCCTCTCGACCGGCGACGAACCCTCGCTCGGCAACGGCATCCGCGTCTCCCAAGACGACATTTCCAACGGCACCATCGGCTTCCGCCAGATCATGGAGATCGGCCGCCACCTGTTCACCCAGTCCTTCACCGCCGTCGAAGGCTATGGCGAGGGGCCGACCGGGCCGCGCGAAAAGAAGCGCCACCAGATCGCCGCCAACGGCATCGGCCCGATGGCGGCCTTCCTGCAGGTTCCGTGGATGCGCGTCCACGGCCTCGACGCCCAGGCCTGCCTCGAATGCCACAACGTCGCCGGCTTCGAGACGCCGGCGGGCGGTGCGACGCCGGGCCGGACCGTCAGGCCGGACCGGGTTTCCGGTGCCGGCGCCGTCACCTCGGCGGCGATCATCAACCCGCTCCTGGAAGACCCGGCGCCGAAATGGGTCGTCGATGCCTTCCGCGAGCGCGGCGTTGCCGATCCGGGCAACATGTATGCCGTCTTCCTGCGCAACCCGCCGCATGTCTTCGGCGCCGGCTACACTCAAAAACTCGCCGAGGAGATGAGCTTCGACCTCCTCGCCCAGCGCCGCTCCGCGATCGACCAGGCGACGCAGAATCGCGGCCAGTGGTACGAGATCCGGCTGAATTCCAAGGGGACGGATTTCGGCCGCTATCAGGTCCGCGTCGATGCCGGCGCGCCGAGGCCCGGCGAAAGCCTGCAGCCCTGCGGCAGCGAGCCGACCCTCGTCGAACGCTGCGACCTGATCGAAGGCGTGAGCGAGGACTTCGTCGTCCGGCCGTTCCAGTGGAAAGGCATCGCCTCGAACATGCGGAACTTCGTCCGCGACGCCCTGAACTTCCACTTCGCCATGGTCCCGACGGAACTCGTCGCGGCGGGGGCCAATCCCGATCCCGACGGTGACGGCCTCGTCGACGAAGTGTCGATCGGCGAAGTCACGGCGCTGACGGCCTTTGCGCTCGGCGCCCGTCCGCCGTCGACTTTCGCGCCGTCCGACGGTGCCGAAGCGGCTCGCGTCGCCCATGGCCGGGACATTTTCGAGGGACGGGCCGGCCTCGACGCCTCGCTGGCCTGCGTCACCTGCCATCAGGCTTCCAAGACCGTCCTCAACCCCGTCGTCAGGGTCCACGATCCCCGACCGGATCGCGAGTCGATGCGCATCGTCGCCCGGGAGTCGAGCAATGCGGCCCCCGTCCTCACGGTCACCGACAACGGCGTCGGCCTCGGCCAGGCCGCGCCGCGCGGCCTGCTCCTGCCGGTCGAGCAGGAGTTCCTCGAAGGCGGCCAGACGCCGGCGAAGGAACGGGCGGTCCAGGGCCAGTCCGCCGCCCGGGAATCGTCCGGCCGCCGGCCCCCGCAAGGCGCGGCCTTCGCCTTCAACCTCAACATGAACACGCCCTTCGAAGACCGTGTTTTCCTGGCCTCTCAGCCGCGCCTTCCCTCGGATGCCACGGGTGCCGTCGAGGTGCCGCTGTTCTCCGACCTGAAGCGCCACCGGATGGGGCGCTGCCTCGCCGACGTCATCCACCAGCAGACCGACCGTGCCGGCGTCTTCGTCAAGCGCGACGAGTTCGTCACCCGGCCTCTCTGGGGCCTCGCCGACACCGGCCCGTGGCTGCATGACGGCCGCGCGCTCAGCATCCGGGACGCGATCCTGAAGCATTCCGACCAGGCCTGCGCGGACGACGGATCGGGCTATGTCAGCGAGGCGAACGCGACGGTCGCCGCGTTCCAGGCGCTGCCCGCCGAGGATCAGGAGGCGCTGCTCGCCTTCCTGCATACGATGCGGTTGCCGCGGGACGCATCCTTCGACGGCGTCGACCAGAACCGCTGAGACGCAGAGCCGGCGAAAAGCTCGCCGGCGGTGAACGCGGCAAAGCCCCAGCCATGCCTTCCCGTCGACGCCCCCCCCCGGTTACCGGTCGGGCGGCGGCCGTTCGGGGCCCCGCGGCGGGTTTGGCGGCGGCGCGGCCACC
>NZ_JAJUWU010000021.1 GCF_021390325.1 Jiella avicenniae | reverse complement strand
TCGGGGCTCCGCCCCGGCATGCACCGGAGGGGGGGGCCGGGGCCGGTAGCGTGGGCGGGCGTCGACCTTTCGGGACGCCTCGGAGGATTTCGCTCTGGCGCTTCCACTCGCCTCTCGACAGCCAGCGAGCTTCACCTTGAGGAGACAAACGATGCGCTCGACAGTTTCGACCACCGCCCTTCTGACCGCCGCCCTTGCGATGGGGACGGCCCTCGTCCCGCAGACCGCGAGCGCCGACGGCTATTACGGCCCGCGCACCAGCGCCGGAGAGATCAACCGCGTGATCAACGGCGCGTCCGGATACGGCCGCGGCCAGACCGGCTATGCCCATCGCAGCCATGGCGGCTACAGCGGCTACGGCCGCTACGACGGCTACGGCGGCTATTCCGGCTCCGTCTCGGGCGGCTACGGTCACGCCTACCACCATGTCGGTCATCGCTACGATCGCGACGGCTACGGCTACGGCTACGCCGACCGTGGCTATGGCCACGACGTCTCCGACCTCGACGACTTCACCGTCCATTCGCACCGGGCCGGCCGGCTGGTCTATCGCTATCAGACCGTTTCGCCCTTCGCTCCGGAGATCGACTATGCCGAACCGGCCGAGCCGACGGACGGCATGCAGGCCGAACTGGCAGGTCCCGAGCCGCGCAGCGACGTCGGCCGCCCGATCCTCTTCGCTTCCGGCAGCCAGCAGCTCTCCGAGACCGCCGCGGCCGATCTCGACCGCATCGGCAACATCCTTCTCGCCTATGCCGAAACCGACGTTCGCATCCTTCTCACCGCCTACACCGACGCGACCGGCACCCGGGAGCAGAACGAGGCGATTTCGATGAGGCGCATCGCGGTGGTCAAGGCCTACCTGGCCGACAAGTTCGACATTCCGGAGGATCGCTTCGTCGAGGCGCCATTCGGCGAGACGCCGGCTCCTGGCATCGAGGATCCTCTGGCCGGCGAAAATCGCCAGGTGGTCGTCGCGCTGCTCGGCCTCGATCTCGACCCGACCTCGGACGGCGCCCTCGCCGACGCCGGCGAAACGACTTCGACCCCGGCGGCGAGCTATCGCTCGGCCGAAAGCCCCGAGCCGACCTGCAGCGTGCCCGCCTACCCCCATGCCGACTACAAAGTCGAAGGCCGCCTCGTCGCGGTGGGCTTCCAGGATCTCGACGACTTCGGCGGCGGCCGCGTCGTCCAGGTCTGCAAGGTCGGCCACTGAAACCGGCAACGAGGGGCGAGCCGGAAACCTCCGGCCGCCCCTTCGCTTTGCGGCCGGGCCCCGAGGCCAGGGCGCCCCATCACCAAGGGTTCGCGCAACGGCCTCGAGGTGACGATGACCGCGAAACTCCGGGAAACCGGGAATTCCGTTTCGTGAGTTCCGAGTTCATCCTTCTGCCTCTTCCAGATCCACTTTCCCGACGGGTTTCAACCGCTCGACTTCGTGGTAGAACTTCGACGGGGCATTGAGGACGTGACGACAATGCGCGGGGTAAAAAGCCTGGGAGTTCTCCTACGTCACGTCGCCGTTTTGGCGCCGCTCTTCTTCGCCCTTTCCCCCCTGCATGCCCATGGCGAAGAAAGGCTGCGCGCCGGCGCCCCCGTCGTCGACACGGTGCGCACCCAGGTGACGGCCGCCATCGCCGGCATCCTGACCTCGAACTGCATCGCCCCGGACGCGCCCCGCCCCTACGATCTCACCTATCTCGGCCTTCCCGCGGGCGATCCGCACGTCTCGGAGAGCCTGAGGTCGCGCATCAACGGCGCGCTGCAGGAAGCGATCCGTGGATCGGGCCTGGCGATCAACGTCAACGCCGCCGAGAATGCCCGGGCGCTGCTGCCGATCCTCGGTTTCGATGCGGAGAGCGGTCGGCAGCTCGAACAGATGGTCAACCGCCTCTACGCCTCGACCTTTGCCGTCGCCGTGCAGGTGTCGCGGCCGAATGTCGACGTCTCCCGTCTCACCATCGCGATCTTCGCCCGCTCGGAAGGCGGTTCCTACAGCTGCAACCGCACCGTCGGCATCAATCTGCACATGCCGTCCTTCACCGTGATCGGCGACTTCAGGAGTTCGAGCGCCGATCTCGTCGAACTGTCGGGCGCCTATCAGGCGGTCCTGGCCGCCGTGGCGCCGAAACTCTCCACCGCCACCAGCCTGACCTTCCGGCCGAACGTGCATGTCGACGGCAATTGCGGCCTGTCGGAGCGTGCCGCCGACACTTTCACGACCGCCTATTTCGAGATGCAGCAGGGCGAACTTGCCGCCTGGCTCGACGGCAAGTCGCTGCCGTCGCTGATGATCGGCAGCGGCGACGAAAAGACCGAAGGCGTCGTCATGGACGTCGATTACCGCCTGCCCGCCACGGACGGCCGCACCGTCGACCTGACGATCACCATCCGCACGGGCAACACCGTCCTCGCCCGACGGCAGGCCCTCGCCGTCGCCGATCCGGGAATGCTCGACGGCTGCCGCCCCGAAACCGTCGTCGAGGCCACCGCCGCAGCCGCCCCGCCCGCCGTGACGAGCGCGCCCCCTGCCGCAGCGCCGGCCGGGGCGAAAGCCGCGCCCGAGACCGGCCCGACCCCGGTGAACCCGGGTTCGTCCGACCGACCGGTCGCCACGACCGAAGGTGGATCGGCCGTGGCCGAGGAGAGCACCGGCGCCGACGACGGCCGCCCGCCGCAGCGCCACCTCTTCGTCATCGCCAATCACGACTACCGCTATGCCGAGGACGTGCGCTTCGCCGGCAACGACGCCAGCGCGGTCGAGAAACTCTTCGTCGAGCAGTTCGGCCTCGCCCCGGCCAACATCACCCGCTACGAGGACCTGACCAAGGGCGAACTCGAATATCTCTTCGGCGATGCCGACAAGCCTGGGACGATCGGCAATCAGATCTCCTCCCCCGATGCCGAGGTCTATGTCTATTTCGTCGGCCACGGGTCGCGCTCCTTCATGGGCGGCAGCAACGACCGGACCCCCTATCTCCTCGGCATCGACAGCCGGCCGGATCGCCTCGATCTCACCGGCTACGACCTCAACACCCTGATCGGCCAGCTCGCCGCCATGCGGGAAAAGGCCTTCCCGCGGGGCCGGGTGGTCGTCATGCTGGAGAGCTGCTTTTCCGGCCGATCCGACGCCGGCGATCTCGTCACCGGCGTCAGCGCGCCGACCTCCGGCGAAGCGCCGGTGCTGAAGGCCGAAAAGGGGGTCACGCTGATCGCAGCCGCCCATTCCGACCAGGTCGCGGTGTGGGATCCCGAATACCGCCACGGCATCTTCACCGACGCGCTCGTCTCGGCGCTCTACGGCGAGGCGGACGAGACGCGCTTCGGCGGCAATGGGGACGGCCGCGTCACCGTTGCCGAACTCGAGAGCTTCCTCGACAACCGGATGTCTCGCCGGATCAAGCAGTTGCGCCCGGAATTTCGGCAGACGCCGGAGATCGACGGCGCGGCGGCTTCAAGCGTCATCTTCACCCTGCCCGACGACGGCGTCGGCCGCGAGGAAGCGACGGAGCGCGAGCATTACGAACTCCTGACGGCGCGGGAAATCCTGGAATCGAAGGATCTCGGCGGCGTCCAGCCCTATCTGCGCGGCTGCGTCTATTGCCCGCTGAAGGACGAACTGCGCGACCTCGCCCAGACGGAACGCCGCCGCGAGGCGATCTGCCGGGCCGAGGAGCGCCATGCGGCCGAGCTGCTCAAGAAGGGCAGCGCGCTGGAGATCGGCGCCTATCTGCAGCGATGCGAATGCTGCGGCAACCGCGAGCCGCTCGAAAAGCGCGTCGCCGAGCTGAAGCAGCCGGATCCGGCGGCGCTGAAGGACGAGGCGCTGTGGGCGGCGGCCGAAAGGGACGCAACGCTCGACGCCTTCTGGTACTACGTGCAGAACTGCGAGGAATGCACCCGCAAGCGCGACGGCGAAAAGAAGGTCGCCGGCATCTGCCAGCGCGCCCACGAGACGGTCGACGCGCAGTTTCCGGCCGACCGCTCTTACGACGGCCTTCTGCGCTATCTGGCGAGCTGCAACGACCTGCCGCCGGTCTGCGGCTCCTGCCGGAAGATGGGCGAGGCGATCAAGCTCGTCTCCGAGATCGAGAGCCGACCCGACTTCGCCGCTCCGGCGGTCGCGAGCCAGCCGGTAGGCGGCGCGCCGGAACGGGCCGTCGCCGCCGAGAGCGAGGACCTCAAGGCCTACAAGACGGCGATGGCGTCCACCGAACCGGCCGACTACGACGCGTTCCTCGCGCGCTTCCCGACCAGCGTCTACGGCCCGGAGATCAAGGAGCGGCTGACCAGCCTGCTCGCCCAGGAGGCCACCTGGGAGGAAGTCTCGAACGCCCACACCGTCGAAGCCTACCGGCGCTACGTCCTGCAATATCCGAGCGGCAAGCATCTGCGCGAGGCCCGCGACCGGATCGAGATGCTGCAGGACGAGACCGACTGGCAGCGGGTGCTGGTCGAGCGCAGCCGCGACGCGCTGGCGGAGTATCTCAGGAAGCGTCCGACCGGTCGCTACGCAGATCACGCGCGCCAGCTCGTCCGGGAGTTCGACGAAAAGGGCTGACGGACGAGCCATGACCGGGCCGTCCGCAGCGGCCTGCAGGCGGCTCGGGCCGCCACGATCATCGAGATGATACCGCAAAGGGGTACGAGTATGGGGCAGCCCGACACGCTCTTCACCTGGTCCGAGACCGCCCGGTCGGAATTCGAGGCCCTCGTCGACGGCACCGACGCCTCCGACCGTTTCCGCCTCGCCCTCGCCCAGATGATCGCCAATGGCTGGGGCGCCAATCGCGACAAGCCGGTCTGGGCGCTGGCCGGCACGCTGGCGCTGTTCGGCGAAACCGGGGCGGGACTCGCCAGTTCGCTCGACTTCCTCTGGATGCCGGCGAACGAGGTGTTCTCCCATCTCGCCGCCTGCCGTCATCCGGCCGTTTCCGCCAACGAAAGCGGCTCCTACCATCTGAAGCTTCCCGGCGGCGGCCTGATGCTCGACCGCTTCCGGCTGAAGCTCCTGCAGAAATACCTCGAATTCCTGATCACCTGCGACGGCTTTGCCCATTCCGGCGAGGTCGCCGCCCTGCTCGACGCCTGCCTGAAAGGCGGCCTCGCCGACAAGACGGCGACCGACACGGCGGTGAAGACGATCGCCAGGATCCTCTACCGCTACCGGGCCGACCATTTCGACGACGGACACGCCACCTCGGCCTTCTCGATCCTGAGGGCCTATCTCGCCGCGGTCGGCGACGTGATCACCGACGACACCGTCTTCGACTTCTGGTCGGCCGAGACCAACGGCCACTTCAAGACCTATCAGGCGAGCTATTTCGCCCTGAAGGACTATGTCGACGCGCTCGCGGACGCCCGTTCGCGGGCGGCGATGCGGCGCGCCGGCGAGATCGACGCGCCCGGCCTTGCGGGCGAGCTGTCGGTCGACTTCGTCGATCCCTTCGACTTCGAAGAAGCGGACGAGGAGGAAGGGACGGGCGACATCACCGACGACGTCGAACAGGCGGCGGCCGCCTATGGCGGCGGCGAGGATGCGACCGTCGCGGCATTGAAGGCGATCGCCGAGAGCGAGGTCAAGCTGATCAAGAAGCGCGAGGAGATGCTGGCCGCGCCGATCGTCTCGGCCGGCGCCTTCGGCTGCAGCCTGCCGCTGGCGACGCTGAGGCTCCTCGCGTTCCACCCGATCCAGTCTGCGCTTTCCAATTCCTTGAGGACGGGAAAGGCCACGCTCTCGCTGAAGGAGCGGGTCACCTGCATCGAAGCCCGGCGCTACGGCGTGCTCATGGGCGAAGTCGGTGAACTCGAGGCCGCGATGACCGAATGGCTGAAGATCGCCTTCGCCGTCCGGTCGGAGGAAGCGACGGGCAATGCCCGGGCCGATGCCATCCGGGCCGAGGGCGTGCAGCTTCTGAAGGCGCGGCGCAGCCAATCGCTGGCGAAGCCGCGCGAGGAGCTCGCGCTGGCCTTCGCAAGGGTCGAGCGTGCCCTGATGGCCCTGGCTCGCACCCTCGGCGCCTTTCGCGCTGCCGCCCGCGGCCAGGCGGGGCCGAGCGGCGATCTCGATGCCGGCTTCGAGGCCGACAGGGCGAAGTTCGCGGCCCATCTCAGCCGCCTCTACGCCGACTGAATTCTCCGCCGCCGACTGCCGATCGGCAGACCCGGCAGCCCAGACGAACGACGACCGCCCTGCTCGAGACCGAAGGTCCCGCAGAGGACCAAGCTGAAAGGGATGACACCATGACGATCCGCCTCGACCAGATCACCTCGCCGGAACTTCTCGAGGCGGCAGAGCGCCGTTTCGTCGATCGCCGCGCCGCCCGGGATCTCGCCGGCCACGGCGCCGAAGGGACCGAGGGCGCCGGCCGCCTCGACGTCGCGGCGTTTCTCGCCGGACACGTCACCGAGACCTCCGGTGCGCCGATCCCGATCGGGCTGTTGCGGCTGCGGCGACAATATCTCCAGAGCCGCAGCCTCGCCTTCTCCACGGTCGCCCGGGCCGCCAGCACCGAAACCGACGTCGCCCGCACCGTCGGCGGCTTCCGGCTGGAACTCGTCGAGGAGAGCGACGCCGTCTTCGTGATCGTTTCTCCCAATGCGGACGGTGAGTTGCCCCGTCACCTTACCTTGATCCACGAAGAAAAGAGATTGTCACTCGACATTCCCTTGGGTAATCCTATCGGCGGCATCCTGCAGATCGGGCTCGATCCGCGGTCGGCCGGCGACTTCAGGACGATCGAATTCCTGAAGGATCCCACGACGGAGATCTATCTTTCGTAAGTGAACTGAAATCACCGCATTTTCTCTTCGGAAGTTCAGGTATCCGACGGGAATCTGCGAGGAAGGTGTCGAGAAGAACCGGATGCGAGCGCTTGAAACCGTGCGTCAATTCGCGCACAGTCCGGCTTCCGACCCCGTTTTCGATGCGGCGCGTTTCGCGGCGAACGGCAACGCGCGAAAGTGTATGCGTGTCATCATTCCGACCACGGCCAAGCCGGTCGATCTCCGGGCCATCAAGCGTCGTCCGCGGGTTCCCGCAAGCTACATGGCGATCGCCGGCGACTTTCGCCCGCTCGCCCTTTCCTCGGACTACCACCGTTTCGTCAACGGCCCGCTGCGCCTCGTCGTGGCCGACCTGCCCTCCACCGAACTCAGCCTTTCCGATGCGCTGGACTGTGGCCGCTCCTGGGAATTGCCGGTGCTCATCGCTCACCTCGTCGAGGCTGCCGGGCGATTGGAAGACGGCGAGCCGACGCTCGTCTGGGCAACGGGGATGGTCGACGCCGATCTCAACCCCCAGACCGCCGACTACCACGTCCCGCTGAAGCTCGAACTGTCGCGGCCGCTGTTTCGCGAAGCCGAGGCCGACGGCCTCAAGACGGTGATGGTCGTGCCGCCGCCGCAAAGTTCAGGAGAGCGCAGCCAGATCGAGGCCTTCGCCGCAGAATTCGGCGCCGAACTGACGATCGCCGCTTCGCTGGCGGATGTGATGGCTGCCTTCGGCATCGAGCTCGACGGCGGCGCACCCGACGTCGAGGACGACAGGCCCCCCGAACCCCGCCATTTTCCGGAACGCCACGATACGGCATCGAGCGGTCTGACCGAAGATGGCCGGAGCACGCGTTCGCAGCGGGGCCGCCTCATCCTCGGCCTCGGCGGCACCGCCTTCCTCGCACTCGCCGCCGCCGGCAGCGCGCTTTTCTTCTCTGAGCATTCCACTCCCGCTCTCGACAAGGGGCATGAGCCCGAACGGGCCGTTCTCGCCGCGAGCGAAAGCCTCGCGGTGGACGGGCTCTATGCGGAGAACAGAGCGGCATGTCAGGAAAAGATCTACAGCGGCGGGCAATTGGCGATCGAGCCGGCCAGTCGCGTTCCCGGCGGTTTCGCGCTGAGGGCGAGCGAGGGTCTGTGTGGTCTCAGGCTGCGCAATCTCTCGGATCAGGCGCAGAAGCTTTTCGTCGACGCCCGGCTGACCAGTCTCGCCATTCCCGGCGGGGCGTCGGTGCTCTCCGGCGGGGACCTGTCCTCCGGCGAAACCACCCTTCTGTATTTTGCCCGACCGCCGACCCCGCTCGAGGCCGAGGCCAGGACGCGCGACTCCAGCGGACGGGAAAACCGCGTTTCGATCGCGATCAGATAGACGGCCGGTTTTCGGCGAGCTGGGAGATGGGAGGACCGGCATGACCGCAGGATACCGCTCAGATCGGCGTTCGATCGCCCGGCCGCGCCGGCTGCGGACCGTCTCCGCGGGTCTTGCCGGCTTCGTATCGATCCTCGCGCCGTGCCTTTCGCTTCCGGCACTCGCGCAGAGCGACGTCAACGCCATTCTCGGCGGGGAAACGCCGGCCGCAGACGGCGCCGGCGGCACGCCCGGCCTGCGCTCCGCGCCCTTTCCCGGCGCGGCGGGGCAGCAGGCGGACGTCCCATCGCAGGGGCAGGCCATGCCGGTCGCTCCGCTCCGCCCGGGCAACGACGAGCGCTGGCTGACCAGCGAGCACCCGGTGGAGAACCTTTCGGTGATCTCGGTGCATCCGCTGCCGGGCGAAAAGTGCCAGGACGTCCTTTTCGACATCCGCCCCTCGACGCGGGTTCGTCACAGCCCGAACGTCGACGGCACGCTGGATTTCGATCTCGGCGAACTCTGCCTTCTCGGCATCCGCAACGAATCCGACCGGCGGACCGTCGTGGTGCGCGTCGGCGAGGAGCTGAAGACCGTCGCCATCGTCGCGGACAGCCGGCTGAACTCCGGCATCGCGCTCGGTCCCGGCCGCGAGATCATGACGCCGATCCGGCCGCTCGACGTCAAGGCCCTGACGGTGGCCGTCGAGGCGGTGTGGGACGACCAGATCGACGCCGCCTCCCCGACCGTCGAGAGCTTCGCGCTCAGGCTGGCCAACAAGAGCAAACCCGGAAGCTGAGGAGACCAGCCATGGCACGCCCCCTCGACGACCTCTGCCGCCTCGGCAAGTCCCGCAAGCGCCGCTTCGCGGCCGTCCTCGCCGCCGCGATGCTCGGCAGCGCGGCTTTCGCCCCGACAGCCTCGGCGATCGACTTCAAGCTGCCGGCCGAAGATTACGGCAAGGTCGTCCTGCCGCTCCGCCAGTCGCTCGGCGACGCGGCCCGCGACGTCGTCGACCGGCAGAACGTCTTCGAACCGATCGGCCTACTGCGCGACGACGACCCGATGCGTCGGCTTTCCCGGGCCATCGGCCGGCTCGACCTGAAAGTCGAGGAGAACGGCAAGGAATTTCTCTCCACCTGCACCGCGACGATCGTCGAGGGCAATCTGGTTCTGACCAACTACCACTGCATTCCGGGTTTTTCCGGCAAGGTCCTCGAGGCTTCGCTTCTGCTCGACTATTACGGTCCCGACAGCCAGACCACCCGCATCCCGGTCGAGACCACCCCGGTCGAGAACGATCCGAAGCTCGACTATTCGCTGTCGCGCCTCGCCGGCGCCCCTCCGGCCGACCTCCTGCCGGTGCCGTTCTCGCGCGAGCGCACTCGGCCCCTGGAGCGCCTCATCGTCGTCCACCATCCGGCCGGCCAGCCGAAGATGATGACGCAGTTCCGCTGCTATGCCGCCGACAAGCAGGAGGACGGTCCGCTCCTGCGGCACCGCTGCGACACGCTGCCCGGTTCCTCCGGCGCCCTGATCTTCAATTCGGACCGGCAGGTGGTCGGCATCCACCACTCGGGCGGCCTGAACGAGAACGATCCGTCGAGCTTCAACGAAGGCTCGAACACCGTCGACATCATCGGCGAGAGCGCCTTCCTCCACCTTTCCCCGGCAGCCGGTGGAGGCGCCGCGGTCGCCAGTGCGCCCTCGGCGGCATCGTCCACCACCGCGACGCCGGCGGCGACCACCGGCCAGCCCATCCCGTCGAAGGCCGCGGGCGGCCGGCAGCCGGCGGCGGGCGCGAGCCAGAACGAAACCATCGGCGGCAGCGGCGCGGCCAAACCATACAACGACATTCTCGGCCAGTGAGGCCCAGGAAGCGCTCTGGCCCTTCCACTTCGAGAAACGACCGATCAACCGCATCAAAAGGCTGAGGACAATGGCAAGGATGACGGGTTCGACAATCGGAACGGGCAGCAGCCCGGCAAGGCCCGGCACGCAGCGCGCCGGCACTCTGGCGCGGCTGCTGCTGGCGACGACGATGGCCTCGGCGGCACCGTCGGCCCTCGGCATCGGACCGGTCGCAATCGCCCAGCAGACCAAGCCGCACGAGATGACGGAGCGGGCCGAGCGCATCATCAAGACCCTGCGCCCCGCCGCGCGCAGCCGCTACGACGACGCCGCCTATGCGAACCGGATCATCCAGATGGAGATCCCGCTTCCCGGCCGGCACGGCATGAAGAAGGTCATCCTGAACTACAACCATTCGGTCGACCTCGCCGTCTACTACGATTTCGACAGCTTCGACATCACCCGCGAAACGGCCGAGGTCCTCGACGATCTCGGTTACGCGCTGGAGGCGAGCGAGCTCGAGGGCAGCCAGTACCTCATTGCCGGCCACACCGACGCCGCGGGCAAGGAAGCCTACAACCAGTGGCTCTCGGAAAGCCGGGCACTGTCGGCCAAGCGCTATCTGGTGAAGAACTTCCGCATCGATCCCGACCGGCTGATCGTCGTCGGCTTCGGCGAGACGCGCCTCGCCGACCGGCGCCGGCCGCGCGACGGCATCAATCGCCGCGTCGAGATCACCCTGATCGAGGACGGCTATTCCGGACCGACGGCGGAGCGTTTCGAGGCGCCGCGGGCCACCTATCACAAGGGCCCCGCCCCCAGCGCCGAGGATCTCGGTCTCGCCGAATACGGCGCTGCCGAAGCCTCGCCGACCGTTGCCGACGACTGCGCGGGGACGGAAGGAATCGCCGATCCCCGGCCGGCCAATACCGGCCTCGACGACTTCGGCAACCGCCCGACGCCGGTCCCCTGCAGCGACGTTTCCGGCGAGGGCACCGAGCCGGAGCCGGTTGCCGCCGAGGCACCCGAGCCCGCGCCGGCACCGGGAGCCGACACGGCGACGCCGGCGGTCTCTCCCCCGGCCAATCCCGCCGCCGACCAGAACTCGGCGATCGGAAATTGAGGGAGGGACACGACGAACCACCGTCAGACTGAGCCGCCCGGCGCCTTGCCGAGCAACCGATCCCCCAATCCCCCAGAACCAGTGACAAGGAACCGGAGAGCCCCGATGAAGATGCTCGCAAGAACCGCCGCCGCCGCGATGATCGGCCTTTGCACCATGGCCGGCGCCGCCCATGCCGCCACCCTCAACGTTCTCGTCATGCAGGAGGACTGGGACACCGAGAGCCTGGCGCGCAACAACCGCATCCAGAATGCGGTGCTGTCGACGATCAACCAGACGCTCAATGCGCCCGCCTATCAGTCACAGCTCCAGAAGTACGGCATCCAGGGCCTCGACGTTTACGACGAGACCGCTTTGACGCTGAACTTCTATCAGCAGGATCGCCAGCGCCGCACCGACGAGGAACTGATCTCGGTCGTCCGGTCCGTCGACAATCCGCAGATGGACTACGTCGTCCCATACACGATCTACGCCCGTGCGGTGACCGACCCCTATAGCGGCATCGTCAAGCTGCAGATGTCGCTGAACTACCGCGCCATCGACGTGCGCAGCGGCCGTTTCGCCGGCGGCGACAACCTCGATCTCGACACCAAGGGCACGTCCTTCGCCGGATGCGCCGCCGGCCTGAACGGCACGCCGGCCGATCCGCACTGCATCAAGGAGTTCGTCTCCCAGAACGGCGAGAAGCTGGCCCGCAACGCCGGCAACAAGCTGGCGATCCAGCTCGCCGCGCTCCTTGGCCGCGCAAGTGGCGGATATGCGTCCGACGGCGGTCACGATGCCGGTGTCAACGACTCGATCGAGGGAGACGTCGCCGCTCTGCCCAGCCACGGCGTCGGCGGCTCGGCCTGCGACAACCCGCCGACCGTCTTCGCCGTCACCTTCCGCGGCTTCGAGCAGCGCCAGATGAACGCCGTCGAAGAGTACATGGCCTACTGGAAGTGCGCCCTCGATCTCGACGTCTCGAAGTCGGACTTTTCGGAGATCACCTTCTCCTACAAGACCCGCACCGACCAGCAGCGCGTCCTGCGCAACATCCGGCTGATGCTCGAACTGATGGGCGTCGTCGCCGAGCCGCAGACGGAGGGCTCGAACGGCATCGTCGTCGAGGCTCTCGGCATCCGCGAGAACTGAGAAAAGCGAGGCGCCCGCCCGCCGGCGGGCGCCTCCGCCCCATGAGCCGCCTTCCGTCCTTCGTTTCCGCGCCTCGGCCGCACGTTTCGGAGCTTGAATGAGATGCGTAGGTTCGATCGCAAAGCCCTTCGAGACCGGCGCCTCGGCGCTGACGCCCTGAAGAGCGCCGGCCTTCTCGCCGCGGCGCTCGCCGCCAGCCAGGGCATCTGCGGGGCGAACGCCCAGGAGAGCTTCGCCGAGGCCAGCCGGCAGATCCTCCCCGCCGCCGCCCCGGCCCTCGCCACCACACCGCCTCGCCTCGTCGATCCAACCCGCGTCCTCGTCACCCTCAGAAGCGGCGAAAATCGCGAAAGCCTCAGGAACGAGGCAACACGGCGCCAGCGCGAATCGGCCGGCGGCTCGATGGATGCGGTGGTCGCGGCGATCCAGAGCGCCGGCGGCGGCAGCGGCCGCAGTCTCGTCGTCGCACTGCCCGGATCGGGCCGCGAACGCAGCGACGGGACCGCCCTCCCATCCGTCCCGGCAGGCGGCGGCGACTTCGCCGCGAACCTTGCGCCCGAAGCAGCCGGCATCGTCGCCGCGCTTCGCCAGATGCCGCAGGTGGCCTCCGTCGAACCGAACATGATGCGTTTCGCCACCCAGGCCGCCAACCCCGCCGACAATTTCAATGCGCTTTTGGGCATCGACAGCCCGCCGGCGACCGACGGCTTTCGCTCGCAGAGCCCCGACGTCGGAGCGATCGATGCCGTCATCGGCTCGGGCCGCGTCGGGGGACCGGCCCGGATCGGAGCGCCCTCCGGCCTCTCGGACGATCCGCTCTCGCAGTTGCAATGGCAGCTCTTCGACAACGCGCCGCAGGCGGGCGCGGACCGGCTCCCGGGCGGGACGGGCTTTCGAACCTTCAGGGCGACGCATCGCCAGGACGGCAATCCCGGCCCGGTCGTCGCGATCATCGACACCGGCCTCGTCGCCAGCCATCAGGATCTCGCCAGAAACAGGATCCTCCCCGGCTACGACTTCATCTCCCTCGACCTCGTCGCCAATGACGGCGACGGCCGCGACGCAAACCCGTCCGACCCCGGGGACGGGACGACTGCGGGCCTGTGCTTCACCGGATCTCCCGCCACCGCCAGCACCTGGCACGGTTCGCACGTCGCCGGCATCGCCGGAGCGGTCGAAGGCGACAACCGGCTCGGCATCGGCCTGCCCGGCATTCCGGTGCGCATCGTGCCGGTGCGCGTCCTCGGTCGCTGCGGCGGCTTCGATGCAGACATCATCGACGCCCTACGCTGGGCCGCCGGCGTGCCCGTGCCCGGCGTGCCGGACAACCCGAATCCGGCGAAGGTGATCAACATGTCGCTCGGCGGCCCCGGCGCCTGTCCGGCCGCCTATCAGGCGGCGGTCGACGACGCGCTGGCGGCGGGTGCGGTGATCGTCGTTGCCGCCGGCAACAGCGCCGAGGATGCGCGCCAGTCGTCGCCAGCAAGCTGCGCGGGCGTCATCACCGTCGCCGCTTCCGATGCGCGCGGCGCGATCTCGCCCTATTCCAACTACGGACCGCGCATCGACGTCATGGCGCCCGGCGGCAACACGCAGCGGGACGACGATCGCAACGGCCAGCCGGACGGCATCCTGTCGATCGTCTCCGGCGGCTACGAGTTCAAGGAAGGCACCTCGATGGCCGCGCCGCTGGTCAGCGCAATGGTCGCCACCCTCGTCGCCGCACGACCGGCGATGACGGCCGAGGAGGCGCGGCGGGCGCTCGTCGCCACCGCCCTCGCCCGTTCGGGCGAAGCTTGCCCGCAGGGCTGCGGCGCCGGCCTCGTCCAGGTCTCGTCCCCCGGTGCCGGCGCGGCGCGATCGCTCGCCGGCTCCGCGCGCTGAATCCGGTCGGAGACGGCTCCGATCGCAGTTTCTCAACCCCGCGTCACAGCAGCGAGGAATCCCATGTCACGCTTGTCCATCGTCGTCGCCACCGTCCTTGGAGCGCTGTTTCTCGCTCATCCGGCGAGCGCGCAGACCTGCGATACCTATCGCGTCGAGGCCAGGCTGTTGAACATGCGGGCCGAGGCGAACGTCTTCGGCACCATCCTCGACGTCCTGCGCTACAACGATCTGGTCTGCATCGCGAAAAGCGAAACCTCCAGCGGCCAGGACTGGGGCTACGTCGTCTCCAAGAGCCGACCCGATGGCAGCGGCACCCAGACGATCGAAGGCTGGACGTCGATCCGCTATCTCGCCAAGGTCGAGACCACCGCCAACGGCCCGACGCCGGTTACCGCCGGCGACGACCAGGCGAGTCAGCCTGCATCGGCTTCCGACGGGCAGGCGGCGGCGAACGATCAGGCGGCGAGCGATCAGCAGGTCACGCTCAACTTCACCGATCCCGTTCCCTTCGGCCCCTTCCCGGTGCGCGGGCGCAGCCTCGAACAACTCGCCAACAGCCTGCCGCTGTTCGCGCCGATCGAGGGCTTGAAGGAAGAGCGTTGGAAGCGGCAATGCACGTCCTGCCATCAGTGGAACAAGGATCGCCTCTGCGATCAGGGCAAGTCCTACATGGCCGATCCGGCCAGCATCATCCGCATCCAGCACCCCTATGGCGGCCCCTACAAGAAGGCGCTCGCAACCTGGGCCGGCAGCGGCTGTCAATGACGGCGGCGAGCGCCCCGGCGCGACGGCAGTCTTTGGAACGATGTGACGAGAGGAGCAGGAAATGGCTCGAAGACACGTGATGGCGGCCGCAGGCTTTTGTGCCGCCGCGCTGGCCGGGGCGGGTTCCGCAACCGCCTGCGAATTCTACGAAGCGATCGACATACGGACCGAGCTCTTCGACAAGCCGGACAGCGGCGCCGGCCTTGCCGTGGCGATCCTGCCCGAGGCGACCCAGGCCTGCGTCATGGAAGAGACCGCCGATCCGGCCGGCCACAAATGGTATCGGCTCGGCTTCTATACGGTCGCCAACGTCAAATACAACGTCGACGGCTGGGTGCGCGCGCCGGGCGGCACAGACGCGTCGGCGGGCGACACGAAGGTCGCGGCCGTGACCGGCGGCGCACCGGAAGCGGCGCGAAGCGAGGCGGCGACGCCGGAAATCGGAGAGAGGGAGGCGTTCTTCTCCCGCACCTGGACACTCGACAATTCCCGCTCGCGGCTGAACTTCGTCACCATCAAAAAGGGCACCGTCGTCGAGACGCAGAAGTTCGGCGAGCTTTCGGGTGACATCTCCTCCAGCGGCGATGCCGAGGTGAGGATCAAGCTGGAATCGGTGTCGACCGGCATCGACATCCGCGACGTCAGGATGCGCTTTCTCCTGTTCGACATCGAGCAGTTTCCCGAAGCGACGATCACCGCCAGGATCGATCCCCAGGCGATCGGATCCGTCTTCGACGAGGCGCGGATGACCTACGACCTGCCGGTGACGCTGACGATCCGCGGCATCAGCAAGGACATCACCGTTCCGGTCATCATCTCGAAGCTCGGCGATTCCCTCGTGTCGGTCGCCTCCGCCTCCCCCGTGACGGTCTCCACCGCGGATTTCGGCATGGACGACGGGCTGAAGCAGTTGAGCGCGGCGGTGGGCGACATCCCGATCACGCCGTCTTCGCCGGTGACCTTCGAACTCGCCTTCGTGCCGGCGAGCTGACCGGCGGCCGGCCGCGGCGGGACGGTCGCAGCCGACGCCGCCCGCCAGTGCCGTGCGACCGCGACGACCACGCCGGCGGAGGTGAACTTCCCATCGCCCGCCGGCTCTGCCGGTTGACTTCCGCGACGAGTGTTCGCATTTGCGAGGCCATGCGAGCCGCCGAAGCCGACATTCTCATCATTCCCGGATACAAGGGATCCCCCGACGACCACTGGCAGAGCCGGTGGGAGCGCAAGCTCTCGACCGCGCGCCGGGTCGATCAGGTGGAGTGGTCCAAGCCCGTCGTCGAGGATTGGACGCGGTCGGTGGCGAGCGCCGTCAACGCATCGACGCGGCCGGTGATCCTCGTCGCCCATTCGCTGGGTGTCGCCGCGGCTGTCCAGGCAGTGCCGAAGTTCGAAAAGCCCGTCGCCGGCGCGTTCTTCGTCGCCCCACCCGACGTCGCCGACGAGACGATCCGGCCGAAGCATCTGCGCACCTTCGGCCCCTATCCGCGCGATCCGTTGCCCTTCCCGAGCCTCGTCGTCGCCAGCCGCAACGACATCTTCTCGTCCTTCGAGGCCGCCGAAGACATCGCCGGCGCCTGGGGCTCCCTGTTCATCGATGCGGGAGAGATCGGCCACATCAACGCCGAAAGCGGCCATGGCCCGTGGCCGGAAGGTCTTTTGACCTTCGGCCGCTTCATGAGCCGGCTGCCGCGCCCGTCGAACTGAACCCGGCCTCCTCGCGGCCGTGTCCTCTCGCCCTTGGCCGGCAACGGCGGATCCTCAGGCGTTGCGGATCTGATTCTCGGCCTCGGCCAGGCATTCGGCCATGTGGCGGTGGATCTGATGGTCGGACTGGTCGACCTTCGCCCCGTCGAAATCGGTCCGGATCTTCTGGAAGATTCCGTCGTCGCCGGGTGTCTGGAAGGCAATGGCGACGACGTCCTGGGCGTAGCGATCCGCCTCTTCGCCGGACAGACCCATCTTTTCTGCGGCCCAGAGCCCGGTCAGCTTGTTGCGGCGCGCCTCGATGCGAAATCTCAGTTCCTGATCGTGCGCGTAGCGGGCTTCGAAATCTTGTCCGCGATCGTTGAGAGACATGGCGTGTTTCCTCGCTCGTCGGCCCGGTTGGGCGGTGGTCCCTGACATAAGGAAAGATCGCCGCATTTTGAAGCGGAATTCGCCCCGCCCGGCCTCTCCTCCACTGGCCTCGGCCGTCATCCACGGCTGAGTTCCGCCCGGATCTGGCGAAGCTCGAGCCGCAATTCCTGCACCTCGCGGGCGAGATCGCGCATCATCTCGCTCAGCGCCTCGCTCTGCTGGGCGCCCTGATGGCCGATCTCCCGCGCCCGCTCGCCGACCCGCGCGTCGAGTTCGCGCATGGTCGACGACAGCCCCTCCACCGAGCCGGCCAGATGCTTGACCGAGACGCTGTCGACGAGCGCGGCGTCGAGCCGGGCGGTTTCGACCTTCTCGCCGGTCGCTTCCCCGCTCTTCAGCCCCAGTTTCAGGACGACGGTCGAAACCGCGACGCCGACGATCCCGCCGACCCACAGGACCCATTCCGGCAGGGAGTTTGCGTCAACCATCGGTGCGACACCCCTTTTCCTCGCCGATCCAGTAGAGACAGAAGAGCGCCAGAACCGTGATGGCGGCGTTGCCGCCGACATTGGGCACGAGGACGCCCGCCCGCACGGACCCGATGACATAAGCGAAGGTGATCAGCGCGTAGACGATCACGCCGGCAAAGCAGCAGGTCGCCCGAACCGTGGAGGTGAGCTGCCGTTTCACGCCGTTGACGACGAGCCCGGCCGACCAGACGAGGCCGACGACGAGCGTCAACCCGCCCGTCGCGGCCTCGCCGAACACCGCCCGGAAGGCGGCGTAAGCCTTGAGTTCGAAGGTCGCGCCCGGTGACAGCAGCGTCAGGCCGAAGAGGACGAGGTTGAGGGCGCAGAACCACTCCGCCGCCCGCTGCCTCGCCTTCTTGCGGATGTGGACGAGGATCATTGCGCCGCGTCGGCGGTAGAGCCGGCGTTCTTCGGTGCCAGATAGACGATGCCGAAGCCGAGCAGCGCGTTGAAGATGCCGAGCCCCAGCCAGGCATACCACGGCATGTCGACGCCCTCCGGCACCGTGGCGAAGACCGTGGTCCCGGTGGCGGCGATGGTCGCGGCGGTGGCACCGATCGCCTTGGCGACGCTTGCGAGATTCATGATGGTTCTCCCTGGTGGATGTTGAAAACCCGGCTGCTCCGGCCGGCGCGGCTCTTGCCCTCGGCAGCCCGTATCGGGCCGGGCCGGCCGCCGACGCCCGACGTAGGCGCTCGGCGTCAGAGCCTTGCGGCCTGGACGTGCATGAAGTCGTAGTTCCGCGCCCGCCCAAGCGAGAGCCAACCCTCCGCCTCCCACGCTCTCCAGAACGGTAGCGCGTCGTCATGGGACAACCGGGCCTTCGGCGCGCCCCATTTCAACTGATTGCGTTCGGGATCGAAGTCGATGGCGATGCCCCAGCTGTGCATCGACCAGGAGGAGCCGCCGCGCATCCTCCTGACGGCGAGCGATCCGCCGAACAGGTCGAGCCCCAGCGCCTTGCGCTCGGCCGCCGAATAGGTCGCGGCGATCGTCTGCAGGACCCGGCTCGCCGAGGCCGCCACCTTCTCGTGCAGCGTGATCGTCTTCACCCGCGTCGTCTTCGCCGAGGACAGGAAGAAGTCGAACGGCACGTCGACCCGGGTCTGGCGGGTGCCGACGGCGCCGTAGAAGGCCGGCACGCCGCTCTGCCTCGGCCATGCGTTGATCTTCAGCGAGGCGAGGTCGATCTTCTGGATTTCCGCCTCGGCCGGGGCGCGTCCTTCGAGCGCCGCGGCGGTTTCCGGGTCGACCTGGCTCGAGGATTCCCGCAGCGCCGTGACGACCGCGTCGTCGGCCATGCCGTCGACCGGCAGCCCTCTCGAGGCCTCGAAGGCGCGGATCGCAGCCGTGGTGATCGGACCGACGACACCGTCGATCGGCCCGCAGGCAAATCCGTGAGCCGTCAGCCGGCTCTGCAGCCAGGCTTCGAATGTCATGGCGCGTCTCCTTGCGAAAGCGACCGGCGCGAAGCCGGCACGAAAAAGCCCGGCGCATGGGGTGCGCCGGGCGGGGATGCGATCATCGGGTGGACCGGTCGGCGTCCTTGCCCGCCGTGTCGGGATTGGGATTGCCGCCGTCGGAAACGGCTCGGGCGGCTGAAAGAAAGGCGTGGAAACATCTGGCGGGGCGTGCTTCGGCAGAGAGCCTGGCCGGGATGATTCCGCCGAGCGCGCCCAACAGGCGACGTCCGAAACCCTCCCGTGGAGTATGGCTCCACGGCATTGGCGCCGAGACACTCGAAACGAGCGGTCTCCGTCGTCGTCAAACGCGACGGCATCTCGCATGTTCTTGTTTTGTACCATCACTTGCGTGACGCAGCAAGTCGGGATTTAAGCATCCTGCGAAACCGACGGGTTCGACGGGCGGACGCCTCGGCGAACGGGCCTTCCGGCTGGAGGCACGGCGTCGCGGCCGGCGCCCGTTTCGGCGTCCCCCAAGTGCGGAGCACAACCGGATGCAATCGAGCCGAGCCCCCCTCGTCGTCTTCGACCTCGACGGCACGCTGATCGACACGGCGCCGGATCTCGCCGCCGCGCTCAACCATTGCCTCGGCTTCGACGGCCACGAGGCGGACGCTCTCGACGTGGTGCGCCCCCATGCCGGCCACGGCGCGCGGGCCATGCTGACGGCGGCCTACGAGCGCCGCGGCCTGACCTTGGCGGAGCCCGACATGCTCGCCGCCCTCGAGCGCTTCCTCGGCCATTACGAGGCGCACATCGCCGACGCGTCCCGTCCCTATCCGCATGTCGTCGCGGCCATGGACGAGCTGGCGGCCGCCGGCTTCGCCCTCGCCGTCTGCACCAACAAGCGCGAGGGCCTGGCGCGCCTCCTGCTCGATACGCTCGGCCTTTCGTCACGCTTTTCGGCCGTCTGCGGCGCCGATACGGTCAGGAACCGCAAACCGCATCCGGGACACATCGAGGAGACCGTCGCACGGGCGAAGGGCGCTCCGGGACAAGCGGTGATGATCGGCGATTCGGCGGCCGACATCGATGCGGCTCATGCGGCGGGGATTGCCTCGATCCTCGTCGATTTCGGCTATGCGCCCGACGCCCGGGCCCGGGCGAAAGCCGCCTGTGAGATCTCCGACTATCGCGACCTGACGCCGGACCTCGTGCGAAGGCTCCTCGCGACCCTCGGCGCCGGCTGAAAACCCGCTGGCAAGGAGCGGCTGGCGGAGAACGGGCCGAGCCGTCTCTCCATCGTCGATGGCATATTGACGCCGGCCGGCCTCACCCCCTATAGGCTGGTCCGCGGCGCAACCGGGCGCCGGACGCAATTTCGACCGTGTGAGGCTATTGTCAGCCGAAATTGCGCCGATGACATGCAAGGTCGATGACGCGCCGATGGGAGCGGCCGTCGGCCTTAAGGGCGCGTAGCTCAGCGGGAGAGCACTTCGTTCACACCGAAGGGGTCACAGGTTCGATCCCTGTCGCGCCCACCATTCACCGGAACGCAAACGGCACGCACCAGTTTATCAAGTGAACCGCCCCGACTTTCCCGGAGACCGGTTTGTTTGAGTCCTACGCGGCGATCGGCACGGCCTCAAGCTCGGCGTAGTAGGCGGCTTCCACGACGCCCTTCAGCCCCATGGTCCTCATCAGCCGGGCGACGGGGCGACGGTGCAGCGGGCGACCTCGATGCCCTCGCGCCGCATCTGGCGCCAGACCTTCCGCACCCATAGACACCGAAGTTCGCCTCGAAGACGCGGCGGATCTCCTTGCAGAGGTAGCATCACGTTGTTCCCGGGGGGATCCGCGAGAGGGATCGCGTCGGCGGGCGGCATGCTCGTGATAGGTCGACGGGGCGATCGGCAGAACCCGGCAGATCGGCTCGACCCCGTAGGTATCGCGATGGTCGTCGATGAACCCCGTCATGGCTTGAACCGGCGCCCCTATCTCACTTGGCTCGCTCCGCCTGGGCAAAATACGCCGACGCCTTGCGCAGGATCTCGTTGGCTTGGCGGAGTTTGCGGTTCTCGCGTTCGAGCGCCCTGATCCGGTCGCGCTCCTCGCTCGTCTGCCCGGCGCGCACGCCCTGATCCCGCTCGGCTTGGCGCACCCATTTGCGTAGCGTCTCGCCGGAGCAACCGATCTTCGCCGCGACGAAGGCGATTGCCTCCCACTGCGAGGCGTAGTCGCCCTGATGCTCCCGAACCATTCGGACCGCTCGTTCCCGGACCTCCGGCGAATATCTCTTCGATGTCGGTTTCGTCATGATGACCCCATTCTCTCAGGAATTGAGGTCTCCGGGAAAGTAGGTTGTTCATATCCGGCTTTTGCCGAGCCCTTGCGGCCGGGCGTCTCGGTGGCGCCGGGAAGATCATGTCATAGTTTGAAGATCGTCCGCATTGACGACTTCGCGTTTGGTGAGAATTATCGCTCCTGCGCGATCGTCGATCGCTCATGGCGACGGCGCGTCGTGAAGCTCCTGCCAACCGTGAGATCATCACGGTCGCCTCCTCGCTGCCCGATCATTTGGAGATCGAGTTCGATTCCGTGATCGTTGCGACCATTCAGGCTTCCAGCGTGCGGCGGATCTTCTCAGGCGACAGCGGCAAATCGCGGATGCGCCTGCCGGTGGCGTCGGCGAAGGCGTTGGCGATTGCGGCTGCCGTCGGTCCCTGAGAGCCTTCGCCGGTGCCGAGAAACGGCTCGCCGGGCCGGTCGATCACATGCACCTCGACCGCGCCTGGGACAGCGGGAAAGCGCATGATCGGATAGCTCGCCCAGTCGCGGCTCAAGATCTCGTCGGTCGAGTAGTCGACCTCCTCGTAGAGCGTCCAACTCGCCGACTGAACGATACCGCCTTCCGTCTGATTGCGGATGCCGTCCGGATTGACCGCCTGGCCGCTGTCTGTGGCGGCGACGGCCCTGAGAATGCGGACGAGCCCGGCCTCGCGCTCGACCTCGATTTCCAGGGCGACGGCGCAGTAGACCGCAAGGTTCTTGTAGCGGGCATAGGCGAAGCCGCGACCATGTCCCGGCCCCTTGCGTTTCCAGTCCGACCAGCCGAAGCGGTCGGCGACCGTCGTCACCACGTCTCGCGCGCGCGGATCGCTCAGATGTTTCAGCCGGAATTCGACCGGGTCGGCGCCGGCCTTCAGCGCCAGTTCGTCCATGAAGCTTTCCAGCGCGAAGACGTTCATATAGGCGCCGAGCGAGCGCATTGCGGAGACGCGCAGCGGCATCGACCTGATGAAGTGCTTGGTCACGCGGGAGTTTGGGAAGTCGTAGCCCGGCACTGCGTTGCGGTCGCCGCCGCCCGCCGGCTGCGGAATGGAGATCGGCTCGTCCGCCTGGAACGGATCAGCGATCAGGTTCGCGGCGAGCAGATTGCCGGCCGAGCCGGGACGGGTCGAATGCGGCGTCGACCAAACGTCGTAGACCCAGTCGGTGATCGTGCCGCTCTCGCCCAGCGCGGCGCTCGCTTCGACCACCATGGCCGAGCCGTAGGGCTCGAAGCGGTGTTCGTCTTCGCGCATCCATTGCACCCGCACCGGTGTGCCCGGCACCTTGGTGGCGATCAGCGCGGCGTCCGCCGCCGCGTCGTCGGCGCCGTTGTGGCCATAGCAGCCGGCACCCTCCATATGGATGACGCGGACGTTTTCAGGCGGCATGCGGACCATTTCCGCGATCGCGTCCCGGTCGGGATAGACGCCCTGGGTGTGGCTCCAGACCGTGAGCCGATCGCCATCGACATGGCCGACGGCACAGGACGGACCGATCGAGCCGTGCAGCTGATAGGGCCGGTGATAGGCCGCCTCGATCCGCGTGCCCTGGCCGCCTCCGCTGCCCTTCTCCTGGATGACGCTCTCCTGCGAGGGTAGCCGCTTCAGGACGTCGTAGATCTCGGTCTTCTCCGGCAGCGCGATGCCGCCGCCCCATTCGGCGGCCGCGGCGAGCGCGCGCATCGCCTGGATGGCCTGGAATTCGCCTCTGGCGACGACGGCGAGATAGTTGCCGTCGCGGATCACCTGGACGACGCCCGGCATCGTCTCGACCTCGGAGGTGTCGATGCCGGTCAGCCGCGCGCCATAGACCGGCGGGCGCACGACGCGGGCGTGGACCATGCCCGGCAGCCGCAGATCCTGCACATAGGCGACCGCGCCGGTCAGCTTCGCGGGAATGTCGATCCGACGGACCGCCTTGCCGATGATCCTGTTCGTGCTCGGATCCTTGATCGGGGATTGCGGTTGCGCCTGGACGTGCAGGACGTCCGGCCCGACCAGTTTGCCGTAGCTGAGAGACCGCCCGCCGCCCGTGATCACGCCGTCGTCGACCGTCAACTGGTCGGCCGAAAGCCCGAGCTGATCGGCTGCGCGGGCGATAAGGAGTGCGCGAACCTGCGCGGCGGCGTTGAGGATCGCGGTACCGCTTTCGGACATGGAGTGGCTCGCTGCCGTGTAGCCTTCGTTCGGGGTCTGGCCGGTATCGGCCGTCTCGAGCACGACGCGGCTAAAATCGACGTCGAGCTGTTCCGCCGCCACCTGGATCAGCGCGGTCCTGATGCCCTGCCCGAGTTCCGCCTTGCCGGTGAAGACGGTGATCGAGTCGTCCTCGTCGATCCGGATCCAGGAATCGAGATAGGGAAAGTCGCTGAGGCTGCCGGGCAGCGGACCGGTTCCCGAAACTTGCGCCTCCTCGCTCTGGGAGAGCGCCGAGCGTGGCGCGAGCGAAAACGACAGGATCAACGCGCCGCCGCCTCCGAGCAGCGAGCGCCGCGACAGCGCGGGGCCGGACAAGGCGTTCATGTCGCGCTCCTTTCGGCAAGCGCCGCCTGATCGCCAGCCGGCTTGCCGGCGGCCCGCCGGGCGGCGCGCAGGATGCGCATATGGGTCCCGCAGCGGCAGAGATTGGGATTGAGATGCTCGCGGATTTCCCGTTCGCTCGGCGCGGGGTTCCGGTTGAGCATGCCTTGCGTGCGCATGATCATGCCGGGGATGCAGTAGCCGCACTGGGCCGCCTGCTCCTCGATGAAGGCGGCCTGAACGGGGCCCGGATCGTCGATCGTGCCAAGGCCTTCCAGCGTCGTGACGTTGCGCCCTTCGAGCGCCGCCAGCGGGATCAGGCAGGAAAACACCGCCTCGCCGTCGAGAAGAACGGTGCAGGCGCCGCATTGGCCGAGGCCGCAGCCGAATTTGGCGCCGTTCAGTTCCAACTCGTTGCGCAGCACGTAAAGCAGCGGCGTTTCCACGTCCGTTTCGGTGGAAAACGGCCGATCGTTCACGGTGAATCGGGTCATGTCGCTGACATCCTTCCTGCGGGCTCAGCGTTGCGGCTCGGCATCGGCGCGACGCATGGTCTCACGAACGTTCGAAATCGTCTTGCCGAGATCGTCCCATGGTCGAAGACCAGCCTTGGCGTGGCGAAGATAGGCCGCGAGCACGGTGAGTTGCTCGTCGGTCAAGGACCCGGCGAGCGCCGGCATGAAGGAACCGGCCCGCCCTTCCGGCGGCTGGACGCCGGCCAGCACGAAATTGACGAAGTTGCGGCTCGTCGCCTCGTTGAGGGCGCTGCTGTCGGCGAGGTTCATCCCATGCGCCCGGCGCGCCGGAGACGACGCCTCGTGGCAGGAGGCGCAGAGGCCGGCGTAGAGAACGCGCCCTTCGTCGTTTCCGTTGCCGCCTTGTTCGGACGTTGCGGCGGCCGGTGCCAGCTTGCCGGCGCCGCTCCGCATCTTCGGAAGAACATAAGCGGCAATGGCCTCGACGTCGGCTGCCGGCACGGCCGCGAGATTCTCCGCGACCGGCTGCATCGGCCCGGCGGCGACGCCGTGGTCGGCCGTGAAGCTGCCGGTGAGGTAGGATTTGAGACCGGCTTCGGTCCAGCCCTTCGGCGTCGGCAGGTCTCCGGCGATCGCCGGCGCCGTCCAGCCCTCCGCCTCGCCGCCACGCAGGAAGTCGTCACGCTTTTCCGCCTGCAGAAAATTGCGTGGCGTGTGGCAAGCTCCGCAATGGCTGAGGCCTTCGACGAGATAGGCGCCGTGGTTGACCGTATCGCTCGCGTTGCCGTCCGGCTCGAAGCGGCCGGAGTCGAAGAAGAAAAGCTTCCAGCCGGCGAGCACCGGCCGCCAGTTCAAGGGAAACGGCAGGTCGTTCTCTCGGGGAGACCGGCGGATCGGCGTCCGGGTCATGAAGAAGGCGTAGAGCGCGCGGGCATCCTGATCGGTGAGCTTGGTAAAATGGGTATAGGGGAAGGCTGGATAGAGATGATGGCCTTCCCGATCGAGCCCTTCGCGCAGAGAGCGGCTGAACGCCTCCTGCGACCATCGGCCGATGCCGGTTTCCTCGTCCGGCGTGATGTTGGTCGAGTAGATCGTCCCGAAACTCGTTTCGATCGCGTAACCGCCGGCATAGGGATCGCCGCCCCTCACCGTGTGGCAGGTGTTGCAGTAACCGAGACGGGCCAGTTCCGCCCCGCGCTTCACTTCGGCTCCCGAAAAGCTCTCGGGCATTGGACGCTCGACGGTGGCTA
Organism: Jiella avicenniae; assembly: GCF_021390325.1. Classification (GTDB taxonomy): domain Bacteria; phylum Pseudomonadota; class Alphaproteobacteria; order Rhizobiales; family Rhizobiaceae; genus Jiella; species Jiella avicenniae. The sequence goes on along the minus strand of NZ_JAJUWU010000021.1, from coordinate 66,232 downwards.
TGGCGCTCGGGCCCAGGGCATAGGCAAGTGCTGCACCGGCCAGAACCACGATGACGACGAGCGCCGAGATCAGAATCTTCATGGCTGCCTTTCACAACCGCCAACACGAGCAACGGCTTGCTGGTCGCGAGAGAGCGAATGATAGGTTAGGAGCATGCGATCGACAGCCTTCGTCAGGGTTGGCCAAGAACGAGTTTCCTAGCCGCGACTTCGATAGAGCTACGGTCGGAGTTGGCTATTGGAACCGATCGGCGGACGCGATGACTGCGACGCCGTCGGCGGCTGGACTTGCTTTGCGAAAGTGGAGAGCTCTTCCGAGAGAAAGAGGAGCTTCTATGGGCAGATCACATCGCCGGTTCGGCAAGGAATTCGAGGCGGCGGATCGGGCCCTGCGTCGTCTGGATCTCGAAGTCGGCGGCGGTATCGTCGATCCTGAGGGACGTTGTCGGTTTCCTGTTACTGGCATCGATCGCCGTCGAAGCGGCGGCAGTTCGGGCGGGTCGGAGCGTCGTCAAAGGCATTCGGGCGCGGCGGACCGGCGCGCTCGCACGGGCCGCGACGAAGGCTCGACACCGCATCATTATTTATAAAACGATATCGTTATGCCTGGCGCCATCCCGGCCGAAGGCGAGAAAGCCGCCAGCCTGTCGGCGTCTCGAACTTAATATAGTAATTTGTATATTGACATAGCTTCTTCTCTATCCATATTTTGAAAATCAATCAGACGGAGACAGCATGAGCGCTTCCACCCCGTTTCAGCCGCGGATCGGCGACGAAGCGCCGCCATTTTCCTGCCGCTCGACGCGCGGCGAGGTGAAGTTGGCGGACTATCGCGGCCGCTGGCTGGTGTTCTTTTCGCATCCGGCGGACTTCACACCGGTCTGCACGTCGGAATTCGTCGCCTTCGCCAGGGAGGCGAACGAGTTCGACGCGATCGGCTGCGCGCTGCTCGGCCTGTCGGTCGACAGCCTGTTCGCCCACCTCGCCTGGGTGCGGGCGATCGAGGAGCGCTTTTCGCTGAAGATCCCGTTCCCGGTCTGCGAGGATCCGTCCATGGCGATCGCCGGGGCCTACGGCATGCTGGATGCGGCCGCCGGAACGAGCGCGACGGTGCGCGGCCTCTTCATCGTCGACCCGCACGGGATCGTGCGAATGTCCTCGTTCTACCCGATGTCGACCGGGCGCTCGGTCGCCGAGGTCCTGCGCACCGTGCGGGCGCTGCAGTTGTCAGACGGCCACGACGTCGCGACGCCGGAGGGCTGGGAGCCGGGCGACGACATCATCGATTTCGCCGACATGGCCCGCGAGGACGGCCTCGGCGTCTCCGACTGGCTCTATCGGACACGGAAATTGGAGGCCTCGAAATGACCGCGTCCCCGATCGTGAAGGGCTTCTACGATCCTCGCACCTTCTCCGTCCAATATGTCGTCGCCTGCCCCGCGACGAAGCGCTGCGCGATCGTCGATCCGGTGCTCGACTTCGACCCGAAATCGGGTGCGACGGCAACGCTCTCGGCCGACGAGATCCTCGCCTATATCAAGACGGAGAGACTTACCGTCGAGTGGATCCTCGACACCCATCCCCATGCCGACCACTTCTCCGCCGCCCAGTATCTGAAGGCGAAGACCGGCGCGCCGACGGCGATCGGCGAGAAGGTGACCAGGGTCCAGGCACTCTGGAAGGACATCTACAACTGGCCGGACTTTCCGGCCGATGGCTCGCAATGGGACAAGCTGTTTGCCGAGGGCGAGGTCTTCCAGATCGGCGAGATCGACACGAAGGTCTTGTTTTCGCCGGGCCATACGCTCGCCTCGATCACCTATGTCGTCGGCGACGCCGCCTTCGTCCACGACACGCTGTTCATGCCCGATGGCGGCACTGCCCGCGCGGACTTCCCAGGCGGCAGTGCGCGGGTGCTCTGGCAGTCGATCCAGGAGATTCTCGCCTTGCCGGAGGAGACCCGCGTCTTCACCGGCCACGACTATCAGCCGGGCGGCCGCGAGCCTGCCTGGGAGTCGACCGTCGGCGAGCAGAAGCGCTCGAACGTCCATCTGAGCCGGGCCAAGACGGAGGCGGAGTTCGTCGCGCTGCGCGAGGCCCGGGACGAGACGCTCTCGATGCCCAAGCTGATCCTTGCGGCGCTGCAGGTGAACACGCGGGGCGGACGGCTGCCGGAGCCCGAGGACAACGGCACGCGCTATCTGAAGATTCCGCTCGACCGGCTCGCCGGCGCACCCTGGGAGGATGCCCGATGAGCGGCCCCGCCGAGAGGCCCGGCGCTGCGGCGCTCGCCCGGGCGGAGATGATCGAGGAAGCGGTCTCGCTTCTGAAGCGGCTGGGCCATCCGACGCGGCTGCTGATCGTGTGCCGGCTGGTGGAGGGCGAGATGTCGGTGGCCGAGATGGAAGACGAGCTCGGCCTGCGCCAGCCCTCGCTGTCCCAGCAGCTCGGCGAGTTGCGCAATGCCGGCATCATCGAGCCGCGGCGCGAGGCCAAGAACGTCGTCTACCGCCTCGCCGATCCGAAAGCCGAAAGATTGGTCGCGACGCTCCACGCGCTGTTCTGTCCTGCGGGCATTGAGGCCCCTGCGCTGGCGACGCGGCCGTCGCGGCCCCTCCCCCTCGGCCCCTTTCTCGGGGCCGCCGTCTTCGCAAAAGTCGGCCTCCTCGCTGCCGCCAACGACGACCCGCATACGCCCGCGGTGAGATGAACCGGACCAGCAGCAAGCCCTGCCGCCGAAGGCGACCTTCGCTGAGCGACGGCGTCCTGAGACCAGCAGTCGCTTTCTCCGCGCCCGGACCAGCGTGACGAGGCTCGCGAGCGACCGGCTCCAAGAAACCGGCCTTGCACATGCGCCCGATCCGGCCGCCAATGCGGGGCAGCGAAGCTCCGCCGGAGCGGCCGGGCAAGATCTCCAGCCAAGGGAGCAAATCGACATGGATCCGAAAAATCTCACCGAACAACTCGCCGTCCGCGACCAGGTGAGCCCCGACGAAGTCGCCGCCCTCGGGGGTGCCGGCTTCCGTTCGATCATCGTCAACCGGCCCGACGGCGAAGGCGCCGATCAGCCGAGCTTCGCCGAAATCGAGCGGGCGGCCCGGGACGCCGGAATGGAGGCCCGCTACATTCCCGTCGTGATCGGCAAGACCTCGAACGAGGACGTCGCGAAGTTCGCCGCCGCCATGGACGAGTTGCCCAAGCCGGTCGTCGCCTTCTGCCGCTCCGGCATGCGCTCGGCGACGCTGTGGGCGCTCAGCCAGGTCGGGCAGCGCCCGGAGCAGGACATCGTCGCCCGCGCCAAGGCGGCCGGGTACGACGTTGCTGCCGTCACGAGCCGCGCTTCCCGAGATGGTTCGTCGACGACCTGAAACCCTGCAAACAGGCTGCCTGCCCGGGGAGACGATCCTGCCGCCCGTCCGTCGGCAGGCGATGCCGAAGGACCGCGATCCGATCGCCGAGCCAGAACACGAAACGTTGCCTGCTGCCGGTCGGCAGCACGCCCTCGACGTCTCGAGGCTTGCCTCGAATGGACCCGCCGATGACCCTCGAGCCGCTGCAATATCTTCTCGGCGCCGTCTCCGGTTCGCTGGTCGGCTTGACGCTCGGCCTGTTCGGCGGCGGCGGCTCGATCCTCGCCGTCCCGCTGATGGTCTATCTCGTCGGTGTGCCCAGCGCCCATATGGCGATCGGCACCAGCGCCTTCGCCGTCGCCGCGAATGCCGGCACCAATCTCGTCGGCCACGCCCGCCTCGGCAACGTCAAATGGCGTTGCGCCGGCCTGTACAGCGTCGCCGGAGTTCTCGGGGCGTTCCTCGGCTCGACGCTCGGCAAGGCGATCGACGGGCAGAAGCTGCTCTTCCTCTTCGCCCTCCTGATGATCGCCGTCGGTATCCTGATGTTCCGCAACCGCGACCGAACGGGCAATGCCGGCGCCGAATGCAACCGCGAGAACGCCCCGAAGGTGCTCGGCTTCGGCGGAATGACGGGGATCTTCTCCGGCTTCTTCGGCATCGGCGGCGGCTTCCTGATCGTGCCGGGCCTCGTCGCGGCAACCGGCATGCCGATGCTGAACGCCATCGGTTCCTCGCTCGTCGCGGTCGCCGCCTTCGGCCTGACGACGGCGCTGAACTACGCCTTTTCCGGCTTGGTCGACTGGCCGCTCGCCTTCGTCTTCGTCGCCGGCGGCATCCTCGGCGGGTTCCTCGGCACCGTCGCCGCCCGCTGGCTTTCCGGCAGGAAGGGCGCGCTCGACGTCGCCTTCGCCGGCCTCGTCTTCATCGTCGCCCTCTCCATGCTCTACAAGAGTGCCGCAGCCTTCGCGTGATCACTCCGCATTCTTTCGGACCCGGACCCCATGCCTCTCGATACCGTCACACCCTTCACGCCCCTCGCCTCCACCCTCGGCGGCGTCATGATCGGCCTTTCCGCCGTTCTCGTCATGGCGCTGTTCGGCCGCATCGCCGGAATATCCGGCATCACCACCGGGGCGCTGCCGATGCGCCGCGACGACTGGGACTGGCGCCTCGCCTTCATCGCCGGGCTGATCGCCGCGCCGCTCGTCGTTCTGGCAGTCACCGGATCGCCGGTCCGGCAGACGGTGCCGGGCGATCTCGTCGCCATGGCGCTTGCCGGCGTTCTCGTCGGCTTCGGCACCGTCATGGGCTCCGGCTGCACGTCCGGCCACGGGGTCTGCGGTCTCGCCCGGCTGTCCCCGCGCTCGCTCGTCGCCGTCCTCACCTTCGTGGCGACGGCCTTCGTCACCGTCCTCGTCCTGCGTCATATCGTGTGAGCACCATGCGCATCCTCCTCGGTTTCCTCTCCGGCCTGCTCTTCGGCATCGGCCTCATCGTCGCCGGCATGTCGAATCCTGCCAAAGTCCTGAACTTTCTCGACCTCTTCGGCACCTTCGATCCGAGCCTCGCCTTCGTCATGGGCTGCGCGGCGATCACCGCCTTCATCGGCTATCGCCTCGTCTGGCGACGGAAGCGACCGCTGCTTCTCGCCGACTTCCAGATCCCGACCAGGCAAGACATCGATGGCGAACTCGTCGCCGGCGCGGCGCTTTTCGGCGTCGGCTGGGGAATCGGCGGCTTCTGCCCGGGGCCGGCGTGGACGGCTCTGCCGCTCGCCGCGCCCGGAACGATGGTCTTCCTGCCGGCAATGCTGATCGGCATGGCGCTCGCGACCATTCTGAAAGCTCGCAAAGCCGCCCTCGCCTGACCGGCCGTCGCGTCACGCCTCGCGCCTGAGCGCTCGCTCGAAGAACGGAAGGTCGGCGGCAACCGCATGCCGGACGAGGCCGTCATCGACCTCGACCGCCGCGTCTCCGCCGTCGGCAAGATCGTGGGCGGCGGCATGGGCCGATCCACCCGCAACGAAAACCAAACGGAGAACCGGCGTCATGCCATCGAAGCTCGACCGCAGAACCTTTCTCGCCACAACGCTGACAAGCGGCGCGCTTCTCGCGGCGGGCGAGAGCGTCGCCGCGCCCGATCCGATGTCGAAGGAGGCGGTGCTCCACGACCCCGAAGCGCCGATCCTCGGCAATCCGAAGGGCAGCGTCACGCTGGTCGAGTACTTCGACTACCAGTGTCCGTACTGCAAGAAATCCTATCCGCAGATCATGGATCTCGTTCGCCGGGACGGCGACATCCGCTTCGTGATGAAGGACTGGCCGATCTTCGGCGCGGCGTCCCTCTATGCCGCGCATCTGACGCTGGCAGCCGGAAAACACCGTCCGCAGGCGCTCGACGCGTTGATCCGGACCGACGGTCGCTTGTCCCCGCAGTCGATCGACGACACGCTGGCGAAGGCCGGCTTCGACGTGGCGGCGCTGAAGCAAAACTATCGGCGCGACAAGGCGAAGATCGACGGGCTCCTGCGCCGAAACGACACCCAGGCCGGCGGATTCGGCTTCAACGGCACGCCCGCCTTCGTCGCCGGTACGGTGATCTTCCCGGGCGTTCCACGCATGGAAGATCTGAAATCCGCCCTCGATCGAGGCAGGGCGGGCTAGTAGAACGGCTCGAAGCCGGCGATCGGAGGCAGAGCCGCAGACCGCGCGGCAAGACGATCGATGCCCCGGACGGGCCTGGGAGGACAATCGCTCGGCGCCGGCAGATCTCGGCGGTGCCGACAGTCCACCGTCGCCCATCGCTCGGATCGCAGGTCAGCCGGCTTGGCTCGCCGCTGCAGTCGGCGGCGCTGCATCAGGTGTCATCTGAGCCGCCGGCTCCTCGTCCGGTGCCGGAAGCGTCCAGGCATCGGCCAGTTCCTCCGCCACCCGATCCGAGGCCTCCCCGTCCAGGCGCGACACCGCCCGGCCGAGTTCCGAATATTGCCGCACCGCGGTATCAAGCCACTCCCTCTGCAGCGCTTCGGCGCGCGAGAAGTCCCGGCAGGTCATGAGCCCCAGGAACGTCTTCTGATCCTGGACGAAACGCTCCACGACGAAGCCGAGGCTTTCGGTGACGAGCCTCGCCGCGCTCTGCCGGCAGAGTTCCGCAAGTCGAAGGGGAACGTGCAAGGCCTGATAATCGAGGAAGAGCAGTTCCGACGGCTGCATCACGGCGTCGGTCAGAGCCTCTGTCGGTGTCCGTCGCATCGTGACCTCCTCCTGCATCGCCGGCTGGACTTTGCGCTCGTCGTCGGCGCCCCGTTGCAAAGCGCCGTCGGGCGGCCGGTCACAGCTCCTGGACGCGCTTGATCTGATAGGTGTGCATGACGCCGCGATGGCTGATCGACACGTATTCGCCGGGAACGAACCGTTCCGCGCCGAGGCGGAAGCCGATCTCGTCGTCGTCGCGGCCCTCCACGTAGTCGAAGTACCAGGTGCCGCCGGGCTTGCGCCTGAGGCGTCCGATCTGGTCGGGCTCGTCCTCGTGGAATCGGCGGACGCGGCAGGCGGCCTGATGCGCCTTCCATTCGACCGGATCGAGATGGCCCGAAGCATCCAGCGGGACGACGAGATCGTAGCCCTGATGGCGACTGCCGTCCGGGTGGCCCTTTTCGCGGGCGAGCTCCAGCCGGACGTGCCGGAAGCTGGGTGTGAGTTCGGCGTGTCCGAATTTTGCAGCGGTGGCGCTCATGGCCATTCTCCTCGGATGGTCCGAGGATCTAAAGGGTCGATCGGCCGCGTCCGCCTTGATGCAGATCAAGATGGCGTCGGTTTCGATGCGCTCGCCCGACGATCCGTCAATCGGGCGCGACGAGGCCGTTCTGGATTGCCGAAAAGCGGGGGTCGAACGTGCGGGCGATGGGTTCGGCCGCCGCCCCGGCGGCCACCATCCACGGATCGGCGCCCCCGATCGTCAGCCGCGGCAGCTCTCTGGCCGGTCTGTCGGCATGGGACGGCAGCAGCGGAAGCATGCGTTCGCATAGCGCGTCGAGAAGCGACGATGGGATCGCCCCGCCGAAGACGATCGTATCGGGATCGAGAAGCGTCTCCAGGATCTGGACCACCCATCGCAGCCTTGCCCCCCGGCCGCGTCGAGCCATTCGCCGGCAGCCCCGCTCTCCAAGGCTTCGTCGATCGCCGGGAAGAGGTCGGGCATCGCCGCGGGCGTCGCAATGCTTCGCCGCAAGCTTCGGCCGGACGGCGTCGTCGTCGCCAAGCTCGGCGCCAAAGGCGCGATGGCGCAGGCATCCGACGGCGCGCCGATCCATCGCCCGGCGCCGCACGTCGAGGTCATCGACACGATCGGGGCCGGCGACGTTTTCAATGCGGGGTTTCTGATGGGGATCGCGGCGGGCGATCCGCTGGCAGAAGCGCTCGATGCCGGCATCGCGATCGCCTCGCGGGCGGTCTCCACCTCGCCCCGCCTCTACGCGCTGAAAGATCCGACATGAGCACCCTCGAAATCGCCGGCGTGACGAAGCGCTTCGGCGCCATCGACACCCTGAAGGGCATCGACATCGCGCTTCAGAGCGGCGAGTTCCTGGTGCTGCTAGGCCCGTCGGGCTGCGGCAAGTCGACCCTCCTCAACATCGTCGCCGGGCTTCTGGAGCCGAGCGGCGGCGACGTCCTGATCGACGGCCTTTCGATGCGCAAGGTCCATCCGAAGAACCGCGACATCGCGATGGTCTTCCAGTCCTATGCGCTCTATCCGAACCTTTCGGTCGCCCGCAACATCGGTTTCGGCCTCGAAATGCGCAAGGTGCCGAAGGCGGAGCGGGACGTCGCGGTGCGGCGCGCCGCCGAGATCCTGCAGATCGAGCCGCTGCTCGCCCGCAAGCCGGCGGAGCTGTCCGGCGGCCAGCGCCAGCGCGTCGCCATCGGCCGGGCCCTGGTGCGCGATCCCAAGGTCTTCCTGTTCGACGAGCCTCTGTCGAACCTCGACGCGAAACTGCGGACCGAGATGCGCACCGAGCTCAAGCGCCTGCATCAGAAGCTGAAGGCGACCATCGTCTACGTCACCCACGACCAGGTCGAGGCGATGACGCTCGCCACTCGCATCGCGGTGATGCGCGAGGGGCGGGTGGAACAGATCGGATCGCCCCGCGAGATCTACGACCGCCCCGCGAGCCTCTACGTCGCCGGCTTCATGGGATCGCCGCCGATGAATCTCCTCGAAGGCCGCGTATCGGAAGACGGCGAACGCTTCGAGGCCGATGGCGGAACCTGCCTCATCCCGATTCCCGCAGCGGCCCGAAAGACGCTCGGCTCCGGCCGCGCGCTCATCGCCGGCATCAGGCCCGAGCATCTCGCACCGGCAAGAGCGCAGGCCGCGACGGCTCTGTCGATGGATGTCGAGGTGGTGGAACTCACCGGCGCGGAGACGCTGTTGATCGGCCGCACCGGCGAGCAGACGCTCATCGCCAGCGTCAAACCGGACGACGCCCCCCCGACGGGCGCACCCTTCACCTTGACGGTTCCGCCCGAAAGCGTCCGCTGGTTCGATCCGGACGGCGGCAAAGCGATCGAGGCGTGACGACCGGATGACCGCTCGACGTCGATCCGATCCCCCCCGGAACAAAGCAGGACTTGCTGATCGATAGCCGTGCCTTACGTCGTGAAAACGTTTGCGATGGATCATCCCTATGAAAATCAAGGCGACACTCGACCGCATACCCGGCGGCATGATGGTCGTACCGCTGCTCCTCGGCGCGACGATCAACACGTTTCTGCCGGGCCTGCTCAGGATCGGCAATTTCACCCAGGCGCTCTTCGTCGACAGCGCCGGTGCCCTCATCGCTCTCTTCCTTCTGTGCGCGGGCGCGCAGATCAGCCTGACCAATGTCGGATCGGCAGCTGCGAAGGGCGCGACGCTCCTCGCGGTGAAATGGCTCGTCGGCGCGGCGGTCGGCCTCCTGGCCTATGTCCTCGCAGGAACCGACGGCCTGTTCCTCGGCATGGTGCCGCTCGCGATCATTGCGGCGATGACGAATTCGAACGGTGGGCTCTACGTCGCGATCGTCGGTCAGTACGGCAAGGCCGACGACAAGGCGGCCTATTCGCTGCTCGCTTTGAACGACGGGCCGTTTCTCACCATGGTCGCATTGACGATCTTCGGCGCCATGGGCTTCGTGAATGGGCTCTTCTCGATCGTCTCCTTCGTCAGCGTGCTTTTGCCGATCGTCGTCGGCATCGTCCTCGGCAACCTCGATCCGGACCTGCGCAACTGGTTTGCCAGGGGCAGCGACATGCTGATCCCGTTCTTCGCTTTCGCGCTCGGCATGGGCATCGACTTCGGAGCGATCATCGCGGGTGGCCTCGCCGGCATCGCAATCGGCGTCATGACGACGCTCTTCACGGGCACCGTCGGCTACCTTGTGTTCCGGGCGATCGGCTGGAACCCCATCGTCGGTTCGGCGGAAGGTTCGACGGCCGGCAACGCTGTCGCTACGCCGATGGCGATCGCCGCCGCCAACCCCGTCTTCCAGAGCGTCGCCCAGCTTGCCACCGTCCAGGTCGCGGCCTCGACGGTCACGACGGCGATTCTGCTGCCCCTCTACGTGTCGTTCCTCGTGTCGCGGACGGATGCCCGGCGGATCGAAACGGCGCGGGACGACGAGGCGCTGGACGCTGCGGAGGCAGGGACGCAGGCCCGATGACCGGCCCCGCCGAAACCGCGGCGGCTCGGCGTTCCGCCTCTATCCTCGTTTTGGCGGACGATCTCACCGGGGCGGCCGATTGCGGACTGCAGTTCACCGCGTCCGGTCTGAGGACGCGGGTCTTTCTCGATACTGCAGCAACGGCCGAGACGTCCGGCTGCGATGCGATCGTCATCGATTGCGAGAGCCGGGCGCTGGAAAGCGATGCCTCGAGGTCCGCCATCGAGACCGCGATGAACGGCATCGCTCTCGACGGAGTGCGGCTGTTCAAGAAGATCGATTCGACCATGCGCGGCAATGTCGGCGCCGAAATCGACGCCATGGCCCGCAAGTCGGGATGCCGAACCGTTCTCGTGACGCCCGCCTACCCTTCCATGGGCCGGACCGTCGCCGAAGGGGTTCTCCTGGTCGATGGCACTCCGGTGGACAGGACCGCGATCGCGCGGGATCCCGCTACCCCCGTCGTCGAGAGCAGGATCATCGACCTGATCAGTCCGCAGATGCCGGATGTCCGCATCGTCCCGGTCTTGCCGGACGAGTTGGGCGACGTCGACCGGATCCGGCAATGGGCCACGGCGGCGGCGCAGGCCGGAACCTATCTCTGCCTCGTCATCGACGCGAGAACCGACGATGATCTGCAGCGTGCCGCCGCGCTCGGCGGCGAGATGGAGGGTGTGGCCGGGCCCATTCTGTGGGCCGGGTCCGCCGGGATCGCCGAACACCTCTCGAAGCTCTGGGGTGGCTCGGCCGGCGCCGGGCCGACCGACCTTCCGCCGGCGAGGCGTCCGGCTCTCCTCGTCTGCGGCAGCGTCAATCCCGTTGCGATCGAACAGATCGACGCAGCCTGCGCGGCGCATGGGATCGAACCGGTCGTCATGTCGGCCGAAGCCCTCATTGACGACGCACTGGAGGTCGAAGCCAAACGCTGCGCCGACGAGGTCGCGGCGATCTATGCCCGGTCGAGCAAGATCGCCGTCCTGACCACATCCCATCAGAGCCAGCAGATCCGACGTGTCATGGAGCTCGCGGCGAAGAAGGGGCTCGGCCGCAGGGAGGCCAGCCGCCTCGTCGCCAACGGTCTTGGCCGCGTCGCCAAACTCCTCCTGGATGCAGGGACCATCGGACGGCTCGTCGCCACCGGCGGCGACACCGCCCGCGCCACCATGGAAGCCTGCGGAATCACGGCCGTCGACATTCGCGGAACGGTCCTTCCCGGCATGCCCCTCGTTACGGCAATCGGGCCGCTCGAGTGCCATATCGTCACCAAGGCCGGCGGCTTCGGCCACCGCGAAGCTCTGGCGGAAGCGATGACATATCTGATCGAAGGAACAGTGAACCCATGAAGCCGACCATTGCCATCACCATGGGGGACGTTTGCGGAATCGGCCCGGAGATCGTAGCCCGCACCGTCATCGACCCCGTAACGCTGGAGCTCTGCCGACCGGTCGTCGTCGGCGACGCTGCCGTTCTGGAAAAGGCGCGACAGATCGTCGGCGCGCACTTCCGCATCCAGTCCTTCGAACCAGAGGAAGCCATTCCCGGAAGCGAGGGCGGGACCGTCCTCTGCGCCGATCCTGGGCTCGATCTCGGTGACCTGCCATTCGGCGAGGTTCGGGCCGAGGCCGGCAACGGGGCGTTCCAGTTTCTGAAAGCGGCAGTCGAGATGGCGAAGGCCGGCAAGGTCGCGGCGATCGCGACGGCGCCGCTCAACAAGGAAGCCCTCCATGCCGGAGGCCACATCTACCCCGGCCATACCGAGATCCTCGCCGAGCTGACCGGAACCGAAAGCTACTCGATGATGCTGGCGGCGCCGAAGATGAAGGTCATCCATCTCACCACCCATGTCGGCCTTCTGGAGGCGATCCGCCGGATCGACCCGGATCGGACCTATCAGGTGATCCGCCTGGCACAGGACACGCTGGCGGCGGCCGGCAACCCGCACCCGAAGATCGCCGTCTGCGGCATCAATCCGCATGCTGGCGAGAACGGGCTGTTCGGCGAGGGCGAGGAGGAGAAAAAGCTCGTTCCAGGTATCGAGAAGGCGCAGTGCGAGGGCATCGACGTCAAGGGACCTCTTCCCGCCGACACCCTCTTCTACCGGGCGATGCGCGGCGACTTCGACGTCGTCGTCGCCTGCTATCACGATCAGGGCCACGCCCCGGTGAAGGCCGTCGCCTTCGACGAAGGGATCAACATCACCGTCGGCCTCAAGGGCGGCATCATCCGCACTTCCGTCGATCACGGCACGGCCTTCGACATCGCGGGCAAGGGCGTCGCGCGATACGAGAGTCTCGTCGCCGCGATCCGCTATGCCTGCGAACTCGCGCCGAAGCCGCGCGAGGTCCACGCCGTCCTCTGACGGGACGCGCACCGCCAGCACCGGTCAAAACTCCCTGTTGACAGTCGCGATCGATCAGCGTTTGATCCTGGTATCGTTTGCAGCAAACGTTTGCTGCAATCGCTTGCAGCACGCCATGCGACCTTTGGGAGGAGGGCCATCATGAGCGAAGCGAGGATGGCTTCCGTCGAGTGCCGCGGCGTCTCGAAATCCTATGGGGCGACCGTCGCCCTCGAGGATGTCTCGATCTCCATCGGCCCGGGCGAAGTCCACGCGCTGCTCGGCGAGAACGGTGCCGGCAAGTCCACACTGGTGAAAGTGCTCGGCGGTGTCGTCGAGCCGGACCGCGGGACGATGTCGCTGACCGGCGAGCCCTATGCCCCGAGCTCGATCCTCGGCGCACGCCGCTGCGGCGTCGCCATCGCCTTTCAGGAACTCAGCCTGCTGCAGAACCTGACGGTGGCCGAGAACTTGTGCCTGCCCAAACTGCCGGCGGCAAAAGCCGGACTGTTTTCACGCGGCCGTACGATCGAGAAGGCATCGCAGATTCTGGCGCGTTTCGACCTTCCCCTCGATCCGGAGGAAGCGGTGGGTCGGCTTTCGCTTCCCGATCGTCAGCGGCTGGAGATCGTTCGGGCCTTTTCCCACGGAACGCGGCTTCTGATTCTCGACGAGCCAACCGCTTCACTCTCGGATGTCGACTGGCTCTTCCGGCTGATCGAGAATGCCAGGAAGGCCGGGACCGCGGTTCTGTACATTTCCCACCGGCTGGCCGAAGTCCGCTCGATCTGCAGCCGGGCCACGGTTCTGCGGAATGGCCGAAGCATCGATACAGTCGATCTCGCCGGCGCCGACGACAACCGCATCTTCGAGATGATGGTCGGCCGTTCCGCGAAGAAGACCCTGTCGACCCATGCCGGCAAGCCGAAAAGCTCCGGGGCGGTCTTGTCCGTCAGCGATCTGACGACCGACATACTGGACAGCGTGTCCTTCGAGCTGAAAGAGGGCGAAATCCTCGGCGTGGCGGCCCTCGAAGGGCAAGGGCAGCGGGACCTGTTCCGCAGTCTCGTCGGTCTCGAGAAGCGCCGTTCCGGCTCGATTTCGGTCGATGGCAAGGTCGCCGACATCCGCAGCCCCAAAGGCGCCCTCGCCTCCGGCCGCGGCATGGCGTTTCTTCCCGAGGAGCGGAAGACCGAGGGGATCTTCGCGAGCCTCACCACCGCATCCAACATGACGCTGCCCGTCGTCGGGAACGTCGCCTCCTTCGGCGTCGTCTCCCGGTCGAGGGAGCGCGATGCCGCCGGCGAGACGGCGGACGTCGTCGATCTCGCCCGACGCTATCTCCCGTTCAGGATTTCCGACCTTTCGGGTGGCAATCAGCAGAAGGCGCTGCTTGCCCGGACGGTAATGACCGGCGCGCGGATCCTTCTGCTGTTCGATCCCACCCGCGGCGTCGACGTCGGGACCAAGCAGTCGATCTACGAAGCCATTCGCCAGTTCACCGAAGATGGCGGTTCGGTCCTGTTCTATTCGTCCGAGCTGCCCGAGATCACCAGCCTCGCCCAGCGTTGCCTCGTCCTTTACGGCGGGCGGATCGTCGAAGCGTTCGAAGGCGACGCCATCGAGGAGCAGAACCTCGTCGGGGCGATGATCGGCCATCGGGAGGACAGCGCCGCATCGAAGGGAGCGTACTCGTGAGCTACGCCGCCAGCCTCGCGACAGAACGGACCAGTCGGCCGACACTGCGACTGAAGCGCATGCTGTCCGGCGGCGCGGCGGTGGTCTTCGTCCTCTATCTGGCGATGTACGCACTCTATGCCTGGTTCGAGCCCTCGGCCCTGTCGCTCTACACCTTCACCAATCTGATGAACAATTCCGCGCCGCTCGCCATCGCGGCGGCGGGCGAGACGATGGTGGTGCTGGCGAGAGGATTCGACCTCTCCGTCGCCGGCGTGATCTCACTGACCAACGTCTTCATGGCGATTTATCCGATCGAGGGCCCGCTCGGCGCCCTCGCGAGCCTTGCGATCTGCATGGCGATCGGCGCGGCCGTCGGGGCGATCAACGGGTTTCTGGTGGCGAAGCTCGGCCTGCAGACCATCGCCGCAACCCTCGGCACGATGATCGTCTGCCAGGGGCTTTCCCTCGTCTTCCTCGACGCGCCGGGCGGCTACGTCGCCCAATGGGTCTCCTACGAGCTGACCGACACCCTGTTTGGCGTCCTGCCGATCTCGGGCCTCATCGTTCTGGCTGTCGCGCTTCTGTGGGCTGGATTCTCGCGCACCAACACCGGCCTCGGGATCTACGCCGTCGGTGCGGACGAGCAGGCGGCGTCCCTGTCCGGCATCTCGGTGACGGCGACGCGCTTCGCGGCCTTCGTCGGCGCCGGCATTCTCTACGGCCTCGCCGGTTTCATGCTGAGTGCCCAGACCGCGACGGGCGATCCGAACGCCGGGGAATCGTTCCTGCTGCTCGCATTCGCCGCCGTGGCGCTCGGCGGGACATCACTTTCGGGCGGCCGCGGCGGTATCCTCGGATCGATATTCGGCGCTGGCGTTCTCATGCTGCTGCAGAAAGTGCTCTTCGCCGCCGGGGTCTCGTCCTTCTACACCGGCATGTTCCAGTCGGTCATCCTCGTCGCGGCGATCGTCCTCGGCAACCTGATCGGCCGGACCTTCTCGAAGGGAGCGGTGCGATGAACCAGACGACCGGAAACGACGGTTCGGCCACGGACACCTTCGCGCACGTCGAGGACAGGCGCGCCTCGAGCGGGATCGATCGGGATCTCGTCAACATCGTCGCGGTGTTCGCCCTGTCGGCGGTGCTGATCCTCTGCTCGCGTTTCGTCAGCCCTGCCCTCGGATCATGGAACCAGGTCCTGACGATCCTGACGCTGTCGTCGTTCCTGATCGTCCTGTCCTTCGGCCAGGGTCTCGTCATCCTCGTGGGTGGGCTCGATCTCTCGACGCCCTCGCTCGTCGTCATCGGCGGTGTCCTCGCGACCGTCTACGGCAGCGACGGCAACGCCTTCTACGTCCTGCCGATCGCCCTTTGCGTCTGCGCGCTGATCGGGCTCGTCAACGGCGCGGGCGTCGTGATTCTCGGCATCCCGCCCTTCATCATGACGCTCGCATCGTCGATCTTCGTCGCCTCGGCGGCCCTCGGGCTCACCGGCGGTACGCCGCGCGGCAATTCTCCGGAAATCCTCGCGTTCCTGATGAAAGAGCGTTGGCTCGGCATTCCGGTCGTCGTCTATTTCGTCGTCCTCTTCGCGATCGTGGGCTGGATCGTCCAGAGCCGGACGACGCTCGGCCGCCGCCTCTACGCGATCGGCGTCAACCGGGAAGCCGCACGCATCGCCGGCATCGATGTCGGGCTGACCGAAGCCATTCCCTACGCCATCAGTGCGGCCTGCGCCGGCTTCGTCGGCATGATGCTGGTCGGCTATTCCGACGGCGCGACGCTGCGGATGGGCGACAGCTACCTGCTTCCGGGGATCGCCGCAGTGGTGATCGGCGGCTCCTCGATCCTCGGCGGCAGCGGAAGCTTCGTCGGCACGGTCGGCGGCGCAATCCTTCTGACGACGCTCGGAACCGTCATATCCGCCATTGGTCTCGACCAGGGATATCGGACGATCATCGAGGGTTCGATCATCCTCGTCGCGCTCGTCCTTTTGCGCGAGGACCTTTTTTCCGGGCTGCGGCTGCGCAACCGGAAGGCATGAACGCGGTGCCATTGGGAGGGCCGCGTCGACCCCGATGGAGGGAGGTTCCATCGATCTGCCACGTCCCCCGCACAGGGGACGGACAGCAACAGGGAGTGAAGACACGATGAGATTGAACAAACTGATGAAAGGCGCCGCCTCCGCGACGATGATCGCGGGATTGGCCGCGACGTTCGGCGCGACGCTGGCGCAGGCCCAGGACTCGGGCTCCGACAAGAAGTACAAGATCTATCTCGCCATGAGCTACAGCGGCAATTCCTGGCAGTCGGAAGCCGCCAACATCGTCAAGGCGCTGGCCAAGACCCCGCCTTACGACAAGCAGGTCGAACTGACCGAAGTGATCTCGGGAACCGATCCGCAGGCGCAGATCTCCGCCTATGAGAGCATGATCCAGGCCGGCGCCGATGGCGTCATCAGCTTCCCGATCTCCGCCACCGCCCTCAACCGCACGATCAAGCGCGGCTGCGATCAGGGCGTGAAGTTCTTCATGTACGACGCGACGGTCACCGAACCCTGCGCCTACAATGTCAGCTTCATCACGGCTGGCTTCGGCGAGAACACCGCCCAGGCGCTCGTCAACGAACTCGGCGGCAAGGGCAAGATCTTTCTGTCCCGCGGCGTTCCGGGCAATTCGGTCGACAAGCGCCACACCGACGGCGCCATGCACATCTTCGACCAGTATCCCGGCATCTCGGTCGCGGCCGAATATTACAGCTACTGGGACGACCGCACGACCCAGCAGGAAACCGCAAAGGCCCTCGCTGCTCATCCGGACGTCGACGGCATCTGGGCGCAGGCCGGTGAATACGGTGCCGTCCAGGCTCTTCTCGACAAGGGCGGCAAGCTCGTTCCGATCACCGGCGAGAATTCGGACGGTTTCCGTCTGGCTCTGGCCGATCCGAAGATGCAGGATATGGGCCTGAAGGGCGTCTCCTCCGGTTCGCCGCCCGCCTCTGCCGGCTATGCCTTCAAGATCATGATGGAAGTCCTCACCGGCAAGCGCGACCTCGAGCCGATGAACATCCAATATCCGCTGCCCTGGGTTCCGGCCGCGGACGTGAAGCTCTGCGAGGGCGACACCTTCGAGAACGGATGCAACGTCTTCCCGTCGGAGAAGGTCCCCTCCTCCTTCGTCACCGAGGTCTTCAACCCGACGCTCCTTCCGGAACTGACGCTGACCTCCGCCCTCGACGGCAATCCGACGCCTGGGGCGACCATTCAGCCGCTCCCCGAGGAGATCACGAAGGCACCGGACTCGCCGGGCATCAACTGCCAGCGTTGCGAGGCGCCGGAGAACCAGTATGAGTTGACCAAGGTCAAGGCAACCGTCCAGCCCTGATCCCTGCCCCGTCGGGACGGCCCTGGTCGGCCGTCCCGTCCCATCCGATGACGCCCACCCGATCACAGAGCCGTCACTCTCGAACCGATGAGGAACTCCGATGCCAACCTTTCTCAAGAAGGGTCAGAATCCCGACGAGACGGCCGCGGCCGACAAGAAGACCCGCGAGACGGTCGAAAGCATTCTGTCCGACATCGAAAGCCGTGGCGACGCCGCGGTCCGGGAGTTATCCGAGAAGTTCGACAAGTGGTCGCCCAAGGCGTTCAGGCTGACCGAGAGCGAAATCGCGGACGCGATGTCGAAGGTCTCCGAGCGCGACCTCGACGACGTCAAGTTCGCCCAGGCCCAGGTCCGGAACTTCGCGCAGAAGCAGCGCGAGTGCCTGAAGGATCTGGAAGTGGAGACCCTTCCCGGCGTCATTCTCGGGCATCGCAACGTGCCGGTCGAATCCGTCGGATGCTACGTTCCAGGCGGCAAGTATCCGATGGTGGCCTCGGCCCACATGAGCGTCGTCACCGCGAAGGTGGCCGGCGTCAAGCGCATCATCGCCTGCGCCCCGCCCTTCGAGGGAGGCCCGCATCCGGCGATCGTCACCGCCATGCATCTCGCCGGTGCCGACGAGATCTACGTTCTCGGCGGCGTCCAGGCGGTCGGCGCGATGGCTCTCGGCACGGAGACGATTGCGCCGGTCGACATGCTGGTCGGCCCCGGCAACGCCTTCGTCGCAGAAGCCAAGCGGCAGCTCTACGGCCGCATCGGCATCGATCTGTTCGCCGGGCCGACGGAGACCCTCGTCATCGCCGACGACACCGTCGACGGCGAGATCTGCGCGACCGACCTCCTCGGCCAGGCCGAACACGGGCCGACCTCGCCGGCCGTCCTTCTCACGAACTCCGAAAAGCTCGCCCGCGACACGATGGAGGAGATCGAGCGCCAGCTGAAGGTCTTGACGACCGGCGAAACCGCCCGGCAGGCCTGGGAAACCTTCGGCGAGGTCATCGTCTGCGACAGCCAGGAGGAGATGCTGCAGGAAGCCGATCGCATCGCTTCCGAGCATGTGCAGGTCATGACCCGCGACCCGGACTATTTCCTCAACAACATGCGCAACTACGGTGCGCTGTTCCTCGGCCCGCGCACCAACGTCGCCTATGGCGACAAGGTCATCGGCACGAACCACACTCTGCCGACGAAGAAGGCGGCGCGCTATACCGGCGGTCTGTGGGTCGGCAAGTTCCTCAAGACCTGCACCTACCAGAAGGTGCTCACCGACGAGGCGAGTGCCGAGATCGGCGAGCGGTGCTCGCGCCTGTGCATGCTCGAGGGCTTTGCCGGGCATGCCGAACAGGCCAATATCCGCGCCCGCCGCTACGGCGGACGCAACATGGCCTGACGGGTTGGATCCGGCGGTGAGCACCTTTTCGAACGACCAGGAAATGCGGGCGAGGATCACCGCCAAACAGCTCGCCCGCGACCTCGGCATGTCGATCTCGACCGTCTCGCGTGCCTTCGACCCGAAGTCGGTGGTCGCTACCGAGACCCGTCGCCGCGTGCTGGAGCGGGCGGCGGAGATCGGCTATACGCCCAATCCCCTCGCCCGGAGCCTCGTCACCCGGCGCACGCGGATCATCGGGCTCGTCGTCTCCGACGTCGTCAATCCGTTCTATCCCGAGATGATGGCGCGGTTCACCTCGAGCCTCCGGGACGCCGGCATGAACGCCATGCTGCAGGCATCGAACCCCGACGAGATGATCGACGACGCGGTGCGCATGCTCCTCGACTACCAGCCGGACGCCGTCGTGGTGATGGCAGCGACGCTTTCCTCCGCGGCCGCGCTCGACTGCCGGCGGGCGGGCATCCCCGTGGTGTTCTTCAACCGGCTTTCCAGCGACCCGCATTCGTTCGGCATCGCCTGCGACAATGTCGAAGGTGGACGACGCGTCGCGCAATTCCTGTTCGATAGCGGTCACCGGAAGCTCGCCTACGTCTCGGCTCTGAAAGACGCCTCCACGAACATCGAGCGCTGCCGGGGATTCCAGGAACGATGCGCCGATCTCGGGCTTGAAGAGCCAGCCGTCGTGGAGGCGGGATCGTTCTCTTACGAAGCCGGCTACCACGCCGCCGCAAACCTTGCCGAGCCCGGCTCCTGCGACGGCTACTTCTGCGCCAACGACATTCTGGCGATCGGCTTCATCGAGGGAATCCGCCAGGAAACGAACCTGCGCATTCCGCAGGATTTGTCCGTCGTCGGCTTCGACGACATCGCGATGGCGGCATGGCCCTCTCACGGGCTGACGACCATCCCGCAGCCCGTCGACGAAATGCTCGCCGAAACCTTGAAGACGCTGGAGGGCCTCGGCTCCGCCGGCATGTCGCGGGAACCGTTCGTCCGGCGCATCGCGCCCGGGGAGGTCATCGAGCGGAAGACGACGAGGAGACGTGATGGCTGATTTCAGAACGGATCCGGGCTTTCTCGACCGTGCGGTCACCATCCACCGCGCCGACTGCGAGGCGCTGGCCCGGACGTCGGGCCCTTCGCCTGCCGAAACGCCGCCGTCCCCCGATCTCGACGAAGCCGTGGCTGCCTACGTCCTCGCCGCGCGGCGGGCTTATGACGGGATGCGTCGACAGATCGGCCATCTCGCCGGACTTCTCATTCTGGCCGAAGCGGGCGGACGGGAGGTCCTCGCCGTAGCCGCCCTGTCGGACGCCAGGGAAAAATGGGACGCGATCGAGGCCGTCCTCGAGACGGCCAGAACGCCGCCGCGGCTCGACCACCACCGCGAAAGCCTCCGTCTGGCTCATCACCTCATCGGCACGGCCCTGTCGGCCTTCGACCAGATCGGCCTGCGCGGAAAGGGCGCCGGACCGGCGATCTCGGCGCAGCTCAACGGGGCCTATCGGATTCTCCAGGGCATCGCCGAACCGAGGGCCGGGATGACGATGGTCGATTTCTCTCACGCATGCTGCAGCTGCGCCCAGCATGCCAACCGACGCTGAAGGCGCAAAGACGACAAAAGGGAGGATTCAATGGCAGATTATTCGATCTGGGTGCTCGAATACAGCTACGTCAAGGACTACCACAAGAGCGGCGTGCTCTACGGAGCGCATAACCAGGGTTACGTGAAGCTGCCCTACTGCTACGTCCTCATCAAGGGCAACGGCCATACGGCGATGGTGGACGTCGGCTACAACGACAAGGACTACGGCAAGCATCTCGCCGACAAGTTCGGCGTCGAGAACTGGCATTCGCCGAAGGAGGTTCTCGCCGGGGTCGGTGTCAGCCCCGAGGAGGTCGACACGGTCTTCGTCACCCATTCTCACTTCGACCACTTCGGCAATGTCGAAGCGTTTCCGAACGCGCATTTCTACATCCAGGAGCGCGAAATCTCGAAGAACGTCTGGGCCATGGCCCTGCCCGACCGGATGCGCTGGATGATGACGGCAGTCGATCCGGGCGACATCCTGCGCGGCGTCGGCCTTGCGCAGCAGAAGCGCCTGACCATGGTCGACGGGTCGCTCGAGGACGCGCTGCCGGGGATCGATCTGCACGCCGCCGTCGACAGCCACACCTACGGCTCGATGTGGGTGACGGTGCGCAACGACGGCAAGAAGCAGTCGAGCGACACCTGGGTCCTCGCCGGCGATCTCGTCTACGTCTTCGAAAACGTCGAGGGCAGCGGCTCGGCGGTCGACGTCGACACGCTCTACGTGCCGGTCGGCCTCGCCGCGGGCAGCCAGACGAACCTCGTGCTCGCCACCGAGGAGATGATGAAGCAGACCGGCTACGAAGCGCGGCGCGTCATCCCGATTCACGAAGAGCGTCTGAAGGACACCTTCCCGTGCCGGATCACCGAGGACGGGCTGCGGATCTCGGAGATCTGCCTTGCCGACGGTGAAAGCTCGAAGGTTTGAGGCCCATGAAGCCCATCGAAAAGGTCGCGATCGTCGGATCGGGTCTCGTCGGCCGAGGCTGGACCATTGTGTTCGCCCGCGCAGGCATCGACGTCGGCGTCTACGACAGCGACGTCACCATCAGGGCCGAAGCCAAGGATCGTATCGCGACGAGCCTGGCCGACATGAAATCGGCCGGCCTGATCGACGACGTCGACGGCATCCTCGCCCGCATCCACGTGGTGGACGAACTGGAGGGGGCAGTGGCCGAGGCCGACTACATTCAGGAGTCGGTCCTCGAGCGCACGGATGTGAAGACACAGGCGAGTCTTGCGATCGACGCCGTCATGCGCAGCGACGCGGTCGTCGGCAGCTCGAGTTCGGGCATTCCGGCCTCGGCCTTCACGCAGGCGTGCCGGAACCGTGGCCGGTTCCTGATCGCCCACCCCGTCAACCCGCCGCATCTCGTGCCGGTCGTGGAACTCGTACCGGCACCCTGGACCGACGCTCAGGTCCTGCCGTGGCTACGCGCCGAGATGGAACGGACCGGCCAAGCCCCGATCGTCGTCGATCGCGAGATCGAGGGCTTCATCCTGAACCGGCTTCAGGGCGTGCTCCTGATGGAGGCCTGGAAGCTCTTCGAGGAGGGCTATGCCAGCGCAGCCGACATCGACCTGACGATCTCCAAGGGCCTCGGCATGCGATGGTCCTTCGCGGGACCCTTCGAGACGATCGACCTCAACGCCCCCGGCGGCGTGCGCGACTATGCCGAGCGGCTGGGTCCGCTCTACCAGTCGATCGCAAAGGCGCGCACCGATCCGAAGGTCTGGTCGGACGAACTGATCGCCCGCGTCGAGGCGGAGCGTCGCTCGATCTTGCCGGAAACGGAGCTTCGCCGACGCAGCGAATGGCGGGACCGGCGTCTGATGGCGCTCGCCGCCCACCAGAAAGACCAGCCGCGATGAGGGAGCGACGATGACGGAACAACTCGCCGGAAAAGTCGTGCTT
This sequence comes from Jiella avicenniae, assembly GCF_021390325.1. GTDB lineage: Bacteria > Pseudomonadota > Alphaproteobacteria > Rhizobiales > Rhizobiaceae > Jiella > Jiella avicenniae. The sequence continues at coordinate 43,879 of NZ_JAJUWU010000021.1, read as the reverse complement.
GTGACCGGGGCGACGGGCGGGATCGGCTCGGCGATCGCCACGCGGCTGGCGGCCGCCGGCGCAGACCTGATCCTCGGCTATCGCTCCTCGCGGCAGAGCGCCGAAGCCTTGCTGCAGAGACTCGGCGGCAACGGCCATATGATCGCGAAGATCGACGTGGTGAACTCCACCGACCTTGCGGCGGTCATGGCCGGGGTGGCCGACCGCTATTCCAAGCTCGACATTCTCGTGAACTGCGCGGGGACGACCCGGTTTGTCCTCCATGACGATCTCGATGCGTTGGACGACGAACTGATCGACCGCATTCTTGCCACCAATGTCCGTGGCGCGATCGCCGCGGCCAGAGCAGCAAAACCTCTGCTGATGCAGTCCGAGGACGGCCTGATCGCCAATATCTCGTCGATCGCCGCCCAGACCGCAATGGGTAGCAACATCGCCTACTGCGCTTCGAAGGCAGCGTTGGACAATCTGACGAAATCATTGGCGAGAGCGCTGGCGCCCGCCATACGGGTCGTATCGATCTCGCCCGGTCTCGTCGACACCGAGTTCGTCGCGGGCCTCGATCCCTCGTGGCGCGACAGGCAGCAACTCGCAACGCCGCTCGGCCGTCTCGGTCGCCCGGCGGAGGTCGCAAACGCCGTCCTCGCCGCGGCGACGATGCTGACCTTCACGACCGGATCTGTCATTCCCGTAGATGGGGGACGGCCGCTTCAATAAAGTATGGATGATCCCCGTTGGGATGCCACGGTCTTCGTCGCCGCCCGTTCCGCCGCCAACTCGTCCTCGCTCGAGGCTGCCTCCGCATCCTCGATTGACGCGACCGGACAGCCAATACTTCCCGAGGTCCGCCGAAGGCCGGGCAAGCGTGTCGCTCTCGGCTCTGCCAACGCGAGTGGCAAACGCATGACGGTAAACGCCGAACCGAAGCCGGCAAGGTCGACCTTCCGCCGGACCTCCCGGCGTCATCCGGCCAGCATCGCGGCAGCGAGAGCCGCCAGCCCCGCGAGCACGGTGAGCGGCAGGCCGAGGCGCACGAAATCGCCGAAGCGGTAACCGCCGATGCCCATGGCGAGGGTGTTGTTGTGGTGGCCGAAGGGGGTGGCGAAGTCGAGCGACGCGCCGACGGCGACCAGAAGGAGCAGCGGCTCGATCGGGACTCCGGCGGATCGTCCCATGGCGATCGCCACCGGCGCCAGGGCGACGGCCGCCGACACGTTGTTGACGAAGGGCGTGACGAGGATGGTCGCCGCCAGCACGACGAGGGCGACGCCCCAGGGTCCGCTTGCTCCCGAGGCGGCGAGCAGGCCGTGGGCGATCACGTCCGCCGCGCCCGTCGTTTCGACCGCCGTCCCGAGCGGGATCATCGCCGCGAGCATGATCAGGATCGGCCAGTTGAGATCGGCGACCGCCTGGCGAAGCCGGACGACGCCGGCAAGGGCCAGCACCAGCACCGCAAGGCCGAAGGCGACTTCGGGCGTCAGGAGATCGAGGGCCGATGCCGCGACGGCGGCCGCGAAGGCGGCGACGGTGATCCAGCCCTCGGGCTCCGGCGCGCCGAAGCCTCGCGGGGTGACCGCGAGACAGTCGACTTCCGCCAGCGCCTCGCGCACGGCCGCCGGATCGCCGCGCAGCAGGAAGACGTCGCCGACGCTGAGCGACACGTCGGCGAGCCGACCCTCGATCCGCCGGGCCTGCGGCGAGACGGCGACGAGATCGACGCCATAGCGCTCGAAGGCCGCGATGTTGCCGGCTGCGGTTCCGACGACCACGCTCTGGGGCAGCACCACCGCCTCGATCCATTCGCGCTCCGCGCCGGCGCCTCGCCCCGGCAGCATCTCGGCCTCGCCCTTCCGGCCGAGTTCCATCGCCGTGGCGACGTCCGTCTCGGCGAGCAACACGTCGCCGGCGAAGATTCGCCTCGCCTCCCGGCGACCGAAGACATGCCGGTCGTCCCGGAGCTGCGAATGGACCGTGCCCGCCATCCGCGCTTCGAACTCGCCGAGGCCGAGGCCGACGAGCGACGAGCCTTCCGGGATGCGGAACTCGGCGACGAAATGGCGCGGGCCGGCGATGTCCGGCTTTGCGGCTCCGAGGCCCCGCTCACTCAGAATGCGGCCGGAGAACAGGCAGAGATAGGCCACGCCCGCGATCGCGGCCGCGCCGCCGACCGTCGCCGTTTCGAAGAAGCCGAAGGGCGCCGCCACCGCGTCGCGCGTGAAGCCCGAGACGACGAGGTTGGCGGGCGTCCCGACCAGCGAGCATGTCCCGCCGAGGAGCGTCGCGAAGGATAGCGGCATCACCACCGTGCCGGGGCGCGTCCCGGTGGCGTGGCACAGCGAGAAGGTCAAAGGCAGCATCAGCGCGAGAGCGCCGATATTGTTCATGAACACCGACAGGCCGGCTCCGAGGCAGCAGACCGCGGCAAGGACGGCCGTCTCCGTGTGAAGCCGCTTCGCGAGGCCCTCTGCGAGCCAGTCGACGAGGTGCGAGCGCACCAGCAGCTGCACGATGATCAGAATCTCCGCCACCGTCAGGACGGCAGGGCTGGAAAAGCCGGAGAAGACCGATCCGGCCGGAACGAGGCCGAGCCCCGCGCCGACTGCGAGGCCGCAGAGCGCCACCAGCTCGATCCTGAACCGATCGAGCGCGAAGGCCGCCAGGAGGGCCACCATCAGGACGACGACGGCCGCCTGTTCCGTGGTCATGTCCACCTTCTTCCTTCTCGCGCGCTGGTGTCCAATGAGACGCGGGACAGGAAGCCAGTCATGCTACGGGCAATGCAAGAGGCACCGCCGACACATCCTTGCTGCCCACAGTTCGTTGGGGTGCGGCGGCGGAGTTTCTTGCGGCAAAGCGGTCTGTCTGCTCACCCGAGGCGTCTCAGCGATTCCGCGGCCAAGGGGCCCCGGCAAGCGACGCCCCGATCTCGCGGCGGACGGTCCCCAGAACCCTTTCCGGTTCGAATGGGAGCCAGCCGTGACGGCTGGCGATGGCGCGGCAGCAGGTGTCGCGCGCCTCGCGGGCGGCGGACGACAGGGGCGCCGTGTCGTGCGAGACCCGCCACCTGGCCGCAGCCAGCTCGGCGAAGAGAAAGACGTCGATCTCGACCCTGGAGAGGCGGCCGAACCGCCGCGGCAGCACGACGAGGCGGCACCGTGTCTGCGTCAGCGTCCTGCCGCAATGCCACAAAAGGTAGTTGCGCGGCTCGGCAGACCGGATCCTCCAGCCCGTTTCGGCCATGCCTGCCGCCAGACGGGCGACGGTCGGATCGACAGGGCGATCGGGCTTCCATGGGGTGGTGGTGAGAGAAAGAAGGAGGCGGCCGCCGACGGAAAGGTCCGTTCCGTCCATCGCGGCTGGCATGGCGAGCGAGGTGGAAATGTCCCGTCCCTCCCGCATCCCGTCCCTCCCGCAACGGCCACGTCGTCTATGCGGGAAACACCTGCCACTTGCGTGGCCGCAGGCCGACATGGCCGACAAAGCTGCGCTGGTCGTCGGCCGGCAGCTCGATCTCCAGCCGGTCGCGCCCGGCCACCTCGACCTCGAGCATGCGGGCTCCGGCTGTCCGCCTGACGCCGGAGACGACGCCCGCGATGGCTCCCTCGCCGGCATCGACGACATCGAGATCGTGGGGCCTCAGGAAGAGCCTACCCGCCCCGTCGGGAGCGCCCTTACTCAGTATCCCCTTGGGAGCGGCGTTGCCAGCAATCTCGAGCGGGCGCTCATGCAAGAGGATGCTGCCGTCCTGGATGGTCACCGGCAATTCGTTCGAATCACCGATGAAGGAGAAGACGAAGGGCGTCGCCGGACGGTCGTAGATCTCGTCGGGGGTGCCGACCTGTTCGATCCGCCCCTGGCTCATCACCACCACCCGGTCGGAGAGCTCGAGGGCTTCCTCCTGGTCGTGGGTGACGAACACCGTGGTATGGCCGGTCCGGTCGTGAAGCTCGCGCAGCCACCGGCGCAGCTCCTTGCGCACCTTGGCGTCGAGAGCGCCGAAGGGTTCGTCGAGGAGCAGCACCTGCGGCTCGATCGCCAGCGCCCTCGCCAGCGCCACCCGCTGGCGCTGGCCGCCGGAGAGCTGGGACGGATAGCGGTTGTCGAGGCCGGGCAACTGGACGAGGTCGAGGAGGTCCGAAGCCCGCCTTCGGATCTCCTGCGCCGACGGCCTCGTCCGCCGATCCCGCACCTTCAGGCCGAAGCCGATATTGTCGGCGACCGTCATGTGCTTGAACAGGGCGTAATGCTGGAAGACGAAGCCGACGTTCCGGTCCTGAACGCTTTTGCGCGAGGCGTCCTCCGACCCGAAGAAGATCGAGCCAGACGTTGGAAATTCGAGCCCGGCGATCAGCCGGAGGAGCGTCGTCTTGCCCGAGCCCGAGGGGCCTAGCAGGGCGATCAACTCGCCCGAGCGAATGTCGAGCGAGACGTCGTGGAGGGCGGGATATCGGTCGAATTCCTTGCGGAGGCCGCGGACGCTGATCTGCATGGGAAAACCTTCGTGCCTCCGCCGCCTAGTGCCCGCGGACGGCCTTGAGGCCGTCGGCATGGCGCCATTCGAGGAAGCTCTTGATGGAAAGGGTGACGAGCGCCAGCAGCGCCAGCAGCGAGGCGACGGCGAAGGCCGCCGAGAAGGAGTATTCGTTGTAGAGGATCTCGACATGCAGCGGCATCGTGTTGGTCAGCCCGCGGATGTGGCCGGAGACGACGGAGACGGCGCCGTATTCGCCCATCGCCCGGGCGTTGCAGAGGAGGACGCCGTAGAGCAGCGCCCAGCGCACATTGGGCAACGTCACCAGCCAGAAGGTCTTCCAGCCGCTGGCCCCCAACGAGATCGCTGCCTCCTCGTCGCCGCTTCCCTGCTCCTGCATCAGCGGGATCAGTTCGCGGGCGACGAAGGGAAAGGTCACGAAGATCGTCGCGAGCACGATGCCGGGCACCGCGAAGACGATCTCGATGCCGTGCCGGGCGAGCCAGGGGCCGAGAAAGCCCTGGCTGCCGAACAGAAGCACGTAGACGAGGCCCGAGATCACCGGCGAGACCGAGAACGGCAGGTCGATGAGGGTGATCAGAAGGTTCTTGCCCTTGAACTCGAACTTGGCGATGGCCCAGGCGGCGGCGAGACCGAAGACGAGGTTGCACGGCACGGCGATCGCCGCGACGAGGAGCGTCAGCCGGATCGCCGCGACCGCGTCGGGTTCGACGAGGGCCTCGAAATAGACGCCCACGCCGCTGCGGAACGCCTCGACGAAGACGGCGACCAGGGGGAGGACGAGGAAGAAGCCGAGAAAGGCCAGCGCAACCCCGATGAGCGTCCACTTGACGGCGGGGGATTCGGCCGTCGGGGAGCGCCAGGGTGCGGCGGCCACGGACGGGTGGATGTCGAGCGACGCCTCAAGCGCCATGGCCGAACCTCCTGCGGCTCCATGCCTGGATGAGATTGATGATCAGCAGCATCGTGAACGACACGCCGAGCATGAGCGCGGCGACGGCCGTCGCGGCGGCGTAGTTGAACTCCTCGAGGCGGATCACGATCAGCAACGGCGCGATCTCCGAGACGTAGGGGATGTTGCCGGCGATGAAGATCACCGAGCCGTATTCCCCCACCGCCCGCGCCAGGGCCAGCGCATAGCCGGTGAGGAGAGCCGGCAGCAGCGCCGGCAGGACGACCCGCAGGAACGTGTGCCGACGCGTCGCCCCGAGCGTGGCGGCGGCCTCCTCGACATCGCGGTCGAGATCCTGGAGCACCGGCTGCACCGTTCGGACCACGAAAGGCAGGCTGACGAAGGTCAGCGCAACGATCACGCCGAGCGGCGTGTAGGCGACCTTGAAGCCGAGCGGCGTCAGAACCTGCCCCACCCAGCCGTTCGGCGCGTAGAGCGAGGTGAGCGCGATGCCCGCCACGGCGGTAGGCAAGGCGAAGGGCAGATCGATGACGGCATCGACGAGACGCCGCCCCGGAAAGTCGTAGCGGACCAGCACCCAGGCCAAGAGCAGTCCGAAGACGACGTTGATGCTGGCCGCGCCGAGCGAGGCGAGGAACGACAGCCTCAGCGCTGCGAGCGTCCGCGGGTCGGTGGCAAGCTGCCAGAAGTCGCTCCAGCCGAGGCCGGCGGCGCGCAGGGCGAGCGCCCCCAGCGGGATCAGCACCACGATCGACAGATAGAACAGGGTGAAGCCAAGCGCCGGCCCGAAGCCCGGGACGACGCTTTGCTGCTTGAGCCTCGGGAGGACGGCTGCGGGCATCGACATGGTCTACTGGCCGGGCTTGTAGATCTGGTCGAACACGCCGCCATCGGCAAAGAAGCGCGGCTGCGCCTTCTTCCAGCCGCCGAAGTCGTCGATGGTGGCGAGTTCGAGCTCCGGGAAGCGCTGCATGTCCGACGGGTCGGCGAGTTCCGGCTCGAACGGGCGGTAATAGTGTTTGGCCGCGATCGTCTGCCCCTCCTTGGAGTAGAGGTAGTCGAGATAGGCCTTGGCGACCTCCGTCGTCCCCTTCGCCTCGGCATTCTCGTCGACGAGCGCGACGGGCGGCTCGGCCTTGATCGAGATCGAAGGGACGACGATCTCGAACTGGTCGGGGCCGAGTTCCTCAAGCGCCAGGAACGCCTCGTTCTCCCAGGCGAGCAGCACGTCGCCGATGCCGCGCTGGACGAAGGTCGTGGTCGAGCCGCGGGCTCCGGTGTCGAGCACCGGCACGTGACGGTAGACCTGCCCGACGAATTCCTGCGCCTTGGCCTCGTCCCCCTCGAAGTGCCTTTCCGCCCATGCCCAGGCGGCGAGGAAGTTCCAGCGCGCCCCGCCCGAGGTCTTCGGGTTCGGCGTGATCACCGCGACGTCGTCCTTCACGAGGTCGCCCCAGTCCCGGATCGCCTTGGGGTTCCCCTTGCGCACCAGGAAGACGATCGTCGACGTATAGGGGCAATTGTTGTTGGCGAGACTGCCGCGCCAGTCCGCCGGGATCTTGCCGGTCTTTTCGGCGATCGCGTTGATGTCCGCCTCGAGCGCCAGCGTGACGATGTCGGCGTCGAGACCGTCGATCACCGCCCGTGCCTGCGCACCGGACCCGCCATGCGACATGCGGACGGACACCGCCTCCTTGCCTTCCGCCTCCCAATGCTTGGCGAAGGCCGCGTTGAAATCGCGATAGAGCTCCCTCGTCGGATCGTAGGAGACGTTCAGGAGCGTGGTCTGTGCGCCGGCCGAACCGGCCAGGAGCAGCGTCGCCGCAGCAGCGCCGAACAGGCTTCGTCGAGAAAGGATGATCATACCCCGTAATCCTCACCAGTTTGATCGAGTATCTTTATCTCGACTGACTTGGTAGGCTTTGTCAACTGGGTTTTCGACCAGCTTCTAGCCGGTCGCCTCGATCTCGTCATCGATGATCGGAATGGGCCCGGGACGCCGGAGCGAATCGGCGATCGTCGTGCGGTCGAGGACGTCCCGGGCCGAGGTCGCGACCCGCGCGAAGACCCGGCGGATCTCGCAATTCGTCTCGCTCTGGCAGTCGTCGCAGCGCCGATAGGCGATCCGGCTGAGGCAAGGGAGCGGTGCGATCGGACCGTCGATCAGCCGCAGCACCTCCCCAAAGGTGATCGCGTCGGCCGGCTTCAGGAGGGCATAGCCGCCGAGCTTGCCGCGGCGGCTGTGGACGATGCCCACGCGCTTCATGTCGAGCAGGATCTGCTCGAGAAACTTGCGCGGGATCTTCTGCCGCTCGGCGATCTCAGACGTCGTCATCGCATCCTCCTCGCTGGTCGCCAGCGCAACGAGGGCCCGCAAGGCATATTTGGCTTTTTGGCTGATCATGAGAGAGAGTTTATACTGTTTCCGACGGAGTTAGTAGACATAAAAGGCCTCGTCTGGAGAGGCCACCATCACTTGCGTCGGGCGCCCACCGACGCCGGCCTGCTCTCGCCGGCTGCGGAGCACCAGTTACGATCGACGAGATTGCAGGCCGGACGGACGCGGTCGTCGCGGATCGTCGTCCGAGCCGAGCGACAGCGGCACGACTGGTCGACGTCGAGGCGACGACTGGTGGAGCGAGATCGTGAGTGCGCTCCCAGAGTGCCTCGACGGCATCCGACGCCGCCAAGGCGTCGTAGTCATCGCCGCCTGCAACGACGCGAGCAAGTCGGATCCTGCGCTCATCCGCAGCGGCGGGCTATAGGAAGGCTCTGTCGCGGGCAATGGACGACATCTTCGGAGAAGGCCATGGCTATGTTCGCCCCCTGTTCCGGCACACAGCAGCGAGCCGGCTGATCTGGTCCGGCGAAAAGCTCGATGAGATCGCGAACCACTCGTCGATGTCGATTGAGATGTTGATCCGGACATACGGCCACGACCATCCAGAGGCCGAGATGGCGGTCGTGCGGGCGTTCACCGAGGGAAGCGCCGGTCACAGGAAGGGGCGGTCAAGTCGCGAACGTGGTCTCGAGTCGCCGACGAAGGTCGCGTGCTTTCCGCCGGCGGAATGAGGTTTCCGCCGCAGTTTCCGCCGCATCGTCCGAGGCTATTTCGGGAAATTCGGGCTAAGCCCTTGAGAAAGCTGGTCGGAGTGGCAGGATTCGAACCTGCGACCCCCTCGTCCCGAACGAGGTGCGCTACCAGGCTGCGCTACACTCCGTGACCTGCGGCGCGGTATATAACGGGGCCTTTCCCGGACCGCAAGCATGCGATGGCGATTCCTGAAAATTCCTCGTCCGGCCGGCTCCGACCGGCCTCAGACGCCGGCTTCCACGGCTTCGCCGGCCGCCGCGCGTTGGCGGCAGAGGCTGCACAGGCCGGAAATCTCCAGCGTCGTCGTTCTGGTCAGGAAGCCTTCTGCCTCGGCCCAAGCGCTGAAGCGGTCCTCGATCTTCGAATCGGAGAATTCCCAGACCCCGCCGCAGGTCTCGCAGATCGCGAAGGCCACCATCTCCTCACCGCCATGCTCGTGCGGATGCGAGCAGGCGACGAAGGCCTTGAGACTGTCGAGCCGGTGCACGAGGCCGGTCTCCAGCAGCTTGTCGAGGGCGCGATAGACCTGCAGCGGCGCCCGGAACCCCTCGCCTCGCAGACGATCGAGAATGGCATAGGCGCTGAGCGGCTCGACGGCGGCCGTGAGAGTCTGGAGCACCAGGGTCTGGTTGCGGGTCAGGGCCGGCTTGGCGGTCATGGCGCCCCCTCCTCCGTCGTTCTGCGGCGCGCAAGTCTCGGCAGCGGCAGCAGCGCCAGGAGAAACAGCATCAGCGCGGCGACGACGATCGAGGGGCCGGACGGGGTGTCGTAGCCGAGCGAGAGATAGAGCCCGCCGGTCGACGCCATCGCGCCGACGACGGCGGCGACCAGCGCCATCGTTTCCGGCGAGGTGGCGAAGCGTCGCGCCGTCGCTGCCGGGATGATCAGCAGCGCGGTGATCAGGAGGATGCCGACGATCTTCATGGCGATGGCGATGACGAAGGCCAGAAGCAGCATGAAGGCCGCGCGCGCCAGTTCCGGCGACTGTCCCTCGGCGCTCGCCAGTTCGGCGTTCACCGTTCCGGCCAGAAGCGGCCGCCAGAGCAGGAACAGCGCCGCGCCGACGACGGCCGAGCCGCCCCAGATCGCCGCCAGATCGGCTCGCGTGACCGCCAGGATGTCGCCGAACAGATAGCCGAGGAGATCGACCCGCACCCATGGCATGAAGGCGAGCGCCACGAGGCCGATCGCCAGCGTCGAATGGGAGAGGATGCCGAGCAGCGAATCGGTCGAGAGCCCGCCCCGCCGCTGCAGGAGGATCAGCGCCAGCGAAACGACGGCGGCGATCAGAAAGACCGCCGGCAGCGTCGCCCATTCGAAGGCCAGCGCCAGCGCGATGCCGAGCAGCGCCGAATGGGCCATGGTGTCGCCGAAATAGGCCATGCGCCGCCAGACGACGAAGCAGCCGAGCGGGCCGGCGATGACGGCGATGCCGAGGCCGGCGAGCAGCGCGCGGGTGAAGAAGTCGTCAAGCATGATGGTCCTCCACGGCGCGTGCGTCGGCTTCGTCCGCGTCGCCGGGCCGGCCGGCCGCGTCGGCCTCCCGGGTCGTGCCATGCGCGTGACTGCACGGTCCGTCCCCGTGGCGATGGCCATGGGCGTAGCCGTCGCCGTCATCGTGATCGTGACGAGCCGGGTAGCTGATCTCGCCGCCCGGCAGATGGGTATGATCGTGGTGGTGCCGATAGACGGCGAGAGCCTCCGCGGCGCGATCGCCGAAGAGCTGCCGATAGGCCGGCGAGGCCGCGACCGAACTCGGGCTGCCCTCGCAGCAGACATGGCCGTTGAGACAGATCACCCGGTCGGTCTTCGCCATGACGACGTGCAGATCGTGGGAGATCAGGAGAACCGCGCAGCCCTCGCTGTCCCTCAGCTCCGAAATCAGCTCGTAGAGCGCGATCTCGCCGGAGAAGTCGACGCCCTGCACCGGTTCGTCGAGGACGAGGAGATCCGGCCGTCGCAGCATGGCGCGGGCGAGCAGCGCCCGCTGGAACTCGCCGCCCGACAGGTCGTGTACCTGCGCCCTGGCCAGATGGGCGATGCCGACCCTGTCGAGCGCCGCCTCGACGGCGCCCGCGCCCGCTTTCGTCGTCAGCGTCATCATCCGCGCGACCCGCATCGGCAGCGAGCGGTCGATGGCGAGCTTCTGCGGAACGTATCCGACGACGAGGTCGCGGGCGCGATCGACCCGGCCGGAGTCTGGTTTCAGAATGCCGACGGCGGTCTTCGCCGTCGTCGTCTTGCCGGAGCCGTTCGGCCCGATCAGCGTGACGATCTCGCCCGGCCGGATCACGAGATCGACGCCTTGCACGAGCCAGCGGCCCGAGCGGGACACACCGACGCCGCGCATGTCGATCAACGGTTGGGCGCGGGGGCGGCTCATCGGGTCTGTCATTTTCGAATGGTCCGTTTCTGGCCTTGCTATGCCATGCGTTATAGCATAACGCAAACGATGTAATGATATAACATTGGAGTCACAAGCGATGCCACATCCGCGAAACCTCGTCGAACCGGTCCGAGCTCGGGCGCGGACCTCCGGCCGGACACGACGCGGCGCCAGGGCGACGACGCCAAGTGCCGGCAAATCGCGCCCCCCGGAGGCCGGCGGCGGCTTTCTGGCCGCGAAGGCCTTCGTCGCCGCGCTGATCGCCGGCCTCGCCCTCGCCTCGCAGTCCGCCGAGGCCCAAGAGGCACCCAAGGTCGTCGCCTCGATCAAACCGGTGGAATCGCTCGTCTCGGCGGTCATGCAAGGGGTCGGCAAACCCCATCTGATCGTCGAGGGTGCGGCCTCCCCCCATACGGCGGCGTTGAAACCGTCCGACGCGAGCGCCCTGTCCGAGGCGCAGGCGATCTTCTGGATCGGACCGCAGCTCGAGAACTTCCTGGTCAAGCCGATCGGCTCGCTCGGCAGCGATGCCCGGATCGTTCCCCTCTGGGACGCCGAGGGCGTCGAGAAGCTGAAGGCACGGTCGGGCGCGATGTTCGAGCCCGACGACGACCACGATCACGGCACGGCCGAAGACGACCACGAGAAAGGCGCCAGCCACGAGCACGAAGCCGGCGAATCCGCGGATCACGACCATGATCACGGTGAAAGCGGCGTCAACGAGCACGTCTGGCTCGATCCGGAGAATGCCGTCGCGATGACGAAGGCGATCGCCGCGACGCTGTCGGACGTCGACCCGGCCCATGCGGCCACCTATCGCGCCAATGCAGACGCCTATGTGGAGCGCTTGAAGACGCTGGAAGAGGACGTTCGCGCCAAGCTGCAGGATGCTCCGAAAAAGCCCTTCGTCGTCTTCCACGACGCCTATCAATATTTCGAAGAGCGGTTCGGCGTGCCGGCGGCCGGCGCGATCACCGTCAGCCCCGAGCGGGCGCCCGGCGCGGCGCGGATTCGCGAGATCAAGGACAAGCTCGAAAGCGTCGGCGCCGCCTGCGTTTTCACCGAACCGGAATTCGAGCCGAGCATCGTCGCGACGGTCACCGAAGGCACGTCGGCGACGGTCGGAGTTCTGGACCCCCTGGGTGCCGACCTGCAGGACGGCCCCGATCTCTACCCCACCCTCATCGGGAACATAGCGCAGGGGTTGAGTGACTGCTTCCGTCGCCAATGACCGAGCGGCCCGCCGACCGTCTCCAGTCACCGTGACTTTCACATCAGCAGTTACAAGAATTATTGCGCTGCGGGACAATCTTCCGCAGCGCACTGGCGTTCTGCACCGGCAGCTTCGGCGCCCATTTCTTTAGTCCAAAGTATTATAGCTTGAATTCGTCCCCTCGTAGACGATAGGCACGAATAGGTGATGGTCCCGATGCGGGAGGAGACGGCTCGCGGCCACCACTGTTCGGCTTTCAATTCGGGAGGAGAAGCATGGCTATTGATACGTCGGCCTGGAGCCGCCGCAGACTTCTGAAGACGGGCGCCGCCCTCGGTGCCGGTCTGGCGACCCCGCACTTCTTCGTGCGCAATGCCTGGTCGCAGGATCAGGCCTTCTGCAACAATCCGACCGGCGGCAACGTCGTTCTCGGCTTCAACGTCCCGCAGTCCGGCCCCTATGCCGACGAAGGCGCCGACGAGCTGCGGGCCTTCCAGCTGGCGGTCCAGCATCTCAACGGCGAAGGCGACGGCGGTCTCGTCAAGACGCTGCAGCCCTCCAGCCTCAAGGGCAACGGCATCCTCGGCAAGAAGGTGACCTTCGTCACCGGCGACACCCAGACGAAGTCCGATGCCGCAAGAGCTTCGGCCAAGCGCATGATCGAGGCCGACAAGGCGATCATGATTTCCGGCGGTTCGTCCTCGGGCGTCGCGGTGGCCGTGCAGTCGCTCTGCCAGGACATGGGCGTCATGTTCATGGCCGGCCTCACCCACTCCAACGACACCACCGGCAAGGACAAGCGGCGCTACGGCTTCCGCCACTTCTTCAACGCCTACATGTCGGGCCAGGCGCTCGGCCCCGTCCTCGGCGAGGAATACGGCAAGGACCGCAAGGCCTATCACCTCACGGCCGACTACACCTGGGGCTGGACGCAGGAAGAATCGATCAAGAACGCCACCGAGGCGCTCGGCTGGGAGACGGTGCAGGCCGTGCGCACGCCGCTCGGTGCCGGCGACTTCTCGCAGTATCTGACGCCGGTGCTCAATTCCGGCGCCGACGTCCTGATCCTCAACCACTACGGCGGCGACATGGTCAACTCGCTGCGCCAGGCCGTCACCCAGTTCGACATGAAGAACAAGCAGGTGAACGGCAAGCAGTTCGAGATCGTCGTGCCCCTGTTCTCCGAACTCATGGCCCAGGGCGCGGGAGAAGCGGTCAAGGGCATCCTCGGCACCGCCAACTGGGACTGGAAGCTCGACAACGAGCCCTCCAAGATCCTCGCCAAGTCGTTCGGCGAAGCCTATGGCTCGCCGCCCTCGCAGGCGGCCCAGACCTGCTACGTCCAGACGCTGCTCTACGCCAATGCCGCCGAAAAGGCCGGCACCTTCTACCCGCCGGAACTGATCAAGGCGCTGGAGGACTTCGAGTTCGACGGCATGGGCAACGGTCCGACGCTCTATCGCGGCTCCGACCACCAGTGCTTCAAGGACGTGCTCGTCGTGCGGGGCAAGGAGAACCCGACCAACCAGTTCGACCTCATGGAGATCGTCAAGATCGTGCCGCGCGATCAGGTCACCTACGATGCGTCGATCTTCGGCGGTGATCTCGGCCCCTACGAGGTCAAGGGTTGCGCCGCCTGACCCTCGTCGACTGAAAAGCTGCGGGCGGGTGGCGGAAACGCCGCCCGCCCGGTCGCTCGAAATGACTCCGGCGGGACGCCGCACGACGACGCGCGGCGCGGCACCGGACCCCTCCCGGACAACCGGACATAGCCGACGATGCGGCGCGGCGACCGCCCCCGCACGACCCGGTCCCCGGCAGAAGGCTCACTGGTAGGCTCGATGGACGCCATCATACTTCAGATTCTCAACGGTCTCGACAAGGGCGGCGCCTATGCGCTGATCGCCCTCGGCCTGACGCTCATCTTCGGCACGCTCGGCGTCGTCAATTTCGCCCACGGCGCGCTGTTCATGCTCGGCGCCTTCTGCGCGGTGGCCTTTTCCAGGCTGCTGACGATTTCCGAGCGGGTCCGCGACGAAAGCGTCACCTTCTTCGAGGCCTACAAGGAGATTCCCTATCTGACGCTGTGGTACGGCGATACCGGCCAGGCCATCGTCGACTGGGCGGTGCCGCTGTCGATCCTCCTCGCCATTCCGGTCATGCTGCTCATCGGCTTTGCGATGGAACGCGGGCTGATCCGCTTCTTCTACAAGCGCAGCCACGCCGAGCAGATCCTCGTGACCTTCGGCCTCGCGATCGTCCTGCAGGAAATCGTGAAATACTTCTTCGGCGCCAATCCGATCCCGATGACCGCGCCGCCCGCACTGGCCGGCAGCGCCGACATCGGCGCCCTCTTCGGCATGTCGAACATCAGCTACCCGATGTGGCGGATCGTCTATTTCCTGTTCTCGCTCGCCGTCATCGCCCTCGTCTTCGCCTTCCTGCAGCTCACCACCTTCGGCATGGTTGTGCGCGCCGGCATGGCCGACCGCGAGACCGTCGGGCTCCTCGGCATCAACATCGGCCGAAAGTTCACCATCGTCTTCGGCATCGCCGCCGTCGTCGCCGGCCTCGCCGGTGTGATGTACACACCGATCCTCGCACCGAACTACCATCTCGGCATGGACTTCCTCGTCCTGTCCTTCGTCGTCGTCGTGGTCGGCGGCATGGGCTCGCTCGGCGGGGCGGTGATCGCCGGCTTCCTTCTCGGCATCCTGCAGTCGCTCGCCTCGATGACCGAGATCAAGGCGATCGTGCCCGGCATCGACCAGATCATCATCTATCTCGTCGCCGTCGTGGTGCTCCTGGTTCGCCCACGCGGCCTGATGGGCCGGCGCGGTGTCATGGAGGCCTGACCGATGAGCCAGAGTGTCATGACCCCCGACGAGAACTTGAGCAAGAACATGGGCCGAAGCCCGGCCGAGGGCCACGAGCCCAAGGGCGAAGGCCTGCGCGGCTTCATGAGTTCGAGCCGCAGCGACTATCTGCTGCTCGCGATCTTCGCGCTCGCCATCCTCACCATGCCGATCTGGCTCGCGCCGATCGGCGCCGGCTACCCGGACATCCTGCAGAAGTTCGCGATCTTCGGCATCTTCGCCCTCGGCTTCAACATCCTGTTCGGCTTCTCCGGCTACCTCTCCTTCGGCCACGCCGCATTCCTCGGCACCGGCTCCTACGCCGCCGTGTGGATGTTCAAGCTGTTGTCGATGAACGCGGTGATCGCGCTCGTCTTCGCCATCGTCGTCGCCGGCGTCTTCGCCCTTCTGATCGGCTATGTCAGCCTCAGGCGCTCGGGCATCTATTTCTCGATCCTCACCCTCGCCTTCGCGCAGATGTCCTACAATCTCGCCTATTCGGTGCTGACGCCGATCACCAACGGCGAGACCGGGCTGCAGGTCTCCGGGTCCGATCCGCGCATCCTCGATCATATGTTCGGATCGCCGTCGGGCCGCGGCGTGCCGGACTTCTTCGGCATCGAGCTGCAGGGTTGGCCAGGCTTCTACTTCTGCGCCATCCTGCTCATCCTCGCCTTCTTCGTGACGATGCGCATCCGCAACTCGACCTTCGGTCTGATGCTCTTCGCCATCAAGTCCAACCAGAACCGGATGAACTACACCGGCTTTGCGACGCGGCCCTATCTGCTCGCCGCCTTCGTCATCTCCGGCATGTATGCCGGTCTCGCCGGCGGCCTCCTCGCCGTCACCGACCCCCTCGCCGGCGCCGACCGCATGCAGTGGACGGCCTCGGGCGAAGTGGTGCTGATGACCATTCTCGGCGGCGTCGGGACGCTGCTCGGCCCGGTGATCGGCGCCGCGGTGATGAAGTATCTCGAACAGATCTTCTCCTCCTTCAACGAGGGCGTCCTGCACCGGACCTTCGACTTCCTGCCGCATGGGCTGCAGGAGTTCATGGTGACGATCACCAGCCCCTTCGTCGGCGAAGGCTGGCAGCTCACCCTCGGCCTGTTGTTCATGATCGTGGTGATCTTCCTGCCCGGCGGCATCATGGAAGGCGTGCGGCGCATCAGCCATCGCTTCCGCCGCGGCCGCGGCGAGACCAATGCCGCCCCCGCCCATGACGGCCACTGAGGATACCGCCCCGATGACCAGCGAAATTCTTTCGATCAAGGGCGTCTCGAAGCGCTTCGGCGGCCTGCGTGCCCTCGACGACGTCAATCTCGGCGTCCGCCAGGGCAGCGTCCATGCGATCATCGGCCCGAACGGCGCCGGCAAATCGACGCTCTTGAACTGCCTCGTCGGCCGGATCACGCCCGACGAAGGCTCCGTCACCTTCGACGGCGGTTCTCTGCTCGGGCACAAGCCGCACCAGATCAACCAGGCGGGCATCGCCCGCGTCTTCCAGACGCCGGAGATCTTCGGCGAACTCTCCGTGATGGAGAACGTCATGATCCCCGCCTTCGCGCGGAAGGACGGCGCCTTCCGGATCAACGCCTGGGGCCGGGCGCGCGAGCGCGGCGAAGTGCGCGACGAGGCCGAGCACATCCTCGACGACCTCAATCTTTGGTCGCAGCGCGATCAGATCGTCAATTCGATGTCGCGCGGCGACAAGCGGCGGCTCGAACTCGCCATGTGCCTCGTCCAGCATCCGAAGCTTCTGCTCTTGGACGAGCCCACCGCCGGCATGTCCCGCGCCGACACCAACAACACGGTCGATCTCCTGAAGAAGATCGCCGAGCGCGGCGTCACCAAGGTGATCATCGAGCACGACATGCACGTCGTCTTCTCGCTCGCCGACAAGGTCAGCGTCATGGCCCAGGGAACGGTGATCGCCGAAGGCACGCCCGAGGAAATCAAGGCGAGCCCGAAGGTCCAGGAAGCCTATCTCGGGGGAGCCCATCTATGAGCCAGACACTCGCCCGCCCCTCCGAAGCGCCGCATGCGTCGAGCGGGGCCGCCGCGAAACCGTTCTTTTCGGCGCGAAACATGCACGCCTATTACGGCGAGAGCTATATCGTCCAGGGCGTCTCCTTCGACATCCGCCATGGCGAGATCCTCGCCCTTCTCGGCCGCAACGGCGCCGGCAAGACCTCGACGCTCAGGACCATCGCGCGGGCCGGCACGCCGGAACTGAAGCAGGGCGAGATCTGGCTCGACGGCGAGGCGCTGCACGACATGCAGGCCTATCAGGCGGCGCGGGCCGGCGTGCAGCTGGTGCCGGAAGACCGGCGGATCATCCCGGGCCTCACCGTCGAGGAAAACCTCAAGCTCGCCCGCATCGAGCCGCCGGTCGGCTGGGATCTCGACCGGATCTACAGCCACTTTCCCCGGCTCGCCGAGCGGCGCAACCAGGAAGGCACGACCATGTCCGGCGGCGAGCAGCAGATGCTCGCGGTGGCGCGGGCTCTCGCCCGCGAGGTGAAGCTCCTCCTCCTGGACGAGCCCTATGAGGGGCTCGCCCCGGTCATCGTCCAGGAGATCGAGAAGATCCTCGAGGAGATCAAGGAGATCGGCATCACCACCATCCTCGTCGAGCAGAACGCCATCGCCGCCCTGCATCTGGCCGATCGCGCCATCATCCTCGACATGGGCGAAGTGGTCTTCGACGGCTCGGCCCGGGAGATCATCGACAACGCCGATCTGCGGATGGAATATCTCGCCGTCTGATCTTCCAGGCACACGCGGACTCGAGGCATCGTCCGATCCGGGCGAGGAGACCGGTCCCCTACCTCGTCGGAGTACTTGCGCCACGGTGGCCCGTGGTGGATGGTCGACATGACGTCAATGCGAGACCTGGATCGAGACGACGATGCCCCCGAGCGACGATCCGGTCCGCCGCGGTCGCGGCCGGCCGGTCGAGGACAGCCTCCTCGAAGCGGCTTGGCTCTACTATGTGGAGGAATGGAACCAGAGCCGGATCGCCGATCGGCTCGCCGTCTCCCGCGCCACGATCGTCAACTATCTGCAGCAGGCGCGCGAGCAGGGCTATGTCGAACTGAGGGTCGATCTGGCGGTGTTCAATCGCCAGCGTCTGTCGGCGGCCCTGCGCGAGCGTTTCGGTCTTGCCGCGGCGCTCGTGGTTCCGGGCCGGTCCGCCTCGCTTGCCGCCGTGGCGCTGGCCGCCGCCCGCTACTGTCCGGACCTCATCGAGGAAGGCGACGTCCTCGGCGTCTCCTGGGGGGAAACCATCTACGAGATGGCCGAGCGGATGCTGCCGCGGGTCATCGCCGATCTCACCGTCGTCCAGATGGTGGGCTCCATGCCCAGCCCCTACATCTTCACGTCGGAGGGCTGTTCGACCAACGTCGCCCTGAAGCTCTCCGGCCGGGTGATGAACCTCTATGCGCCGGCCGCCCTCTCCTCGCCTGAAGCGGCCGCGATCCTGCGCGAAGAACCCCTGATCCGTCAGCACTTCGCGCTGCTCGATTCGATGAGGAAGGCGATCTTCGCCGTCGGCTCGATGGATGCCGACAGCCACGTCGTCAGAAGCGGTATCGCCACCGTGGAGGACGTCGCGCACTATGCGCGGAACGGGGCCGTCGGCGTCCTCTGCGGCCGGTTCGTCGATGCCTTAGGCCGACACGTCGAAGGCCCGCTCGATGCACGGATGATCGGCGTGACGCCGGACCGGCTGGCCGGCCTTGCGGCCGGCATGCTGGTCGCCTCTGGGCCCGACCGCGCGCCGGCGATGCGGGGCGTCATGGCGGCGGGCTACGTCACCCATCTCGTCACCGACGAACCGACGGCCGAGGCCGTGCTCGATCTGCCCGAATGAGCCGGGCTTCGCGCCGGCCGTCAGGCCTGCTTTCGCGCGAGTTCGGGAAACAGCGCCGCGAGGCCGGCTTCGCTCGCCTCGCAGACGCCGCGCTCGGTGATCAGGCCGGAAACCAGCCGCGCCGGCGTGACGTCGAAGGCGTAGTTGGCGACCGGCGTCGTCTCGGGGGCGATCCGCACCCGCTCGACCACCCCGTGATCGCTCATGCCGACCACATGCGAGACCTCTTCGCCGCCGCGCTGTTCGATCGGGATCTCGGCGACGCCGTCCCGCACGGTCCAGTCGACGGTCGAGACCGGCAGCGCGGCATAGAACGGCACGCCGTTGTCGCGGGCGGCGAGTGCCTTCAGATAGGTGCCGATCTTGTTGCAGACGTCGCCCCGGGCGGTCGTGCGGTCCGAACCGACGATGCAGAGATCGACCATGCCGTGCTGCATGAGGTGCCCGCCGGCATTGTCGACGACGAGTGTGTGCGGCACGCCGTGATTGCCGAGTTCGAAGGCGGTCAGCCCGGCACCCTGATTGCGCGGCCGGGTCTCGTCGACATAGACGTGGATCGCGATGCCCTTGTCGTGGGCGAGATAGATCGGCGCCGTCGCCGTGCCCCAGTCGACGGTCGCCAGCCATCCGGCATTGCAATGGGTGAGGACGTTGACCGGTTCGCCCGGCGACTTTTCCCGAGCGATCGCCTCGATGAGCGCGAGCCCGTTCTCGCCGATCTGCCGATTGGTCGCCGCATCCTCGTCGCACATCCTCGCCGCGAGCGTCCAGGCCGCCTGCGCCCGATCCGACACCGGCAGCCGGCCGACTTCCTGGCGAACCCGGTCGAGCGCCCAGCGCAGGTTGATCGCCGTCGGCCGCGTGGCGTGGAGCGTGTCGTAGGCGTGTCCCAGAGCGGCGTCGGAGGGATCGCTCCGCAGCGCCAGCGCCATGCCATAGGCTGCCGTCGCGCCGATCAGCGGCGCGCCGCGCACCCACATGTCGGCAATCGCCTTCGCCGCATCGTCCAGCCGCGTCAGCCGAGCGATTTCGAGGGCGTGTGGCAGCTTCGTCTGGTCGATGATCTCGACGCAATCGCCGTCCTCGCCGGGCCAGATCGAACGGAAGTCGCGGTCGCCGATTCTCATAGCAGGTTCCTTTCGCGTCGGATCGCTCGGGCAAGGCAGCTGAGGCCGTAGATGTCGCCGAACGTCGTGCGGTTGACGAGAAGCTCGCGGCCCATCAGCAGCGCCTTCACCTCGCAGGCGGCCCGCCTGTCGGGATCGCCGATCGATTCCATGTCCTCGACATGGGCAAGCCCGACGAGGCGGCGAACCATCTTGGCGCCGGCGAAGCCGACCGCATCCTCGAACACCCCGCCGAGGAACCGATGCAGCCCGATCGTCGCCCCGGTCTCGTCGCCGGCATCTTCGAAGAGCGCGCGCGCATAGAGAATCCCCGTGCGCTCCTCGCGCCACAATCTGGCGAATGTCTCGGAAAACACCGACCAGACGTTTTCGGCCGTCTCCAGCAGCCATTCGCCGTAGGTATGCCGCTCGTCGGGACGGGCCTCATGTCCGTCCTGCGCGAAATAGGCCAGGAAGAGATTGGCGAGAAACGCGCCGATGTCGAAGCCCATCGGCCCGTAAAAGGCGAATTCCGGATCGATGACGCGGGTATCCGACCCCGTCACCATGACCGAGCCGGTGTGCAGATCGCCGTGCAGGAGCGCCTCGCTCTTCGTCGTGAAGCGATACAGCATTTCCTGAACGCCGACCTTCACCGCCCGGTCGCTTTGCAGGGCGCGGGCCGGTCCGTCGAGCTGCGGCCGGGTCCAACGGTTCAGCGGCGCGTCGAAATAGGGCTCGGTGAAGACGAGGTTTTCGGTGATCGCGCACAGTTCGACATTGTCGGCGAATAGCGCCATGTCGGCCTTCTTCTTCGCCTTGTCGAGATGAAAGTCGGAGCCATGAAACAGCGTTTCGGCGAGGAATATCCCCATGTGTTCGGCGAGATGGTCGAAGCGCTTGCCGGCGATCAGTTCCTTGCGGAGGATGACGTGGGGGGTCAGATACTCCATGACGATGAGCGCATTGAGCGCGTCGAAGTGGAACAGGCGCGGCAGCCGGTGGGGCTGGTGTGCCGCCTGACGGGTCAGGGCGTTCCACTCGAAATAGGCGCGCTCGAGCGGAAGCGGCCAGCTGTCGCCGACCAGCCGGACATAGGGAAGCGCCTGCTTGACCACCACGGCGCCGCCCGGCCCTTCGACGATGAAGACCAGATTGAGATTGCCGTCACCGACCTCGCGGGCACGCATCTCGCCCGGCGTCTTCGTCCCGAGTCTTTCCGCGACCTCCTCCTGACCGGCGACGTATTCCTTGACGCTGTCGACGTCGAACGCCCTGTAGGCGCGGCCTCCCGCCAGACTTTCTTCGCTCCTCGCCATCCTCCGAACCCTTCCGCTTCCGCCCCGGTGCATCGCAGTCTATCAATACCTTCGGCAGTCGGAGCGTCCATAGGCCTGACGTCCCGTTTTTCGATTGTCAATTGCTGTTGACTTAAAACACATTTGGCATACGGTCGCATCCGGGAGGATCGAGACGGCATGACCGTGGGAGAGACTGGCGCGTCGCCCGTGCTGGAAATCGCCGCGCTGGAGCGGGCGTTCGGGCAGAACCGTGTGCTGAAAAACGTCGACCTTGCCGTGTCGCCGGGCGAAGTTCTCGTGCTGATGGGCGCCAACGGCGCCGGCAAGTCGACGCTCGTCAAGATCATCGCCGGCGTCCTCGCACCCGGCGCCGGCCGTATGACGCTCGCCGGGCGGCCCTATCGTCCGGCTCGCCCGATCGACGCGGTCGCGGCGGGGCTCTCGGTCGTCCACCAGCAGATCAACGACGCCGTCGCGCCCGATCTGTCGGTCGCACAGAACCTGCTTCTCGACCGGCTGTGTTCCGGCCGGACCGGCGCGTTCTACTCGCCGCGCCGGGCGCGGCGCGAGGCGGAGGCGATCCAGGCGATCCTCGGCCTGTCGCTGCCGCTCGACCGGGCCGTCAGCGAGATCCCGCTCGCCGACCGCCAGCTCGTCGCCATCTGCCGGGCGCTCGCCGAAGACCCCAAGGTGCTCGTCCTCGACGAGCCGACCTCCTCGCTGTCGCAGCGCGAGGCCGAGCGGCTGTTCGGCATCGTCGAGATGCTGAAGGCCCGCGGCGTCGCCATTCTCTACATCACCCACCGGATGTCCGACATCCGCCGCCTCGCCGATCGGATCGTCACGCTTCGCGACGGTCGCATCACCGGCGAGTTCCGGCCGCCGCTGGACTACGAAGGCGCCGTGACGGCGATGCTCGGCGCACCGATCCAGCGCGGCGGCGAAACGATCCGCTCCGGGACACGTCCGGTCCTTTCCGTGGAGGACATACGCCTGACGAGCTGGTCGCGGCCGTTTTCCTTCACCCTCGACGCCGGCGAGGTGACCGCGATCACCGGCCTCGTCGGCACCGGCAAGAGCCGGCTCGCCGAAGTGGTCTTCGGCCTCGCCCCGGCCGCGAAGGGCCGGATGCGGCTGATGGGCGAGCCTTACGGCCCGCACGATTGCGGCGCGGCGATCGAGGCCGGCGTCTTCTTGGCCGCCAAGGACCGGGCGACGAGTTCGATCGTGCCGGGCTTTGACATTGCCCGGAACCTCTCGCTGCCGTTTCTGAGCCATCGCTCCCGGGCCGGCTTCGTCGATCGGGCGGGCGAGCGCCAGCGCGCGCGACGCACCATCGCCGACCTGTCGATCGTCTGCCAGGGCGAGGCCGACGACATGGCGACGCTCTCCGGCGGCAACCAGCAGAAAGTCGTCGTCGGCCGCTGGCTGGCGGAGCCGTGCAAGCTGCTGATCCTCGACGAACCATTCCAGGGCGTCGACATCAAGGCCCGCGGCGACATCGCCCGCCGGCTGCGCGAGACGGCCGGCGACCGCGCGACGCTCGTCCTGGTCACGGAGATCGACGAGGCGCTCGAGGTCGCCGACAGGATCCTCGTGATGTCCGATCACACCATCGTCGGCGACCACCGGACCGGGCCGGGCTTCGATCTGT
Organism: Jiella avicenniae; assembly: GCF_021390325.1. Lineage (GTDB taxonomy): Bacteria > Pseudomonadota > Alphaproteobacteria > Rhizobiales > Rhizobiaceae > Jiella > Jiella avicenniae. The sequence goes on along the minus strand of NZ_JAJUWU010000021.1, from coordinate 20,988 downwards.
CGCGCCTTCTCGCCGAGGTCGCCGGCGAGATCGATGTCGACCCCCTTCCTTCACCAGACCGTCTCGAAAGTGCCGCAGGATGACGATCGCCGCCCGTGACCTTTCCATCCGCTACGGGTTCTTCGTCCTCCTCGTCGCCCTGGCGCTGTTCTTCTACGTGGCGCAGCCGGCCTTCCTGTCCGTGCGCTCATTCGTCTTCGTCTTCCAATCGGTGTCGATCACCGCAATCCTCGCCCTCGGCGTGACCGGCACGCTGGTCGTCGGCGGCTTCGACCTGTCGATCGGCTCGGTCGCCGCCTCGTCGATGATGGCCGCCTCCTACGCCATGGTGATCTGGGGCTGGGGAACGGCCGAGACCGTTCTCCTGTGCATCGGTTTCGGCCTGCTCGCAGGGCTCCTCAACGGCCTCATCATCGTCTACGGCCGGGTGCCGGATCTCCTGGCGACGCTTGGAACGATGTTCCTCCTGCTCGGCCTGCAGCTCGTGCCGACCGCAGGCCGCTCGATCGCCCGCGGCATGACGCTGCCCGACGGCACGACCGCCTCCGGCAGCTTCGATGCGAGCTTCCTCGCCCTCGGGCGCGCCCGGCTGTTCGACGTCCTGCCCGTGTCGGTCGTCGTCATGCTGACGCTGGCGGTGGCGATCTTCGTCTTTCTGGAAAGCACCCGCTGGGGCCGGGTCATGTATGCCATCGGCTCCAACGAACAGGCGAGCCGCCTCGCCGGCGCGCCGGTCGCCCGCTACAAGATCGCCGCCTACATGATCTCCGGCGCCTTCGCCTCGATCGGCGGCATTCTTCTCGCCGCCCGCGTCGGGCGCGGCGACGTGTCTTCCGGCAACAATCTGCTGCTCGACGCCGTCGCGGCGGCGCTGATCGGCTTCGCCGTCCTCGGCGCCGCCAAGCCGAACGCCTTCGGGACGCTGATCGGGGCGCTGTTCGTCGGCATGCTCTTGCAGGGCCTGACAATGATGAATGCCCCCTACTACACGCAGGACGCGGTGAAGGGCGGCGTCCTCGTCATCGCCTTGCTCTTCACCTTTTCGCTGACGCGGCGCGCCGGGCGCTGACGCCGGACAATCCAGGGATCCGGCGGGAACGGCCGGGCCGTATCGGGAGGAAATGAACATGAATCTGACGATTGTCACGCGACGCCGGTTCGCCCGGCTGGTCATCGGCGGCGCCACGGCGCTGCTTCTCGGCGGTCTGCCGGCCTTCGGCCAGGATCGGCCGGCGCCCTTCGACAAGCCGGAGAACGTTTCGATCGCCCTCGTGCGCTATCTCTCGACCGGGGACTTCTTCCAGGCCTATCTCACCGGCGCCCAGGAACAGGCCAAGGCCCTCGGCGTCGAGCTTCGCGTCCTCGATTCGCGCCAGGATGCCGCGCTGCAGGCGGACATGGTCGACCAGGCGATCGCGCTCGGCGTCGACGGCATCGTCGTCCAGCACGGCCTGACGGAATCGATGACCGCCGCCGTCCAGCGCGCCGTCGACGCCGGCATCAAGGTCGTCGCCTTCGACGTCAATGTCGAGAACGACAAGGTCCCGCAGATCGAGCAGAGCGACCGCGATCTCGCCCGCCTCGCCCTGGAACAGGCGGTGAAGGACAATGGCGAAAGCTTCGAGGCGGCGTATGTCTACGTGCCCGGCATCGCGCCGCTCGACCGCCGCGACGAGACCTGGAAGAAGTTCAAGGACCAGTATGCCGGGATCGAGGAGGTCGCCCAGTTCGGCACCCTCGACAATCCGATCGCCAATTCCGTCGCCAACCAGGCCTCGGCCGTCCTCAGAGCCAACCCGGGCATCACCGTCGTCTTCGCGCCTTACGACGAATTCGCCAAGGGCGTGAAGATCGCCGTCGACGAGGCCGGGCTCAGCTCCGACATCAAGATCTACAGCGCCGACGTCTCCACCGCCGACATTCAGGCGATGCGAGAGGATCCGAGTGCCTGGGTGGCGACGGCCGCAACCAATCCGCAGCTGATCGGCGAAGTCTCCGTACGGGCACTGGCCATGCTGCTCGCCGGCGAGGACCCGGGCCACAACGTCGTCGTGCCACCGACGCTGGTGACGCGCGACATGCTTTTGGAAAACGACATCAACAACATGGAGCAGCTTTCGCAGAAACTGCCGCAATTCGCTGCGACCGACGTCGCCAAGCCCGAATGGATGCCGGCGGTCGGCAAGTAGGCGCAAGGCGGGGCCTGCCGCTCGTCACGGCGAATGGTGGTAGCGGGTCCCTGCGGCCGTGACAGGCGCGGATGGACCGCGCCGCCGGCATCCGAGCAATCGGCTGCCGGCGCGCGCACCTGAAGGGCAACCCGTGGGTCGTTTCTCGGGCGGAATGCCCGGCGCTTCGCGGCGCCTGTTCCGACGCGGAACTCGCTGACCGGACGATCTCCGAGCGGGCGTTGGCCCTCCTGCTCGCAGGGACGCTCGACGAATAGGCGGGCGGGCGGCCACCGGGGTGCGGACGTCGGTTCTCGCGTGGCGATCCCCGCTTCGAGAGCCGCAGGCGGCGCCGTTCACTGCACGCAGAGCGCCAGAGACTCGCCGATCTCTTCCGAGGTGTAGGGCTTCTGGAGGATCGGAACGGCGGTCCAGCGCTGATCGACGCCGTCGCGCCCGTAACCCGTCGCGAAGATGAACGGGATGCCCATCTGTGTCAGTCTCTCGGCGATGGGATAGACCATCTCGCCGCAGACGTTGACGTCGAGCACCGCGCAGTCGATGCCGACGCCGGAATCGAGAAGCTCACCCGCCGCGCGAAGGCGCATCGCCGGCCCGACGACCTGACAGCCCAGATCGAGCAGCATGTCCTCGAGCTGCAGCGCCACCAGGCTCTCGTCCTCGACGACGAGAACGCGCATGCCCTCGATCCGCATCCCCATCTGTGCCACCTCAAACAGCAATGCCTGCGGCCTCCGTCAGTCCCACCTCGAATGTGCAGATGAGGCCGGTTTCAGTTAGTTCAATAGCCAGGCTGCCCGCAAGCTCGCCCTCGACGATACTTCTGAGAATCCGCATCCCCATCCCCGGGCGCAGAGAGGCCCCGGACACCGTCGGACGGAATTCCCGCCAGGTCACCGTCAGCCGGTCGCCCGCCGCATGATCGCACGCCCAGCTGATCTGGACATGACCATCGGCCTCACGCAGCGCCCCGTGCCGCTTTGCGTTGGACAGCAATTCATGGCTGACGATCGCGAGGGCGACCCCGGTCTTCGGCGAAAGCAGCAGATCCTCGCCGCGGCAGTCGATCCTGGCGGGATCGATCCCCTGCGCGTTGCCGCAGAACAGCGCCGTTAGCGGCACCGCCTCCCAGCGCCGGTCGGCGAGGACGTTATGGACCCGGCTGAGAGCCATGATCCGGGCCTCGAAGGCGTAGCGCGCGTCGTCGAGATCGGCCGGATCGCGAAAGCTCTGCCGGGCCATCGATTGGATCGTCGCCAGGGTGTTCTTCACGCGGTGGTTCAATTCGTCCATCAGCATGCGCTGGTGATGCGACGCGCGCATCGCCTCCGTCCGGTCGACCCCCTGGACGAAGACGCCGTAGATCGTCCCGTTCGCGTCACGGACGGGATTGCAGAAGAAGTCGACGTAGGACGTCTCGTCCAGATGGTCGGGAGAGCGACGCATGTGGATCGGCAGACCCTCGCGCGTCACGCTGGCGCCGGTCTCCGTCGCCTCCGTCAACATGGCGACGAAGTCCTGACCGACGAGTTCCGGAACGGCTTCGAGCAGCGGCCTCGCGACGATCGGGCGCCGACCGACGAAGCGGGAGAACGTGTCGCTGACGAAGGTCGCCAGCATCTCCCGCCCTTCGAAGACCGCGATCATGCCGGGCGCCTGGCTGAACAGACGGTGGAATTCCTCGTTCTCGGCGAGGGTCTGCTGATAGGCCTCCTCGACGGCCTCGGCGTTTCTCCAGAGCGCCAGTTCGGCCGTCGCCGCGTGGTCGGCAGGCGGTTGGCCAGGCGGCCTCATCTTGGCGATCGCCGTCACGTCGTTGGTGTTCTGGATCACGTAGACGACCCGGCCGCCGTCATCGACGAGCGGCGTGTGCGTCGCGCTCCAGTACCGAACTTCGCGTCCGCCGCCTTGCGCGGCCGGCCGATCGAGTTCGTAGGGAATGAGTGCGATCGTATCCGGCTCGCCGGTCTCGAACGCCGCCACGATGGAAGCGTTCAGCCGGTCCTGCGCATCGCTGCTCTCAGGGAACATGTCGAACAGCTTGTTGCCGATCAGCTCTTCCCGAGCCCGCATCGTCACCTTTTCGTAGGACCGGTTGACCGCGACGAAGCGCAGCTCGCGGTCGAGGATCATGTGCGGCGAGTTGCTGAGATCGAAGACGCGGAAGAAATCCACCGTCGAACCGTGGTCGATGGGGGCGTCCGGACCGCTGCCCACGCTCGTATCCATTCGTCCTGCGTCAATCATTCGAGGAACTCTTCCCGGACACCCGAAGCCCGTTTCTCGGCGGCCGGTCGTCGACGGCGTATGAAAGACGAGCGCCACCCCGCCGCCGAAGAGCCTTCGCGCGCGATCGTTCCTGCCCGCTCGCGGCATCGTCGGGGACGCCTTCGTCACTTCGCATGCGATTTGCGGCCGGCAGAAGGAAGCGCCCAGCGCCGATCCCCGTCGAGCCCGAGAGGCGCCTACTGGCGCCCGGAAGGCAACTGTCTTCGTCGGCATTGGCCGCCCGCGCTCGGCGCATGATGAATTCCCGCTCCCTTCCACCTCCGAGGCGTCCGGCATCGCGTCGCCGTCGCGCCCGATCGGAGTGCCGCTCGGCAAGAAAACCGCCCGGCATCCGGATTGATCGGACAATATGGAAGGCATAGCCAGTCCGACTATCCCATTGCAAACGTTCGTGAGAAATTTGACGACGATGGGTCATGGGATCAAAGCCGGTCTGCGGCCCCTCTCGTCCGGGCCAGCCGTATGAAAAAGAGTTACGGCCTCGCCGGAGAGGCTGTCAGCCGGAGACGCCCGGCGCGAGGGCCGACGGCTCCGACTGCCGGCCATAGCTGGCGAACCCCTTCCCCACTTCGGCGATTTCGGCATCCGAGAGGATCACCGGGCCGCCCTCGATCTGCAGGCTGTGATAGTACTGCCTGGCCAGGGTCTCGAGCTCCACGGCCCGCCACATCGCCTGATCGAGATCGCCACCGAGTGCCACCATGCCGTGGTTGGCCATCAGGCACGCGTGGCGATCCGCCAGCGCCTCCACCACCAGCGCCGAAAGCTCCGCGGTGCCGTAGCGGGCATATCCGCAGCACCTCACGTCGTTGCCGCCGAAGGCCGCGACCATGTAGTGGCACGCCGGGATCGGCCGGCGGGTGATCGCGATGGTCGTCGCGAATATCGGATGGGCGTGGACGACCGCGCCGGCGTCGGGCCGGGCCCGAAGGATGTCGCGGTGGAAGCGCCACTCGGTCGAGGGCTTCAGCGGCCCGAACCAGGTTCCGTCTTCGCCGTCGAGCGGCATGCGGGCGATCATCTCCGGCGTCATCCGGTCATAGGGCGTGGCGCTCGGCGTCAAAAGCATCGATTCGCCGAAGCGCGCCGAGATGTTGCCGGAGGTGCCCTGATTGAGGCCGGAGCGATTCATTTCCAGGCAAAGATCGATGATCTTCTGGCGCAGCGCGCCCTCGCTTTGCATTCGTCCGCTCTCCCCTTGCGTCGCGCGCATCCTAGCCGGCGCCGGCGCATTGGCAAACGGACCTTTCGGCGCGGACGCCTTTTTCGAGGAGCGCAGGGGCCTGGCGGCACGACGCCCTGCCTGAGACGCCGCAAAACCCCGATTGCAGCGAGTGAACTGATGTCATAAAACCGTCATGCTGGCCTCTGCGACCATGTCCGCCTCAAAGGCGGCAGCGTCATCAAACTGTTGCACGGCCTCGCCAATAAGCGGACACCGCAAGCGCAATAGAGGAAACCCCATGTCTATCCGCAGCCTGATTCTGTCCGGCGTTCTCGCCGCGACCACGGCCATGCCGGCCTTCGCGCAGACCGAGATCCAGTGGTGGCACGCCATGACCGGCGCCAACAACGAGGTCGTCGATACGCTCGCCAAGGAATTCAACGACAGTCAGGACGACTACGAGATCGTCCCGGTCTTCAAGGGAACCTATCCCGAAACGCTGAACGCCGGCATCGCCGCCTTCCGTGCCAAGCAGACGCCCGGCATCATCCAGGTCTTCGACGTCGGCACCGGCGTGATGATGGGCGCCGAGGGCGCGGTGAAGCCGGTTGCGGAAGTGCTCGAGGCCGCCGGAGAGAAATTCGACAAGTCGAAATATCTCCCGGGCATCGTCGCCTATTATTCCAAGCCCGACGGCACCATGCTGTCCTTCCCCTACAATTCCTCCTCGCCGATCCTCTACTTCAACAAGGACATCTTCGAGAAGGCCGGCATCGACACCGCCAGCCCGCCGAAGACCTGGCAAGAGGTGTTCGAGACCGCCCGCAAGATCAAGGAATCCGGTGCGGCCGACTGCGGCTACACCTCGACCTGGCTGACCTGGATTCACCTCGAGAACTTCGCGGCCTGGAACGACGTGCCCTACGGCACCGAGGAAAACGGCCTCGCGGGCACCGACGTCAAGCTCGAGCTGAACGCGCCGATCTTCGTCGAGCATTTCAAGGAGCTCGCCTCCCTCGCCAAGGACGGCGTCTTCCGCTACGGGGGCCGCACCTCCGAGGCCAAGCAGCTCTTCCTCTCCGGCGAATGCGCGATGCTGACCGAATCTTCCGGCGGCCTCGGCGACGTGGTGAAGTCCGGCATCAATTACGGCATCGGCCAGCTTCCCTATGATGCCAATGCCGAAGGCGCGCCGCAGAACACCATTCCCGGCGGCGCCAGCCTCTGGGTCTTCGGCGGCAAGTCCGACGAGGAGTACAAGGGCATCGGCGAATTCTTCAAGTTCCTCTCGCAGACCGACGTGCAGCAGCGGCTGCACGAGAAGTCGGGCTACCTTCCCGTCACCGAGGCCGCCTACGAGGCGACCAAGAAGTCGGGCTTCTACGAGAAGAACCCGGGCCGTGAAACGCCGATCACCCAGATGATGGGCAAGCAGCCGACGGAAAATTCGAAGGGCGTGCGCCTGCCCAACCTGCCGCAGATCCGCGACATCGAGAACGAGCAGTTCGAGGCGCTCCTCGCCGGCAAGCAGGACGCCCAGACGACGATGGACAACATCGTCAAGCTCGGCAACGAGGCGATAGCCGAAGCGCAGTAAACGGGCGCCTTCGACCACGGGCGCCGCCTCCCGGCGGCGCCTCGCTTCCTCGGCCCGGGGAAGCCGCCCGTCCCGCCCGCTCGCGCGGCTGACGTGGGCGGCCCGGGCGTCATCTTTCGCAAGGCTGCGCGTGCAGAAAGCCGTCTTTCCCAACAGGGTGCTCCCCTATCTGCTGCTCGCGCCGCAGGTGGCGATCACCATCGTGTTCTTCTACTGGCCGGCGAGCCAGGCACTCTATCAGTCGATGCTGAAGGAAGATCCCTTCGGGCTGAAGAGCAAATTCGTCGGGCTTCAGAACTTTACCCAGGTGCTGGGAAATCCCGACTACCTGAACTCCGTCAGGGTCACGGTCGTCTTTTCCGTCTCGACGGCGGTGCTGGCCATGGCGCTCGCCCTATTCCTCGCCACAGCCGCCGAGAAGGTGGTCCGCGGCAAGGGCTTCTACCGCACCATGCTGATCTGGCCCTATGCCGTCGCGCCCGCGGTTGCAGGTCTGCTCTTTCTCTTCATGTTCAACCCGTCGATGGGCACCTTCGCCTATCTCCTGCGCGATGCCGGCTATCGCTGGAACCCGCTGCTCGACGGCGATCAGGCCATGCTGCTGGTGGTGGTCGCCGCAGCCTGGAAGCAGATCAGCTACAATTTCCTGTTCTTCGTCGCCGCGCTGCAGTCGGTTCCCCGTTCGCTGATCGAGGCCGCCGCCATCGACGGCGCGTCCTCGACCAAGCGCTTCTGGACCATCGTCTTCCCGCTGATCGCGCCGACGACCTTCTTCCTCCTCGTCGTCAACACCGTCTACGCCTTCTTCGACACCTTCGGCATCATCGACGCGGTGACCGGCGGCGGCCCGGCCCAGGCGACGCAGACGCTGGTCTACAAGGTCTACAACGACGGCTTCGTCAATCTCGACCTCGGCGGTTCGGCGGCCCAGTCGGTCATCCTGATGGCGATCGTCATCGCGCTCACGGCCATCCAGTTCCGCTATGTCGAAAAGCGGGTCCACTATGCCTGAGGCCCCAATCCGATGATCGAAAAGCCCGGCATCGGCCGCCCCCTCGCCCACGTCGTCCTGGTCCTCGGCGTTCTCGTCGTCGCCTTCCCGATCTATTACACCTTCATCGCCTCGACCCAGTCGCTGACGACGATCCTGCGACCGCCGCTGCCGCTGACGCCGGGCGACCAGATCGCGGCGAACTACGGCGAGGCGCTGTTCGGCGGCATCGGGCGGATCGGCGGCGTCGCCGTGACGACGCTCCTCTTCAACACCCTCGTCATGGCGCTCGGCATCGCGCTCGGGAAGATCTTCATCTCGATCCTCTCGGCTTTCGCCGTCGTGTTCTTCCGCTTCCCGCTGCGGATGGTGTTCTTCTGGCTGATCTTCGTGACGCTGATGCTGCCCGTCGAGGTCCGCATCCTGCCGACCTACAAGGTCATGGTCGATCTCGGGATGATCGACACCTATGCCGGGCTGATCCTGCCGCTGATCGCCTCGGCGACGGCGACCCTCCTCTTCCGCCAGTTCTTCATGACCATCCCGTCGGAACTGGTCGAGGCGGCGCGCATCGACGGCGCCGGGCCGCTGCGCTTCCTGCGGGACATCCTGCTTCCGCTCTCCAAGACGAACATCGCGGCGCTGTTCGTCATCCTCTTCATCTACGGATGGACGCAATATCTCTGGCCGCTGCTCGTCACCAACGACAATCAGATGAACACGATCGTCATCGCGCTGAAGAAGATGGTCTCCTTCGCCGATGCCGACACGCCCTGGCACATGGTGATGGTGACCTCGATCCTCGCCATCCTGCCGCCGGTGCTGGTCGTGGTGCTGATGCAGCGCTGGTTCGTGCGCGGCCTGGTCGAATCGGAAAAGTGACGTGGCGAAGATCGAACTGAAAGACGTCCGCAAGGTCTATCACGGCGGGGTCGAGGCGGTGAAAGGCGTTTCGCTGTCCGTCGAGGACGGCGCCTTCGTGGTGCTGGTCGGACCGTCGGGCTGCGGCAAGTCCACGCTCTTGCGCATGGTCGCCGGGCTGGAATCCATTTCGTCCGGCACGATCGCGATCGGCGACAGGGTGGTCAACGAGCTGGAGCCGGCCGAGCGCGACATCGCCATGGTGTTCCAGAACTACGCGCTCTATCCGCACATGACGGTGCGCAAGAACCTCGAATACGGCCTGAAGAACCGCAAGATGGCCTCCGGCGAGATCGCCCGAAGGGTCGACGAGGCGGCGAAGATGCTGGAGATCGGCGCCCTGCTCGACCGCCGGCCCGGCCAGCTGTCCGGCGGCCAGCGCCAGCGCGTCGCCATGGGTCGGGCGCTCGTGCGTGAGCCGGCCGCCTTCCTCTTCGACGAACCGCTGTCCAATCTCGACGCCAAGCTCCGCGTCCAGATGCGCGCCGAGATCCGCCGCCTGCAGCGCCGGCTGAAGACGACCAGCCTCTACGTGACCCACGACCAGCTCGAGGCGATGACGCTCGCCGACACGCTGGTGGTGCTGAACGCTGGCAGGATCGAACAGGCGGGCTCGCCGATGGAGGTCTACGAACGGCCCGCCAGCCTTTTCGTCGCGACCTTCATCGGCTCCCCGGCGATGAATCTCCTGCCGCTCGGCGCAGGGGGCATTGCCGGCCTGACGGCGCCGGACGGTCTCCTCTCCGGGGCCGGCCCTGCCAAGACGCTCGGCATCAGGCCGGAACACATGCGCCTTGCGGACGGCGAAGCCCCGCGGCCGGGCGAGATGCGCTTCGACCTCACGGTCACCGGCGTCGAGGTCGTCGGGGCCGAGAGCTTCGTCTACGGCACGCTGCCCGAAGGCGGGCCGGAAGTCGCCGTCAGGGTCGCGGGCTACAGCCACGTCGAACCGGGGACGCGGCTCGCCGCCGCCGCCGACCCGGCGTATCTCCACCGCTTCGACCGCGAGACCGGCCGGCGGATCTGATCCGGCGCAGCCCCGACGTTGCAACCGATCGGCCGAGTCGCTAAGCAGCCTGCGAGCGGCCGAGGGCGCGCGTTTCAGGCACTCTTCGGTGCGTCCGGGAAGGCCTGAAAGGCACCCGCCACGTTCTGAACAGCAGGTCACAGGAGCTTTCCACCATGCGCATCGACGCCATCAAGCGCGGCATCAATCCCCCCGAGGACATCAACGTCATCATCGAAGTCCCCGTCGGCGGCCATCCGATCAAATACGAGATGGACAAGGACGCCGGCTGCCTCGTCGTCGATCGCTTTCTCTACACGCCGATGACCTATCCGGGGAATTACGGCTTCGTGCCGCACACCCTGTCCGACGACGGCGATCCGATCGACGTCCTCGTCTGCAACACCCGCCCGCTGTTTCCCGGCTGCGTCATCAACTGCCGGCCGATCGGCGTCCTCATCATGGAGGACAACAAGGGCCAGGACGAGAAGATCCTCGCGGTCCCCTCGCCCGAACTGACCCAGCGCTATGCCAAGGTGTTCGAGCCCTCCGACCTCCCCGAGATCACGCTGAAGCAGATCGAGCACTTCTTCGAGCACTACAAGGATCTGGAGCCCGGCAAGTGGGTGAAGATCGGCGACTGGGCCGGATCGGACATGGCGCGCAAGCTGATCACCGAGGCCGTCGCGCGATCCGACGCGGCGAAATCGCAGGGCTGAGGAAGGCGCATCGGAACGTCGCGCCCGCCACGGGCGGAAGAGCCGATCGGGTGTCTCGAAGGCACTCGTCGCGAGCCGGGAAGGAGGGGCGCATCTCCCTCCTCGCCCGGCTTTTTCGATACGCGGCCGACCGACAGGTTTCGATAAACGGACGACCGGCAGGCCGCCTCGGCCGATTCGGATTCGGCAACCCGCTCGATTCTCCGCTCGGTGCGAAAACCGCCCCCTCGCCGTTCGCCTTGGCAACGCCGCCGGCGCACCGACCTTGCCTATGAAGGCGGCGGGCTGCTTGTGTTTTTCGGTTTACAGATCAATGACCTACGCGAAATTTCAGCGAAACCGATCGATGCCTTCCACAGGCCGTTCGAAATTCTGTCGCGGAATTGCCAGACCCCCCTTTTCATTCATCCAACTGTCGCATACATAGCGCTCACCGACGGCGCCGAGGGCGACGTTGCTGACGCGGGGTGGAGCAGCCCGGTAGCTCGTCAGGCTCATAACCTGAAGGTCAGAGGTTCAAATCCTCTCCCCGCAACCATCGATCTCGTCGAAGCCTCGCTAGAAATGGCGGGGCTTCGTCGTTTTGCGGCCAGGTCGTTTCGAGTGGCGGTTCCGGCTGAACGACGCTCGGCCTTTCGTGAGCACCGATGGCGCTTCCGGTTTGGCCGACTTCTACAGGCGCTGCTCTGCCTTTCCACGCTGCGAGCATGGTCGCTCAAGGAAGGGGAAAATCCCGATCTTTCGTGTTGCCGGCCCCCGTTCGACGATTGCCGTCGAAAGAATCGCACCCCCGTCACGAGGCCGTAGGCCCTTTCCCTTTCGTTCAAAAATTGCTTGAGTTCACTCAACAGGCAGATTGAGTTTCACCAACACCAGGGGATCGGTGTCATGTTCCGTGCCATCAGCACTCTCGCGGCCCTGCGCTTTGGCCGCACGGACGTCCAGAACCACGTCATCGACGAACTCCTGGCCGGCCGGCTGGATCGCCGGTCGTTTCTGCGTCACGGCAGCCGCGTCGGGCTTTCCATGGCGCTGATGGCGGCGGCGATGAAGACCGCCGGCCTGTCGACGATCGGCAGCGCCCTCGCCCAGTCCGGCACGCCCGGCGGCACCATCCGCGTCGCGCTGATTGCGCCCTCCGGCACCATCGATCCGGTCACCGTGGCGGACCAGTACGGCCTCCTCGTCCTGCAGCAGGTCGGCGACTTCCTCGTCCTCGACGGCCCGGATCTCGTCCTGCAGCCGATGCTCGCCACCGAATGGTCGCCCAACGAGGACGGCACCGTCTGGACGTTCAAGCTGCGCGACGACGTAAAATTCCACGACGGCCGGACCATGACGGCGGACGACGTCGTCGCCTCGATCGACCGCCTCGCCGACCCGGAAAACGGCTCCAACGCGCTGTCGGCCTTCAAGGGCGTCCTGTCGAAGGGCGGCACGAAGAAGGTCGACGACCACACGGTGGCCTTCCATCTCGACGCGCCGAACGGCAACTTCCCTTATTACCTGTCCTCGGACAACTACAACGCCATCATCCTGCCCGCCGACTACTCAGGCAATTTCGAGGCCGAGATGGTCGGCACCGGCCCGTTCAAGCTGGAACGCTACACGCCGAAGGTCGGCGCCACCTTCGTCAAGAACCCCGACTACTGGGGCGGCGAACCGAAGCTCGACCGGGTCGAGATGAGCTTTTATGCCGACCAGCAGCCGCAGGTGCTGGCGCTGCTCGGCGGCCAGGTCGACGTCGTCCAGCAGGTGACGGTGCAGGGCTCCCAGAGCCTGTTCGACAATCCGGCCGTGAAGATCCTCGAGCTGCGCTCGAACGCCCATCGCCAGATCCACATGAAGACGCAGTCCGGCCCCTTCGCCGACAAGCGGGTGCGCCAGGCGATGGCGCTGACCCTCGATCGGGAGCGGCTGATCCAGGGCCTCTTCCGCGGCATGGCCGACATCGGCAACGATTCGCCCTTCGCGCCGGTCTTCCCCTCGACCGACTCGACGGTCGAGCAGCGGGCGAAGAACATCGAAAAGGCCAAGCAACTGATGGCCGAGGCCGGCACCTCCGGCTTCGACACGACCTTCACCACCATGTCGATCCAGGAGTTGCCGGCGCTGGCGAGCCTGATCAAGAACGCCGCTGCCGAGATCGGCATCAACGTCACTCTGAAGATCGAGGATCCCGGCGCCTACTATGGCAGCGCCGTCCCCGGCAAGTCGGACTGGCTGGATTCGGAATTCGGCATGACCGACTATGGCCATCGCGGCATTCCGAACGTCTTCCTGACCGCGCCCCTGAAGAGCGACGGCACCTGGAACGCGGCGAACTTCCAGAATTCCGAATACGACAAGCTGGTCGAGGATTACGTCGCCGCCCTCGATCTCGACGCGCAGAAGGACGCGGCCGGCAAGATCCAGCGCCTGCTGCTCGACGAGACGCCGATCATCTTCCCGTATTTCTACAACTGGCTGACGGCGACGGCGCCGAACGTCGCCGGCGTCCAGCCGACCGCGATGGGCCAGCTCTTCCTCAAAGACGCGACCGTCGGCTGACGGTCGTGCGATCGCCGTTCGGGCGCTTCCTTTTGCGCCGGCTGGGCCTCAGCCTGCTCACTTTGTGGCTGGTCAGCGTCGTGGTGTTCCTCGGCGCGCAGGTTCTGCCGGGCGATCCCGGCCGGGCCGTCCTCGGCCCCCTCGCCGATGCGAGGGCCGTCGCCGCGCTCAACAGGGAGATCGGCGCCGACCGGCCGCCGGTGGAGATCTACGTCTCCTGGGTCGGCGGCATGCTGCAGGGCGACCTCGGGCAGTCCTATGCCTACCGGGCGCCGGTCGCACCCTTCGTCGGCGACGCGATGCTGAAATCCCTGAAGCTCGTCGGCATGATCTTCGTCATCGTCGTGCCGCTCGGTGTGGGCGCCGGGGTCGTCGCAGCCTTGAACGTCGGCAAGCCGATCGACCGGATCATCTCGGTCGCAAGCCTGTCTTTGACGGTCATTCCCGAATTCGTCTCGGCGATCGCGCTGATCCTCGTCTTCGCGGTGATCCTGAGATGGCTGCCCCTTTCGGCCAGCTGGCCGGCCGGTGCCGGCCCGCTCACCCAGCTCGAACATCTGATCCTGCCTGCCTTGCCGCTGGTCATCGTGCTGTTCGGCTACATCGCCCGGATGGCGCGGGCCGGCACGGTCGAGGCGCTTTCCTCGGACTACACCCGCACCGCGGTCCTCAAGGGCCTGCCATGGCGCACGGTGCTGACGCGCCACGTCCTGCGCAACGCCCTCGTCCCGACCATCACCGTCATCGCCGCCCAGACCGGCTACGCCCTCGGCGGCCTCGTCGTCGTCGAGACGCTGTTCCGCTATCAGGGGATCGGCAATCTCGTCCTCAGCGCCGCCAAAGCCAAGGATTTCGCCATGCTGCAGGCCGGCATCCTGGCGATCGGCGCCTTCTTCATCGTCGCGACGCTGATCGCCGACTGCATCACCGTCATGCTCAATCCCCGTCTGCGCGCGGAACTCGGCCGATGAGCGCGGCCGCCGAGACGACCACCGCCGACGGGAACGCCGCAAAGACGCCAGCCGCGAGGAAGGAGCGCACGACGCTCGCGATCCTTTTGCGCAGTCCGGCCTTTCTCGTCGGCGCGGCGATCGTCCTGTTCTGGGCCTTCTGCGCCGCCTTCGCCCCCTATTTCGTCCCCTACGATCCCCTGGCCGACGACCTTCTCAACACGCTGGCGCCGCCCTCGGCCGAGCACTGGTTCGGCACCGACCAGATCGGCCGCGACGTCTTCTCCCGCGTCCTCGTCGGCGCAAGGGACATCCTGACCATCGCCCCGCTCGCCACCCTCCTCGGCACCACCGTCGGCACGGCGGTCGGCCTGGTGATGGGCTATTTCGGCGGCTGGGTCGACGCGATCATCGGCCGGCTGATCGAGGTGCTCCTGTCGCTGCCGCTGATCATCGTCGCCCTGATGGTGCTCGTCGCCCTCGGCCCGTCGACGCCGACGGTCGTCGTCGTGGTCGGCCTCGTCTTCACGCCGCTCGTCGCCCGCACGGTCCGCGCTGCCGTCCTTTCCGAGCGCCATCTCGACTACGTGCCGGCCGCGGCGGTGCGCGGCGAAAACGCGCTCCACGTCATGTTCGTGGAGATCCTGCCGAACATCTGGCCGCCGATCATCGTCGAGGCGACGGTGCGGCTCGGCTATGCGATCTTCACCATCGCCTCGCTCTCCTTCCTCGGCTTCGGCGTGCAGCCGCCCTCGCCCGACTGGGGCCTCGCCATCGCCGAGAACTACGGCGTCCTCGTCGGCGGCTTCTGGTGGACCGTGGTGCCCGCCACCGTCGCGACGGCCTCGCTCGTCGTCGGCGTGAATCTCGTCGCCGAGGGCCTGCAGCGGGCCGTCGCCGAATGAGCCGGACATCGACCATCTCCCCCGACGCGGCAGAGGCGAGCCCGGCCCTCGAACTCGACGACCTCTCCGTCGCCTACACCGTCCGCGGCCGCGACCTTCCGGTCCTTGCGAATGTCAGCCTGACCATCGCGCGCGGCGAAGCCTACGGCCTCGTCGGCGAAAGCGGCTCCGGCAAGTCGACGGTGGCGCTGGCGCTGCAGCGCGTCCTTCCGGCGAACGGGCGCATCTGCGGCGGCTATGCCCGCGTCGCCGGCAAGGACGTCGCCGAACTCGGCGCCGCGGAACTGCGGCGGATGCGCGCCAAGGACGTCGCCATGGTCTTCCAGGACCCCGGCAAGGCTCTGAACCCCTCGCTCACCGTCGGCCGTCAGATGGCCGAGGTGTTCGAAATCCTCGGATCGTCGGGAAGCGAGGCCAGGAAGCGCGGCGAGGAGATGCTCGGCCGCGTGCGCATCTCCGATCCCGCCCGCGTCATGGCGAGCTTTCCGCATCAGCTGTCGGGCGGCATGCAGCAGCGGGTCGTCATCGCCATGGCGCTGGCGAAGGACCCCGCCCTCCTCATCCTCGACGAGCCGACGACGGGGCTCGACGCGACGATCGAGGCGGAAGTGCTCGACCTCGTCGACACGCTGCGCCAGGAGTTCGGCGCCGCGGTCCTCTTCATCAGCCACAACCTCGCGGCCGTCGCCTCGCTGTGCAACCGGGTGGGCGTGCTCTATGCCGGCAAGCTCGTCGAGGAAGGGCCGGCCCGAGAGCTGTTTTCCGACCCGCGTCATCCCTACACCGCCGGCCTTCTGCGCTGCCTGCCGCGCGCCGGCTTCAAGGGCGGCGCGGCGCTCGACAACATTCCCGGCTTTCCGCCCCCGCCGGGTTCGATCACGAGCGGCTGCGTCTTCGCGCCGCGCTGCGGGCTCGTTCAGGACCGCTGCCGCATCGACGAGCCGCCGCTCTACGAGGTCGGAAACGGCCGCGGCAGCCGCTGCCATTTCCACGACCGGGTCGACGACCTCCCGCGCATGAGCGAGGCGCCGCCGGTGAACACGCCGGAGCGCGGCCCCGAGGTCGAGCCTGTGCTGAAGCTCGAGCATCTGTCGAAGACCTACACCCTGCCCGGCAACCGC
Organism: Jiella avicenniae; assembly: GCF_021390325.1. Lineage (GTDB taxonomy): Bacteria > Pseudomonadota > Alphaproteobacteria > Rhizobiales > Rhizobiaceae > Jiella > Jiella avicenniae. The sequence goes on along the minus strand of NZ_JAJUWU010000021.1, from coordinate 4,585 downwards.
AAGGTCCAGGCGCTGCGGGACGTCTCGCTGACGCTCGATCCGGGCGAGACGCTCGGCCTCGTCGGCGAGAGCGGCTCCGGCAAGTCGACGCTCGCCAACCTCGTCCTCGGGCTTGCCGAACACGACGAAGGCGGCAGGATCGACCTCGACGGAAAGCCGATCCCGGCCGACGTCCATGCCCGCCCGCGCGAGGCGGTGAAGGCGATCCAGATCGTCTTCCAGAACCCGGATTCGGCGCTCAACCGCGCCCACACGGTCAAGCATCTCATCGGCCGGGCGGTCGAGAAGCTCGCAGGCATCGCCGGGAAGCAGCGCGATAGCCGGGTGCGGCATCTCCTCGAAGCCGTGCGCCTGACCCCGCGCCAGCTGCCGGCCAAGCCTCGCCAGCTTTCCGGCGGCATGAAGCAGCGCGTCGCCGTCGCCAGGGCCTTCGCCGCCGATCCCCGCGTCATCGTCTGCGACGAGCCGACCTCGGCGCTCGACGTCTCGGTGCAGTCGGCGATCCTCAACCTCCTGTCCGAGCTTCAGGCCGAACGGCAGGTGAGCTACATCCTGATCTCCCACGATCTCGGCGTCGTGCGGCATCTGTCGGACCGGATCGCTGTGATGTATCTCGGCCGGCTGATGGAGATCGGCCCGGCCCGCTCGGTGATCGAGGGCCCGCATCACCCCTATACCGAGGCGCTCCTTTCGGCGGCGCCGACCGTCACCGGCGAGCGCGGCGCGCGCATCCGCCTCGAAGGCCAGATCCCCAGCCCGATCGATCCGCCCTCCGGCTGCGTCTTCAACACCCGCTGCCCGCGCAAATTCGCTAAGATCTGCGAGACCGAGGAGCCGCCCTTCGTTCTCGACGACGAGGGTCACGCCATCCGCTGCCACCTGCCGCGGGAAAAGCTCGGGCGCGGCAGGAAGATGGAGGGGGTGGCGGTCGGCGAGGCGGGAGCTTGAGCACTCCTCGCCTGTTCGACGCGGCGTCGTTGGTATTGCGGGACACCAGCGGGGTCGCTTGCCGGCCGCGACCTCACCGTAAAATCGGATAGCCCGCCGCAACCGCCTCCCGCTCGGAACCCAGCACCACCGCATAATCGCCCACGCTCACGGACGCGACCCCCGACAGCCCCAGCGCCTCCACCGCGCTGGCCAGATCCGGATCGGCGATCGTCTCCCTCAGCACTGAGAAGAGCATGCCTATCTCGTCCCTCGAAGCGCTCCCGCGCGTCACGAACGGCAACGCCGGACTTTTCGCCGTCTCGCCGATCACCCGGACACCTTCGACCAATTCCGGCCGATGCCGCCGAACCAGCCCGAACGTCACGCAGTCGATTGCGGCGACCTCCGCCTTGCCCGTCGCGACGTGGTCGAGGCTGGCGAGATGACCCCCGGTGATCACGACCTCTCCGAAGAACCGCCCGCCCCTGGCCAGAGGCACGACGGCGTGGCGAAACAGGTTCATGCCGGAATTGGAGTCCCGCCCGTTGATCGCCGCGCGCCGGCCGCGCAGATCGGCCAACGTCTCGAATGAAGAGCCCGTCGCGACCACGATGACGCTGCAATGGCTGGCACCCGCGCAGCCCGGTACGGAATAGACCGGCGCCGCAATCGGCGTGACGACGTCCTTCAGCGCCGTCACCAGCGGATAGCCACAGGTCTGCGCGAACAGCAGCGCGGGATCGTGCCAGATCTCCGCCAATGGCTGCGTCCGATCGAGGGTCTCCGGCACATCCGCCATTCCCGCGTCCCGCAGCCGCGCGGCAAGGCCCGCCCACACGGCGTCGTTGGCAGCATGCAGCCACGGCATGTCGTACATCCCGAGGCTGGCGATGCGGGTCATGAAGGAAACCTCGTTGCGGGCCGCCGGATCGTCCACCCCCTGGACCGGCCGGCGATCACCGAGCCGATTCCGCGCCCCGAGACGTCGTGAGGTCAGGCCGCCGCCTCGCCGCTGCCCGCCCCGTCCGGCGCCCGACCGAGGGGATGGGCCGGCCGATCGTGGGGCGCGACGAAGAAACGGCGGAAGACGTCCTTGTAGCCGTCATAGAGCAGGCCGCCATTGGCGCCGAGCAGCGCCGCGCGGTTGTCGCGATACCAGGCCGGCAGCCTGTACCAGGGCAAGGTCGGATGGGCATGGTGCGCGGCGTGGAGATTGTTGTTGAGGAAGAGCAGGCCCAGCACCGGCGAACCTTCGACGATGGCGGTCCGCTTCTCGACGCTGCCCTCCGCCTTGTGCTCGGCGAAGGAGCGGATCAGGAGCAGCGCCGTGCCGGGATAGACGAAGATCGCCAGATAGGCGAGCGGGCTCAGGCCGCAGACGCTCCACAGCCAGGTCAGCACCACGGCGCAGCCGAGGAGATGCCGCGCCCAGATGCCGGCGAGCAGCCTGTCGCCTGCCGCGATCGCCCTGGCCTCCGTCCACAGGAAGCGGCTGATCGACCAGGCCGGGCCGATGACCAGCCGGCCGGCGAGGCAGGTCTGCGCCTCGACGAGACCGCGACCGAGCGGGCTCAGCCGCGCCCAGTCCGCTTCCGTCCAGTAATAGGATTCCGGGTCGTCGAGCGGATCGGTCAGGCGTTCGTCGCGGTGGTGGCAAAGATGCATCGTCCGATAGCGCGCGAACGGGATCCACAGCGCCAGCGGCACGAAGCCGAGCGCCCGGTTGAAGCCTCGCCACCGGGTCGGATGGCCGTGGATGATCTCGTGCTGCAGCGAGCCGTGCCAGGCGATCGTCCAGGCCGCCGCGGGCACCAGCAGCACCAGCGGGATCAGGTGGTGGAAGAAGGTCAGCGCGCCCCAGCCGCCATAGATGGCGATCGAAAGGAGCAGGGTTGGCCATTCGACGGCACGGCGGCGGAGGGGTTTTGCTGAGATTCGAGGCGCTGAGGTCATGCGCACAGGATTCGGGCAAATCAGTTGCGTTGACAATGCCTGACTTCACCAAGCCGTGATGAGAGTTGTCGCGTCCGGTGGCCGGCAAATGACAATTGTCAACAGTCGTGATTTTATACGCGAACCATGCCAGGCACAGGCGATTGACCGTCAGGATCAAACGAGCGCTAGAGTTCCCCGCGTTTCGTGAAAACGCGCCGCCCACTCAGCCCAGTGCCCGTGCCTCTTCCAGGCTCATCCGGCCGGCCGCCATTCGCACCGTGTCCGCGTCCGAGACCTCGCCGGCGATCGCCGCGGCAACTCCGTCGCCGATCAGCGGGCCGAGCTTGAAGCCGTGGCCGGAACAGGCGCTGACCACCCAGCTCTTCGCCCCCCAGGGCTTCACCTGGAACTCCTCGCTGGCATCGCGGGTGACGGTGTAGAAGCAGATCTTCCGCTCCAGAACCCGGTAGCGCTCGAAGTCGCGATAGGCGAGCCGGGCGGCCCTGTTCAGCCGGGCGACGTCGGCGTCGGTTGCGATGCGGTCGCCATCGGCGTCGCCGGAGCGGGTGAAGACGTGGTCGCCGACCTTCAGCCGTGTCCCCATCCTCGGCGGCAGGGTGTAGGTGCCGCTCTCGGTGCCGAGATCGATCAGCACCGGTGCGGACTTCCACGCCTCGACGTATTCCGCCGGCGGGCTGAGATACATCACCGCCTGCCGCGACGGCACGACGGCGTCCGCCACCTGCGGCGTCAGCTTGTTCACCCAAGCGCCGGCGGCGATCACGATCCGGTCGGCGCGGTGGGTCTCGCCATTGGCGACGAGCGTGCCCGCTTCGGGGTCGACCTCGCTCACCCGCGCCTCGGAATGAAACGTCACGCCCTGATTGCCGAGCCACACCGTGAGGTCGGTGAGGATGCGGATCGGAAAGAGCATGCCGCCCTCGTCGGTCTCGACGCAGCGCGCGAGGCTCGTCGTCTCGATCATCGGGAAGCGGTCAGGCACCTCGGCCAGCGGAATGTCCCGGTAGCCCTTGCCGAGCGCCGTCAGCGAGCGCGAGACCGGCTCGTACCAGTCGACGTCGTCGCGCAGGAAATAGAAGACGCTGCCCGGCGAAAAGTGCCGCGCGCCGATGTCCTGGAAAAGCTGCTCGTAGAGCCGGAAGGCGCGGGGCATCAGATAGGCGTACCCCTCCAGCGTCCCGTAGGCGTGGCGGGTGATCCGATGCTCGTCATAGGAGGAGGCGCGCGGGTTGGGGATCGGCCCCTGCTCGAACACCTCCACCTGAAAGCCGCGGCGCGTCAGCGCCCAGGCGGTTGAAAGGCCGGCAATGCCGGCGCCGACGACGATGATCTTGCCGCGGGAGTTTGCCATGGGATCGAACGCTTTCTGGTGGGGCGCAATGGGGCGGATCGGAGCGTATTTTCAGTTTGCAGGCGTGGCGGACGGAGCGCGAGCCGGAAGGGGCGCTCCCATCGACGCCTCGTCATCCCGGGCTTGACCCGGGACCCATTCCTCCGCGCTGAGTCTGCCTCTTCGGTTCGGATAAGACAACGCGGCAGCTACGGGCGCTTACGTGCTGGCGACGATTTGGAATGGCAACTGTGTTCATGCAAAGGCCTTTTTGTCCCTCTGCATGGCATTGAGGACGGTGAGAAGCTTTCTGGCGACGGCGATGATCGCGACCTTCTTGGATCCCGATCTTTCGGTGACGGCGTTGAA